>JBMNGZ010000005.1:0-125000 GCA_050950105.1 Candidatus Hydrogenedentales bacterium | reverse complement strand
ATTTGCTGGTTGAGGGTCAGTTGATCGTCGAATTGAAATCGGTTGAAAATCTCCATCCGGTTCACCCCAAGCAACTCCTGACCTATCTACGCCTGATGGAGTTGCCCCTTGGTTTGCTCATCAACTTCGGCGCACCTCTCCTGAAGGACGGCCTGAAACGCGTCGTCAACAAGCACACCAACTTCGCGTCTTCGCGCCTTCGCGTACACCAGGATCAGGGAGACAAGGCATGAGTGCAGATCTCAAATCCTACCGCTACGAACCGGTTGCGCTATCTTTGGAATCAGTTTACGAGGCGGTTTTGTGCAGGATGCTGGAGCAGCGCGGCTTGCAGGTTGAGCGGCAAAAACTGGTTTCCATCCAATATCAGGACATCCGGTTCGACGAGGGTTTCCGGCTGGATTTGCTGGTTGAGGGTCAGTTGATCGTCGAATTGAAATCGGTTGAAAATCTCCATCCGGTTCACCCCAAGCAACTCCTGACCTATCTACGCCTGATGGAGTTGTCCCTTGGTTTGCTCATCAACTTCGGCGCACCTCTCCTGAAGGACGGCCTGAAACGCGTCGTCAACAAGCACACCAACTTCGCGTCTTCGCGCCTTCGCGTGCACCGGGATCAGGAGGACAAGGCATGAGTGAAGATCTCAAATCCTACCGCTACGAACCGGTTGCGCTATCTTTGGAATCAGTTTACGAGGCGGTTTTGTGCAGGATGCTGAAGCAGCGCGGCTTGCAGGTTGAGCGACAAAAACCGGTTTCCATCCAATATCAGGACATCCGGTTCGACGAGGGTTTCCGGCTGGATTTGCTGGTTGAGGGTCAGTTGATCGTCGAATTGAAATCGGTTGAAAATCTCCATCCGGTTCACCCCAAGCAACTCCTGACCTATCTACGCCTGATGGAGTTGTCCCTTGGTTTGCTCATCAACTTCGGCGCACCTCTCCTGAAGGACGGCCTGAAACGCGTCGTCAACAAGCACACCAACTTCGCGTCTTCGCGCCTTCGCGTGCACCAGGATCAGGGAGACAAGGCATGAGTGAAGATCTCAAATCCTACCGCTACGAACCGGTTGCGCTATCTTTGGAATCAGTTTACGAGGCGGTTTTGTGCAGGATGCTGGAGCAGCGCGGCTTGCAGGTTGAGCGGCAAAAACCGGTCCCCATCCAATATCAGGACATCCGGTTCGACGAGGGTTTCCGGCTGGATTTGCTGGTTGAGGGTCAGTTGATCGTCGAATTGAAATCGGTTGAAAATCTCCATCCGGTTCACCCTAAGCAACTCCTGACCTATCTACGCCTGATGGAGTTGCCCCTTGGTTTGCTCATCAACTTCGGCGCACCTCTCCTGAAGGACGGCCTGAAACGCGTCGTCAACAAGCACACCAACTTCGCGTCTTCGCGCCTTCGCGTGCACCGGGATCAGGAGGACAAGGCATGAGTGAAGATCTCAAATCCTACCGCTACGAACCGGTTGCGCTATCTAACGAGAGCACCGTGGTTGCCGAATTCCGGCCCGAAGTCCGGGTCGCTCGGGAGACCGCCTATCAATCCGAGGCCCAACTGGAAAAGGACTTCATCAAGCAGCTGCAAGTACAGGCCTATGAGTATCTGTCCTTTACCCCGGAAGCGGACCTGATTGCCAACCTGCGCCGCCCGTTGGAGAAACTGAACAAACTGCAGTTTTCCGACGCCGAATGGGACCGCTTCTTCAGCACCTGCATTGCCGGCAGCGGCGACGGCGGCATCGATGTCCGGGGCGCCCTGGTGGTCGGTGACGTGGTCCGCATCAAAATCGCCGTCCAGGTGAAGAAGTGGAAGCGCAAGAACAACATTCCTGCCCCGGTGGTACAGCAGGCGCGCGGCAGTTTGGGGGCGCACGAGCAAGGACTGATTATAACCACCCGCGACATCAGCGCCGGAGCCATCAAGGAAGCAGCTCAGCCCGACAAGACCCCCATTGGCCTGGCTGTCCGGATTGGGACGACCCCGCAGGCCGCCGGAGACAGTCATGCCGCAATCGAAGGGCTCGGAGTCCAACCAGAACAGGTAAGCCTTTCCGGCTTCCCCTGGGTCATACCGCCCCTAATCCGCCAACAGACGGGCCAGCAGCAGCGCCCTCTCGGAATCATCGGTCGGTTGGCCGGCAATCGTATTTCAAGTCCCCCCGTCGGCAAGTTCCCGGACGCCGTTGGGATACTCCCGTCGGATCTGTTCGGCGTCTGAAACTCAGCCGGGCTTCCCAACGCATCACCGGCGAGCTGTCCCATCAGGCATCCCTGGGCACGTTCCAACTTTTTGCTTGGCGTAGCGGCCTAATCATCAGGCCCCCTATGGGCGGTGGCATCCTCGTCGACCCAGTCCTCCTCGGTGTAGGACATGCCCTTTCGCCCCGGCACCTTGCGTGTCGGGCCGGCCCGGTAAAAAGCACAGCTTTTCGGGCCGTAACAGAAGGTCTCGAAGCGATATCGTTTTTTGGACGGATTCCAGTGGTCGATGATCATTTCCACCGGCATTCGACAGCCCCAGATACAGGTCGTGCACTTGGTATCATAAGTCCGCGTGTCCAGACGCCGATGTCCACGACTGCGATAGATCTCCAGCTCGGGCGGCACACCACGAAACGGCGGACCGGTCGGGGGACCACCATCGGCATCTTTCAGTTTCTTCAAACCGCTTGCCTTGTAAAATCCGGCTGTCTCAAGTCGCGGATCAGGAACGGGAACCGCCTGCCCACTTGCCTCCATGCCTGCATGGAAACGATGCTTCGCTTGGGCAGCCTTCCCGAGCGCAATCTGGAATTCGCCGGGTTCATCTCCGATTGTCCCGGCAATGCGAAGCACGTATCCCTGGTAGCTGTGACTTCGCTCGTCGAAAGACCGCATCAGCCGGATACGAGGCTGCACGGATATAATCCTTCCGGACCATGCAACCTTTTCCGTGTTCACCTTTGTCACAATCGTGTGTCGTTCCCTGGTTGGTCCAATTTGCAGAGCACCCGGTGGATGCGCCGCACCTTTTCATCATCCGATGTGAACAGCGTGATTCCTCGGTTGAAGACCGTTATTTCGACGGTACCGTCGGTCAGGATGAGTTTCAGATGATCGTATTCAACGGGATCACCGGCGTCTCGATCACCGTAAACGCCTCCGAGGTTGAGCAGGTCTTCTTCATTGGCGGCGGCGCGGACGTCCGCAGAAATCTTGCCACCCCTCCAGACTTTCAAAGGCAGATTCTCGGGCTTCATGCCCTTTTCGAGCAAGCCTCCGCGGTACTCAATCTGTTCTAAATCCTGGATCATATCTCTTGAGGTTCGTCCGCTCGCTTCAAAGTCGGTGTAGTCTACTTTTTCTTCTGCCCCTGAGTCCTTAATGCTTCAGCCAATGCCTTTTGGTTCCAAGGCACAACAGGCACTTTGTTTTCTGAAACGGCCTTAGGTAAGCGAGAAGGAGGTCTATCGCCTTTATACATAGCCACCACGCCTTTGCCTAAAGCGATGGATTCACGGATTTCCCAGTTAACCCATTTGCTGTCAGCCGTCTTGTCGGATATGTATACGATAGTGACCGAACATTGTCGAATTCGTTCCCGTATCCCCCGCCTTACATATTCAGCATCCTTGCTGTCGAAGGGCTTTTTCAATGACCAGTCGTTGAATTCGATATCCGAATTTTCATTTTTTGCCTGCGCTCGAAGCATATTGACGTCGGTCAAGTCTTCGGCTGCAAAGCTAATGAACACATTGCATTTACTCGTGTCGCCACTTGTCATCAGAGATTCTTTGGCCTTTTTCTCCAACTGTTGAAGCTCACTGGGGGTCAGTCCGCGGCCGCCACCGCCACCTCCACCCATCTTTCAGCTCCTTTCTTTTGCATTTGCAATCTCAATACATGCCACGCATTTCCCGCAGGGCTCATTCCCCCCGGCGTGGCAGGAATACGTATCTTGTAACCCACGCGCTGTTGCCAGTGACAATATATCTTCCTTCGTGAACTCTATTAATGGCGCGAGCACAGCAGTTCGCTTTTTCATGGCTGTCTCGATCATATCTTCGGTTTCGCGAAGAAAATCAAGCGTCTGATCAGGAAATAGACAATCTTCGGGATTCAGCAAACCTATAGCCACACCATCCGCTTGTAGACTGTACGCGTAGGCAGCGCCGCAAAGCAACAGAAGAAGGTTCCGGCCTGGCAGGAACGCGTCTTCGTTTATGCGCATGGTGGGATCGGTAAGACCACTTGGTACAATCTTGCCGAAACCGGAGACATCCATTCGCTTGACCAATGGCAATCCATATCTCTTATGCAGTTGCTCGCAGGCATTCCATTCCCTATTTGAACTGAGTTGACCGTAATCTACAAACAGAGGGTTTATAACAAAGCCTTCCTCATGAGCCATCAAACTCATTAGGGTAGAGTCAATTCCGCCAGAAACAAGGATCACTATTGACATGACACGTAATCCCTCTTGATCACTCGCACAACCACCCAGACTGCTAGATCAAAGCGATCTGGGGGGAAACCAGAAGAAAATGAATGCTTAATAAATGTGTCTTCAAGCACCTCATATTGCCGTATTGTTCGAACGGTCTTAACAGGTGCTGCTGTCAGTCCCACCCATGCCATGTAAGTAAGAATGTGTGCATCGAGAACAGCAACCCGGGCTGTGTATCCGATATTGCGCAGAAAGAGGCTGGCTTGCTTGGGGCCAAGTCCTGAAACAGTCTCAGCGAATTGACGGCGCGCCTCGCGTTCGTCCTTTGCCATTTCAAGGCGACTCTTTATTGTTCCACCACAGGAATAAAGCGTTTCAGCGGCGGCACTCACTTGGCCAGCTCGTAACCGAGGAAAGGGATAGCGGCTTTTTACAACGCAGGCATTTTCCGAACTTCCCTGTTCCATCAATATGTTTAAAACTTCCTGTTCGTATTCATCCCGCCTTGTGATGGCATGACTTGCCGACAACAAGTTGGCCTTTTCCATGCGCTCAATAGCTGAAAAGGCAACACCATATCGGACGCGGCTTCCCAAAATGCAAGCTACCAACTCACGCCATAACAGATCCTCGCTGAGGGTCGTCCATTCAAGCCTCTGCTCGCATTTGTCCTTAAGGCACATACATACTTCTTGGATTGCCCTCTCC
Organism: Candidatus Hydrogenedentales bacterium; assembly: GCA_050950105.1. GTDB lineage: Bacteria > Hydrogenedentota > Hydrogenedentia > Hydrogenedentales > SLHB01 > UBA2224. The sequence continues at coordinate 119,863 of JBMNGZ010000005.1, read as the reverse complement.
AGTCGAGAAAGATTGACCCCTTGAGCCACCATATTGCTATTCACACCCCTTCAAGAGAATTGAGGAGGATTTCGCCACGTTTCCCAGGCAAAAAAGCCTCAATAATTCCATGATGATTGCAATCTTTTATGGATTCCTGAAGCCTCCGCATGAAGGAGGTATAAAAATCGAGATTATGCATCAGCGCCAATTGAATATATGGCAGGGAACGATTCGAACCCCAGTCTGTCTGCCCACGAACGAAATCCCAGTGTTGAAAGTGAAATAGGAATGCCGTTTCGTGATCAACCACAGTTTGGCACCATTCCAGGCCATCGAAACTGTCTGCGCCAGCGATTGAGTAGGCAATAATCGAAATGGGATTCCCTGTACCCAGTAAGTGTAACGGACAATAAAAACCCAGCTCATCGAGCGCTCCCCTGATTTTTCGAACAGAACGCGTTCGTGCCAAAATACCATCCCCCAAAGCACGCTCGGGAACGGCCAAGAGAACAGGGTAAAGCTGCTCTGCAACCATTTGCGCTGCCACGGGCAACAAGTCGGTGGGTCCATGTACGATGGGCACAATCGTATTTAATGAGTGTTCCTGATCGCGAAGAACACTTCTGACAACATCTTCAGAGATCTCTTTCGCGGTAGATGGGGGAACCTGATTATCAAAACAAAAACCTATATCGTACTCATAGACGCTTGATATCTTGTAGAAGCCCTCCACCAGCCAATCAGTAGATCCCTTCCAAAAGCTCTCATAATTGCCACTGTCCAACAAAACGGCCGAGCCCTTAGATCGGCTTTGTTTGATGGCACGATCAATGCGTTCCTGATGTTCTGGTGTAGAACTTGCGATATCGTAAGCAGAAACAAGGAAGAGAGGATGGGCAGAAGCAGCCAAAAGCTCAACGTAGTCGACCGGCATCAAATTCGTCTTAACGCTCGATATGGATGGAAAAAAACAGGGTAACTGCACGGTAGTCCTTGCGAGACTAAGTTTGTGTTTTTTTTCAACCATCATCTCATTTCGGCCTACCGTGCTCCAGAGTCAGTTCTACGAAGCGGAACATCCCTACGAGCACACCACATGGTATGTTCTCGCGAGATGGTCTTCTCTACCTGCTCTACGAGCTGTGGAAAATCGTTCTCGCTGGCCAAATTGTTGGCTATGGTCTCCAGTTCACTGAGTTCTTGTGCAGCAAGGGCGTAAGTCTTTTTCAACTCATCGTGACGCTTCATCTGGCTCCATGCGGCTACAGCTGCTGCACAGGTAGTAATTACCGGGACGATATTGAATCCCAGCCCTCCTGTGGACGACTGTATGATAGCGATGACAACAGCAGAGCATTGCAATGCTGCAGTCCCCCAAAACCATCGATTACCTCTGCGTGCGTTTAACTCTGCTTTACGAGAGTACCAGACCTTTTGATCACGTAACCTTTGCTCGACATAAAACAATTTTCGATTTTCAAACGTGCCATTTCTAACTTCGCGCATGAAATCAGTGATGACAGGGTTACCAACGCCAGCCATTCCTGCCAAATGTTTTTGACTCTCCGGCCTAGCGTCCCTGATTTTCTGCAATTCTGTAATGAAGAGTCCATCCATTAAATTATTGTCTTGGAAGGGACGGGCAGACATCATATATCGCCATGTCGCCGTTTTGACGGATTCAGCAATAGCGCGGCAATCGAACCAAGCATCGTCATCCTGGCGAGCGCGGCCAATCCATAACACAAGAAGCCCAATGGCCAAAACTATGGCCATCGCGGTATAAGTCCAATTGAGTGCAGTACAAGCAAATGACGACGTAAGCATTCCAGTCAATCCGCCCAAGATAAGGGAGCCGAGGTATATCCTCTGCAACAAGAAATAGGTCTTTTGCGCCGAGGCAGCAGCATCATCAGCGCCTTGAAAAAGGCCTGGATAATTCTGCCCATTCATACTGGTCACTGCATTATTCTTATGCACGCCTACCATTGTCACTCCACCAATCCACATCAAAAGGGACTGTCTGCCCAGAATGCTCTGGCGTGTCAATTGACTTCGGCAACACCCAACCAATGATACATACCGAAGCCAGGCTTTTACAGCGTCCATTCTAATACTAAGTGCACGGTTCCTGGGTTTAGCCCTTTTCCTGTTGGTGAGTCTTGAGCGAGGAGGTGGAAAAGAAGAAGACATCGGGACCCATTCGGTATTCTTGGAGATAGCAACCAACCAAGAGCGAAAGGAATCCCGATGTCCTACACCCATCTTACTTCAATGGAGCGCGCGAAGATAGAATTTTTTCTCGCACAGGGCAGCCGCGTGTGCCTGCTCTTATCCATCCAAGGTTACGCAGCGCGGGGGCGTTGTTGCCTGTGTAATCCGTAAGGCAACCGCGGTGACTGATTTCCGTGGCGCGTAGGAGCAGACCCCTGTGTCTGCCAGCACAATCCACCCCCGGCCACGCGGGGCGCGTGTCCACCCCCGCCCGCGAGGGACACAAGAACGTGAACCGGCATACGCGGCGCTTGGTTTGGTTTTTGATCTTCTTCTTTGGGGAACACAAAAACCCGAACTGGAGAGATTTTAGTGCGGCGCAGCTGTCCCCCGCGGGCGGGGGTGAATCGGCGGTAGCCGATTTGGGGGTGGAGTTTTGCAGGTTGGATTTTGGGGTGTGGCTTGGAGCTAACAGCGTCCCGTCGCAACGCAGGGGCTATCCGGATGGGCAGGCACAGGGGTCTGCCCCTACATCAGAAAAACTCCAGGAGATAGTCGATGAACTAAACAACCGGCCCAAAAAAAGCCTCGGATGTCGAACATCCAATGAAATCTTCCTGAAAAAACGGAAAATCGCATTGAGTGCACTCAGAACTCAAATGTGCCCTGTTTTTCGGCAGGTCGTCGTTTTCTTCACCATTTGTTGCGCGTTAGAGTCTTTTTTGAGCTATTTTGAGTTGCATAACAGCATAGAGGCGTCATAGCGGCGCCAAATCGCTGGAAATCGCCGATTGCCGGGAGTTTTTCGGCTTTTTTGACGTTTGAACGTCATTCCCGCATGAATTGGGTCTTTTCCTCCTTCATTCGATTGTTAGCCTGTCAGCGTCTCTTCCCGTTAAGGCCAATGAGGGAGACTCTTACCCCTGAGCCCCTGGGGAAACGTTTACAGCACATCGAAGTCGAAAATCCATAGAAACTCTCTTTTTTCCTGAAAAATCCGCCATAGAGCGCCAGCTCAAGCCTCAGACCCTCCGTTTGGGGTCGAAATTTTCGAGATTTCCTTGCAAACCCTGCAATACAGTATATGGTGCTTTTTAGCAGTATCTGCTACACTATGCGGTATAGGGTTGTCGTTGTGACAACCCGAGAAGGAGAAAGAAGATGCCAGCAGCAAAGAAGAAAGTGGCAGCAAAGAAAGCAGTTGTTGCAAAAAAGAAAGCCGCCGCGAAAAAGCCTGCGGCCAAGAAACGGGGATGCAAGAAATAATACGATGGCGTCCTCAGGCATACCGCGTCTTCGGAGCAGACGTACAACGAAGTCGATAACCTTCGAGGGGGGGCGCCCATCCGCCCCTCCCCTTTTTGTCAGTAGAAAGACACTGGAACCATCCCGGCAGCATGACGGGTGGTCTTGCCCGTGAGGAGACACGCCATGGAAGGCTACGAAGAATTAATCCCCGGACTTTCGCCTCTTTGTTTCCACTGCGCGCAGCGGCTTGGCAAATACACCTGGCCCGAGGTCCCCGAACTTTTGTTGGGGCAGTGCCCGCAATGTGCAGGCACTCGCCCGCTGAAACCCGTGACACAGGTGCAACCCCAGCGCAGCATCGCGCCGCATCAACGGGTTGCCTGAACGACAGCGGTGCTCACTCGCCCGCCACGATCTCCCTCACTGCCCGCCCGTCAATTGTTCAACGGCACATACCAGATGTTCCGGAACCGCACCCGGTTGCCATGGTCCTGCAGATGCAGGACATCTTCCGCTGCGCCGGGTCCCTCGGTACCGCCGGGCGTAGGTCCGGCCAGGGCGACATCGTCTTGAATGACCACGCCATTGTGGCGAACCGTCAATCTGGCGGGCTCCTTCTGCGAACCGTCTTCGTTGAGACGGGCGGCGAGGAACTCGATGTCATAGGTTTGCCAGCGCTCGGGCGGGAGCGTGGCGTTCACCAGAGGCGTTGAGATGTCGTACAGTCCGCCGCAATCGCCCGCGGTCTGCGGCTGCACGCCAAACGAATCGAGCAGCTGAATTTCGTACCGGTTCTGCATGTAGACGCCGCTGTTGCAGCGCCCCTGACCGAACGCCCCCGCCATCAAAGGCAGATAGAATTCCAGATGGAGTCGGCAGTCGCCGATCTTGTCCCGGGTGGTGTTTGGGCCGGTTCCGGGCTGCACTCCCATGCTTCCGTCGTCGTAGGCCTTCCATTTGCCGTTGGTCCAGGCGCTGAGATCCGGCGCCTTGCCCGGTTCAAATGGGAGCAAGACCACGGCGCCTTCCGGAGGCGCCTGTCCCTCGCTTGGAGAACGCCGTTCGACCTTCTTGAGTTCGAACGACGTCTTGTAGGCGCCTTTTACGTTCAACGTATCCTGCGTGGCTTCGGCGTCCCACTTGCCCGAACCGGTGTAGCCGTGAAAGAGCACGCGCGGTCCCACCAGCTGCCCGTGAAGTTCCACGTAATTGTTCTGCCCGGTTTCGGTCTGGCACTGCGCCACCATGCGGTACAGTCCCGGACCTTCCGCGACGATCAGGCCGGTCGCAGGGATATCGGGATGGCCCACCCAATGATAGACGCCCTCATACTCCCCCATAAACGGATCGTTGACCGCCTCGGGCGCCGGTTCGGCCAGGCTCGGGACCGACGCGCACCACAACACCAGCACTCCCCACACCAACGCTCGTAGATTCATCGTGCATATCCTCTCTGAGTTCTTACATGCCTTCATGGGCCAATCGGAAAGAACCATCTTATCCCCTGGAGGGCGTGTATGCCAATTGCCGCGCGCATTCTAATATGAAGTATGTGGCTTTTTGGGTTTGTTTTTTCTGCTGGTGAATTTTGTGCCAAGAGAGTTTGAAGAAGAACACCTCGGGACCCATTCGGAATTCTTGGAGGCATCAACCGAAAACCAAGGGCGAAACGAATCCCGATGCCCAACACACATGGCACCTCAATGGAACGCACGAAAATCGGATTTTTCGTCGAACAAGGCAGGCCCGTACAATCCGGACGGCGGCCGCGGGAACTGATTTTCGCAACGCGGGGCGTTGCCCGTGTAACCCGGAAGGCAACTGCGGGGACTGATTTCCGTAGCGCGTAGGGGCAGACCCCTGTGTCTGCCCATCCGGATCGCCCCCGTGGCTGCCTTGAAGAAGGGCAGACACAGGGGTCTGCCCCTACACCGGAACGCTACCGCGTCGAGGTTGCCCTGGTACATCCAGGTTACGGCAACGCGTGGGGATTGTGTCCATATAATCCGGATGGGCAGACACAGGGGCCTGCCCGCACAATCCACCCCCGGCCACGCGGGGCGCGTGTCCACCCCCGCCCGCGGGGGACACAAGAACGTGAACCGGCACACGCGGCGCTTGGTTTGGTTTTTGATCCGTCCTCTTCTTCGGAGGACACAAGAGGCAGAGCCCGAAGCCATATGATGCAGGTCTCTGTCCATGCCACGCTACCGGAGGAGACAAGAACCCCAACTCGAGATATCCAGGTGCGGTGCACTTGTCCCCGCTGGCGGGGCTGAACCGTGTGCCGACGAGCACGTCGGCGCTCCCAGGGTACCTGTCCCCCGCGGGCGGGGGTGAATCGGCGGCAGCCGATTTGGGGGTGGAGTTTTGGAGGTTGGGTCTTGGGGTGTGTCTCGCAACTCACAGCGCCCCGTCGCAATGCGTGGGCTATCCGGCTGGCCGGCCGCGCAGGAACTGCTTTCCGCAACGCGTGGGGCGGTGCCCGCGCAATCCGGAAGGCAACCGCGGGAACTGATTTCCGCAGCGCGTAGGGGCAGACCCCTGTGTCTGCCCATCCGGATCGCCCCCGTGGCTGCCTTGAAGAAGGGCAGACACAGGGGTCTGCCCCTACACCGGAACGCTACCGCGTCGGGGTTGCCCTGGTACATCCAGGTTACGGCAACGCGTGGGGATTGTGTCCATATAATCCGGATGCGCGGTCACGTGGGCCTGCCCCTACACCGGAACGCGTCCGCGTGAGGGTTGCCCTGGTACATCCAGATTTCGGCAGTGCGTGGGGGTTGCCCATGTAATCCGGATGGGTAGGCACAGGGGTCTGCCCCTACACCGGAACGCTACCGCGTCGGGGTTGCCCCGGTCCATCCAGGTTACGGCAACGCGTGGGGATTGTGTCCATATAATCCGGATGCGCGGTCACGTGGGCCTGCCCCTACATTAGAAAAACTCCAGGAGATAGTCGATGGACTAAATAGCCGGCCCCCAAAAATGCCTCGGATACCGAACACCCAATGAAATCTTCCTGCAAAAACATAAAATCGCGTTGCGTGCACTTAGAACGTGAATGTGCCCGGGCCGCTCGCCGCTGCATTTGTGCTCGTGTATACTGCGCGAATGTTACGAATATCTGACATCATCGCGTGTACGGGATGCGTGCTGGGCTTGCTGTGCGCGGTGCTGATGCCCGCTGCGGCGGAGGAGACCACGGGGCGGGACGCCCTGGTTCAGGCCTATTCCGAGCACCTGGTTCCGACAGAAAAGCCGAACGTCCTCTTGTGGACAGACGGCACGGAAATGGTCTTTGATGACGGCATACCGAAGGCCGATTTTGACGACATGCTCAACCGCGCCAGCCTGAAAGACCAGATGTCCCAGCCCTATCCCCGGTCATGGCCAGCAAGCGCCCCGTCGCTCAACAGCGATCCGGGGCGTGTTCGCAACGAAACTTTTTTTCGGAAGATATACGGCAGCTCCGCGGCTGAAGTCCGCGCGAATCTGGTCTCCGTGGACTGGTTAGGCGGCACGCGCGTGCAGTTCACGAGGAGCGGCGGCGCCGCCGAGGCCCTGGGCCGGGTTCGGGACGATTTGAGCGTATTGCCGGCCGAAACGCAACAGTACGTCTCCCAGACAATCGGCACCTTCGCCTGGCGCCCGATTGCAGGCACGACGCGCCTCAGCATGCACAGTTTCGGCGCGGCGATCGATTTCCAGCTCCCTAAGGCGCTTTATCGCTATTGGAAATGGGATGTTCGCTCTGCGGACAGCGCTCCCGCATATCCCGTATCCATTCTCCAAGATGACCGGCTCAGAGCGATCGTGGGCGTTTTCGAGCGGCACGGGTTCATCTGGGGGGGCAAATGGTCTCATTACGACACCATGCACTTCGAATACCGGCCCGAACTGCTGAACTGAGGCCATTACGCCGTATAGGCGCCCCGCTTCAGGGAAAAGGCCGGCCAGGGAAACCCGCGCCGTATAAAGAAGAGGCGCCGGCTCATCGTAAGGCGATGCCCGACGGAAACGGTCAATGGTCGCAGAGATTCCCGCCCGTCGCCAGATTTCCTTCCAGGTAGGCCGAGACGGTCGCTTCGGGTGTGTCAGCGGGTGCGCCGACCAGCACCTGGATGTTCTGCTCCGCAAACAAGATCTGGGCGCGTTGGCCCATCCCTCCCGCAATAATGACGTTGGCCCCCTGTTCATGCAGCCATCGCGGCAACACGCCCGGTTCGTGGGGAGGCGGCGTCAGAAAGGTCGTGTCCAGAATGGCCTTCTTCTCAGGGTCGACTTCCACGATGGCGAACTGGTCGCAATGGCCGAAATGAGTCGCAAGTTGACCGCCCGTGGTTGGGATAGCAATTTTCATGATGTCTGTCCTTCTTTTGTTCGTTCAAACTGAAAGGTCCATCGGCTGCGGCCGGCCGGCCGAAAAAGATTTCCAGCGGTGACCGTCTGCATCAGCAGCGCCTCTGTCCAGTGATGGTCGCTGACAGAAAGTACTCCGGTCGGCTTGAGCACCTGCTGCAGTTCGGCCAGGGTGGCCTCGGGTGGCTTCAAGTGGTGCAGGATGTCATACAAAAGGACCATATCCACGCTCGCTTCCGCGACCTCTTTCACGCTGCTGTTGAGAAAGGTCTGCAGGTTGCCCAAACCCCGCCGAGCGGCTCCTTTCTCGACAAACTTGACCGCGAGCGGATGGATGTCGAAGGCCAGCACGCGTCCTTCCGGCCCGGTCAATTTGGCGGCTGCCAGCGTGAAACCGCCTGGTCCACAGCCAAAATCCAGAACCGTCATGCCGGATTTCACCCCGGCGTCCATCAGGATTTTCATGGGAGGGTTTGCCCAGTCCCGCAGACGGAATTTGAAAGACATCATGCGAAAGGCAACGTTGCTCTGTTCAGGTAGTTTGCTCATGCGTTAGCAGCCCCGAAGGTGTATTACCCCGTTCTCATCGATGCCCCGTGAACCGCGGCACCTGCTCTGACCCGCAATTTCTCTCGCAGCCACAGCACCTTTCGGTCAGGTACTTTTTCGCGGCAGCGCATTCAGCGGCAGCGCGTTCATCAGACCCAGTGCCCCTCCACATCTGCACCGTCCTGACGCGTGAGTGCGCCTGCCTTAAATTGCTCGACGGCCTCCCCCACCGTGCCTGACGCGCCCGTGTACACGCCAACGCCGCCCGAATGAAGCGTCGCGTAGGCTTTGGGCCCCACGTGGCCCGTAACCACCGCTTCCACGCCCAGCTCGATTACGTTCCTGCCGGCCTGGATACCCGCGCCCTGGGCCGCATTGAGGTTCATGCTGTTGTCGACCGCCTCGAAGCCTTCCGCCTCGGTATCAACAACAACAAAATACTTCGCCCGGCCAAACCGTGGATCCAGTTCGGCTGTCAAATCGGTGCCCTGCGCGGTAACTGCAATTTTCATAATGGTTCCTCCATGCCAGTGATAGAAGCAAACTATGTGCCAAATCGAGAGACGGGCGCCCCTACAGACGGGTAGCCGCCTCAAAACCCTTGTATTTGGGCAGATACGCGTGACCGCCCAGCGAACGCTGCTTTTGGGTCCGCCCCGGATTTTCCCGGCTTTTCCGAGAACGGGGCCCGGTGCAAAGCGCCTTAATCATGCATTTTGCACGGTTATCGGCGCTGGCCGCGGCCGTCTCTGTCCGGCACGGCAATTCCCAGAGCGCCGATCTTTCGGTAGAGCGTGCTGACATCGATACCCAGCTCGGCAGCCGCTTTCTTACGGCTTCCTGAATGGCGAGCGAGCGCCTCTCGAATCAGGAACCGTTCCATGGCTTCGAGGCTCATTGCTCTCGGTTCATCGCGTTCCACCGCGGTGGCGGGGCGCAGTTCGGGTGGCATGTGTTTGCCCTCGATTAGGCCGCCGCGGCACAGGACAAAGGCCTGCTCGATGATGTTTTCCAGCTCGCGGACGTTACCGGGAAAGTCGTATTCCATGAGCCGGGCCATCACCTTGCCCGACACCCCCGCGATGTCTTTGCCCTGCAGCCGGTTGAATTTTGCGATGAGGCTGTTGACCAGCAACGGGATGTCCTCACGGCGCTGCGTTAGCTCCGGGAGTTTCAGATAGACCACGCGAATCCGGTAATAGAGGTCATCCCGGAACTGGCCGGACTGAACCAGTTCCGTGAGGTCCTTATTGGTCGCTGCGACGACCCGTACATCGACCTCCAATGGTTTGAGGCCGCCCAGCGGTTCGATCTGGCGCTCCTGCAGCACCCGCAAGAGCCGGACCTGCATCGCGGGAGAGACGTCGCCGATCTCGTCCAGAAAGATGGTTCCGCCGTGAGCCAACGCAAATCGCCCCGGCTTGTCGCGTTTGGCGTCCGTAAACGCGCCGGCTTTGTGGCCGAACAGCTCGCTTTCCAGCAGCGTATCCGGTAGGGCGGCGCAGTTGACGGCCACAAACGCTTTTTTTTGTCTGGGCGAGAGATTGTGGATCGCGCGCGCGAACAGTTCTTTCCCGGTGCCGCTGGCGCCCTCGATAAGCACCGTGCTCGTGCTTGCGGAAATCTGCGGCAGGATATCAAACAGCTGCTGCATCGCAGAACTCCGCCCTACAATATCCTCGAAGGTGTACCGGCTCTCCAGCTCTTTCTGCAATTGCTCAATCTGAGTCAGATCCTGGAAGGACTCCACTCCCCCGATCACCGCACCGCTCTCGTCGCGGAGCAAGGCCGTCGAGATGCGAATGGGAATGCGCTGGCCCTCGTGATTCACGATGTGCGCGGTCGCATTCACCACCGGCCGGCCCTCCGACATCGTTTTCCGCAGCGCGCAATCCGTCTCGCAGATACTGGCGCGAAACACATCACAACAGCGGCTCCCGATGGCCTGATCTCGCGAAACGCCCGTGATGCGCTCGGCTGCGCTGTTGAAACAGGTGATCCGCCAGTCTTGATCAACCGCAAAGACGCCCTCATTCACCGAGTCGAGAATCGCGGCTTCCCGCTGCGCTGCCTGTTGCGTTGGGTCCATGGTAGCTCCTTTAGCGATAGCATAGCTCATAATCGCGCACAATGCCAGCTTCAAACTCTTCATTTCGCCTTTTTTGCACGATTATGAGCTCAATTTTCGATAAAAAACGTTCATCTCGCCCATTTTCCGCGGAATTTCGCGTTTGGCACACATCTTGTACCTATACTGGTCATGAAAGTGGCCATTCCAGAGTGGCAGGGCCGAATTTCCCCGGTGTTCGACGTTGCCGCCACGTTGGTGGTGACGGACCTCACTGCGGACGGCCAGGCCGCCGAACAGCACTCGATACGGCTATTCCGCAACGATCTGCACGGTCGCGTGATGGAAATGGCGGGTTTAGGCATCGACGTGCTGGTCTGCGGCGCGATCTCGTGGCCTCTTGAAATGGCTTTGTCAAACGCGGGCATCGAGGTGATCCCTCACACCTGCGGCGAGGTGCAGTCCGTTCTGGAGTCGTACATGACCAGCCGGCTCAATCCGAACACGTTCTTGATGCCCGGTTGTTGCGGCAGGCGGCGGCGTCACCGCGGCCAAGGCCGCCGCGGCAGGACCCGGATCTGAGAACTCTGATCTGTCTGCGCAGCATTCGTGAGAACGTCGGCGGCCGTAGCCGGCAGGAGAAATTTTCAAGGAGGTGGCTATGCCCAGAGGTGATGGAACAGGCCCGCCCGGAGGAGGCCGCGGCCAGGGTGGTCGAGGCGCAGGCGCTGGTCGAGGCGGCGGTGGTCGGGGCGCAGGCCGTGGCCAGGGCCGTGGGAGACTGGGCGGTCCGTTCGCCGCCGGACCCGGTGGAGAATGCGTCTGCCCGAAATGCGGCACCAAAACGCCGCATACGCCGGGTCAGCCCTGCACGCAGCAAGTCTGCCCGAGCTGTGGGGCAACGATGACGCGAGGCTAGAGAGCGTAGAGAACCAAACCATACGCAAACAGGCGGCCGTGGCCGCCGGTTGATAAGGAGAATGAACATGCCAGGTGGAGATGGAATGGGCCCGATGGGTATGGGTCCGATGACCGGACGCGCAGCCGGCTTCTGCGCGGGCTATGCTGTTCCCGGACATATGAACGTTGCGCCAGGCCGTGGAGGCTGGGGCGGCGGACGTGGCGCCGGTTGGGGCGGCGGTCGCGGCGGTGGCCGCGGCTGGCGGAACCGGTTTTTTGCTACCGGCCAGCCGGGCTGGCAGCGGGCCGCCTGGGGTTACCCCGCGTCGGTCGGCATGCCGTATGCTGCACCGGAAGCCCCCGCCATGCCGCGTGAGCATGAGATCGAAATGCTCAAGAGCCAGGCCGGCTATTTTGAAGAAGCGCTGGCGGGAATTCGGAAACGGCTCGAAGAACTCGAGAGCAAAACCAGCGAAGGTTGATGCAACCAACGACCCTGGAGGGCGGGGCGCGTCGCGCTCCGTCCTCCGGAACTTCTGAATCCAGGTGCCCCTGCGGGACTGTGGCCGTGAACGCCCAACCGCGCAATGTGTGTTTGGCGCAACGAGCCGCGGCACCCCGCCGGGGCAGAGCTGCGTGAGTCGCGTGAACAGGAAAGGAACCATGAGAATTGCTATTGCCAGCGGCAAGGGTGGCACGGGTAAGACCACCGTCGCCACCAACCTGGCCTATGTCGCATCACGCGCGGGCCATTCGGTGGCGTATCTGGACTGCGACGTCGAAGAACCGAACGGCGCCTTATTTCTCCATCCGAAGATTAGCGAGCGTGAGCCGGTCCATGTGAGCATTCCCGCGCTTGATCTTTCCGCGTGCACGTTCTGCGGTCTGTGCGGCGCCATCTGCCAATACAGCGCCATCGTCCCCCTCAAGGACAACGTGCTGATCTTTCCCGATCTCTGCCATAGCTGCGCCGGCTGCTGGCTGGTCTGCGAGTCCGGGGCGCTCTCGGAATCTCAGAGAAGCATCGGAACCCTCGAGAAGGGTCATGCGGGCGAGATCCAGGTCATTCAGGGCCTTCTGGATATCGGCAGGGCGCTGAGCCCACCGGTGATCCGGGCGGTAAAAGCAGCCGCGCCCGAGGCCAGACTCATGCTCATCGATGCGCCGCCGGGGACCTCGTGCCCCGTGATTGAAAGCGTTCGCGACGCGGATTACGTGTTACTGGTCACGGAGCCGACGCCCTTCGGCCTGCACGACCTGAAACTGGCCGTGGAAATGGTTCGCGTACTGGGCCTGCCGTTCGGTGTAGTTGTCAACCGCGCCGATCCTTCCGCCCGGGACACGCACGCATGGTGCGAACAGGAACAGATAGCGATCCTCGCCGAAATACCCGACGACCGGCGCGTGGCCGAGGTGTATTCTCGAGGCGGGATGGCGTCCGAACACCTTCCGGAATACTTTTCGGTGTTCTCGACCCTGCTGGGCCACCTTGAGAGTCTGTCTCCGGCCCAGGCTTCAGAAGCGCCCAGGCAACTGGAGGGCGCCGCGAAGGAGTCGTCATGAACGCACTGCTCATTTTCAATCACCAGCCGTATGACGGGTCGGATCTAGCGTGGAACGCGTTACGGCTGGCCGAAAAGCTCCTGACCACGGGCCTGGAAGTCCGGATCTTCCTGATGAATGACTCCGTCGATCTGGCGCGCGATGCGGCCAAAGCGCCCGCCGACTATTTTGATTTGGGGCAGATGCTGAAAGACCTCATTGCGAAGGGGGTAGCGGTGAAAGTCTGCGGAACCTGCAAAGCCAGGTGCGGACGTTATCGCAATGAACCCTACTTCGACGGGGCTCACGAAGCGACCATGGATGAACTGGCGGAATGGATACGCCAGGCCGACCGGGTTCTCACTTTTTGACCTGACGGCCTGCTGAAAATAAATAAGGACATGCCTCATGAAAGAGCTGGTGGTGATCAGCGGCAAAGGCGGCACGGGTAAGACCTCCCTTGTCGCTTCCTTTGCCGCGTTGGCGCAAGGCGCTGTGCTGGCCGATTGCGACGTGGATGCCGCAGACCTGCACCTCGTACTGCATCCGGAAACGCGGCACAGCGAGCCGTTTTCAGGGGGCAAACGCGCCTGGATTGATCCCAGCCTGTGCATGGCATCCGGCCAATGCAAAACGCTGTGTCGCTTCGACGCCGTTCTGGTGGACCCGCCTGCCGCCCCCTCCGAAATCCCGGTATACCGAATCGACCCCATCGCCTGTGAAGGCTGCGGAGTCTGCGCCTGGTTCTGCCCCGAGGGGGCGATCCAGCTTGACGACGCTATCAATGGCGAATGGTTCATCTCCGACACCCGCCACGGCCCCATGGTGCACGCCAAATTGGGGATAGCGGAAGAGAATTCCGGTAAGCTGGTCGCCACGGTGCGCGAGGAAGCACGAAAGCTTGCCGAGGCTCAGAAACGGAAGCTCATTCTGATCGACGGTTCACCGGGCATCGGCTGCCCCGTCATCGCATCCATCACGGGCGCCCATCTCATTCTGATCGTTACCGAACCCACCGTGAGCGGACTCCACGATCTCAAGCGCGTGGCAGAACTCGCCCGGCACTTTGCGGTTCCCGCCATGGTGTCGGTCAACAAGTGGGATCTGAACCCCGAAGTCACCCAGGCGATCGAGGCTCAGGCCGCTGAAAGCGGCCTCCAGCTCGCCGGACGCATCCGCTACGATCGAGGCGTCACCCAGGCGCAGGTCGCCCGGCTGGCGGTCGTCGAATATCAGGAAAATGGTTGTGCCGGAGACATCCGTTCGGTATGGCAGGCCGTTCAAGATGAACTGAACCGATTGGCCGGCGCACCCCGCAAAGAAGGAAAGGCTACGTGAGCACCCGGGAAGGTATCTCTGGCCGCGGCCTCGTTGATTTCGGGCCGATGGCCAGGAACTATGACCGCTGGTATACGACGCCCGAAGGGATGAAACACGATGCGGTGCAGAAGGCCGATGTGCTCCGAATTCTCGGGCCGGCCGGCATCCCTTCCCGCCTGCTGGACCTGGGCTGCGGTACAGGCCACTGGAGCCGTTTTTTCACGTCGCTGGGCTACCGCGTAACGGGCTTGGACCTTTCCATGCCGATGCTCCAGATGGTCCGCAGAGAAGGGGGAACGCGCGTGACCTGCTCTGCCGGAGACGCCGCAGCACTCCCCTTTGGCGACGCGTCGTTCGATGTCGTCGCGGCCATGGCCACTCTGGAATTTTTGCCGGACCCCGCGGGCGCGCTGCGGGAGATGGCTCGATGCGTTCGAAGCGGGGGCCGTATACTGGTCGGGACCTTGAACCGGGCCGCCTCACTTAATCGCCGGCGGCTGGCCGAGAACAAGCAGCCGTATGCGTCCGGCCGACTCCTGACCCCCGGCGCATTGCGTGAGTTGCTCGAGCCTTTCGGGTCCATCCAGATGGCCGCGACCCACCCGGACGAGGCGCCCGGCCCCGCAGGCCGGGACGGAATGAGCAAAAACCTGAGCGACACAGGCGTTGGCGGCCCTTTTATTGTCGCGCTGGTGCAGCGATGAACCGTCTTATCAAAAAACAGGAAATCTGTTTGGGAAAAGAAGGTCTGCCATGACTCGCATCACGGCCCTGGTCGAAAACACGGCCTCGAAACCCGGCCTTCTGGCAGAACACGGGCTGGCGTTCTGGATTGAACACGCCGGCCACCGTATTCTCTTCGACACCGGGCAGGGCTATGCGCTCAGGCACAACGCCCGCCATCTCGGCATCCCGCTGGAGACCGCCGACGCCGTAGTGCTGAGCCACGGTCATTACGATCACAGCGGAGGCCTGGCCGCGCTGTTCGAGAAGAAATCGCCTCTGCCGCTGTTTCTGCATCCCGCCGCGCTCGCATCCAGGTATTCGCGCCCGTCCGAAGGTCCGCCTCGCGAGATCGGCATGCCCGCATCCGGCGCAGCGGCCGTTCGCAGGAACAGCAAAAACGTCTGGACGGAGTCGCCCACGGAGCTTTTCCCCGGCGTGCATGTCACGGGCTCCATCCCCCGGCGGACCCTTTTTGAAGACACGGGCGGACCTTTCTTTCTCGATGCCGCCGGGCAGGAACCAGACCTTCTGCCGGACGACCAGGCCCTCTATCTGGAGACCCGCCTCGGGACAGTGGTCGTCCTGGGCTGCGCGCATGCGGGGGTCGTCAATACGGTGAACTATGTACGTGCGCTGACGGGAGACCGGCCCATTCATACCCTCATAGGCGGGATGCACCTGGGTTCGGCGAGCGAGGAGCGCATCGACCAGACCGTCCAGGCATTGCGCCATTACCACGTTGAACGCCTGATGCCCGCCCATTGTACGGGATTCCCGGCGATGGCCCGCCTGTGGCATGAATTTCCGGGCGCGTGCGCGCCGTGTACCGCTGGAACCGTCGTGGAAATTGAAGAATAGCCTGGCAAACGGCTTTGTGAACGCTGGGATAGAAACCCGGGGACAGCCCGCGGACAGCTAGACGACGCGCCGCCCTGCGCCAGCTTTCATGGCGGGCCGCCGGCGATGGTCCGTGTGCAGGCGTACCGGCAAGCGATTGTTTCCGGACAGAGGAGGTAGTCATGGTCACTCAAAGACCAGCCGTGATTCGGATCAACGGCCTCCACGTGGAGTTCAAACTATCCCGGGGCCGGACTGTGAAGGCGGTCGACGGGCTCGACCTGTCGGTCAGGCAAGGTGAGGTGGTGGGATTTATCGGACCGAATGGCGCGGGAAAAACCACCACGATCAAGGCCTTGATGGGGTTTCTTCAACCGAACCGGGGCGAGATCTGCGTTTTCGATGAGACAGCGGGCTCCACGGCCGCGAGGCAGCGCATCGGTTACCTGCCGGAAGTGGCGGTATACTACCCCTTCCTCACCGCCCGCGAAGCGCTCCGACTCTACGCGAGGCTCGCCGGCATTCCCCGGCATCGCCGCGAAAAAGATATTTCCGAACTGCTGGAAAAAGTAGGATTGACCGGTCGCGACCGCGAACGCCTCAGCGGCTATTCGAAAGGCATGTTGCAGCGGGTCGGCATCGCCCAGGCCATCATGGGCAACCCGGAACTCCTCATACTGGACGAAGTCACCTCCGGGCTGGACCCGGTCGCCCGGCATGACGTTCGGGCGCTTCTGATGGCGTTCAAATCGCAGGGCAAAACCGTGTTTTTCTCGTCGCACGAACTGACGGAAGTGGCCCTTCTGTGCGACCGCATCGTCCTGCTTGATGAAGGGAAGGTTATCGAAGAAACCCCGCTGGAACGCATCCTAGCGGCATCCACCTCCATTGCGGTGCACGCGCAGCTCGATGGCCCGCCCGGAACTCTGCCGGAAAACGTCCTGATACGAAGTGCTGGCGAGGCTGAACAGGTCTATGCCGTGGAAAGCTGGGAAGCCGCGCAGGCACTGCAGACCCATCTGAAGGCGCGGGGCGCCACAATCCGGGACGTGCACGAAGAGCCCCCCTCGCTGGAAGACTATTTCGTGCGCAGGCTGGGGCACAAAATTACGTAACGCCCCCGGACCCCGGCCGGCTCAAGGAGAAAAAATCATGCAACGACTGTTTGGCATTGCCCAAGTCACCGTCCTCGAGTCTTTCCGGCGGAAAGACCCCTATGTCGTCCTCATTCTCGGATTTGCCATTATGTTGGGCGCGGGTCTGTTTAACCGCTTCGGCATTGCCGGGCTCGAGAAGTTCGTCAAGGACGTCGCCCTGACGGTCACGAACATCCTCTGCATCGTGCTCTGCGTTGTGGTCTCCGCCCGGCAGTTTCCGGCCGAACTCGCTCAGCGCACCCTCTACCCACTTCTGGCCAAGCCGGTCAGCCGGACCACCGTCTATCTGGGAAAATACCTGGGCGCGGGGATCATGAGTTCTGCGATGGTGCTGCTGTTCTGGGTCGAATTGCATGCCCTGTTTCTGGTATTCGGGATTTCCTCGGGCGCCATCTTTTTTCAGGCCCTGTATTTGCGGATTTTGTCGATGTGGCTCATCGCCGCGGTTGTCATGACGCTGTCCCTTTTTCTGACCCACGGCGCCAACGTGACGGCCTCGCTTCTCCTGTCTCTTGCCATGAGCACCTTCGCGAACACCATCCTGGCGGTACACAGCGAGCTTCAGGGGGCCGCGCGCTGGCTGGCGGAAGGGATTTATTGGCTTGTCCCTCACCTGGAACTCTTTGATCTGTCGAAAAAAGTCATTCACGAGTGGCCTTCGATTCCCGCGGGCGCCCTGGCGGCATTGACAGCCTATGCCGCCGTGTATGCCGCACTCTTTGTCGCATTGGGCACGTGGCGTTTCCGGCGGCTTTCGCTGTGATGCGGCGCCAAAGCACACGGGAGAGGTGAAATGAGATCAAAAATGTTCCCTCTGCTCCTTGCCCCGGGCTTTGCCCTGTGCGGGCTCCTTGCCCACCTGTGCAGCGCGCAGATTGACGGGGTGCATGCGCAATTCACAGCCGACGAGATGCTGGCTGCCAAGGAGTCCATCGCGTTGAGCCTGATGGGGCAGATCCAGTTCACGGCTCACAGTCTGGTATGGATCAAATCGCTCGAATACCTCCACAACGGCGTCGCATTGCGTCTGCCCACCGAAGCAGAAGAAGCCCGCGGATTTCATGCGCATGATGCCAATGATGTAGCGGCTGGGCTCGAGCACAAGTGCGGCGTGCCGGTGGCGTTAAACGAAGAAATGGACTGGCGCGGTCCGGTGGGCCAGCTGCACCGGATGGTCACGCCCTCCATGGTCATTCACAGCCACAGCGACCCGGTCGAGTTGATCCCCTGGTACCAGCTGACGCTTAAACTTAACCCGAACCTGGAACGGCTCTACACGCTGGGCGCATTCTTCATAGCGGATTTTGCGAGGGAGCCGCGAAAGGCCGTTCGCCTCCTGGAGGCGGGTGTCGAGACCAATCCCTGGACATTCGAGATCCGCGCCGCCCTGGGAAGGCATCTCTTCGATTATCACCGCGAGCTTGGAATTCCCGCACAAAAGGCATACGAACAGGCGGCGGAGGTACTCCGTGAAGCCGTAGACAACGCAAAAATCGAGCGGGAGCAGCTCCGGAGCAGACAAAGCGACCTGGATTCCTATCAAACCCAACTCTTGCAGGAATCCTGCTTGTTTCTGGCCAAAAGCCTGACCGAACTCGGCCGGTTCGAGGAAGCGCTCGCGGCCTGCGACGAAGGATTCCAGCTCACCAGCCACAACCTGCTCCGGGTCCAGAAACGCATCACCACCCAGCGCATGGAAGAAGAAAAGGCGCTGGACGCCGAAAACGGACCTTCTTGAGGCAGACGTTTGAAAAATGGCCGTATGGCAACGAGAGAGAACTGTGTCGGCCTGTCCCGCTCTTTGTGTCCTTTCGCCCGCCAGCGGCAGCGATACGCTCGAGGGCATAGCCATTGTCACGGACTCTGTCCTGGCGGCTGAGAACGCTCGGCCCGCGCAACGCGTGCTCTGGGCGGTCCTTCCCGAATGAATCAGCGAATGGCGGCGTATCCCCCCGGAACGCCCCGCTTCGAGTAGACGATCTGCCAGAGCTGATTCCATCGGGCCCGGAACGAGCCTGCACAGGAAAGCAGGTAGTACGTCCACATCCGGTAGAACGGTTCTCCGTACCGTTCTCGAAGCTGCGGCCAGTGATCGTCGAAATTGCGCCACCAGGCCATCAATGTCTTGTCGTAATCCGGGCCGAAATTGTGCAGATCTTCGGTCACAAACAGGCCTTCCGTCGCCTCCGCCAACTGGCGTATGGATGGAAGCATCGAGTTGGGAAAGATGTATTTTCCGATCCACGGATCGCTCGATACGGTGCTGCGCAGCGAGCCTATCGTCTGCAGCAGAAACAGGCCGTCGTCAGCAAGGCAGTCGTGCACAATCTTCATATAGGTCCCGTAATTTCGGTACCCCACGTGTTCGATCATGCCCAGCGACACGATCCGGTCGAAACGTTCATTCAGATCCCGGTAATCCGCAAACCGGATCTCGATTGGCAATCCCGTGCATGACTCGGCCGCGAGCGCGGCCTGTTCTTTCGAAACGGTTGTCCCCACGGCCTGCACCCGGTATTTCTCCGCCGCGTATTTCACGAACGCGCCCCAGCCACAGCCGATGTCCAGCACCCGCATGCCCGGCGCGAGCCCGATCTTTCTGCAGATGAGGTCGAGCTTGTCTTCCTGGGCCTCATCCAGAGAGGACGCGCGCTTCCAGTATCCGCAGGAATAGGCCAGGCGGCGATCGAGCATCGCCGCGTAGAGGTCGTTGCCGATGTCGTAATGGCGCGTGCCAATCACAAACGCCCGCGATTTCCGCTGGAGATTAAATGCCCGCGCCCTGATGGCGCCGAGCACGAGCGGCCAGTTTCGAAGCCCCTGGGGCAGTCCAGCGCTCAGGAGCCGATGGAACATCGCGTCGAGCGCATCGCAATCCCACCAGCCGTCGACATAGGATTCGCCCAGGCCCAGCGATCCCTGGCGCAGCACGCGACGGAAAAGCGACCGCTCGTGAACTGCGATATCCCACGGGCGTTCTCCGCCGATACGGATATCCGCCCTGGACAGAAAATGCGCCACCGCCCGCGCATCCGATGTCTGGAATGGGGCCGTTTCTTCGCGATGCTTTGCCGTCATATCCGGACCTCGCATTTCGTGCAAGATCGAAACCCACCCGCTCGCGGATAATACGTCCCGCCGTCGCGCCGGACCCTACCTGCACAGTATATCAAATGCCATTTATCGCACCTTCATTCCCTGGGCCCCCGCGCGCTCGCGCCATCCTTTCCTTTTCCGTCCGGCGGCAAAAAATGCTGGATCGCCGTCTCACTGCTCGCACTGAACACAGTAATCGCAACGAACGGCGCAACAAATCGGCAGAAATGCTTTAACTGAAAGGTGTTCGGTGTCTTTTTTCTGATGTATAAGGTATAAACAGATCAGAAGTCTCGCATTCAGGCCAGGCTGGTGGCCGCAAACTGCAGGAGTCGAAGTCTATGTGCAAACCTCATCTCGCCCTCCTATTGAGTATCGCACTGGCAGCCCATTTTGCCGCCGTTGCGGAGTCCAGCGAAGAACTCGTTGGCAGTGTCACGGAAGTAAAAGGAACGGCCCGGGTGCTCCGGCCGGGCGGCGAATTCGCGGCG
Source organism: Candidatus Hydrogenedentales bacterium (assembly GCA_050950105.1). Classification (GTDB taxonomy): domain Bacteria; phylum Hydrogenedentota; class Hydrogenedentia; order Hydrogenedentales; family SLHB01; genus UBA2224. The sequence goes on along the minus strand of JBMNGZ010000005.1, from coordinate 99,371 downwards.
GAAAAAGGCACCCGCCTGTATACATCGGACATCATCCACACCGGCCCGGATGCCGGGATTGGGATCGTCTTGAGAGACGACACCACGCTCTCCCTGGGACCCTCCAGCGAATTGAAGATGGCCGAGTTCAAATTTGAGCCGAATGAGGGCCTCTTGGGCATGACGCTCAGCGTCGCCAAGGGCACGCTGGTATACATCTCCGGGCAGATCGCCAAGCTCGCACCAGGCGCCGCGCAAATTGAAACTCCCGCGGGTGTTGCGGCGGTGCGAGGCACCGAGCTGCTGGTCGATGTCCCCGCGCCCAAGGCGAGCCGCAAGGCGGAGAAGGCCCCATGAAGTACGTTAATGTGGTGCTTCTGGCCCTGCTCGCTGCCGCCGCCGGATGTGCGACTACTCCGAAGACCAGTTTTTATCTTGTACCTGACCCCAACGGCCACGTCGGAGTGGTTACGGTCGCCAACGAGGCCGCGACGGTCACCCTCGATCAGGCCAACCAGGCTGTCGAGGTAGAACGGCGTGATACGCCATTCTCGGAAACCCGGCTTGCTTCGAATGAGGAGATCCAAGCCCGGTTTGGCGACGCGCTCGCTATCGTCCCGCAGCCGCCCAGAGAATTCAGCCTCTTTTTCCCGAGCGGTTCCAGCACGGTTGACGCCGAATCCCTTCCCACGGTTGAGCAGGTGCTGGCTGAGATCCAAAAACGCGATTCACGCGATATCAGCCTCAACGGGCATACCGATCGCACCGGCGATGCCGACGCGAACATGAAGCTCAGCCTCGAACGCGCCAACGAGGTCCGTCAGATGCTGGTCGACAGAGGAGTCTCAGCGGATTACATGAGCGTGGAGTATTACGGCGAAAGCAAACCGCTCATCCCAACCGAAGACCAGGTCAGTGAGCCGAAAAACCGCCGCGTTGAAGTGGTTGTCCGGTAAGCGGAAGGGAGTGCAGACGAACCGGTGGCTGGGGAAAAATCCAGGTTCCGCCTCATACGGCGGCTGCGTGGCGCGCCGACGGACAGTCCACGGGCGCGCCCGACGTCCCATCTCATCACGCTGCTTGGCGTCTCGCTTACCGTGGTTTTTCTCGTTCTTGCCGTGTATCCGCCCGCCCCGCTCAGGGCTTTTGAGCTTCTCGGGTACGACGAGATGGTCCGCATGCTCCGGGAGGATCTACCGGCTCCCGGCGTAGCCATCATCGACGTGGATGAAGAGAGCCTGGCCACGTTGGGCCAGTGGCCGTGGCCTCGGTATCGCGTGGCGGCGCTCATCGAGCAGGCGGCGGCTCTCGGCGCCCGCGCCGTCGCGCTCGACGTTCTCTTCACCGAACCGGACGGCCTTTCCCTGGCCAACGTCGACGCACTGTACCGCCGTGATCGCGGGTTTGAGCTTGGCCTGGACGCTATCCCCCAGGCGGCGCTGGATAACGATCGCTTGCTCGCGGAGACCGTGGCCCGCCACAAAGTCGTTCTGGGGGCAGACTTGAAATTTGATGGTTCCGCCTCTGCCACTGCTGAGCCGTGCGGGCGTCCCGTCAGCGTGGTTTTGCGGGCTCTGCAGGGCGCCGAAGGGATCCCCCCGCTGCCCGCGGCATCCTCACTCGTGTGCCCGTTGCCTGAACTCGCGGAGGCCGCCACCTTTGTCGCCGCCACCAATCCCCTGCCGGACCGCGATGGCAAATTGCGGCGGATGCCCCTCCTGATGCGCTATGGCGACACGTGGGTGCCCAGCCTTGGCGTGGCCGCGCTCCTCGCCGCATCCGGCGACCAGCAACTGGTCGTGCACTGGTCCAACGCGGGCATCCATGAACTCCGGCTGGGCGAGACCCTCATCCCCACGGATCCCCAGGGAAACATGTTGCTGCCGTACCGTATGCGCCCTCCCGAGCGCTACGAGCATATCTCCGCGGCCCGTCTGCTTGAAGGCGCGGTCGCTCCCGCCAGCCTGGAAGGGAAAATCGTTTTTGTCGGCTCCAGCGCAAGCGGTCTGCAGGACATGCACGCCACGCCCGTTATGCGCCTGTGCCCCGGCGTTGATCTTCATGCCCTGGCGGTCGACGCCATCCTCCGGCGGGATTTCTTCATTGAACCGGCCTGGACCCGCGGGGGCCAGGCCCTCCTCGTCGTCCTGGCGGGACTCCTGGCGACGTTTCTTGTCGCGCGCACGCGCGTGGCGATCAGCGCCCTGGGAACCGCCGCCGCGCTCGCAGCGTTCGCGCTGGGTTCCTGGGCCCTCCTCAATCACGGGGGCGTGTATTGGTCCCCTCTTCCCGGCATGAGCACGCTGGCGGTCGGATCCTCCCTGCTCACGGTCGTACGCCTGCGGCACGAAGAACGGCGCAAACAACTGCTGCGGCAGTCGTTCGCCCGTTATGTCAGCGCGGAACTCGTGGACCAGATTCTCGAGAGTTCCCAGCCGGTGAACGTGAGCGGCGAACGCAGAACCGTGACCATCCTCATGACGGACATTCGCGGCTTCACCTCCATGTCGGAAGCAATGGACCCGGAAGACCTCGTCCGGTTCCTGAACACCTATTTTGCCGCCATGATCGACATCATTCTCGAAAATGAGGGCACGCTCGACAAATTTATGGGCGACGCCGTCCTTGCCCTGTTCGGTGCGCCCGTCCAGCACGACGACGACGCCTTACGGGCCGTGAAGGTCGCCCTGGCCATGCAGGACACGCTCCGCAGCCTGAACGCGCAGTGGGCCAGCACCGGTAAACCGCAGATCCGCATCGGGATCGGCATTTCGACCGGCGAGGTCATCGTAGGAAACATCGGCTCGGCGCGCCGGCTCGAATACACCGCCATCGGAAAAGACGTCAACTACGCCCAGCGCATCGAGGCCCTCACAAAAGAAATTTCCGCCGGCATCCTGATCAACGAAACCACCTACGACCTCGTCAAAGATCAGGTGGTGGCCGAAAAATTCGGTCCGCAGCATATCCGCGGCCGGGAAGCGCCGGTATGCCTCTACGGCATCAAAGCGCTCCGAAATGATGTACACTGATGCCTATGGGCATCTCTTGACTGATGCCTACGGGCATCTCCGGACTGATGCCTATGGGCATCTCTTGACTGATGCCCGAGGGCATCTCCGGACTCATGCCTACGGGCATCTTCCGGGGGATACGAGCGCACCGCCCGTCAGCCTCAGAGTGGGGACGCACCCTGCACGCGGCGGTGAGAAGTATGCGCCACGATGAAATGGTTGGGACGCTGGAGTCATACACATGCACATTGAATCCTATCTGGGCAGAAATGAACTCTTCATGGGGCTCGGCCTGCAGGCAATCGAGCGCATCGCCAGGCAATTCCGAAAGATTACCGTGAAAGCCGGCGAACCCATCCTTCTCGAAGGCAGCCGTGGAGAGACCTATTACCTCATCGCCACGGGCGAAGCCATCGTCCTCAAGGGCAGCGGCGTCGGGCAGCGCGAACTCCAGCGACTGGGGCCCGGCGACGGATTCGGCGAGATGGCCCTCGTGGCCGACGAACCCCGGTCCGCTACGGTGAAAGCCGTCTCCGACGTGGAACTCCTCTGCCTTGACCGGTCACATTTCGTTGTCCTCATGGAAGAGGAAGAACGCTTCGCGCAACGTATCCTCCGCCTCCTGTCCCATCGCCTGCGTCAGGCCAACCAGGTCGCCACGCTCGACCTCCTTCGCGCGCACCAGGGCTTGATCATCTCGCTGGCCCAACTCGCCGAATCACGCGATGCCGATACCGGCGCCCACCTGTACCGCGTGCGCGACCACTGCACCCTCCTGGCGAAGCTCATGCTGCAGGACGAACGATTTAACCAGCGACTCAGCCCGGATTTCATCGAGGCCATCTATTACGTCAGCCCACTCCACGACATCGGCAAAGTGAGCATCCCCGACTCCATTTTGTTGAAGCAGGGCAAACTCACGGCCGAAGAATTTGAGGTCATGAAGACCCACACCCAGGCCGGTGGACGCGCCCTCGAGACTGTCCTGCAATATTGCGACCTCGAGATGTTCCGCATCGCGCACGATATCGTTTTGTGCCACCATGAACGCTACGACGGAAACGGGTATCCCAAGGGCATCGCCGGCGAAGATATCCCCATCGCCGCACGCATCATGGGACTCGCGGACCATTACGATGCACTCCGGTCCAAACGGGTGTATAAAGACGCGTTCACAGCCCGCGAAGCCGTCGATAATATCCGCGAAGAGTCGGGAAAACGCTTCGACCCCGATATTGTCGATATCATGCTCGCTCATATCCGCCTTTTCGAGGACATTCATGAGCAGTACGCGGAAATGGATTGTGCACCTGACAAACACGCCGGATTCCTCTGAGCGGCGCCCGGGCAATCGCACGAGCTATGGCCACCGGGCGCCTCGAAGGAACTCACCCCTGCCCGCGTGGATCCGGGCACGATTCTGCGGCCCACACAAACCTGTCCCCGTCTTTTTCCCCCATCACACCAGCGTTTTTTTGAAACGCGTGGTTGCGAACCAGAGCGTCCCGACGCCCATGACAAACAGCGCGGCCATCTGAGGCCACAGGATGGACGGCCCCACTGCCTTCAAAAAGATGCCCCGAATGATCACCAGGAAGTAGCGCAAGGGGTTCGCATAGGTCAACCATTGGATCGCTGGAGGCATATTGGCGATTGGAAACATGAACCCGGAGAGTAAGACCGCGGGAAGATAAAAGAAAAACGTGCCCATCATGGCCTGCTGCTGGGTGCTGCTGATCGTCGAGATCAGCAATCCGATACCCAGGGTCGTCATGATATACAGTCCTGTGGCCGCAAACAGCAATAGAAGGCTCCCCTCCAACGGCACCTGGAACCAGAACACGGCGATCAGTGAGATCGCCACCACATCGGCAAAGGCGATCACGGCGAAGGGCAGGGTCTTCCCCAGGATGAACTCGCCCGGAGTTATGGGCGTGACCATGATCTGTTCCATCGTGCCCGCCTCTTTCTCCCGGACCACTGCCATACTGGTCAGCATGAGGGTGATCAGCATTACAAGGATCGCGATCACCCCCGGCACATAATAGTTGCGGCTCTCCAGGTTCGCGTTAAACCAAGCCCGCGTTTCGAGCGTCAATGGCTCCACGAAAGCCCCGCCGCCGCCGCCCAGGCGGCTCAAGCGCGTTGCAAGCACCTGGTTGCCGAAGCGGCCGGCTATGCGCCCGGAATAATCGAGAACGATCCCGGCGGTGTTGGAATCCGTCCCGTCGACCACCAGTTGCAGCGGCGCCGTGCGTCCCGCGCGCAGATCCGCCTCAAATCCGTGATGAATACGCAATACCGCCTGGGCTTCACCATAGTCCAGCAAGCGGCGCGCATCGGCGTTCGTCTCGACGTAGCCGGCAAGGTCAAAATATTCGGTTTCGATGAACTGCGCCGCCAAATCGCGGCTCGCCGCGCTCGCATCGAGGTCCATTATGGCCAGTCGCACGTGTTTGACGTCCGTGGTGACCGCATAGCCGAACACAAGCACCTGCACGATGGGCATCACGAATACGACGGCCCGCATCCGTGGATCGCGGAACACCTGGATGAATTCCTTGATGAGCATGTGCCGGATACGTTCAAGCATGCATTCGTCCTCGCCCGGCGCGCATCAGTCGAGCCGCTTTTCAAACTTTAGAATCGCCAGAGCAATCATCACCCCCGAGAACGCGGCCAGCATGGCCGCGTGAATCCCCAACACGTCGAGTCCTACCCCTTTCAAATAGATCCCTTTCAAAAGCGCTACGAAATACCGCGCCGGCACCAGATAGGTCACGATTTGAACTGCGCGCGGCATATTAGCCGTGGCATACATGAACCCGGACAAAAGGAACGACGGGAGAAACGTCAGGATCATCGCGAGCTGGCTCGCCAGCAACTGGCTCTTGGCGACGATGCTGATCAGCAGGCCCATCGACAGGGCGCCCGCCAGAAACACCGCGGAGACGCCAAACAGCAGCGGCACGCTCCCGCGCAACGGCACCCCAAACACCAACGTGCCCATCAACACCGCCAGCAGCACGTCGAGCATTCCAATCGCAAAATAAGGCAGCAGCTTCCCCACCACCAGCTCGGCCTCTTTGACCGGCGTGGAGATCAGTTGTTCCATCGTGCCCTGTTCCCATTCTTTTGCAACGGTCAGCGACGTGAGCAGCGCGGCAATCACCATCATGATCACTGCGGTCAAACCGGGGATGATGTAATTGCGGGATTCGAGATCCGCGTTAAACCAGACCCGCGGGCGCAACTCCACGGGGGGCACGGGCGTCTTTCCCGTGAGCCGCCTCGTTTCTTCCAGCAATACCTGGTTGGAATAGGCCAGGGCAATCGCGTTGAGATAGCCCATCGCGATCGTGGCGGTATTCGAATCGCTCCCGTCCACAATGGCCTGCACTCGAAGCGGCGTCCGAGTCCGCGCGCGCTCGGCAAAATCGCGCGGGATGACCAGCCCCACCAGCACCTCATTTGCGTCGAGGGCGCGTTCGAGTTCCGGGTAGCCGCTCGCGTATTGCTGCAGTGAAAAATACCGCGACCCCGTGAAGTAAGTCAGAAATTCCCGGCTGGCGGGTGTCTGGCTCTGGTCCCACACCATCAGGCGCACACGATCTACGTCAAGCGCCAGGGCGTAACCGAACAAAAACAGCAGCAGCATGGGGATCGCGATCGCCATGCCCAAGCTCCGTGGATCGCGCACGATGTGAATGAACTCCTTGCGCGCAACGGCTTTCACACGAACAAATTTCACACCGCCACCTCGCCCTGCGCGGCCGCCAGCCGATCCCGCGCCTCGACCAGTGACACAAACACGTCTTCCATCGACGGCGTGATAACCTCGACTCGCCGTACCGAAAAACCCGCTCCGACCAACGCACGACGCACGGCCGCGCCGCCGTTGCTCGCGCGCGTCGCTGTCACGTGCAGCCCGTTGCCGAACAGAGCGGCTTCCTGCACCACTTCCATGCGCTCCAGGAACTCCATCGCCTCGCTCGGCCGTTCGCAGAGCACTTCCAGCACATCGTCCGCCATGGTCTCCCGTTTCAGGGCCTCCGGCGTGCCCATAGCGACCAGTTCCCCCCGGTAAATCATGCCAATGCGGTCGCAGTATTCCGCCTCGTCCATATAATGAGTGGTCACGAACACGGTGACGCCCCTGCCCGAAAGTTCATAAATGAGATCCCAGAATTCGCGCCGGCTGATCGGGTCCACTCCCGACGTCGGCTCATCAAGAAAGAGGACCGGCGGTTCGTGCAGCAGCGCGCAGCCCAGTGAAAGGCGCTGTTTCCAACCGCCGGACAGCAAGCCGGTGCGCATGCCGCGATAGGCACTCAACCCGGCCATCTCGAGCGCCCAAGTCTTCCGTTCCTGCTTCTTCTTCGCAGGTATCCGGTAAATTCCACTGTAAAAATCGATGTTTTCCTCAACGGTGAGGTCTTCATACAACGAGAATTTCTGGCTCATGTACCCGATGCGCGCCTTGATCTCCTCGGCCTGCGTGCGCAGGTCGCATCCCGCCACCCGCCCTTCGCCCTCAGTCGGGGCCAGGATGCCGCAGAGCATGCGGATCGTGGTCGACTTTCCCGCGCCGTTGGGTCCCAGAAACCCGAAGATCTGGCCTTGGGGCACATCAAATGTCACGTTGTTCACTGCCCGAAACGCGCCAAACCGGCGTCCCAGGCCTCGAACGACAACCGCGGGTCCAGCGTCGGCGTTCATGAGGGCTCCTCCCCGTCTTTCCGATGGCTAAGCACCGAAATGAAGACGTCTTCCAGGCTGGGTTCCACCTCGCGCAAAGACGTCAGGTCCAGACCTTGCCCGGCGAGCACCCGCGTAATGGTATCGGCCGCCGCTTCGGGGGTCTCAGTTGCCACGTGCACGCGGTCGCCAAACAAGCCCACGTTGTTTGGGGGGAAATGGGTTCGGAGTAGCTCGGTGGCCTTTCGCGGCAGCACGCAGCGCAGCTCCAGCACCGAGCTGCCCATGAGTTCCTTGACTTCGTCCGGCGTGCCCACGGCGATCAGCCGGCCCTTGTGGATCAGGCCAATCCGGCTGCACCGTTCCGCCTCGTCGAGATAGGCCGTCGACACGAAGATGGTGACCTTTTGCCGGAGCAGCTTATAGAGAATCCTCCAGAAATCGCGACGCGACACGGGGTCGACCCCATTGGTCGGCTCATCCAGAAACAGCACCCTGGGCGTATGGATCAGCGCACATGCCAGCCCGAGCTTCTGTTTCATCCCCCCGGAGAGCCTGCCCGCCTGACGTTTTTTGAACGGAGTAAGGTTGCTGAAGGCCAGCAACTCATCAATCCGCTCCGCCCGCCCGCGCCGAGGCACGCTGTAGATGTCGGCATAGAAATGGATGTTTTCCAGCACGGTCAGGTCCGGATACAACCCGAACCGCTGGCTCATGTAGCCGATCTCTTCTTTGATGGCCTCCGCCTCGTTCACGGTATGCCGCCCTGCCACCCAGGCCGCTCCCGACGTAGGCGCCATGATAGCCGTCAGCAGCCGCATCGTGGTGGTCTTTCCCGCGCCGTCCGGCCCCACCAGGCCGAAGATCTCGCCTTCCCGGACGTCCAGGTTGAGCCCATCAACCGCGGTCACCGTTCCAAACGTGCGCGTAAGGTTTTCCGTGAGGATGGGCGTCATCAGCCGGTCGCCCCGTCGATATGAATCTCGGCATCGGCGGGCATGCCCGGTTTCAATTCGAGCGCCGGATTCGGTATATCAACCTTGATGCGATACACCAGATTGACGCGTTCTTTGGCCGTCTGAACGCTTTTTGGCGTAAATTCCGCCTCCGAGGAAATGAACGAGACCACCCCTTCATAAGCCTTGCCGGGGTACGTGTCCGTGGTGATAAGAGCCGACTGCCCCGGCTTGACTCGGCCCAGGTCGGTCTCAAGGATGTAGCCGCGCAGCCAGACATGGTCCAGATCGCCAATGGTCACCACCGGGGTGCCGGGAGCCACATACTCTCCCGCTTCCACATGTTCCCGCAGCACAAGGCCGGAAATCGGCGACGAAATCGACGCATACGACAGCCGCGTTTCCGCCAGGCGATGCGCATGTTCGGCGCGTGCCAATTCAGCCCGGGCCTGTTCGATGGTCTCTTTTCTCGGCCCCGACGCGACCTGCTCAAACCATGCCCGAGCCTCCGACAGCGCCGCCCGAGCCTGGGCAATCTGTTCCCTACGCGGACCCTCCTGGGACAAACCGAGCCGCTCATGCGCTTCAGCCAGTTGTGCCCGTGCGCTAGCAAACGCCGCATAGGCATGGTCGCGCTCCTTCGCCGACACGGCGTTCCGCTCAAACAGCTGCTCCAGACGGTTGTAATCGGTCTCGGCCCGGGTCATCTCCGCGCCCGCCCGCTGTACCGAAGCCCGCGCCGCCTTGACCTCCTGACTGCGCGAACCCGCGAGCAGCTCATCCAGCCGGGCCTCTGCCTGTTCGACCGAAGCCCGCGCCCGCTCGACCTCTTCCTTGCGCGAGCCGGCTTCGAGTTCCGCCAGCTTCGCCGCTGTCCCGGCCACTTCCGCCCGGCGCATGGCCACTTCCTGCGCGAGTTCCTCGCTGTCCAGTTGTGCCACAGGCTGGCCCGCATGCACGGTCTCGCCCTCGGATACCAGCCGGGACTCCACCCAGCCCGCCACCTTGAAGCTGCACTCGACATCGGTCGCTTCGATGTTGCCGGAAATGCGAACCGCGCCGTTTCCACTGCGCGCGTCTCGTTGAGCAAATACAAATCCTCCCACAAGCACGGCAGCCAGCAACGGCACGACCAGCATTTTTTTCTTCTGCAACGTTTTCATCACACACCACTCCGTATGGCTTGCACAAAGATCCGCCACGACCGATCCGTCACTCGCGTCACATCAAATCCGCCATCACTGACATGCCATAAAATCGCCGCGGGTTGAATCAAACCCAGAAACATCACCGACAAATCGCCAGGCGCCAGATCCGGACTAACCAGCCCCGCGCGCTGCGCCTGCGCGAAGAGGTCCTCTACTTGTTTCAGATACCGGGTCAGAATCTCGTATACCCGCGATTTCCGCTGTGAATTGGCCCCGTAGACCTCTTCGGAAAACACCACCAGCGGAATTCCTGCGTTTTCCCGGATTAGACCGACATGCCGTTTCAACAAGACTTCGAGCGCCGTCAGCGGGCACGCTGCCTCTTGCCTGGCGGCCTGTACATGAGCCAGGAGTCGAGCCTCGATCAGCCCCAAGAGCCCATCCAGAATTTGTTCCTTGTCCCGGAAATGGCGATACAGGGCAGACGGCACGATGCCAACTCGCCGCGCCACGGCGCCCATGTTCAGGCCTTTCAGGCCCTTGGCTGATACGATCTCGAGGGCCGCGGCGAGAATTTGCTCCTGCCTCAGCTCCGTCGCGAGTTTTTTCGTGGCCATGCAAGCCTCCCATGTGAATGTTTGTTCACATTATACCTCCGAAATCAACGCCTGTCAAGCGTCAATACAACGGACGAAAGACCCCCATAAAAGGACGTTAAGTGTTTGTGATACACCTAATTAGCGGACACCCCGATCTTTTTGTGAAATCTGGCATATATTTTAATTGTTGTGAATCTCTATTCTCTTTTACACAAAAAGCTCGGAGGATTGGAGACCGACTGCCATGTAGAGGCGGAATCCGCTCCCCGTATTCGCTCTCTGACACGGGCTTATGCTGTGGCGCAAAGCATTCTCATTTTCTTCGCCCAAGATGCGGGGATGCGCCCGGTGTATGATTACGAGAATCTTTGCGGGCGCCATACGTGCAGGCTGCATCGGATTCCGTTTCCCGGTATACTCCCTTCGGGCACAGCACGGGCCGCTCGCAATGAAAATACCGTCATGGGTTAATTGAGGAATACGCATGCGTTTTCTCGCCGGGGTTCTGGTGTTCTGCAGTACCGTGTCGTATTGGGGAGACGCGCCTGCCGCTGCTATCACGCTCGGGTTCGCCACAGCCGAAAAGACGCAAGATGCGATGGGAGCGCACAACCGAGCGGCGTGGGAAGTCGCGCAAACGCTGGGCAACGCGACCCTGCTTCATGCGGACGGCGAAACGGGGTTTGTTGATGCGGCCGGACAGGCCTGCGACCTCTCGCTGTTCGACGTGCTCTGGTACCACCAGGGCGACGAGATCGCGCGCAGCGGCCTCTATAGCGGCGCCCCCTTGGCGGCCTTGCGCGCGTATGCCGAAAACGGCGGCGCGATATTGCTTTCAGGGGGGAGCCTGGCGATGGTGGCGCCGCTTGGCTTGGAACGCGATACCCGCCCGCAGCGCCACCAGCTCGAAAACTGGCGCGACCCCGCGGCCATGGTGCTGGTCAAGCCCGAGCATCCCGCATTTGCCGGACTGCAATCCGATGGCGGCCTGGTCTGGTTGAGTCGAGGCGGCTGCCCAGCGGTCGCGGACTTTTATTGGGGGAGCCCCGCCGAAGGAATGCTCCTGGGCAACAGCCCGAAAGGCGTTCACCGGCCACTGGTTGAATATACGCTGGATCAGGGCCGTGTCATTGTGTTCGGGTGGCACTGGCCCGATTACGCCGACATCGAAAGCCCTTATCGCGCAAACCTCCTGAGGTTTACCGGCAATCTGCTGGCCTATCTGGCCGACAGCAGCGCCTGGCAGCCTGTGGTCATTCACTCGGATTTCCTGGGGCTGGCCGAACAAGGCCAAGGCGGCATCTCCGAGCCGCGCTGGCGCGCCCTCCAGCGGGCGATTGAAGATCTCACGCACACTTTTCCCGAGCACTATGCGCGTGGCGGAGAATTTCTCGAACAATTCCACGCGCTGGAGGCCGAGCACGCCCGGCTCCTCCCCGAGGCCGGGCCCGAGAGCGTCGCCTCCCTCGTTGAACGCTTCGACGCGCTCCAGCGCGAGGCGTTACTCGCCAATCCCCTGCTCGATTTCGACCGGCTCCTCGTAATCCGCCGCCGCGCCGACCGCTTGGGATTGCCCACCAATTTCAACAGCAATTCCGATTTACCACCCACGGGATACGACAATTCCCTGCTCTGCCTCGGCCTCCCCGGCCGGGACAGCAGCGCCGACACCGTGTTCGTGCCAGAGGGCGACGCATTCATCGGCGATCTCAACCTGCATTACGACGCCGAACGTCTGCTCTTGTCGACTCCCAACGCGGAAGGGCGCTGGGGCATCGCAGAACTCGACCTGGCTACCGGGACGCTCGCGCGCCTCCCGCTCATCGATGAACCCGACGTCCACAACTACGACGCCTGCTATCTGCCCGATGAACGCATCGTGTTCTGTTCGACCGCGCCTTTTATCGGCGTACCGTGCGTCGGCGGCAATTCCAAAGTGACCAATTTGTACCTCCGCGACCACGACGGGCAGATCCGCCGGCTCACACACGACCAAGACCACAACTGGTGCCCGGCGGTGCTGAACAACGGCCGCATTCTGTATCAACGCTGGGAATACGCGGATATCGCCCATACCTTCATGCGGATCCTTTTTCATGCCAACCCCGACGGCAGCCAGCAAATGGAGTATTACGGCAGCAATTCATTCTGGCCCACGGCCATGTTCTACGCGCGGCCGATTCCCGGCCATCCGACAAAAATCGTCACGATCGTCGGCGGCCATCACGACGCCCCCCGCCAGGGCGAACTCGTCATCTTCGATCCCGCGCGTGGACGCCACGAGGCCGATGGCGTTGTCCAGCGCATCCCCGGCTACGGCAAGCCCGTCGAACCGGTCATTCTCGACGGCCTCATCGGCGCCAGCTGGCCGCGCTTTCTCCACCCTTTCCCGCTCAACGAGCACTACTTCATCGTCTCCTGCAAACCATCGAAAACCGCCCTGTGGGGCGTCTATCTGGTGGACGTTTTTGACAACTTTGTCCTGCTGCACGAGGAACCCGGCTGGGCCCTGCTCGAACCCACCCCCTGGCGCGCGACAACGCGTCAGCCGCTTGTACCCGACCTGGCCGATCGCGAAAAAACCAGTGCGTCGGTCGTACTGGCCGATGTCTACGAGGGCCCCGGGCTTGAAGGCGTGCCCCGCGGCACGGTCCGCGCCCTTCGCGTGGCCGGCTACGATTTCGCCTTCCACGGACTCGGCGGCGAACCGGATCGTGTGGGCCTGGACGGGCCCTGGGACGTGCGCCGAATCCTCGGCACGGTCCCGGTCGAAGCCGACGGTTCAGCCCATTTCGAGGTACCCGCCTGTACTCCCATTTGCGTGCAGCCTCTCGATGCCGACGGCAAGGCCCTTGCGCTCATGCGAAGCTGGTTCACGGCTGCCCCCGGCGAGGGCCTGGCCTGCGTCGGTTGCCACGAGAAGCAGAACATGACCGTGCCCGCAAACTCCCGGCCCTTGGCCGCACGCCGCGGGCCGTCCTCCATCACGCCATGGTATGGCCCCGCGCGAAATTTCTCCTTCGAACGCGAGGTGCAACCCGTGCTCGACGCGTTTTGCGTAAGCTGTCACAACGGCGAGCCTGAGGCTGCCTTTGATCTCAGCGCCCGACCCGCCGAACGGGTGCCCTCAGATTTCCAGATGCACTTCTCTCCTTCGTACATGCAGCTCCGCCGCTGGGTATATACGCCCACCCTCGAAAGCGACGCCCACATGCTCCCGCCCCGCGCCTTTCATGCCGACACGAGTAAATTGATCCAGATCCTCCGCGACGACCATTACGGAGTGAGGTTGAGCGCCGAGGCCTGGGACCGCCTGATCACCTGGATCGATTTGAATGCCCCATTCCACGGCACCTGGAAGGAGACTGTCGCATCCAATCCCGCCAAGCAGGCCGCCGCCGTGCACGGCGCGGAGCGCCGACGCGAGCTGCACCGACGCTACGCAGGCATCGATGAGGACCCGGAGGCTATCCATCCTCCCGCCGTGCTTCAGGGACCGGAAGATCCTCCGTCGTTTCCCAGTCCGCCGCTTTTCTCCCACCCGCCCGCCGCGTCAGAAGGGGGGGCGCCTATGGGCTCCGGCGAACCCGTCGTCGAACTCGTCGAGATTGCCGGGGACGTCAGCCTCGAACTCGTGCGCATTGAGCCGGGGCAGTTCACCCTGGGCGACGACGACGGCTACCCCAACGAACGGCCTGTGCAGGTCCACACAATTGACGAGCCTTTTTTCATGGGTCGCTTTGAAATCACCAACCGGCAATACGCCTGCTTTGATCCCGCCCACGACAGCGGCCTGGAAACGGGCGAGGCCTACCAGTTTGGCGACGACGAGCGCGGATTCCCTCTCAACCGCCCCGAACAGCCCGTGGTCCGTGTGTCTTGGGACCAGGCCCTCACCTTTTGTGAATGGCTTTCAACCACTACCGGGCGACGCTTTTCTCTGCCCACCGAAATTCAATGGGAGTATGCCTGCCGGGCCGGCAGCACCACTCCCCTGTGGTATGGCAGCCTGGATGACGACTTCAGCCGAGCCGCCAACCTTTCCGACGCAACCCACTACAGCGTGTACTATCCTCATTCCCCGCGCGCCCTTCCCCCCTGGCGACCCGCCGACACTCGCTTCAATGATGGCTGGCGGGTCTCTGCCCGCGTGGGCTCGTTTGCTCCCAACCCCTGGGGACTGCACGACATGCACGGCAACGCCGCGGAATGGACCCTCTCCGGCTACCTTCCCAATCCCGGCGGCCTTGGCCAACCCTCCACACGCAAAGTGGTCCGCGGCGGCTCCTGGATGGATCGACCCCGCCGGGCCCGCTCAGCTTTCCGTCTGCACTATGAACCCTCGCAGCGGATACACGACGTTGGGTTCCGCGTCGTGTGCGAGACCACAGGTCCATAAGCAGGCCGAAAATTGGCCTGAAACCGTGTCGGGAAAGAGTTCTTGACACGATCTTCCAAATAGGATAGAATCCTATCTACGAATGCTTGGGGAAAAGGATTGGTGCATGGCCCTCCCACGTGACATTATCGAAGCCCGCCTGGCCGCATTCCGGGAGGCCTGTCTTCAAAAGCGCCTCCGGCTCACGTACCAGCGCATCGAGGTGTTCCGTGCACTCGCGTCGAGCGAGGAGCATCCCGACGTCGAGACCATTCACCGTCTTGTGCGCAAACGGATCCCGACCATCTCCCCCGACACGATCTACCGCAACCTCAAACTGTTGGCGGAGCATGGCCTCGTGTCGGTGGCCGGGATGAGCCATGAGCGGCTGCGCTTTGATGCGAACGTGGAACCGCACCATCATTTCGTCTGCGTAGAATGTGGTCGCATTCGCGATTTCGCGTCGCAGGATGTGGATTGCACCACGTTTCCCGCGGAGGCCCGGGCATTCGGCACCCCCTTGTCAATGCATCTGGAAGTGAAGGGGCTCTGCTCCGTGTGCCAGAAAGGGCCCAAAAGCTAGCGCAATTAACCCTGTTTTTCGGCATGGACCGCAGCGAAGCGCAGGGACTTGTTTGGCGATTCAAAAGAATGCTGGAGTCTGTGCTCCAGGCAGCAAAAATGGAGAGGAGACGCGACATGAGTCAGAAGAAAAAACTCACCACCAATGCCGGCGCCCCTGTGCCCCACAACAACAACGTCATGACCGCCGGTAAACGGGGGCCTATGCTGTTGCAGGACGTGTGGTACCTCGAAAAACTCGCCCAGTTTGACCGTGAAGTCATTCCCGAGCGGCGCATGCATGCCAAAGGTTCCGGCGCCTACGGCACCTTCACCGTCACCCACGACATCACCCGCTACACCAAAGCGAGCATCTTCTCGGAAATCGGCAAGAAGACCGAGCTGTTTGCCCGCTTTTCGACGGTCGCCGGCGAGCGCGGCGCCGCCGACGCGGAACGCGACATCCGCGGGTTCGCAATGAAGTTCTACACGGACGAGGGCAACTGGGATCTGGTGGGGAACAACACGCCGGTCTTCTTCCTGCGCGACCCCCTCAAATTCCCGGATCTGAACCACGTAGTCAAGCGCGACCCGCGAACCAACCTGCGCAGCCCGCATAACAACTGGGATTTCTGGACCTTGCTGCCCGAAGCGCTGCATCAGGTGACCATCACCATGAG
The DNA here is from genome assembly GCA_050950105.1 of Candidatus Hydrogenedentales bacterium. Taxonomy (GTDB): domain Bacteria; phylum Hydrogenedentota; class Hydrogenedentia; order Hydrogenedentales; family SLHB01; genus UBA2224. The sequence continues at coordinate 83,358 of JBMNGZ010000005.1, read as the reverse complement.
CGACCGCGGCATCCCCCTGTCGTATCGCCACATGAATGGCTACGGCAGCCACACTTTCAGCATGATCAACGCCGAAAATCAGCGGTTCTGGGTCAAGTTCCATCTCAAAACCCAGCAGGGGATCAAAAACCTCACCGACGCCGAAGCGGAAGCGGTGATCGGCAAGTGCCGCGAAAGCCACCAGCGCGACTTGTACTACAGCATCGAAAAAGGCGAGTTCCCCCGCTGGACCATGTACATCCAGGTGATCCCCGAGAAAGACGCGGCCAAATTCTCGTACAATCCGTTCGATCTGACCAAGGTCTGGCCGCAGAAGGACTACCCGCTGGTGGAAGTCGGCGTGATGGAGCTCAACCGAAATCCGGAGAACTACTTTGCGGAAGTCGAACAGGCGGCGTTCAATCCCGTCAACATCGTGCCGGGTATCGGATTCTCGCCCGACAAAATGCTCCAGGGCCGGCTCTTCTCCTACGGCGACGCGCAGCGCTACCGCCTGGGCGTCAACCATCACCTGATCCCCGTGAACCGCGCTCGCTGCCCGTTCCACAGCTACCACCGCGACGGCGCCATGCGAGTCGACGACAACCACGGCAGCCTGCTGAGCTACGAGCCGAACAGCTACGGCGAATGGCAGGAACAGCCCGAATACGATGAACCGCCCCTCGAGATCGACGGCGCTGCCGCCCACTACGATTTCCGTGAGGACGATGACGACTACTACTCACAGCCCGGAGCGCTGTTCCGTCTGATGAATCCGGAAGAACAGCAGCGCCTGTTTGAAAACACCGCGCGCGCCATGTGCGATGCTCCCCGGGAGATCAAAATCCGCCATATCGGCAACTGCCTCAAAGCCGACAAGGCCTACGGCAGCGGCGTTGCCGCGGCGTTGGACATCCCGCTCAGTGAGGTGGAGAAAGACTAAAAAAAGGGCCGCACGCAAGACTCCGTGCATGCGAAAACCCTGCATATATGAAAGAGAAGGAAAGATCTATGGAAGAACAAAGCACCAAACTGCCGCTCATCGGTGAAAAGGCGCCGGCATTTCAAGCGGAAACGACCAATGGAATTGTCAACTTTCCCGAAGATTACGAGGGGAAATGGGTGATTCTGTTCTCGCATCCGGCCGATTTCACTCCCGTCTGCACGACGGAATTCATGACTTTCGCCAACATGGCGCCGGATTTCCAGAAGCTCAACTGCGAACTGCTCGGACTCTCGATCGACAGCACCTTCAGCCACATCGCGTGGTTGCGCACGATCAAGGAGAAGATCTCGTTCAAGGATATGAAGAACATCGAGATCGGCTTCCCCGTGATCAGCGACCTCACCATGGAGGTGTCGAAAAAGTACGGAATGCTGCAACCTTCCGCCAGCAATACCCAGGCGGTGCGAGCGGTCTTCCTGATCGATCCGAAAGCGATCGTCCGGGCCGTTTTGTACTACCCCATGTCAAACGGCCGCAACATGGACGAGATCAAGCGCCTGCTTATCGCAGCGCAGCATTCTGATGCGCATGGCATCGCCACGCCGGCCAACTGGCAACCCGGAGATGACGTGATCATCCCGCCGCCCAGTTCCAGCGATGAAGCCAATAAACGCGTACAACAGGCGGGCAAAGACTACGAGTGTCTCGACTGGTTCATCAACGTGAAGAAGTGCCCCCACAAAGAGATCGGTGCATAGTCGCCCTTTCGTCGTGAGAGGTGGGCGGTCTTCGGGCCGTCCGCCTCTCTTTTTTACCGCTCCGAACACGCTAGATCCGCCCCGCCGGCCCGGCGCCAATAGATCGTGCACGCGCTCGCCGCCACCACCCCCAGGGCCAGCAACAGCCATCCCGCATCCGCAGGAGACTCTGCCACACGAAGCCGCACCAGCGACTCGGGTTCCGGCGCCTTGAATGTCAGAAACGTGGGCGTCTCCGTCACATCGATCACATCGTCCAGTAACGGCTGGGTATCGCCGCTGGTGACGCTGTGCACGATGGCCGGGCGTTCGAGATGGCCCAGGTCAATGGAAACCCGCGCATAGGCGCCGTGACGCAGACCGGGCTCAAACCACAGTACCAGCGCCGAGTCGCCGTTCTCCCGCCGGTACAGCGCGGTTCGTAATTGACGTGCCCCCAGTCCGCCCTGAACATGAACCCGGTCCGCTCGAATTTCGCTGTGGCTGCAGTGCCGCGCAAACAGGCTATAGGCGCCGGCCACCGGCTTCCACGAGCCATCCTGGTGTACGAGCCCGAAAAAGCCCTCGGAATCCCAGGGCTTTTCTTGCTGCGATTCGGGTTTCGCGTCGCGGTAGCAATACCACAGCAGCGTTTCTATCCCCACCCGGGTCGCGATGGTGTAGGCCTTGATGGCGTGCACGGCAAGATGTTCTCGCGATCCGCGCCAGGGATACACGCCGCCATCGGGGTCCCCCAGCTCCGTGATCCACAGCGTTCCCGGATGCCCGTATTTCGCCGCCGCATTCCGAACCCGGAAAAACTCGTTATAGTAGGATCGCGGTTCGGAGACGTAGGCGTGCATCGTGGGATGCCCCACCTGTTGGAGCGCTCCGGCTGCATGCAGGCCTTCGATGTGCGGCGCACTGTATACGCCGAGCGCCCCCGCCATGGCTGGACCCAGCAGAAGCGCGCCGGGGTGGGTTTCACGCACGGTCTGCGCCGATTTCCGAATCAATTCATAGATCTCGCCACGGGGACCATCCCAAAATCGCGTCAGGTCCGGCTCATTCCAAAGCTCCCAGGCATAGACGCGCTCCCGGTACCGGGTGACCGTCCGTCGGATGTACTCCAAGAAGAGCGGAACGTCTCTCGGGGCGATGTAGTTCCGTCGATTCGCGCCGATCTCGTCGGTCTCCACGGCGTTGTTGTCGAACACCAGCAGCGCGACCACCTTGATCCCGTGCTGTTCGGCGGCGTCCAGATAGCTGTCGAATTCGCTGAAATCCCAAGTATCGGGGCCCTTCTGCACTGTGCTCCAATGAAAGTCTATCCGCATGAGGCCCACCCCCAATGCGTGGAGGCGGGCATATTCTTCATCGGAACGACTGTACCCCGCATGGCACACGCCCGCGGCTTCGCCGACCTTGAGGCGGTCGAGGCGGTCGAAAAATACGGGAGGCCACATGCCTGCGAACCCCAGCACGGCGGCGATAAGCAGCATAACCGCCCACGCCCCGGCATAGGCCCAAAGGCCTCCGCTCGTATCCTTCGACGACGCCACGGCCGGCGCGTCCCCGGTGCCGGCATCTCCCCTGCCTTTCCACGACATCGTTCCCCACAGTATCAGCCAGACGCCATAGAGCGCCGGCATCAGCATGGCGAGCGTTCGGATGAGCCCCTGCGCCAGTTCGAGCCCCATGCCGTACATGACCACCAATCCTGCCATCATGAATCCGGCCAGGCCGAAACCCCACATGAGAACAACGGCCGGCAGGCTCAACGCCCACGACAGCGGGCCCTGGCGTGCTGAGGCCCGGCACAGCGCGACGAAACCGTAGCCCAGCACCAGCGCCACCGGCCAGCCCGTCTCCGTTGCCGTAAACAGCAAAAGCGCCGCAACGCCTCCGTGCGTGATAAACGCAATTCGGAATCGCCCCGCCAAAAGCGCCACCGCACAACCGAGCACAAACAGCGGATTCGCGGCAATACTCACAAAACCGGCGTATTTCAGCTCGGCCCGCCCAGCCATCTCACATAGAAAGAGCTGGCGGATGAAGGCCGCCAGCATGAGCGCCGCCATAAACCAGGTTTCAAATAGCGCGGTCGCACTGCCCGGATCACGGGCATGCTTTGCCGTCGCCGTAGGGGCATGATGGCACCGTCCCGCCATTCCTGCGTGAAATACCAGCGACACGGTCCAGAAATACGGCGCCCAGGACATGCCCGAGGCCAGCCAGGCCAGCGCCGCCAAGGCGCCTGCCGCCAATACGACGCGCTGCATCCACGATGGGCGCGTTTCGCTCCAAGCCCTCCGCCGAAGACGCTCGTGCGACACCATATTCGCCAGCAGCGCGAATCCCAGACAGACACTCCAGAACACCAGCGGCCAGGTAATGGGCAGCGCCGGGTTAAAGGGATCGCGCACTACGTGGTATACCTGCAGAATCAGAAATCCCGCCGAAGCCGTCAGATGAAACAGTCCTTCCGCACGTTGGATCGCCGCGCGCGCACGCGGAAACTGCATGACCAGGCCCGCCAGCGCGAGGACCACCAGTGGAAGAGCCGTGATCAATGCGCTCATTGTGTTTTCGGCAACAAACGGCGTGCTTCGCGTCAGGATCCAGTAGGCATGCAGTGGAATCAGGACGAAGCTTTCCCCCCACACCCACAGCCGCGCCGCATGTACCGGCAGCGCATTCCTCGCCGACGCATCGGATGCAGTGTCTTCACGCGTCTCCATAGCGCCTCCTGTAGGCACAGATTTTCAGCGCGGGCGCCATACCCGCCGCGTAAGCCGACCGGCCTACCGGCTACCTTATCACAAGGCCACGGCCGAATGTGCAGGGGACAACAGGGCGGCCGCAGGGGCTATCCGGATGGGCAGACACAGGGGTCTGCCCCTACATTCCGGAACGCTGCCGCGCCGGGGTTGCTCCGGTACATCCGCGTTGCGCAACCGTGTGGGGGTTGCCCATATAATCCGGAGGGGAACCGCGGGACTGATTTCCGCAGCCCGGGGACTGATTTCCGCAGCGCGGGGGGCTGTCCCGGCCCATCCAGGTTGCGCAGCGCAGGGACTGATTTCCGCAGCGCGTAGGGGCAGACCCCTGTGTCTGCCCATCTTAAACGCAGCCGCAAGGGCGATCCGGATGGGCGACCCAGGGGGTCGCCCCTACAACCGGAGGGCAACCGCGTAACCCGGCTCGTGGGCATCTTTTTGAGTACGCCGCGACAGCCGCTACAATGGGGGGTGCATTTCGACGCCGGAATGGCCGGCTTTTTGTGAGTTCAACCGCCAAAGGAAGCAATCCTATGCCCAAAGCCTTCGATATTCGCTGCAACGCCGCTGCATTGTATTTTCTACCGGTTAAAACGCGGGTCCCGCTCAAATTCGGGAAAGAAACCGTGACCCACCTGACCTGTGCGCGAGCGAAGGTGCAAGTCGAAAATGCCCAGGGAAAGTGTGCCGAGGGCTGGGGAGAGACGCCCATCAGCGTCACCTGGGTCTGGCCGAGCACTTTGCCCTACGAGGAGCGTGAAAGCGTCCTCAAGGAACTGTGCCGGCGCCTGGCAGAAGCCTGGGCACATTTTACGGTGATCGGGCATCCCGTGGAGATCGGGCATGCCTTCTCCGAGACCCGCCTGCCGGACATCCTGCATGACTTGAACGCCGAACGGGCCGGACAAGAGCCCGTGCCCTGGCTGGCGGCGCTGGTGTGCAGTTCGGTATTCGATATCGCGCTGCACGATGCCTACGGAATCCTCAACAACCGGCCCGTCTATGAGACCTACGGTCCGGAGTACATGAATTTCGACCTCACGCACTTTCTGGAGCCCGCGGAAGGGGTTGACGTGTCATTTGAAGGGAAATATCCCCAGGATTTCTTTGTTCTGTCGCGTCCCAACGCGTTGCCTGCCTGGCATCTGGTGGGTGGGGTCGACCCACTGGTCGACAGCGAATTGACCGGTACGGAACCCGACGACGGCTACCCGGTATTGCTTCACGACTGGATCGCACGGGACGGGCTTGACTGCTTGAAGGTCAAACTGCGCGGCAACGACGCCGCGTGGGACTACGATCGTCTCGTACATGTCGGCCTGATTGCACAGGAACATGGCGCAAACTGGTTGACCGCCGATTTCAACTGTACGGTGACCGAGCCCGCCTATGTCAACACGATTCTGGACCGCCTGGTGTGCGAGCATCCGCGGATTTACGGGATGATCCTGTATGTCGAACAGCCGTTCCCGTACGATTTGGAGGCAAACCGCATCGATGCACACAGCGTTTCCGCCCGGAAACCCCTGTTTATGGACGAAAGCGCCCACGACTGGCGGCTGGTGCGCCTGGGACGCTCGCTGGGCTGGACCGGCGTGGCCCTCAAGACCTGCAAAACCCAGACGGGGGCCCTGCTGAGCCTGTGTTGGGCCAAGGCCCATGGAATGACCCTGATGGTCCAGGATCTGACCAATCCCATGCTGGCGCAGGTGCCGCACCTGCTCCTGGCGGCTCATGCGGGCACGATCATGGGCGTCGAGACCAACAGCATGCAGTTCTATCCGGAGGCGTCGCTGCCGGAACAGCACGTGCATCCCGGACTGTACCAGCGCCGGGGAGGTTGTGTAGACCTGTCGACCCTTTCCGGCCCGGGATTTGGCTACCGTCTGCACGAGATCGTCCGGACGCTGCCCGCACCCGAGCTTGAGGTGGAGGCGTGACGTCACGGTAGCGGCCCGGCTCCGGCCTCAGACCAGATTCGCCCGGGCGTATTCGACCGCGTTGCGGAAGATCTGGAGGCCCGCGCCTTCGTCCGGCAGGCTGGACCGGGTCCAGGTCGGATGGTTGGTACGGTCAACAAATGCCTCGGGATGCGGTATCAAGCCAAAGATACGGCCCGTGGGATCGCAGATGCCCGCGATATCATCAATCGCCCCGCTGGGGTTCCAGGGAAAGGCCCCGGCGGCTGGAGAGCCGTCGGGCTGCACATAGCGGAGAGCGACTTGGCCCGCGGCGTACAGCCGGCGCAATACGTCGTCGTCTTGAGGCACGAATTTGCCGCCGCTGTGGCGGACGGGCAAAGACAGGCTTTGCATATCGTTGAGCCACACGCACCGGGTCCCGGGCTCTGTTTTGAGATGGACCCAGCGGTTCTCGAAGCGACCGGAATCATTGGGGGCCAGCGTCGCCGTCCGGGCGAATGATTTGTCGAAAAGCGGCAGGACTCCCATATGGAGCAGCGTCAGAAAACCCTGGCCGATGGCGATCGCAAGCTTTCCGTCGTCGTTCCACTTGTGGAGCGCGCCGCCCAGTTTAGAGCGAAGGCGATTGGCGAGGATCTTGCCGGAGGCCACGTCATCACCGAAGGAAAATCCGCCCGGCAGGGCAAAGAGGTGATACGCATCGAGGCGTGTCGCGTCGTCGATAAGGTCGTTGAGGTGAATTCGGTCGGCGGCAGCACCGGCACGGCTGAGAGCGCTCTGCGTCTCGTTGTCGCAGCTGATTCCGAACCCCGTCAGGACGATTGCACGTACACTCACTGACAGCACCTTTCTTGAAACGCCGGGGAAGTCCAGCACGGTGTCCCCGCGGTTACCATTGCATGGGCGATTTCCAGGCAGTTTTGAGTTCTTCCATGGGCACGCGCGCATCGAGGCCATCCCGCCCGGTTACCCGGAACAGGCCATCCGCGCGCACGTCGCCAAGGCGATAGAGGGGCAATCCGGCGAACAGAGACTCGAACACGGCCGTTTGCGCGGGTTCGACCGACACCACAAAACGGCTCTGCGATTCACTGAACAGCGCTACGGCGTTGGTGGTATCTTGCCCCAATCCGGCGAGTTCGGCCTGCAGGCCGAGACCGCCGCCAAATGCCGACTCGGCCAAGGCGACTCCCAACCCGCCATCGGAACAATCGTGGCACGAGGCCACCAGACCACGATCGATCGCAGTCGACAGCGCCGCGTACAGTTTGCGGGCCCGCGCAAAGTCGACCGTGGGCACTTGACCGCCCCGCTGGCCTTTCATGGCCAGATACTCGCTGCCGCCCAGCTCGTTGCGGGTCTCGCCGACGGCGTACACGATATCCCCTGCCTTCTTGAAGTCCATGCTGACCACCCGGGTGACGTCCCGAATGATGGCCGCGGCAGTGAACAATACCGTCGGCGGGATTGAGATCTGATGTTCGCCGATTCGGTAATCGTTTTTCATGCTGTCTTTACCGCTGATGAGAGGAATATCGTACGCGGTGCAGGCGTCGTACAGCGCTTCACAGCAGCGCACGAGTTGCGCGAGTTTGTAGGCCCCGTCGGGGGTCTTTTCGCTCTGAACCGGGTCGGGCCAGCAGAAGTTATCGAGCCCCGCAATCATGCCGAGTTCGGCCCCGACTGCGATCAAATTGCGCACGGCCTCGTCGGCCGCGCAGGCCATCATCCAATAGGTGTCGAACTCGCTGTATTTCGGGCAGATGCCGCTCGAGATGGCAATGCCCCGGTCGGAGCCGGGCACGGGACGGATGACGCCCGCATCGCCGGGACCGTCGTGCATCGGACCCTGGAATTGTTTGAGAACGCTCTGTGCCAGGGCCTCCTGATCATACATGCGAACAAGCGATTCTTTGCTGCAGACGTTGGGCCTGCCGAGAACGGCCTTGAGGCTGGCCAGGACGTCGTTGTCGCATACGGTCAGCTCGGGTTCACGGGCCGGGGCCTGCCAGACGGCCTGGAGTTCCATTTTCGGCACGCCGTCGTGAAGAAAGGCCATGTCGAGCGAGCCAATCAACTTGCCGTTATAGAAACACTGGAGTTTGCCGGATTGGTTGAATTCGCCCAGCACGCTGGACTCGACAGCGCGGCGCCGCGACAGCGCGAGAAATGCGCCCAGTTTGTCGGGCGGCACGGAGAGGGTCATGCGCTCCTGTGCCTCGGAAAGGAAAATCTCCCAGGGGGCCAAACCGGCGTATTTGACGGGGGCTTTGTCGAGATGGACCTCGGCGCCGCCGGGGGCTCGGGCCATTTCCCCCACGCTCGACGAAAGACCGCCGGCCCCGTTGTCCGTGATGCTGCTATACAGGCCCAGGTCGCGCGCTTCCATCAGAAAATCGGCCATTTTCTTCTGGGTAATGGGCGCGCCGATCTGCACGGCCGTCGCGGGAGAGTCTTCGTGCAATTCTTCCGACGAAAACGTCGCGCCGTGAATGCCGTCCCTGCCGATGCGCCCGCCGCACATGACGATGAGGTCGCCGGGCTGCGCACTCTTTTCGTGGCTGGGTTTTCCCGCAACGGTGCGGGGGATCATGCCGCCCGTGGCGCAAAACACCAGTGGCTTGCCGAGAAAGCGCTCGTGAAAAATAACGGCGCCGTTGACATTGGGGATGCCGCTCAGGTTCCCGCCGTCCTGCACACCCCGGTGTGCGCCGCGCAAGACCCGCCGCGGATGGAACAGGCGCGGCGGCACCTCGCCATCGAACTCGGGCGAGGCAACGCAGAACACGTCGGTGTTGAGAATGCACCGGCAGCCCAGCCCCGCGCCAAGAATGTCGCGGTTGACGCCCACGATGCCCGTCATCGCCCCGCCATACGGGTCGAGCGCCGACGGGCTGTTGTGCGTCTCGCATTTCAGCGCGAAGTGGTGGTCGTCGTCAAAGCGGATCAGGCCGGCGTTATCGTGGAAGACGCTGACGAGCCAATCCACGCGCTTGGCGACGTCGTCGGTGGCCGCCTTGACGTAGGTGTCGAACAGGCTGTCAATGACCCGGGTCTGGCCCAATTCGTCGCGGTACTCGATGCGGGCATTGAAAATCTTGTGTTTGCAGTGTTCAGACCAAGTCTGGGCGAGGATTTCAAGCTCGATGTCGGTCGGTTCAAGCGGTAAACCGGTCTCGCTGCGAGCCGCGCGCACGGCCGGCTCGCGGTAATAGGCCTGGATCGCCAGCATTTCATCGAGTTCGAGGGCCAGCATTTTATCGCGGCTGAGCTGGGCCAGTGCGCTGTCCGGAAGCTCGAGATCCACCGGGTGCACTTCGGGCTTGTTCTGGTAGGTGACTCGAGGCAGGTCGAGGAGGGATCGGCCCCTTGCCGCGGCCATCTCGGTGCGGGATTTGATCACCCAGCGCTCGATCAGTTCGTTGGCCAGCGCATCTCGCACGATGCGCTCACAATCCTGCGTACTAGCAGCGCCTTTGATAGCGTACAGGGTGGATTTGTAGACCGCTTCCTCCGGCGCCAGCTTGCGCCCCAGGATGTCCGCGACGCCTTCCCCCGCACTCTTGCCGGCGTTGTCGGTCACGCCGGGCCGGAATCCCACTTCAATAACGTAATCGTAATCGGCCCCGAATGACGCGTCGGCCGCAGTATCGTGAATGATAGGATCCGCGAAAAGCTCGTTGCGCACCCGCTCCAGTTCATCGTTGCTGAGTTGAATATTGAGGGTGTATACGTCAAACACATAGACGGCATCGACGCGGATTCCGAGATCGTCCGCAAGTTGTTGCCGGATCGCGTTGCCGGCCGCATCCGGCAGCCCGGCTTTCATGCCGATTTCAATTCGATGTGGCATAGCGGATCGTCCCTGTGTAATGTACTTTTCCGTCTCCGGCGATGATGCGCCCCGCGACCGTCGGCTCTTCGCATGCCTGGCACAGTGTGTTGAGGACTTTCTCTTCTTCTCTTTCCGGCACAATCAGCAGAAAACCCGCGCCCATGTTGAACGTGCGCAGCATTTCCGTGTCGGCCACCCCGCCGGCCTCCTGGAGATAGCGGAAAATGGGCAGGGCCTCCCAGGTGGACAGGTCTATTTCCGCGGCCAGGCCTTCGGGCAGGACACGCGGCAGGTTTTCGGTGATGCCGCCCCCCGTGATGTGGACCATTCCGCTCACTTCAGCGGTCTTCAACACGAGTTGCATCACTTTGGAATAGCTGCGGTGGGGCTCAAGCAGGGCTTCGCCCACCGGCTGCTCCACATACGGCATTGTGTCATGGATGCTGAGCTGCTCTAGCTCGAAACAAATCTTCCTCGCCAGGCTGTAGCCGTTCGTATGCAATCCGGAAGACCGCAAGGCGATAATCGAATCGCCTTCCTGAATGGCAGAGCCGTCGACGATCTGGCTGCGATCGACGATGCCGACGATCGTCCCCGCAAGGTCGTATTCCGCCTCATCGTACAAGCCGGGCATCTCGGCAGTCTCCCCGCCGATCAGCGCGCAGCCGGCATAGCGGCAGCCGTTGGATAATCCCGTGATCACATCGACGGCGACCTCGGGCGTAAGCCGCCCAAACGCAAGATAATCAAGGAAAAACAACGGGCGGGCGCCCTGCACGAGGATGTCGTTCACACAATGGGATACCAGATCCACACCGACGGTGTCGTGTTTGTTCATGGCAAAGGCGACCTTCAGCTTGGTGCCGACGCCATCCACGCTGGATACCAGAACGGGCTCCTTGTAGTTCGCCAGGTCAAGCTGGTACATGGCGCCAAATGTGCCGATATCGCGCAGAACATTCGGGGTGAACGTCTTTTTGACGATATCCTTGACGTTGCGCAGCGCTTCGTCCGCGGCATCGATGTTTACCCCGGCATCACGATAGCTCAAGGCCGGTTTTTTGGGGTTCATATCAGACTCCTTGTGTCGGCTGGATTCACCACATCGCTCATACGATACCGGCGGGGATTCAATAATTCAAGCGAAATGTTATAATAGATTCCATAAGGAGAACTTATCATGAACCTGGAAACCTTGCGCTGCTTTTGTGCGGTCATTGAAGAGGGCAGTTTTCGCGCCGCGGCCGAGCGGCTGCACCGGTCTCAGCCCGCCATAAGCCAACAGGTAAAATCGCTTGAAAGAAAACTGGGCCAGGTGCTCCTGGAGCGAAAGACCTGCCGGATGACGCCGCTGGGCACGTTACTCTATGACCGGGCCCGCCACATTCTCAACGAGGCCGAAGGGCTTGCGCGCGAGCTTGAAGATTTCGATGAGACGCAGGCCGGAGAGCTGCGGGTGGGCACCAGCGACACCACGGCGCTGTATGTCCTGCCGGAAGTCGTGCGGAACTTTGCGCAGGCGATGCCACAAACGCACCTGGTCATGGTGAACCGGCCTTCGGGCGCGATCGCGGAGCAGGTGGCACGCGGCGAGCTGGAGCTGGGGATTGTGACGCTGCCGGTCGACAATGATGCGCTGATCGAGCTTGATTTGTTTGAGCAGCATCTGGCCCTCGTGGTGCCGGCCACGCACGCGCTTGCATCGCGAAACCGCGTCAGTCTGCCGGAACTTCGCGAGGAATCTTTTCTGCTCCTGAATGCCAATACGCGAACGGGATCCGTGCTGCGCGACCTGTTCGCCCGGGAGGCATTTACGCCGCAGGTGGTGCTGGACAGCGGCAGCTTCGAAGTGATCAAACGGTACGTCGTCGAGGGAATCGGCGTGGCCTTCCTGCCGCGAATCGCGGTTACGCCCGACGACCGGCAGTTGGCCACGGTGCTCGTGCCCGGCCTGCCGCGGGTGCGCATCGGGGTGATTCAGCGCCGCCACGCCTACCACACCAAAGCAGAACGGGCCTTCCTGAGGCTGCTGGACGCCCAACGGGGCCGCCCCGGCGACAAACCGGCAGGTCAGGACAGCAATTCAAGCAGCGGTTCCAGCTGATATTTGACACTGTCCGCCGCCGCGAGCACTTCATGAACCCGGTGGTACTGGCTGAGAATGGCTTCAGCCGTGTTTTCGAACACATGGATCTGGTCGGCCAGCACATGCGCAACGGAGCAGAAAAACAGCCAGTACATCAGCTTTTCCAATTGTTCCTTACCGAGCCACAAGGCGCCCTCATACGGATTGACGTAGAGGAAATCGTTGAGAACCGGGTCGTCGAACATCTGTTCGAGCAACTCGGCACGCTCGCTCACGGTCAAGAGCAGAGGCAGATCCCGGTAGCGCAGCATGAGTTTGACGAGCCCCGTGGCCAGCATGGCCTGCGCGTGGTCAAGCCCCAGCGTGCGATATACGTCATAGACCACGCCCGTCACGGGCCATTCGTCCATCCAGGCGGCGGTGCGCCCCTCGAGTTCACTTTGGCTGATGGCCTCGCCAAGCGGCGCCAGAACGGCCCAGAGGGCCGGCACCGCCCACCGCGTCTCCGGGCCTACAGCCGCTGCCTCGCTCGTCTCCCGGAGATAGTCCGCCACGCGCTGTTCAACGCCGAGGGTCGGAAGCAGGTCGCGGGCCTGCTGTGCGGCATCAACAGACCGCAGGATCTCGCTTAACGCGCCATCGAGGTCCAGCGGCCGAATCAACTGTTCCTGCAGCGCGGACAGGAACTCCGTCATGGCTTGAGCAAAAACGCGCCGGGCGTCAGCGCTTGACAGCGCATCGGTGCCTCCGACAAACAGGACTTTCATGAGGCTGGGTTCCAGGGCCTGCCGCAGAGCATCGCGCATCGGCTGGAGGGTGATCTCGCGGTGGGCGGCGTTCATGCTGGGCACCCCTTGGCCGCCCAGCTCGTGCGCCAGCGCCCCCCAGGTGCCATCCAGGTCCCGGACTTCACGAAAATCGAGGAACACCTGGTTTTGGTAACCGTCGAGTTCCGCGTAGAGCCCTTCGTGCGCCAACTGCCGGCCGGGGCAGATGTATTCGAGCCCACGAGTATGGTCGCGGAAAACGTAATACACGTCATGGTCGCCGCTCAGTTCAAGAGCTTCCGCGAGGGAGCGCCGAACGAGGTGGGCCTGGTTTTCGGACCCTGTGTTGATCGCCGTAGACAGGCGGACACGCCCCTGCGCGCGCTGATAGGCGTTGTTGTACAGCACCAGAGTGCGCTCGCCGTTGGCTCGGTTCGTATAGGCAAAGACATTCTCGTTGACGTACCCGTCGCTGGACTCAAAATCGAAGAAAGCGAAATGCTGAACTCCGGAAAACAGATACCGTTTGCGGAGCAATGGAAATACTTCGCGCTCGTGCCGGTACACCAGGTTTTGATTGACCGGCTCGTCCCAGTAGGCGCGCCGGTACTCCATGCCGTATTTTTCACTGAATCCCTCGACCTGGCCGTGCCCGAACATGGGCAGGCCGGGCATCGTGACCAGCATGACGGCGACACCAAAATACTTGTCGCCGCTCCCGAATTGCTCGATGGCCGTGAGTTCATCGGGATTATTCTGAAAATTCACAAACCGTTTGAGGACTTCGGGGCTGAATTCCAGGACGTTCTTGACCGTCTGGCGGTATTTGCTGTTTTCCTCCATTTTGAGCATGTTCATGAACGCGCTGTTGTAGACGCGGTGCATGCCGAGGGTCCGCACAAAATAGCCTTCCATAAGCCAGAACGCTTCGGCTAGCAGCAGGGTGTCGGGCCGCTGGGCATTCACCCGGTCGACCAGGTCGCGCCAGAACTCTTGCGGCATGTGACGGTCGAATTCCTCGCGGGACGTGCCGTATTCGGCTCGCGACGGAATCGCGCCGCCTTCTCCGGGCAACGGAAACCACAAGCGCTGATAATGGCGTTTGGAGAGCGTCATGGCCGCATCAAAGCGGATGATCGGAAAGACCTGTGCCACGTGCATGATGGTGTTGATCACCGCTTCCCGCACGTCCTGGCGCAGGTAATTGAGCTGGGCCGTGTCGTTCCAGGGCATACTGGTGCCGTCATTGCCGTGGTAGATGTAGCGGGTGTGTCCGGTCTGACGATCCACGCGCTTGAACACCACCGCGGCGTCGCGCCGCTCCCAATAGCCATCCTCGATATAGACTTCCACCCGCGCATCCGGTGAGAGATTCGGACCGGTGAAGCGGTACACGGGAAACGGAGGATGGTCGCGCTGGATAAACCAGTCCGGGTGCTCCACGATCCATCGGGAATAGATGCCGACGTGATTGGGCACCATATCGCAGGCCAAGTAGATGCCGCGAAGCGCTGCCCGGTGACGCAGGTTTTCGGCGGCCGAAGGGCCGCCCAGATCGGCCGCGATCTCGTAATCATAGAGGGAGTAGGCAGACGCCGCCGCCTCCGGATTGCCCATCCGCTCTTTGATGGTTTGCGAGGCGATGGACCGCTCCCAGATGCCAATAAGCCAGAGCCCGGTAAATCCCCAGCGGGCCAGCAGGTCGAGTTCTTCGTCGGGGATCTCATCGAGCCGCCGGATGGGGCGCCCATATTTTTTCGAGAGCTGGTCAAGCCATACGTAGGTGGATTTCGCTATGAGGGCGACGTTGGCCATCCAGTCTCGATCGGCGGTGAAGCGTTCCGGTTCCGGGTACCCTGAGTCACCGCCGTACGCATGCTGTCCGAATTCGAGCACCGCGGCCGGCCCGGGTCCCAGGCCGCGATGGCGGGTTTCTTCCTTCAACACGTCCTCGGCGCGCGTCAGTCGCTCCAGCAGCAGCAGCGGCAAAAAGGCGCCCCAATGCTGCCGGATATACTGCAACTGCCCCTCGAGCGAATACGGAGAGGCCAGGATGGGCGCGCGCAGGCACGCGAACAACGGCTTGCCAAGCTGCGATACCGTGGGCTGGCCTTCAAAATAGCGTTCCAGGCCCCCCACCACCGCCCGGTACGGCGCGCGGTGGCAAAGGTCTGCGTCGTCAAAGACTTCGCGAATGGATTCCATGGCGGGATTGTTCATCGCCAGTTCAAGCAGAACCAGTTCTCGCGCCAGAACGTAATGCGCCTGCGTGTCCGGGCTGCCCGCCCGTGCCATGGCTTCCGCGCAATGCTGCGCCATGGAATCGAAGTGCGGCGGGTACAGATCAAGAAATGCCGCGAAGGATTGCTGGAGGTTCGCCGGCTTACCGGTTTCGGCGACGGTAGACAGCCCCGAGGCCATGCTGGCCGGCTGTTCATCAAGGCAGTACAGGTCGATCAGGTACCGGAACAGGTCTTGAAGCAACCCGGCGGTCAAGAGCACGCCGGGGCGGATAGTCGGCCGGGCAGGGCTCTCAACAGCTCTCCGGTTGTTCATGACATAGGCCAATTCCTGGGCTGCCCGCAAGAGAAATCCAGTTCCTGCTGCGCGGCTGTGTTCCAGGAGAGCCCTGAGTTGAAACGTCTCATCAGCCCGGCGAGACACGGGGAGGCCGAACGGAAAGTAGCGTAACCGGTCGAGCCTGCCAGCAAAAGGCGACGTACGTATCTGATCAGTCATAAGGCCATCCGAAAGGGTTTTGGCCGGCGCTCCAGGGGAAAACCGGCCGAACACCACTGCCTTTGTGCAATCGATGCCGAGTCATAAGGCGGCAGAATACAACATCCCCGGGTGCGTTTGCCAAAGAGCAGGCGCCGCTGCACCCTGTCCGCCGCTTTACGGGTTGTGCTCGTTCAGGAATTCCAGCATCTCCTGGAACATCGCCCGGCGCTGTTTCCAATGGATGTAATCAAACCCATGGTTGCGGTGAGGATAGCTTACCAGGCGTGCGGGAACGCCTAATTCCTGCAGCCGGGCAAAAAAGGCTTCCGATTGTTCGTAATGCACCAGCAGGTCCGACATCCCGTGGGCCAGAAACACCGGCGCCATTCCCGGCTTCGCGTAGGTGATGGGGGAAGCGGCCGCCAGCGGGTCTTCTCCTTCTTTCGCCACCTCCGTTCCTGCAAATTTCAACATTCCCTTCGCCACGCGCTTGCCAGACAGGCCCGGCAGGCCCAGCTCCCGATACTTGGTCAGGTCGACCGCCCCATACAACGAAACCGCCGCCCGTACGGCGCTCGACGCTCCGGGGTTGGCGTCCCCTTCCAGGCCATCCTCCGGGCCGGTTGCCGCCAGCAGCGCGGCCAGGTGTCCCCCGGCCGACGCCCCAAACGCCACAATACGCTCCGGATCCACCCCGTAGTCCTCCGCATGAAGGCGCAACCAGCGAACCGCCGCTTTACAGTCATGCAGACAGTGGGGAAACGAATATTTCGGCATCAGCCGGTAGTCGATCGACATCACGACATAGCCCGCCCGGGCAAACGCCAGACAATACCAGCGCTGCTGCCAGCGGGGACCGAAGCGCCATGCCCCGCCATGGATCAGCACCATACCCGGCCGGAGCCCGGCAGCGCGTTTCCGGGGCTCATAGATGGTCATCCCCAGGGAACGGCCGTCTACGACTGCGAACACGCCTTTGCTGATGCGCAGTTCACGGCTGCCGGAGGCCACGGGGGCCGGGGCGAGTGCCACGGCACAAAACACGCCGAAGGAAAGAAAAATGTTTGACATACCCTGTTCCCGAATCGCTCCCCGTCACGCGGGCGGGCACGTCGGGGTTGACCTTCGTTTTACTTCCAGTTAAGATTTTGCGTCGGAGCTGGAAAACCAACAAACCTCAACTTCGTCGTACAGACGCGCGGGGGTACCATGAACAGACATCTCTTCAGATACCACATCGTTTCGTTAGGTGCTGCATTTCTGATGTGCGCTTTCCTGACACAATGCGGCGGCCTGACACAGAGAGACTTCGAAAAAGTCAATATCAGCGGCTTCGATGCCGAAGACCAGGAAATCGACCACAATGATTATGCCTATTCCATGGAATACTTCAAAGCTGATGATGCCGAAGACGGCTATCTCTATGTCGGCACATGCAATAACATGGGCGGCCTTATCGGCTTCTACGTCCAGATGATGAGAGACGGCGGCGACATCCTCGACGCGCCCATTTGCCCGCCCGAGATCCGGCGCTACCGCCCCGATCTCGGCGCTCTGGAATGGGAAACGGTCCTCGACTACCGTGATGTCGAAGAAGAAGGCAATTTTAAGACCATTGGTTTCCGATTCATGACCATTCTGGAGGCCGCGGAGCTGGACAAAGACGCGCCGCCGGCCAACTTCCTTTATGCCGCGACCCAGGGCGAAATGTGCGACCTGTGGCGCTCCAAAACCGGCAATTACGGCGATTGGGAACTCGTGTACACCTTTGAAGAGTTCGGCGGATCCATCCGCTGGATCGAACAATTCGAAGGACGTATGTACCTGGCCATCGCCTACGACAGCTTCGGCGCTGCCCCGCCGCCCGGAGAAATCTGGGTGTCGGATGACGGTCTCAATTTCAGGCCGATCATGCGGAACGGCTTCGGCGATCCCAACAACCGTGGCGTCCAGGCCCTCATCGTCTACCAGGACTGGCTGTACGCCGGCACCAAAAACGACATCGACGGATTCGACATCTGGAAATTGCGCCCCGTCACGCCGGGAGCCGACGAGTATGAGTATGTGCGCGTCGTCAGTGGAGGCGGCCCCAGCTCACACAACGAAAACGCCGGCATGCCCATCGTCTTCCAGGACAAGCTCTACTTCGGGACCCAGCTCTACATTGGCGGGGTCAACCCCGCCAGCGGTAATGCCTTCGAAGGCTGCGACATCATCCGCATCAACGAAGACGACTCGTGGGATACCATTGTCGGGCCGCGTTCCCTCTCTGGGTATGCCTCCGGGTTCAACCATTTCACCAACTCGTACCTCTGGTGGATGGAAGAGCACGACGGCTGGCTCTACGCCTCGACCTTTGACCAGGGAACCATTCTCGCTGCGCTTCTCGCCAATCTGGAAGGGGTGATGGACTTCTTTCAGAAGCCACAGGATAAGAGCACGATCACGACCGTCAGCCGTCTCCTGAACGCCTTTTTCGATATGGACGATTTTTACCGGTTCACCCACGCGGGCGGCGACATCTTCAAGAGCCCCGACGGCGTAAAGTGGTATCCAGTCACGATGGACGGCATGGGCAACCCCTTGAACTACGGCTGGCGAACCATGAAATCCTGCCCGGACGGGTACCTGTACGTCGGATCAACCAATACCACGACTGGCACCGAGATCTGGCGAGGCAAAGTGCCCGAACGCGAAAAAACCGCGGCCCAATTGCTCCAGCAATTCGATTAACGTGCTGGAAGCACGGACCGCGGCAAAAATGCACCGGTCGAACGGACGCGTAGCGTTAGTAGCTACGCGTCCGTCTTATCCATGGTTTCGCGCAGGTTGGACAACATATCACGCAACTGTTTTTCAAGAATAGTCAGGACTACGCCTTGATGAACGAGCGCGTAGTTCACTTTCGGCCGTGTCAACGTTTTGATTCGCCTCATGTTCTGTTCCTCGGTTGTGTTAATGCGGACCCCTTCTTTCGCCGTAAACGCACGGCAGTATAAAGAGCCCGGCGCTGCCGTGCAACTATTATGGGCAGCGCGTGTCAAAACTCTTTAAAAATGTCACATGTCTTAGCTCGTTAGAAATGTCACGTTGCCGTGGTTTTCGGGTTAGTCTCTGGGCGAATTTTCCAAGGCTTGTGGGCAGGTGGCAGCAGGCGGTCGCCTGCGCCGGCTGTCCACAGGCTGTCATTTCCACAGCCGGCGCGCAGCGCGGATGCGCGTAGCGCCCGTCGCGGCTGTGGAAATGTGGGAAACTCGCGGCATCATGGCGCGGACCTGTTTGTGTTGACCAGACGGCCCACGTTTGGGCGCCAATGTTTTTTAGGGGGTGGCGGTTTGTGATGCGTCCTGGGCGGCAGGGGCGCGCCCGGGGCTGCACGTTGACGTTGTTGATGGAGCTGTTCGGGTCTGAGGACGGTAAAGCTCAAGGGCTTTCCCTTGTGGAGCAGTTGGACCCGGCCGTCGAGATGAATGCGCACCAGGACCTTCGTTTTCGGTTTGGGCAAGGGCGTGTTGTCCTTGTGGATCTGGTAATACGTGTTTTTGTGGCGCAGCGTCCAATCATTTTGAACAACGCGTGTGCTCTCAAAGCAGAAGACGTCATCCAAATCCACGCCCTTGGGCACGGGCCGATGAAAGTTCTTGTCCTCCAGGGGCGCGATGGCGAACCTGGCGTTGAGGGCGTCGGTGAAACCGTTGGCGAGCAAGGCGTTGGCTCCGGCGATGTTGGTGACACCGGCCAGAGCCAGCTCTTTGACCAGCCGATCCTGGTACACGCCGTTGGAACGTTCAACCCGGCCTTTGGCCTGGGGGGAATGGGCGGGGATGATCTCGATGCCCAGCTTCTGACAGGCCTTTCCAAACGCCGTCAGAGCCTTTTCTCCCGCCAACTGTTCCTCCAGGGTTGGCGCGCGGTCCGTGAGGTAGACGTTCTTCTTGTCCGTGTAAAGCGCTCGAGGGATGCCGTGGGTCTCTACCCAGCGCCGTAAGAGCCCCATCGCCGCTTCGGTGGTCTCTTGGTCGGCCATAAGACCCATCGTCATGCCCCGGGCATCGTCCACCATGTTCATCAGACACGCCCGGTCTTCGTCGGGACCAAACCATGGGTGATGGCTGCCGTCCATCTGAACCAACTCACCAAAATGGGCGCGCCGCTCCCGACGCGAACGATGCCTGCGCCGTCGACGTCGCCGTTTCCACTCGCCTGCGGCAAGCAGCCACCGGCGCAACGTCTCGTGATCCACGACCAGCCCATCCTCTGCCAGCTTCTCCGCCGCAAGCGTAGGCCCCAGGCCATGCTCCTGATACCGTTCCCGGTACCGCTCCAAGACCTGCTCTCGAAAGTGCGGCGGATAGCCCCGGTTGGAGGCTTGACCTCGGCGCCGATGCACCAGTCCAGCGTCCCCTTCAGCTAAAAATCGCTGGTAAACGCGCAACGTCTGCCGATAGCTCAGCCCCATCCGATCCGATGCCTCCACCAAGCTCATCCCACCCAACTGAACCACCTCCAGCACCGACTTCCGCCGCAATTCCTTGTGATTCATCACCAAATGTCCTTCCACTGGAGCCCTCCTCTCGAAAAGCTACCAGTGTGACATTTCTAACGAGTCCAAAAGATGACATTATCAAAGAGTCGCGACACTATTATGGGCAGCGCGCAGCGTATACGGCCGCGTGCGTCAAGAAAATCCGTGTTTCGGGCGGGCCTGCCCGCGCCGGTCACACTGAGCGGTCCAGGAGTGATTCGTCAAGCCGCAACCCTTCCGTTTCCAGAAGGCAGGCGAGCAGTTTCCGGGGCTCCCCACGCAGGATCACCGTTTGCGTCAGGAGGGAGCTGGTCGCGAGGCGGCCGTTCACGGTTTGCATCGCCCCAATCGTCCCCAGCTCGAAGAAATCCAGTTCCCCGCCATTGAAAACGCTGTACAGGTCCGCCGTCGAAAACGGTCCGTCCGGCTGCTCGTTGTCGGCAATATTGAAATAGGTCCCCTGCTGCGGCTGTGTCTTGCGCACAAAGAGCATCTCCCGGCCGAGGTCCAGTGCGCCGATGCACTGGGGGCCGTGCTCCACCCGAACGCCGATTTGATGACGCGCTTTGCCTCCTAGCCGAAAGACAAAATGGCCTGGCCACCACGCAATCCGCTCGCCCGGATCCCCGTAAAAATCGCGGTTCAAGGCCGCATCGTTCTCCCGCACCTTCCCAAAGGCAACGATGCCATCCGCCCCGGGGAACTGCTCGAGCGACCACGGCGCCAGAAGCGCGCTCTCGGCATCGTAGTCTCCCAGAGGTTCGAAGACATCCAGCGTGTCGTAGACCAATCCTTCCAGCCCCAGGCGGCCGGCAGCCGGGTGGAGTGCTCGGGCCCACAGCAGCCTGCGGTAATTCAAGTCGAGTTGCGTACCCTGCCGGTTCGTCAGCGCGATCCGTTTTTCTATCCGAACGCCGTTGTCGTCCTCAAGCGAGACTTGCGGCACGACCTTCGCGATGCCGTCCTGCACGGTCCACGCACCATTTTTCGACAGATAATTGAACGCAAACGGCCCGCCTTCGGGCGCCGGCCAGAGTGAATTGCCTCCCAGATTGTCGTATTCCGTCGGAGAGGGGTGCTGCAACGCCTCCGCATCAAGCCGGTGCACCAGTTCCCCGTTCAATCCACAGAAAATACGCCCGCCCAGTGCCGGGGGAATCCATAGGCTTCCCTGACCGCATTGGAGCTCCACCCCGTCTGTGTCATGCGCCCGCAGCAGTTCCCACATCCTCGCATCTCCCCGGTAAACCCGCTTCGAGTGCGTGGCAGGCGATGCAGCGTTCCCTGCCATCACTCCGGCAGAGGCCATATTGACTGGCCGCGCACGCCGCCACTGTTGCGCCTATCTTACCCCAGCTCGATCGATTATTTCCTCTGAATGGTGCGCATGAATGCAGCGAATGATGCATTTGCGATCTCGCTGTTTGACTCTCCCGGCCGTTTTGCGCTAGACTTCCGTTCAGTTGCCGGATAGCCTAATGGTAGGGCACCTGACTCTGGATCAGGGTAGTCTAGGTTCGAGTCCTAGTCCGGCAACCAAAACGAGTTTAATCGTCGTCTTTAGTGTGGCCCGTTCATCTAGTGGTCTAGGATGCAGGATTCTCAGTCCTGTCACAGGGGTTCGAGTCCCCTACGGGCTACCATCTCTTTGTAAAAGGGTCTGTGTGCTGGCACACAGACCCTTTTGCTGTCTCTCAACGCCGTTTTTCCCTGCAATCCGTACGGGCCCTGCGGCATCCGGGGAAAAAAGGCAGGATCTGGGCGTATTTTCGACGCCACCGCCCGCATCTGACTACGCTGCGAATCTGAGCGGCGGCCACCGTCCTCATGCGATCACCATTTCGAACGCCTCGCCCTGCTGTATCGTCGCATCCCGCGCCAGTGTCACAAGCACCCGGCCGTCTTTGATTTCAAACGACGCATCGAGCGGCTTGCCGGCGCCTGTTACCGTGACCGACTCCGGTGAAACGCCCTCCTCCACTGCGAACGCGAAGCTCCGTGCCCGCAGCCGGCCCCATTTCAAATCAATACGTTCGGTCTGAACCCGGGCCGCCCGCGTCTGCTCGAACGTCCCCCACCCTTCGGCCCAGGTAAACGCTGCTTTGAACGAATCCGGGGTGATCCGGGGCGAGAATCCGAGGTGGCCCTTCGGGCCGTGGTATTCAAATCCCGCCAGTGCCAGATAGACGCCCCAGCTGGCTAGGGCGCGAGCATAGTGGTCTCCGCATTCGACCTCATTGTACGGATTCTTCAGGCTCGGGTTGTAGCGATCGTGCACCGCGCGGCAGATGACCAGGGCCTCTTCCACGAATCCTTCAGCGGCGAGATGGCCCGCCACCTGGTATTCGATACCCGTCCAGACCTCGCTCTTGTACATCGTCCCTTCGGCCAGGAACTCGCTCCTGGGCCAGGTGCAGGTCAGCAAGCCCGCCTGTCCGGGGCTGATGAACCACCGGAACGGAGGATGTTCGTCGTTGTAGAGTGAGATGTCCGGCGCCCAGTTGTATTTCCAGACCGCCTGAAGCGCCGACCGGACGTTCTCCTCCGGATAGATGTAGCCCAGGCCCAGCTGGTGCGCCCATCCCTGGCCAAACAGGTGGTCCGACAGGCATCCGTCTTTATACTGGTGCCGCGGGTACTCCTCGAGGTCCACATCCTGAACAAAATATTCGCCATTCCACAGGCGCTTTACCGTGAGTTCTCTTCCGCTCTCGTAGATCGCGCGGGCACGTTCGGCAAACGCGGTATCCCCCATTTCCAACGCCATTTCCTCGCCGGCCCGCAATGCCGCGAGATAGAGCGAACCCACAAAGGTGTTCGCGCCATGGTAATTGATGTCGTAGGTGTTGTGCTGCTCATCTTCGATGAGCCCGTCAGCATTTCCGTCGCGGCCGATCGAATACTCGAGGGCCCGCTTGATCCTGGGCCAGTTCCTCTCGAGGAACGCGCTGTCCGGCGACATCAGATGCTCGCGGTACGCTTTCAGGATGGTCCCGCACTGGCCGTCCGCGGCATAGGCATCGTTGCTGCGGAATCCCACCAGGCCCGTATCCGTGTGAAAACCTCCGTCGTGCTCGCGCGGATTGAAATCCTGCATCTCGCGAACGCTTCGGGACAGCTCTGGAAACAGACGCGCATGGCCGTGCGCGTAATTCCACACGTGGGTGCAGTTCCCCTCACAGCAGGTCACGCCTTCATAGGCGTAGAAGCGGCCGTTTTTCCACCACTGACAGGTGCCCGTCGCCAGATACGACAGGGTCGAATGGAGCCGATCAAGCAGCCAGTACGGCAGCGAGCCGTCGTAATAGGCATCGCGCCACAAGCGCGTGTCCGCCGTGAGCCGTTCATGATGATCGAGCGCATAGTTCGCCACGGCTTCCGCGTCCGGGAAGCGCTCCGCGTAGTAGTGTCCGTTTTCCTGGTTAGGGAAATGCCAGGCGACGACAAACGTGAAGCAATGCGTCGCGCCCGGCGTTATCGAGACTTCAGCCGAGCTAAGCAGGCCAAGCCGCTTCTGCTTGAGTGCATACGCGTGCTCCCCGCTGAGCAGATAGTTTTCCGGCATTCCTGCGGGATAGATCCGGCCGGCGAGGGCGTCGGGCGCCAGCGCATCCGCGCAGGCCAGCGCCAGGCTGCCGTAATCGTGCGACGCGTCCAACGCGGGCTTCTCCGGCTCCCGCGGCATGTCCGCGAATTCGATCTGGTCGACATTAATATGCCCCCAGCCGCCGCTGGCTTCATCGACGATCTCGAGGCGCGCCTCCTTGCCCTGGTACTCGCTGACATCCCAGGCCGTCCAGGCCAACCTTTCCGCATTGACGCCCGCAGCCGTGCGAACGACGCGATCCCCCAGCACCAGGTTCATGCAGGTACGTTCCGCATCAGCCCCACCGCCAATGAGGAAGTTGATGTATTTCCGCGTGATCGTGAACGTGGGCGACACCAGGCGGCCCGTCGGCGCATCCCCGCCCAGGAAAGTGTTCACCAGTCCCCGGCCTTCGAACCCGCTGACTTTCTGCTGGTTCGGCAATGTGCCCCGTGCCGGTGCCGTCCCGAAAGCCTCTCCCGTGGCCACCCACGCGCCGTAATCCTCGCCCTCGAAGGTCTCGAAGATGACGGTGTCGCGGAGCGCTTCGGCGGACGCTACCGGCGCTTCCGGCGGTTTCTCCGAGCTGTGCCGGACAAGCCCCCGCCGACCGGCCCGTCTGATTCGCGTTCGCCCAACGACCGGGCTGTGGGCCTTGTATTCGTTCGAGACGGCGTTCTCCAGACGGCCCAGCACACTTACCGTGAGCGCTTCCTGCGACACATTCTCAACCGTGATGTTGAAGATCGTCGCGGGCAGGCAGGATTCTCGCGCGTTCAGGGGGATGAAGGGCGAATAGACCTCCGTTTCCACCCGGACCGGCGCAGCGCGTTCTCCGCATACGTCACGGTCGCGATCGGATACTCCCCCTTGAAGGCGACGTCCGGGAACCCTTCGCGGCTCAACGACGCAAACGCACGCGTGCCGTCGGGCGTCTCCGTCACGACGGTAAAACCCTGTTCCACGGGCTGGGCGATGCCCTCGTGGGTATACGTCGAGTTCGTCTCTCCTACCCAGTACGAGCGGGCATTGTTGAAAACCTGCCAGTCGCCCAGCGTGCCGTCGCCGCACACGTAGAGCTGTCCCGAGCCGATGCCCCCGCACGGCATCCCGATCCCGTCCAGATCGCCGCCCGAATAGACTTCCTTGGTACCCCGTTCAAACAGGCTCCGCACCCAGTCAGGGTCCAGTTTCTTGTCCGCGGGCACAGGATGCGCCGTTCCCGCGTCCGCGGCGCCGAAAGGCCCCGCCATGACGATGGCCGGCCGCCCGAGCGAAGTTGCCAGCAGGCCGCCTCCCGCCAATTTGAGGAAATCGCGCCGCCTGACCTCACCCGCCCCGCGAGCGCCATCGCATCCACCCGGCCCGCAACCACAGTGGGCCGCCGGGGAGGCCGCCCGTGCCTCATCTCGACCCGCCGGGTTCTGCTTCATATCCAAAGGCTGCCTTCCCTCTGACATGCCAACGTCCTCCTCAGAAAAAGGGAAATGTGTCGATGCACCACGCCCGCTGACGGACTCGAATCAGTGTAACAAAGGTTCCCCGGCGTTTATATCCTTCAAATCGCGCCATCTGCGGCCGTACCGGTGATGGTATCGTCCTGCCATTTGCGATCTTACCGGAACCTGGAAGGCCACAGGGGGCCGCCCCTACGATCCGGAGGGCAGCCGCGGGGGGGCCCCGATATATCCAGATTGCAGCGCGCGGGGGCCACCCCGGTCCATCCTGAGTCCGCAGCGCGTGGGGCCTGCCTCGGTCCATCCAGGTTGCGCAGCGCGTAGGGGCAGACCCCTGTGTCTGCCCTTCTCAAACGCAGCCGCCGGGGCTATCCGGATGGGCAGACACAGGGGTCTGCCCCTACAACCGGAGGGCGAACGCCAGGGGATCGGCGGATGCGTGCGGGCTATCCAGATGCGCGACTACGCGGGGCTCATGTCCACCCCCGGCCCCGCGGAGCGTGTTTGAAGAAGTGGACGTGGCGGAGGAAGCCGAAGAATCCACCCCCGGCCGCTTCGCGGCCACCCCCGCCCGCGGGGGACACAAGAACGCGAACCGGCACACGCGGCGCTTGGTCAGGTTTTTGATCCGCCCTCTTCTTCGGGGGACACAAGAACCCGAAGGCCAAAGACTTATGTGCGGTGCACCTGTCCCCCCTCGCGGGGCTGAACCGTGTGCCGACGAGGACGTCGGCGCTCCCAAGGCACCTGTCCCCCGCGGGCGGGGCTGAATCGGCGATAGCCGATTCGGGGGTGGAGTTTTGAGGTCGGATTGCAGTAGCCGGCGCCCACTCGCAGCCATGTAACGCGGGTCTCCGTCCATCCCACGTTACCGGGGGACACAAGAACCGGCACGGAGCGATCCCGGCGCGGCGCGCTGTCTCCGCTGGCGGAGATGAGTAAATGGGTTCGAGCGTTCGGCAAAACGCAGTGCAACCTGTCCTCCGCGGGCGGGGGTGAACCGTGTGCCGACGAGGACGTCGGCGCTCCCAGGGCACCTGTCCCCCGCGGGCGGGCTGAACCGTGTGCCGACGAGGACGTCGGCGCTCCCAGGGCACCTGTCCCCCGCGGGCGGGACTGAACCGTGTGCCGACGAGGACGTCGGCGCTCCCAGGGCACCTGTCCCCCGCGGGCGGGGGTGAATCGGCGATAGCCGATTCGGGGGTGGAGTTTTGGAGGTTGGATTTTGGGCTGTGGCTTGCAGCGTCCCGTCGCAGCGCGCGGGCTATCCGGATGGGCAGACACAGGGGTCTGCCCCTACACCGGAACGCGCCCGCGTCGGGGTTGCCGCGACATACCCAGGTTGCGTAGCACGCGGGCGTTGCCCCTGTAATCCGGAAAGCAACCGCGGCGACTGATTTCCGCAGCGCGTAGGGGCAGACCCCTGTGTCTGCCCTTCTTCAACGCAACCGCAGGGGCTATCCGGATGGGCGGCCAAAGCGTGAATCAAGGCATATCTTCCGGCGACTGCTCGGAGACTATGTCCAAGGCTTTTTCCAAGATCTCCTGCTGACGCTTGAGCGTCTCGTTCTCCTTGCGCAGCCGCCTGATCTCTTCGGCAAGCTCCCGTGACGTCGCCTCTCTCGGGAGGTCTTGAGAGGGCTCTCGTTCCCGCAGGTAGCGGTCGCGCCACCTCCGCAACGTCACGGGGCATACCCCAAGGTCACGAGCCAGGGGTTTTAACTCCTTGGCGCCGCTCAACAGCAACTCCACCGCCTCTCGCTTGAACTCTTCGTCATAATTCCGTTTGGCCATGTCGGGTCTCCTTGCTCCATTCTATCTACCCCAGCGTGTCCGTCAAAACAGGATAACCCCAATTTTACCCCGACCAGGCCGGCGCTGGAATCTCGCGGCCTGGCGCATATACTATGCATGCAGTCAATAGAACACGGGAGACCTCGTATGGATACCGTCCGCAGCAACCCGGCCTCCGAATCCCCGCCCGTGTTCGCTACCCGCGGGGTGGTTATCACCCCGGCAGACCTGACCCTCAATTGGCCGGAACGTGCCCGGCGCGCGGGTCTGACCACCATTGCCCTTCATCCGTTTCCGCGAAACGTGACCGAATTCGTCCGCTCCCGTGACGGCGAGGCGTTCCTGGATACCTGCCGCGAATTGGGCCTCCATGTAGAATTTGAGCTTCATGCGATGGCCGACCTGCTCCCCCGCGCGCATTTCGATACAGACCCCGAGTTCTTCCGCATGAACGACGACGGCGAACGGACGCCCGATGCCAACCTGTGCGCCCACTCCACGGGCGCCCTTGACCTCGTGGCCGCCAATGCCCTCGAGGTCGCCCGCATTCTCAAGCCAGACACCGGGCGCTACTACTTCTGGGGCGACGACGGCCTCCCCTGGTGCCGCTGCCCGAAATGCCGCGAATTTCCGGATACGGACCAAGCCCTTCTCCTCGAAAACTCTCTTGTCCGAGCCCTGGCCGCGTTTGATGAACGTGCACAACTCGCCCATCTGGCCTACGTCAATACCCTGCCGCCCCCCAGCATCGTCAAGCCAGATCCGCGCGTCTTCCTGGAATTTGCCCCCATCCGCAGAAAGTTCGACGTTCCGCTCACTGATCCCGATTGCGTTGAGAATAAAGAGCACCTGACGCTCCTCGATGCCAATCTAAAGGTCTTTCCCGTGGAAACCGCTCAGATCCTGGAGTACTGGCTGGATTGTTCACTTTTCTCAAACTGGAAGGAACCCCACGTAAAATTGCCGTGGTCGGAGGCCGTCCTGCAGGCGGATCTCACCGGATACGGCGCACGCGGCATCCGGCACATCACCACGTTCGCCGTATACCTCGACGCACACTACCTGCAGACCCACGGAGAGCCGCCCATCGCTTCCTATGGGCAAGCCCTCGCGAACTGGCGCCCGCACTGACCCCGGAGGCTCTCCATGTTGCATGCCGTCACTGCAACGGCGCAGTGAAACGATACCGGCCCGCCGCGGCTTCAAACACCGCGCGGCCTTCCTCTGCACGTACCAGCCGCAGGCCCTCTGCGTCCGACACGGGTTGGCCTGATTCGGTCACCGCGCCCGAGTCGCTTGTCGGGACCATCACGGTGGCGGTGGTATTCGCGGGAATCCGCACGTCCCATACGAACTGGCCATCCTCGATACGCCATACGCTCTCGATGACGCCCCGCGCGGTGTCCTGCCGTGCGCTGACCCAGCGGAGTTCTCCAACCACGGACGGTTTCAACACAAAATGCGCGTATCCCGGCGCCGATGCATCCGGCCGAATGCCTGCAAGACCGCGGTAGAACCACGCGCCGATGCCGTTGTAGCAGTTGTGAATATGCGAACGCTCGGCATCCCAGTGTTCCCAGGTGGTCGTCGCGCCTTCGGCAAGCATATATCCCCAGCCCGGATACGTTTCTGTGCTGATATATCCGAAAATCAGGTCGTTGCGGTCCAGCTCAAGCAGCGCGTCCGTCAGCAACGGCACGCCGGCCAGGCCCACATCCATATGCCCCTTGTGCTCGACCTGAATCTTCTCCTCGAGCCGTCTTGCGACCGCATCGCGCAATTCTTCCGGCACCACCCCCGCCAGCAGCGGGTAGGCCAGGTCGAGCTGCGTATCGTCCACATAGGTGCCCAGCGCCGCATCGTAAAACGCCTCATGAACGCGTTTTCGGCGCGCTGCAGCCTCCTCCCTGTACTTCGCCGCATCCTCGGCGCGGCCCAGCACGGTGGCGATCTCCGCCATCCAGTCGTAGCACTGCACTACGAAACAGTTGTTTACATGGTCAACCGAGCGCTCGGCCTGTTTCTCCCGCCGGTCCGGCCGGGCCCAATCGCCCAGGTACCAGCTTCGATAATCCGTCTCCGGCCATGGACGCAACAGCCCCTCTTTCGTGTACGTTTCGACGTAGCCCAGCCATTGCTGCATGGCCGGATAATTCACCTCCAGGATTCGCCGATCACCGCAGTCCTGATACATCTCCCACGAGGCTGCGATGATGAATCCGCACCAGTACGGCCCGCCGCCCGCGCGGAACGGATTCGGCGCCGTGTGCGGCATCCCGCCGTCCGGGCGCTGGCAGTCCCGCCAGCTGGCCAGCCATGCCGTATAGAGAGGTCCCATGCCGAACATCGTGAACGCCGTCGGCGTGCTCGCCTGACCATCACCGCCGTACCCCAGCCGCTCAATGTGCGGGCAATCCACGATGTACCCCCCGAGGCTGAGGCACTCCAGCGTGTAATGCACCATATCGTAGACGCGGGTCAGCACGGGATTAGAGCAGGCAAAGCTCCCGTAGACCGGAAAATCCGTCCGCACCAGGTACGCCGCGATCTCCTCCGTCTGCGACGGCACGTCAATTCCCGTTATCCGAACATAGCGGAACGCGTGGTAGTTGAAACGGTTTCGAAAGGTCTCGCGGCCGCCGCCCACCGCGATATACTCATCGACCTGGCCAAACGGATCGAATCCCTCGGCCGGCAGGAAATCCGCGTATTCCAGCTTCACCACCTGGCCGGGCTCCAGTCCCGTAAATTGAATCTCGAACAGGCCCGCCAGGTTCGTGTCAAAATCGAGCAGCCACTCGTTTTCGCGCAGAAAGCGAATGCGCGCCGGGTCGTAGCGCCGCAACACCGCGTTCTTTTCGACCGGTTGCGCGGACACGGTGTGCGGGACCGGCTCTACTGCGACGGCATCGGACCAGCCGCTCGCGTCGAAATCGGGCGACGGCCACGCCGGGATATATGCATTCGCGTCGTACCGTTCACCGCCGTAATGCCCCGAATGCCGAACATCGATAGTCGTCAGGGGGCTGGGGTGCGCTTTCCACGTGGAATCCGTGGCAATAGTGACCCGTGCGCCCGATGGCAATTCCGCTTCGAGTTGTGCCCGCACCAGCGGCCCCGCATACGCCACGCCCGGCAGCCCCTCGCGATACCATCCGCAACCCGTCCAGAGCGCGATGCTGTTGCTTCCCACTCGAAGGTATTCGGTCACATCGTGGGTCAGATAAAAGGAGCGTTCACTGAATTGCGTCATCGCAGGCGTCAGCGGCGCGTCGTCCACCAGTTCGCCGTTCACATACAGCTCGTAATATCCCAGCGGATTGACATACACGCGCGCCGCCGTGGGCGCCGAGTCCAGTGCAAAAGTCTTGCGCAACCAGGGGTGCCGCGGCTCGCCTTTGGCCGCATCCAGGCCGATATAGTCCCCCTGCCAATCCGTCGGCTCGAGGAGACCCATGCTCCATTCCGCCGCTTGGCTCCATGCGCTTTCGTTCCCGTGGGCATCCCAGACCTTTACCTTCCAGAAACAGTGCTGCCGCGAACCCAGCGCTTCACCGCCGTACGAAACCAGCACGCTGTCCGCAGAGTCCACTTTCCCGCTGTCCCACAGGTCGCCCTGGTCCCCGGCAAGATTCTCCCGCGTCGACGCCACCAGAATCCGATAGGCCGTCTGTGTTGCCCCACGCTCCTCGGATTCGACAATCCAGCTTAATCGCGGCGGATTCGCATCAATGCCCAGAGGATTTTCCAAATATTCGCATCGCAACCGGCCGGCCGTCATGACATCTACCCCCTCTCCGGCCACAGCCGGAACGGTCAACCCCAAAACCATCAGCACTAAAACCGTCGCACCAACGGTCACGCGCAGTCCATTCATTTCTTCACCTCGTGTGTTTTTCTCCCAAAGCGCCGCACCCCTTGAGTATCCGCGTTCTGTGCCCCGGGATGCAAACCCAACCGGCCCGGTATCCGCGCACAACAGAAGCCCGGAAGTCAATAACTTCGCCGCCTCCTGAGCCCGGGCGGCTCCGCCCCAAATCACCGGCGGCTCCGCCCCAAATCACCGACGGCTCCGCCCCAAATCACCGACGGCTCCGCCCCAAATCCCCGGCGGCTCCGCCCCAAATCCCCGGGGAGCTGGGCGTAACCGCGTGGGACTGATTTCCGCAGCGCGTAGGGGCAGACCCCTGTGTCTGCCCTTCTTAAACGCGGCCACAGGGGCGATCCGGATGGGCAGACACAGGGGTCTGCCCCTACACCGGAACGCGTCCGCACCGGGGTTGCCCAAGTACATCCAGGTTACGCAGCCGTGGGGACTATCCGGATGGGCAGACACAGGGGTCTGCCCCTACACCGGAACGCGTCCGCGTGGGGGTTGCCGAGGTAGATGCAGGTTACGCGTCCGCGTCGGGGTTGCCCCGGTTCATCCAGGTTACGGCCGCGCTGGGGCTTGTTCATGTAATCCGGAGGGCAACCGCGGGGTCCGGCCCCACATTCTGGATTACCGCGTCAGGAATTTTTTTTCGGGGGGGGGAGGTGCTGGCTCGGGTTTTGGCGTGTCTCGGATTTTCCGTTGCTTTATTTCCTATTTGACAATATACTTGCGTTCAATTGCACTATGCGCAACAAAACACTTCAAAAAGGCCTGTTGATCCTGGAGGCGCTGAGCGCGGAAGCGCGCGACTTCGCGCTGGCCGAGGTCGCCGCGATGTCGGCCCTCGGCAAGAGCCAGACTTGCCGCCTTCTTCAAACCCTGGCCGCCATGGGTTATGTCGTCCAAGATCCCTCCACCCGCCGCTACCGGATAGGACTGCGCACGCTTGAATTGTCTTCGTCGATTTTGTCTCGCATGAAGCTCCATCGGGTGGGTATATCGTACCTGCACCAGTTATCCGACGACGTGCAGGCGGCCAGCTATCTGGGTGTTTTGCATCTGGGGCAGGTCTTGATCGTCGCCACGGTCTACCCGGCGGGCGTTTATAGGGACGACGTGCCCGGTTTCGGCAGCGTCATGCCGCTGACCAACTCGGCCATGGGGAAGGTGCTGCTGGCTCACATGCCATCGAAAGAGACGGGCGATGAAGGCCGGCAACTGGCACGGCAATTGGAGAGAATCCGCGCCGAAAATAGCGCGGTTATCATCAAAGGGTCAGTCCTCACGGACAGTGTCGTGGGAGTGGCCGCGCCGATACGGAATAGCGAGGGCCGGGTTGTCGCTGCGCTGGGTGCATCGCTCCAGTTGCAGACGTGGGAACATACCGAGCAGGCAGCGTTTCGGGCCGCGGTCCTGTCCGCCGCGAATGGCCTTTCGTTCGCGTTGGGCCATGCGGCCAGCCGAATCGCACTGTAACGAAGGAGAATAGAGATGAAACTCACTGGCGAACTCAAAAGCGCCGCCCGCGAGGCCGGCGCCGACCTGGTCGGAATCGCCACGCTCGATCGCTTTGACGGGGTGCCCGCCGAGCACCATCCCTGCTCGATCTTCCCGGAAACGCGCTCGGTCATCGTGCTGGGAAAACGAATTGCCCGCGGATGCCTGCGCGGCGTCGAGGAAGGCACCCAGTTCGCCATCTACGCTCAGTATGCCGGAAACTGGGTTCCGGACCGTTTCCTCGCCCTGACCACGGTCAGCGTGGCCCAATTCCTCGAAGATCGCCGCTGGGAAGCCGTACCGTTGCCCTATCTGCCCGTACAAGTGCCGCCCATGGGGGTTTCGGTCCGCCCGGGTGCTCCGCCACCCAACGTCATGCTGGATTTCGACGAAGCGGCCATCCGGGCCGGGCTCGGCCGCTTCGGATTGAGCGGCGAGTTCATGAGCCCGCAATTCGGGCCGCGCCAACGGCTGCAACTCATCCTGACGGATGCGGCTCTCGAACCCGATCCCCTCTGCGAGGCTATTGTCTGCGACGAATGCGGCGAATGCATCGACGCCTGCCCCTTGCACGCCATGGACGCCGCGCAAGCCCGCGAACGCAGCGTCTGCGGCATGACGGTGAAGACAGCGGTGGTGGATTGGAGCCGCTGCCGCATCTGTAAAAACGGCGCCCTGGCCAACCGTGCCCATCCCAGTGGCACCCCGGATCGGACCGCCGCCCTCTGCATCCGCACGTGCGTACATCATCTAGAAGAAGCCGGCCTGGTGGCGAACACCTTTAAACGGCCGTTCCGCCAACGGCCGGCTTGGCGCTTCGCTCTGAACGGTCCCGCGCGCGCCGGGGAGAGTTGAGGCATGGCGACCATCACCGCATCGCAGGTCAAAGAATTTGCGCTCAGTCAGGGCCTGGATCTGGCCGGCGTGGCCAACATTGAGCGTTTCGACGGGGCGCCCGAACGCATGCATCCCGCCGCCATCATGCCTGAAGTAAAAAGCGTGATCGTCGTCGCCCGCCGCATCCTTCGCGGTAACTGGCGCGGCATCGAGGAGGGCACCTACTGGCCCAATTACACCTATTTCGGGTATCACGGGCTGCTCAACAGCTTCTTCATTCCCCGCGGCGTCTACGAGACGGCCTGCTTCATCGAGGACTGCGGATGGGAAGCCGTGCCCTATTACCCGGGCGTCCCCGAGGCCCAGCCTCCCGTGGAAGCGGTCCGGCCGGGGGCCGTCGCGCCTGATGTACACCTCGCGATTCGCATCGCCGGTATCGCCGCCGGACTCGGCGAGCTTGGGTGGTCGAAGGTTTTCCTCACTCGCCGGTTTGGGCCGCGCGTCCGGCTCGCAGCCATTCTCACCGACGCGGTGCTCAAACCGAACCCGCTGGTCGAACCGGGCTCGCTCTGTGACCAATGCATGGCCTGTGTCCAGGGCTGTCCCGATGCGATCCCCCACAAACAGGCGGGAAAGACCGTATCCATCCGCATCGAGGACAAAACCTACGAATGGGCCGACGTCCACATGGGCCGCTGCACGCTCTGTTACCACGGGGGCGACCCGCGCGTTTCCCCCTTCATCCATAAGGCCTTTCCCGGGTATGAATTTGACGTGCGCCGTCAAGACATCTCGGAAGAAGCCGCCTACAAGCTGTGCTGGCCGTTCTCCCTGGGCAAATGGAGGCCCACTGACGAAGATCCCTCCGGATACCTCATCGAAGGGCACGCCCGCCTGCAGGAATGGGGCGGCGACGGAAGTTACGGCATCGAGGGGTCGCGCGGTTGTATGCGGAGCTGTTTCGACCACCTCGAACAAAGCGGCCGAATCGAACAGACCTTCGAGAACGGCCCGTTCATCAAACGTCCCCGCTGGCTGCTCTCTCATCGCGTCCCCCATCCAGGAACGGGCGACACGGCCTGAGTGGCGGTTCCCGAGCGCCGAGGGCGCCGTGCGCAGGCAGAACGGCCGTTTTATGCCGCAGACGAGGCAGGAAAAATGCGTTAGTTACCTGCGAGCGGCCTGGCAAAGATCCCCAAATGGTTTGCGCACACCCGCTCCATGCCCGGAAGAAGATGGATTGGGCGATTGATCACTTTTGGTTTCTTCTCGCCGCCATCAAACACCAGCGTCGTAGAGCCGCCCCCATCCAGATTGAGCGCGTCGTGTGCGCCGAGCGTTTTCATCAGGTTGGCGGCCTCCCGGGTAGATGCGCCCAGACTGTAGCCGGGTTGGCGCCCATCAATGACCAGCAGATAGAGGTAGCGGCCACAGCGCGATACGCCCACGGCCGTCCGGGGATGTTTTTCTCTATCTGTGCCCACATTAGCCCCTTCTTTCAGAAGAAGGTGAAAGCCCCCCACCGCGTTATAGACATCTGACGTGTCGAACGGCGGCATCGCAATTTGCGCCCGGTTATCCTTTGTAATAAGGAGAGCGCCCCAGGCCCCGTGCGCGGTCGAATACGCATCGCCTTCCGAGATCGAAAGCCCGAGAACGTCGCAGGGCTCTCCCTCGACCTCCCCGACCGGCGCATAGGGCGACGCATTGATCGCGACCTGGCAGCCATATCTTTTCAAAAACGTCGACGTCTTCATTCCGTCGGTATCTTTGGCCCGCTCACCGTTCGTGGGCGTGACAAAGAACCGGATATCCGGGTGTTTCAAATCGACTTGCAACGCATGCGCCCTGAGAGGCTCAGCTCCTACGCGGATCAGCTGTTTGTATTGGATCCCCTCAAAAACGGGAGTCCAGTCGGGGTTGGATGCGTCGGCCAGCGCTGCCGAAACCGTCGCGAATCGGAGAAGGATGCAGACCAGAACACCTGCAGCAAGCGTGATGGCGGTGCATTTCGCAGACCGTGCCACGACGTTTCGCGAGGCTGAACAGGCGTTTTTTTTCACGACAACTTTCCAGACCCCTGGCGCGCGGGCCCCTGTCCTTTTCCGTGACCGATGAATCAACGGGTGCTCCAGGCGCGCGCTTCAACCACATTTACCTGAATATATCTGGATCCCGGTTGGGATTCCAAGGTTCCTCCAGGCAAAGGTGGTCTCGGTACTGGAACGGCAGCACACAGGACGGCCGGCGGCTACCGCAAGGCGCCGCCGGCCGATACTCTGTGCAACCTATTGTTTTGTAGCGAGTTCTGAAGGAGGGCTCTCCCCCAGGTCGTACACCTTCACCCACATCAGGCCTTGTGAGGGATGAAGCTCCCGCATTGCCGCCTTGGAAAGGTCGATCACCCGGCGCCGCACATACGGGCCTCGATCATTCAACCTCACCACGACGGAGCGGCCACTGGCCGCAACCACCAGGTAGTAATGCCCAAACACACCTTCACGCATGGCACAGGTCAACTCGGAATCCCGCATCCGTTCGCCGGACGCGGTGACGCCGCTGCTGCTGGCCACGGTGTAGTAGGAGGCCATGCCTTCTACGAAAGGTTCTGGCGGTTGTTGCGACAGTAACATCAGCGCAACAAGCTCAAACATTCCGGAGGTCTCCTCTTGCTCGGCGACGCAGCACTACACTTGGCCCGGGATTCCCAATAGAATCACGCAGGGCGTCTCAATCGTGTCAATTCACTTTTGCGACTGCGGGGAGCCGACTGCCTCCAGTCCAAACGGGTTGACCGTGCAGGTCTCCAGCTCCCGAATGCGTCATTGCCTGCAGAAGTTTTTGTCCGCAGCGGGATAATCTACATCAAAGCATACCCCGGGTGCAACATTTTCACTCCCAGCGCCACCCTGGGTTCTGGCTCGGGCCCGTGTCGATTGGAATGCAGCATCCCGCCGTTCCGCTGCATCCTGTGTGATTTTTCCATGAAATTATCACCACACCGGCACCGAAACTCCCGCAAAATGGCGCCGTATCCGCTCCAGGCCCGTTACCGTAGCCCGAAGCTGCCCTGCCTCACCGAGGGAAGAAAACCGAAACGGCCACTCCTGTATTCCCTCGGGTGTTATCAATACCGCCAGCGCCTGGCCTGCTTCCTCAAGAAGAATGCTCGCAAATCCGCATTCCGCACCAAACTGCGCCCGGGCCTTTTCGGCCAGCGCACGCCCGCGCCGGGCCGGATCCCCTCCTGCACCGGGACTGGATGAAAAAACCAGCCCGCCAGCGAATGCTCCGGAGTCTGCCGTTGACAGCCGCTGCGCGATCAGGCCGCCCGTGTACGTCTCGGCCAGGGCCAGGCGCCAGCCCCGCGCCCGCAACAGGCCCGCAACAGCTCCCTCCAACGTCTCATCATCCACGCCCATCACCAGCCCCGGAAGCGCCGCGTGAACCTGCCCGGCCATCGCATCAATAAGCGCCTCCGCCTCGCGTTTTGTACTGGCACGAGCCGCGATTCGAATCCGCACGGATTCGGGAGAGGCCAAGAGCCCGACCGTAGGATTGGCCGAATCGCGGATCAGATGCCCGATAGCGCTGTCAATCGCCGATTCCCCGACACCGCAGACCTTCAAGACCCGATAATGAACCAATCCGCTCAAATTAAACCGTTTACGAAGAAAGGGGAGCACCCAGTCCTTCAGCATGGGCTTTAATTCCCGGGGCACACCCGGCATCGCGATGATGATCCCGCGTGCATCCTCTATCAATAAGCCCGGGGCAGTGCCGTTCGGATTTTCCAGCGCTAGCGCCCCCTCGGGCGCATAGGCCTGTTTCATGTTGTTGCCCGTGGGCTGCCTTCCGATGCGCTGGAAGCGGGCCTCCAACTGCTCCACCAGTTCGGCGCGCAGTTCCAGGCGCCGCCCAAACACGTCCGCGATACACTCACGCGTGATATCGTCCTCTGTCGGGCCCAGCCCCCCGGACGTGAACACCACATCCGCCCGTGCAAGGGCCGATTCCAGCGCCCGCTTGATTCGCTCCGGATTGTCACCCACCGTTGTTTTCTGGTAGAGGTTAATCCCGTTTTCGGCAAGAACCTGTCCCAAAAAAGTCGCGTTTGTGTCAACGATCTGTCCCAGGAGCAATTCCGTTCCTATCATGACAATTTCAGATTGCATCAGGTCCCTTTCCATGCTCCACGCGCCAAACAGGCGTGGAATACCCCAAGAATAGGCGTGCGAGCGTGCTACTTCAATCTCCATTTTCCATTTTCCCTGCTGTCACTCCAACCCCGGGGTCTGTGCTGCCGCGGAGACTGCTTTCCGCAGCGCGTAGGGGGGTTGTCCCGGCACCTCTTGATTGCGCAGCGCGTAGGGGCAGACCCCCGTGTCTGCCCTTCTTAAACGAAGCCGCAGGGGCGATCCGGATGGGCAGACACAGGGGTCTGCCCCTACATTCCGGAACGCAACCGCGTCGGGGTTGCCGCGACATACCCAGGTTGTGCAGCGCGTGGGGGTTGCCCGTATAATCCGGATGGGCAGGCACAGGGTCCTGCCCCTACAACCGGAGGGCGAACGCCTGGGGATGGGCGACCACGCGGCTCTTTAACCGAATCCCCAAAACAGGAATTTTTTTGAGGAAAGGCCTGTCAAAGACCCCATTTGACAGCCTGAATAAAATGTGGTACATTTCGGACGATTTGACAGCGCAGCGCCAGGATCTGCCTTGTCGAACCCAATCGCACTTTTCTCAATTAAGGTATGTGCGTAAAAACAGTTGACAAAGGGCAAAAGAGCCCTCTGTCTCTGTCTGTCTGCAACTCAAGCAATTGCAGGGAGTTCTGTTGATTTTGGCCATCTTTTCGCGGATTACGGCCGAGAAATTCGGGTGTGCGGGGCCGGATTTTGCGACAGAAATGGCGGGGCATGTTGACCCAATCGCCTTCGAATCGGTATTTCGCGCGGCACACCCTCATTCAGCCCTTGGCCAAATACAATAAAGAAATTATTAACGACGTGCTGCGAGCCACCGACATTGTGGAGGTGGTGCGCCGGGCGATCGAACTCAAACCGGCCAGCGGCGGTCGGTTTGTCGCGTTGTGCCCATTTCATAACGAAAAGACGCCGTCTTTCACGGTGAACCGCGAGCGCCAGACCTACCACTGCTTCGGCTGCGGAAAAGGTGGAGACGCCATCTCGTTTCTATGTGAGTTCGACGGGCTGAACTTCATCGAGGCGCTGCGCCGCCTGGCCGACGATGCGGGAATTCGCCTGCCGGCGATGTCCGCAAGCCAGAGCGGCCAGGACAAGCAACGCGCCCGACTCCTGGAAGTCAATGCGTTTGCGGCGAAGTTTTATGCCGCTAACCTCCACGATGCAGCCGAAGGGAAAAAGGGCCAGACGTATCTGACTGCCCGCAAACTTACGCCCGCGCTCGTAGAACGCTTCGGCTTGGGATATGCCAAAGAGGCGTGGAGCACATTTACGGACGCAGCCCGCCTCAAAGGATTCGATGAACGTCTCCTGGAAGCCTCCGGACTTGTCCGGCGCAGTGAACGTGGAACGTGCTACGATTTTTTTCGCGACAGGCTTATGGTGCCGATCCGCGACACGTCCGGCCGTGTGCTTGCCTTTGGCGGGCGCGACCTCAGCGGCGAGTCGCCGGCCAAGTACATCAATACGCCTGAAAACAGCCTGTATAAGAAAAGCCACGTGCTGTACGGTGTGTACGAAGCTCGGGAGGCCATGCGGCACAGCAAACGCGCCCTCCTGGTCGAAGGGTATTTCGACCTCCTTCGACCCTTTGACGAGGGCGTCGAAAACGTCGTGGCCACCTGCGGGACGGCGTTGACCATCGACCAGGCCCGCTTGCTCCGGCGCTATGTGTCGGAAGTCGTGCTCGTGTACGACGGCGACGCGGCCGGAATTCAGGCGGCGATCCGAGGTGTTAGCATCCTCACGGCAGCCGGGCTGACCGTCCGGGCGCTTTCGTTACCGGACGGGCAGGACCCCGATGATTTTATTCAAAGTAACGGCATTAGCGCATTTTCGCAGCGCGTCGATTCCGCGCCTGATTTTGTGACGTTTTACGTTGAGATGAGCGACAACCGCCTGGAGACTATCGAGGGCCGAACCTCGGTCGCGAGAGAGCTGTTTGCCATCTTGACCCACCTCGACGATGAGCTTCGCCGCGAAGAATATCTGAAGCGCATGGCACAAGCCTTACATATTGATGAGTGGACAACGCGAAACGAGTACCAGAAAACCGCCCGCCAGGCGCGGCAACGGGATCGGCGTTCCGCAATCCACGAGACGAAAGCACCCAAGATTAATGCCGACGATTGCGAGTTCCTGGCGGCACTGCTCAATGAAGCAGGCTTGCGCGAAAAAGTCCGGCTGGCCCTGGACAACGTAACGTTGCCTCAGACGTCTTTTCGTGAGGTGCTGGCGCGGGTGATTCAGGTATCAGGCCCGGGCACGGTGCATGAATTTGAAGACGAACTGGCTCGGCAGCTGTACACCGCTGCGACCAGCCAGGAGCCGCCCGACGGCGCCCACGCAGAAGTCCTCGTCGATAAACGCCTCACCCGGCTTCAACGCGATGCCCTGGAGCTTGAATCGGCGAAATTGCAGGAAGCCATCCGCACGGCCGAGCGCGAAAAAAACAGCGCGCACGTGATGGAATTACTTCAACAAAAACTGCGCATAGATAAAAGGATACAGGAACTCGGCGCCGCGTAGGTTTCCGCAGCGCTTGACGATTTGCAGTGATCCCAAACAACCGAGGAAACAGCTGACGCGTTTTGGAGTTGAGCACACCATGCCTATCTGCAGCAGAAAACAGACCAGACTTGACGGAGACAGAAAACAGAAAGCCTTGGATCTGGCAAAGGAAAAGAAAAATAAGCTGACTTATGACGACCTGAACCTCGTCCTGCCTGAAGGGGCCTCCGCCGAAGACATCGACGAGCTGATGGTCATGCTTGGCGGTATGGACATCGACATCGTGGACGAGTTTCGCGTTGACGCCGAGTCGCAGAAAAAACAGCAGCTGCGTGAAAAACAAGAGCGGCGCGCACAGGCCCGCCGCGAAGCAGCCCAGACCCGGCTCGAACGTGCCGATGATCCCGTCCGCATGTACCTGCGCGAAATGGGGCGCGTACCCCTCCTGACCAAAGACCAGGAGGTCGCCATTGCCAAACGAATCGAGGCGGCCGAGCTTGACCTCATTGATGTCCTGCACCATACCCCCTATACCTTGAAAGAAGTGGGAATGATCGCCGCGCGCATACTCGCCGGCAAGCTGGATTTCGCCCA
This sequence comes from Candidatus Hydrogenedentales bacterium, assembly GCA_050950105.1. Lineage (GTDB taxonomy): Bacteria > Hydrogenedentota > Hydrogenedentia > Hydrogenedentales > SLHB01 > UBA2224. The sequence goes on along the minus strand of JBMNGZ010000005.1, from coordinate 42,702 downwards.
AATCACCGATATTGAGCTGCCCAAACATCAGCAGGACCTCATCAATCAGCTCCCGAAACTCATGGAAGATATCAGCACGGCCAATGCTGAAATCGAACAACAGAATAAACGCCTGCGACGTTCCGGGCTCTCCGAAAAGAGCATCCAGAACATCGATGCGAGAGTCGCCAACGCGCGCGAACGTCAAATCAATATAATCAAGGCGCTCAAACTCAAGACCAAGGAGATGATGAAGATCGCCCGCAAGATCAAGAGTCTCAGGCGACGCATCGCCTCCGCACGCGACGAAATTGACCGGATCGAGCGCGAAGTGGGTTTCAAAGGGCAGCAGGTCTACGAGATGGCCGTCCGGCTCCGCCGGACTCCCTCCAGCGCCAAGAAACTCGGCGTCGACCGCGACATCATCTTCGATGCCGAACGCCGCCTCCTGCTCGCCCAGCGCAAAATCGATCAGATCGAATCCGACGCCAAACTCGGCGCTGACGCGATCACCGTGCTGATCGACACCATCCGCGACAAAGAAGAGAAAGTCTACAAAGCCAAGATGGAACTGGTCGAGGCCAACCTGCGCCTCGTCGTCAGCATCGGCAAGAAATATACCAACCGCGGCATGTCGTTTCTCGACCTCATCCAGGAAGGCAACATCGGCCTCATGAAAGCGGTCGACAAATTCGAGTACCGCCGCGGCTACAAATTCAGCACTTATGCTACCTGGTGGATCCGCCAGGCCATCACGCGCTCCATCGCCGACCAGGCGCGCACCATCCGCATCCCCGTCCACATGATCGAATCCATCAACAAACTCGTCCGAACCAGCCGCCGCCTCGTGCAGACCTACGGCCGCGACCCAACCCCCGAAGAGATCGCCGAAGAAATGGAGATGTCGGCCGACAAAGTGCGCAGCATCCTTAAAATCGCCCAGGAAGCCATCAGCCTCGAGACACCGGTCGGCGATGACGGAGACAGCAACTTCGGCGACTTCATCGAAGATAAGACCGCGGAATCCCCGGCCAACGCCACTGCGTTCGCCGTGTTCCAAGAGCAACTCTCGCAGGTGCTGGGTTCACTCACCGAACGCGAAGAAAAAGTACTGCGCCTACGCTTCGGTCTCGGCGACGGTTACCCGCGCACCCTCGAAGAGGTCGGCAGCGTGTTCAACGTCACCCGCGAACGCGTCCGACAGATCGAGGCCAAAGCGCTGCGTAAAATGCGTCACCCGACCCGCGCCCGTGAGCTCAAACCGTTCCTCGATTGGAGCCTCGGCCAGTAACGTGCTACACTGCTGCCCGCAAAACGGCCCAGAGGGCCCGTAGCTCAGCGGTTAGAGCAGGTGACTCATAATCACTTGGTCGTAGGTTCAATTCCTACCGGGCCCACCACTGAAAATAAAGGACTTGCGTAAAAATACGCAAGTCCTTTTCTTTGTCTTTACGAGGCCACGACACACCCCTGACACCCTTAAAAGGCACTACCCCTCCAGATTCTTCTATCCGACCCCACTCCGATCGCCTTAAAAATAAGGGCCGCGGTTTCCCAGTTCACAAACCGGTAGCCGGGATTGGCGACGGGGCGCAGGCGGACCCAGCCGTCTTTGGGGTGGTAGCGCTTGGGCGACGCAGGCGTCGCCCGTACAGGGGGACCAACAAAACTCAGCCTATCCGACGGATATAAATTCCTCGCCAGGGCACATCGTAGGGGCGACGCAGGCCGTATCGGCGCCAGATGCTGTCGCAGCGCCGCACCCCGTAGGGGCGACGCATGCGTCGCCCTAATCAATCTCCCCACCGGAGCCAATCGCAGCGAAGAGGCATAACGGCCGCCATGCCAGTACGAAGTAGACGCCAACGCGTGGCCCCCCTGCGTTTGCTCCAGTAACACGTCGACAAAATTGAGTTTCAGTTGCTCAAACTGCTGGCGCGTGCTCAGGACGGGGTTGTATTCGCCCGAACACGGAACCAACGCCAGAGGACTCTGCGAATGCCGGAGACACTCACTTATTTTTAGACTGGAGATACTGCAAAGCCTTTTGAGCATACTCGGCGGTGTCATGCCAAGACTTCGCATTTGACGATATGGCCTCCAAGGACTGGATAACGGCGGGGTCGGCCACCCCGATTCGTACCAGCGCCCAGATGCCCTCTTTTTTATCATTGTAAAAATCGTCCTTATCTAGATACGCAATAAGTTCCGGTATGACCGCAGGGCCCATCTTCACCAACTCTCCAACAGTATATTGATAGGTATACACGACGTCCCATCCCCTGAGACTCGCGACAAGCTCGCTGACGGGGCCCGCCTCAGCGCGCCTGCGGACCATTTCCTGAGCGCACGCTTTTCGCTTGATCATCGAATTCTCGTAGTCCAGGAGATATTCCAGAAGTTGCTGGGTATCCATCTGTTTAAGCTTCGGATCAGGCGTCGCGGGTTCCAGGGGATGGGCAACGCGAACACCCTGCTCGGTCAAGAACACTTCCGGGGCGTTGAAGTACATCATTTCTTCGTCAATAACGGCCCAATGCTTGCCTTCTTCGAAATCGGTAAAATCGGTCATTTTCAGTGGGTCTCTTTCGGCCAGGCGCTGTTCACGTGAGAAGCCCTGCCGTATCCAAAAATCTCGAAAATACTCTTGTTGCCGGATCGTGGCATCAAGAAGCTCCATGAATACCGGAGATGCCGCAGCGATCTCCCCCTGCAATCTGGTGCGAAGGGCCGTCAGCCGCTCAATTGAGTCCTCAATCTGTGCGCCATACTTGTCACTGTGAGTAGCAAGGGCCAGTTCAACGGGAACATACCCCCCCAGGAACTTTTGAGTTTTTGGACATAGTCAGTCACCTCAGTAAACTTGCGGCTACCCCATAGCTGGTCAAGAGTGTCGTAAATTGCGGCCGCGGATGGCGGTCTCTCCTCTGCCTCGCTGACGCAATGAAGCAGAAACACCGGAAGCAGAATCAACAGAGTGGCCTTCTTTCTTCTCATCGCCGATCCTCCTGAACTGTATCGCCTCGCGAGTGCACAGGCGGGGGCAATATTCACCCGAGGGCGAACCACTGCAGATCGCCCGGCCCAATGCGCGAAACCTCGCTGGATTGAGGCGCGCGGGCGGATCTCTGGGGAGAAAGGGGGTGTAACTGGCCCGGGAGGATGGCGTTTCCCGTGATATGCCCCGCAAATGAGTCCATCGTTGCGCCCGTGTTCATGACACCACAACCTATACTTGTTTTTATAGCCTGCATACAGAATTATGTCAAGGGACTTTCATATTTGCTCCATATTCTATGCGCACTAGCTTCATTTGTCCTATAAGGGATTGAGACTTTTGGCGCCCGGCGCCCCTGGCTCGCGTGGGCGGCAGTGGACAGGTGCGGTTGCTCTCCGGCTGTAGGGGCAGGCCCCTGTGCCTGCCCATCCGGCTAGCCCATGCGGCCGCTCTGGAGAAGGGCTAAACCCAAAAACCGTGCACTTAGTATTAGAATCCGCTGGGCCTGGGGGGCCGCGTAGGATCGGTAATGGGCCCGAATTGCTCCTTGGCACGATATTCCATATGGTATTTATCGTATACGGACTTCAGTTCTGCTTCGACTTCAGGGGCCAGGCCATTTTGGTAGTGCCAGGATAAATTATACAGGCCAAACCGCGCATGCGCCGCAATACAGAATTCACCGTCAAACCTGCCCATGTCGTCGGCAAGACCTTCGCCCGTTGCGAAAGCCTTCAGGGCCCTTTCTGTGCCCGAAAAGGCAATACCAGTCAACGCAGCAGCTCGCAGCTCGAAGACAATTGACTGCTGGGATTTGCGCGAAGAACCCTCATAAGATTTGAGGTCTACACAATCGCCGTTTTCCCACGCTCTCTTGCTCTGCATATGGAAAAGCATATCCAGAGCCTGTTCACTTCCATTGTAACCGAGTGCCTTCAATGTACCCTTTAAGCGCTCAACATCCTCATCGGATTCAATTGGTTTCTTGAGAAGCTCTTCCGCGTATTTGATAAGCCAATCGGTGCATTCCGGATGCTGAGACACGGCTAGCCAGTTTAAAACGGTAATTTGCGACACATGATGCCTCGTGTACGGCGGACGACTAAGAGGCATATCAGTTGTCTCCAAGATCTGCGTGAGAAACCCCAAGAAGGGAAAGTCCTTCTGCTCCCAATATGCGACATTTTCGCGCTTAGGTGGGTCTATCGAAGTTCCCATGAGCTTGATCGTCAAGTCATACGCGTCCGAAAGCTCCAAACCGTTTTCGAGCGCTGCGCGAAGGACGCGCTGATTCGATTCGTACTCTCGCATTACATCCATGTAATTCTCGGGAGAGGACTTCATATAGGGAGCACTCAGCAGCACCACAAGAATCATCAATCTCATTTGCCACCTCCGAGCTTTCATTGTTATCGGGTCAAAGCTGCTTTGTCAGAGTTCAACACGCCAACGTTGTTCGGATCAGCGGTGCCCATGAAATTATCCGGATGATCAGGAGGATCGACCCAGCTCCTGTTTCCACAGGTACAAGGGTTCTGACCGCAATCTTCGCAGATATATCGGTCCAACAGTCCCCCTTTATAATGGCCCCATTCATGAGCAACGGAACGGTCCGGAGTCCTGTTCTCGGTCATGAGCCAAATGTGGCCATTGTTTGCGTCCCGGAGTTCGCCTCCGTTGCCCCATCCGTTCATTGTACCGTTACCAGAGCTTCTAAGGAGGTTGGTAACCACAATCAGGTCATAGCCGTAAGCCACGTTGTTGCCAGACCAAGGTGTAGCGAGGAGTTGATCATACTCCTGCTTATTCTGAATTTCGTTGTATTGGGCAACCTCGCCCCCTTCAACCACGTCCGATCCGCTGAAAGTCGCCAGTGGCTCGTCGGGATTCTTAAGAACCAGAGCAATCGGGCAATGCACGTCTTCGTCGTCCTCGTAACGCTGCTTGATTGACCCGCCCCATGGCAGGGAATCCTTCAAGAAAATGTTGTTGGTCGCCTCGTCAAGCCATCCTTGGATCATAGGAGCCGTAACAACCGCTTGCTCATGCACAATAGCACTCAGAGCGTATCTCCGCACGACACCATAGTCGACCACATAGGCCACAAACGCACACTGCCCTTCGCCTGCGGCCGAGGCCAGCGTCAGCGTTCTCAGAAGTGCGGTATGCTCATGTTTTTAATCTTCTCACTCTCCTCTTTGGGCACGTAGGTTTTGCCGTATTTTGCAAACAATTCCTGCAGGCCTTTCAACGTCTCCTCTGGCAAGGGATAGCCGTACCACTCCGGTACACCTATGATGTTGAAATGGGCTCTCGCTGCGTTCTCAAAGAGACCATTTAAACGTTTGTGAAAGGCGGGGTTAATACCCTCCCCCGTTCCGAATGCATGAATGGCCTTCTCAGTACCGGAAAATGCCAGTGCGTTTAAGGCAAGCTCTTTTAGTCTTTCCTTTGCATACTCTATCTCTTGTTCAGACGACCAGCGCACAGATGCCGGCCGGACGATTTTTGGGGCGCCGCCACTTTCCCAGAATTCGTTGTCTTGGATTTCGAAGAGATAATCTATGGCGGGCTCGTACCTGGTCATGCCCAACATGGAAATCAGACCGTTCAGTTGATCTAGCTGCGACTCTGTCGTAATTGAACCTTTCATCAACTCGCGCACTTCATTAAGCAGATACTCACCTGCTATTTCCCCACCCGACATCGCGATCCAGAATCGAATGGTGCTTTCTTTGATTGCGTCTACAGCGCCGTCTTCTGTTTCCGGCAGGTTATGCCTTTCTTCCAGGTGCATTAAGACCGGCACAATATCCACATCGTTTTTACGATAATAGGCAATTCTTGCGCGGACCGGCCCCTCCCAAGCTGCTCTTTGCAGATCATGAAGAAGCATCTTCGCGTACGGCAATACTACGCCCTGGGCCTCGGCGTTCTGCCACCACTGGACCAAGGCTCGCATTTCCGCGAGTTTGCGCTCCGGCAACCCTTTCTCATGCCATTTCTCCACATCCGGAAGGGTATCTTTGCTCTCAATCGCCACACGGAAAAGCCTATCGGCGAAAGATACCAGAGTCTGGTGGATACCATCATGGGTTGCAAAAGCGTAAATCGCACGATCCGATCCTGTGTCTGCCAGCGTTCTTAGTGCCTCTTTCCTAACGCCGCTGATGAATGCCTCTTCATCCGGATCGGACGAGTCCTCGTACTCTTCTAATTTCATCCCATCCGAGGCCGTATCATCTCGCCAAAACTCATCGCTTTGCACTTCAAATAGAAGGTCAGCAGCGGCCTCACTCTTCGTCAGACTCAGACAGTAGATCACCCTTGCTAGTAAATTGAGGTCGTCCCGTGTTCGCACGAGCTCATGAAAAGTGGCAAGCAAGTGCGCGGTCGCTCGCTCGTCATGCGAAAGCGCCAGCCACAGCATGACAGCGCTCTGCGATATTCCGGCTTTCTGCTCCAACTCCGCGCCAAATTGTTGTAATTCCAGCAAAAAAGGCACAAGATCGACCCCCTGTGCACTGTATTCCTTAACTTTCGTGCGAGCGTTGTCCGCGAAACCGGCTTCGGGAAGGGATAAGTCAGCCCACAATTCTCGCAGTTCCACTTCCGACAGCCCGTAGGCTTCGCAGTTTCTGACCATTGTGGCAAGGGCTGGCGGAGATAATGTCACCATGCAACCCTCCCCCATCACGATGCTCGAGAGAATGATGAGACCACATCCGCTGAACCTTAATATTACACCCATCATTACCACCTCCCAGGCGCGGCCTCGAACGCATCCATCGTACGGGCGACGCAGGCCGTATCGGCGTCAAATGCTGACGACGCGACGCACACTGCAGGGGCGACGCATGCGTCGCCCTAATCAATCTCCCCACCGCAGCATTATGGAACAAAGCGGCCTAAGCACCGCCAGAGGACTCTTTATGTGCTTGAGGCCGCTCGTCCACGCAAACACCACATAATCCTTCAGCTTAGAGACTGCCAAAAATGTTTTGCCGTGTCGGCCTTGCGCCAGCTGGAAAAACTGGCCCATTCTTCGAACCCTCCCTGCCCCGTGCTGAGGGTTTTTCGGTGATTTCTTACATTATTGTTTCACATATACCTTTACATATAAGAATCCGTGATCAAGCGCCGGGGTTCCATGTGTTTACGGCTTGCGAGAGGAAAAATGCGCCGGTTGGGGCCGCAACACGCAAAAAAAGGTGTTCTTTTAAGGCCGCACGCGGTTTTGGCGGGATATCCGGGCACTTCCGCGCGCGGCGTCCTGGAGCCTGAGCCAATCGTCGACGAGGGCTTTGGTCTCTGCAGTGACCGGCACATTGTCTGCCGCGGAGATTTCTTCGGTTTGCCATCGGCCATGGCGTTTCTTGATGAGCAGGGTGGCGCGCTCGGGCCGGAGCACGCGATACAGGAAGGCGTCTCCGGCCGCGAGGACTGTCAGCAGCCCGATAACGCAGTTGTTTTGGTGGTCGCCTTCTTCTTTGACATCCGTTGGTGTTCGCAGGGCACGAATTTCTGGCGTATCCGGCAACGGCGGGTCGGGAAAGGGCAGGTCGCAGGCCTGGATTTCTTCGGGAAGCAGAAAATACACGTATTTTGAGCAGGCGGCATGAAACTCGGACGGTTTTTTGAACACCTGCCGCTCCGAGGAGTCGCCATACCGGTCGCGCAGCATCGTATAGGTCTCGATGTGGCGCTTTGTGAGTGCTTGCCGGTCCTCTGCCCGGGTATTGCCGACGCAGGCGAGAAACCCGTTGCCCACCATGCTCAGGGTGGATGAGCACGCGGCAATTTCGGCGACCCCCAGGTTGATGCGCGGCAGGAACCCCAGCCGCCTGACGGTTTCCGGGTTGCGCAGGGAAGTCCGCAGCAGAGGGACGATGGCCGGGGTGCATGCGCGGTGTGGGACTTTGCCGATGACGCGCAGCATCGCATTCGAAGGCGTCTCGAACCCCAGCCGGGCGAGGAGTTGCCTTCGCGGCAGACGCAGCACGGCGCCCAACTGCGCTGCAATTACGGGAATTGATGCCCAACGCTCATGCGTCGCGACCATATATCCCAGAAGCGGGTTCGTCTCGAGCAGTTCCATGATTTCCGGGCACTGGCTTATGCAGCGCAGCAACGTGAAATGCTGGGCCGGAAATTTCAATATGGCGTTTCGAATGGACGCTGGAATGACCTGAAGAAAGGCTTCGCGCGGGCGTATCCGTTGGGTGAGCTGCGAGAGGTACCGCACGCAGTGCGGTACATCCGCTGATTGCCGCAGCGAGGCGGCGTCTTTGCATGCCTGGTCCACAGCGTCTGGATACTCAAGCCGCAATCGTTTGACCAGCGCGTCGCGTGTTTCTTTGAGTGCGGTCAGGCTGATGTCGGCGTTGCAGGCCCCCGCTTCCACCCAGCCCCCAGAGGTTGTTTCTTGCAGGAACACCGGCTCCGGCCAGAGCCGGATAAAAAATCGGGTTCCCTCTTTCTCACGCAGGAAACCCGATTCCAAATCCGGCGGGTGACGCCGTTGTGCGTTAGAACAGGCCATAGTAGCGGTCCCTATCGAGCAGCAGGTTCTCTCTTTCGATCGCGGCCTTCCTGGCGGCGCCATCGAGCACCTGCCGGATGAGGTCCCGCGCACCCGGGTCTTTCGCGTGCTGCTCTACTGCCTCCGCAAAGATCTTGATAAAGCCGCCAACGCAGATGTCATATTTTCCAGAGAACAGTTTCGACCAGAGCGCTTGCAGGATGCCTGCGTGAGGGGTAACGATTATACGATCCTCTGGATGTCCCGTTCGCTCCGGGTATTGTGTGATAATGATATTTTCAGCCCCTATATCTCCGTACCCTAAATCTCCGCCAGTTTCGCGCGCAGATGCGTATGCGTTGAGCTCGTCGAGCAGTCCGTCATCCTCCCGCAATGCTTTCGCGTGATTGATGAAGCGTTCCAGTTTCACGATTTCATGGGAGTGTTTTTCCTGGGCCGTGTTTTCCGCTTGCCTGGCCAACTCTTCAGCCATTTTGCGGACCACTTCCGAAAGATTTGTCTCGAAATCGCCGCTGTACCGCCCATCGCGGCAGTGGTCCAGAGCCTCGACAATCAACCGGTCGCGAGCCGCCTTGATCACCTGGACACAACCCGCCCCGTGCCGCTGGGTTTCCGCGGTCAGGCTCGCGCCCGATTTCACTTCATTCACGAGTCGGTTGAAACACCGGATGGTGCGCTTACGCGGCCATGCCCTGAGCATCCGGAGGTGATCCGCGGGAAGTCCATGCGACTCGGCGCCGGCAATGACGCGCTCAAGATAGCCATCGCGCGGGGTCTCGATCCGCTGGTTTCTGTGGTCGATGTAGACCAGCACCTGGACCTCTTCGCCGGTATCGCGGCGCACCGAACGGAAGCTCTTGTCGTACAAGCCCTCACGATAGCCTTCGCGCTGATCCAGAGTCTTTTCGTGCGCAGGACTAAGCGCCCACAGCACCCCGGGAGTGCTGGCACCGGCCTCCAGGCGCAGCGTCGCAAACCCTCGCTGGTTGATGATAAAGCGGTAATCCTGAAGCACACCCGTGCCCACGGCCTTCGCTCCGGGGCACCGCTCAGCCATCTGTTTCGAGTCCATGTTTGATCCATAAGCGAAATAAAGACTGTCCATACCGCATCCTTTCTGCGCTGTCTACTGCAGCTTTCACTTTATTCTATAAGCATATTACATGCCAATACTTGAGATCTTCACATAAACATTTGCGATCACATCATTTATGCACTTTTCAGGAAATATTTGGGAAAATCTACTCGGCAGAGATAAATCAATATTTGAGCACAATGCTTAAAATTTGCGCTCTCAACAATTGAATCCGTGATCGCACGCTCCAGTGCTCAGTACTTGACGGCACTGCTCAATTTTTGAGGCACGCGCTGCGCCGCATTTCCTTCCATTGGTCAAATTTGCCCCAATTACCGTTATGTTGCGCCATTTTTTGACTTGGCACGTGACATGCTTAAGTATAGTGTGAGGGCCTGAGACTGCGCGAGCGATCAGCAGAGACCCGGGCCTTCGTTTCGTGCTTCAATGTGGGGTGCTGGCCTGCTGGCGGCTGGGCTGTTGTGAAGGAAGTACAAATCATGGAATTGATGGCTATCGGTATCAGTCTGGTGGTTGGGCTTCTTGTGGGGGGTGGGGTGGCCTGGGTGTTGGCCAACTCCAAGGCGCAGCAGGCGGAGGAGCGCCTCAAGGGCGATTCGTTGGCCGCCATGACGGCGGCGCAGGAACGCATGACCTCGGCCGTTCAGCGTGTACACGTGCTCGAGCACGAGTTGAAAGAAGTTAAATCCTACCTCGAAGCGACGCGCCAGGCACATAGCGCGGAGGCCACGCAGCGTGCCACGGCGGAAGAGAAGTGCAAACGGATCCCGCAACTCGAGGAACTCATCGCGCAGCGCGGCGTCCAGATCGAGGAATTACAGCGGCTCAATAGCAATAAACAAAGTGCCATCGCCGAACTGGAAACCCGCATCGAGGCCGAACGAAAGGCCGCCGAAGAAAAGCGCAAACGGATCTCGCAACTCGAGGAACTCATCGCGCAGCGCGGCGACCAGATCGAGGAGTTACAGCGACTCAACAGCAATAAACAAAGTGCCATCGCCGAACTGGAAACCCGCATCGAGGCCGAGCGAAAGGCCGCCGAAGAAAAGCTCGCCCTGCTGGAAGATGCCCGCGAAAAACTGACCGAGGCGTTCAAATCCCTCTCGGCCGACGCGCTCAAGAGCAACAACCAGTCGTTTCTGGAACTGGCGAAAGAGAACCTCGAAAAATTCCAGGAGGGCGCCAAAAACGACCTCCAGACGCGCCAGAAAGCGATCGGCGAGATGGTGAAACCCATCAAAGAATCGCTCGAGAACGTCAATAAACAGATTGGCGAAGTCGAAAAAGTCCGGACCTCCGCCTATGCCAGCCTGACACAGCAGGTCGAATCGTTGAGTCAGACCCAGTTGCGCCTGCAGACGGAAACATCCAACCTCGTTCAGGCATTGCGCTCGCCCGTCGCCCGCGGCCGCTGGGGCGAAATTCAGCTGCAGCGGGTGGTCGAAATGGCCGGCATGGTCGAGTATTGCGATTTCGTGCAGCAGGAATCCGTCACGACCGAAGAGGGCCGGCTGCGTCCGGATATGGTCATCAAACTGCCCAACAAGAAGAACATCGTGGTCGACTCGAAGGTGTCTCTGCACGCCTACCTTGAGGCCTTGCAGGCGGAAGACGACGAGACCAAGCTGGCGCATCTCAAAGACCATGCGCGCCAGATCCGGAGCCATATCACACAGCTGAGCGGAAAGTCGTATTGGAACCAGTTCAACCCCACGCCGGAGTTTGTGGTGCTGTTTCTCCCGGGCGAGCCGTTTTTCAGCGCCGCGCTTGATCAGGATCCCAGCCTGATCGAGCTGGGCGTGGACCAGAAAGTCATCATCGCCACACCGACCACGCTGATCGCGCTGTTGCGGGCGGTGGCATACGGCTGGCGGCAGGAACAGCTCGCCGAGAATGCCCAGATCATCAGCGAACTTGGACAACAGCTCTACGATCGAATCCGGGTCCTGGCGGACCATTTCAACGACCTCGGCAAAGGGCTCGACCGAGCCACCGGCGCATACAACAAAGCCGTCGCCACACTCGAGAGCCGGGTCCTCGTCAGTGCCCGCCGATTCAGAGAACTCGGCGCCGCCACCGAAAAAGACATCAGCGTCCTCGACACCATCGACACCTCCTCCCGCGCATTGCAGGCCGAGGAACTAACCAAATCGCCGGAGCCGGACGAGGAAATCACCACGCAACCGGAACCAGACGAGGAAGACGTCTTCTGATTCGCCCAGCCCCGGACAAAAATAGCTCCCCGCATGGAGACCACTCAACGTGAGCAAGGCTCCCCGGCCAAGCGCCCCGCTCCATAACCAGCGTTTACTCTCGCACGAACGGGGAAGGAGGCCTAAAGCTCAGTCTATGTCAGATAGAGCTTCTTTGACGCTAATCCTATGGAGTTCAACAGTGCCCGTCTGTGTTAGATGGCAATCGACAGCTGAATACGAGCCTTCAATAGTGTCCCGCGTGAAGGTCGCTACGGCCACAAACGGGCAGGTATCCGCTCTAGATGGAACGAACTTTGCCGTAAGCTTACGGCCCCTGACTGTCCCAGAAAAGATCCCGCCGTTGTTATAGCGGGTATCTGTGAAACTGGTGCTCCACACGCCGGTAATCTCGCTGCCCTCGTGGAGAATTTCTCCGCTCATCGTTCCCGACAATTCAATGCCGTTCATTTCTCCGAAGATTGGTCCTTCCCAGCGTCCACTCAAATTGATGGGCGCCAAAACTGGGCAGCCGGTGCAGACCAAAGCAACCGGCAAGAAAACCAGAAGAGCTGTTCTAGTTCCCATTTGATGCCTCCCTTGCTATTTTGTGTGTCGCTAACCCAATGCCCAAATATGCAATTGAAAAGCCAAATTCTTCCCGCACCAATCCTTATATCTCAAGATATATCTAGCTAAGCATGTTCTGCAATTTGCTGTGATGCAGTGCAGCCTCCTTTGCTGTAAATCGACCTCCTAAGGTTACCCCCATTCTATGTATTACTCATCATAGTCATTATTGTAAAAACTGTCAAAATTTGGGGTTCAAGTATTGCCCCCTCTGGTTCTTCGTTGCCTACCTGGGCCGATCCCTGAATTTGGCCTTGGTCGCTTCCCGTGAACCGCCCTTGAAAAGCCTTGACCGCTGGGTGGGGCGAATTTATCATGGTGCGGGGAAGAAAAAGGGGAAAGCCGATGGCGTCATTTGGGGCGATCGATACGGGTGTGATCTTTGTGTATTTCGCCGTGCTGATGTGGATGGGGTGGTTTTTTGCACAGCGCGCGAAGAGCACGGAGCAGTATTTCGTGGCGGGGCGGGCCTATCCGGGGTGGTTGATCGGAGTATCGCTGTTCGGGGCGGCGATCAGTTCGATCACGTTTGTGGCGTATCCGGCCGATGCGTTCAAGACGAGTTATCTGCGCTACGTCATCTGTCTGATGCTTCCGGTCGCGGTATTTATCGCGTCGCGACTGATTCTTCCGTTTTTCCGTCGGGGTCGGATCACGTCGGTGTTTGAATATCTGGAGAAACGTTTCAGCCCCGGTGCGCGGACCTATGGCGCGACCGTGTTTGTGATTGCGCAGTGCATCCGGCTGTCGATGATTCAATATTTGACCGCTCTGCTGATCCAGAAGGTCACGGGCTGGGATCCGGTGTGGTGCATCCTTTTGGGCAGCGGGGTGACGGCCTACTACACGGTGGCGGGCGGTATCGAAGCGGTGATCTGGACGGATTTCGTGCAATCGGTGATTTTGACGCTGGGCGGCGTGTTGATCCTGGCGGTGATCATCGTAAAGCTTCCCGGGAGTTTTACGCAGCTCATTAATGTGGCCTCAGAGCACGGGAAATTCAGCATCAGCGAGCTGGGTCCGGATGGGGCGCTCCGGCCGCTACCGTGGGGCTTTTCGCTGTCGCATAAGACGATATTGATGTTGTTGATCGTGGGGTTGATGCAGTGGCTGGCCGATTACACCACAAACCAGGAACAGGTGCAGAAGTATTGCGCTGCGAAATCGATGAAAGAGGCCCGGCGCGCGATGTGGATCTGCTGTCTGTTCTGCGTGCCGACCTGGGGATATTTCATGTTTGTGGGCACGGGACTCTTTGTGTTCTACCAGGTGTTTCCGGACGTGCGCGCCGAGGAAATGCTGACGGGGTTGCGGAAAGCCGAGGAGGTCTTGCCGTATTTTGTGACGACCCAGTTGCGCACGGGACTGTCCGGGCTGGTTGTGGCCGCGGTGCTGGCCGCGGCCATGTCGAGCATGTCGTCGGCGATGAATTCGATTTCGGCCGTGGTGGTCACCGACCTGTACAAACGACATTGGGTGAAAGGCAGGGCTGATGCGCACTACATGCGGGCGGCGCGCTGGTGCACGCTTTTCAGCGCCCTGGTGATGGTCGGCGGCGCATTCTGGCTGCTGTTTTCCGAACAGCAGACGCTGCAGGATTTGTGGACAGAACTTCAGGCGATCGCGGCGGGCGGGTTGCTGGGGCTGTTTTTCCTGGGATTTTTCACGACCCGCGGGGATGGGCGTTCGGTAGCGGTCGGGATCATCTTGGCGCTTGGGTTTTCCATGGTGATGTCCTTATCCGGCCTGGGTTGGCTGCCCCAGGGCATGAACGACGCTCTCCGGTCACACTTTGACGGCTACTACACGGGAGTAATTGGGCACCTCATCATGTTTTGCGCGGGGTATGTTATTGCAAGACTCCTGCCGCAGCGCCAACGGGATCTCGCGAATCTGACCGTCTGGACGCAATCCGAAGCCGTTTCCGAAGAGGAATGCTGAGGCGGCCTGACGGAATGCTGATTTCCATCGGCTGCTCTGTGTATTCGTGGCTTGGGCAGCCTTGGCGCCCGCCGTTCGCAGGTCCGCAGATCACATAAAACCCGCACTTCAGACGTTTCGCTTCGTGCATGTGCTGTTCATCGGAATGAAATCTCCGCGCTGCGATACAGCGCGCTTCCTCTGATAGACTAGGGGGCCGTGTCGGCGTTCCGTTGTTTTTGAGCTTAAGTCAGGAAAACCGCCGTGTCTGAGGACAAAAAGAAACGAAAAGGTCGCAGCAGCACCGTGCGGCCGCCCGTTCCGCCGTTGCCGATGACGCGTGCGGAGATGGCGGAACTCGGCTGGTCGGAGCTTGATGTGCTGCTCGTGGCGGGCGATGCCTATGTGGATCATCCGTCGTTTGGCACGGCCCTGCTTGGGCGCTGGCTGCAGGCCAAAGGATACCGCGTGGGCATCGTTGCGCAGCCAGAATGGGGCAGTCCTGCCGACGTCGCGCGCCTGGGGCGGCCGCGTCTTTTCGCGGGGGTGACCGCCGGCGCCGTGGATTCGATGCTCGCGCATTACACGGCGTTTCGGAAGAAGCGGAGCGACGACGCCTACACGCCCGGCGGACGCGCGGGAGCCCGGCCGAACCGGGCGACCATCGTCTACACTAATCTGCTGCGCCAGGCCTTCCCCGGTCTGCCCGTGGTGATTGGAGGAATCGAGGCGTCGTTGCGGCGGGCCTCTCATTACGATTTCTGGCTCGATCGCGTGCGGCGTTCGATTCTCCTGGACAGCAAAGCGGATCTCTTGATTTATGGCATGGGTGAGCGGGCCATCCTGCAAACAGCCCGGCGGCTGGAGGCTGCTGCAACCGGCGCCGCACATCCGGCAGAGTCGTTGCGGGGCATTCCGGGGACCGCGTTCGCGGCATCGTCTCTGGCCAGCGTGTTGGAACTGCCGAACGCTCCGGGCCCGGGAAACATCCTGAATCTGCCCTCGCACGAAGCGATAGTCCGTGAGCCGGCAGAGCTGATGACGGCCACGCTTGCGCTTGAGTTGCAGGTACACCAGGGCACGCAGTGGGCGGTGCAGGACAACGCCGGGCGGCTTGTCGTATTCACTCCTCCGGCAAAACCCCTCACCACGAACGAGCTGGACGCGCTGTATCGTCTGCCGTTCACACGGAGGGCCCATCCGGCATACAAGGAGGAGGTGCCGGCCGCCGCTATGATCCAGTTCAGCGTCACATCGCATCGCGGATGTGCGGGTGGGTGCACGTTCTGCTCGATTGCCCTGCATCAGGGACGCAGGATCCGATCGCGGAGCGCGGATTCACTGGAACAAGAGGTCGAGGAGCTTACAACACATCCGGATTGGCGAGGAAGCATCAGCGACGTGGGAGGCCCCACCGCAAACATGTGGGGAGCGCGCTGCCGTGCAAATCAGGCGGCTTGCCAGCGTGCAGATTGCCTCACGCCCGAGCTTTGCCCCCACTTCAGTCTGGACGAGGCGGAAAACGTGCGCCTGTTGCGGCGTCTGCGCGGCGTCCAAGGCGTGGAGCACCTGCGCGTGGCCAGCGGGATACGCTACGACCTGGGCCACGACCGATCCTCGCTCCGGACGCTCATCACTGAATTTGTGGGCGGTCAATTGAAGGTCGCTCCCGAACACAGTTCGGACAAGGTGTTGCGGCTCATGCGGAAACCGTCTTTTCAGCAATTTGAAGCATTTTTGGGTCTGTTTGAACGAGAATCGCGGCACGCAGGTAAAGAACAGTACGTGGTCCCTTATTTGATCAGCGCATTTCCCGGATGCACGGACGACGACATGCGGGTCCTCGCGGACTGGCTTCGCGAACGGGGCTGGAAACCGCGCCAGGTGCAGTGTTTCATTCCGACGCCGGGCACCGTGGCAACGGCGATGTACTATGCGGGCATAGACCCGGAGGGCCGACGCATCCCGGTAGCCCGAAGCGACCAGGCGCGGCTTCGCCAGCACCATATCCTGATGCCAGGCCGCGGCGTGCCGGAAAAGAACCGGCGCAGACCACGCAAACCGCGGGGCGCCGCGCCCTGAACCATCCCGTCAGCCGCCGCCACGTCAGGCAAATTTGAGTATCATGCGGGTGCGGATTTGGGTCGCGCTGGAACCTCCATCGCAAGGGCGCGGTCGGGCGCATGCGCATTCAATTGATGTAGAGAAAATCGACCCGGGCGAGGGAAAGCGAAACGGACGGGCCGCCACGGGTCTTCGTCAACGCCAGCACGCCCGCATCCTGTTCGCTCAGAGCGCCCGTGAAATACCCGGCGGAGCGCAGGCTTTGCACGCGCGACACGTCCCGCAACCCCGGAAAAGAGACCTGCAGCTCCTCGAGCGGTTCAGGCGACCAGTTCGTCAGAATGAGCAGGGCTCCGTTTTCGCCGTGCATATACTGGGCTTCCACCAGCGGATGGGATGTGACGACCGGCTGCGTTATGCCGGCCAGTTGCGGGACAGCCGCAACCCATGCGCGGCGGTCGGCGGGGAAATCGGTGGGAAGCGTATCAGAATCTTCCGTGAATGCGGGCGTGATGTAGGCGATTCCCGCCAGAGCGCCCGAGTAGACGGCCCGGCCTTTGCCGAAGCGGTTGAGGACAATCGCCGGGGCATTGTCTGCGGCATAGCGGCCGAGCACGGTGGCCGTGCCGGGTTCCACGGTCTCACGATAGAGCAATGCGGGCAACTCGATGTCGGGGAAGCCTTTGGCGCTCTTGATTCGCACGGTGTCGAGCGGCGTGGCTTTCGGGAGGGTGTTACGGGGCCGAATGTGGCGCACGGGACGCTCGAGCGTGTTGGAGAGAATGCCGTACACCTCGTGAAGGGCATCGTTGCGGTGATGGTACTGGTCCAGCAGCCCGCCGCCGGCAGTTGCGTAGAGCGTACCTCCGCCCTCGACCCATTGGCGCAGAGCTTCGACGGCCTGTGAGAGCATCTCTGCCCCAACCACATAGAGCACCCGGTAATCCTGGAGTTTCCCTGCGGCAACATCCTTGTCCGTGATGAGGTCAACCGGATACTGGGCATGGCGGAGTGCGAGCCACAGGGCCTTGCGTTCATCGTTATTGACGTTGTATTCGGCGGAATAGAGCCGTCCGGCGCCGCCCAGATCCTGCGTATCCCAGGTATCTGCGGCCCAGGACAAGAGGATCGCGATGTCGGCCTGACGGGGCATGGCGGAATACAGGCGGTCTTCGACCGCGCCGATATCGCGGATGACATCGTGGATGGCCTGAAGCGTACGCGGGCTCTCGGCTGCATCGATGTAATCCCACGTCGTCAGGACCTGATCCTCGGTGTGGAAATGGTTGATGATTTTTGTGCCATGCGACAAGGCCAGGCCGTGCATGCGGGTGAAATTGTCGGGAGAACTGCCTTTGAAGGGCATGATATAGAATTGCATGGGCGCACCGTGGTAAGAGCCCGCCAGGCGGAGGCCATCGAGCAGAAACCCGTAGACCTGGGGCGAGATTTCAGGCACCTGCCACCACCAATCCTCCGTCCAGGTCATGGTCATGGCTTCCGCCTCGAAAGGCCCGATCCACTGGCGGGTATCGGGCCAGACGTTCATGTGGGGGCTGAAATTGGCGCCCGCGAGCACGCGTTTGCCGGGATTGGCCTCGACGGCGGCCCGGGTACGCTCCGCCAGAGCCTCGTACCACAGCTGGTAGCGAAAGATGGCGGCCTCATAATACTGGACGGGGTTGTCTTCAAGGGCTGGGAGCACCGTCACGCGCTCCCACTGCAGTGATTCGGGCTGGTTGAGGACCAGGGGTATCGCATCCGTGCTGAGCAGAGCCAGCGGGTCGAATCCCCGGGCTTTCATGGCCTCACGGAAGCGCTGGTTCTGTTCCTCTTCCGACAACTCGAGTTCGAGAGAGATCTCATCGCCGAGATTGGCTTCGACGGTGCCTTCTGGATAGCCGTTGTAGCCCAGGGCATCGAGGATGACTTTCTGACCACGCGTGCGAAAGACGAACCGCTCAGGGAGCCGGCCGGTATCCGGAAAATCTTCGATGACGTCAAGTTGCCAGTTGAGGAGTTCTTCGAAGGTATACACCCGAGGCGAGACTTCGGGGCGCGAAGGCACCAGGAGCCCCAGCGTGGGAAGGATTGGTTTGCCGCGGTTCCAGAGCCCGTAGCCCAGATGCCAGGGGTAGTCGCGTTCCGCGTCTTCCGGGGCAAGCTCCGGTTTC
Organism: Candidatus Hydrogenedentales bacterium; assembly: GCA_050950105.1. Classification (GTDB taxonomy): domain Bacteria; phylum Hydrogenedentota; class Hydrogenedentia; order Hydrogenedentales; family SLHB01; genus UBA2224. The sequence continues at coordinate 24,107 of JBMNGZ010000005.1, read as the reverse complement.
CGAATCTCGAGCCGCCGCAGGATCCCCATGCCGGGGCCTTCGGCAATTTCGGCGACAAGATACAGCCCGGAGGCCGGAGGAAACGTCTGTACGCCGCAGAGTAGCGGGGAAAGGTAGGTATCCCAGCTGCGCGTGCCCTGCTGGTTCATGTACTGGCCCACATCGAGCCACGGCGTGGCGGCGCCGGGCGCGAGTGGAGAAACCTCGGGTTTCTCCGCCGCTCCCTCGGCCCCCGCATAGCGCGTAAGGCCCCCCCAGCCGAAGGGTTGGTCGCTGTTGGGAATGACGTGCACGCGCACCATGACAGCGGACTGGTCGGGGCGGACATTGGTAAACCGGATAAAGATCTTCCCGGGCCCGACCAGGGAAACGTCTTCAGCAGATGCAGCGCCTGCAAACAGGATAGCCGCGATAACAAGGACGAGCATCTTCATCGTACGCACGGGATTCCTCCCCTCTTCCAGTGAACGCCTTGCCGTTTCAGGCGCGGTGCCCGGTGATGGGCCTGCTCGGGAGCAGCCCGGCGCCACGGCCTGCCGGCCGGCGGTTGACAGAACAGGTTATTGTGTTTCGTTCGCGAGATTGCGCACAAGAGCGGCCTTGTGCGCGTACGCAATGTCCCATCCGTTGGCATTGCCGTTCCCTCATCAGAAGACTCGGGAAGACGGCTCCCATGATACAGGTCGCGGGGGTGGACTGCCATAAAGCGGGGCACATTCAAGTTCTAGGTGTACGCAATGCGATTTTCCGTTTCTGCAGCAAGACTTCATTGGATGTTCGGTATCCGAGGCGTTTTTTTGGCCGCTTGTTTAGTTCATCGACTATTTCCTGGAGTTTTTCGAATGTGGGGGCAGGCCTCTGTGCCTGCCCATCCGGATAGCCCCTGCGGCTGCGTTCCGGTTGTAGGGGCAGACCCCTGTGTCTGCCCATCCGGATAGCCCCTGCGCGTTTCGACGGGACGCTGTGAGCTGCAAGCCATACCTCAAAATCCAACCTGAAAAACTCCACCCCCAAATCGGCTACCGCCGATTCACCCCCGCCAGCGGGGGACAGCTGCGCCGCCCGGGCTTATGATCACAACGGAGACTTATGCCCAGGCTTTTTACCTCTTTCCGGCGGCTGGCGTGCGGCGTGGTGGCGCCGGCAGACGATGCCGAATCCGGTGGCGGCTGTCTCTGTTCTGCTTTTGCGGGAAAAACGTGGGCCTGCTGCGCGAACAGATTTGATTTGATTCCGGAACAGTGCAGTCACTACCATGCTGGAAACCAAGGTTTTGGGGCATGGCACAGGCCGGGGGGCATGGAAGGTATTGCGAATGATCGACCTGAGCAAACTGAGGGACTCTCTGGATTGGATCCAGGCGCGCAAGGAAATCGAATCCTCGGTGCTGAAGGTGTTGGGGGTGCTTCCGAAAGAGCGGGCTGAGCTGCAGATTAAGGTCGTGGACGAAGACTCTTTCCCCGGCTATACGCGGCGCCGTGTGAATTATTTTGTAAGCGACTGGGAGCGCATCGCGGCGTGGCTGTTTGTTCCGAATCGCAAAGAACCGGTGCCGGGGATTGTGTGCTGCCACAGCGAACACCCGGAGGGGAAATCAGAACCAGCCGGCCTGGCGGGGGAACGCCTGATGGCGCTCGCCGTGCATTATGCCGAACAGGGCTATGCGACGCTCGCCCCCGACTGCGCCACGGCAGGAGAACGCGTGTCCGGGGGCAAAGCGGCCTACGACACGTCAAACTTCTATAAGGATTGGCCCAAAGGATCGCTGCTCGGAAAGATGGTATGGGACTATACCTGCGGCCTCTACGCCCTTGGAGATGTGCCCGGCGTGGACAGCTCGCGTCTCGGCATCATCGGCCATGGCCTGGGCGGCACCTGCGCTCTGCTGGTTGCGGCGCTTGACGAGCGGGTGCAGGTATGCGTAGCCAGCTGCGGTTTCACACGGTTCCACGACGATAAAGAGGTTGAGCGTTGGGTGGAGGACGGTCATTGCGCACTGGCGCCAAACCTGAAGGATGCCGTCGCGAAGAAAGAATTCCCATTTGACTGGGAACACGTACTGGCCCTGGCCGCGCCCACGCCCACGCTGCTGATCACCGCCTTGAACGACGCAAAGCTCCTCAATACCAAGAGTTGCCAGAAAGCAAAAGATGCCGCCGGGCACATCTACCGCATGCTGGGACGAGATGATGCCCTGGAACACTATACGCACTCGGATGGCCGTACCCTGACCGTGGACGCGCTTGACGCAGCCGATTCGTGGTTTGAGCGTTGGCTGTAGTTCCGCTGCCGTTATCCGGAGGATTCCGGAAACGGAGATCACGAAAAACGAGGTTTTCGGGAATTTGTTGCAGAATTGAATCGTTGTCGCCAAGAGGTCTACCCTGCGTTTCGGAGAACAGCGCGCGGCGCGGCCTTTGAAAAACGGAACAATACCGCACGCTGCGCGTTCCCCCTGACATGCGAGTGCCGGACCTGCGTGAGAGTTGTTGACCCGTTGAAAGAGTGGCTCTGCGTGCCAAGCCGAAGGAGTGACGTTTATGTCGCAACTGCGAGTGATTCATACGGAATCCGGGCCTGAGACGAGCGGAGACGGAATGCCGGCCGTGGACACGCAGGTCGTGGAGCGCATCGCGGCGCTGGTCAGCGGTGTCGAGCGGGTGATCTTCGGGAAACACAACACGGTGAAGCTCTGCGTGGCGGGACTGCTGGCGCGTGGCCACATTTTGATCGAAGACGTGCCGGGCATCGGCAAGACCACGCTGGCTCAAGGGCTGGCCCGCTCCATCGACTGCAAATTCAGCCGGATTCAATTCACGAGCGACATGCTGCCTTCAGATATCCTGGGGGTGACGGTGCTCAATCCGAAGACTCGCGAATTCGAGTTCCGGCCGGGGCCCATTTTTGCGGGAGTCGTTCTGGCCGACGAGATCAACCGCACCCCGCCGAAGAATCAGAGCGCGCTGCTGGAAGCCATGAGCGAATTCCAGGTCTCGGTGGATGGAGTGACGCGTCCCCTTCCCCAGCCGTTTGTTGTTTTGGCGACCCAGAACCCCATCGAATACGATGGCACGTACCCCCTGCCGGAATCGCAGCTTGACCGGTTCATGTTGCGCGTCGAAATCGGGTATCCCGGGAGCGATGACGAACTGCATATCATGCGACGCCGGGATCCACGGGCAGCGATGACGCTTCTCGAGCCGGTCTTGTCGGCCGCTGAAATCGTGGCGCTTCAGGAGCAGGTTCCTGGCATTCATGTGGACAACAGCGTGGCCCGTTACATGTTGGCGATTGTGCAGGGGACCCGCCAACACGAGCACATTCAGCTGGGGGCAAGCCCGCGCGCGGCCCAGGAATTCTATGAGGTCTGCCAGGCGCACGCGCTGGTGGAGGGCCGGAATTTCGTGACGCCGGACGACGTGAAGCAGCTGGCCGTACCGGCGCTGTCGCACCGGATCCTGGTGCGTTCCCGGGAAGGCAACCTGGCGGCGGCCGCACGGGCGCGTGGCCGCGCCGTATACGACGTGGTCAAGAACACGCCAATACCGCGGTGAGCGTTGTGAGGAAGCGCAGGCGCGATCGGACATGGCGCTTGCCTCGTGCGGGGCAGGTGTTCGTTTTGATGTCGACCGTGCTCCTCCTGGCGGCCTGGAACAGCGGGATGAACCTTCTGTACCTGCTGGTGGGCGGGCTGGTCAGTTTTCTGGTCCTGTCCCTCTTTTTTTCCGCGAAGAATCTGAAAGGCCTGAAAGTTCAGTTCGACGCGCCAAGCGCGGTGCACCGGGGCGACAGCGTCGCAATCACGGTGCGCGTGGAGAACCACAAGGCGGTGCTGCCGACAGTGTCGCTGCGCATTGAACTGGCCGAAAACCCCGGTCAATCGGTGGCCTACCTGATCAAACTCCCCGCCGGGAAGGCTGGCGTGGCGCAGATCAACGCGATCTTCCCCCGCCGCGGCGTATATCCGCCGCCCCCGATCGAGCTGGTGACGACATTTCCCTTCGGACTGATAGAGACGCGCCTCCGGGTACAGGGTTCCGCTGAAGTGCTGGTCTATCCCCGCGTGCATTCCGTGCGTCCGACCTTTCTGGACAGCGTGCGGGGAACAGGCGAAATACCGCGGCGGATCCGGGGTCTGGGCGATGAATTTTTCGGTTTGCGAGGCTATCAGCCGGGCGACGATCTGCGGCATGTGGCATGGCGAGCCAGCGCGCGCGCCGACGAACTGCTGGTCAAGGAGATGGCACACGAAACATCACGGCACGTGCAGCTGGTTTTTGACGCCCGTGAACGGACGGCCCAGCCTGATTTTGAGGAACTGTTTGAAGAAGCGATCGAGCTGGTCGCATCACTGGGAGAAACGCTATTAAACCGGCAATACCGGGTGGGATTCCTGACGGCAGGCGAACAGTTGCCGTCAGACGAAGGGAAGGCCCAGTCGACGCGTTTACTGGAGGCGCTGGCGCGGCTCCAAGCGGAACCCATGTCGTTGCCGGACCCGTTTTCGCAGCAGGCGCATCTGGATGACTCGCGGGCGGCCACACACATTTTCGTGTCGCCCGACCCGGCCGAATGGGGCAGGCGAATCGGGGCCGGTCACGTTATGCGCCCGGAAGAAGCGGTCTATGCGTAGGAGTATTGACAGAATCCTCTACGCCAGCACGGCGGCGCTGCTGCTGTCAGGATTTCTCGCCTTATGGTCTGCGCCCTCGGTCGGGGCGAGCATTTTCGCTATTGCGCTGGTCGATCTCCTGGTCTGGGTAGTTGGAGAGCCCCTGGATCGCCGTTATGGATGGTACCGGTACCTGACGAGCGTAGCGACGGCGCTCTTTTCGATCACCTTGCCCTTCTGGGTAAAAGGCCTGGGCCTGTTGCCCGCAGTCATCGCTTTGATTCTGTTCATTCAGGCGCACAAGCTCGCCCACCGCAAAGAACGTAAAGACTACTATCAGCTCTACCTGATGTGCTTTCTGTTATTGATTGCCGCCTGCGGGCTGGGTCCCGAGCCCGCCCTGGGCGCTGCGATGCTCTGCTTTCTTATCAGTGCGGTCTGGGCATTGATGGCGTTGCAGATCCAAACAGAGGCAAAGCGGGCAGGAGCCGGCAGCCTGGCGGACGTGATCCCGCTGACCGCGCAGGGCCCCAACCCGGCATCCGCCTCAACCCGACTATTGGATTGGGGCCTGGTTCGCGTGGTGGGCACGGTGTGTTTGGCCGCACCCCTGTTGACAGCCGGGGCCTTCCTGGGCGTCCCCCGCATGGAGGCGGGAATATTCGGACGCAGCCACCTTCTAGCGCCTGCGAGGGATGAATTGGTCACGGGTTTAGATGATACGGTTGAAGTGGGCCTTGGCGGGAGGATCCGGATAGATCGAAGCCCGGTCATGCACGTGAAATTCCCGGAACTTCGGGGCGGCCGCTACAAGGGCGAATTGTATTGGCAGAGCGACACCATGGACTCCTTCACGTCGCGCATTTGGGATCGGCTTGGAGGACCGTATGCTATCCAGGACAGCCGTCCGCGGCCATCGTCGATGCACACCGAAAGTCCCTCGACCGTGGCGAGGCAGGCGATTGGCGCGGGGCAGCTGGTGCGTCAGGAGATCTTCCTCGAAGAAGTGGCGCGAGCCGGGCTGCCCTGCCTGGCATCCCCCCTGCACGTGACCACCGACGGCACGTCCATCCATTGGAATCCGTTTGAAGATGGTTTTTTCGTTCAGACAGGCCAGCTGAAATTGGGCAGCATCTCGTACGAGGTCGTGTCGGAGGTGGTAGCCCACTCGCCTGAACAACTGCGCGCGGCCCGGACGAACTACGAGCAATCCATGTCGAGCCAGGATTATTTCCTCTTGACCCGCCACACGCTGCAGGAGCCGACGGTCGGGCTTGCGCAAGAACTCACCAAAGAGTACGACACGCCGTATGACAAAGCGCGTGCGCTTGAGGCATGGCTAAGCTCGCCCGCATTCATGTACACGCTCGATGAACCCACCCTGCCGCGCTACTCGCCCATCGACTCATTTCTTCTGAACACCCGTCGGGGCCATTGCCAACTGTATGCAAGCGGGCTGGCACTGATGCTTCGCTCGCTGGGCATCCCAACCCGGGTGGTGGCCGGATACCGAGGCGGCGAATGGAGCGAAAACGACCGCTCCTATGTGGTCACGCGGGATATGGCACACCTTTGGGTCGAGGTGTACTTCCTGGATTACGGCTGGGTGACGTTTGATCCCTCCCCGCCGTATGACGCGGATGACATGTCGCTGTTTGGCCAGATGTCGGAAACACTTTCGCGCTCCCAATTGCGCTTCAGGGCCTTCTGGTACCGCAGCATCATCGGCTACGACGGCAGGTTTGCACTGGAAAACCTGAAGAATCTGGGCCAGGGGCTGTTTGCATGGTCTTTGTTTCCTGATACAGACCCGGAAGCGGACGAGCCCGGCTCAAGCCATCGTTTTGGGAGGCTGGCCATCGAGGCGCTGTCCGGGCTGTTGACCATCCTCGCGCTCGCTGGGCTCTATCTTCACTTCAAACGGCGGGCGGGTGTGCGGGCGCCCAAGCTCACCAAAGCTCAGGGCCGCGCACAGCTCCTGCTGGACAAAATCAACCACAAGCTCCACCGGCAGGGTATCGATTGCGAGCAGCAAACTGCGGGAGAACTGGCGCAGGCGGCCAGGCGCATCTGGGTTGCGGATCCCCAACCGATTGCGGATGCCTTGCATACCTACGACGAAGCCCGCTTCGGCAAACGGCCGCTGGAACGCTCGCATCTCAAAGAGTTGTGCCGCGGACTTCGGAGGGCGCGCCGAGAAGCCTGACCGGGAAGGGCATTGCAGACGCCTTAGCGGCCCAACAGCAGGGCCACGGCATTGGCGCTCCATAACGCGACCGCGATGTCTTTCCGGCCATCGCCGTTGAAATCGTGCGAGCACAGGGCGCGCGGCAGGCCTGTCTTGCCGCCCGATTCGAAAGCATACAGAGCTTTCGAGAAAGTCTGCGGAATCGCGGAGTCCGTGGACGTGTTGGTCAATACGGCGACCCGGCCGGACGCAAAACAGGCGGCCGCGATATCGGTGCGGCCATCGCCGGTGAGGTCTTCTACGAGCAGGTCGCGGATCTCGTGTTCAAGGATATTTCTCGACGAGCCCAGCGCGATCTCCTGACAGACATTGAACTGAAATGGGCCCGTGTTGTAATAGATCGCAACGGAATCGTAGGTGTGACAATGCGAGACCACGAGATCGAGTTTCCCGTCCTTGTTGACGTCGGCAATACGCACTTTGTGCGGCAGGGCTCCTTTGGCCAGGAAGCGGTCCACCTCTTCAAAGTTGCCTCGGGCATCGCCTTTCCATAACACAATTTCCCCTGAGGCGTACATAACCGTGACGAGATCGAGGACGCCGTCGCCGTCCAGGTCCGCGGCCTGGATATCACGGGGACCTCCGGGAGCGGGGATGAAGCGCGGCTCTTCAAAATAGGCGCTCGGATGTCCGGGGAAATAGACCAGCACATCGGACGACCATCCGGTAGCGATGACATCGCGGTAGTCATCGCGGTTGAAGTCATGGACGACCAATGCGGTGATGCCGGGTTTGGTGAAAATGGGCTGGTCGTCAGCATCACGATTGCGCAGGTACTGCAGGCGGTCCACCGGGATGGAATACTCCACCGGTTCAAAGAGCAGGTCGCCGATGTTGCGGAAGAGCATCAGGTCGCGTGATTCGCTTCGCCGTTCCACGGTATGAAAGCTTCCCACGAGCAAGTCGAGCGCCGGGAGCGCATCAATGTTTGCCACGGCGATGCAATACGGGCCAAAACCGGTCAGGAGAGGAACCTGTTTTTCGTATTCGAGCGGCCGTGATGCCGCAAGCACGGATAGTTCGTTGTTTGCCGGCCGTTCGCTGCGCGGGTCGGTCAAGACGCCGGTATCGGCGGAGATGATCTCGGGCAGGCCATTGCCATTGAGATCCGCGGCGGCGATACAGGAAGGATTGGGCCCCACCGGAAACCAGGTCTTATGCTGGGTGAAGCCTTCCGCTCCGAAGGCCATAGAAGTGAAAAGAACTGGGAACAACGCGGTGAGACGCACGCACCGGGACAGATCACGCATGGAAACGCTCCTTCGATGCGACAAACGCCGCCGCAAGCCGGATGGCCGCAACGAGGCTGTCAGGACGGGCTGTGCCGGTTCCGGCAATGTCATACGCGGTGCCATGATCCACCGAGGTGCGCACAATCGGAATGCCAAGCGTGACGTTCACGCCTTCGTCCATGGCAATCAGCTTGACGGGGATATGCCCCTGATCGTGGTACATCGCGACCACCAGGTCGAATTCGCCGTCCACCATGCGTTTGAACACGGTATCAGGGGGATAGGGTCCGGAGACGTCGAGCCCCGCGCGTTGACAGCGCTCGACGGCGGGAGCGATCGCGTCGGCCTCCTCCGTGCCTAGAATCCCCGCCTCGCCGGCGTGAGGATTGAGGCCTGCAACCGCGATGCGGCGGCGGGCCAGGCCCAAACGGCCCAGGGCGTCGTGGGCAATCTCGATCGATTTCGTAATGCGTTCGCAGGTGACCCGGGTGATGGCTTCGGCCAGCGGGCAATGTGAGGAGATGTGCACCACACGCACTGGACCGGCAAAGAGCGACATGCGGAAATCGGGCGCGTTCGTGAGGTCCGCAAGGATTTCCGTGTGGCCCAGGTAGTGATAGCCCGCCGCTTGAATGCCTTCTTTGTTGAGGGGGCCGGTCACAATGCCGTCGACTTCACGGGCAAGAGTATGGTGAATCGCTTTTTTGAGCCATTCGACCGCGCACTGGCCAGCCCTGGGCTCGAGATGGCCCGGATTCCAGGTGCCGGCCGCATAGCCGCAGTCCAGCACCGGCACGCCCTGGAAGGGCATTTCCCGGGAAGGCAGCGCGTCCAGCGCGTGCAGTTCCAGCGGCACTCCCACCACCTGGGCGGCATCACGCAAGACCGGCAGGCTTCCAAACACGACCAGCTCGCAGCGCTCCGTCACGTCCGAGCGAGCGAGCACTTTGGCGATAATTTCCGGTCCGACGCCATTGATGTCGCCCATGGTAAGCGCCAAACGCGGTTTTCGAGGCACAAGCGATTCAGCCGAAGAGGCGTCCGTCTGTATAGAGTTGTTCACTTGAGGATCTCCAGTGCATGGGGTACGTCGAAGAACCTATCACAGTATCGGGGAGGCTTACAATGCCCGGATGCCGACGCACGCGCTCAGACGCTGCTCCATGCCGGCCTCTACGGCGTTGGCCCGAAAAAAACGCGCCGGACACCCTGGGTTTTGCGTGCGAGACGGCTGCTGTCCTCGCTCGAGGCTGAAAGCGGAAAGGCGAGGCAGGCGCCCGCTCTCCCGGCAGGGATTGGATACCTGCGCGGGTTGCTATTCCCTATCGTCATCTTGCATACGATACGCGCGAAGCGATATACTTCCGTGAAGGCAATACGGCGACATTTCAACTTACTAAGGGTGACCGATTATGTGGACGCCAGGAATCTGGGAGTTGGTAGTCATTCTCGTGATCGTGCTGGTGGTGTTCGGCACGGGCAAACTGAGCGACATCGGCAGTTCGCTGGGCACAGCGATTCGCGACTTCAAATCGAGCGTGAAAGAGCCCCCGGCGGCGCCGGCCGAGCCCAGCCCTGATGAGAAGGATGACGAAACCGTCTGAGCTTCCGGTACTGCAGTTGGGTGCCGTTTCAATATTCCGGTAGCTCGCGGAAGCGGGCGGTCACTTTTATATTTCAGTCTCTGCCGTAGCTCGCGCAGCAATGCTGGCGATGGCAAGCTCGGCAAGCTGGCGGATGTCGGGGTTGCTATCCTCCCGCTTCGCTTCCAGTGCGTTCAAGGCCCCGGCCGCCTCCCGACCGATTGATTTAAGCGCTTGAATTGCAGCCACTTGCACTCGCGCGCTGGGTATGCGCAAGGCCGCGACCAAGGTCGAAACCACTTTTTCCCCCACATCCCCGCGCCTGGCCAGGGCGAATGCGGCCGCAACACGCACGGAACCGCTGGAATCGTCCAGCGCCCGGCACAGCACTTCCCGGGTCTGCACGCCCTCATGCCGAATCCGGGCAACGGCTTCAATTGCCGCCAACCGCACCTCATCGTCGGGACTGCGCAAGGCCTCTTCCAGGTGAGGATTCAGCGGAAATGCGTGGGGCACCAGGCGGCTGAATGCGGAAAGCGCCCGGGTCTGCACGGCCACATCCGAATCGATCAAGCGGTTGCTGAGCGCAAGCACGACGGCAGGCAGCATGACGGGCTGGCTGGGCGCAAGGGTCTCGAGCGCTTCCACCGCATGAAACCGGACCGACGGTTCGGGATCTTTCAGGACGGCCAGGAGATAGGGCACGGCGGGCGTCGCGGCTTCACCCAGGATATCGAGCGTACGCGCAGCCTGCCGGCGGACCGCTGGCGCGCTATCCCTGAGGGCACGGCCCAGCGCCAGAATTACAGGGCGCCCGGGATCCATGAGTTCGGCCAGAGCACGGGCGGTCTCGGCGCGCACGTCCGGCTCAGGGTCTTTCAGCATCTTCAGGAGCAGCCGGGACAAATCAGGCTGACCGTGCAGCAGCGCGCCCAGCGCCGCAGCAGCACCTGCCCGGACCTGGGGTTCCGGGGCCGACCGCGCGTGGGTCACGGCCAGGCGGACCGATTCGGGAAGTGTCACCGACGCGCACATCAGACGCACCACTGCGCTGCGAACCCCAGGCTCATCGCCCAACAACTTCACGCAGGCAAGAAGCACCTCTTCGTTATCGCCGGCAATGCATCCCAGGGCATCCACCACGGCCTGCCGTACTCCAGCGTCGGGATCGTTCAATGCCTCCATCAGCGGCGCAACAGCGCCAACCGCCTCGCCGCCAAGGCCGCGCAGGATGGCCGCGCACCATTGCCGGACATCGGGAGACGCATGCGAAAGGCCGGCCAGGGCATCAGGCACCACATCCGCCGTAACGGCTCCACCAGAGGACTGTTCGGCCAGGAGGAACGCCGCGGCGGCAGCTGCGGGACCGGAGCCGGTGTGGAGCAGGCGAAGGAGGTATCCGGCCAGTTCGGCCCCTCCTCGTTCAAGCAGCTCCCGCACAAGATCCCGGCTACGCTCCTCGTCGGATTCTTGAATGAGTTTTTCCAGCAGTTCTTGTGGCGATTCGGGCACCGGCAATGTCTCCCCACGTTGCTTTGAACACTAGCTTTTGGGCAGGGGCCCTGTCAACGCACGTCGTATTGTTTCAGTTTCCGATACAGGGTCCGCAGCCCGATCCCGAGGGTTTTGGCGCAGGATTCCTTGTTAAACCCGCAGACTTTCATGGTTTCCTGAATAACGATACGCTCGACCTGTGCCATGGTGGCTCCAGTCGGGATGCGGATTTCGCTGACTTCAGGAATGGTGTCGCGGCGGATATGCCCCGGGATGTCGTCCAGATCCAGGCGCCGGCCGCTTCGTGCCATGATCACCATGCCCTCAATAACATTCCGCAGTTCTCGGACATTGCCCGGCCAGTCGTAGCGCCCGAGCACGTCCATGGCGCCCCGCGTGATGCCGTCGATACGCTTTTCGTTGGTTTCGCCGGCCTCGCGAATAAAGTGGTGCACGAGAAGCGGGACATCTTCGCGCCGGTCCCGCAGGGAAGGGATATCGATGACGACGACGCGCAGGCGGTAATAGAGGTCGTCGCGAAACTGTCCCTGCTCGACCATCTGCCGCAGTGGCCGGTTGGTGGCGGCGATGAGCCGCACGTCAACGGTCAGCGTACGGGAATCGCCGAGGCGCTCGAACTGCTGGTATTCGAGGACCCGCAAAAGCTTGGCCTGCAGCGCGGACGACAGCTCGCTGACTTCATCGAGGAACAGGGTGCCCGTGTCGGCGAGTTCAAATCGGCCCTTGCGGATCCGGTCGGCGCCGGTAAACGCGCCTGGGACATGCCCGAACAGTTCGCTTTCGACCAGGGCCTCCGGGATGGTGGCGCAATTGAGTTTCACAAACGGGGCGTCGCGCCGGGGGCTGTTGTTGTGAATGGCCTGGGCGACCAGGTCCTTGCCGGTTCCGGTTTCACCTTGAACCAGAACGGTGGATTTTGACGGGGCGATCTGCTGGACGGCGTTATAGACCTTGACCATGGGGCGGGATTTTCCGACCAGATTGCCCAATCCGTACTGCTCATCGAGGCGGCGTTTGAGTTCATGCTGTTCGAGCATAAGGCGCATGCGCCCCAAACCGCGCTGAATCACGGCTTCGAGTTTGCCGAGGTTAATGGGCTTGGTTTGGAAATCGTAAGCGCCCTGGCGCATGGCCTCGGTAGCCAGCTCGACATCGGGCTCTTCGGTTATGAGAATGACACACATCTCGGGACTGCGTTCGAGCGCAAGCTCGAGGAGGCGCATGCCCTTAATTCGGTGGGCATTGAGTTCGGTTATGAGGACGTCGAAGGAGCGGGCATCGAGGCGGTTAAAGGCTTTTTCGCCATCATCGACCCATTCAACCGCATAACCGTGTTCGTCCAGATAGGACATGATACGCCGGGCGGCCTCGGGGGCGCGCTCGACAAGCAGGATCTCGGCAGTGGCAGTCTGTTCGGGCATTCAGGAATCCTTCATGGAGCGAGCGGCCGTGTGCAAGCTCTTCGACGGCTACGATAGCAAAGGACAAAAAAAACATGCAAATGCCTTGCGGGACATCCCGGGGTGTGCTACAATCGCTCAACAAACACGGGGTATAGAGTGGCTATGCGTCGCAACTTCCTTTATTTCACCATCTTGGTTGTGTTGGTCGCTGGTGCGGGGTGTGCCCGGGCTGCACGCAACACAACGGGGTTCGCCTTACACGACTCTGCGCTGGTCGAGGCGCCGTTTGAAGAAACGTGGCAAGCCACGAAAACGGTTCTTCGAGAAATGGACCTGGACATTTATACGCGCGACAAGCGCGGCCGCTTCGTCGCCTTCAGCGACATGAAACGGCGCGCAGTCCTGGTGCCGCACCGACTCAAATACACCATCGTGCTGGAAGAAGAGTCGTCGGAGACCACCAAGGTCACGATCGAATCGATGAGGCAAGTCTACGGGGTAACACTGCTGACCTACCCCGATTGGCATGACCGCAAGACCGAAGACAACCGCGTCGCGCTCGAGGTCCTGGAACGCCTGAAGGCGCGGGTATCCTGAGCCGCCCTGCCTTACCACGGCGGCGGGATTGACGCCCCCTCCCTTCCGAGTCACATTTCGGCAGATGCCCGGCTCGCCCCCGTTCCGACCGTGTCGATGAATCCGGTATATCCGGGTCCACCGGCCGCCACATAGCCATCGCTTCGCCCGGTTCTGTCGCGACTCACCCAGAAGGCATAGAGCGCCCCGTTGGTCAGATGGAACCGAATCCTGACGGACCGCCCGGCCAGCGCGGCGAGGTCGTCTCCCCCGCTCCATCGAATCTGCGCGAGCGTACTGTCCGTGGACAGCGCTTCGCACTGGTCGAGCGTGAAGGGCGCGAGCGGATCTCCAGACTCGTCGGTCAGCTCAGCGCGGAGCTGGCCGTGCGGGGCGTCCACGTTGACAAAAAGATGGCTCCCGGTGAAGGTAATGGGGCGCGTGAGGACTTCGCCGCCGGCAGCGCCGGCCTCCAGGGAGGCAAAGCCATCGCGGCGCAGGAATGCGACGCCCGTGCTTCCGCGGTCGTACATGCCGGTCTCGAGGAAAGGCCGGTCTTTGCGCTCGGGGTTGCCCTGGAACCCCGTATAGTAAAACCACAAGGTATCGCCATGGATGGTGCAGATGCCGCCAACCGGTTGGACATAGCCGCGATCCCACACGTCGCGCCGTTCGGCGGGGATGAACGCCCTGCGGTCGGGGCGGTGCCAGTGCCAGCCGTCGCGGCTGTACGCCAGATTCAGTTCGGTAATCTTGGGCAGGCCGACTTTGTTGCACTCCTTGTTGGGCGGACCCAGGTGAATCTCGAAGATGCCCAGCAGGATGCTTTCGTAGGCGACCGCGTCGAGGTTGTAAAGTTGTGGCGTTTCGCCAATTTCGGGGTCGGGAAGATCAAGCAGGTCCGCTCCGCACCACAAATAGGGTTCCCCGGCTTGCCAATGCGCCCCCTCGAGGAAATCATCGTGTTCCCAATAGTCCCGCGACCGGCCGCGCCAGTTTGAGCGCAGACTGTAGATCCATTTCTTCCGAAAGGGATTGTAAAACATGCTGCTCCGGTCGCCGGTGGACCCGGTCATGACGGGGTCGCTCCAGTGCACGCCGTCCGCAGAGACGAAGGCCATGGCTTCGCCGTATCCACCGGGCATCACAAAGATCTTGAAACGCTGAGCGGGATCCTTGCCGGTGTAATCGGGGACCACGTTCCAGGAATCGCATTTGTACTGTGGCGGCAGCACACGATTGGTGCCCGCCTCAATATCCAGTTCGGGACGCTCCCACGCGAGGCCGTCCTTGCTGGTGGCGTAACAGATCGTGTGAATCCAGCCTGCCTCGTACCACATCTTGAAAAGCTGTTCGTCGGGATCCCACCACACGCCCCCGTCTTTGGGACACGCAATGGCGTTGCGGGGCTCATTCAGCTCCAGGGCGGTCTCGGCCTTGAGGATCGGGTTGCCCTCGTATTTTCGGGCGAGATGAAACGTGCGGTTCAGGGTTGTCGTCTCAATAAGGAAATCATCGACGAAAAGTTGCCGGCCGACATCGATTGGAATCACCGCGGGCGGATGCTCGAGATAGGGCACGCGCATGGGCTCGACATCATCGGGGCAGACGCCGCGCGGAGGCCAGGCCTCTGGCAGGCGGATACCGTTGTACAGCAGCTCGCCACTGTTTTCAGGCCACGAGGCTGCCGGATCGGGAAAGGGACGGGCTTCCGAAAAACCTAGAACGACCGCCCATTTGCGCAGGTAAAGCCGCTCATTCTTCGCCAGGGTTTTTCGATACGTGCGCACAACGTCGAAGGGTTGCTGGCCAAAGAGCTGAAAGACCCGACCCTCATCCACGCGAAAAAATCCCGCATCCTCCAGTTCTTTGAAGCGGCTGAAGCGCTTGGCGGTCTCGTCAACGGGATCAGGCGTAAGAACAGTGATCTCCCCGGGTTCCAGGCATTCGATATCAAGCCAGTCAATGCTGGCGCGAAGTAAGGCGAGCCCTCGGAGCGCCTCAGGGCATTCCGCAACGCCATAGTCGCGGTTGGTGTAGAGCCGGGCGTCCGGAACGAACGTGTCCACTTCGCAAGAGGAATGGATGGCGATAACGGCCTTCGGCGCGGGCGACGCTGCAGCGGCCGCAATGGGAAAAGCCGATACGAGCAAGGCAACGCGCATAAGACATGAATAAACCCGATATTTCTCCATCAGGCCTCCCTTTCTGCAATCGTGACACCGCTCTTGAGAGGGATTCGACCAGAAAGCCGACAGGGAATGCAAACCTTGCGCCGCAACGTGCCTGAAATTGCTTCCGAGCGCATCCCAGCCCGATGGCGGGAACATAACCAGGTGCGTGTGTGTATCTTCTGCAGTGTCGGCCTGAACGGCCGCAGCGACCGCGCTCGAGAACCCGTAAAACATGGGGCAGGATCGCCGGGATGAGCGTACTCTGACCCGGCTGCCTTGCCGGTGCAGCGCCCGCTCGGAAAATGAAACCCGGGTTATTTGTTTACAATTGAGCGCCGATTCGCCTTTTCAAGCGAAAAAACCCGTCATTTCTGCGTATTTTGGCCTTAAGTAAAGGGTTTTTCGATATTTAGATGCACCGAATGCGCCGTTAACGCCCCGAACATGCCTAGTTTTGTCTGTTTTTCGTAGATCATGGTATACTGGGTGTGGCTGGAAGGTCAGGTCAGGTTAGAAAGGTTTGCCATGATATCGTTAGTTCAAATCAGATGTCCTCATTGTGGCGCGAAAGGGAGGATGCTTCTGCCTCCCACAGGCCTCATCTTGATTGGGCCCTGCCCGCAATGCCATGAACTGGTGGCCGTGTTCTGTGGGCAGGCGTTGCCGCTGGACTCGGAGATCATGGAGTCTGGCTCGGCGGAGGAAAAGGGCGCGCATCTGCTGGTTGTCTTGACGGACTTCATCGAAAGCCAGATTGGCGAGATGATCCAACAGTCTTTCCAGGCTGAAGAGGGCGCGGATCAGAGCCTGGATCCGCCGTCCATCCATAGCGGCATGGAGGCCGACGCCGCGTGGGCGGTCGAAGAGCAAGAGCTCCTCAACGGCCCACCGATTTCCGCGGAAGAGGTCTCGTATTTTCGCGAGACGGAATTGAACCTGCTCGATAATTCAGATTACTTCCACGACATTTTCGGGTGAGCCGCAGTCCCAGCGGCGAAACCCGTCCAACGCGACGGTGAAGCGTTTTTTGCCGACCCCCAAAAACCGCTCCGCATTGCAAGATGCGAAGCGGGCAGTCCATAATGACGCTGAGGCCGCGCCCGCGGCGTAAGGACATGCGAGCCACTACAGACAGAGGCCGAATTGCCGCTGGCTAAACCGGTTGTGGAGGAGTAACTCTTATGACCCATCTGAGCATTTCTATCCTGTTGGCCACCTTGCTTACCGGTGCGGCAGAATTGCCGTTTCCCGCGGAGATCGTCAATTTTACGCCCTATCAAAGCAACCCCGTGTTTGAGCCCGGCGGACCGGATTGCTGGGACACGGCCATCCGGGAACGCGGCTGGATCCTCCAGGAAGACGGCACGTATCACCTCTGGTACACCGGCTATCGGCCCGGAGACGAGCAGACCATGCAACTGGGGTACGCGACCTCACCCGACGGGATCTCGTGGACCCGTTTCCCCGGGAACCCCATTTACACCGAGCACTGGGTGGAAGACATGATGGTCGTGAAGCAGGGTGCAACGTACTATATGTTTGCCGAAGGCAAAGATGACCAGGCGCACCTGCTGACCTCGACCGACCGCGTGCACTGGACCCGTCAGGGAGTCATCGACATCCGCAAGGTGAACGGCGAACCGCTGGATCCGGGCCCGTTCGGCACGCCCGCGGCGTTTTATGAAGACGGAACCTGGTACCTCCTCTATGAACGGGATGACGAAGCCGTATGGCTGGCCACGTCGAAGGACATGAAGGTCTGGACCAATGTACAGGACGAACCCGTGCTCCGCCCCGGGCCGGAACCCTACGATGTCACCATGATCGCAGTGAACCAGGTCGTGCAATACAACGGCATCTATTACGCCTATTACCATGCCACGTGCCCGGAAAATGGCCGGGACCGCTGGAGCATGTGCGTCGCGGCCTCCGCTGACCGGATTCATTGGGAAAAATATGCCGGCAACCCCATCATCGAACCGGACCATTCGAGCGGCATCCTGGTGCATGATGACCAGCAGTATCGCATGTACACCATGCACCGCGCCGTGGATCTGTTCTTCCCGAAGACATCCTCTTCCGGCGACTCAAGCGACGACTCCGGGGAGAAGCCATCCGGCAAGTGACCTTCGCGGCGAGCAGGGGCTGGAGAATCCGGCGCCGTTTTTCAAAAACTTGCGGCGAAGCCGCCGGACAACGCATAATCGCGTTTTAAGCTGGGCCATGTCCCTGCTGCGAAACGGGGCAGGGCCGTCCGCGAAATCACCCGCCACTGCGTGCAGCACGTAGAATCCAGTGGGGCGTCCAGACGGTTTTGCGGGGACGAGTCCCGCGGCTCTGCCCGGAAAACCGGAATCGGCGCCTGGCCGGAGACCATTGACTCAGGAGTAGTTGCCATGTGTTCGGATCCCTTGACTCCCTACGGCAATCGGCCGATGGTGACGCCGATCGTCAATGCCGTCAATTACGAATATGCCTCATTTGATGTGCTTCGCCAGATTACCGACGGCGAAATGGACGGATACACCTACCACCGCGACGACAATCCCACGGTACGGAACGTCGAGGAGACGCTGGCCCTGATGGAGAACGCGGAGGACTGCATTGTCTGCACCTCCGGTATGGCGGCCTGTACGCTGGTGTATTTGACCTACTTGAGTTCAGGCGACCACCTGATCCTGTTTCATGACATCTACGGCGCGCACTACAAAGTGTCACTGATTCTCGAACGCATGGGGATCGACATCACCTGGCTCGACGCCGACAACAGTGCCGGCGTCCAGGCGCATATCCGCCCTGAGACCAAAATGATCCTGTTTGAAACGCCGAGCAACCCCCTGTGCAAAGTCGTGGACATCGCAGGCATCCGGAAATCGGCCGGCCGGGACGACATCCTGATCTGCGTCGACAATACTTTTGCCACGCCGTACCACACGCGGCCACTCGAACTGGGCGCCGATCTCGTCATTCACAGCGCAACCAAAGGGCTGGGCGGCCACAACGATCTCATGGCGGGAGCGATCGCGACGTCCAAAGAGCATTACAACAACCTCTGGTTTACCCGCCAGGCGATCGGAACCACTCTCGACGCCTATTCGGCGTCGCTGCTCGAACGTGGCCTGAAAACCTTTGAGCTGCGCGCCGAAAAAATGGCCGGCAATGCCCTGGCCATTGCCCAGCACTTCGAGGGGCACCCCAAGCTGTCCCGTCTGTTTTATCCGGGTCTCCCCTCGCATCCGGAGCATGAAATTGCCGCGCGGCAGATGCAGCACGGCTTCGGCGGCATGATGTCGTTCGATGTCGGAGAGAACCAGGAAGACGCCAAGAAGTTTATCTGTTCGCTCAAGCGCATCTATCACGCCGTGAGCCTGGGTTCAACGGAATCGCTGATCTGCATCCCCCACCTGACCACCATGCTCTACCTTCCCGAAGAGCGGCGCGCGGTGTTCGGGGTGCGCCCGAACACGGTGCGGCTCTCCGTCGGCATCGAGTCGCCGGATGTGCTGATCCGCGATATTCGCCAAGCGCTGGCCAACCTCTAGCGCTCCGGCGGCCGCGGCGCCTGTCCCCCCCAGGGTTGACGCGCCCCACGTGGTTCTGGCCAAATGGCGGGAGCGGGCCGGCGATGGAGAGAAAATCTTTCGCCTGCACTCCGAGGGCCTGCCGTTGGGTGTGTACGAACAGAGCAAGCACAAGACACGGGGGTAGACATGAGCTTCACGATTAACCGCCGCGGATTTCTCCAGGCCGCTGCCGCTTCGGCGGCGTTATCGGCATTCGGCGCCCATGCCGTAGATGTCGTCAGCCAGAAGACTTGGCGCGTCGGCCTGAT
Source organism: Candidatus Hydrogenedentales bacterium (assembly GCA_050950105.1). Classification (GTDB taxonomy): domain Bacteria; phylum Hydrogenedentota; class Hydrogenedentia; order Hydrogenedentales; family SLHB01; genus UBA2224. The sequence goes on along the minus strand of JBMNGZ010000005.1, from coordinate 4,932 downwards.
CGGCTCGGGCTGGTATGGCAAAAGCGACGTGTTCCGGCTGATGCAGGTAGCGCCCATCGATGTGGTCTCGATCTGCGACGTTGATGCCCGGATGCTCGAAGGCGCCGCGGAATTGATCAGCCAGCGGCAGCAATCGGGCAAAACGCCGCGTACCTACCGTGATTACCGGGAAATGCTCGCCGAAAAAGACCTGGATATCGTCGTCATCGGCACCCCGGACCACTGGCATGCCCTCACCACGATCGCCGCGCTTGAGTCGGGCGCTCACGTGTACGTCCAGAAGCCCACCTCCGTCGACGTCCGCGAGAGTGAGGCCATGCTGGACGCGGCGCGCCGGCACAAGCGCGTGGTCCAGGTCGGCATGCAGCGCCGGAGCACTCCCCATCTCATCGAAGCCAAGAAGAATATCGTTGACGCCGGCCTGCTGGGGAACGTCGCCCAGGTCGACATGTGCTGCTACTACCACATGCGGGCAAACGAAGCGCCCGAGCCTATACCGGTGCCCGAGTTTCTCGATTACGAGATGTGGACCGGCCCGGCGCCCTTGCGTCCCTACGACCACCTGCCTCACCGCAGCTGGTGGCGGGCGTTCATGGAATACAGCAATGGGATTGTCGGCGATATGTGTGTGCACATGTTCGACGCGGTCCGATGGATGCTTGGGCTCGGCTGGCCCACGAGCATCGCATCCTCCGGCGGCATCTTCGTGCAAAAGGAGTCCAGGGCGACCACAAGCGATACCCAGACCGCCACATTTGCCTACGACGATCTGACCGTGGTCTGGCAGCACCGCACCTGGGGCGACGCCCCGGATCCCGACTATCCCTGGGCGTTCACCCTCTACGGCGACAAAGGAACGCTCAAAGGCAGCATCAACGGGTACGACTTCATCCCCCGGGGTAAAGGCGACCGCATCCATCAGGACGCCGTTTTCGAACGCGAAGAATATCCCGAAGATCTGACCGAAGACGGCATTGAACTGCAGGCCGCCCCCGCAACCCGGCGCCAGATGCTGGATTTCGTGGCCGCCATCGAAACCGGCGCGCGTCCGGTCGCCGACATCGAGGAAGGATACATCTCCTCAGCCAGCTGCATCCTGGCCAACCTCGCGATGAAAACGGGCCGCACTCTCCGCTATGACCCCGGGAAACGCGAGGTCATCGGCGATCCCGCCGCAACGGAACTGCTCCTGCGCCCCTATCGCGGCCCGTGGAAGCATCCGGCGGCTTGAATGCCACCCGCGGCGGGCACGTGAATCGCGCGGCCAGGCGCCTTGCTGCTGAATGGACCTATGATTCACCGTCACGGGGACACCGGGCGGGCCGGGGATCCCGTGTCTTCTCAGGGAAGCGCTAACGACGCCGGAATCCGCCCAGGAACCCTCTGAATATGCTGCGCGCTATTGTTTGACCGGCATCACTGCCGATAGAACGGGCCGCCTGTTTGGTGAAAATCTCCACGATGCCCTGGCGGCGTTTGGTGCCCCAGATCAGATCGTTCATCATGCGGCCTCGCTCGGCGGCCTTCTCAGCTTCCGCCTTGGGCAGCCGGGACTCTTCCACCTTCGCGGTAGCCCGCCGGCTGAGAATCTCGTAGGCCGACTCGCGATTCACCGGCGTATCGTAACGCGCGCCCACGGGACTGCGCGCCATTACCGCCGCCCGCTCTTCGAGTGTAATCGCTCCCATCCGGCATCGCGGCGGGCAGATCAACGTTCGTTCGACCGGCAGCGGTATGCCCTTATCCTGCAGGGTGGAAACCAGTGCCTCGCCCACGCCCAGCTGTGAAATCACGTCCGCCACGTTGAGTCCCGGGTTGGGAGCGAAGGTCTCGGCTGCACTTTTCACCGCCTTCTGATCACGCGGCGTATACGCGCGCAGCGCATGTTGAACGCGGTTGCCAAGCTGTCCCAGGATTTCGTTTGGTACATCGTCAGGAAATTGCGAGCAGAAATAGACGCCCACCCCTTTAGAGCGGATGATACGGACGACTTGCTCTACCCGTTGCCTCAAGACTGCCGGCGCATCGGCAAACAAGAGATGGGCTTCATCAAAGAAGAACGCCAGCTTGGGTTTCTCGAGATCGCCCACTTCGGGAAGGTTTTCGAACAGCTCCGACAGGAGCCACAGGAGAAGGCTGGAATACAGCCTCGGTTTCAGGATGAGCTGGTCTGACGACAGGATGTGGATGATGCCCCGTCCGCTGAGATCGGTGCGCATCAGGTCGCTCAGCTCCAGTGCCGGCTCGCCAAAAAATACGCCCCCGCCTTCTCGTTCCAGTCCCAGCAGTGCCCGTTGGATGGCCGCTACGGACTGTGGACTCACCAGTCCGTATACTTTGGATATCTCCGCGCGCTCTTCCGCAACCAATGTGAGCAGTGCGCGCAGGTCATCCAGGTCAAGCAAAAGCAGCCCCTGGTCATCGGCCAGTTTGAACACAATTTCCAGCGTCCCGGTCTGAGCGTCGCTGAGACTCAGGATCCGCGCCAGCAGACTGGGGCCAATCTCACTTACCGTGGTGCGTACGGGATGCCCGCTCCTTCCAAAGACATCCCAGAACACCACCGGGTTCGCCTCATGGGCATAGCCTTCGATGCCGATTTGCTCCGCTCGCTGCTGGAGTTTCTCATTGGCGGCGCCGGCCGCCGCCAGCCCGGCAACATCCCCCTTAACGTCCGCAATGAACACCGGCACGCCCAGCCGGGAGAGGCCTTCCGCCAAGACCATCAGCGTGACGGTCTTGCCCGTGCCGGTCGCGCCCGCGATCATGCCGTGGCGGTTGCCATATTTCGCGAGCAGATGGACCTGTTGGTCGCCTTTGCCGATAAGTATCCTGTCCATCGCGTACATCCTCCCTGGCCCCCGGGTCACGCCTCTCCAACAGCACGCCAAAGGAAAAAACTCCGCATCAATTGCCCGAAGCTCAGGACCCATCGCGCTGCGCGCGCCACGTGTCCTCGCGGCGCGCGCAACGCTACTGCGTATGGGCACTCCTCCGGCAGCCGCTGATGCTGCCGCTGAACTTACTGTCTATGCGTTCTCTTCACTGCCGATAAAACGATAAATCGCAGCCCCGATTACTGCGCCGATAAGGGGCGCCACCCAGAAAAGCCAGAGCTGCGCGAGGGCCCAACCGCCCACATAGACGGCCACGCCCGTGCTGCGCGCGGGGTTCACGGAGGTGTTGGTGACGGGGATGCTGATCAAATGGATCAGCGTCAGACAGAAACCAATCGCCACCGGCGCCAGCCCTTGTGGTAAGCGCGCTTATCCGTTGCGCCCAGAATCACCACCAGAAACATCATCGTCATGACTACCTCGCAGACCAGGGCGGCTCCCAGGCCGTACCCGCCCGGCGAATGAGCGCCGTAGCCATTCGAGGCAAAACCAGCAGACGTCTGAAAGCCTGCCTTCCCGCTGGCGATCACATACAGGACGCCGCCGGCGACGATCCCGCCCAGGACCTGGGCCACAATGTAGGGTGCCAGATCTTTTGTCGGAAACCGTCCGCCTGCCCACAGACCCACGGAAACCGCCGGATTAAGGTGGCAACCGGAGATGTGGCCAATGGCGAAAGCCATGGTCAATACAGTCAAGCCAAACGCCAGCGCCACCCCGAGGAATCCAATACGCCCAGCTCGGGAAATGCCGCCGCCAACACGGCGCTGCCGCAGCCCCCAAGCACCAGCCAGAAGGAGTCCCAACCAAACTCCGCACCGTACCCGCCTCATTTCATTCTCCTTTTCTGCATTTACGGCCCAAGAAAAAACTCCCCCCCTTCCAGCCGTGACCGACCCGTGTACGGCGCTGAATCTGTTAGTCCACTACCCAATCGAGAGCCTCCGAGAGCCTCTCAGGCGGAATGGAAAAATTCAGGACACCGGCATGCCGACAGCCTTCTCTCCCATAGGTTCGCACGCGGTTTGAATCTGCTGACGATGGTTTCCCCGACAACGGACGAGCTTCCCGCCTGGACGCTCACCTGATGCACAGAACAGTGCCCGTCGGAGTTCAATCGCACCGCATCCCCAAGACCGCAGGCATATTGTAGCATGTCTCCGGACACAATGGGATTGCCAGTGAAGACCGCCGTCATGAAATCGCATCCATGCACTTTCTTACGAGGCATGGCATACAGGGAAATGCTCAAATGGCCGATTCCATTCCGTGCAGACCTTTCCTGTGAAGCAGCCGGGCACGCGCCCAGGATAATCCAGCGCAACGCGGTACCGACAAAACGTGCGCCAGAAATATGGCCGCACAGCGCCGCGTTATGTATATTGCACTATAATTAATTGGAAAGAAGTGGCTTTTTACCGGATTCTCGGGCTGATCGGGCAGGGGGTGCCGGAGATGTAGGTCCCGTGCTCGCCTGACTGGGGTGTGAAAATTGAGTTGACCTGAGCCCGCCCGATGATGCACTATGAGTCCTGAGAGATATGCCGGACAGCTGGGTACAGGAGGCACTCCCCTCCCTCCAGAAATTCCGCCTCCCTCCCCGGCGCGTTTTGAATCGCTGGAGAATACAGGCAACGGCATGCGCAGGGCCGCGCAATGCCAGACAAGAAAGGGTCACGACTATGAGAAAGCGAAATCACGCAGCCGCAAGACGTGTTCTTATTCTGATGGCCGGTATACATGCGCTGTTTTTCTGCTTGCGGCAACGCTTGCGCATGCACAGGGACCCGGCCGGGCCGAAGGGATGACCCCCGAGCAGCTGAAAGCGGCCTGGGCTCTCGAGGCAAAGCACGTAGCCGGCAAACTCAAGCTGAAGAGGATGCCACCGGGAAGCTCGTGAAGACCTATACCGAGCCCAGACCGCGTACGCCGACGCGATCACCAAAAAACGCGAAGAGATGCCGGAGCGAAGGCGGAGAGCGCGGAGGAGCCCGTGGCGCGACGCGCACGGTATTTGAAGAGGTCCGCAAGGCCG
>JBMNGZ010000004.1:0-321662 GCA_050950105.1 Candidatus Hydrogenedentales bacterium | reverse complement strand
TCAAGAATTTTGTTGAAGGCGACTTCCCAAAGCAGCTGAAAGAAGCCGAAGCCCGGATAACACTCTCAAAAGGCACGGCTGCGCGCGCAGAAGAGCAACTGGTGGGCTCCGAGAAACTCGCCAAGGAAGACTTCATCACGCCCATCGAGCTGGAAGCCGATCGTCAGGACCTCGTGCGAGCCAAGCTCGACTTGGAACTGGCGGAAGACCAAAAGCGCCTCCTCACCGATTTCACCTACAAACGAACGATGGCGCAGCTGGAGAGTGATGTCCGCCAGGCGCGCATGGCACTGGAACGAACGGAGCGTAAAGCCGCGGCAGATGTCGTGCAATCCGAGGCCGACCTGAAGGCCAGAGAGTCAGAATACCTTCGCCAGAAAAGCAAACTGGAAAAAATCATCGCCCAAATCGATAAAACAAAAATGTACGCCCCCGCCGACGGGCTGGTCGTGTATGCGACATCGGTCCGCGGCAGCTGGCGCGGCAACACCGAGCCCTTGGAAGAAGGACAGGTGGTGCGTGAGCGACAGGAACTCATTTACCTGCCAACCGGATCGTCGTTCATGGCCGAAGTCGACGTGCACGAGGCCAGCCTCACCAAGATCAAGCCGGGGCTGCCTGTCCGCATCACCACCGAAGCGGCGCCCGACAAAGTCTATCTGGGGCGAATTTCTACGGTCGCTCCGCTCCCCGATGCTCAAAGTGTCTGGCTTAACCCGGACCTGAAGGTGTACAACACCGACATCATTATCGAGGGAGAATCGAACGGCCTTCGCACCGGCGTGACCTGCCTGGCCGAGATCATCGTCGAGCGTTACGACAACGCACTCTATATTCCCGTGCAGGCCGTCGTCCGCGTGGGAGGCAAACCCCTCGTGTATGTCGCGCAGAGCACCGGCGCTTCACCGCGCCAGGTCGAACTCGGGCTCGATAATAACCGCATGATTCACATCTTGAACGGGCTGGAGCAGGGAGAAACCATCTTATTGAATCCGCCGCTCGCTGACGACAAGAACGCAAACGGCGAAAACTCGGACGATGATTTCTTCGCGTTAAGCGCGGAACCTGCTGCCTCGACGAAAGCCGCGCCTGCGGCAGAAGCGGCGCCTGCGGCCGATGCTGCGCCTGCGCCGGAAGCCGGCCGCGCCCGGGAACGGGAACGCGAGCGACCCTCAGAGAGCGCGGAAAGCAGCGATGCCGACGGCGCGCGCGAGCGCTTCCGCAATGCCTCGCCGGAAGAACGCGAGCAGATGCGCAAAGAAATGGAGGAGCGCATGCAGAATATGTCGCCCGAGGAGCGGGAGCAATTCATGCAGCAGCGCAGAGGCCGGCGAGGCGACAGACGGTCGGCCGGGGGAGCATCCGGGAACCCGTGACATTGAATACTGCCCAGTCTGATTCCAGCATGGATGTCATCCGCCTGGAGCAGGTCTCTAAAATCTACAAGATGGGGGACCAGGATGTCTGTGCCGTGGACAACGTGTCCCTCGCGTTTGAGCGCGGAGCCTTCTGTGCGGTGATGGGGCCGAGCGGTTCAGGCAAGAGCACCATGCTGAACCTCATTGGCTGCCTCGATCGCCCCAGTGCCGGCCGCTACATGATCGCCGGCGAGGATGTGAGCAAACTCGACGACGATCGTCTGAGCAATATCCGCCTTAAGCACCTCGGATTCGTGTTCCAGAGCTTTAATCTCATCCCGCAGCTGACCGTGCTCGAAAACATTGCCCTTCCGTTGTTTTACCTGGGATGGAGCACGGAAAAGAGCGCGGAACACGCCGCCGAACTGGCCGAAATTGTGGGCCTGTCGGCACGTCTCAGCCACCGGCCGACCGAATTGTCCGGCGGACAGCAGCAGCGAGTGGCCATCGCGCGCGCGCTTGCCAACGATCCTAAAATCATTCTCGCGGATGAGCCCACCGGCAACCTCGACACCTCTACCGGCGACCAGATCATGGCGCTCCTCTGCGACCTGAACCAGCAAGGCAAGACCATCATCATGGTCACGCATGAACCCAGCATTGCGCTTCATGCAAAACGGCGAATCCATATGCTTGACGGCCGCATCGAGCGTATCGAGGATGACGCCTGATGCAGATCTTCAATGTAGTACGCAATATCCACCTCGGCATCAAATCGCTTATGCTGCACAAGCTTCGATCCCTGTTGACCATGCTCGGCATCGTGTTCGGGGTCGCGAGCGTTATTGCGATGCTGTCCATCGGCGAAGGCGCCAGTAAAGAAGCCCTGGAACAGATCCGGAAACTCGGCAGCACCAACATCCTGATCTCGACCGTCAAGCCAGTCGAAGACGAAACCGTGTCCACTGTCCGAAGCTCTATGAGCATCTATGGCCTCCTGTACGATGACGAGTTGCGCATCATCGAGACCTTCCCCGCGGTTGAGCGCACCGCGCCCGTGAAGGAGGTCCGGAAAGAGGGCCGCCTGTACGAGCGCGCGCTTGAATTGCGCGTGGTCGGAACCACCCCCGTCTGGTTCGATCTGGTCCAGCGTTCGTTCATCGCTGGACGGGCCATTTTTCCACGGGATGTCGATGCCCACGCCCATGTCGTCGTGCTCACCGAATACGGAGCGCGCAGACTATTGGCCACCGAGCGCGCCATCGGCGCCAAGCTGCGCATCGGAAGCGAATTCTTTGAGGTTATCGGCATCGTTCGGAGCGAAGCGGAACAAGGCGGAACCATTCAAACGCCGGACCAGGAAGTCGACGCCTATATCCCGCTCAATGTGGCCCGCTCCTGTTTTGGCGACATGGTCATCCGCCGGACAAGCGGTTCGCGCGAAATGGCCCGCGTCGAACTCCACCAGCTGATTGTCCAGATCCGCAGCGACGGAGAAGTCGAAGCGGCAGCCGCGGGCATCACGCGCATGCTGGAACGGTTTCACAAAAAGACCGACTACCGGATCAGCGTCCCCCTGGCTCTGCTGCGTCAGGCAGAGGCCACCAAACGAAACTTCAACATCGTCCTCGGCTCCATCGCCGGCATCAGCTTGCTGGTCGGCGGCATCGGCATCATGAACATCATGCTCGCCTCGGTCACGGAACGAACGCGCGAGATCGGCGTCCGGCGGGCCATCGGCGCCCAGCGCAAACAGATCGTAGTCCAATTTTTGATTGAGACCATGGTCCTGTCGACCCTTGGCGGCTTCATCGGCATCGGGATCGGCGTGTCGATCCCCTGGCTGGTCACTCATTTCTCCGGCATGCCCACCGTCGTCACGCCCAACAGCCTTATTCTCTCGGTGGGCATCAGCATGGCAGTAGGAATCGTCTTCGGCATTTACCCCGCCATCCGTGCCGCCAACCTGGACCCGATCGAGGCCTTGCGCCACGAATAGACCGCGGCCGATGCCTCCAGGCGCACGTTGCCGACCGCTGTTCTTTTGGCTATACTCGCTCCCATGCGCAAGGCATCTGAATGTACTGGAGCGTTTCGCCCCTCCCTGCTGCGGACGGTCGCGATCGTGGCTATTTTGACGTTGGCGTGCGTGCCGGTTTGCCTCCTTGAAGTCTCCCCTGCACGGGCCGACTTCCCGCATCCGGCCGCGTTACAGACCACGTATTCCAGCCACATCGCCATGATTCAGCCCGGGCCGGCGGCTACATGGAAAGGCCTGCGCGTCCCCCTCGAATGCACTCCGCTGAACGCGCCTGCCCTGCTGTCCGGTCTCCCGTCGACCGCACTTCACACATCCCACCCGGCAGGGCGCGCCTGTACGCCCTTCGGGTCTCGCTCGGTATTTCTCCTCAAACGCCAACTTCAGGTGTGATTTTCTTTCGCGATACCGCTGCATTTTCACTGAATCGCTGCCGCTGAACGGCCGCACCCGGATATCTATACCGGGTTCGCCGGCCTGTCAAATTCGCGAAAGGACAAAAAGAAATGACTGATCAAGCTCCCACCGTCGTGTGCTGCCATTGCGAAAAACCGGTGACGTACCACTACGACGAGGTCAACCACCGTCAGCACTTTTGGCTCACCATTGTCACACTTGGCCTATGGGGTCCGATGTGGCTCTTCGATCTCGTATCGAAGATCAAAATCTGCGACGTGTGTGATAAACCCACCAAGGAATAACCACCCAGCGACTGTTTGAAACCGGGGGCGCGTACGAAGCGTATCAAGCGCGACGGCGTGCCCCCGGCTGTGATATCGTATGCCTCGGCGCGGCTCCCTTCACGTATCCCTCTGCACCGTCTGGGGATGCCCGTGCACACACGTCTCCGGCATACGCAGCGGCCGGATCAACACGGGAGTCTGATTCAGATGCGATTCAGCCGATTCATTATTCCATCCATCATGGCAAGCCTTCTCATCAGCGTTGCCGCCCGCAGCGCGACGTTCCGCGAAGTGGCCATTCAAGCTGGGGAGATGGCCGGCTCCGTCGAGCGTCAGGTCGCCCGCCTGCTCCAGGAACGGCTCGCCGAGCCGGGCATGGTGCCCGTGCGCCTCGCCGGCAGCCCCTCCTCCGCCCCGGACACGCTGACCATCCTTCTGGGCCGCCCGGAGCATCACACGGCCTTACGCGACCTCATGGATGCGGAGAACATCGCTCCACTGACGTCTCTCGCGCCCGGCGCCGAGGGATTCCTGCTTCAACTGCTCCCGATCGGCCCAGGCGGCACGCTGCTGGCCGCAGGCATTGACGACCGAGGCTGTCTGTACGCTGCCGGCGAAATCCTCCGCCAGGCCACATTCCAAGACGACACGATCCGCGTGCCCGACAAGCTCCGGGTACGGACCGCCCCCGCTTTCGAGGTCCGCGGCACTCAGTTCGGGCAAAGCGGTGTCGCGTTGAGCCTGGGAAAAAACCGGCCCTGGACCCCCGAGGAAACCCAACGCGTCATCCTGAACTACGCGCTGGCCGGCGCCAACACCTTTGAGATTAGCCCCGGCCCGATTGGCGACTTTCTCGCATCCTACGGCCTGATGTCACTGATCGATGGCGCAGCCAACCTGGCATTCAAAAAAGTCCCCGAGGCCTGGATGGCCGCCGAATCCATCGGGCGCGGCGGCTTTGTCTGCCTATCCGTTCCGGAGGGCCGCGCCTACATGCTCGAACAATGCGACGCCCAATTTCAGAACTGCCCCCACGTTGACTTCGTGCGCTTCAAGGGCGGCGACGGCGGCGGCTGCGAATGCGATCGATGCGCTCCCTACGGTAAGATCTTCATCGAAACCGTGGCCGAAATGGCGGAAATCGTGCATAAATACCACCCCGACTCGCGCATTTTCATTGTAAACCAGAAATTCGACGATGCGGACGACCGCGCCCTCTTTGATTACCTCCAGGCGGAACCCCGCCCGTGGTTGTGGGCTTTTGGCTACGGGCCCGGCTCCGATGCGACCACCTGGCAGCCTGGACACCGCCAGACGCACCGCATGGACCTGTTCCGCTACCCCGGCTACGGCCCCTTCGCCCTGTATCCGCGCGAGATCCTGCGTGAACTGCCGCCGCGCCATCAACTCGTCTATTACAACGAAATCACCCATTGGAAATACGCGCAACACGGTTTTATCCAGATGTATCCCCGGGCGGACCGCCACGGCGACCTTCCCCCCCACTGGAGCCATGAGATATACGAGCGCCAACCCGATCAAGCCCTCACGAAGGTCTATTCGCGTCTAACCTGGTACGCCTGGCCCCGCTTCTACCATCGCGTGTTCAGCGACCTCATGCACTACGGCGGGGGCGATGTCACGCACAGCAGCGGCCACCACGACCACTTCAACCAGTGGTTCTGGCAACGGCTGCTCTGGGCGCCGCGGCAGAGCCCCGAAGACGTGACGGACGAATATTGCCGCAACTGGTTCGGCCCCGAAGCCGCGCCGTTGATGACAGAAGCCATTTTCCTCCTCGAAGAGGTGATGGAGGAGATTCCAGGACAGCCCATCGATCGCAAAGACAGCGTCGAGCGCTATTACGAGCTCGTGAAACAGGCCGGCGAAGTAATGCCCGCATGGCGCAGGCAGCAAGACTATGTCTGGCACATGTACATGCAAAAAGCGGCCACGGATCGCTACACGCAGGAGCGCGTACGCCAGCAGAAAGCCCTGCAGCACCGGATCGAGACACAGCTGCGCGTGAGCACGGAGCCCGTAACAGACGAAATGCTGACCTCCGTTCTTGCCTGGTTCGATGAACTGCCAGAAACCGAAACCATGATCTCCCTTCGCGAGGAGGCCTTCGCATTGGGAGAAATCAGCAATTCGCGGTTCGGGATGCGCAGCGAAGGCATGTTCAACCTCGACCACGATTTTATCGGGCTGGGCTGGCTCAGACGCCAGCTGGAACGCGCACTCGCGGCCACGGGCGATGAACGCCGCGAAGCGATCGCCATGATCACCGACTATAGCGAGCCCGGCGAGGGCGGCTTCTACGACAACCTGGGCACCGGCAACCAGGCGCCGCACGTGGTCTTCGGCTATCCCTACGACCACGGCCAGCCGTACTTGAACGAAATGCTCGGCGAAGGCAACCGACCCAGCCAGGCTTCCATGCACTTCACCCAGGATGAAGAGCAGGGCGTGACCTTACGCTACCGCAATCTGGACCCGGACGCCGCCTACCGCATCCGCTTCACTTTTGTGCGGCCCTGGTACCAGGAACGGTATGACGCGCGGATGAATCAAAAAGCCCAAACCATTTATGCCAACGACCAGGTTCTCGCGGAAAACGTCGAGTTGCCGCTCAAAATGAGCGATTTCTTCAGCTACGACATTCCCCGGGAACTCACCCGGGACGGCGAGCTGGTCATCCGCTTCGAACGAGGCGCCGACGTGGCACGCGGCGACCGTGTGTCGCGCGAGCAGTGGCGTAACTCCGGTGGCTGGGGAACCTTGCTTTCTGAAGCCTGGCTCATGAAGCGATAACGCCGGTGGACATTTGGCGAGGCCTGTCCGGCGTATCAGCGGCCGTACCGCGCGCGATTCCCTGGCCACACGGTTGCGGGCCCGTCCCGCAGTTTTCCCGATGCGTTTTCCAATCCACAGCAGGCCATCATCCGATGAAGGGTGGCGGGCGAGGGGCCTCGCATGACGCCCCGCCCGCTCATCGTCTAATGAGCCTGACCGAGGTCTCCTCTGATGCGACGCATGGCCGCTACATCGAGAGTCCAGGCGGTGAAGCTCAAATCTCCTGCATCGACCCTTTCTTGTGGCCCATTGAATGCTTAGCCAATTAACTTCTCATTGCAGCCTACAGGTATGGTAGGATATTAGACCAATGAAAAAATCTTCCAGTCAACGTGGTGAATGATGCCGAGAAAGGGTCTGAGGAGATCTGCGTTTCGCGATACTCTCATTGCTCCCAGACCTTGGCGCCTGAGAGGCACTCGCTGCCGGGGGTATTTGCCATGCATACAAACCGATTCTTGATGGACATTCTACTGGGTCTTGCTGCGTTCTCTCTTGCTCTATTCGCGGTCTCCTGCGACAACAGGGAATCCGCCACTCCTCTCGCCAATAAGGCTCCGGCTGGTGAGAATCCTGAGGATGAGAATTTGCCACATTCCAGTTCAACTGAGGATACGAGCGCTAAGCGGGAATTATTGAAGGGCGAGATTTCGATTGAAGTGGGTACTCTCGGCGCCGCTTGGCAACCGCGCTCGCAGAAATGGTTCGACTCACAAATCGAGTCCTTCTGCGAGCAATATCCGAATATCCAGGTATCTTCGTTCGCAATATCCGAGATTTCCCGACAGCAGATAGGCGTTGAGGAACTGCCCGCCATGGCGGAAAACGTGGTCGGCCTGAATAGTTGGGCCGGCCATGACGCGGCTTATCTCGCGTCGCGCGACCAGATCGTACCTATCGATAAGTTTCTGCCGGACAAGGAGTTCAGGCGAGACGACTTTTACGAAAGCCTCTGGGAACCCGTCACCTTCGACGGCAAGGTCTGGGGCGTACCTTGGGCGACCCAGTCACTTGTCCTCTTCTGCAACAAAAAAATCTTCCAAAATGCCGGCATCGATTCGCCTCCCGAAAACTGGGACCAATTCGTTGATTATGCGGAGCAGTTGACCCGGGATACGGACGGGGACGGCGCCGTGGATCAATGGGGTTTTGCCTACCGCAACCTCGAACAGCTCCTGATGGTGGGGATGAGCCAGGTGTTTCAGAAGGACGGACAAATGCTGACAGAAGAGGGCTTTGTTCTGGGTTCCGAGACACTGGAGGCCCTGGGTTTTCTAAAAGGTCTTCTCTCCTCGGGGGTGGCAAAGCGCAGCTACTTCCAAGACTCTGAGCACTTTGCCATGCGCATCCAATCGGTTCCCGATGCACTTGAAGCCCTCGACCGACACGATATCTCGCGATACGAGGTGGCTTATTTACCTACGTTTGGGAAACGGGCTCAGGCCAATGCAGAAACGCTCTATCTTGCCGTTCGCCGGAGCAGTCCGGAGAAGGAAGCCGCCTCCTGGGAATTCATCAAATGGATCTCCCGGAAGGATGCGCCGTTGCCCAATCCTCTCAGTGGATTTCCGTGCAGAAAAGACGTGCCCGAACGCAATGATTTTAACGCCGCTGTATCGGAACTGTGCCCGGGACTTGAAATCGCCTGGTACAGCAACGCCCATTTGGTCAGTCCGGGGCCGCCCAACCTCCTGGGCAGAAAAGAAGCGTTCGAGACACTCACACGGCATTTCGACGAGGTCTTGCGGGGCAACGCGGATCCAATCCAGGCGCTTACCAGAGGATTCGAAGAGGCCAACGCATGCCTCACGGTGATACCCCCGCCGAGCCAAGGTTACCATGCAATCTTGAGGTAGAGCATTCCGTCTGGGCTCGCACACGGCGACGCCATTCATTCTGCCTGCGTATCGGTCTCGGCCCTGGCGTTTGCGAAGAGAAGCCGCAAACAGCGCAACCACCTCTCCTCATTGAACTCCGTGCGTACCAATTCCAGGGCTCGGCCACTCCTGCCGGCGGAAAGGGCACGATCGCGCTGGACCCGCTTGAGCGCATCTGCGAGCGCTGGTGCATCGCCCTGCGGGACCAGCAGGCCCGTCTGCATATCCCGCACGGCCTCGGGGATTGAACCCGCATCGCTTGCGATCACGGGCAGCTCGGAGGCCATGGCCTCGAGAATCACGTTAGGCAAACCGTCCCGGTCGCCATCTGTCGCGACCACCGAAGGCGCCACAAGAACATCTGACCGCAGGTAGTACGTACGAAGCTCGGCATGCGGCCGGAATGGAACCAGCGAGACACAATTTTCGAGCGCAAGTTCCGCGATCCTTGCTCTCAGTAAAGTCTCGAGATATCCTTCCCCCACCAATGTGCATAAAAAGGGCATGTCGTCTTCACGCAGCAGCGCACACGCGTCAATCAGGTAGTCGAAGCCTTTCTTCTCGACAAGCCGGCCGACGGCCAATATGCGAAAGGTGTTGTCTCCGTCTGAAAAGCGTTGTCCCGAGTATTGAGCGACGTCTATGCCGTGGCGAACCAGTTCGAAGGGCGAATCCGGATAGCAAGCCGCTAGATAGCGTTGATTGCTCCCGGTACATGTGGTCCGGAAAGCCGCGTTTCTTACTACGCACTCCGGGCAAGCACCAACGTAGATATCATGCGCGTGAGCGGTAAGGCTGTACGGAATACCCAGTTCTCGCGAAAGGCAGTAGGCCACCAGCGCCGGAATCCCGAGGAAGTGTGCATGCAGGTGCTGTGCACGCCTGGCACGCGGCATCCAGGCGCCGGCGCGCAGTGTTGCGCTCAGACACTGCCTCAAGGTCGGAGAACGCGGGTCCCGGCGCAATGACTGCCACGTTCGCCTGAATAACCGGTAAGCGCCTCGGGATTGCGTTACGTTCCATGCCAGACCATGCAGACAGACGGGAGCAACGTCGATATTCATCCCCAAACGAACGAGTCCCTCAACCTCTCGTCGAATAAACTGCTCCGAGATAACCGGATAGTCGCCCACAATATACAGAATGGAGCTATTCATGGGCGGAAACGCCGCTTCTCGATTTCTTGCGCCTCTGATACAAGCGGATCAAACACTTTTCGAAGCCACTTCTGAAGTGGGTGGCCTCTTGATACTGGACGAGCCTGCCCTTGAATTTGCGTTTAAACGCGGAAATGCTCTCAATATTCGCGCCGACCAAATCCATTTCGGAGTGCGTTTCGGAGAAATCCTGGATGATTTGCCAGATCAGAAGTTCTGATGTGCATCCCTTGATTACGGAGAAATCCGCACCGGACAGGGCGCAATAGGCTCGCCGTTCATCAAAGAGCACCAGTCGCGCCACAACGGGCGCCCCCTCAGCGGTCCTTGCCAGGTAGCTTCGGGCCAGATTCATATCTGTCAGGGCGGTCAAGAGGCCGGCAAAACCTTCGCGGTTCATTGGCGTTCGAAGACCTTGGCGGGCGAACGTATGGTTATAGAGTTCGAAGAAGACGCTCGGTTCGCACGGACTCACGATTTCTATGCCCCTTCGCTCGGCTCTCTGTATCTTCTTCCGCAACTGATGACCGAAACGCGCCCACAGCTTGTCCGTGTCCGATATATCCAAGACGTAGGTGGCGCGCCGGGCCAGTTTCCAGCCCTCTACCAGCGAACCAGGAAGCATGGCAAAAGGCGACCCGGCAACCGTGACGACGGAGTAGCTCTTCGCGAGGTCTTCGAACAGAGTTCCAGCGCAATTTTCACTCAGGCCCCCAAGAGTATCGCGAAAAACTGGATTGGCATAGGGCGTCGCAAAGGCGCGACGTGCCAAGCTGAGCGGCCCCCGTTTGCGCACCTGAAGAGGGATTCCACCAACAAGGTGCCCCTCCAAAAAGACGCCCCGGATGTGCGCTCTGTTCCCAGCGGCCCTGGCGATGAGACTCAACCAACGTGAATCATGGTACACGGTTCCCTCTTGGGCCAGTCTTACAATCGCATCCCACTCCGCCAGTTCCGCGGTTCCAAGCGGCCGAATCTGGATAGGTGGCGCAGGCCGCCCTACGTGAAACCTTGCCCGCCTCATTTCCGCCAAGACCTCATGAGATTCTTGACCCGGTCAGCGGCGCGGAGCGAAGCGCCCCTGGCCGTATTCGCATAGCAGGAAAAATCAAGCACATCCACTAATCGAGGCCCGAACGCTTGCTTGAATCGATCGATGCTCGCCACGCCATGGCCGACGAGATCTATCTCCTGGTGCGTCGCCGCAAGTGCCTGCATAACGTGCCACCACATCAGGCTCATGGCATCGGTTTTTCGCAACCGCGGGTGCGACGCAGCAAGCATGAAGTACGCGCGTCGCGCGTCCTCTCCCGTGACCAGTGCGGCGGCGGGATCTCCTTCGCGCGTGCAAGCAAGAAAGAGCCTCACGATGCCCGCCCGGTGGGCCATGCCGAGAGTCTCACAAATCTGTTCGCGAGACAGGGACATCGGCATTCCCTGCCGCTCGTATGTTTTCGTATAGAGTTCATAGAAGGGATTGGGGTCAGAGACCTCGGTAACCGTAACGCCCAGCTTCGTGGCTTTCCGGACGCGCTGCCTGACCTTCCGGTCAAACCCTCGCCACAGGGCATCGAGGTTGGATATGTCGAGCAAGGGGGTCTTCTGGACTGTGAGGTCTGCGCAAAGGCCCGCGAATCCCTCAGGGGACGTCTCCGGCGCCCGAACAACCCGGAAATGGCTGTATTCCCTGGATAGAACGGAAAACAGTTCTGCCACGCCACGTTCAGAGGTGTTTACGCAGGGGAACACGCCGCTATAGGCGGTTGCCCATGGTTTTCGTGCACGCCGGAAACGGTGTCTTTCGGCGTGCCTGACTGCGGCCCCTGCAAGTATTCCGCGCGCGTCGAGGACTGCATATACGCGAATGTCCTGCCCCATTCCGTGTACGAGAGCCTTCAGCCAGGCACTTGTCTGATACACGCAACCGGACGAAGAAACGCGGACAAAACCGTCCCACGGCTCCCAGTCCGCTTCTGAAGACGCGCGAATCACGATGTGCTTCACGGCTACGGCCCCCTCCCGTGCACTAAGCTCTTCTTTCTTCAGATACCTCATAGCGCGAAAGGACCAGGTCTCGACCCAGTAGACGAATGTGAAACAGAGCGGCTCGTCGGTCGAAGGGGTTCTTGGCGAATGCCCTGAGGCTGGAGCGGTTTGCGGCACTGACCAGGGTCACCAGCCCCCGGCAGCCCTCGCCGATTAGACGCCCGCAAAGAATGCGCGTCGCGTTTGGCTGAATGCCTCGGCCTCTGAAGCACGGATCCGTCCAAACGTCCCATAGATAGGCCCACTTCGGCGGGATAATCAAGTCTACGTGCATATCCGTGCAGGCTTTCAGTTGCAGCGCCTTGGTCCGGGCATTCTGAAACAGCCATAGATACGCGACCGGACGCCGCCCCAGCTCGGCCAGAAAACACCGATTCCCGGCCTCCAGTCTTTTGTGAAGCCGCGCTGTATTGACATGTGCGGCCACCTCCTTCAGACGGTCCAAGTTGGCAGGGGTGAGTTCCCTCAGGAACAGTCCCGAGTCTTCCCCAGCAAGCCTGGCCATCTGCTCAAAGCCAAGTTCGAGCAATATCCACTTGCGGAATTTGGCGCCAGGCATGAAATTCATAGCTTTCTCGACATATTTCGCGAGCAAGATGGGTCATTCCCCCGAGTGCATGGCCTTCTCCAATTCCTCGTCCGACGCAGTCAAAGCGTATTTCGCCATCGCCTCGCGGTCCACCAGGAGCGTCCGTGGCGCACACAGCGACCTCGTTTCTGAAGCGTTCCCTTCCAAGAATGCGAGCGAATGTCTGGCAGCCTTTCGTCCCAGCGCTTCGTAGTCCAAAGCGATAGCAACGACACAGCCCTTCCCCCTGCTTGTCTCATCTCCTATTGCGGGCAACCGGAGGTCTTCAGTAGACCGGTAGATCGCGCCTGTAAACCGCCCACTGTTAGGGTCATCGGGGACATACACCAGGTCGCAGGGCTTCGATGCCTGCAAGCCTGCCACGGCGCTCTCGAAATCCGACTCTACGCGACAGAAGCCGCTCGGCACCGTTGCGCGCAGCAGTTCTCTCCCTTCGCGCCGCCCGCATTTCTCGAGTGCCTCTGCAAGCTCTTCGTTAGGCGCATAGTCTTTGGTATAGAGAACCCCCATTCTCGACATATTCGGCTTCAAGCAGCGGGCGACCGCCCACACCGTTTCCGGCCGGGGAGCCGCCGTGAAACTGACGAGCGGTCTATCCCCAGCGTTCGGTACGGCCTCCCCTACAGATGCCTCCCGAACAAGAAGTGCCACCAGCGGCGAATTGGGCAGCACTTTTCTGATTGCATGGCAGGCATGATCGCCGAACCCTATCACCATATCGGGGGGTGAAGAGGATAGCTCTTGCAGAAGTTCACGCAACCGTGCATCATCGCCAAATGCATTCACGCGCCTGATAGACCTGTGCTCTCCCGCCATAGTTTTGGTTTCTTCAAACTCGTCCTTGAGCGAGGAGATTATAGTGGCGTGACAGCGCATCGGAACCCATTCAACGGCGATAATAGAGATGCCTTCCGCTGAACTGCCGTCCGCGCGGACGGTTCCGGCGACAGCGGTCAACACGGCCATCACAAACAGGAGCATCCCCGCCGGCTTAATGGAACTTGACGTCGACATTATCGAAATAGCCTCCCGAAACCCTCTCTGTCACCAACCCTATGGCGCCTCGCGGTGGCAAGGCGCATTCAATTGTCATTTCCGGTTGCCCGTTAAGCATGCAAATCAGTTGGCCTTCTCTGTTTATAAAGCCCAACTCATACCACGTGTCAAAGCAAAACGCACGAACGCACTGCTGTCCGAGCATTTCCCACTGCCCGCGTTCTTTTTGCCTCAGCGACAGAAGGGCGGAATCTACCTCCGCCTCCAGAACGAGACGCATTTCGTCTTCGGGACCCTCATAGTAGAAGGCGAGACCTATCGCACCCGGACCGCTTAACATGACCTTCACGGCCGCATCGTAATCGTGCCAAACCGGAAATCCTGCGATGGCCAATCCTCCTTTTTCGTCCCATTGAGCAAGGCAGTCGCCGGCGCTTGGTCCGCTTTCCAACGTGGCCGGCACGACACGCCAATGGCCTTCAACAAACGTCCAGCTCCCGGTATTGTTCCCGTCGCATCCCGCGAATCCGTCGTAGAAATGAGTGATGCCCTTGCCCAAGCCTTCCGGCGAGTAGAAAGGGTTACTTGTCAGGATGATCTTATCGAGAGCGGTGCCGTCGCTGTGATTCGAGAAAGTCAGGTAGTTCAATCCCTTCTGAACCTGAATTTGGGGGCCTTTCACCCAATGCCATGAACCAAAAACCGCATCATTACCGACGATAACGCGCTGTCCATCATTTACAGACAGGAAGAAGGCATTGGTGCATCCGTCGCCCCATAAGGCGCGCATCCAAAGAAAGAGGCGCCCCTCCTGAAGCAGATCCACGCGATACGTTACCGAGCCTTCTCCTGTTCCTCGCCATCCTTGTCCCGAACCCAATGGCAGCACCACACAGGCCGTTCCGCTCGCGGAGGGGTCTCCAGTCAAGACGCGCATGGGTGCTTGAAGTGCAGCATAACTCTCTGCCTCAAACACAATCGTTATGTCTGTCGTGCTCACCCGGGCCACAGCAAAAAAGAGGAGAAGGCCGGCAAGACAAAGCGTGTGAGCGGTACGCACGGTCATTCCCCCCTCGAGCCCATAATCCATCCGTGAGCAAACACAATGGGCATCATCACCTGCCCAACAAAAACCGGGGTAAAAAAGGCCCACACAAGCACCACAACAAAAAACCCCGGCAAAACGCGGGCCTGCGTGTTCAACCCTCGTGTTTCCTGCATAAGCCTGACCAGCCAATAGGAAAATGCGGTAAGACCCAATAGCCCGATAGAAGCAAGGATGACGCCGAATCCAATGCGCGTGCCCAACAAAAGTGTATTGTCCTTGGGCATCCCCTGGTAAAACTCCCCAATACGCGCCTGATAGTTGCCGATGCCCACACCAAATAAGGGATATTCCGACAACACAGACATCGCGGCATACCCTTCGATATATTTTTGGGAAAGCGCTGGGGATTCCCCCATGGAAGCAGCAGAAACGTGAGATTCCTCGGGTGCCTGAAGAGAGACGGAGACGGCGAACAACACCGGGACGAGCAGCATGATAAACCGGTCCAACCTCCTCCAACGCAGAGCCTCACCCGAGTTTGCCGAAACCAGCAATGCGTAAAACAAGCAAACGTTACAGAGAAGAGCATTCCGCGTCCCCCCGGCTTCCGGCGAGGCAATGTCCAGGCCGAGAGCCGGAAGAATAAGGAGCGCAGCGCCCAGGAGGAGCGCTGCTCGCACTGCCCAAACGCGGATACAGATACCGAAGGCACAAGCACGTATTTCACTAAACACCCATGCCCCGACCGCCACATACAGAAGGAGTTGCACAAGTTCCCGCAGGGCGCTGAATGTATCCACCGCGTTTGGTACTGAGAGCAAAGCGACCACCATCAAAGGCATACCTGGAGCCAGCCGCGGCCACAGCGTTCCGTCGCGCAAAGCCGCCATCCCCTGGGGTAAGATCAGGAACGCGATCAATATCAGCAAGATCTCGCTGACGGTTACCCCCGCTATCTTCACGCTCACGGAACACAGCACGACGGCACCGTGAGCCAGAACAGAAAGCATCGAACTTGCCAATACTCGTCGAGCATGGTCCTCACCTTTGTCGGCTTCGGCATGTGTCATGGAAGACGGCAAATCAAATCCCCCATCGCAATCCCGATCATCGCGCAGGCAATGCCGGCACGAATTACCCAGTTCCTATCAAGCGATAGCGCGGTTCGAGCCAGGAAGTAGCTCCCAAGAACGAGCACGATGTTTCCCAAGGTCGTCCACAACACTTGAGTTTCGAGTGCGAAGAACCGCGCGAGCAGGACGTACGCAAACAGCATCAATGCACCCACGAGAACGGGCAAACCTGTGAAAAGCCTGCTCCAAATCTTCATAGATGCCGGATTTTCAGGATTTGGCAAACCCAGCGAGGCAACGCACCCGGCTACGAGCAAGAGAAAAACGGGCTTGATATAAAATGCCCAGGACTCGGACGTAAATACAGGCTGTCGAATAGCAAACTCGCGAGATACGAGCGCGCAGAAGACGAATGCTGTAGCGTACACTTCCTGGTTCCAAACAAGTCGCCGTGTGGACCAGGCGAGGAGAAGAAAGCAACCTGGCCAAAAGAGGCCCTTCCCATGAGGCAACGGGGCTCTGAAGCTCAGTATGGTGGACATCGCCAGCACAGCGACCATGGCCACCACAATGGGTAGAACCTTACATTGAGGTTTGGCACGTGCCATAGACCGACTTTTTGTCCCTCAATTGTTGGTACAGGATTGTTAATTGCTCAAGCTGTCTATCAAGTCCATATCGCTCCACGGCCCGCCTTCGTGCCGCCATTCCCAGGTGCCTGGCACGCACCGGATCGTCCAGAAGTCGCCGAATGGCCTCCGCCAGTTCCTCGGGACAATCCGGGCGGACGAGCAGCCCGCATTCGCCGTGAATCAATACCTCCTCAACGCCTGAAACGCGCGAAGCCACTATCGGTTTTCCCGCGGCCATAGCCTCCAACAGGGCGTAGGAAAGCCCCTCGTAGTGCGTGGCCAAAACAAATACGTCCCAGGCGGCCAAACGCCTCGGCACATCCTGCACCCATCCTGCGAACTCGACCGAGTTCTCTATCGCCAGCCGGCGCGCAATTCGTCTCAGCATCGGCAGTTGTGGTCCTTCACCACAGACCACGAGATCCGCTTCCTGCCCCCATTGCCTGAGAAGGCCAAGACTACGCAACAGAGTGGCCGTGTCTTTCTGGGGGCGCAGTCCGGCTACGGTCCCTATGACACGGCGCCCGGCGTGGGCAGGTGTGCCGCCGGACAGCGTGAAATCCCGGACTCCGTTATAAACAGTGGCGATTTTCCCTTCTTGAAAGCCGAGTTTCCGCGCACATTTTGCTTCGGAGTCGGAGACAGCGACCACCAGGTCCGTCAGCGGTCTCAAAGCCATTTCCGCCAGAAAATACGCTGGGGCTTTCACGCCTCCCGCCAGGTAGGCGTACGCATGAGGCGAGTAAAGCACCGGACCTAGGCCCTCTAGCCCGGCGGCAATGCGCCCGACCAGGCCGGCCTTGGAGCTGTGCGTGTGAATGACATCGAACCGGTTCGCTCTGAGAATTTTGCGCGTTTCCGATATGGCGTGGATGTCGGAATATGGAGAGACGGCTCTCTTCATATTGACTATCCACACCTGTACTCCGCGTCTCCTGAAAGCGCCAACCGCATTCATGAACGACTCGCCGCGCGAATTCGAACAAATACACGCCTGGCGGACGCGGTTCGGATCGAGTCCCGAGACCACATCCTCCAACCATCGGCGCGTTCCCCCGGCCGTCGCTTCCATAATGTGGACTACACGGACCGGTGTTGTCTCAAAACACGCTGTTGAAGACTCCTCACGACGTAGTGGCATTCCTCGCTTCCAAGTAAGTACGCGCACCCTAAGTACACGAAAGTCCCCCCTGCCCCTGCGGCAGCCAGAAGGGCCATGCGACACGAAAAGGAGGTATTCATGCAGGTTCCGACTGCCTTTTCGAAGCAATACACGGCTATCCCCGCAATGAACGCCGCAGCGGAGAAACGCAGCATCTGAGCGATCTTGAATTGGTCAACGGAAACCTTTCCTCGAATCGCAACCAGAACCATTAGCGCCAGTACCTTCGTAAAACGACTGATCACGATCGCCAGTGCCAAACCCGCCAGACCCCACGGCTGAATACAGACGACGATCAGGAGACAGCGCAATGCCACACCGGCAATACCCAGGAGCACCGGCGGCCACACGTCCGCGCGAGAGAAGAAGTGTCCGGTAATGAGCGTTTCGACCGAGAGCGCACACATTACGGGGGCAAGCCAGAACAGGACCGCCGCGACCTGTGCTGTGGACTCGGCACCGAATACCCCCCGTTCATAAATAAACGCGACTATCGGCCGCGATAAAACGCACGTGAATACGGTCAACGGAACGAAGATGAAGAGCATGGCTCGCGTTCCAGCAGCAAGCATTCTGCCGGCGGATTCGTGCTCTCCTCTTTGATTCATTTCGGCGAAAAGAGTAAACAGAACCGTACCGGAGGCCAGGGGGATGATCAGCAGAGGCATATTGACCACTTTCCAGGCAAAACTCAGCGCCGCTACCGAACCCGGCACCAACGTAGAAGACGCCGCGGTCTCCACCACGTTGCCGAGACGTGACGAAACGGCCCCCAGCACAGGGGCCATCATCAACCACGAAACCGCCTTGAATTCCGGGTCATGAAAGCGCGGAAACGTCGCGTTTCGTCTCCAGCTGGGCAGGATACCCAGGGTGCAGACCAGAAGAGCCAGGAGAGCGCCTGCGACGGTCCCCCACCCGGCTGCCGAGATTCCAGACTTCGGGGCGAAGGCAATCACGGCCACGATAGTGGCGGCCTTCAAAGCCAGTTCGCTTGCGGGCGGGAACAGAAAGCGCCGTTGTGCGTTCAGTGCGATCGTGAAGATGGGATACAGCCCCATAACCACCGAGAGCGGAATCATGATCCTGAGCAGGGTCACACACAGAGCATGCCGTTCCCAGTCAAAGCCGGGGGCAAGAATCCATGCCAGGCGCTCCACGAGCAGATAACACACGAAGGCGGCACTACACAAGAGAATCAAGAGTACCAGAAGCCACGCATGCCATTGGCTCCAGGCGCGCGTCTGTTCTTCGGATTGGAGCCGACGGACAAACATCGGCAGAATGGTGGGCGTCGCGATCCCGCTTACCGTAAAAAAGAACATCATCGGAACGCTGACCGCCGCTGTGAATGCATCGAGTGCGGTATCCAATTCGAAATAGTGGGCGAGGACGACCTTCTCCCCGAACCCACCTAGCTTCACAATTACCCGCAGAACAACGAGCGAACCTATAAAACTCAATATTCGCGAGAACGACAGAGCAGATCTGCCTTCTGTTGATGTCAGAGCTACGGTCAATGGCTTCGCTCCCTGGCCAAAGTACAATCTCCCACCGACTCGTCAATCACTGCCCGATATACCTGGGCGACACGCCGAGCGCACGCCGCCCACGTAAACGCAGAGGCCCGTTTGAGGCCATCTGCCTTCAACGCCGCCGCTCGCTGGGGTTCTGCGAGGAGCCGCGACAGTTGGGATGCGAGTTCCAAGGGGCGGTCGGGGACTGAACAGCAAGGCCGCATTGCCTACGGTTTCCGGCAAGGCGCCTGCATTGGAGCAAAGCACTGGCGTACCGCAGGCCATGGCCTCCAAGGGCGGCAAGCCAAACCCTTCCTCCCAAGACGGATATACGAACGCCTCGGCGCCGTTATAGAGAGCCACAAGCCTTTCCTCGCTTACACGGCCGGCAAGAAGCACACTGTCTTCCACTCCGGCCCCTGAAATGGCGCGGCGAAGCTTTGGCAAATCGTCGCCAATTCCCCCAACAATGACCAGCGCAAGGTCTTCTGCCCCCTTTTGCAGCACGCACGCAAAAGCCGCTATGAGTGAAGACAGGTTTTTCTTCCGCTCCAACCGGCCCACAGCCAAAAGGTAACGTCTGCCACGCAGGTTGGAGACGCGAGAAAGTTCCCGTTGCACTTCATCACGACGGGCGTGCGTAAAAAAGGCCGAAACGCCGAGGGGTATGACTTCGACTTTCGCGGCCGGGATGCCTGTAATCGTTGTCAGGCGCTCTTTCACATACGCGCTGGGCACGATAACCCTCGCAGCAGCCCTGGCCCCTCGTGGGATTGTCCTCCCGTAATGAAGAGCGTTGGCGAATCTCGTCAGATCAGGTCTATCCAGCGCAATCACGTCATACATGCTCACAACCGTCGGGATTGCATGATACGGAGACAGCGCGTATCCGGTAGCGTGGTAGAGACTCAATCGGGCAAAACGGAGCGTCGCAGGGGCTGCCAGTTGCTGCCACAAAATCCGGCACGGCCGTCCCAGAGCCGCCAGGGAAGCCTTGTGCACCACCACGTTTCTGAAGCCCGCCAAAGGAGGAATCTTTGAGCTTCTCGCGTAGACATGTATTGAATTGTCGCCGAGTTGCTCCACCAAAGCGCCTAGCAATTCTCTTATGGCCACTTCAACACCAGTGCCCTGAGCACCCGGCAACATGTATTCATAGCCTATCCGCATCTCAGCAACTCGCGATATAGCGCCGCGACAGCCAGTGCGTGATTCTCGATAGAATACCGGCCAGCAAGCGCCTTGGCGTCTTCAGCTAGACGTACGCGGAGCTCCTCATCCTCAAGAAGGCGAGAAATGCAGGTCACGAGGTCAGCAACGTCTCCGTCTTTGAAGCACAGTCCCGTATGTTCGTGCTCCACAAGCTCGGCAGGTCCTCCCAGGTTGCTCACCACAACCGGCACCCCAACCAACCAGGCTTCCACAACCACACGCCCGAAAGGCTCTTGGCAGGAAGGAAGCACACATATGTCGGAAGCGCTCAAGATGGCGCCGATGTCCTCCCTGGTTCCCAAGAAGGTAACGCGCCCATAGAGATCGGGCATCTTCGCCCGCAAGCGCAATTGCGCCACGTAGTCCCCGTTTCGCTGCCAGAGGTCATCTCCCACAACGATACCGTGAATAAGATCGTCTCGCCCTTGTAGAAGCGCCAGAGCGTCCAAAAAGAGGTCATGGCGCTTCCATGGGGCCATCTGTGCAATCATAGTTATTACGAGCGCATCCTCAGGCACCCCCCATTCTCTTCTAATTTCGGAGGCTGGCCTCTCGAGAAGCACAGGCATGGCCACACCGTTGGGGATCACCTCGATCGATGACGGCGTTCCGGGCACAAGGTCGCCCAGCGCCCGGGCCATATAGCGAGAAGCAACCAACGTGCGATTTGCCTGGCGAAGCACGAATTTTGTCAGGTACCGGTGCTTTGGGTAGTCCCTTACATGAACAACAAGCACAGGAATGCCTTTGAAGCAGGCGGATATGGCGCACGGAATAGCGGATTTCAGACCGTTAGCGTGAACTATCTTCGCGTTAATCGCATTCAAAGTGGCTCGAATTTGGAATACCAGGAGAATCATGTCCCACATGGATTTGATCCAGGAAGCCAGACCCTGTCCTCTTTCCAGCTTCACGCGCCGCACAACCTCATACGGGATGTTCCTTGCCCTGAGTTCCCGCCCAAGCGCCGCTGCCCCGGGACATATTACATAAGGCTCCAACTCGGTATGCAGGCGCAGCCACTCAGCACACTCGAAAAGGCTCCGTTCTGCTCCGCCGCACGAGGGAGCCTGAGAGACCATCAAGATTGCTGTGCCCGCTTCCTGCATCATCCTCTTTCCGACTCAGGCCCTACCTCGTCATAGATTCTCCCGCTCCCCCTCGATGGACTCGCAGCCGGACACATGAGACAGGCTTCTCAGCTGGATTTCAGTTATGTTGAGCGGGTGAACAGGATCCATGTGCTCTCCCCACAGGCCGATTTCCCAGTTCCGTGGTGCTTCTGCTGCCTCGAATTCTGTGCTTGCCTCGACAAGTTCATCGATCGAGGCGACCATCCTATTACCGCGTATCGAGACCCTGAGCGAGGGATGCGTGGAGACATTGGCGCTGGATGTTGATTCCCACGCAAGGGTATCTCCATTGCGCGCTATTCGGAGATCCCCCATCCCCCCCTGGTCTGCGGAGATTATCAATTCAAAAGAAGGATCCGCGCGGTCGCAGATCCGCAATCCAAAACGCGCTCCCCCGGGTAAAGCAGGAAGACCAGTCAATGGGACATCCTCTGGTTCGCCCAACAGGTTCGCCTGAACGACTGTCTCGTCCCGCTGAAGAAAGACTTCTGCCACAAAATCGCCCAGGAGCGGAGCCCGACGCTCTATCAGGAGCGGACCATCGCTCTCTGTCGGACGTATTTCGAAATAGGCCGGGTGTGAAACGAGCCTTGATGCGCCCGCTACGTGGCGCCAGTGTGCTTGTGCGAAATTATCGTACCAAGGCTCGAAAATGTAGTGCATGTCATCGGCTGGAATATCGTCGCAAGCAGACACTTCAGCAAAAGCCACGGCCGAAGCTTCCCCGGAGAAAAGTCCGATCGAACCGGCCGCCTCTGTGCACGTGAAGGGAAGCGACCTCACAAAGGAGCCATCCAAATGGACGCTGACACGCCCAGGTTGCACCTTAAGCTCAAGCGTGTGCCATTGGCTCGGCTCGAGTCTCACAGCGTGCTCCCAGACCACACGTCTCGAGCCATCCCTGCATTCGAGCAAGGACACGGCAAACGCGCTTCCAGCTGATTCATCTCCAGGCCCCAAGACTAATGCGGAATAGTTGCGCGCATCGCGGAGGTCAAAACAGACGCCTCCACTTCCTTCCTCAAGCTTCAGTTGGGCGCGGAATCTGAACCGATCGGAAATTGACCACGGTGCTCGTCGGATAGCACCTGTCTCCCCCATCCCCATGCAAGGGGACATCTTTTTCGTTTCATCAAAGGCGGATACGGACCGCCACAGACCAGAGATATCAGTCCAATCGCTGGTCTCCTCCCACGAATGCACTACGTGTGCTTGAAGACTTCGAATCGCAATATCTTTGAATGCTGCGTTCTGCTCGACATCCGCTACGAAGGCCAAACGCCCTCCATCAAAGCTGCTGTCTCGAAGGCAAATAATTGAGATGCCATTCAGGGAGATGCTGATCTCCTCCGCGAGACGGACAAGGCGCAGAGCGTGCGTCAGATTCTTCGTATCCGCCACAGCATGTTCGGCAAGCAGAAGGCGCTTGCCATCTGCCAAACGATAAAGTGTCACGTTTACGTTCCCATCCTCTCCCCGCCGCAACGTACACTCATAGCCGTTCTCTGCCTTCTGCAAGCAGAAAAGAACGCCGCTGGAGCCAGGGCAGCCATCGGCAGCATTTTGTGAAAGCCCAAGAGCCACATCCAGCTTGACGTGCCTCCATTCAGAGTCCGTGAGGAAAATCCGGCTACGCCCATCTTCATGCCTTCTCCAATCACCCTCAAGCTGTTGAAGCTCGAAGGTCCTCTCATCTGACCGGTAACCTGGGGGCAGGTATTCCGGATCGTTGGAAAGCGCTATTGCGTCGACAAGCGTCAAGTGTTCCTTCTGGATTAGCGTGATTGTCTGACGCCCCGCTTTGAACGTCGGCTTCATTCCAGAAACCCAGATCCAGGTACGTGGAGGACGCGAGGATGACAATTGGGTGTTAGAAAAGGACGGCACGCTTCCAGTGGACGCACTGCTCTCAGCGCTGGTCAACAGCTGTATAGAGCGGGCACAGGTGCAATGCCACTGGACGCGCAACCAAAGCCCATATTGGCCGTCTTCTGGTATGTCCACCTCGAAGACTATTTCGCCCCTGCGGACAGCCGTGGGTTCGTCTGCCCCCATCATGACCGCCGCCCCGCCCAACGCTCCCTCACATTGCCGGCTCGATGCCGGTGAGACGATCCGGGTTGCATTTTCAGCCTGCAAAATCAGAGTCCAGGGTCCAACGGGATCGGATGCAACGCCGCGCAGGGACATGGCAAAAAGAGCCCAGACAAATGCAACGCTCCATCGACTCACTTTGCGGTCTCCAAACCGATCGATTTCAATCTATGCGTGTAGTCTCTTGCCTTCTGGCCATATGAGGAGTCGGGATATCGAAGAACAAGTTCCTCGAAGTACTCCAGGGCTTCACCGTATTCCTGTTGAGAGAGTTTGTTGCTGCCAAGCCAAAAGAGAGCCCGAGGCGTGATCGAACCCTGAGGATACTTCTCGCAGTAGGCAGCCATATGGGCCTCCGCGTCCTCGTTCAGTCCCATCGCTGCTTCGCAGAGAGGGACCAGAAACTCGGCCTTTAGGGCTTCGTGTTCTGGCAGTCCCCCCGCCAAAGCCATTTGAGTGACTTCATAGGCTTCGCTGTAATGTCCTTCCTGATATAGACAAAGGGCCTGCCTCACGGATGCTGCCCCCGCATACTCGCTATGGGGGTAATGCTCTCGAAGTTCGGCAAAGACTTCAGCGGCCTTCACGTTCATGCCGAGCGAATCTCTGTAAAACTCGGCAATTTTCATGAAATACTGCGGACTCGCGTCAGAATCGGGGAAAATGTCGATGAAATGTCGATAGGCCTCAACGACTCCGGCCCGTACGCCATCCTTGCCAGGAGATTGATGTGTTCACTGAGGGCAGCGGCGTACCGTTCCTCCCCATCACCCCCCATCGCCGTAAGCCGCTCCTCGATGAATGTCAGATACGTTTCGCTCAATCTGGCTGCCGTTTCACGAGCCGAAAGGCTTGCTCGAACCTGCTCGAGTTCGCGGTCCGATCCACGCGTGCACGGCCAGGTCCAGACTCCGCTCAATCCGTCAGCTGCCGCTTTGCACGAACCGCTGAGGACCTGTCTCTCTGGCGAATCCTCCGGCAATCCTTCGCAGGCATCGGGCAGTATTTTCAAGAATGCTTCGAATTGCCCGGCAGTGGCCACAGGATCCAGCCTCTCGACCGCCATTCTTCCTATGCGTGCCCGAAAAACTGCTTCTTCGTATGCCGTAGCGCTGTTAAGCGCATCATTGATCCCAGCATGCTCAAGTATTGACTGCAGTGACGGGCTATGCGAAACATAAATACCCGCCAACGTGTGGGGCACGCGTTCCGCCTCATCACTATCCGTCGTGTCGAGAGCGAGGTCCTCGGCGAAGTATTCGGCCAGAACACCCGGATCCTCCGCCTGCAACAAGACGGCTGATTCCAGCGGGAATCCGGCGTCTTCCAATATCAGGTTTACCTTGGTCGAAACTTCCGTTTTCCGGTAAGTGTCCGGAAAATTGGCTATCAACCGAAGGCAATCAAGCGCCGCTTCCCTGCGCCTTCCCAGCGAGCGGTAGTGATTGGCCCTCATAAAAAGTGCGATGCGCGCCTTGGGCTTTCGTTCACTTTCGTCAAGAATCGCGGCACACTTGGTCAGGAATACCTCTGCCTTACTCTCCTCAGCAATTTGAAGCTCTTTGGCAAAAGCTGCGTTGCCAACAATGCTGTCCGGCAGGGTTTCCTGCACGCTCCTGGAGAAGGTCAGAATATCCTCGTGGCCTTGAAGCGCCAACCGGTCGCAGCACGCATCAAACAGAAGCGGTCCCGCAGCATGATTCTGAAACTGCTTCAACGCAGACACACAGGCCATTGAATCCTTGGGTTCCGCGGCGGCCATGGCAAGCTCCACGATCTCCTCCAGGATCGCCTGCCGCCTGGGGACCAGCCCAGGCGCCTCCGACAGCGCGTCATACTCTTGCATCAGAGCCTGCAGGCGTTTTCCGGGAGCGGCGCCGGAACTCGCGGTACTTCGAGGCGACTCGGAACACGAAAGCGAAATTACGCATAGGCACGTCGCGATAAGCACCGGAAACAGGCCGGCCAATACGCGCCCATCATTCATATGCGTGCCCCTCCAGGAACTTGGGCCTTGCACGAATCCTGCACCCGCGTTTTAATCATTCGCTCTCCGGACGCTTAATCACTGCGTGTACGGGGATCTGAGCAACGACCTCTTCGTCGCCTGACAGTATCGAGATTGCTGTCTTCAGGCTCTCAACCCCTTTGCCTTCCGAGAGGGAAGTGCTGAGAGAGACATGCAAGACCCTCTCACCTTCAGAAGCGCCGGGGGCGAAATCCGCTGTTATGCGTTCGTCAGGGCAGGTCCACCGAAGAGAATCGGGCACGGACGGCGGAACTTGAAGCCGGATTGCTCTAGAGGACGGTGTGCCTGGCTCGACCACACCGAAAAGGACCCGTTCTGGTTGTACTCTGAGCGGATAGGGCACGAAAGCCTGGACCGGAATTTCCAGAAACGGTATGCGCGCACATGTTGTTTCGCATTGAATGGCTGTCCCGAACGCTCCCGGCGCCTCTGGCGCCTTAAGAACGGCACGAAAACGAATCCTCGACGCCCCGTCCTTCTCATGCTCCCGTAGAAGCTCCTCCACGGTCAAGAGCGGCGAGGGGCACGAACACGACAAAATCTCAGGGACTCCGCTTTCGCCAAAACACTCAATGACGAATTCTTTGACGGACTCCTCCCCGTTTGACAGGCGCCCGAAGTCCAGCGACGACGGGACCGCCTCCACCGATCGGACAAGACGGACCTTGACCGAGAACAGGAATTCCGGTTTCTCGGGATCATTCGTGCCAACCAGGACGGTGAACGAATTGAGGCCGGCTCGGGTGGGAGGGTTTTTAGGGGCATGGGCGACTTTCAGCCTGCCCTCTGCGCCAGGGCCAAGTTCGGCGCAGTCGAACAAGTCGGACAGGCATTGACAGCTGCGCTTCTTCACCTCCAGCGTCAGGGGAACGTCGCCAACGTTCCGAAATTCGAAAACATGCGAAAACGACTTCGTGTAGAAGACGTTTCCCAAATCGACCTCCGTGTCCCCCACTTCAATGCGCGGGCCTTTGCTCTCGCTTTCCGCCTGGGCCGCCACGAAAAAAAGCAGTACCGCACAAAGAGCGACACGGATGAAAGCCCGTCTCTCTCTGATGCGACGGGACGCCAACAGGCGGCATCGCGGACGCCCACGCCGCGAACCGGCCAACCCCCTCTCCTGGATATGCGTCGCTGCTCCACGCATATGGCCCCCTGCCATCCCGAGGGACAATCAATACAAATCCGCAGGCACTACCCCGGCGGGCTTGATTGCGTACAAAAGTTCATTCGCCATGGCTTCGCCTTTTCTGAGCGCCTCTTCCACGGTCATAGTTCCGCGCAGAGCCAGGTTGAGATTGTCCCAGACATACATCAGCCCGGTCTGTCGTCCGTAGAGATTATTCGGGCCAATATCTGTTACCTTGGAATGCGCTTCGTACAAGATTTCGAGACCGGGATACGACGATTTCATCCGCGCCTGAAAATCCTCCCGCTCCGTGAAATCAACGCGACAGGGGTAGCAGCCCGGGCGGTCCGGCATGGACACATCGCGCCGCGTTAACCACTTCACAAGTTCCCAACTCGCGCGTTCCCGTTCGGGCGTGCTTCTTCGGATGCCCAGGTAACACGTCGATCGATTCGGAGTCAGAAGGTTGTGGTGCACCGGAACGTGGGCAATGCGATAGCGCGCAATCTCATCCGGCGTGAATTGAAGTCTTCCGTGGTCGGAGATGATCATGGCATATCGGCTTTCCGCGGACAGTCGGCCAACACGAACCCCTTCCATGGACAGCAGTTCCTGGCAGACGCCGATCGCCTTCATGGCTGTGGCATTGCCAACCACGTCCACGCCTTCTTCGTCGAATAGCGAGCCGCCCATTTCAAGAAGGAGGGTCAGGATGACAAATCCAACGTCTTCCCTGTCCGCAATAGCCAGCCCAAACTGATCGACAAGACCATCGCTGTCGGTGTCTTTGGTGAAGTGCTCCACGGCCGCCACCAACTCATCCCAAGAGCGCGGGGGTTCCCGGCCCGCCTCGTCAAAAAGCGCGCGATCACAAAACATCACAAGAGGTTCCGACGCCCACGGTACCCCCCACGTCTTTCCATCGAACGTTGCGCAATCCATCATGCCTTTTGGAAAGTCGCTTTTCTTGAATGATTGGTCGGGAAGAAAGTCGTCAATAGGAACCAGACGCCCAAGAGAAGCCAGATAGGCAACCTCATAACCCTTCCAGGACTTCATCCCGCATACGTCTGCAGGAAGAGAGGGCCGTTCCTCAATTGGCGTCTCGTGAGCATGGGGGCTGTCCAGAGCGAAGGCCGTGGCGTTGATATCCGAATGCACGCGATTAAAGATGTCGATCTCCGCTTCCAACCACTGGGCCCCATCTGAAAACGAATGAGCGGAGAGCATGCCGATCTCTATTGAAATGACCTCTTCGGCCTCGGCAACCGATTCTACCTCACCTGCGAGAGCCGCGAAACAGACAAGAACCGGCAAAAGGAGGAGAGGCAGACACCGGGAACTCGGCGGGAAGACCACCCTGCACATCACTTATCCCCCTTTCCCACATGCCCCAAACCACTGAGCTGGGCTCACGCTCTGCCGTCACCTCCAAATCCGTCGTCCGTCCACAATCCGTCTCACCAATACAACACGCACCAATCCAACGAATTGAGCCCCCGTCGGCTGAATTCAGCCTCCTGCGGACCGAGTAACATATACTTACTTATTTCCTGTTCGAAAGCTTAGCACACACGAGGGTCTATGTAAAGCCCTTTGTGTATTTATCTCTATCTAACATAGCACCACTCTCAGTCCTGACGAGGGCATTACCGGGCCACGCAACGGGAACACGCAGCGCTGCGAGGAAATACCCTCTCCGCACGCTCTAGAGCCGATTCCAAGGCATCAATCCGAGACGCCCGGCTCGTGCTTGACCACCTCTCCGGCTGGTCTATGTAGACCAAGCGCCCGAATGCTCCAGTGGGCAGGGCCGAAATAAATGTGCGCAATTTGACACACGCTGCCTTTCTCCACGATGATCCGCGGAAAGAATGACACCGCCAACCGTTGCGCTGAGGGAAACAGTAGATATGCGAAGAACCGGAAGAATGAGTCGCAGTGGGAAATGAGATGGCTTATGAAGGATCATTCAAGATCAGAAGTACTGGTATCAACAATTTGCCCTTTCGCGCACCGGCACTGTATTGGACTTCAATATGCTCCTGCGTTCGTTCAAAACCTTGCTCTTCAGAGACATTTACTTCAACCAGCCCTGCCCCTATTTGTTTAACTTGGACCCTCTTGGAAGTAACTGCAATCGAATCAATGGTAACGTCAGGTTCAAGCTCTAGCGACAACTCTTTCGCTGTCCCGTGCGCAATTTCCTCTGGCCCAAACAAGACAACACTCGGTCGAGCAAGAATATCAGCAACAGGAGTAGCGATAAAGGAGAAATCTAGTCGAATAGCATCACTTTGCTCCCTTCCAGCCAACTTGAGAAAGACGGGAGTCTTCCAAACGTGAGGGGCATCATCGAGAGGGGCGTGCGCCAAGTTGGCCACCATGGTAAATTCGCCGCCCGTCTTGATTCGCCCTCCCTCGGTCTTCAGGGAGAATGCGCCATCTTGTGAAGATAGGTCCAGACTTTCTAGGGTCAAGTCGTCACCTGTCACGTTCTTCATCTTGATGGTCTTTGGCTGTTGGATAGTATCGTTCTGGTGAAAACGCCATATATTGATCAACGCTCCCTCAACTTCCACTGCAGGCTTCACGAAAGCAACCACTTCACCATTCACGGTCATGCTTTCCGGCTCACGGTCTGCGCTGCTTCCGACAATCTCAAACGATGTCGTGACTCTTCCAAGATCATTGGGGCGTTTAAAGGACTCGAAGACAGCTTCAACACGGCATGTGCCACCTGAGTAAAGGAAACGCTGTTCAACATCAAGACGCAAGCACCCGCAAGCCGTCTTCGGCTTGAGATGGATAGTGGACTCCCCAGCATTCCTGATGGCAAAAACCTTTCGGACCGTCTGCCCGGCATAGATTTCGCCCAAGTTCAGCGTAATGCCGTTTGAGTTTCTAGCGGAGGAACTCAGAGTGACCTCGGGCACTTCTGCCTTCTTTGTGTGCGCGAGACACCATCCCGTCGCTGATCCAAGCAATAGGAAACAGATCGTCAGAATGCCTCCCAGTTTCAACTGGGACTTCATGCTTTGCCCCTTCGGTGCCACTGCACATAAATAGCCACTGCCGACAAAGCAGCAAGAGCAGTGAAAGCACCCAAAGCAAGGGGCAATCGCTGGATGTCGATATCCTTCCCGGCGGTCTCTTCCGCAGGCAGAAATTGGCTCTCTTCATTTTCCAGACCACTTACGCCTGACAAGGACTCCAATTCATCAATGTCCGTAACTGCATCAGTCACAGCCATCGCATTGGAAGCGGGGATGTCTGCCTCTTCAGGCGTTTCGCCATACCTATACATAATACCAAGGATACGGTCACTAACCCTGTCCCCTTTTCCAGGGGTGTACACAAACAACTCATCCGACAACTCGTGATTGGCCTCTGCTTTGTTCACTGTGATTATCTGTTCGCGCTCCAACTTCCCGAGGTCATCAAATGTCGCCTCACGTATGACCGTTGGAAAGCGCAGATTGCCTGCTGCTTCGCCGGAGGGCCACTCGCATTCGATAAGCTGCACATCGATTCTGTCGCCATCCCTTACTACGTATATGACAGACCTAAGTAATTCTGGTTGCCCGAGAAACCTCACTCTATACTCGAAAAAACACTCGTTTGGTGTACCCTGTTCGCAGGCGTACTGTATGGTATAGACGTTGCTTGCCGTTGGATCTTCCTGAACCTCCAAAAGATCCGCAGCAAGAAGATCCGCAGCAAGTCCCTGCTCCACGTGATACGGCAGTAGCGACTGTCTGAACAGATACAGTCCCAAATCTATGTCCAAGGGTACTCCACATTCTTCTGGACGGGACAACTCAATCGACCATGTATCCTTAAGGGCACGGCTACCAAGATCCATCTCAGGAAAAGCTACCCACGTCTGATGATTGTTCACCACATATCGCGCTGCTGCTTGGTCACCATTTGACCGAACGTACGTTTGGCTAGAGTTTATACGGCCACCAACCAGATCGTGGAATAGAGATATTTCTCGCGAGTGTCCGCGCGAATTTGTATATACATAGTCTATATGGAGCGTTGAATAACGCTCAAAAATGGCCGCGCCACATAAGATCAATGTTGTCAGCGGATAGCTTTTCCAGCGGTCCTGTTTCTGAAACTGCCGTTAGCGAAACAAAGAGACTAAGGCAGCCCGCTGAAAGCAGCACAGAAGAACCAAACAACCTTGTGCCTCTTTCTCTCTTACTTGCCCGATTCCTTTCGGGGTTGAAAGCACGACTCCCGTCGAATGCATTGTGAGTTGCTGGCATGGTTATGAGCATTGTAAGTGCCGTCAAGGGCACACCTTCTTGTTTCAACTTCCGTTAGACCGTCGCGCACGCGCAAAACATTACAGCCTTTCTCATGGGCGAATTCCTCCTTCTCAGACTCTTGCCCCGCCTTTCCGAAGCATCTGACTTCGAAAGACAGAGGCGCATTTCTAGATACGCGAAGTGAACATCTGATCCATCTGGCCATTCCCAGCCAGCAACTCCCATTCCATAAACCGATCACAGATCACCATCGTTGCCCGTTTGGGACCACTGAAGTACGGGTTTTGCATCCTTTGCCTTGAACTCCACTGTCAACACTGCTTTCAATCCACCAAACTGCACAACTCCGCCAGCACTTCCACTGAAGGAGCGGCAGCGCACGCCGCTTGGACATGCCGTTTGAGGCGAACAAGAACACCAACGGCAGACTCTGCTAGTCCACGAGATTCTGTTCCCGCCAAGAGGACGGAAACGTGTATGTATTGAACCACGATCCTGGCCCGTGGGGTATCGTTTGCGAGGGTGGTGATGTAGGGGTCTTTGGGGCTGAGGGGTTGGGCGTTTGTGAGAGTGCCGGCTTCCGTGTTGTCCGGTGGGAACATGTACGCGCGGTCGCCGATGGGGAGAGCCCAGTGCATGGCGTCGGCGGTCGGGATGCAGTTGGGCTCGTCGAGGGTCTCGGGGAAATCGAATTTGAAGATTTCGCCGGAGTAGATGAGCAGCGCCCGCCAGAGGAAAGACAGACACCGGGGAAACGGCCGGAAGACTACCCGACACATCACTTTTCCCCCTTTCCCACATGCCCCAAACCACTGAGCCCGGCTCACGCACTGCCGTCACCCCCAAACCAGACATCCGTCCACAAGCCCTCGCAGCAATCCACCACGCGCCAATCCAACGAATTTAGCCCCGTTGGCTGAATTCAGGCCCCTGCGAAGCGAGCGACGTATACTCACTTGTTTTCTGTACGACAGATTAGCACGCAGGTAGTTCTATGCCAACCTCCTTATGGCTTTCTCTCTATCTAGCATAGCGCCTCAATCACTCCTGGCGAGAGCACGACCGGGCCACGCAAGGGGAACAGGCAACGGGAACAGGCAGGGCTGGGAGGAAATATCCTCACGGCATGCCCTGGTGGAGTTATCCTGTTTTGGCGGACACGTAGGGGCAGACCCCTGTGTCTGCCCTTCTTAAAGGCAGCCGCAGGGGCGATCCGGATGGGCAGACACAAGGGCCTGCCCCTACATTCCGGAACCCTACCGCGTCGGGATTGCTCTGGTACATCCAGGTTACGCAAACGCGTTGAGGTTGTGCCCATATAATCCGGATGGGCAGACACAGGGGTCTGCCCCTACACCGGAACGCTGCCACGTCGGGGTCTCCCCGGTTCATCCAGGTTGCGGTAGCGCTGGGATGGGCGCATTCGTGGGGACTATCCGGATGGGCAGACACAGGGGTCTGCCCCTACACCGGAACGCAACCGCGTCGGGATTGCCGAGGTAGAGCCTGGTTATGCGCCCGCGTCGGGGTTGCCCGGGTACATCCAGGTTACGGCAACGCGTGGGGATTGTGTCCATATAATCCGGATGGGCAGACACAGGGGTCTGCCCCTACACCGGAACGCTACCACGTCGGGATTGCCGAGGTAGAGCCTGGTTACGCGCCCGCGTCGGGGTTGCCAAGGTACATCCAAGTTACGCAGCCACTGGGGCGATCCGGATGGGCAGACACAGGGGTCTGCCCCTACACCAGAACGCTGCCACGTCGGGGTCTCCCCGGTCCATCCAAGTTGCGGCAGCGCTGGGATGGGCGCATTCGTGGGGACTACCCGGATGGGCAGACACAGGGGCCTGCCCCTACACCGGAACGCTGCCACGTCGGGGTCTCCCCGGTCCATCCAGGCTGCGGGAGCGCTGGGATGGGCGCATTCGTGGGGACTATCCGGATGGGCAGGCACAGGGGCCTGCCCCTACACCGGAACGCTACTGCGTCGGATTGCCGAGGTAGAGCCTGGTTATGCGCCCGCGTCGGGGTTGCCCGGGTACATCCAGGTTACGGCAACGCGTGGGGATTGTGTCCATATAATCCGGATGGGCAGACACAGGGGTCTGCCCCTACACCGGAACGCTGTCACGTCGGGATTGCCGAGGTAGAGCCTGGTTACGCGCCCGCGTCGGGGTCTCCCCGGTCCATCCAGGTTGCGGGAGCGCTGGGATGGGCGCATTCGTGGGGGCTATCCGGATGGGCAGACGCAGGGGTCTGCCCCTACATTAGAAAAACCCCAGGAGATAGTCGATGAACTAAACAAGCGGCCCAAAAAATGTGTCGGATATCGAGCGCCCAATCAAATTTTCTCGCAAAAACGGGCAATCACTTTGCGCGCACTTATGAGGTGAATGTGGGTTCGGGAAATTTGACAGAATTATATCGGAAGCGCCACACTAGGGTTGTCCAGAGAAATTCGCTGGTTCAAGGTGTCTCAGTATATATGGGCGAAAGCTGATTGGGGCGCGAGGCCGAAGGGGGCGTGATATGAGATCGAAGAAGATGTCCCATGTTCGACGCGGTATCTTTTTATTGACCGTTGCTCTTTTGGCATTCACAAACATCGCCTGCCCAGTATCGGATCCCAAAGTCAAAGTCCCCAATCTTGTTAACAAGGCGCAGGCTGCGGCGGAAACCGCCCTCAGGGATGCGGGCCTGGTTGTGGGCGCCGTGACTCAGGCGTATCACGCCACCGTAGCTGCCGGCCATGTGATTACCCAGCATCCGCCTGCTGGCCGCCGCGTGAGTTCCGGCAGCTCGGTCGACCTGGCGGTATCCCAGGGACCGGAACCTGCGCCAGTCGCGGTGCCGGATGTCGCGGGCAGGCCGTTACCAGAAGCTGAGGCCGCCCTGACGGGCGCAAGCTTCGTTGTGGGTGCCGTGACACAGACGTATCACGCCACCGTACCTGCTGGCCGTGTGATTAGCCAAAATCCGTCAGCGGGTTCGCTTGAACAGCCTGGACTTCCCGTGGACCTGGTGGTTTCTCAGGGTCCTGAGCCGGTTGCGGTGCCGGGAGTCGCCGGTATGTCGTTGCCGGATGCCGAGACCGCCCTGGCCAGCGCTGGCTTCGTTGTGGGCACCGTTACTGAGGCCCATCACGCCACCCTGCCGGCCGGCGCTGTGATTAGTCAGAATCCGCCAGCGGGCTCATTCGAACAGCCCGGGCATCCCGTGGATCTGGTGGTGTCCCGAGGTCCTGAGCCCGTTGCAGTGCCGTATGTCGTGGGGATGTCGTTGCCGGATGCCACGGCCGCCCTGGAAAGCGCTGGTTTTGTAGCGGGTACCCTTACGGAGGAGTACAGTAACGATGTCGCCGCGGGCAGTGTGATCAGCCAGAATCCACGTGCGGGAACACTCAGACAGCCCGGACTTCCGGTGGACCTGGCGGTATGTCAAGGGCCCGAGCCGGTTGCTATGCCGGCTGTCGTGGGCAAGCTGTTGGAGGATGCCGAGACCGCCCTGACAAGTGCCGGCTTCGTTGTGGGCGCCGTCACCTGGGTATACAGCGACGATGTCGCTGCCGGCACTGTGATTAGCCAGAATCCGCCGGCGGGATCGTTCGAGCAGCCCGGATTTTCTGTGGAACTGGTGGTATCTAAAGGGCGGGAGCCCGTCGAGGTGCCGGATGTCGCGGATGTGTCGTTATCAGACGCGCAGGCTGTCCTGACGAGCGCCGGCTTGACTGTTGGAACCGTGACTCAAGCCTATCACGCCACTATTCTTGCCGGCCGTGTGATCAACCAGACCCCTTCCGCAGGGGCGTCCGTAATGCCCGGGCTTGCTGTGGATCTGGTGATATCCCAAGGGCCTGCGCCCGTTGCGGTGCCGGATGTCG
Organism: Candidatus Hydrogenedentales bacterium; assembly: GCA_050950105.1. Classification (GTDB taxonomy): domain Bacteria; phylum Hydrogenedentota; class Hydrogenedentia; order Hydrogenedentales; family SLHB01; genus UBA2224. Next base: position 286,870 of record JBMNGZ010000004.1, on the reverse strand, counting down.
TGACGATGCCGTTTGAAGATGCGAAGACTGCCCTGACGAGCGTTGGCTTCGTTATGGGTAGCGTTACTGAGGTCTATCACGCCTCCATAGCTGTCGGCCGTGTGATTAGCCAGAATCCGTCGGCGGGATCGCTTAAACAACCCGGACTTGCTGTCGATCTGGTGGTATCGCAAGGACCAGAGTTCGTTGAGGTGCCGGATGTCGGGGGTATGTCATTAACAAATGCGGAGACTGCCCTGACGAGCGCGGGCTTCGTTGTGGGCACTGTTACTGAGGCCTATCACACCTCCATAGCTGCCGGCCGTGTGATTAGCCAGAACCCGTTGGCCGGTTCGTTTGAACAGCCGGGGCTTGCTGTCGATCTGTTGGTATCTCAAGGACCTGAGCCCGTTGCGGTGCCGGATGTCGCGGGTATGTCGTTATCAGGCGCGGAGACTGCCCTGACGAGCGTCGGCTTCGTTATGGGTACCGTTACTGAGGCCTATCACGCCTCGATAGCTGCGGGCACTGTGATTAGCCAGAACCCGTCGGCTGGCTCGCTTGAACAGCCCGGGCTTGCTGTGGATCTGGTGGTATCTCAAGGGCCTGAGCCTGTTGCGGTGCCGGATGTCATGGGTATGCCGTTTGAGAATGCTGCAGCTGCCCTGTACGGCGCCGGCTTGCTTGTGGGTACCGTTACTGAGGAGTTCAGTGAAGATCAAGTCCCCGGCACAGTGATTCGCCAGACTCCGGCCTCGGGATCGCCCGTACTGCCGGGGTCTGAAGTGGACCTGGTGGTAGCCAAGGCTCCCATTGGCATTTCAAGTATCGAGGAACTTCAAAAAATCGGTAACGATGAGGCCTACCCACTCGATGGATACTACATTTTAGAGAATGACATCGATGCTTCGGCCACCGCCACTTGGAATAATGGCGAGGGGTTTGAGCCGATTGGCTGGAGTGGCACTGGGAGTGTCATAGGATTTGGCGGCCATTTTGACGGAAACGAGAAGAAGATTTCAGACCTTGTCATTGCGCGTCCCAACGGAGTCTACGTGGGTTTGTTCGGGAGCGTGTCCCCCGATGGGGTGATCAAGAATCTGACTCTCGCAGGTGCTGGCGGCGCCATAATCGGTAATCATTACACGGGGAGCCTTGTCGGCGAAAACCATGGCCGAATCGAAGGCTGTGTGACCGAAAGTACTGTGACTGGCGAAGAGGATGATGAATCGGGCAGCACCATGGTGGGCGGCATGGTCGGCGCAAATTCCGATTCCGGTCAGATCATCCGCTGCTCTGCTAAAGGTGATGTCACTCCCGGCTTCTCCTGGGCTGGCTGCATTATCTTTGGCGGCCTGGTTGGGTGGAACGATGGCGTTATTGAGGATTGTTCCGCTACAGGTGAGTCGGTGATGGCCCAAGAAGCCGCTGGCGGCCTGGTTGGACTGAACAGCGGCGTTATTGAGAATTGTTTCGCTGAAAGATCGGTGCAAGCCTGGCTTGCCGCCGGCGGTCTTGTAGGCTGGAACACGGGAGAAATTGAAGGCTGCGAGGCTTTAGGGAATGTATTGGGAGAGGAATCGGTAGGCGGCCTGGTTGGATGGCTCCAGGATGGCGCCATTACGGCCTCGTCCGCCTCTGGCGACGTGCAGCCCATGTTTGGTTTTGGAATTGGAGGGTTGATCGGGTATGCAGAAGGCGCCACGGTCTCCCAATGCTCTGCCGAAGGTTCCGTTTACGCCAGTGACAACGTTGGAGGATTGATTGGGTATGCAAAAGGCACTACGGTCTCCCAATGCTCTGCCAAAGGTTCCGTTTTCGCCTACTGGTACGCTGGGGGGTTCATCGGATATGCTCAAGGCGCTACGATCTCCCAATGCTTTGCCGAAGGTTCCGTTTGGGTCCAAGAACATGCCGCTGGAGGGTTGGTCGGCATAGAGAGGAGTTCTATACAAGCTCAGACGAGTATCACTCAGAGCTACGCGTGGGGTGACGTGAGTGCCTTCAGCGGACGGGCGGGCGGGCTCGTTGGTGCGCCGGGCGGCGCAGAAATTGTGGAATGTTACTCCAAAGGCGCGATTGAGGGAGATGATCGAACAAGCGGCGGACTTATTGGGGAACGCGACAGTGGCGCCAAGCCGCCCACGGTGTCAGCATCTTTCTGGGACGTTCAGACCAGCGGCACGATCATATCCTATGGTGGTCAAGGCCTGAGCACCGCCCAGATGATGGATAAGGACACGTTTACTGAGGCCGGTTGGGATTTTGACGCCGTATGGGGTATCGAGCAGGGGGTATCGTATCCCTACCTCCGCGAATAGTCTTGACAGGGGCATGGCCAGGCAAAAGTCTACTCTGTCGTAAAAAGACAGGGTAAAACGCAGTTGTAGAAGCTACGGCGCACACGGCGCTATCGGAGCCGCTTGAGCCGAAGTTTGGGTCTTTCGCCTGTACATCTTGGATCGTGACTTAAGCGGGCCTGTGTGGAGCAAGATCAAAGGTCTACTTCTGGACCAAAGAAAGCCGGGGATTCCATCTTCACTCGCCAGGCTCTCCCAGCTTATTCCCCGGGCGGCGTCATTTCCCGGACGTTGCTGAAGATGACGTTACGGACGTTGTCTTCACCGGATTCCATGGTGATGGGTGGTCCTTCCGCGTCATATTTGATCACGTTGGAGACGATGGATTCAGACAGTGAGCCGGCGATCAGCACCGTGTGCTGAGAGCGGCTCATGATGTTGCTGATAAAGAGCCGGAAGGTATCGCCCAGGGGGGTAACGCCGCCCCAGCGCGGATTGCTGTCGCCGATTTTGAGCGCGGCGCGGCAGGGCCGGGCGGAACCGGAGGTGTCGATCAGGCCGTCCAGGATGACATCGTGAATCCGAAACCCGCTGGCGTTGAGGAAACGCACGATGTGATGGCCTCCGGCGCAGTATCCGCGAAGGTTTCGAATGGTGATGTTGCGGATGTCATCCGCGCCGTCCCCGCGGTTGACAGCCGCGCTGACCATGGTCGATTCGGTGGAGCCGGCCGTGGCGTCGGCCCGGTGGATGTTCGTGAGCGCGAGGAGGTCGTCGCCCGTGTATCCCGTGAGATTTTCGATGAGAATGTCGTGACATCCCTGGCGCAGATTGAGTCCGTCCTGGTTGAGGATGGTCTCTTTTTTGCCATCGATGGTTCTGTGTCCTGTGGAGGCGAAGTCGATATCGCGAATTATTCCGTACGCGCATCGTTCGAGGGAGATCGCCCAGGCGTGAGAGTCGACGAGCCGGAGGTTTTCAATGCTGAACTGTTCGACAAAGGCCAGCAGGATACCGATGTTGCGCCAGTCGCCGGACTGGCTTTCCTCTGCGACGCCGGCGTCGGTGCCGTACGTGCGCTCCCCGAGAATTTTGGCGCTGTCGCCCGTAGCGCGAGGATGGTCAGCCCCTTCCAGCACCGCGGCGCCAATACCGCGAATGGAGATGTTGGAGATGGGCGCGATGTCGCTGATACCCAGGCCGCAGTTCGCGCTGCGGATAAAATTGTCGCGGCAGCGGTCCGAGAGCTTGATGCGGCAATTCTCCAGTTCGAGCGTGGTGCCGCTCTGGACGAGGATCGCCGAATCGAGCAGCCAGAAGTCTTGAGGCCCGTCCGCGGCGTAATTGATTTTCGGGATGACGACGCGGCGGCCTGAAGCCGCTGCTGCCGCGATGGCCTGGTTGATGCGCTCGGAGTCCGACCCCTGGTACGCGTTCGGAGTGACGGGTTCGGCAAGCGCGGGGGTGGCTTCCTGTGCAACGGCTGGGCTAACGGCCAGAAGACACAGAATGGCTGCGGCAACGATGGTACAGGACGTCCTACGGCATGCTGATGGCATCACACAATCCCTCTCGTGCTTAATTGAACTCTTTAATCGGATGCACCTCGCATATACTCGAGTATACGGACGCGCTTCACTTTGCATCAACGTGTGCGCGGCATCACATGCTGTTCGGGCGGCTGCAGCGTGATGCGCGCGCGTACCGGGGCCATCAATGGCCCCGTGCAGCCGAACGTGACCGTGTATTCGCCTTCAGGCAGCTCGAAGGTCTCGCTCGCTGAGCCGGAGAGCGCCGGCTCATCCAATGGGAGACCATACTGCCGAAGAGGCTCGCCCGGCCAGAGAATGGCATATTGCCCGTCGTGAAGGGTCGCGGGGCATTCGATCCGGCGCCCATCGAGTTCGAGCCAGGGATCCGTCAGCGTGCGGACGTCGAGCGCCGGAAGAGCCCGGATCTCGCCGATGGCACAGGATACCGCGGTTCGGGCGGGCAGGCCGTTGTAGTAGAAGTTGAGGCGGCGCACCTGTGCGTAGTCAATGGGATCCGTTTCCGGCCGCCGCAGCTGATGATACCGCCACCCCGTATAGTCATTGACGATGTAGAAATCGGCTGCTTTTGCGCCATCATGCAGCTGGAGTTTGAAGCTGCCGCCGTTGCCGTCGCCACGCAGCCACAATCCTATCGCACGATGCTCCGAGAGGTCGAGCGGCGGCGTAAACGGTTTGCCGATAAACGTCCAGCCTGTGTGGGTGCTCAATTCACTCTCCGCCGAATACAGCGCGCAGGAACCGCCTTCGCCGGGGCCGTCCGTGGACAAGGCGAGTTGCTGCGTTACGCCCTCGAGCGTCGAACCTGCTTCTCCGTGCGCGATGGCAGTCACGCCCGGGGCTGCGCCGGGCAGGTAGAGCGCCAGGTCGTCAAAGGTCTCCAGGGTCACTACGCCCGAAGCGTTCCAGGACGGACCGGGAGCGGTCCACGGCCCCGGCAGCGCATGGACTTGAAGGCCGACGCGCGCAGGGCCCGCCGCTACGTGAACCCGCCATTGGGCACTCTCCGGGGCGGCGGCGTTCACCTCCTGCCAGGGACTGTACATGACGCGTTGAAAGACCTCCTCGCCTTCGGGTCCCTGGAGGCGGTATTCCCGGCGGAGGTCGAGGAGCGTGGCGCGCTCTTCGGGTGATTTCTTTCCCGCAAGCGTGGGTTCGATGCGCAGCCGTTCGCGCATGTCGGCGGGAACCCGGCCCGAAAGGCGGAGACGTTCATAACGGGCGATGCAATCCAGAATGTCGCCCGTGAACGGGTGTTGACGCGCGGCATCGAGCGATACCTGAAACGACATCGACGAATCGTAGCCGATTGTGGCGCCGAGGACGTATTCGTACATGTCGAGAGTGCAGTTGGGGTCGTAGCCGTAATACCAGCCGATGTCCAGGGGCATGGCATTGCGTTTGAATGCATCAAGCCATCCCGACCGTTCATCGAGGTAGCCCTTGAGATCGCCGTGTCCGTCTGCGGACGCGCTGCGGGCGAGAATGTGCCACGAGTAATGACTGAAGCTGCTGGCCTGAATCAGGATGTCTTTTCGTGCGAGCTTGTCGAAGAAGGTTTTGTGGAGTTTGGCATTGTAGTACCAGTGATCGCCCTGGAGGCGCTCTGAGCCGTCGAAGTAGATCATGTCGATATCGCATGCATTGGCAACGTGGGCGAAATGCGTGGCGACCTCGTCGATCAGGGACGTGTCCATGTCGTACATGTGGTAGCCGTAGGCGCGGCGGATGTGCGTGATTGGCGCAGCCAGGGCGTGAGGGGCCGGTGCGGTGCCCAGATGGCCGCGCCGGCAGCCCACGAACCCCGTCGGAGGCTCCAGACTGAGGGACTGGTACTGGATCAGCTCGTTGCCGACCTGAATCACCGTTCCGTCGCCTTCATACCCCCCATCTTCAGCCGGAAACCCTTCGGGAGCAGCGGTCGTTGGGAAAAAGTCGGCTTTTTCGTCCAGACCAGCGGCGAGTTCGCATGAAGCGCCTTTCACCAGGCGCGGGTCGGGCACGGGGGTCAGGTACCGATCTGGCGGGTAGATGGAAGCGCCCAGCATGTGGAAACCGACGTGGAATCCTGCGTCTTTGAATTGTTGCACGGTGCTGGCCAGGGTCTCGAGACCGCCGGGAAAATTGTCCGTATTGATCTCGAAGTGGCCGGTTGCCCGCGTCCAGGAACTCTGGAGGATGAGGATCATGTCGAATCCGCCGCGCCGGGCCAACGCGATGACCTCGTCCGTCTGGGAGGCGTCGAAGCGGGTGATAAAGAGGTAGGAATGTTTGATCCAGGGCGAACGCTTGTTCCAGACGCCATCGGGGTGGGGACTGGGGAGGTCGGCGGCGCTCTCGAAGCGCTCCATGGTGTCGAGAAAGTCCTGCTGCGGGCTGGCAAGGAGCCCGAAACGTGCGGGCAGGAGTCCATGACTGGTGAGGGTGTCGAGATTCAGGGTATAGGTCTTCGCCTGCCAGAACAGGGAGTCCGGGCGCTCAAAATCTTCGAGCAGGATGGCCTCCTGTTTTCCATCGCGTTCGACCAGGGCTTCGATGTGATCGACAAGGCAGGACACCGATTCGCCCGCGGGCAGGCTGTTGTAATAGATGCTGAGCGTGGCGACGTTATCGTAGCGCAGGCTGTCCAGCGCGGGCGTATCGATGGTGATGTGCTGCCAGCCCTGGAAGGTGATGGGTATGTAGCTGTCACGGTAGCCGCCGCGCCCGTCGTTGAGCTGGATTTTGAGTTGCTGCCCTTTGCCATCGCCGTGAACCCAGGCGCGGATGGCGGTACAGCCGCTGAGATCCAGGGGGCGGAGGAAGTCATGGCCCACGACGCTCCAGCCGCCCGCCTCGTCGCCGGCCGTGGCGGTGAAGCGCGCCGCGCTCGAGCCCACCCGGGCATCGTCCGTGGGCTCGAATTCATGGGAACACCCGGCTTTGTCGCTGTCTCTGCGGCCGATGGCGCGAGTATAGGCGAGCACGTTCACTTCAGCCGCGGACAACGCAACGATATGCGCAGGGGTGCTTGCGGCGTTCAATGTCGACATGATTTCAGCGCCATCGGGCACGCGAAGCGAACAAAGCTTCAAACGCGCCGCCTCGGGCGCGTCCAGGCGGGTGACTTCGAAGATGAGAAAGCCCGCGCCCGGGGTGACGGTCCATTCGCAGAGGGCGCCGCCAGGGAACTGGGCCGTCAGCCGCTCATTCTCCGCGGTCACGCGCTCCGGCCGGAGCAGGCCGGCTTCCGTGTCCAAACAGACGAGCGGCTGGGCCGGAGCAGGCCATGGCGCATCGGCGTCCACCAGTTCGAGCGTTGGGTAGCCCAGGGCGTCGATCGAGAGCTGTGCGGTGCCCAGGTCGAACGTGGCGATGGCCGAATCCTGTGCCCAAACATCCGGGCTGAGGCACAGAAGACTCAGCGCGGCCGCCAGATAAACAAAGGCTCGCGTTACCGCAGGCATGTCAGTCCTCCCGCAGGTCTTGTCTGCACGAAACAGCATTATCCCTGCAAATTGCCGCATCAAAAGCCGGTTTGTTTAACCCAAACGGCTTTTTATGAATTCTGTCCCCAGAATTCCAGAAGCCAGCGGCAGTTGAGCACTTTTTCGACGAGATCGAGCGGCAGATAGAAATACTGGCACGACGGCTCAAACCCGATGCGGGAGTCTTCCCGGGAAAGGGTGAAGAGCTGCCGGGCGAGGTCAATTTCAGATTCCAGGGCTGTACGAAGGTCGGACAGATGGAGTTCCCGCTGTTCAGGTTCAAGCGCATCCCCAGCTTCGGCGAGGGCGTCGCGCGCCATCACGAACCGGGCCTGATTGGCCACCGACTGGAAATTGATGGCGGCGGCCCGGGCCAGACGAAGGTCGCCGGCGGCTTCGGTGCGGAGATGCTCAGGCGTTTTCTGCAACGCGGCTTCCAGCTCGCTGAGACCCGGCTGCCAGCCCTGCGCCACTTTTTCAAACTGCGACGCGAAAATCTCCGGCGGGTAGGGTCCGCGCCAGCCCTTCAGATCGTCGTAGGGAAATCCCCACATGGTCGCGCTGTAACCGGTGGAGGCTGAAAAGAGGGGGTTGGCGGGGCCGCACTGCACCGGCGAGGTGTATACCACGCCGATGTAAAACGGATATTCGCGAAAGGCCTCGCTCATGAGCGTCCAGGCCCTGCGCACGCCGGGCGCGGCATCGGGACCGAATCGTTCACGCGCGACATCATCCAGTGCCGCCTCGGCGCTCGGGGCGGGCGTCTGGCTCAGGCGATGGGCCAGCTGAAAATTGGGGGACGGAAAGCCGCCCATGGTCCAGCCGATCAGCATGGCGTCGAGCCGGGCCGCCTCGCGCAAATTGACGCAGTGTTCGGCGATCAGATCCATGACGGGGAGATACGGGACGGTTGCAATCTCACAGGTGTTGTTGAATTGGATTTCGGTGCCGGTTTTCAGGCCTGCTTCACGGGCCGCCTTCCAGTGGGCCTGGGAGCGGGGGCCTGGGCCGACCGAGGAAATGGAATATTCACCGACCGTTGATTGGATGCCGCCACGCTCGATGGGCAGGTGCCATTCGCTGACGGACATCAGATACACCGATTCCGGCAGGCGGGCGATGATGTCGGGGGCGTCGCCGTGGCCGCGCCAGCCCCAATCTGAAATCAGGACCGCGGCATTCGGATTGGCGCGGTGCACGCCTTCTTCAATGACCTGGACCACTTCCGCGAGGATATCGCCGTCGCTGCGGTCTTTGCAGCGCTCGCAGGCGTCCCGGCCCCCGTGTGATGCGCAGTTGGTCAAATTTTCCGACGCCGTAATGGCATAGACCCCGGCCAACTCCGGTACGGCGCGAAAAATGTGGGTCAACGCGTCGCTCATCCAGGCGCGCACCGCGGGATGAGACGTACACAGGGCCGTCAAATCGCCTTCTCGCACCCCGGCATACTCAGGGTGCTTGTCGAAGAAGGCGTTGGGAAGGGCCCGCGGTTCGTTGAAGTACAGATAAATGCCGATGCCAAAGGTCTTGGCGCGCTGCACCAGTTCCCGGAGGTTGGCGAGTCGAGTCTCGTGGTTTTCGCCGTATTCGGGAAACGCGTCGCCGCCCGGCGCCAAATCCCGCAACAGGCCCTGGAGCCACACGCCATTGATGCCGACCTCCGACAAACGCGCGAGCAATCCGTCCGGGTAGGGATTCAATTCGGGGGTGAGTAAAGGATCGCCGAAGACGGCCACGTACGAATAGACCAGTCGCCGCGGATCGCTCAATGTGACCGGCTGAGGCGGTGGCGTATAGCCGGCGGGGACATCCCTGATCTGGCGGGCGAAATCGAAGCGTGGTTCGGCGGGAAGGGCAATTTCGTCGCCGAAGGCCTCATGAACCACAGCGCGGATTTCCGCGGCTCTCGCTCTCGCTGCGGCGTCCGGCGGCTGGTACCGAACGGGCTGACAGGCCGGTTTTCGTCGCCCGAGCTTGATCCACAGGAAATCTTCTTCGCGCAGGATAAATGCCAGTCGTTCCGGGGTCATTTCGATGAGCTGAAGCAATTGCTCATAGGGCAGGAGATGCCAGTTTCTTCGGATAAGAGTGGCATAGCCGCGTCTCTTCAATTCAGGAGACAGCACGGGTTCGGCAGGCAATCCCATCGACACGGCCATCGCGGTGATGTCGTCGACGGTTGCGCCAAGCACTTCGGCAAGTTTCGCCGGTTCGACGGCATTCCAGTTGCGCCACACGAACGCGTGCGCGGTATCGGGAAAGTGCGCGAAGGTCACCGGCGGCGGCGCGTCACCATGCGGAAGCACCCCATCATCCGCGGCGGCCCAGGCCGCGCAGCAGAGAATTACAGTCAACGTGCCGAGGACACAAGAAGACCAATTGGACATGGTTGAAGGATCCTTGCGCTTTGCCGGGCCCGGTCTGCGCGGCCACGGCCGGGTGCTGTTCTGATTGACGATACGCGGACGGCATTCCCCGCCGTCCGCATGCACTATGCAGAAACCAGGCGCGCCGAATCAATTCCAGCGCCACATTGAAGTTCTAAATGCATGCAAAGCGATTGTTCGTTTCTGCAGGAAGATTTTATTGGATGTTCGGTATCCGAGGCATTTTTGGGGCCGCTTATTTAGTTCATCGACTGTCTCCTGGAGTTTTTCTAATGTAGGGGCAGGCCCCTGTGTCTGCCCATCCGGATCGCCCCTGTGGCTGGGTTGAAGAAGGGCAGACACAGGGGTCTGCCCCTACGCGCTGCGGAAAGAAGTCCCCGCGCGGCCTGCCGTGCTCGACGAAAAACTCGATCTTCGTGCGCCCCATTGAGGCACGATGGGTGTAGGACTCCGGAATTCCTTTCGCTCATGGTTTGCGTTGACTCCTCCAAGAATATCGAATGGATCCCGATGTCTTCTTCTTTTCCAGCTCCTCGCTCAAGACTCATCCGCAGAAAAAGGCCAAACCCAAAATTGTGCACTTCGTATTCGAATGCACGGAGCCGTTTTTCGCTTTCTTTTTTGCCTTCTTGGCATCTGATAGACTCGGTCTACAGGTTTCCTAAAACGCTAGGGAGAACGTCTCCAATGACTTGTCGCCCGCACAAACGACGCAACGGCAGCCCTGCCTGGCTTGCCATCCTCCTGTTTCTGGCCTTGGCTTTGTCTTTCCGGGCCGCAGCCGGCGAAGAGCCGCCCGTATTGGAAAACGCCGGGCTTCGCGTCGCGTTCGCTCCGGATACCGGGCGTCTCGTGGAGTTCACGAATACCTTGAACGGCCACGCCTTCATCGAGACCGCCGCGGCGGATGACCTGTGGTCTCTCCAGATGCTGCCATCTCAGCCTGTTACCGAGATCAGGCCGGTAGATGCCCAATCCTTCACCTATACCTTTCCTGACGGCAACATTGCCGCCCTGCGGCTCCTGTGGCGCGATTTCGACCTGGCAGAGGCGCCTGAATTGCAGGTGGCCGTGACCGTCTCGCTGGATCCGGATGCCCCGATCGCGTATTGGAGCATCGCGCTTGAAAACACGGCTGATTTGGCGCTCGCCTCGCTCCGCTTCCCCCGGATTTCGGGCATCGCCCCCCAGGAGAACGAGCGGCTTGCCGCTCCCATCTGGATGGGGCAGCTCGCTGCCGAACCGCGCCGGTTTCTTTCCCGCCCGGATGCGCCGCGCCGGATGGAATGGGAATACCCGGGGATGCTCTCGTTGCAGTGCCTCGCCTACTACCAGGAGAACGGTCCGGGCCTCTACCTCAGCGCGGATGATGCAGACGCTTTTGCGAAACGGTTCTGTGCGTTTGGAGGCGCCGGAAATCAGGCCGGCTTGGAGGTGGTGCATCTCCCGCAGGCGACCTCAGATGCGGTAAATCGTTACGAACCGGCGTACCGGGTGGCGCTTGGGGCTTTTGTGGGCGATTGGTTTACGGCTGCCGAACAATACCGCGGGTGGGCCTTAGAACAGCCCTGGGCGCGACACGCGCGCCTGAAAACCGGACAAGTAGAAGATTGGGCGACCGAAACCGCGCTCTGGGTGTGGAATCGCGGCCGCTCCACGCAGGTGCTCGACCCGGCCCGCGCTCTTCAGGAGCGCGCAGGTCTGCCCGTGAGCGTCTTCTGGCACTGGTGGCACGGCTGCCCCTACGACATTGGATTCCCCGAATACTTCCCACCCCGCGAAGGCGCAGAGCCCTTTCGTGAGGCCGTGAAGAGCGCCCGGGACGCGGGGGTCAACGCGATGGTCTACATGAACCAGCGTCTGTGGGGCATGACCACGGAGAGCTGGGTGGCGGAAGGCGCCGAACGTTTCGCGGTGAAAGGACCCGACGGTCAGGTACACCCTGAAATCTACAACACCTTCGAGCCCGCGCCCTGCGCCGCCATGTGCATGGGCACCGCATTCTGGCGAAACACTTATGCCGGGCTCGCCGAACAGGCAGTAAATGATCTCGGCGTCAGCGCCATCTACATGGATCAGGCCTGCACGAGCCTGCCCTGCTACGACCCGGCGCACGGCCATCCCCTAGGAGGAGGCACCTATTGGATCGATGGCTTCCGCAACCTGCAGGACGACATTCGAAAGCGCTGCGCAGTGCGAGCGGATGCCGGCGACCCAACCGGTGTCGTTCTTGCCGGCGAGGGCTGCGGCGAGGCCTGGCTGCCGTATCTCGATCTGATGCTCAGCCTTCAGGTGAGCATCGAACGCTATGCCCAGCCGGGCATCTGGGAACCCATCCCCTTCTTCCATGCGGTCTATCACGGGTACGCCATTTTCTTCGGGAATTACTCCTCGCTGACCATGCCGCCTTACGACGACTTGTGGCCCGCTGAATTTGCCCCGACGAATCCTCTCGAATTGCTCGACACGAAATTCTCGCCGCAGTTCCGGCTGGAACAGGCCCGCGCATTTGTCTGGGGGCAGCAGCCCACGATCGCCAACTTTCTTCCCGCTATGTTTGAGGAGCGCGCGGCGGAATTAGCGTACCTGGTCCGTCTGGCAAAAGTGCGCCAGCAGGGGCTGGATTATCTTCTTCATGGGACGATGCTGCGGCCGCCCGCCATCGCGCTGACGGAGGAGGAAATCGACATCTCGCGGCTGTCCATCTATGCGGGCCAGCAAGACGCATTGAAGCAATACCGCAAGGCATGTCCGCGGGTTCTGGCCAGCGCGTGGCTGGCACATGACGGGAGCGTGGCCATCGTCCTCGCGAATCTTACCGGCGAGCCTCAGCAGCTCTCGCTCGAACTGCCCCGCGACACGTACCCCCTCCCTGCCCGCAGCGAGCTGCGATGCATGGATGAGAGCGGGGATCGAGCGATGGGGCGGTTCAACGACGACGGGCCTCTCGTGGTGGACCTTCCGCCTTTCGGCGCCTGCGTATACACGTTTACCGCTGCCGCAACGTGAATCGGGCGCCCGTCTTATCGTGGCCGCTGGGCTAGTTCTGTACCGGTTTTTTCTGCTGCGCTTCTTCAGCGGCCAGGGCGGCCACGGTCTTCTTGAACCACGCCGCGCATTCCACGACATCCGGCAGGTTATTCTCCCAATTTGTCTCGTATTCGATGCCAAACAGGGCCGGTGTGAGCTGAAGTGCACGGATAGCGCGCAGCACCTGTTCCAGGTCACCGCAACCCTGGCCCCAGGGCCGATCCGTTCCATCCGGCGCGGCCCGGTCCAGATCCTTCAAATGCAGGGTCAGAAGGCGTTTACCGAGTTTTCGGATGGATTCGGCCGGGTCCAGTCCCGAGCGCAGCCAATGCCCGGTGTCGGCGCAGACGCCGATGCGTGGGCTACGGCCCTCGCAGGCCTTCAGGGCCTCCTCCGGACTCCAGTACCGCGATTTGCCTTCCGGATGGTTGTGGATCGCCACATTGATGCCGTATTCGTCGCAATGGCGCTCGATGAGATCCAGGGTTCCGGGCTCGGGTTCCGACACGATGTACCGCAGGCCCAATTTACGGGCAAACTCGAAGGTACGCCGGCATGCCGCTTCCTCGCCTGGAATCGTGTGGATGTACATCCCCGGCATCTCGACCCCACACTCGTCCAATTTGGCGCGGATCGCATCAATCGCTTCGTCGGGCAACCCTGCGTTCAGCTTCAGATCGGCATCGGGACGAACCCGCTGCCCCTCGAAGGCTTCAACGTATTTGAGTTCAACGGATGCGGTCTTCTCGATGGCTTCAAAAAGGGTGAAGCGGTTGAACGTCCACGTGGTCGGGCCGACATGCCAACCGAACGGCGCCTCCCCTTCCAATGCCTCCGGACTTCCCGCCAGCAGCGCCAGGCCGGCGAACACGGCGGACAGCTGTACAAAGCGCATGGCTATACCTCCCACCCATTATGCATGTCGCGGTGCAACATGGCATTTGCGGCGTCGTTGTCCACAAAGCGTTCCGCAATCGGGTCCCACGACAGCTTCTGTTCGAGACGCGCCGCAATGTCGGCCAGGATGCCCAGGGACGTCGCGGTATGCGCTGAGTCGACGCTGGATACGGGATCGTTGCGGGTTTTCATGCAGTCCAGAAAATCGGCTGCATGGTTCGTCGAGTTTGTCAGGCGCAGGTCGCTCTCCTTGAACTCCACCGTCAACAGCGATTCGGGTTCCGCCGTAATTCCCTCGCGGGACACATGCACCCATCCCTCCTCGCCGATGAAGCGGCATCCCTGCAGCATCTTGTCGCTGTCTTTGAAGATCATCTTGAGGCCGCCGGGGTAGGTAAACGTGGCGTCCCAGCCGTTCACGTTGTCGGTGAAGCCCTGGTTGCGGTAATCGGCGCGGCATTGCAGTTCGAAGGGTTGCGTGCCTACGTCGGGGCAGCCCCAGTTGGCCTGGTCCAGGTTGTGCACGCCCCAGTTGCAGATGAAGCCCACACAGTAGTCCCAGATCAGGTACCAGTCAGGCCACGCGACCCGGCCGGGGTTGTACGGTTTGTCGGGCGCGGGCCCTCGCCACAGGGCCCAGTCAAACCCGTCCGGAACCGGTTGCGGGTCAAGCGGGCCGTCGTACTTCGGCACGTACGTTGGACCCGGCGCGGCCACCTCGAGCGTATGGATCTTCCCGAGATATCCGTTTCTGGCGAGGGTGCATCCCTGCTGAAAATGTTCGAGCGAGCGCTGCCAGGTGCCGGTCTGGAATACCCGCCCGGTTGCACGGACCGTGTTGCGAATCAACTGGCTCTCCTCAAAAGAGATTCCCAGCGGTTTTTCGCAGTAGATGTCTTTCCCGGCCTTGGCCGCGGCGACCGCCATCACGGCGTGCCAGTGGTCCTGCACCGCGATCGAGACAGCGTCGATATCCTCCCGGGCCAGCACTTCCCGGAAATCGCCGTAGGTGGCGCAGCCCTGGTCGCCGTAGGCTTCGTCGATGACCGCTTTGGTGCTTTCGCGCCGGTCCCGGTACACATCGCAGACCGCAACGACCCGGCATGCCTTCTGCGGCAGGAAATCCTTCAGATTGTGCCGCCCCATTCCGCCCACGCCAATAAACGCCAGGGACACTGTTTCGCTGGGCGGCGGCGCATCTTCCGCGCCCCAGACGGATGCGGGGAGGATGGTGGGTGCGGCGGCCGCGGCTCCCGCAGCCACGGAATAACTTAGAAACGTACGACGATTGAGTTTCCGATGCATGTCCACCTCACTTCCGCAGGTGTTGGCGCGGCGCCGGAACCTGTGCACTGGGCAGCTTCCGGCGGTTGCCCCCCGTAGCCCATGACAAAGAGACGTGCCCCCGTGTTGTACTTCTTATCCCCGGCACATTCAAGTTCTAAGTGTACGCCAGGCGATTTTTCGTTTTTGCAGGAAGACTTCATTGGGTGTTCGGTATCCGAGGCATTTTTTTGGTCGGTTGTTTAGTTCATCGACTATCTCCTGGAGTTTTTCTTCGGAGAGTTGTTTAAAGCATGTGCCCTTTGGCAGATAGCGTCGAATGAGTCCGTTGACCTGCTCGTTGCTTCCGCGTTGGTAGGCGGCATAAGGGTCTGCGAAGTAGATGCGGGCGCCGAGCTGCTCGGTAATGATGTTGTGCGCGGCAAACTCGGTGCCGTTATCAAAGGTAATGGTTTTGATCCAAGAGGCTGGACGGTCCAGGAGTGCTTGGACCACCGCGTGGCAGACTTCGGCCGTCCGCTTGGTCGTGAGCTTGACGGCGTGGAGGATACGCGAGGCCCGCTCCAGGAGCGTGAGGATAAACGAGTTCTGCCCTTTTCCGACGATCAGGTCGCCTTCCCAATGCCTGGTTTCGACGCGATGCTCGACAGCAGCGGGGCGTTCAGCGATGCTGACCCGGTTCGGGATTATAGGGCCTCTGCGGGTCTTTCCCTGGCCCCGTTTACGCCGTTTGGGGCGGGCCTGAGTCAGAAATTCCCAGAGATAATCGAGGTAGTGCCGGTTGGAGTAGATGGCCTGGTAGATGGTCTCGTGGCACACCCGCATCCGCGGGTCCTCGGGGAAGTCTATGCGCAGACGCCCGGCCACCAGCTCCGGACTCATCTTTTCCACGGCAATCTTGACCTCCACGTAGTCACGTAGCGGCTCATGATTCAGCCTGCCCTTGGGTCGGCAAGCCTGCCTGCGCGCTTTGTACCGTTCCTCAGCCGTTTCTGCACGGTACGCGCTGGCGCTCTTGTTGCGCCGATATTCGCGGCTAATGGTCGTGCGATGCCGGCCCAATTCGCAGGCAATCGCAGTGTAGCTCCATCCCTGTGCGATAAAAAGTTCGATCTTCGCGCGCTCCATTGGGGTAAGATGGGTGTAGGACATCGGGATTCCTTTCGCTCTTGGCTGGTTGTCACCTCCAAGAATACCGAATGGGTCCCGATGTCTTCTTCTTTTCCATCTCCTCGCTCAAGACTCGCCAACAGGAAAAAGGCCAAACCCAGGAACCGTGCACTTAGTATTAGAATGCGCGTACCGGGGCCCTGTGTATGCCACCGCATTCAGCCCGGACAACAACAGCGTGCTCACCGCGGGCCGTGATGGGACGGCGCAGATCTGGGACGCGCGAAGCGCCCAGACGCGCACCGTGCTCAAAGGACACTCGAAACCCCTGCGCTGCGCAGCCTTCAGCCCTGACGGCAGCGTAGTGGCCACCGGCGGCGACGACGCCACGATCCACCTGTGGAACGCGCAGACCGGGGCAGAGATGCAGACCCTGAACAAGCACACTGGCAGCGTGAATTCCGTTGCGTTCGATGCGAGCGGGAAGCGCCTCCTTTCGGCCTCCAACGACGGCACCGTCCTTTGCTGGGACCTGGCGCGCAGGGAGGCGCAAGTACAATTCCTGGGCCATGCGGACCAGGTGGCTTCGGCGCAGTTCAGCCCGGACGGTGAACGGGTCCTGACCGCCTCATGGGACAAAACCTGCCGGGTATGGGGCGCCGCGACCGGCGACGAACTCCTGTCGTTCGGCAAGGGAGAACACCCGTTCCTGGACGCGTCGTTCGTGCGTGGCTCGCGGAATGTCCTGACCGCCTCCTGGGACGGGCGCGTCACCGCGCACTTCGCGGGCCCGTGGCGCCGGGAGCAGCTGGAGGGCGGTCCCGGCGATTCGTTTCAGGCGCGATACGAAGCAGCAAGACCCTCCCGGCTGGAAGAGCGATGGCCCGCTCCGGACCCGGCAGCCCCTGGCGCGAAAGCTTTCGTACATACGACCTACAGACGATATTACGAACGCTTCACACTCCTGTACCACTTCATTCCAGACGAGGACGCGACGGTCTCCCGCCCACGACATGGTCATCACACCCGGTGCGGTGGCGGATGACGCCAAGCGCCTGTGCCTGCTGCCCGGTGACCAAATCACCCGAATCAACGACACACGCATCACCGACAGCGCATCCTTCAGTGAAGCCCTCTCCACGTTTATCCTGGATATGGACGAACCACCGCGTGATAAACTCGAGATCTTTCGTGCTGGAACGCCGGTTGAGCTGAACTTTATTTTTTACCCACAGATCGAGATCGAGCAACCCGTGACCCTGTCGCGCGAAGCCGCCGGGGAATGCATCAACTATCTGGAGGACGTCCTTATACTGGGCATCGAACAACTCCTCCGCGTCAATCAAGATATGAGCACTCGTCTCGGTGAGCCGGTATCCACGCGAGACAGTCTCAACGGGCTGTGGATTCCTCCTGAAACCGGCGACCAGGGGCCCGCTATCCTCGAAATGCTGGGGATCGCCGTGGGAGACCGCATCCTGAGCCTCAACGGGACGCGGATTGAGTCCCTGAGCCAGTTCGAAGAGTTTATCCGCGCCGCCCAGTCCAAATTGGCCACCAATGACCCGATTCGGCTGGACGCCACCATTGAACGCGGAGAATTCCAAGTCGTTAAATTGACGATTGAAGTAACGTAGTGCAGATCAGGGCGCGCAACTGCCAGCCGCCTCCCGTCTCTCGCCGACGGCGTGGAGTCCATTCCGGAGGGCGAACTCTCCAAGAAAACCAGGGATGCGATCGTTGCGGAGTTGAACGATCTCCAGCAGGCTTTTCTGAAGGCCCACCCCAAAAAGACAATGCGCGATCTGTACACTTGGGACGCAGAGAAAGCGGTGGATCCCCAGATTGTTGAAGGGTTCAAGAATATCGAGGTTCTGGTGGCGCCGGACACGGAATCGCAGAAAGACCCGGTGACCGGCGGCGCCCGCTTCTCGCGTCCCTGCACTCCGTGCATGCCGTTTCTTGCTGTGCTGAAAAAAAAGCACACGCCTGTCCCCCCTGAGGAGATGGATGAGCACATTGCCAATGTCGGCAATGATACACTCGAAGAACTCTTCAAAATGCAGAAGACGTTGGCCAACAAGTCGAAACGGCAGACCGTTTCAAACGCAAAGAAGAACGGCATCTTCGCACGGCCTGGCGACATAAGCGCCTGCCTCGGGAGCGGTTCACCCTCCGAGGAGAGAGGCAAGGATCCGGGTAACGACCTCAAATGCGTCGACGGGCGCTGCCAACCGCACTCGGATACATTCTGCAGCACCGCCGAGGACGGCGGCTGTTCCGTCATGAGCGATTGAGGGTAATCCAGAGCGCCACATCCAGCACCCGATTTGACAGGGCCGGGCTGCTTTCTTTTACAGTGAGAAGAATCTCCCCGCGGCACATTCCGGGCCGCGACGGAAAGCTGCTGCACGAAAGCACGGAGGAAACGCATGAAATACGCGACTGGAATGGCCGCCATCCTGCTGACCCTGGCTGTCTTCGGCACGAGCCAGGCCAACGCCGACCCACAAGAAATCTTCGTCCGCCTTTTTGGCGACGCGGTACACCTGGATCCGGAAATCCACCGGCAGGTGTGTGAAGACGAACCGGGTAAACGTCATTACATCGACCGCGATCGGAATGGGCGCCCGGAGGAAGTATGGTTTATTGATACCGACTCGCGGCACCCGGAAGCGAGGCGGCCGGTCCTCGTGCGCGTCATCGATCGAGACGGCGACCTTCGCATGGGCGACGAACCAGACTACGACAGCGATCTCTATCTTGCCGATTGGAATGCCGACGGCACCGTGGACGTCGTTATCGAGTACATGGACCTGGACGGAGACAACGACGTCGACGCGATGGCCATGTATTTCCCGCGGGGCGAGGGCGTGATGTGCTGGTACGCCGAGGACATCGGCGACGACAACCTGCTCTGGTACGATGTTGCCTACACCTACGACCAGCGGCTCTGCCAGGGGCGCACGCACTTTGGCGGCAACGAACTCTTCTGCGCATTCATTCTGGAACCGGGCAGCTCGGAATGGAGCCCGCAATGGGAAAACCCCTTCGCATTTTACGATCATGATCTCGACGGGGTCAGCGAAGAGGCGATCCGCATCGAAGGGCTCGACGATACCGTCAAAAATCTGCGCTACAGCTTCGATGCGGACAAGGACGCGACGTGGGAGCATCCCCGGGATTTTGATGTCTCCATCACGGCACATGCTCCCGAGGGTCTGCGCTTTGAGCCTCAGTACGCTACGCGGCGAATGCTCCGCAACCTCCCCACGGGGCCGTTTCTCGACTACTACGCCCTGCCTGCCTGGGCACTGGGGGCTGAATGGGCGACCCGGATGCTTACGTGGGACGAGATCGACCGCAATATCGATCGCGACAGGAGCGAGGATAGCGAGGAACGCTGGGAGGGGGTGATCGCAAAAGGAAACGACGCCTTCCGGCAGGTCGGCGGCCCGAGTTCGGGGCCTTTCAATAACCGTTTCGAGCTTGCCGGCTCACCCGGTCGCATCCGTGTCTATTACGCACCCACTGACCAGCGGATTCATCTCCACGGCGCAGATACGCAATGGCTCGAGGTCGATTTTGATCACGACGGCGTGCCCGACATGCGCTATAGCTACGTAGACTCCAACGGCGACGGCTACATCGACGTCTGGGAGCTGGATCTCGACGGCGACGGCGTCGCGGATGACCGATGGACCGTCAATGCCGCCTGCCTGGATCTCACGTACCATTGGGGTCAAATCCATGCGATCATGCGCCCGTTGCTGGATACGGTCCCGCCGCAGCTGTTCCTTTTCATTGCACGGCTCCGGGAGGCGCTAGCGACGAAAAACGCCGAGCCGGACGATCCGGTCTGCGCCCTGCTCGATTCGGGCTTTGCCGTCGACTCCATCTCCCCGGAATTCCGCACCGATTTTCTCGAAAGCAATGAATCGCTTCGCTTCTACTTCGATCTGGCCAAAGATCGCCTGATCTTCGCCCTTAAACAGGCCTACCACGACCCCGCCTTCTGGGAGAAAATGGAGCGACTACGAGGCGCCGGCGACATCGAGGCCATGCGACAGCTCGTCGAGGAGACGTTTCCGTGCGATGCTCGCTTGCCCGACTTCGAGTCCTGGCGTGCCGAGCGTCTCGCCGCATTGAAATCGCCCCGAGTGGCCTGGGCTCAGGATTGGGTGCCGCCGAATATCGGCTGGGAGTCAGAACTTGCCGGGTACCGCGTCTATTGGGGCCAGTTCGACTTTTTCGGCAAACAACAACCCGCCCTCGTCATGCATACCTTCGGCGACGGAATAAACTACCATGCCGAACAGCCGTGGGGAATGGACGCGCTCCATGTCAACCAGACCGGCGGGCTGGGCGCCGTCACGCTGTATATTAACGGCCAGCCCTATCCAGTCTACAGTCCGGGAGGTAAAGGTCCGATTACCTGGTCGAAACGCCTCGTGGACATAGACGAGGACCGCGTCACCGTCGAGGTGCTGGCGGAAAACGTCGGGCCGGAGGACGCCCCCTGCACAGTCCGGTTTTTCTGCTCCGCCCTGGCGGGCCGGCGCGACTCCCCCATCGAACTCGTGGTTGAAGGCGGGCCTTCGAACGCAACCCTTGAAATCGGCCTTGGCATCGTCCGGATGCCTCAGGAAACCTTCGCGCTGGATACCGCCTCCGGCGTGATGGGCAGCTGGGGCGTCCAGGCCCCCGACATCGGATGGATCGGGCTCGGCGTGGTATTTCCTCCGGAACGATATCGCCGGATTACTGATTCCGAGACCGAGCACCAGGCGGTCCTCGATGCCCGCCCCGGTACGCCGCTCCATTACCACATCCAGGGAGACTGGCTGCGCGGACGACGCTTTCCGCGCTCGCCTGTCCTGAGCAACTGGATGGACGACCTTCGGAGGACGGCCCGGCTCGCGAATCTGAAATGACCAAGCGGCGCCGGGTCGATTCCCGGAGTCTGGCTGGGGTACTATGAGGACAACGTTTAGCACGACCGCCTGCCGGTCCAACCTGACGATAAAGGATATGACCATGAAACTTCGCGCAATCCTGCTGACCACCGTGGTCTTCGTGACGCTCACCGGCTACGCCATGGCCCAGGAACCCATCGAGGCGCCACAGTGGGTCAGTCTGTTTAATGGCGCCGACCTGGCCGGGTGGATCAATGTGAACACCGCCGAGGACACCTGGTCCGTGCGCGATGGGCTGCTCGTCTGCACAGGACACCCCATCGGGGTCATGCGCAGCGAAAAACAGTACGAGAATTTCATCCTGCACATCGAATGGCGGCACATGGAACCGGGCGGCAACTCCGGCGTGTTCGTATGGAGCGAAGGCACCGTCCCCGAGGGAGCCGAGCTGCCCAAAGGCGTTGAGGTGCAGATGCTCGAGCTTGATTGGGTTAATCTCAACAAAAGGCCCGACGGCGAACTGCCTCCCATCGCCTACGTGCACGGCGAACTGTTCGGCGCCAACGGCGCCGTCACCATTCCGGACAACCCCCGCGGCAGCCGCAGCAAATCGATCGAAAACCGTTGTAAAGGCAAAGGGGAATGGAATGTCTACGACGTAGTCTGCGTGGACGGCGTTATCAAGCTCTCCGTGAACGGCAAATTCGTAAACGGCATCAGCGGCTCGTCGGTCCGGAAGGGCTACCTGTGCCTCGAATCCGAAGGGGCTGAAATCCACTTCCGCAACATCCGTATCCTGGAGCTGCCCCCGGGAGTCATCGCCCCCGAGCAGATCGCGCCGGCCGTGGAACCCTAGTCCCGGAATCCCGGCGACTTAGTCCTCGTCGGAAAAGCAGTCGGGCGGGAGATACAGCGACCAGACATCGTTGCAGAGCGGCGGGATCATGCCACCGGCCACCCAGAGTTTGTCGTCATGCACAAACAACGAGTGTTCGTGGCGTTCCCGCCAGCTGGCGCCCGATTTCAGGGGTGTCCAGGCCGCGCCGTCTTTCGAGTACCAGACATCGTCCCAGTTTTTCGAAGGATTATTCGACCATCCGCCGAGCACCCACATGCGGCCGCGGTACACGGCCGACGAGAACCACAGCCGGGGCGACCACGGGGCGGCTTCGGTCACGCAGGTCCATGTTTTGCCGTCATCGGACCTCCACACGTCGTTAAACGCGCGGTATTCCGGTACATAATTGCCCCCGCCGAACACATACATTTTGCCATCCAGCACGGCCGCCTGGTGGTACGCGCGCGGAGCCCATCCCGCATTGGCCGTTACCTGTTCCCAATGTTCGCCGTCCGATGAACACCACACATCGTTCTTCAAGCTCGACGCATCGCCGAAATAGTAGTTCTCGGTCCCCCCCAACAGCCACATTTTTCCTTGAAACTCGACCAGCGCCGCCGCAAGCCGTGGCGACCAGTCGGCCGCGGCCGTGGCCTGCTGCCAGTTCGCTCCATCGGTCGACCACCATACCTGGTTGGACGCCGAATGCCCCGGCAGGCGTCCGTTGTACCATCCGCCCATGAGCCACATCCGATGGTTGAAAGCGAGCGTCATCGGCAAATCGCTGTGAATCCAGGGCGCGGTCTCCAGCACGCGCGTCCATCTCTTGCCATCGGGCGAGCACCAGACGTCGCGTGGCGGCGCCTCGTAGGACTGCAACCATCCCCCCAGGAGCCACAGGCGTCCGTCGTAGACCATCTCTCCTGCCGAATCGCGCGGCGCCCATGCCGCAGCTTCCGTCTCCTGCACCCATTCAGGCTGCGCCTTTTCCGCGAATGCGCTCGCGCCAAACACAAAGACAAGCAGAAACACGCCTACGATTCTCATGTTCGCTCCCATCGCGTTTAGAGTTCACGGGTTCGGACCGCTGTGCTTTTGATTCTAGTGGATTGAATCATGCCATTGCACGCTGCGGCACGGTTCGCAGCGCGGGGGCTGTCCGGATGGGCAGACACAGGGGTCTGCCCGCCGTTTAGAATCCACCCCCGGCCACGCGGGGCGCGTGTCCACCCCCGCCCGCGGGGGACACAAGAACGCGAACTTGCACACGCGGCACTTGGTCAGGTTTTTAATCCATCCTCTTCTTTGGAGGACACAAGAGCCCGAAGACCAGAGACTTATGTGCGGTGCACTTGTCCGCTGCCGACGGAGATGAGTTAGCAGGTCCGAGCGTTCAGCAAAACGCAGTGGAACCTGTCCTCCGCGGGCGGGGGTGAACCATGTGCCGACGAGGACGTCGGCGCTCCCAGGGTACCTGTCCTCCGCGGGCGGGGCTGAACCATGTGCCGACGAGGACGTCGGCGCTCCCAGGGTACCTGTCCTCCGCGGGCGGGGCTGAACCATGTGCCGACGAGGACGTCGGCGTTCCCAAGGTACCTATCCTCCGCTGACGGGGCTGAACCATGTGCCGACGAGGACGTCGGCGCTCCCAGGGTACCTGTCCTCCGCTGGCGGGGCTGAACCGTGTGCCGACGAGGACGTCGGCGCTCCCAGGGTACCTGTCCTCCGCGGGCGGGGATGAACCATGTGCCGACGAGGACGTCGGCGCTCCCAGGGTACCTGTCCTCCGCGGGCGGGGCTGAACCATGTGCCGACGAGGACGTCGGCGCTCCCAAGGTACCTGTCCTCCGCGGGCGGGGCTGAACCATGTGCCGACGAGGACGTCGGCGCTCCCAGGGTACCTGTCCTCCGCTGGCGGGGATGAATCAACGTGGGACATCTCGCATCGTTTGACGCGGGCACCTGTCCCCCGCGGGCGGGGGTGAATCGGCGGTAGCCGATTCGGGGGTGGAGTTTTGCAGCTTGGATTTTGGGGGGTGGCTTGCAGCTCACAGCGTCCCGTCGCAACGCGGGGGCTATCCGGATGGGCGGCCGCGCAGGGACTGATCTCCGCAGCGCGTAGGGGCAGACCCCTGTGTCTGCCCATCCGGATCGCCCCTGCGGCTGTGTTTAAGATGGGCAGACACAGGGGTCTGCCCCTACAACCGGAACGCTACCACGTCGAGGTTGCCCAGGTACATCCAGGTTACGCGACCGTCTGGGGTTGCGCCCCTGCAATCTAGAAGGTAACCAAAGGGCGAGCGCCGGGGGATCGGCGGATGGACTAAACAACCGGCCAAAAAAATGCCTCGGATACCGAACTCCCAATGAAGTATTCCTGCAAAAACGAAAAATCGCCTGACGTACACCAAGACCTTGAATGCGCCCAGGCCAACAGCATTTGAATCCCTCCAGGTAACCAGGGATACTGACACCGTTACTGATGCGCATCAAAACTGCCGTCTGGCCTCAGTGCGTGGACGCGGCAGACAGAAGCGTGGGCCGACCCGTATTCGTAAGCCTGTTTGCTGTTGGCGCGCCTGTTGCCCGGCGAAAACCCAAAATTCTAACTTTTGTCATGTGAGGGCGCATTTTATGAAATCACCCGTCTTTGCCGCCGCGAAACCAAAGATCATCCCGCGTCTGCTGTTGTTTATGATGCTACTGATGGCGCCGATGGCTTCAGCCAGCACTACCGAAGTATGGACCCGTTGGGAACACCGCCTGGTAAGCGACCGGATCTATGCGAATTCCTGCGTGGATGTGGAGGTTCGGGTGCTTTTCGAGCATGCCGAAGGTGAAACACGCCGCGGCATGGGATTCTGGGACGGGGAGGACACCTTTGTCATCAGGCAGGCCTTTCCCCGGCCCGGAGACTGGCGCTGGTCGACCGAATGCTCGGATCCATCCAATCAGGGCTTGCGGCAGACGGGAATGGTGCGGGTGGCGCCTGCTCACGCCGAAAATCCTTTGGTGCGTCACGGCTACCCCCGCGTTTCCGACGATGAGCGTACGCTGAGCTACGCCGACGGCACGCCATTCCTTTGGATCGGCGATACCTGCTGGGCGGCGCCGGTCCACAGCACCGACGAAGAATGGACGCGCTATCTCAACAGCCGTACGGCGAAGGGTTACACGGTGCTGCAGACCTCCATCGCGCCGGAGTGGGCGCTGAAGCAGTCGCGACGGGGCATTCCGCCTTTTTTATCAGAACTGCCGGATATCACAGAGCCCAATCCCGCATTCTTCCGGGAGATGGACCGTATGTTCGATATGGCCAACGACCGGGGCTTCGTCGTGATGCTGTGCGGCCTGATGGAGACGCCTCATCGATATCCGCCAGCCGATGAGGTCGCCGTCTTCAGCCGCTATGTTGCCGCGCGTTATGCAGCCCATGCCCTGATTTTTTCCCCGAGTTTCGACAGCGGCATCCGTGAAGCTGAGACCCTGGCTTCTGCTCTTGCCATTCGCGAAGCGGCGCCGGCCAACCTGGTCACCGTGCACATGGGCACGGGTGTGGGCCCGCATTTTCACAGCGCAGACTGGCTCGCCTTCGATATGTACCAGAGCGGACACAATGGCGGCAATACGGGGAAGCAATCGGCGCGGGCTGTGGGGATGCCCGCAGATATTCTCGCGCTGACCCCCCGAAAGCCGGTCATCAACGGGGAGGCCATTTACGAAGGTGAATTGGGCGGCGCCTATGGCGTCCGCAGGACAGCGTGGCTGAGCGCCCTGTCCGGCGCCGTAGGCTATACCGCCGGCATCAACGAAGTCTACTTGTGGAGGCCCAATGTGTTGGCCATGATGGACGTGCCGTCCAGCGAGCAGATCGCGGTGTTTGCCGCCTTTCTGCAAGCCCTTCCCTGGTGGCGCCTCGAGCCCGAACCCCGGCGCATCCTGAATCAGTCGGATGCGGACAGCTGGCTGATGGCTTTCGCCCTGAGCCAGGAACGGAGCCTTGGCATCGCCTACCTTCCCGCGCATGAGCCCGTAGCGCTCGATTTGGCCGAAGGCGCGCCTGATTACGACACACTCTGGATCCATGCCTGCACGGGGCGCAGCGTTGACGGCCCTCGGGTGGAAGCCACTCCGGAAGTTGTGCTCCAGCCGCCAGGCTCGGGAGATTGGGTGCTGCTGCTGGCCACACCGGACTCGCCTTTCATTGCAGACGTGCGTGAAGCGCTGAAAAAGGTCGAATTTGCAGAGCAATCATCGACGGCCTCCGCCACATTTCATGAAGACGCGCCACTCGATGGCCTGGTGCGGAAGGGGCCGAACGACGGCGCGTTCGAGTATGCAACCCACGACGGGGTCCGCTGCATCGTCAACGACAACCCGGCACGCAACGCCTATCTGTATATCGATCTCGACGACCGCCTCGCCTTTCGCACAGAGCTTAAGTCCATGGACGTGCGCGTGCGGCTCTGGTCGGACGAACCGCTCGACGACGTCCAGCTTCAATACGATGCCGAGGGCCCGTACGACGTAGCCCATATGTATCGCGCTGTGCCGCCGCAGCGCGAGACCAGGAAAGACGGCTGGACAGAGCTTGAGTTTGTTGCGGAATCCCCCTACTGCGGGAACCGGCAGAACAGCGGCGCCGATTTTCGCGTTTATCTGGCCGGACACCGCTGCTACGTGGCGTCCATTGAGGTCACCTTGGATGAAAACTGATGGGCGGCGTTTTGGAACCTGCGCCGGCGCCAGGGCGGAATCAAAGGTATCCCCTACCCCAACACGGCTACTTGATACGTACCGGGTTTCGGGACATAGTGGAGCGGACGGGCTCGTCCTGTCGGACCAACTCGCGTTTCAACTCAGGAGATTCGAATCGTGCTGTCCACCTTACTTTGCATCGCCGCCGCCCTGACCCCCTGGGCTGGTGCAGCTGCTGAAGCCCCGTTTCACCTGGTCGTCGCTCCGGTTGGGCCGGACAATCCGCGCAACAGCGAGGCCGCCATCATTCCCCTTAACGACGGTTCGCTCTTGCTCGGCTGGACCGAGTTCTATGCCGGTGACGGCGCAGACCACGGCCCGGCGCGCATCTCTGGAAAACGCTCCACGGACGGCGGTCGTACGTGGAGCGACACGGTGACCCTGGTCGAAAATGACGGCGGCTGCAACGTCATGGAGGTCAATTTCCTGCGCCTTCGCGACCAGCGTATCGCCCTCTTCTACCTTCAGAAAAACACCGAGGGCACCGACTGCCGCGTCATGATGCGCACGTCCAGCGACGAAGGTGAGACCTGGATCAACCCCAAACAGCTCAGCCCTGATGCCAAATATACCGGACTCACCAACGGCCGTGCGCTGCGCCTGGCATCCGGCCGCATCCTCCTGGAAGCCTGGGAAGGTAACGACAGTTATTGTTATCTTTCAGACGATGACGGCGAAACCTGGCGGGAATCGCAGCGGGTCAAGCCGGGAAACGGTTGCTGGGAACCTGCCTGCATCGAACTCCAGGACGGCCGGGTGCTGATGCTGATGCGCACCCAGCTCGGCGGTCAGTATCAGAGCTTCTCTTCCGATGGCGGCGAAACCTGGAGTGAGCCCGAGCCGACGGTATTGGTCGGCTCCGCGGCGCCTGTATTCATCAGCCGCATCCCCACGACCGGCCATCTGCTCGCCATCTGGAATCACAACCCGGGGGCGTCAAACCGGAACCCGCTCACCGCGGCCATCTCGAAGGACGAGGCAAAGACCTGGGAGGCGTTCCGCAACATCGAGGAGGCCCCTGGCGATGCGTGGGCATATCCCGCGGTAACGTGGATCGACGATCTCGCGTACCTCACCTATTTCAATTACACCGGCGGGCTGTCGCTCCAGCTGAAAATCCTGCCGGCAACCTGGTTTTACGAATAAGGGTTCGCAGCAACCCCTTTGGCGAAGAGGATGTGACTATGAAGACTACTCGACGTGAGGCTTTGCTGGCGGCGGCAGCGGGAGCCGCGGCGCTTCACGCGGGCGTTCCGCATGCGGCGGAAACCGAGCCCGCTTCCGAAACCGCGGCGTCTGACCATCCCATGCCCCCTCTTGATTACGGGCTCTCCTTCGTCTGCAACACGGCGCCGGCCAATGCCGTCCGGTTCTGGATCGAAAGCCGCACCCGGCTCATCGACGACGCCACCGGCGCCTGGACCGATTATTACCAATGCGCGTCATGCAAAAGCGAGCATACGTTTGCTGAAAAAGACCTTTTTCACGAGGACAACTACGATTTTCTCCCCATCTTCGGCGACGGGCGTTATCTGGTTTTCCGGCGCCCTGCCCGGCTCAGCGACAGCTACCGCCGGCTCCAGACCGTCGAGGAGCTGTGGGGCGAGCCCCAGCTTCGCCTCCAGCACGCGCCAACCGTGACCGTGCTGGAGACATGGGAGCAGATCCGCAGCGCCACTGCCGCAGCCATCCCCATCGTGACGCAAACCATGATGAGGAACGAGGAAACCGGCCTCCGGGCCATTATCGAGTGTCCGACGAAGACCATGAACGTCAGCCTGGAAAAACAGCTCTACCAGATCGATACCGGCCCTATCGCATACCCGGATCTCTCAAAGCGGTACGACCCGCCCATCGACTGCTTCAGCCTCGCGTTCATAGCGTTTAACGCGCCCGGATTTGCGGATTTCGTCGTTGAACAACCCACCCCCGTGCTCGTCGACGGCGAGGAGGCGGCGCAGGTGTATCACTTCTCCAATCCGTTCAGCATGCCGGCTCAAAACCAGCTTTTCGCGCTCGGAAAACTGTGATCCGCGGACGGTTTGCGCCGTCACGGCGGCAGCCACCCTATTCGCGGGATGCGGCCTTCGGTTTCGCGGGAAGCGTCTGTACAAACGCATCGCTCAGTGCGTAATCGATCAGGGCATCCAGCAGATGCGCGCCTTCGGGTGTATCGGCGAGCAGGTCGACGCCGTGCGTGATCAGCATCTGCCGGCCCGCATCGTCTCGTTTCTGGCAGATATAGGTGAAGTACTGTTTCTGCCCTTCTCCCACGGCCAGATGCGTGAATTCGCCATATTCCGGCGCCAGAGGCAGCGGCAAGCCCTGCTTGATCAGGCGGAACCACAGCGGCGTCAGCTTCCCGTTATGGGGAAAATCCCCGAACACGGGGTGATCGGCAAAGACCGTGCCCAGCTGATTGCCCAGCCACCACCAGCCCAGACGCACATTGGGGTTGCCTTCCGCGGGGCCGAGCATCAGCCCGCGCGTTCCCTGGGCTGCAGCCTCCAGAAGGGCGGGGTGATCCCTGGACCCGACGATAAGTCGTGCCGACTCGCTCTCGGGCGTGCCGGCCACGGCGATGCCGGGATAGCGCGCGGCAAACGCCTCATACAAGTCCTCCGTCACCGCGAGTCCTTCTCCCCCGCGTTCCGCTCGTTTCGGGAAAAACCACAGATCCCAGGCGTTGAAAATCTCCAATCCTTCAAGCCGGACTTCCAACACCGCGTGGACAGGCGCATCCAGTTCGGGAATGCTGAAATCGCAAGCGCCAAGATCCAATACCGTACCCGGCGCCGCATCGAACGGTCCCACCGTACCAGAGGCCAGTGTCTTACCCCCCGCACTAACGGCCCACTGGAGGCGCGCCTCTGTCAGCGGCGTGGCATCGAAATGTGACAGGCGGAAGGCGGCCGCGCACGCATCGCCCGCGACCGCGATGGCGCTTTCTGGCTGCAGGTTCGCCAGGATCGCCGTGGGACCGTTGAAGCAACGGAATTCCTCCGGGGTCAGGCCGCCTTGCTTCACTTCCCAGAAGGCATTCAGGTAGCCTTGCCCGGTGTAGGTACCCTCCTGAGGCACCATGACGTCCACGATCGTCCAGTAGGAATAGCCGTCGCAGGCGGGATCCATCCGGGCCTGTTCCAGGCCCTGTTTTTGGTAATAGGCCTGCAGTCCGTGCGCTGCGTCGAGACAAGCGTCGCCCCATGCGCGGTCCAGTCCAACGGCCTGCAGCGATTCCTCGTAGGCCTCAAGGCTGCGCGGCGCGGGTATGGCGCCCGTGAATTTCGGCGCAATGCGCGGGTCCATTTTGATTCCGAGGTTCAGGTACTCGTGAGCGATAAACGGGACGTCCAATTCATCAAAGGTTCCCGGCATCCACGGGACGATGGAGGACGCCAGTCCGTAGCCATTGGGCGAATAGTAATCGGAATTTTCCGGCGTGTTGCTGCCGCCATCCTGATGCTGAAAAATACGGTCCGGGTCCGTGTTTTTAGCCCATTGGTAGACGGCAATGTCCAGCGGGCTGCCCAGATGCCCTTCATTTCCGGTCGAATACGAGGCAAAGGACACATAACGCCGGTAATGCCGGTACAGCTCCTGAATATCGCGTAAGGGGTCGAATTCGAATCCTTCCGTCGTGATGTCGTGGTAATACGGCAACTCGGGCTGAATCATCACGCCGATCTCGTCGGCGGCCTCGAAAAACTCCGGGATCTCGCAGTGGGTGTGATGCCGGACATAGTTGAACCCGGCCCGCTGCGCGATCGCCAGATTCTGGCGGTGTTCCTCTGTATTTGGAGGAGAAATCAGCGTCATCGGGTACACATAATCGTCGCCATAGCCCCGTAAGAAATAGGGATGTCCGTTGAGATAGAACTGGTCCCCCCGCACCTCGAGCTTTTTGATCCCAAAGCGCTCGGTCCAGCCATGCACGGGGGTCTCTCCGGAAATCAGCGTCACATCGGCCAGGTACAGGTTCGGCGTCTCAGGGGTCCACAGCCGCACTACCGACAACGGCAGCTCGCAGATCACATCCGCTCCGCCGCTCTCATCCAGCGTCAGGTGTTCCGTCTGCGACCCCGCGTAGGCGCCGTCCAGGGTTGTGATGCCGACGTTCAGGGCGAGCCTGCGGATTTCTGCTTGGCCCTTGCTGCGTATACTGACGTGCACCCGGGCCGTTTTCTCGTCGATATCTCCCTGCACCCAGACATCGTCCACCCAGGTGGACGGCGTTGCCTCCAGTTCAATATCACGATAAAGCCCGCCAAAGCGGTGAAACGCTGCCATGCACCCCTTGCGGCTGGGCGAATCGTTGCGGACGGTCGCCACAATTTCCGCCGCGGCGCCCGCGGAGACCAAGTCGGTGATGTCGTATTTATACGTGCCGCAATAGGTGTTCAGATGGGCGACGCGTTGCTGATTCACCCAGAACCAGGCCTCCGAGCGCACACCGCCCACTTTCAGCCAGATCCGTTTTCCAGCCCAGTCTTCCGGGATCTCGATCGTGCGCCGGTAGCGCGCCGTGCCCATATAGACGTTATTCAATGGCCGGGGGATACAATCGAACGGCAAATCCCACGTCAAGCTCATCCCCGGTTCACCGATCCCTTGTGCCTCCCAGCATCCGGGCACCTGGATTGTTCGGGCGCCGTTCCAATCCGGCTCATTCCATCCCGGCCCTTTCCCCATGCGGTGGCGGCCCATCAGGCGCGGATCTACCACGAAGTCCCATTCACCGCGCAACGAGATGACTTCCTGCAAGGGTGATGCTGTCACGGGGTTTACCACGGCGGGTGATGCCGGGCAAAGCCCCCAATGGTCCACCAGCTCTCCCTCGGCCAGCCAGGCGGCCAACGTGAAGGCTCCTACAAGCCCCAGGCATTTCATTAGACGCATTGCGGCATTTCTCCTGCTTTTTCAAGAAACGGTCCACGGTCTGTTTCGAGTATACACAGGCGGGTAGGGGATCGCATCTCACGGCTTCGGTAGCGTGCCGTAAACGGAGGGGCCCGTGGCATGGCTCAGGCCATGCCACGGGCCCCATTCTCTCACTCAGTCTTCGATTTACTTTTTCAGTCGTTACCTGGCGCCGGCCCGACGGCTCATCCGTTTGCGGAGCAGCAGAAAACCGCCCACGCCCAACACGGCCAACAGGTCGCCGCTGATACCTCCGGACGGCATCTGCGCAGGTGAGACGTCGGCGCTGCGTTTACGCAATTGCACCACGCCCCCGTGCAGAACCGCGAACTCGATGTAGAGGCCGTCCGCGTCCACAACGCGTACCGAGCCCGGTTCAAGCCAGCCGGCCACGCTGTTGCCCGTGACCCATTCCGCCCGGCCATCGTCTACAAAGAGATACGACGGCTCCAGGCCGCTGGGGTCTACGCCCGCGGGCACTGGAAGCTGCACGACGACAGGCTCCAGATAGACCCTGTCGGGGGCAATTTCGTAGGCGGTTCCCACGAACTCCGCGTGCCGTGCGGCCGCTTCGCCGGCTTCCGCAACCACGGCCTCGCCGTCATATACGTCTTCTTTCACGCTGAATTCGTACATGAACGGACCGACCACGTCACCGGATACGGTCACGGCGCCTGCCGTAAACACGACCACTTCGCCATCGGGCCAGGAGCTTTCCGGTTGGAACAGCACCCAGCCGTCCGTTCCCGCCGCATCCAGCGCCAGCCAGGTCACCTCGTCCGACATCGCATCGCCCCAATACACCGTGCCCCACACCGACGCTTCATCGATCGCCTCGTTGGCGCGCAGGCGAATGGCCAGCGGGGTCAGTGGACCGGTTTCGCGCAATCCGGCGTCGTCCACAGCCGATGGGAGCACCGGCTCATAGACCTGCAGATCCACAAACGGCTGCAGCGCTTTCGTGAGCAACGGGCATCCACCCGGGATAGTGCCGCCGCCTTTGGCTGTGTAGGTGCCCGACAACTGCGCGGTCTGATTTGCCTCGACGCTTACATTCGCGGACGCCGGCGCCTGCCAGTTCGAAACCTCCTTGAACTCGACGGTATAGGCGCCGACCGGGAGCCCATCCTCGGTAACGCCGCTGTTCTTCCAGGCTGCCGTTCCGGCACGACGCCACTGGGCGCCGGCGTTCACCGCCGCTTGAGGAGCAAGCGTCACACGCAACGAGCCCGTCACGACCTTCTCGACGTAGGCCGCGGCCGCTGCCGTGGTTTCATCCGCCGTGATCGTCACCGTCTGGGCCGCAGGAGCAGTCCAGCCTGCAACGGTCTTGAATTCTACGGTGTATGTTCCCTCCAAAATGCCGGTCTCGGTGCTGCCGCTGTCAAACCAGGTCAGTGTGCCCTGGCGGCGCCACTGCGCCCCTGCCGCAACCGCGTCGGCCGGCGCGAGGGTCACGGTAAGCGAGCCCTCTGTCGGGAGTGCAACGTACGTACCCGTCGCGAACGCCGTCTCATTACCGGCAATCGTGACGCTCTGTTCATCAGGGGTAGTCCAGCCTGCTACATCGCTGAACTCCACCACGTAGCTTCCCGGCGTGATGCCGGTTTCGGTAGCGCCGCTCGGCAACCAGTCTGAGCCTTTGCTCATCTTGAACGAAACTGGAAGCGCCTGCGCGTGCTCCAGCATCTGCTCACCGTCCGTTACCGTGAGATTCTGAATCAGCAGGTGCACCGATCCGTCTTCGGCTGCGTTGCAGTCAAAGCGCAGTGTCGCCAGCTGGAACGGATTCTCCGAATCCGCGGGATCCCCATCCGGGCGCACATTGTCGCCGGTGGTGATCGGATGCCCATGGACCGGGTCGGCGAAGATCAGCCGCAACCGGCCCGTATTCGGGCCGAGTGGCTCACTCACCGTAACGGTGTGTCCGTACCACGCCGTCAGCTTCTCCGAGACCTCCACAGCCGGGTACGAACCGGCATCCGCGTTCTCACCTTCTGCCTCGCCCGGGAGAGACAGCAGCGCCGGGTCATAGACGACATCCAGCGCGAACGCTGCCGGAGCGCTGCCGCCCGCAAACAGACCGTTTGCGTCGAAGGTATCTTGCGACAGCACATCATCGCCTCGAGACAAGAGCAGCGGCACATCGAGCGTGGCGCCATCCAGCACCGGCGTGCCGAGATGGAACACGTTGCCCGATTCAGCCTCTGAGCCCTCTTTCGGGGTCACAGAATCCATTCGCCGCCACAGGGCGCCATCATCGCGCGCGTCCTGCGGCTCGATGAATACCTGCAACATGCCCGTGGTCATCGTATAGCTGCCCGCCGCCTGGGCCGTCTCCTCCGGCGCCACAGTCACCAGGACATCCGCGGGCTCTACCCAGCCGGTCACCGGTTTGAATTCAACCAGATGCTCGCCTTCGTCCACACTTGCCTCGACCATTCCGCTGTTGTGCCAGGCGAGCGTGCCCACCCGGCGCCATTGTGCTCCGGCCATCCGGGCAGCCACCGGCTGAATGGTGACTTGCAACGAACCCTGCTTGATGATCTTGGTATAGGCGGCCGTTGCGACCGACAGCTTATTCTCGGTGACGGCCACATTTTGAGCGGCCGGGCTCTGCCAATCCTCAAGCGCATTAAATTCGATCGTGTACGGCCCGACAGGCAAGTCGTTTTCCGTGGCGCCGCTGTTCAACCAGGCGCCCGTGCCGACACGGCGCCATTTCGCGCCTGCCGACAGCGCTTCCGCCGGGCTGATCAGCACTTGCAGCGACCCGTACTTGATCTCTTCGTAGGTGCCCGTGAGCAGCGTAGTCTGCTCGCTCGCGATGGTCACCGGCTGGCTTGCCGGCGCGTGCCACCGGTGAATGGGCTTGAATTCTACTGTGTACGCGCCGGTAAACACGCCGCTTTCGATAAACCCGCTGTCTCGCCAGATGCTTTGCCCCACCCGGCGCCATTGTGCTCCTGCGGAGGCCGCGCCGGCCGGTGCGATGTTCACCTGCAGCGAACCCACCTGGCGGTACGTGCCGTTCGCCAGCGTTGTCTTCGACTTCAGCACCTCAACAATCTCGTGCCCCGGCGTCAGCCATTCCGGCACATCCTTGAACTCAATCGAATAGGTACCCACCGGCACCCCGGTCTCCGTGTCGTCGCTATCAAACCAGGTCGTTGTGCCCAGCCGGCGCCACTGCGCTCCAGCCGAGGCCGCAC
Organism: Candidatus Hydrogenedentales bacterium; assembly: GCA_050950105.1. Taxonomy (GTDB): domain Bacteria; phylum Hydrogenedentota; class Hydrogenedentia; order Hydrogenedentales; family SLHB01; genus UBA2224. Next base: position 252,222 of record JBMNGZ010000004.1, on the reverse strand, counting down.
CCGGCGGCGTAATCATCACCGTGATCGCACCTACCCGCAGGTAACGGCCATGGACCGCCACATCGTCCAGGTTCCAGCCACAGAAACGATCCGTGGCATCCGTTGGTCCGAGGCCCCAGCGTATCCATACGGTTGGCTTGCTGTCCGCATATTCGGAGATATCGTAGGACACGAGTGCCCAGGCTCCCGCGCCTCCATCTGTAATGTCCATGTCCGGCGGATTCTGCCATACCTGATGCCAGGCGGTGTTGTCGTTGCTGATCTCGATCACCGCGTTGTCCGTTCGTTCGACACCCAGCCAGCGCCGGAACGTCAGGTTCAGATCGACAAAATCCTCGCAATTGATCGGGCCGAGCGTCGCATATTCCGTCGTGGTCATCCCGTTGGCGTAGTTGCCGCTCAGGTTGTAGCCGACCACAAAATCGCCCGAATAACCCGATGTCGGATCGGGATTGCTGACGTTGCCGGAGCCGCCTTCTCCGCCGCCGGCGCCCGTAGGCGCGCCCCAAGCCCATTCGCCTTCCAGGGTCCAGTCGGGATCGCTGTCCATGGGGGTGTTGTACGCGACGCGCAGGATACGGAAATCGGCGTCGCTATCGTCGCGATGCACCGCCGTGTTCCAGCTCGACCCGCCGCTGAACACGCGGACGCGATAGTCTGCGCCCGGCGTGAAATCGATCGGCAACGACCAGTTATACGTGCTCTGGCCGTCCGCGTCGGGGTCGCCATCATACGGGATATCGCTCGCGATCGTTTGGACAAAGACATAATCCGACAGGCCCGGATCCCAGCGCACAAGCTCGATGCCGACCGGCTCGGCACTATTGGTCGCCCAGACGATCGGGACGGTCAGATCCAGATTCGGTTGCCAGACTTCCCCGCCATTGGGAGACACCACCTCCATGTACCCGTCGACATTCAGGGTCACGATGGTGTTTTGAGGCGAATTCAAGGCTCCCGATGAAGCGACCGTCACGATGCCCGTGTGAATTCCCGCGGGCAACACCGGCGGCTTCTGGCCGGCGTCGCTCGGCGCGATAGTCAGAATGAAGCTGTCCTCTACGTCACCTACACACAGCCCAGAATCCACGTACGGGGTAAGCCAGTCCCAGGGCGAGTCCGGGCAGCTGCTCGTCACGGTGTATTTCATGGTGCTGCCGCCTACATTCGCAACCTTGACCAGGCGATCCGTGGACACTTCGTTTGGCTTCAGGCTCAGTGAGATCGTTTCGGGAGTAACAAGCAATTCTGGACGCTCCTCAACGTCCAGGGTCACGCCAATGTACAACGGGTTGGCCGGCACCTGGTCTGGCGCAAACACGGTGATCGTACCCAGATGCTGGCCCGTCGGCAGGTTGGTGGCATCAAAGAAAACTTCGAAATCTTCCCCCCCCAGCGTCGGCTGAGCAAAGCCGAAGCCGGGCGAGACAAGCAGCCACGGCTGATCGCTCTCCAGCGTGAAATAGAGGGTACCCTTACCCGAGTTAAACACCCGGAAATGCTGGTTCGGCGGGTTCTGACCCCAGTTGCAGCGCGCCCGTATCGTCGAGCAGGTCGTTTCAATCCTGGGCGCGCTCGAGACCCCAAATATCAGCCAATCTACTGACTGGGTGGGGTTGACGCCGGCAACGAAGGGCATGAAATGGTCCTGTTCGCCAAAGGTACTGAGCACCATATTCGAAATGACCGTTCGGCCTTCCGCAAAATCCTCCCGATTCCAGAAGCACAGATCGGGATGGCTCAATTCAACCTTGTCCGGGTCATCGGGATCGGCTTCGCCAAATATATGACTGTTTTGCAGGGGTCGGTAGGAATACAGCGGGTTCGCTCCGTGTCCCGCGTAAAACGTATCGTGTTCGTCCGGCACAGGATTGGGATCGGCATACCAGGGGTCTGTCGAACTCGGCTCCGCTTCCACAACAAACGCATAGTACGGCCTTTCGAACAGGTCCTCTTCGTCGACCATGGGATCCTGGATCGAGCTATACATGTTGCTGCCGTTTCGGTCGATGTGCCAGACCACCAGCCCACGGCCGGGCGCGCACGCGGATCCTCCCCCATACGGGCCCTCATATCCGGTATCGTTCCGATTTTCCAGCAGGAAGAATTCATTCGGCCGCTCCGGATTCGTGTACGCGTAGAAGCGGTTTCGGTCGGCCTGCAACAGTCCATACTGTGCCCTGCCGTCATAGGGTAACTGCACGATCTCCGCCCACCCTGCGTTGGCTTTCAAAATGGGTGAAAAATTGGGTGGATGGGTTCCACCCCCGGCGCACATAAGACAATATTCGCCGACGAGGGCCGCGGAAACGCCCATGTACGCGGATGTGTACGAATAGAGGTCTGGGAATCCGCATATCATGTGGCCGTTTTCATGGCAGAAGGTGCCCAGCGCCAGGCTGCTGCCCATGGCGGTCATCTGATAACCGCCGCCCGCGTGCGGCCACAGGCCGCGCCTCCAGCCGGACCAGCAGTCTCCCGCATAAAACACATTGAGCGCGCTATACGCGCCAAAATCGTAGCCCTGTTGCGTCAGAATGGCCCGGGCTGTCGAAAGGAGTTCACCCGGCTTCGAGCTGCTGACCGAGTTGTCGTCGTAATAGACTTTCGGATACGGCATCCGAACCCAGGGGGTAACAACGTTGACATAATTGAGCAGGCCATTCGATTGAATGTGGAAATATTCGTTCACCGAACACGCGTTGCCAAACTCGGTGTAGTCGGAGGTCTGGTTCAGAAACCGCCCTACTTCCGCTTGGCTTATGGTCGCTTCGTCATCGGAGAAATCCACCAGAATGCACAGGCCGACGATCGTGCCTTCCGCCGCTTTCGGCTGGACTTCGTGCGGGATTCCGGTGCCCGCCAGATAATCCTGCACGACGTTGGTTAAGGCCTCCCGCTCGGCGTGCACGCGCGACATCATGGCATCGAAGGGCAGCGTTGCATTGGGTTGCACCGCTCCGGCAGCGATCGCCAGCGCCTTATTGGTCTCTGGCGAAGATTTCTGAAGCGTAGTCACTGGGATGCCCGTCGAGACAAAGGAACGTCCATCGGCTGAAAGCTTGGCGTAACACCAGAACCCCGTGGCGTCATCGAAAACCACTTCGCGCCCTTCATCGGCTGTACGCTGGTAGGCAAAAAATTCGTCGCCGTACAACCTCACCCCGAAGGTCGAACCGTCCGGCTGACGGTACGTAAACACCTCGTCGCCGAAGTACGGCACAGCCAGGGCCTCTGGCGCCGTGATCATAAGAAAGACCGCCAGCAGCCAGGCTGCCAGGCTTCGCCCCGGAACTCTTGCGTATGGAGTATTGCACGATGCGAGCTTACACATTACCGATGTTCCCTTCTGTTGGATTACAGCCTGATTACTGCCTGCTCAGAAAAATGTGCATCTTTCAAACTCTTCGTATCTAACCGCATTCGCACTTTAAGCACACTAGCAGAGGCCGTGAATTCTGTCAACAGATTGCGGAGTGCCATAGTAAAAGGACACAACTACCGCCCGGCAAACCCCGCAAAAAAAGCCGAAATTCCCGCTCAACTCCCCTGTTTGCCCCTCATACCCGTCGAATCGATGCATTCCCCCTGCAGGAGCGTTTTCTTACCGCTCCTCGCAGGCTCGCGTTATCACAAGCCCGTCTCCATGACATCGTTTGTAAAAATCCGGGATTGCCGAGAATTTTCGGTCTGGCCGAGCGAGAGAATGGCCCCAGCGATTATCGAGCCGGACGCCTTTGGAATGTGCGCGGAGGAAAGGTAAAGGCGCCGGAAAATGCAGGCATTGAGCCCATTTTCCGGCGCAGGCCAGGCAACACGCATGCTGAGGTCAGCCAGCCGAGAATGCACGCTGGCCCAGAGAGTCCGCCGTGGGAATGGCGCAGAAATTTGCACCCATGATCCCGCTTCAGGCGCTCAACCAGTTAATTTGGGACACACCAGAGCCAGCGTCCGGATTCCTTCCCCGTCACTTCAAACACCAGCGCGCCGGCGTCCCATTGGGAGGGGATCTCGTGTCCGCGGCTGCCCGGCGTGGGGCCTTGCGCTACGATGGACAGTTCCGCCGGCAGATCGCCTTTCGGAATCCGCAGGAGCCCCCGGCCATGGGCCATGATCTGCAGAAGCGCCCCACCATCAACCTGGCGTTCTTCAGACACCGGCGCCCATGCGACTTGCGCGAATGGGGCATCCGCAAACTGAAACGAGCGGCCGTTGAGGGTGATCTCCCGGGCCTGCGACCCGGCAAACGCGATCAGTTCCCCGCGTTCATTCACACGGAACGCCATGGCCTGTTTGCCCTCGTAATCCACCTCATGGCCATTGACCTGGAACTTCTTAAGCACGATCGCGTCGTCAGGCAGGGGGCGCTGTTCCATGTAGGCCTTGTCTTCCTCTTCCTTTCGTGCAAAGCCGCCCGGCCACCCCTCTTCAAAGGTGCGGAAATGCCGCGCTATCGCCACGGCGCCGTTTGGAAAGCGACAGGCGAGATAGTCGGTGGTACGCGACAGGTACTCCGTGTTGTCGTTGACGCCCGAAAACGTTCCAGTGGGCGGATAGGCTCCCAGCGCAGTCAAGACGTCGAACCAGTTGCGCGTTTCGTAACCCAGGCTCTGCGATTGATCATCTCGAGGGCGGTAGCCCAGAAACGCCGCCATTCCTCCGCCTTCGCCGGCACGTACCGTTCCCACAACCCGGCCCGCCACCCGCGCCGCCGCACGGGTCCCCGTATGCGGTTCAACCGGATAGATGCGGTCTACCAGAAAGTCCGTCAGGATCTCCTGCGATTCGACGCCGCTCAGGCTGTCGTCAAACTCAACCCGCCGCCCCGGCGCCAGCAACCCTTCATCGAAGTCGGGCGCATACGCGACGCCGAACAGGTTCTGCCAGGCGTCCAGCGCGTCGTCCCCTTCGTACGTCAGCACCGGAGGCGGCCCGGACCACACCACGCGCCCCCCGGATGCGACCAGCGCCTCGGCCATTTCGAGCAGGGCTCGCGCGGGAAACGGCTCGAACAAGGCCACGAGCGTCGTGAAACGCCGCCCGGCCATCTCGATCGCCCCGTTGGCCACACGCCCGCGCTCGAGGAGCTTCGCCGCGCTGACGTAGTTGGCGTACCCGTACTGTGTCATCCAGCTTCCGAACCGTTCATCCACGGCGACCAGGTCGAGAGGATACAACATGAGCACATCGACATCTCGGTGTTGCATATCCTCCACCATCCCCCAGAGCGGGGAGCCCGCGGCCCCGTAGGTATTAACCAGGCTGGTCCGCCAGGCGCTGACGGGGCCGGGCATGCCCCAGTGTGCCGCGTACGAGTACGGCACCTCGTTCAGAATCCCCGTAGAACACGCGAGCGCCATGGCAAAGTAATTGCGATCCAGCCAGCCGCCCTCGGCATGATCATTGCCGTTGCCCGTCAGGAAATCGCCCCATTTGAAATAGTCGTAGCACGCCGACGCCGCCTGGTGCACCGTGCACGACCATATGAAATTTGAGGTGTATTCGTATTGATGGAGGGCCTGCGGCGCCCGCCCGGTATCCCATCGGTCAATGGTCGGGCTTTCCGCCCAGGTGGCGTGTGCGCGCGATTCGAGGCGCCGGCCCATGCGTGCCTCGGCATGGCGTTTTGCAGCCGTGAACAAATCCACGACTCCGTCCTGCAGCAGATGGTAATACCGTGCGCGAAACAGCGCTGTCCGGCGGATCTCTTCGGGCGTATCCCCAAAGACATGCATGACGCCGGCTTTTGCGCTCAGATCCGACGCGAAATCTTCCTGTCCCCGCACGAAATAGACCAGGTATTTCGCAAAATCGCGGTACTCTTCCCCGTACGTGCCGGCGTAGGCATTCACCAGGCCGTCGCTCACATACCGCAGCGCAAACTCGCCGTGATCGTGGTGTCCAAAATAAAACCAGTCCTGCTGAATATGCATCTCATCCGCATACAAACCGTTCAGCTGGATTCCCGCGTCTGCGTACGTATCCACCAGCTCTTTCAGGAAAGGCAGGGCCTGCGGACTGAAATAATCCATCTCCGGCGTACGGTAGACCTGCACCACCAGCACCCGGTCCAGCGCTCCGATGTCCGTGCGGCCCTCGCCATGCACCCGGATGCGCTGCGCCAGCGAGGTCTTGGCCCCATCCCACACTTCCACCGTGGCGGTGTCGCTGATCTCGACGATCTCGTCCGGATTGACCACCCGGTACGGGGTGCCCCGAACGCCCCGTTCGCGGAACGCGAACACGCGCACCCCGGCATCCGCGATATCGATGGGGCCCTTGTTGTTGGTCCAGCGGGTCTGCCGCCAGAGCTGGACGCTGAACCGGCCCGTCTCGACATCCCGCAGGCCTTTCCGGTAATGCATCCAGTGGCCCGACTCACCGGTCTCCCGCGCATAGGCGGGCCCGATCTCCAGCGGGCTCAACAGGCTTAATTCCAAACCGAGGCCGTACTCCGCCGCGAACGCGCTGATCTTCGCGATATGTCCGACATACTCGTCCATATCGGGCATCAACTGGCGGGGTTTATCCTGTCCGGGCCGGTATTGGGCGAAAAACTGGTCAAACGCCACGATCAGCGTCCGCAATCCCTGTTTTTGCGCCCGTTCGCAGATCATCCGGAGGCTCTCCTCCTGGGGCGCATAGCCCGTGGCCAGATTCTGAATTTTGTCCGGGTCGGACGCGATCGCTTCCAGTTCTTCGTCATTTACCAGGATGATGTGCGGGCGCGGCATGAATCCCCAGGGACCGGGATAGGCAACCAGCTCGCCCTGGTAGACATCATCCAGAACGCCAGCTTCCTCCGCATGCGCAGCAACGCCGCAGAGCATCGAAAAAAGGCCAAGCGCCGCCAGGAAAAACACACCCGACTTCTGCCATTCCTGCAGTCCGAACATTGGATTCCCCTTTGCATCGAATTCCGTGCTTACAGATTCTCCATCCATACTATCTGCGCGGCAGACACCGCGCAAACACTTCATCACAGGGCGAATACCCAGCGCAGCCGTATAAACTGTCCTCTCGAACACTCCCATCTCGATTTCCAGCGGAGCCTCGGCGTTGCCCACATTCACGTTCTACGTACACGCAAGGCGATTTTCCGTTTTTGCAGGAAGATTTCACGGGGTGTTCGGTATCCGAGCCATTTTTTTGGGCCGGTTTTTTAGTTCATCGACTATCTCCTGAAGTTTTTCTAATGTAGGGGCAGCGGAGATCAGTCCTCCCGTGGTCGCCCATCCCTGCGCGTTTTCCTCGAAGAAGTGGATTCGCCGCGCATACGCGCTCAGCGCGGGAACGGTGGCTGTCCGGAGCTATGTGCCGTCCTTCCCTTCGGCATCACGGACACATTCCCGTGCATCCGTGGCGGGGGCCTCGAGCACCTGGGCGAGCACGTCATAGGTTTCGGCGCCGATGATTTTGGCGGAGACAAAGTGTCCCGGTTCAAGCGGCGTGCCGGCCTGAAGCAGCACCGTTCCGTCGACTTCGGGCGCTTCACGGCCGCTCCGGCCGAACCAGAGCCCGCGATTCGGGTCGTATCCCTCGACCAGCACGCGTTCGAGCCCGCCCATGCGCGCACGGCTCTTTTCCTCGGCAATTTCGGCTTGCGCGGCCATCACGGCCTCCCAGCGCTTCAGACGCACACGCGCTCCCACCTGGCGCGGCGCCTCTGCGGCGGGCGTGCCGGGTTCACGCGAGTAGGAGAATGCTCCAAGCCAGTCAAAGCGAAGTTCGCGGATGGCTTCGAGCATCCGGCGGTGACTGGCCGGGGTTTCGCCCGGCAACCCGACGAGCATGGTGCTGCGGATCGCAATGCCGGGCAAGGCCTGACGCAGGCGGGCCACCAGCCGGTGCGGACTGAGGTTGCTCGACGGCCGCCGCATGCGGCGAAGGAGATCCGCGTCAACATGCTGCAACGGCACGTCGATGTAGGGGACGATTTTCGGCTCCTCCGCCATGACATCGAGCAACTCGCGGGAGATCCCGCCCGGATAGCAGTACATGCACCGTATCCAGAAATCGCCCGACAAAGCGCAGAGTTCGCGAAGCAGACCGGGAAGACCCTGCGCGTCGCCAAGATCCCTGCCATAGACAGAAATGTCCTGCGCCACGAGAACCAGCTCGCGAACACCAGATTCCAGAAGCAGGGCGGCCTCTTCCAGGAGGATGGCGCGCGGAACAGAGCGCAGGCGCCCTTTCATGAGGGGGATGGAACAGAAGGAGCACGCATGATTGCAGCCATCGGCAATCTTGAGGAACGCATACGGGAGCGTGCCTGCCCGCCGACGCGGCAACGGTGAATGAACCTCCACCAGGGGTTCCGGCTGTATCCGGTTCGCGCGCCGGGCGCCGGACATCACCAGCTCCACAGTCTGCTCGAAGCGCCCGACCCCGGCCACGCCGTCGAGTTCCGGTATCGCGTCCAGCAATTCCGCGCCATGCCGCTGTGCCAGGCACCCCGCGGCGTAGAGCCGGGGAGCGCCATCGCGAGTCTTCACCTCAGCCCACGACAGCAGCGTCTCCACAGACTGTTCCCGGGCGTCCGCGATAAAACCGCAGGTGAGGACAAGTACCGCGTCGAGCCCCGGGGTTCCCGGCTGCGCTTCAAAGACAACGCGGCAGCCGCGGGACTCAAGGAGTCCCGCGATGTATTCGTTGTCCACGGTGTTTTTGTCACAACCGAGGGTGATTAGACCAATGTTCATCCGCAAATCCTGCGTGGCCCGGGAAACGTTGTCAACATGCCGCCATCAGTTGGCGGAGCGCTGGTGTGCCGTTACAAATGGCGCTGTATCCACTCCAGGGCATCGGCGACATAGACGGCTGTGAGCTGGTGATCCCGCTCGTACCAGATGACCCGGGTGCTGTCGGGCGACAGATACGCTTTACAGGAGGCCTCGATCTCGCGTTCCGTATAAAATCCGTCCTTACGGCCCATGAGCATCAGCAGCGGTTTTTCCGTGATGCCCCAGGTGTAATCGACCGGTTCCACGGGCGTCCAGGCGGCGTTGTAGCAGGGAGGTACGCAGGCAACTCCCGTCTTAAACCGGGGTTCGAGGGCCAGGAGCAGCACGGTGTTTACGCCGCCCATGCTGTAGCCCAAAACAGCCACGCGCTCCATATCGATGTCGCCCCGGCCTTCGAGATAATCCAGCGCTCGACGGCAATCCTTGACGGTCTGAATCACGATTTCCGGGAGGGAGAAATAGCTGCGCCGTGCCGGCGCCGCCGGGTCATCGTAGGGGTTTACATGAAGGTAGTCTGACTCGTGAGCGCGTTCGCCATGCGCCGCCGCATCAAACGCCAGAACGGCATAACCGGCCTCGAGCAGTGCCGAACGCATTTCCGAGCCGCTGATGTAGTTGCGTTCCTGCCACCAGTCTTCTTTGCTGCCGCTCCAGCCATGGAGGAGCAGCACCAGCGGCCAGGGTTTAGATGCGCCCGCCGGAATTTCAAGGTATCCCGGCACCAGGAACCCCTGCACCCCTCGGAAGACCAGTTTCCAGCGCGTCGAATGGTCTCCCTTCTTCTCGAGCACCATACGCCCGTCCAGCGGGATATCCTTATCGTAGGCAAAGAACGGCTTTCTTGCTTCAAAGGCCTCGCGGCTCACGCGGGGATAGGGTTCCGCCTCCTCGCAAAACGCCGCCCCGTGGAGCGCGAAGAGCCATCCGCACAGCACGAAGATCCAAACCCTTTTCATTTAGCGCACTCCTTCGTCACGCCACGCCATGACAGTTGAGACAGGCCCCGGGTTGGGGACTCCCGCCTCGGCCTTCGAGGAACAGAAGCGCCTTATTCGGCGGCGAGTGTTTCGAGAGACTCTGCCGACAGACGCCCCTGCAGCGGGCCGAAAACACCGTCTCCCCAACGGATCTGGTCGATCGCGAAGGCATCCATGGAGGCCGGTGGGAAACTCGCCGCACCCAGCGGCTGACCGTTCTGGAACACGGTCATGCCGCCGGGAGTGATCTCAAATTCGAGCGCGATGGGCGCACCGGTCCACACGAGCGGGACTGTCAACTGGCCGGGCAGATAAAGCCGGTACACTTCCCCGTACTCCCGGTCCCGCCCGCCCTTGAGAAACGTCAGGCGGGGCTCGCTGGGCGCTCCGTTTTTGTTCGAGGTGGACGCCAGCAATCCCTCCCGGTGCGGGATAAGCGCGGTCACGCGCTGGCCCCAGAGGTTATAGATCTTCTCGCCGAGCTGGTTCATCTCCTGCTCGTACGGGGCCTGCACTTCCGGATGCATCGCGGGGTGTTTGAAAAGCCGCCCGGCAAACTCCCAGGTGGAGTCGGCGCCCTTCAGTCGCCATACCTCGCCCCAGGGCCAGACGCCCGCAAAGAGATCGCCGCGATACAGGGTCAGGGTCTGCGCCTCCCGTGCGTGGGGATTGGCTCCCTCCGGGCGCGGCGGCCAGCCGTTCAGCTGTTTCAGCTCATCCCCCTCTACTTCAAACAATTCTCCCGAAGGGTACTGGCCCATCAACAGGCGATCCCGGTAATTGACCATGGCGTAGAGCTGGAAACTGGTCGTTGGGTCGGCCTTTCGCAGCGTGGACCAACGCCCCTGGCGGAAACGGTAGAAGCCGCCGTTGTTGGAGCCCACATACACGTCCTCTTTCAGCTGTCCATAGGAATACGGGAATTCGCCGGGGGCGGTAAGCGGAAGCACTACCGTTTGGCGTAAGTCCGGCTCCGGCTGCGCCTCCAGATCCCAGGGGCATGCGTGGATGGCCGTGCGGCGCTCCGGCGAATTCGCTTCGTACACGTGAAAGAACAACCATCCCCGCGCATAGTAATAGGAGCCGGTACTGCCTCGGCTCGAATCGAAAAGAAAGGCCTCCCGCCCGTCCACGGTGAGCCGGTTCGCAAAACATTCCAAGCGGTGGCTGCCCACATCGAATGCAAACGCTTGCGGTGGATCAGAGACGGCCCACTGGCCCGAACCCGCCTCCCAGCGGTGGATGGACGAGGCGCCGGTACGGTCCACGGCATAGAGGGTGTCCGCGACATCGAACAGGTAATGGTGGCAACTGCCCGAGGGCCGCGGAAACAGGGCGGTCTGGACCGTATCGCGAGCCTGGGGCGGTTTGACATAGAAATGCAGCATATGACGGCTGGCGCGGTAATACGTGTTGTAGGCGCTGAGGAACCCCGCCCCGGCCACCGGTTTTCCATCCGGGGCGACGGCTTCAAAGAGCGAGCCGAAATTCTGTCCCTGGTCCTTTCCCAAATCAACGGTCAATCTGGCTTTCCATGCCGGCGCTGCGCTGGCGTCGGGCGCGGCGTCACGAAGGTAGGCTCCTTGAATCACATCGGGTAGGAATTTTTCCAGCCCGGCCCAGGCAAAGAGCGCCACACCGGGGCAACCCGCTTTTTCCGCGAGCGCGCGGTACGTCGCGATTTCCGACGCCGATTCGATTGCGCCGTGGCTCGTGTGCATCCCCAGCGCAAAGGAGAGGGAAACGGGCGCCCCGGCCTGCTGCGCCAGTTCTACGGAATCGCGAATGCGTTTTTCGAAGACCTCGAGGTATTCCTCTCCGTAATTCTTGCCATAGCAGTAGCCGGAGACATTCACGAGGTCGATGTACTTGTTTCGTACCCAGTCCGGCCAGCATTGGGCCACGGGATGATTGAACGGCACGTGCGGACCCCAGGTGTAGAGGCCGATCCGGAGTTCGGGCTGCTGTTTCCGGAGCGCCAGACTGATTTCCCCCGCCAGAATATTGAGCGACTCCTCTTTGAACCGTTGCAGCCGTTCTTTGCTGGCCGCCTCGGTCTCATCCGGGGGGGCGGCCGCATCAAAAGCCGCCGCGCTCGCCGGATCCAGCAGCACCTCCTCATTGGGGTAGCGGAGATAGTCGAGCAACACCCCGTCGGGGCGGACATGCGCCACCATTTCCTGAACCATGCCAACGACCCAGGCGCGTGCCTCGGCGTGCGCGGGAGAAATCCAGCCCATGGGTTCGCCGGACGGCTTGCGGAGCGCCCATTCGGGATGCGTCTCCAAAATGCCCTGCGGCACGTCGTAGCCCGAGACCAGCACGCAAATCGCCGGCATCAGAGAGAGCCCGCGCGCCTGTGCTTCCCGCGCCAGCAGGCCGAGCGTGTCATCGCCCCCCTTCCCCGCCGGGCGCAGGTAACGGCTCGGATAATAGGCGCGTCCTCCGGACGTGTTTGCGTAAGGCAGCAGCGTAGTTAATCCGCAGTCGCGGGCATCACTCAGTATCTCGGCAATCCGTGCAGCACGCGTTTCCAAAGTCAGGGAGCCGCCGGCGAACGGCGCCGGGTGCAGATAGGCCGCCCGCAACGGCTCCAACGGGGCCGCCGGGACTGCTGAACCTGCCGCCAACCCAATCACAACAAGCAAAACGGCCGCGAAGCGCGGCGAAAAAGCGACGTTTCTTGTGCCGAGGCACTGGTATGTCCTGGTACTCATGCGTCCTCCATTTTCCTCGGGGGAAGAGCGGAAAGTGGGTCGCCGCCGGCCGACGGCTGCCTCAGCGCCTTCCTCGCAGGTCATTTGTCTGGAATGCCCGCCATTATATAGGAACAGCCGCTTCGCCATCAGGAGTTACCGAGCGGCGTGCCGGGGAGCGGCACGGGGCTCCCGGGCAGTAAGGTTGATACCGCCTCAACAAGAAGGATAGTATTCCCCCCGGCATAGGAAGAAAACAAGGTAGGCGGCAAGACCCGGGTTCCACCCTGTTTTTCGGACTGACACCCAGCTCGTTGGGACTGTGGAGCGAGTTCCACGGTGCCGGGGCGGTTCCAATCCGCATAATTCCGTATCTTGGGGAACACAACTGTTGAACGAAACCCGCGCAAATCGATGCATTCACAACCCTAGCGCGCTGTTCCGCTCTCTTGGAATTGCGATAGGCGTGCTGTGCGGTGTCTCGTGCTCTACCGTCCCCAAGCCCGAGACCTCACTCCCGGCCGAGACGCCGGTTGCTGCATCCGAGCAGGCCGAGGAAGACGTCCCCGCAGAGCCGCTCCGGTGGCATGTCCTCGCCGCGGCAGTCAACACCTATCCCCGGCTGGAAAGCGAGCGGCTCGTTGATCGATTTTTCAACCGGCCCATGCGGCTGCTGGCTCCTGGTTTCAGCGATGTCCGTACCTTTAATGATGTGAGCGACGACGGTCTGATGTGGCCCCCGCATCTCGGCGTCGGGCGGGTCCTGGGCGACCGGTGGGATGTATTTTTCGAAGCGGGCTACTCCGCGGGCAAGGTGCGGACGAAAGCCACGGATCCCAGCCTGCTGCTCCTGCCGCTGCACACAGATTTCGAGATTCTGCGCCAGGCGCTCTACGCGGGCGTCGGTGCGGATTACTACCCGTGGCGGACGGTCACCCTCGGGGAATATCACGGAGTCGCGGAACGCCTGCGCGCGGCGCGCCCCTTTCTCGGCAGCCGGCTGACCTGGACCTGGGCTCGATACAGCGCCAAGGCCAAGGTGGGTTTTGAACCGTTTGGGACCCTGGTTCAAGTACGGCTCGCCGACGAATGGGTGATCCCCAGCGTGAACGTGTGTATCGGAGCCGACATACCGCTGACCTCCAAAAGCCTGGCTACCGTGAATGCCGGATACAACTTTTTCAAAGAACGGGGATACGATTTTGAAGGTCCGGCCTTTACTCTGGGTTGGAAATACTTTTTCCGATGACAAGAGACACCACGCCCAGCAAAAACAGTGCAAAGATCCGGAAGCGGAGGCGTCTTATTGACCATCCGCTGACGCTCACGTCGTTCCGGCACTGGATGCGCCTGCTTCATGCGGGCGGCGGCGTCGACCCGTGTTATCGCTGGCGCGCCGCGCAAGTGACCGCACTCAGTCCTTTTGGAGCCGTGCTGCGGGGCGCTGAACGCCTGTTTTGGAACAAACGGGCTCGTTCCGTGACCATTTCCGAAGCTCCGATCTTTATTCTCGGACACTGGCGCACGGGAACCACGCATCTGCACAACCTGATGTGCTGCGACCCCCAGTTTGGGTTCGTCTCAACGTTTCAAGCGCTGGTCCCGGAATCCTGCCTGCTGCCCTTGAACCCGCTGCTGCCGGTCATTACCTGGCTCGCTCCGACCCAGCGGCATATGGACCGGATGCCCTTGGGACCGGACCTGCCCCAGGAGGAGGAGTTTGCCCTCTGCAACCTCTGCAACTTTTCCTTTTATGTCGGCTGGTACTTTCCCAGGCGTATGGACGAGCTTTTCCGAAAGTACGTGCTCTTCGAGGGGCTGCCCGAATCCGAGCACAGGGACTGGTCGGAGAGGTATATGGACGTCCTCAAAAAAGCGACCTTTCGCGCCGACGGCCGTCCGCTGGTGCTCAAGAACCCCGTCAATACCGCCCGGATCCCGGCTCTTCTGCAGCTTTTTCCCGATGCGAAATTCATTCATGTCTACCGGGACCCGTACGCGGTGTTTAAATCCACGTTCAAACTTCACCGGGCCACTCTCGACATGATTGCGTTTCAGGAGATCCCGGACAGCGAAATTGAGCGCAATGTCCTGACCTTTTACCGCGACATGATGTCGCGGTATTTCCAGGATCGGTCGCTTATACCGGAGGGGAATCTGGCCGAAATCCGCTTCGAAGATCTCGAACGCAATCCGGTTGAATGCATGGCTGCGATCTATGCCGAGCTGGGATTATCGCGGTGGGATGAGGCCCGGCCGCATATCGCACGTTACGTGGACTCCCAGGCAAATTACCAGAAAAACCACTTCTCATCCGACTCCAACGACTTCGAAAAAGTGGAGCGGCACTGGAGTTTCGCCCTCGATGCCTGGGGATACCAGCGGCCGCCGCTTACGAAATGCCCCGCCCGGCCTTCCCCTGCAAAAGAGCCCACATGAAATCCATCCCAGGCGTGTAGCCCAATGAATCCATGTCCTGGTGAGGATTCAGGCTTTCCCAGGGCCTTGCGTTGATCGTCGTGGCAAATGCAACTAAAATCCGAAGAGATGTACCGACATGCTCCCCAGCGTTTTCCATTGCTAAAATCCTGGCCGGGGCAAACAAAAGGATGTTTCCTGTATGGGTCGTATCGAACGAAGAGAATTTCTGAAAAAAGGGCTCAACGCGGGCCTCTTGGCCGGTGGTTCCGTGCTCATGGGAGGATGTCCCGGTCCGGCGCCTTTCCTGCCGACGGCACACGCGGCCCGCGTAGCGGCCATCCGCGGCACAGACCTCGCCGATATGGCGCGCGACGCGCTGGATGCCTTTGGCGGCGCCGGCGCTATCGTTAATCCGGGTGAGCGCGTTTTCATCAAACCCAACTTTGGCGGGGTGGGTATGGTGCGTTACAACCCCATCACCGAAGGCGATTCCACCAAACCAGAAATTGTGCTGGCCGTCGTGGAAGAGTGTCTGAAGGCCGGCGCCAGGGAAGTGCTGATCGGCGAAGCCGGGCAGGTCCCCGGGTGGGATTGGAACGATGTCTACACGCTGGATGGCGCCCAGACGATGCGTGAGGCCGTTGAACGCCTCAACCGCAACTACCGCGGCCGGGCCGTCCTGTCCTGCCTGAACAGCGAAAGTCCGGGCTGGGATCCCGTCCCATCCTACAACGCCTGTGGCTTCGTTCGAGTGACCGAGCTTATGATGCGCGCTGACAAAGTCATCTCGCTTCCCGTTTTGAAAACCCATCGCTGGACACAAATTACGGGCGCCATGAAAAACTTTGTGGGTGTCACTCCGCTGGCAGACTACGGCGTTGCGGGCGTCGGAATGCGGGTCAAGCTGCACCAACAAGGCATTGAACAGTCTTTCCTGGATATTGTCCGGGCGGTCCAGCCGGATTTCACCATTACCGACTGTTCCATCTGCTGTGAAGGCAACGGCCCCCATGTGCTGCCGGGATACTGGGGAACAACCGTCGACATGCGCGAACGTCTCGGCGACTGGCTCCTCCTGGCCAGCACCGACCTGGCCGCCGCCGATGCGACAGCCGCGCGCGTTATCAGTCACGAGCCCGCGGAGATTAATCACCTGCAGATGGCCTACGACCAGGGCCTGGGACAGATCCTCGAGGAAAAGATTGAGCTGGTCGGTGAAAACCTGGACTCCCTTCGCGTCTATTGGGAACCCGCCGAACAGACCCAAGGCTTCCTGGAGGTTCTGATTCCGGGATTCCATCTCCTCACCGATAGCCGTTGACGAAAAAATGGGACTGTCCGGCCGCACGAGCGCCATTTTTCTATTTGATTGGCGCGCGGCAACCCCGGGGCCAGCCACGTGAAGCCCAAGGCCCGCTTGACGCCGTTTTGTGATGCACCTATGCTCCCATCAACGCACCTCGAACGCACGGAGGTCTGGCAATGCGTTTCAATCGGCGGGAATTCATCGCGGCGTCAACCGCCCTGGCGGCGGCTGCATCAACACGCGCGGCGTCCGGGAAAAAGTACAACGCCTGTATCATCGGCGATAGCGCGTCCGGCGGCTACGGCCATTCCATCCAATACGCGTTTGCGCTGCGGGATGACGTAGCCACGGTCGCCCTGGCGGATCCTGACCCGGCCGGGCGGGCGCAAAAGGCCGCGGAACTCGGTGTGGAACGCACGTATGCCGACTACCGCGAGATGCTCGAAAAAGAGCGGCCCGAGCTGGTCGCGATCGGGCCGCGGTGGACCGTGAAACATCGCGACTACCTCCTCGCGTGCGCCGAGGCAGGGGCTCATGGCTTCATTGAGAAACCTCTTTGCGACAGCCTGGCCGGCGGAGACGACATGGTCGCGGCGGTTGATGCCAAGAACCTGAAATGGGCCATCGCCTACAATTTTCGAGGCATGCCGCTGGTGCAGCACGCGAAAAAACTGATCAGCGAACAGGGGCTCATCGGCACGCTTCTGGAAGCGCGCGGCCGCGGCAAGGAAGACCACCGCGCCGGCGGCGAAGACCTCATCGTGCTTGGTACGCACGTGTTCGACCTGATGCGCTTCTTCATGGGCGGATCCCCACAGTGGTGCGCCGCCGATGTCACGGTTGGCGGCCGTCCGGCCGGGCCGGCCGACGTGCACGAGGCCACCGAACCGCTCGGGCCCGTCGTGGGCGACCGCATTCATGCCGTCTACGGGTTCCAGGGCGGCGTCGCCGGATATTTCGATTCCATGAAGAATCCCGACGGAAACGGCGGCCGCTTCGGTTTGGACCTCTATGGAAGCCGCGGAATCGTCTCCATCCGTATTCTTCCCGGCGACCATGTCGTGAGCGTCCACTGGTTCGGCGATCCGTCCTGGTCGCCGGGGGCAAAGGCCGCGCACTGGGCGCCGCTTCCCGATGCCCCTGCCGTTGAGATGAACGATCTCCAGCGCGAGCGGAACCGGATCATCACGGACGACCTCATCGCCGCCATCGAAGAGGATCGCCGGCCGGCATTCAGCATCCATGACGGCCTCGCGTCATGGGAGATGATCCAGGCGGTGTTTGAGTCCTGCGTCCAGGACACTCGCGTGGCGCTGCCCCTGGCCGACCGCACGCATCCCCTCAGGCGCTGGGCATGATCCTACGGCCGCTCCTGATGCGCGGAATACCGCGCCAAGAGGATGGGGAACCTCCGATTAAAGAATCAACGGGAGGAGTACGGCCTCGCGCGGCTCAGCCCAGTCCGGTCACGTCAAGCCAGGTCTTCGCCATCAGCGCATGGCCGGCCATGGTGGGATGGACTCCGTCGCCGGCCCAATAGTCTGGGGGCATGAGTTCGCTCACGGCGTCGTCGAACATTGTCTGGAACGGCACCCATGCGGCTCCGGCCGCCTGCGTCACCCGCTTGGCCACCGCCCGGCGTTCAGCGAATTCCGGGAGCCATTCGTCATTCACCGCACCGCATTTCAATACGAAGGGCTCGCAAATCACCAGCTGGGTTTTGGGAAGCGCCGCGCGCGTATCGGTCAGGAGTTGTGTGAAGCCCTGCTCATAATCGGCCACGGTGCCGTCGTAATTTCCCCCGAGTTTGTGCCAGAAATCGTTGACTCCGATAAGAATGCTCAATACCGCGGGTTTAAGCTCGATGGTGTCTTTCTGCCAGCGCGCCTGCAGATCGGGCACCTTGTTTCCACTGATGCCGCGGCTGTAACACTGGAGCCGCAAGCGCGGATACTTACCCAAGAGCGCCGATGCGATCATGTTGGCATAGCCCTGGCCCATCGCGCGAAAACTGTTTGCCTCCGTGATATTTTTCTCCCGCCCGGCATCCGTGATCGAGTCGCCCTGAAACAAAATGACGTCCTCTGGCTGCAGGGGGCCATCCGGCCCGATTTCAGAGGCCTGCGAGCGCTGCGCGGCGCCCGAGAGAGCGGAAAAGGTCGCGGCGGCAACTCCGCATTGAATCAGACTGCGGCGCGAACATCCTCGATTCGGCTCAACGGTGCTCATTACACGTACTCCTTTAACCCTCGCGGCCAGTATTGGCGCGTTAAGCTCCTTCAACCATGTGCGGTAATTCCCACATAATACACAATGAGGGATAAAGCCGCATAAACAAAACGAACGGCATGTTGGCCGCCGCCGCAATGAGGCCAGGCCGCAGGATGCGGCCGGCTGTCGGTAGACATTCAGGAGGTAACGGACTATGATTCCAGCCATGTTCAGATTATTCACATGCACCCTTGTCATGGCCGCAACGTCGCTGTGGGCAGCGGAAACTAAGCCGTTACGCGCCGGTGAGGAGGCGCAGGGACCCTGGTGGATGCGAGAGACGGCCTTGACCCCCACGGGCGGACTGCGACTGGATACCAAACCCTGGTGGAACGATGCGCTCGCCCTGGAAGTGGGCGAATCCTTTCTAGTCGAGGACGGCCGAGTCCTCGTGCGCCGCGAGACATTTACGGATCGCGCCGGCCGCCTCCAGGATGCCATCGTGTGCGTGATCGACGACGACGAGGATGGCAGTCTCGCCTATGGCGGCGACCGGCACTCCGATTGTTACCTCGCAGATTACAACCGGGACGGCACGGTGGACCGCATGGTCGACTACATCGACAACGACGGCGACAAGGTCCCGGACGAGATGGACATCCGCTATTTCGTCGACGGCGAACTCCGCTACTGCTGGTTCGGCATGGATCTGGACAACGACGGTTGCATGTGGAGCCTGAGAGGCTATGAATACGGCGGTCCCAGCTTCTTCGAAAGCGACGCGTACGGCGACGGCATGGTCTATATGAACAAATTGAACACCGATACGGGCACCTGGTCTCCCATATCGGAATGCCCGTTCGCGTTCTACGACACCGATGGCGATGGCCTCAGCGAGATCGTCATCCGCTGCAGCGCGGTTCCGCTCGACTACGATCCCGGCGTCGACCCCGATTACGCCAACGACTACGCCCATTTTGGCGCCCCCTGGAGGCCGTCTCTCGCCCGCATGGGCATCGTCAATATCCGCTACAGCTTCGATATTGATCGAGGCAGCTCGGCCTTCATGCCATTGCACTACGATTGCGGCTTCAACCTGGTCGGATCGGCGCCATACGATTATCCGGGCATGGAGCATTTCAATCCGATGCGCCGACCGCCGCAGGTCACGGTCGCCACGCCGTGGGAAAACCTGCGCAGCATCTCCGATACGTACCTCGCACGCGAAACCGGGTTCAGCTGGCACGAACAATCCGACGATACCATCGCGATTGGCTATGGAGAACACAAAGAATTGGACTTCCGCTGGGAGGGGATCTTCTGGACCTGGGAACGGCGGTTCATGGAAAACACGGGCGGGCCGACCCAGAGCTGGAACGTCCGCCGCGAATTCAGCGCCCGGCCGACAGACAAACGAGAACTGTATTACAGCGGCGTAGATCAGCGCATCCATCTCAAACATGCCGGAGAGGGCTGGCTGCGGGTCGGCCATTTCGCGGGTCTCGGCGTGTTGGGCGAAATCCGGATGTTTGACACCGACGGCAACGGCTATTTTGACCGGTGGGAGTACGATTTCGGCGACTGGCAGCGGGTGGTGACCGTGGCCGACGAGCGGGCCGAAGATCTGGTCTGGGACTTTGAAGGGCTCACTGCGCGATACACCGATGTCATCCTGCCTGAAGCCGTGGCGGCCAACCGTCATTTCATAGAGGCGATGGCCGCACTGCATCCGTTTTCATCCGAGCCCGGGCTGCTTGAAGCGGCCAATGGGAGCCCCGGAAACTTTCAGCGCTATTCCCAGGACATTCTCCGGGAACTTCAGTACCGCGACTTTTATACCCATTGGTCGGAGGTCGTGACGCAGGCGCTGGCGCAATTTCCTGTGGATGACCTGTGGCGCCTCAATGCTGAAAAGCGAGCGTCTCAGCCGACCTCCCAGACAGCCTGGGACCTCCGCCGTGCCCTCTCCCGTATCGACACGCTCTACGGCCAGGGAAGACTACGCGAAGCCGCAGAGGAAATAGAGTCGTGTGCACCAACTTTCCGTATGTTTACCCCGGAACCCGTCTCGGAGCAGGAAGCGCCGTCCGCCGAATAAGCGGCCGCTCCAGCAAATAGCGCAACCCCGCGCACGGGGCCTTTTGGGTTTCTCGTCCGCCGCGCTTCGGGTCGCATAAAGACCCGGCCTTGCCCGCGAAGATCTGTGTCAGCCGGGCAAGAAATTCGCAGAACGGGCGAAAAAGCTCGGCCCGCAGCGACGCGGGCTTGCATCGCGTCGAATCCTTGCATGGCACTTTCCCTTTTGGCATACTGCGTTCTTCCAGTGGGCCAAACACATCCGCTCGATTCTGCCGCCCATGAGGGCGGTGGTCAGGGATTCTTTCCGGGTACTGCCTAGAACATCCCTCACGGTCGAACATTTCAACATCAAAGAAGGGTTAAATTCGTGCCAAAATCACCAATTCTCCCAATGGGGTCTCTCCTGTGTTTGTTTTTATTCGCAGCGGCGCCGGCGCCTGCCGATGAATGGACTTTGCTTCTACCGCCTTCCCTGGCAGCGGACACCGCCATGGCGTTGGCGCTCGAAGACCTGGTGAACACGGGGACGGAGTTTGGACACTCGTTTTCTATCGCAGACGACAGCGCGCTGCCTTCCGGAGACCTCATTCTCGTGGGCGGCAGTGAGCGCAACGCGCAGACGAAAGCCTTGATGGATCTCGGGATCTTGACGGCGCGCGCCCCGGACGATGAACAAGGGTATGCCCTTCAAACCGTGACACAAGACGGTCGCAAACTTGTCTCGGTCGCCGGCGGCTCGGTAATCGGCGATGTCTATGGCGTGTACTGGCTGTGGGATCGGCTTCGCGTACAGCGCGTACTGCCCGAGCTGAACACCACCCGAGTGCCTGCGATGGCAGTTCGCATGGGCGCCGCCTGGGGGCGCTCCGGCCCCGGGGGAAACAGCAAGAAAGAGATCCAGAATGCCTTGCGCGACTCGATCAACTGGGTCGCCGGGCCCAACGTGCTCGATCTGGTCCCATGGGACGCTGAACCGGAAAAGACGGCGAACGCGGCCCACCGTGAACGGGTGCGGGAATTGATCGACTACGCCCATGCGCTGCATATAAAATATTTCAGTTTCTCGAACGATTTCACCTATCATCCGTCGCTGCTCGCGGAACACGGCGCGACCCTGGATCCCTGCGATCCCAAACTGTGGGACGCGATACAGGACAAGTACCGGAAGCTTTTCACAGCCCTGCCGGAGCTGGATGGCATCGAGCTTTGCAATGACGATATCTCCGGGTTCTGGGATGACTACGCCGCGTACGATGTGCTGCATGAAAATCCCGACTGCCCGACGAGCTACACCCAGCGATTCACCCAGTTCGTCCAGAAAGTGCACGAGGTGGTGGCTGGGGAATTTAATAAGACCTATTTCCATTTCACCTGGGGCCTCGTGATGCACGAGCAGCACTACCAGCCCGCGGTCTACAGGGATATTTTTACCGACGCCGTGCCACAAAACAATCTCTACCTCGTCCCGAAGATCACCGCGGGCGATCGGTGGTGGTATCAACCCTACAACGAGACCTTCAATCAGACTCCTCATGACACGCTCGTCTGCTTTGAGACCATCAACGTGTACGAAGGCGGCAGGAGCCACATCTTCCCCACCTTCGCGGGGCAGTACTACCAAAACGGGCTGCAATACCTTCTCCAGCCGGAAACGAGCAACCTGCGCGGCGCGGCCCTGCTGGCGGCCCGCTCGGCCCGGGGATGGGATACCCTCGGCGCCTATGCCTATGTGCTCTACCGTCTGATGTGGGATCCCGACGAGGACATGGAGGCCATTGCGCGCGATTTCTGCTCCATCTATTTCGGGCCCGAAGCCGCGGAACAGATGGCTGAAATCTATCTGCTCTCGCCCAGTGCCTACAAATACGGACTGCACATCGGCTCGATCTCCTACGGGCAGTTCAATTCGTTCCTGCACATGCGCGTAAATGAGTTTCCTGTCGAAGGCTATCCGGCCATAGACGGCGGCAAGGCGCATCTTGAGTTCATGAGAAAGATCTTCCTCCGCTGCAATCCATGGCGCGCCGAAACGATCAAAGATATCGAGTACGGACTCGAGGTCGCGGAACAAATGCGCCAAAAATATGCGGGGGTTCAAGGCCAGCTGCAAGACGCGAAACTCGCCACCGAAATGGCCGAGCGCCTCGATATGACACGCAACCTCATCGCCACAAATCTCGGCTACGTAAAGCTGATTTTTGCCTATTTCGATTATTTCGACCGCGGAACCGAGGCGTACCGCATCGCGCTGCAGACCGCCTGCGACGAGCTGCGCGGCGCCTGCGACACCTTTGCAAGCACCCCCGGATTCCACTATCAGCTTTTCGGCGTATATCAGCTCCTCGAAAACGCGACGGCACTTTCTGAAGACCGCACGGCAGCCCTGCAGGCCTGGAAAGCAGCGCCCGGGCGAAGTGAAGTCGAGTCCACCGTTGCGGCACAGCAGAAACGCTACGTCGAGGTGCTTGAACAGCATGCCGCCGAGGCAGTCAAGTTCGCCAGCTTTGACATTCTCGTCGATGGGCAAGAGCTTGTGCATGTGACGGGAGACAAATACCGCGTCGAACACCTCCGCTGGGATCCGGCGTATGTGCGCAACTTCGAGATCCTGGCGCCGCTGCCCAAGGAACTCGTCACGGTCGTTCCCAAAGACCTCTATTCGCGCCCGATGCACCCCTTTGTTCTTGAGCAGCCCAGCGCGGCAAATGACTACACGGTCGCGGTCTATCTGGACGACCTCCCCGGCGGTCAGGATTGGTTCCGCTGCGAGCTGTATTACCTGCCCGGCGCGCCTTCAAGCTACGGCCTGCAGACGCCCTGGCAGAAATAATTCCATACGGCGCGCACTGTCCGCGGCCGGCCTCCGGGCTGGCTTGCGGAGGTGCGCGCCGTTTTTATCCCGTTAGGATCCCTGCGCTGCTTTCGTTATAATCGCGCCGTTCTGGTGGCCGGATCGCACGTCGCACGGAGAAAATCATGAAGAAAATTCTGGCGTCTGCTCCTTTTCTCGCGTTGGCGCCCATGGTTGCCGCGGCCGCTCTGCCGGAGTGGACGGCATCGTGGATATGGCACGACGGCAGCCACGGCCCAGGCTACAACGATACGATCGAAGCGCGCACGTCGTTTGCAGCTGCCGAGCATGCGTCGGCAACGCTCCGCATTACCGCGGACAGTTATTACCGCGTTTTCATCAATGACCAATGGGTCGGAGACGGACCCGCCCGAAGCTGGCCCAGCCATTATCAATTTGACGTGATTGACGTGACGCCGTTCGTTAAAGCGGGGACCAACGAAATCCGGATCATCGCGAAGTTTTTTGGCATCGGGACCTTTCATCAACTGCCGGTCGAAGCGGGGTTGCTGGCGCAGCTGGATTTGGCTGACTCCGCGGGACAATTCGTGCAGTCTGTCGGAACCGATCAGACCTGGCACACTCGACAGGCGGACGAATGGGTGCAATTTGCGCCCAAGCAATGCGTCCAGATGGGCCCGTACGAGATTTATGATGCCCGCAGGGCCGGCTCCGGCTCGTTTACACCTGCCAGGGTGAAATTTGCCGCAACGGAAGGGCCCTGGCAAGACCTCAATGAGCGAGACTGTGCCCTGCTGACGCTCAAACCGGTTGCGCCCCGGACCTTCGTGGCCGCGCAGGCCGTCAAAAAGCCGGCCGCACGCTCCTACGTCTTCCCGACCGTGTGCCTGGCCTATCCCAACGAGATCATGCCGGCGAACAACCATGTGGCGATGACGGGCGCCTTCGCAACCGTCCTGGTGCTGCCGGAGGACGCGCGCTGCACGATCGACGCCGACGGTAACGCGGTCGTTATCGGCGGCAAACCCGTGGATGCAGCCCAAGCCCGCGACAACGGGATTGAATTGAGCGCCGGAAAGCATTTCGTCCTGATTGTGCTGACGCAATATTTTGGCCACTGGCGCTCGGACAGCGTCGTCCGGCTCGGATGTGACCGCGACTTTTCGCTCGAATCCCCGCTCAACTCCGCGGATCCCCCTACCCATTCATCCCCATGGGTCTATGCCTCGTTTGAGGAGGCAAAATTCTCGGCGACCGACCTGGAGTGGTCGGAATGGCCCCGGGACCGGCAGCGCGCCGTGAGTGAGAGGCTCGACGGCATTGCCCGGGATCATATCGAACACAGCGGTACGCTGGAGGCCTTTGTGGCCCGATTGGGTAATGCAGCAACGATGCTGGAGGCGTCCCAGGTAACCGAAGACGTGCACGGCGACTTCATGCGGCGCGACGTGGTCTCGACCGCGAACGTGGATGCGCCGGAAGCCGCGATAAGCGGCACGGGAAATACCGTGGTTCATCCCGACGCCTCGGGCGACGTCGAACTCATTTATGACCTGGGCGAGCAGAACATCGGCTATTGGCAGCTGGAGGTTAATGCGAATGCGGGCGCCATCATCGACCTCGCCGGCGTCGAGTACATCAACCCGGAAGGCAAGGTGCAACATACGGACCGTTACCGCAATGACATGCGCTATATCTGCAAAGAGGGCGACAATCAATTCACCAGCCTCATGCGCCGCTCGGGCCGGTATCTGTTCCTGACATTCCGCAAGCTTCAGCGGCCGGCCATTCTGCGAGCCGTCCGCGTGGTCGAATCCACCTATCCCGTCGCGCCCGTGGGCTCCTTTACCTGCTCCGACGCGCGCCTCAACACGATTTGGGAGATCTCAGCCCGCACCTTGAAACTCTGCATGGAAGACACGTTCACGGATTGTCCGTTGTACGAACAAACGCACTGGGTTGGCGACGCCCGCAATGAAGCCCTGCTCGGTTTCACTGCCTTTGGCGCCCCCGACCTTGCGCGCCGCTGCGTCAAGCTCACCGCGTACTCGCTCGACCACCGGCCATATGTGCTGGGAGAAGAGGCCGGGGTCCCCCTGGAACACCTGCTGGCGCTGCGACATCCGCTGACCATCTCCCAGACGCCGAGCACCTGGGATATCGTAATTCCCGTGTGGAGTTTTCTCTGGACCATCTCGGCCTGGGACTACTACTACTTTTCCGGTGACGTCGAGTTTCTCCAGTGGGTCTATCCGTACGTCATCAAGAACATGCGGAGTGCGGAATCGTTGACAGACGAGCGGGGGCTGTTCAGCGCCCCGTACTGGAATATGTTCGATTGGGCGGGGATCGATGACGGCGCCCGAACGGTCACCCACAACAGCATGTTCGCGGTGGGCGCTGCGGATGCCGCGTTGAAGTGCGCCCTGGTCCTGGACGACCAGGAAAACGCGAAATGGCTGCGCGAGTACCGACAACGCCTTTCCCGGTCCATCAATGCGCTCTGGGACAGCCAGATCGAATGGTATCCGGACAGCATCCACGATGATGGCCATCCCAGCCCCAAAACATGCGTTCACACGGGATTTCTGTCAGTGCTCTACGATATCGCGCCCGAGGACAAACACGCGGAAATTCTCGAAAAGGTGCTCAACCCGCCTGAGGGCATGACGCAGGTCGGCTCACCATTCGCCGTGCTCTACCTGTTTGAAATGCTCGAGAAAGCCGGGCGTAGCGACGAAATCATGGCGCGGATTCGCCAATACTACCAGCCCATGCTGGATCTCAATGCCACCACCGTCTGGGAGACCTTCGCCAACAGCCCGGCAGCACAGCAGGATTTCCCCACGCGGAGCCACTGCCACGCCTGGTCCTCATCGCCGATCCATTTCCTCAACCGAATTGTGCTCGGCATCGTCCCCGTCTCCGCCGGCGGCACGCGTTTCAGGATCAGCCCGCGCCTCTGCGGACTGAGCTGGGCTCGGGGCGCGAGCGCATCGATTCACGGCCCGGTCGAGGTGTCCTGGCGCAAAGACGGCGAGCGCATTGAGATCGAGGCCAAAGCGCCCAAATCCGTCGACCTGGAGTTTGTTGATAATGAGTCCCTGAAAGGATTCAGTGTAAATTACCGCCGAACGGAATAATGGATGCTTCGTAGAATGAAGAGCTGCGTCCTGTTGGGCCTTCTAGGGGCCCGGGGCCTGGTCTCGTTCGCCGGGGCCGGTGGGATTCCACAAAAATGCTGATTGCCAGCCGGCAGCATGGTAGAATGGCGTTCTTTTGGGGAGGATTCACCATACCATGTGGTCATTAAATTCTCTGGACTACACTGTCATTGTGAGCTATTTCGCGGCGCTGGTGGTGCTTGGACTGGCCTTGGAGCGCCTGGCCTCGAAAAGCATCGAGGACTATTTCATCGGGGGGCGCCGGCTGCCGTGGTGGGCCTTGGGCGTGTCGGGAATGGCCTACTTCCTCGACATGACCGGCACGATGATCATCACGTCCTTCCTCTATTTGCTCGGGCCGCGGGGGCTGTTCATCGAGTTCCGCGGCGGGGCCTGCCTGGTCCTGGTCTTCATGATGCTCTGGGGTGGAAAGTGGCACCGCCGCTCGAAGTGCATCACGGGGGCAGAATGGATGGTGTTTCGATTTGGCGACGGGTTCGGCGGCCGCTTTGCGCAGTTCGTACAGGCCCTGGCCGCCATCGTGTCCACCATCGGGATGTTGGCCTATCTGATCAAAGGGGCCGGGCTGTTCCTCACGATGTTCTTTCCGTTATCGCCGTTCTGGTGCTCGGTGGTCATGATCGGCATTACGACCCTCTACACCATGCTCTCCGGCTTCTACGGGGTGGTGTTTACCGATCTGTTTCAGTCGGTGATCATCCTGGCCGGCGTGTTCATCATATCGGTGATGGCCTTTATGCAAGTGGGCGCGATCGAGGATTTCGGCGCGCTGGCAGCGAACGTCACCGGCAACACCCAGTGGATGGCCAGCGCCCCTCACTGGCACACGGAGATGCCCACCGGATACGAACAGTACGAGGCACTAATGATGTTTGCGCTGTTTTACCTCCTGCGCAACGTCATCGGCGGCATCCCGTCCGGCGCCGACCCACGGTACCTCGGGGCGCGTAACGACCGCGAGTGTGGCTTGCTCACAGCCTTTTGGACCTTCCTGATGAGCTTCCGCTGGCCCATGATGATGGGTTTCGCGGCGATGGGTGTCGTGCTGGTTCACCAGGTCTTCCCGGATAGAGACATGCTGGTGCAGGCGGCGTCTCTCATCAAGGAGCAGCTGCCACTGGTTGATAAAGCCCACTGGGCGACTGCCCTGTCGGATGTGGCCAACCATCCCACACAGTACCCCGAGGCACTGATTACCGGGTTACAGCAGATCCTGGGGGCCGACTGGAGCAGAAAACTGATGCTGGTTGGCTTTGAAGGCGGCGTTGACCCCGAACGCATCCTGCCGGCGGTGCTGCTGTATAACATTCCGGCCGGACTGCGCGGGCTCCTTCTGATCGTGCTCCTGGCGGCAGCGATGTCCACGTTCAACGCAGCGGCCAACGGATGCACCGGTTTTATTACGCGCGACATCTATCAGAAATACCTGCACCGAACCGCCTCCACGCGGGAATTGATCTACATCAGTTGGGCGGGCGTGGTGCTGCTGGTCGTCATCTCCTTCGTATTCGCGTTTTCGATCAAAAGCATCAACGACGTCTGGGGCTGGATCATCATGGGGCTGGGTGGCGGGTTAATGATCCCGACGCTGCTGCGGCTCATCTGGTGGCGCTTCAACGGGGGCGGCTTCGCGATTGGAACGTTTGTCGGCATGGCAGCGGCCATACTGCAACGCTGGTATTTTCCTGACCTCGACGAGCGCTGGCAATTCCTGACCCTGGGCGCCATCGGAACCATCGCGTCCGTCATCGGCACCTACCTCACCGCGCCAGACGACGATGACGTGGTTGCCCGGTTCTATCGCATCACGCGCCCGTGGGGGTTCTGGGGGCCCTTTAAAGCCCGGCTCAGCGAAGACGACCGACTCGCCATGGAGACCGAACACCGGCGCGACATCCTCTGTGTGCCGTTCGCCATGATCTGGCAAGTCACCCTGTTCATACTCCCCATGCAGATTATCATGCACTCCTGGAACTCTTTCTACCCGACGCTCGGGTTGTGCATCATCGGTCTCATCGGGATGTACTTCTTCTGGTTCCGGCACCTTCCCAAAGAAAACTACTTCGAACCGGGTGAAGAGGCCGGCGTGTATCTTGAACACGAAACGCGCCCCGAAAACGTGGCGTGACGCGTAAATTAAGGGAATAGGCCCCTCTACGCAGTGCAAAAGCTCAGAGCGCGCCAGGGCGCGCCCTTTTGGCCTGCAGCCAAGCCGCTGCTCCACCGGGAACCCCCGAAAACGCTGCCAATCAAGGGATTGTGGGCGTCCAGTCGAAAAATCACGCCATCCACACCAGGATTGGTTCTGCTCCGTTTAACCCGAGACATAGATCATAAAACCAATCGCCCGCCGATTGACGACGCAAATTGGAATAAGGCCACGGTTGCAAAAAGTTATCCTCGATAGGTTGATCTTCAGTCCCTGAAACTAGGAGGAATTGCGATGGCACTCCCGCGTGCGGCCCCCGGAATCCCCGTCGACGTTCAACCTGAGACGATGGATTTGTCTGAGGCGAAAGCGCGAGCGTTGGTGAAGACCGAGGCCTTCGAAACCATCCGACTGGTGGTGCCTGAAGGTCACGAGGTCTGTCGCAACCATCAGGTGGATGGGCCCCTCACGCTCTATTGTTTGAAAGGCCAAATCGCATTCACAGCCGATGATCAAACGCGCGTCCTCCCTGAGGGACATTGGCTGTTCCTACCGGGCGGGGTCCCTCACACAGTTACCGGAATGGAGGATTCCCTGCTCTTGTTGACGATCATGTTTCGTTAGTCCGTCCACCCTCAACTGAAAGGTAAAGTTCATGACAGAGCGAATGGATTATGCAAGTATTGCCCCGGATGCCGTTAAGGCCATGTGGGGGCTGGAGAAGTATGTTCGCGACTGTGGGCTCGAGTCCTCGTTGCTGGAGCTGGTGAAATACCGCGCCTCCCAGATCAACGGCTGCGCGTTCTGCATGGACATGCACACCAAAGATGCCCGGGCCCACGGCGAGACCGAGCAGCGGCTCTACACGCTTTCCGCCTGGCGCGAGACCCCGTTCTTCAGCGACCGGGAACGCGCCGCGCTCGCCTGGACCGAGGCCGTTACCACGGTCGCAGAGTCAAATGTCCCTGACGAAATCTATGAGCGCGCCCGGGAACAATTCAGCGAAAAAGAACTGGTGAACCTGACGCTGGCGATCGTGGCCATAAACGGATGGAACCGACTCGCGGTGAGTTTTCGAAAAGAAGCCGGTTCCTACGAACCCGGCCACTACAAATAAAAAAAGGACCCACGCATCTGCGCAAGTCCTTTGATTCCAATTGGTAGCGGGGGCGGGATTCGAACCCGCGACCTTTGGGTTATGAGCCCAACGAGCTACCAGACTGCTCCACCCCGCGTCATAGCCTCTTGCCGTGCGACCGGCTAAGGTAACGGAAAGCGAGTCTAACAGACGCCCTGGCCGATGTCAAATTTTTTATGCGGTACGCCGGGGTGCCGCACTCGGGGAACGCCGCCGCTTTGAGCACGGCGTGCGCTGGGTTTCGCCCGCTGCCCTCCGCGAAAACAGGGTACTCTCGAATGCGTGCGCCTGGGTCGGGAGAATCTCGTCATTCCGTGAGCGGCACACGGCTCTGAGAGATGCCCTGGTGGTCGCGCTGAAGAACGGTCACCGTTTCGATGCCGTGTGAAAGCAGATACTCGCGCCCTTCGTGGAATCCTGCGCCGACCTGCTCCGGGGCATGGCTGTCGTCGCCGAGGGCGAAGGGGATATTCATATCGCGGGCCAGCCCGAGGACCCAGGCATCCGGATACGGCGTAGCGAGTCCTTTGCGAAGCCCGGCCGTGTTCAGGTCGAGAATCGCGCCGTGCTGGCGGACTACCTCCAGGGCTTCGCCGGCAGCAGCCCGGATCGCCGGCGTGGCTACGTCGCCGAACGCGTGCCCCAGTTTGCGGATGATATCGAAATGGCCGACGACTTCCGGCTTTAATGCGGCCGTCATTTCCGCGATGGTGTGATAGTAGCGGATGCCAAGCCCCTCGAGACCTCCGGACGCTTCAATGGCCTCTTCGAATTGGGCAGCGGTGTTGTCGATTGGCATTTCGTCCACGTAATGCACCGAACCCACCAGGTAGTCGAAGGAAAAACGTTGGCGATACCCGAGCATCAGCTCAGCGTAACGGTCCGCCGGCACCACCTCGGCCTCCATCCCGCGCAAAACGGTCAGACGATCGGCGAATTCCTCTGCCAGCGCAAACACAGTTTCGGCATACCGGGCAAAATCGTCCTGCACCTTTTCGATGGTCCATCCCATATCGCGCTCGTTGGGATAGAGAAACCGCTCCTCGTCGCGCGCGGCATGTTCGGTCACGCCGTAGCTTAAAAAGCCTTTTGCGACCGCTGCTTCGAGCACGTCACGCAAGCGGCCTTCGCCGTGATCGCAGAATTCAGCCGTATGCCCGCCGTGAAGCGAGACGTACCAGCCGGGCGTATTCGTGGAATGCATGGAACCTCCTGTGTATCCGGCGGCATGCCGGAACGCGCACGGTACCAAATCGCCCGGCCCCGCTGCAAAAGACCTGTGATGCAACGGCGCCCGGAGCGGGAAGGTTGTTAAAATGCGGACCACCAAAACGCCTGCTGCTGGAAGAAACGACCCGAGACGCTCTGCACGGGTGGCTCAGGGAGCGCTGCCGCCGATTGGGGGCAGCTCGACATCCTGAAGTTCTCTGGCTTCGAGGGTGTAGGCCAGCCCATCCGGTCCTTCGGCCTCGATGAGGTACTCGCCGGGCTCGCTGACAATCAGAAAGTAATGGGTAGGGAATTTGTTGGCGGAAGTCTCGGTCCGGACGATTTTCTGGGTGGTGTTGTCGTAGACGCGCACGGTGAGCTGGTCGGCGCGGGCATCGGCGGGGTCCAGCCACCAGTCGACCCGCATGAGGGGCGTGGTCGCGCGGATGTCGCGTTGAACAATGCCCGTTCCGTCGACGGAAAATAGGGCCCGGTAGCTGAGTTCCGGTTCGAAGCCGGCGGCGAGGGCATCTTCCAGCGCTGTGAGGTGCTGGGCCAAAACGGCCGTTCGCTGCGCCTGCTCGGCACTACGCTGCAGGGCAGACCGGAAGCTGCGCTCAGAATTGCGCTGTTCGTCGAGCACTTGGCGCAGGGCGTGGTCATCGGCGGCGATGCGGGCGTTGTAGTCTTGTTCGACCCAGTAGGCTTCTTCTTCGGCGGCATCCACGGCGTCGGCCAGGCGCCGGGCGTTGGCTCGCGCGTACGGATTGGGGCGGCGCCGGTTTCCACGGATGTACCCCAGCGCGACGTCTTCCGCAAACGCCTCGGGCGAGATTCCGGTGATATAACTCAGCACATCGGCTTCTTCGGCTTCTCGGCCGCCCAGGTATCCGTAAAGCTCGGAGTCAAAGTTTTCCAGGGCGTCGTTGTAGACTTCGTTGACCGCCTGATCCCGCTCGGAGAGCGTGCGCTCGATATTTACGCGCAGGGTTTCCAGCCGGTAGTTCAGCTCTTGATTTGTCCGGTCGGCCGTCTCGGCGAGCTGTCGCCATTCGGTGTCGGCCGCCGCGGCCTGTTCTGTCGCAAACGTAAGCAGCGCGCTCCGTTGCTCGTCTTCGAGCTTGCTCCAATGCGCGAAGGCCGCCTCAAACTCGGCCTGGGCACGAATCTGCTGCCGCCGTTTGTATCCCTCCAGAGCCACCTGATTCGGGGACGGAGCGGGCGGCCCGGATGATTCCGCGGACGGCAGCGCTTCGAGAATCCCCACGACTGGTTTTGAAGCCGGCCGGCCAGAGGGCCCCGTCTTGCCGGCGATCTCGACCGAACTGACGTCTTCCTTGGAAAAGTATCGATTTCGCCCCGTTTCCGGGAAATGCACAACGTACTGGTTTGTCAGTTCTTCAACAATGACTCCAGAGTACTCACGCCCCCGGTATACAATGGAATCCGCCCTCGCAAAGGCCCAGGGCGCCGCCACAAGGGCCGCCACCACGTACAACGCGATTCGCGGCATATCTGACATCCTCTGCAGCATGTTAAGTCAACAGATTCGCAACCCGTGCGTATTTCCATGATAGGACAGTCCCTGCGAACAGAGCAACTTCCACGGCGCGCGCAACGCCGAAATGCGCGTCTGAATGCCTTTTCCTGCGAGCGCAGCGAAAAGGAAAAATCGGAGCGGCTCCGGGAATTTGCGGGCTATTTTTGTGCTTGGAGCCGGTTTTGGTATACTTTCGCCACCTTTCCCAATCATTGCGCAGGCAATGCCATGCTGTTTAGGAGCACGGTCTTACCCAGGAGTGGAGCATGTCGACCCAATTTGAAGGCATTCCGAAAAAGTATGAGGTGAAGGCGATCGAGGACCGGTGGTGCGCCCACTGGAACGAGAGCGCCCTGTATGCGTGGGATCCCGAGCCGGGCCGCGACGAGACATTTGTGGTCGATACGCCCCCTCCGACGGTGAGCGGCTCGCTGCATGTCGGGCACTTGTTCAGCTACAGCCACCAGGATTTTATTGTGCGGTTTCAGCGGATGCTCGGGAAGAACATCTTTTTCCCGATCGGGTGGGACGACAACGGTTTGCCGACCGAACGCCGCGTGCAGAACCTGTATAACGTGCGCTGCGAGCCGCATCTCCATTACGAGCCGGAATTCCAGCGCGAACGCGGCGTTAAAGGCGACCCGCTCCCCATCAGCCGCCGCAATTTCATCGAACTCTGCAACGTTGTTACGCGCGAGGACGAGGAGGCTTTCCGCCACTTATGGACGCGTCTCGGGTTGTCGTACGACTGGGATCAGGAGTACGCTACCATCGACGCCCATTGCCGCCTGACGTCCCAGAAGAGTTTTCTGGACCTCTTCGCCCAGGGAGAGTGTTACCAGGACGAAATGCCCGTGATGTGGGATGTCGATTTCCAGACCGCCATCGCCCAGGCGGAAGTTACCGACAAGGAAGTGGCCAGCGCCTACCATTACCTTCGATTCCCATTGCAGGAGCCCGACGGGTACCTGGTGATCGCCACGACGCGCCCCGAGCTGCTGGCGGCCTGCGTCGCGGTGCTGGTGCATCCGGAGGACGAACGGTACACGTCCTATATCGGCAAACATGCGGTGACGCCGTTCTTCCACGTCCCGGTGCCGATCATGGCCGACTCGAAGGCCGATCCCGAAAAAGGCACCGGGGTTGTCATGGTATGCACCTTCGGCGATCAGACCGACGTGGAGTGGTGGCGGCAGTTCAAGCTTCCCCTGCGGCAGGTGATCGGAAAAGACGGCCATCTGCTCCCGGTGACCTTCGGCGAACCCGGATGGGAAAGCCTGGCGCCGGATTCGGCCAACGCCAATTATGCACGGATCGCCGGCCTCTACACCAAGCGCGCCCAGAAAGTCCTGATGGAACTTGGGGCGGAGATGGAGGACGTCATTGATCGCCCCCGCCAGGAGATCACGCATCCCGTCCGATTTTTCGAGAAAGGCGATCGCCCCCTCGAACTGATCCCCACGCGGCAGTGGTATACCCGCATCCTCGACAAAAAGGATGCCCTCACCGAGCAGGGCCGGAAAATTCATTGGCACCCGTCATTCATGGGCAAACGCTACGAATCCTGGGTGGAAGGGCTCAATCAGGACTGGTGCATGAGCCGCCAGCGCTATTTCGGCGTGCCCATCCCCCTGTGGTACCCCATCGACAGCAGCGGCGCCGTGCAATACGGCAGCCCCATTGTGCCCAGGCCGGAGCAGCTTCCCGTTGACCCGCTCGACCAGGCCCCGCAGGGATACACGGAAGAGCAGCGCGACGTTCCCGGAGGGTTCACAGGCGACCCAGACGTCTTTGACACCTGGGCCACAAGCTCGTTGACGCCCCAGATCGCCTCGAAATGGGTCAGCGAACCCGCGCGCCACAAAAAACTGTTCCCGATGGACATCCGCCCTCAGAGCCACGAGATCATTCGCACCTGGGCCTTCTATACCATTGTCAAAGCGTACCTGCACGAAAATGAGGTGCCCTGGCACAATGTGGTGATCAGCGGATGGATTCTCGATCCCGACCGCAAAAAGATGTCGAAGAGCCAGGGCAACGTGGTCACCCCCGAACCGCTGCTCGACGAGTTCGGCGCGGACAGCGTGCGCTACTGGGCGGCCCGGGCGCGGCTCGGCGTGGACACCGCCTATGACGAGCAGGTGTTCAAAGTCGGCAAACGGCTTTGCACCAAACTTTTCAATGCCAGCAAATTCGCCGTTGGCCGCTTCGAAGCCATAGATCCCGCGAAGCTGGGTCCCGAGCAGATCGTCCTGGAGGTCGACCGTGCGGTCGTGGCACGCCTGCGCGATACGGTTGCCCGTGCGACCCAGGCCCTGTTGGAATTTGATTATGCGCAGGCCCTGATGCTCATCGAGGACTTCTTCTGGAAGACCTTCTGCGACAACTACCTCGAACTGGCCAAACCGCGCACCTATGACGACGACCTGACGGAAGCGCGGCTCTCGGCAGCAGCGACCCTTCGCCTGCTTCACCGGGCCATCGTACGGATGTTCGCGCCCTACCTGCCGTTCCTCTGCGAAGACGTCTGGCACTGGTGCTATAGCAATGATCCCGGGATGCACAGGTCCGTCCATCGCAGCCCCTGGCCCGGAAGCCAGGAGTTCGACGCCATTGCGCCGCCGATGGATCCGCAAACCTTCGATATCGCCGTATCGGTGGTCGACACCGTTCGAAAGGCGAAGGCCGACGCCAGCCTGAGCGTTAAGGCGCCGGTGGAAAAGGTCGTGGTGATGGCCGCCCCGGAAATTTTGTCGCTTGTCGACCTGGCGAAGGACGACATCATCCGCATGCTCAATATCACGGCATTTGAGATGCGTGAGGGCAAACCCGAGACCGGCGACGTGGACGTGCGCGTCACGCTCGCCTCGGGCGAGGCCTAGCGCTCCTCTTAGGTCCCGTCAGATGCGCCCCGCGGGTCGCGCGTTATCCGCCAGTTCCTTTTCGAACGCCACGATCAATTCGCTGAGGCGTTCGACGATGCCGGGGTGCTGATCCGCGACATCGGTGGTCTCGCCGATATCGGCTTCGAGGTCGAATAGAGCCCAGCCGATGTCTTTGTTTTCATAAGGTCCCGGCCAGCCGCCGCCGCCTTTCCCGGCAAGGCTGCGGTACTGGTGCGGCGCATGGAGTTTCCAGTTGCCGCAGCGCACGGCATGCACCCGCCCGCCGAGATGAAAAAAGAACGCTTCGTGAGGCGAGGCGGCGTCAGGGGCTCCGTGCAGCAGGGGCCAGATGTCCTTTCCGTCGATGGTGCGTCCGGGGTCGAGCCCGGCGCCCGCCAGGCCGGCCAGCGTCGGCAGCAAGTCGAAGGTGGCCGCCACGTCACGGCAGACCGAGTCCGCGGAGATCTGGCCCGGCCACCAGGCAATGAACGGCACGCGCTGGCCCCCATCGAAGGTGGTGCCTTTTCCTTCGCGCAACGGCAATGCACAACCGGCATGATCCCCATAGCTCAGCCAGGGGCCATTGTCGGAGGTGAACACAACGAGGGTGTTGTCGTCCAGCCCCAGCGAGCGCACAGTGGACAAGACCTGCCCGACTGACCAGTCGAGTTCCATAAGCACATCACCATAGGGTCCCAACTTCGATCGTCCGGCAAATTTGTCCGATACATGCAGCGGCACATGGGCCATGGTATGGGCGAGATAGACGAGGAACGGCTCGTCTTTGTGAGCCGTGATGAAGTCAATTGTGCGGCGGGTGTACCACGTCGTGAGCTGGCGCTGATCGGGGTTGTATTGAACCGCCTCCTCGCCCTCAATGAGCGGCAGCGGCGGAAACGTGTCGTTGGTGGGATGCCGCGGCCACATGTCGTTGGAGTACGGGAGCCCGAAATACTCGTCAAATCCATGCCGGGTGGGCAGGAATTTCGGATGGTGCCCGAGATGCCATTTGCCGTAGCAGGCCGTGGCGTAGCCACGCGACTTCAGGACCTCGGCGATGGTCGTCTCGTCTTCGTGCAGGCCGATATTGGCGGTGTGATTGAGCACGTTCGGGAGTCCGATGCGCGCCGGGTAACAGCCGGTCATGAGCGAGGCCCGTGACGGGGTGCAGGACGCCGCTGCTGCGTAAAAGTCAGTGAATCGCACCCCCTCGGCAGCCATGCGGTCGAGATGGGGCGTTTCATAGCCTTCTGCCCCGAAACAGCCGACATCGCGGTAGCCGCAGTCATCGACAAAGATGACGATGAAATTCGGCCGGTCACGCGGGTCTCTTGGGCAGGCCCGAGCGCGGCGGGGCAGGCCGCAGGCGGCGAGCCCGGCCCCGGTTGCGGCCATGAATTGCCTGCGACTGAGTCTTGAACGGAACATGGGCCACTCTCCCTCCGAAAAAGGCCGCGGGAACCGGCACAGCTCCCTTACGGCCAACCCTGGGGCAAGCTCGCTTCTTACTCGCGCTCCCATTTCAGAATCCACGGATCCGCGGTGCGTTCCTGAAATGCGCGGAGCTTGCCCTTCAACCGTTCGAGGGTCTCCGCGTGAGCGGGATCCCCGGCGAGGTTGTTGATCTCGTCGGGGTCCGTTTCCAGGTCATACAGTTCAAAGGCAGGGCGATGCACGTACGCGGCAACCTTGCGCTTGCCGTAATACGCGTCGCCGCGGTCCAGGACGCCCTGCCAGGTCGCCGATTCGTACAAATCCGACGCAAAGGGATACGCCAGCCCGTGCGCGATATTCCAGATCAATTTGTAGCGCCGCTCGCGTACGGCCCGCATGGGGTAATACATGGTGACTTCGTGAAAGGTGTGCGACGCATAAATCTCATCCCATGCAGCGGACGATTCGCCCCGCAGCACCGGTAGAAACGAGCGCCCGTGCAGTTGCATCTCGCCGGCATCCACTCCCGCGAAATCCAGGATGGTGGGGGCAATATCCGCCCAAGTGATCATGGCATCGGTCGAGATGCCGGTAGTCCCTGCAAAAGGGTCCCGCACGACGCACGGGATGTTTATTCCCGGCTCGTAAAGCGTCGTTTTTGCCCCTGGAAATGCGATCCCGTTGTCGGATACATAGAGCACGAGCGTGTCGTTCGAGCGGCCGGTTTCCTCGAGGATATCCAGGAGGCGCAGCAGTCCCGCGTCCGCGGTCTGCACGCTGCCGTAGTACTGCGCGAGTTCCTCGCGGCACTCCGGCGAATCGGGAAGAAACGACGGCAGCACGACCTCTTCGGGCGCCACCGGGTCCGCACCTTCGCGTGGGAAAGGCCGATGGGGCTGAACGGTGCAGAAATACAAAAAGAACGGCGTATCGCTTTCTTCCGCGATGAAATCCCGGCACGCTTCCGCCATGTCGGCGGGCGCGATGTTGGGGGCTTTGATGTTCTGGTCGAAACGGTACACAGCTTCCGGTCCGACGTGGTACTTGCCCATTCGCGCGGTGCGATAGCCGGCCTTGCTCAGGCGTACCGGCAGGCTTTCCACGTCGGAAAGCGACGTAAAATGGTGGTAGGAGTGTTCGAGCCCGTACATGCCGTTCGCATGATTGTAGCGCCCGGAGAGGATCACAGAGCGGCTCGGGCTGCAGCTGGCGGTGGTACAGAACCCGTGGGTAAACAGCATCCCCGTGGCGGCCAGTCGATCCAGGCCGGGCGTTTTGATCACCGGGTTGCCGTAACATCCGGCGTCACCCCGGCCCTGGTCGTCCACAACGTAAAGCAGCACATTGCGCCGACCCGGCCTCGGCGGCTGGGCCGCGACCTTGCCCGTCGCCGCCGCGGCTGCCATGCCGGCGCCTGCCGCGGCGATGAAGCTTCGCCGGTTCACTCGATGCGTCATGGTTGTCCCCCCCTGGCCCCGGCACGAAGCCCCCTGCCCTGGCCGCTTAGATGATGACTTCTTCTCCGCCCGTCTTCACGAGAGCGTCTCCCAGTGCATTCTTGAGGTGGCCGATATCGGCGTTCAGCGCAGCGTTGAACAACGAAATATCGCCGCTGTGCAGCAGAAGATTGGCCCCGGCCTTCGCCCAGGCCACCTCCTGCTCGATGGTGTCCCAGAAAAAGTGCGCTCCGACACCCACGTTGGCGGCCCGCGCCTTGGCGATCAATTCGCTCATGGCCTCTTCAAAAGCGGGATGGTGGTATTGCTCCGGCACCCCGAAGTTGCAGGTCATGTCGTGCGGACCGACCAGCACGCCGTCCAGCCCCGGCACGGCGAGGATCGCGTCGAGATTGTCCATTGCCGGCCGGCTCTCAATATTCACGATCAGGATGTTGTCGGCGCACCGGTCGCGCACATACGCAGCCATTTCTGGTTCGAGCGAGGCGGGGTCCTGCAAGACGCGTTCGAGACGTTCGCCTTTCAGTGGCCGGTATTTCGTTGCTCCGACCAGCGCGCGTACTTCCTCGGGTGTTTCGATGTAGGCGGCCACGAGGCCGCAGGCGCCGCCGTCATACATCTGGCAGGCCAGAAAGGGGTCCGCCCGTGGAATGCGAACGACCGGCACGATGCCCAGCGCGCGGTACGTGCGGCACATCCACGACAAAGCCACCCGGTCCTGCGTGATGTGCTCGGTGTCCAAGAATACGAAGTCCAATCCCGCCTGCTGGACCACCAAAGGCCAGTGAGGAGAAGACGAAACGATCGCCGTGCCGTAGACCCGCTCGCCACGCCGAAGTTTTTCACCAAATTCTCTACCCGTCATGTGATGTTCCTTTTCGTTTTTCTGGAATGGAGCCGGGAAGCTCCCCAAACCCGCGGCGCCCTGTGGCAAAAGGCCGTCGGTCAATGCGCGCGGCGAGGGCCGCGCCGAATTGCATCATGCCGAGCGCAGCACGCGCAGCTCGACATGCCGAACCAGATCTTTGACCTGCTCCCGGTAGGTCGCCATGTGCGGTTGATGCAAATGGGCATGGAGGCATGCGAGATTGGTCCATTGTTCGACGACCACGACGACGTTGTCGCGCACCGGGGGCTGCGCGCCGGTATCCGCCTCCACGTCCACGGTGGGTTCGTAGGAGACGCATCCTTCCTCCGCCAGTACATTGGGGACGTTGGCTTTGAATAACTCGAGAAACTCCGCCCGCTTGCCGGGCTGAACGTCAATGGTCGCGATAACGTGAATCATGATACCTCCTGCCTCGTGGTCTATTCAGATTTCCACAAAGAATACCGAAAAATAACGCCCGATGCATCTCGGCGCATTCACGTTCTGCGTGCACGTAAGGCGA
The DNA here is from genome assembly GCA_050950105.1 of Candidatus Hydrogenedentales bacterium. Lineage (GTDB taxonomy): Bacteria > Hydrogenedentota > Hydrogenedentia > Hydrogenedentales > SLHB01 > UBA2224. Next base: position 212,588 of record JBMNGZ010000004.1, on the reverse strand, counting down.
TGTTCGGTTTCTGCAGGAAGGCTTCAGTGGGTGTTCAATATCCGAGGCATCTTTTGGGCCGGTTGTAGGGGCAAGCTCCTGTGCCTGCCCATCCGGATTATGCGGGCAACCCCTGCGCGGTTGCGTAACCTGAATGTACCGGGGGCAACCCTGACGCGGTTGCGTTCCGGAATGTAGGGGCAGACCCCTGTGTCTGCCCATCCGGATAGCCCCCGTGGCTGCGTTTAAGAAGGGCAGACACAGGGGTCTGCCCCTACGCGCTGCGGAGTGGAATTACCCTGTTTTTTCGGACAGTGGGGTAGGGTTATTTTTCGAGTCTAATTGTGCCTCGACGTCAAGGGGAGATCGGTATCCTATTGAGCTGTGGAGGCGGTTTCGGTTATAGAAGGTTTCGATGTAGTCGAAGAGTGCCAGGCGCGCTTGCTCCTTGGTTTCGAACGGCCTGGTGATTGGCATCTCGGCTTTGAGGGTTGCCCAGAAGGATTCCATTGCGGCGTTGTCGTAGCAGTTGCCCTTGCGGCTCATGCTGCCAAGGGCTTTGTGCGCGACGAGGTGTTGACGAAATTCACGGCTTGCATACTGGCAGCCACGGTCCGAATGAACAATGAGATGGTCTGCGGGTCTATAGCGAGAGACTGCCTGCAAAAAGGCGTCGCTGACCAAGGCGGTCTTCAGCGAATCCCGTAGAGCCCAGCCTTTGATGGCGCGAGTTCCCAGATCCATGAAGGCAGACAAGTAAGCCCAGCCTTCGCGCGTGGGAATGTAGGTGATGTCTGTGACCCAGACCTGATTGGGCCCGCTTATCACAAGGCCTTCACCCAAGCGATTCGGACTGATCGGCTGGTCATGGTTGCTCTGCGTCGTGCGCGGACGAAATCCTGCCTTCTTGGCTCCTTTCAGGCCGCAGGCACGCATGATCCGGGCCACTCGGTTGTGGCCGCAGCGATACCCTCGGGCGTGCAGCTCTCTCGTTATCCGAGGAGCTCCATAGACGCCACGACTCTTCTGGTGTATTTCGCGAATGTGCTCGGCGAGTTCGCCGTTGGCTTTAGCGCGGTTTCCTCTACCGCCGTTACGCCACGCGTAGTATCCGCTGCGAGAGACTTCCAACACCGCGCACAATTCTACAACGGAATAGGTGGTCGCCAAAGCGTGAATCAAGGCATACCTCCCGGCGACTGTTCGGAGAGTATGCCCAAGGCTTTTTTTAGGATCTCCCGCTGACGCCGGAGCATCTCGTTCTCCTTGCGCAGCCGCCTGAGCTCTTCGGCAAGCTCCCGAGGCGGCGCCCCCCTCGGGGGGCCTTGGGAGGACTCCTTTTTCCCCAGGAAGCGGTCGCGCCACCCCCGCAACGTTGCGGGGCATACCCCAAGGTCACGAGCCAGGGGCTTCAAACCCTTGGCGCCGCTCAGCAGCAACTCCACCGCATCTCGCTTGAACTCTTCATCATAAGTTCGTTTGGCCATGTCGGGTCTCCTTGCTCCATTCTATCTACCCCAACGTGTCCGTCAAAACAGGGCAAGCCCAGAGCATAGATAAACCAGGGAAATCCCCGTGCTGCAGAAATCTGTCCCGCCGTGGTCGCCCATCCGGATAGCCCCCACACATCGGCCCAGCCCCACGCGGCGACCTTGAAGAAGGGCAGACACAGGGGTCTGCCCCTACGCGCTGCGGAACCAGGATGGACGGGGGCAACCCACACGCGCTGCGACGGGACGCTGTGAGCTGCAAGCCACACCCCAAAATCCAACCTGCAAAACTCCACCCCCAAATCGGCTACCGCCGATTCACCCCCGCCAGCGGGGGACAGGTACCCTGGGCGCGCCGGCGTCCTCGTCGGCACACGGTTCAGCCCCGCCAGCGGGGGACAGGTACCCTGGGCGCGCCGGCGTCCTCGTCGGCACACGGTTCAGCCCCGCCAGCGGGGACAAGTGCACCGCACCTGGATCTCTCGAGTTGGGGTTCTTGTCTCCTCCGGTAGCGTGGCATGGACAGAGACTTGCATAACATGGCTTCGGGCTCTGCCTCTTGTGTCCTCCGAAAAAGAGGACGGATCAAAAACCAAACCAAGCGCCGCATATGCCGGTTCGGGTTCTTGTGTCCCCCGCAGGCGGGGGTGGACACGCGCCCCGCGTGGCCGGGGGTGGATTGTGCGGGCTCGGGGGCCCGCGCAGGCACGCGCGGCTGCCTAAAGTTGATTTCGGCGCGGGCATGCGGGAAAGTAATGGTTGCCTTCCATACGTCGTGGAAAAATGCGCAGGATACACCGAAATGCCCGATACGGACCCACCGGAACTCCGGGGGAACATCTTCGAGATACAGCGATTCTCCCTTCATGACGGCCCCGGCATCCGCAGCACGGTCTTCATGAAGGGATGCCCGATGCGGTGCCTCTGGTGCCACAATCCCGAATCCATCTCCCCGGAACCCAGCCTGGCCTTTGATGCGCGGCGCTGCATCGGCTGTGGCTATTGTTTTCGGGTCTGTCCGCAAGGCGCTCACCGCATGGAAGGCACGGCGCACATCCTGGACCGCGCCCGGTGTGCGGTCTGCGGAACCTGTGCCGAGGAGTGCTACTCCCAGGCGCTGGAATTCGTCGGGCGTCAGATGTCCGTAGACGATGTGATGAACGTTGTCGTGCGTGACAGGCCGTTTTATGAGACCTCCGGCGGGGGCATGACTTTATCGGGCGGAGAACCGACATTTCAGTTGGATTTTTCCCTGGGTCTGTTGCGCGCTGCCCGGAAACTTGGCATTCATACCGTGCTGCAAACCTGCGGCTATGCCGAAACCCGGGTATTCGACGCGTTGATGCCCCTGGTGGATTTATTCCTGTTCGACGTCAAGGAGACCGATCCCGACCGGCATATCGCGTTTACCGGGGTGCCGCTCGGACGCATTCACGAGAACCTTCGAGCGCTGCACGATGCCGGCGCCGCCGTGATCCTCCGCTCACCCATCATTCCGGGCTGCAACGAGCGCGAAGATTTTCTGGCGGGCATTCAGACCCTGGCGGCGTCGCTGCCCAACTTGGCCGGGGTCGAACTCATGCCCTGCAACCCGCTCAGCGAGAGCAAGGTGCAGCGTTTCGGCGTGGATCCCAGCTTCCGCGCCCCCGCCGCACAATCCAATGCCGAGCGGGTTGAACGCTGGTGTGCGCGCCTGCGCGCCGCGGGCCTGCGGGTCCTCAATGAGCCCCCAGCCACCCCGAATGCAGCTGATTGACCGCCGTTCGCCTGGCTCGCGGCGCTGCGAGCGCCTTTGCCCCAGTATTCGCATAATTAGCCATTCGCGCCAGAATCTCCCGCAATGTGGTAGAATCTCACCGGGGGGGATTGTAATGCCTCAAAACGGAGCTGTGTTGGAACCATGGACGAAACCGACATTGCCTCGCCGGAACCGCCCGAGCTGGGGGAACTGCGGCAACAAGCCAGCGATCTGGTAAAGGCCCGGCGCGAACTGACGCATGCCCAGCGGCTGCTTCGCACGCGCGAGGAAAGCGAACGCCGATTCACGGAGCAGTTGTCGTCGCTCGTGTGTCTCACGAGCGAACTATCCACGGCAGCGACGGTGGACGAAATCTGTTGCCGCGCCGTGGAATGGGGTCGCACGACCCTCAGTTTTGACCGGGTAGGGATCTGGTTGCGAAGTGACGAGCCCGAGCTGATCCGCGGCACCTGGGGCGTCGATGAGAACGGGCTGCTTCAGGACGAACGCCATCTCCAGGCCCCCATCTCCCCTGAGAGCCCGGAGGGGCGCATCCTTCTGGCAAAGGAGGCCTTCGTACTGCTTGAACGCGCCACATTCCCCTCGCCCGATGGCAGATCGGAAGTCACCGCGCCCCAACTGTTCGCCGCGCTGTGGGACGGTGAAAAAGTGATTGGCCACGTGAGCGCAGACAACCTGCTGCGCGACGTGGCCATGACCCGGAACCAGTGCGAACTGCTGCGGATGTTCGGCACAGTCGTGGGATGTCTGTGTTCAAAAAAACGTTCCGAACTCGAGCGCGAGGGACTGATCGACGAATTGAAGACGGCGCTCAAGCGCATCAAGACGCTTCAGGGGCTCATTCCCATCTGCGCGGAATGCCGGCGCATTCGCGACGACGAAGGTTCATGGACCGGACTCGAGAACTATGTGCGTGAGCATTCCGAAGCCGAGTTCAGCCACGGCCTCTGCCCGGAGTGTCTGAAGAAGGTCTACGACGCGGAACGCGGCGAAAAAGCGTAGGCCCCGTTAGCGCGCGCTGCCGCGCGGGCGCGTCTCAAGCAGCGCCAGGATACACGCTCCATCCGCGTACCCACCCACTTACGGACGGCAGACGCCGCATTCGGTGACAATGGCCTCTTCCAGCCGGCAGTCCGGAGGCACGTCCGCGCCCGCGAAAACCACCGTATTTTTGAGAACCGCCCCATTTCCGACGGTGGCCCCGGCGCCCACGACCGTATGTTTGATGACCGCGCCCCGGCCGACGCGGGCGGTATCCGAAATGTAGTTGTCGAGCCCTTCATGCTCCAGAGCCCAGAGGTTCATGTCGAGCAGGTCGCGGGGGTAGGTCACGTTCAGATCGTGAGCGATATCGGTGCAGGGGCGGACATCGTAGCCGAGGTCGATCAGAATCTGGATGCTGTCGGTAATTTCGTATTCATCGCGCATGGCCGTGCGCGATGTCCGGCGGATGGCGTCGAAAACCACGGGGGTGAACAGGTAGATGCCGACGCCCTTCAGCCTGCTCTTGGGATACCGGGGTTTCTCGAGCACCTGGCGGGCCAGGCCCCGTTCATCGGTTACAATGCAGTAATTCCGGGAGATGGCCGCGAGATCCTGCTCTTCGATGGCGCCCAGCACCGCATCGGCCTGGTGCTCGCGGAATACGGTGATCATGCCATCCAGTTCCGGGGCATGAAAGAAGATATCGCCCAGAAACAGCAGAAACGGGCCTGTAAGGGCGCCTTCCAGGCATCCCACGCAATGCGCTATACCGAGGTTGCTCTCCTGAGGCACATAATCGATCTCGATGCCCAGAGGCGGCTGGCGCTCGATCTGGCGGACGACCTCGTATCCGCGGTGTCCCACCACGATAATGGCCTTGCGGATGCCCAGCCGGACCATGGCCTCGAGCTGATGGTAGACGATGGGTTTGTCCAGCACGGGCAGGACCGGTTTGGGAAGTTGCGTTTGCAGGCCCAGCATGCGTGAGCCTTTGCCGGCCGCGAGCGCAACACCGACTATCTCATCCGAAAAACACGGGGACTCTTCATTCACGGGAACTATCCTCCGCCTGATGACCACGCCGGAACGCGGATAGTATTGAACCGGGAACCGGCAGGCAGCATAGCGCGCTCCGGTCCCGCCATCAACTGCGATACCCCGGCGGCACGGTCGCATTCCTGTTTCCAGCACCCAGGTTTACCTTTTAGCCAGTACGGCTGGAATACGGTATAATACAACAGGTTGCAGATATCTCAACATCAGGAGAAGGATGTTTGACCAGAGGAGCCTGTGTCGAGCCGAAAACGCAGTGGCTGGATGTCTCCATGCCCTTGTTTGAGGGTATGGTCTGCTGGCCTGGAGACCCCAAGTTTGAGCTACGGGCCGTATCGTCGCTTTCGAAAGGCGACGGGAGCAATGTGGCGTGGCTCGGCCTGAGCACTCATACCGGGACGCATGTGGACGCACCCCGCCATATCGTGCCGGACGGCGCACGGCTCGATGAACTGAACCCCTCGGTATTTTTCGGAGCGGCCCGCGTGCTCGACCTGAGGGCTGCGGGACCACGGCTCCAGGCATCGGATTTCGGGGAAGCTCCTTTGCCCGCGCGGTTGTTGTTGAAGACAGCAAACAGTATGCTGGTGGACAGGCGAGAGTTTGACCCCGACTTCACGGCCTTGTCGCCCGGCGCCGCGGCGCGGCTGGTCGACGAACAGGTACAACTGGTCGGGATAGATTACCTCTCCATTGCACCGGCAGGGGAGGACTGCGAAGCGGTTCATCGCATCCTTCTGGAAGCCGGCGTACTTATCGTAGAAGGCTTGGACCTGCGCGGCGCCGTGGCGGGGCCCTGCGAGTTTGTGGTGCTTCCCCTGGCGGTCCGGCATGGAGATGGTGCGCCCTGCAGGGCGTTCATTCGAATGGAGGCGGGCGATGGATGACCGGCACAGCATGAGAGACGTGCTCGCGGTGGTGCTGGCTGGCGGCGCGGGCGAACGCTTGTATCCCCTGACACGCAATGAGGCGAAACCCGCGGTTCATTTCGGCGGGATGTATCGAATCATTGACTTCACCTTGTCCAACTGCATCAATTCCCAGATACGCAAGGTCCTGGTGCTCGTTCAATACAAATCGCTGTCGCTGATCCGCCATATCCATGCGGCCTGGAGCCTATCGTACCCGGAATGGGGCGAATTCATTGAGGCCATCCCGGCCCAGAAACGCACCGGGGATAATTGGTATCTGGGCACAGCCGACGCGATTTACCAGAATCTGTACTCCATCGAACCCATCGAAAGCCGGGAAGTGATGATCCTGTCGGGGGATCACATTTACAAAATGGACTACCAGAAAATGGTCAAGTTCCACCGGGCCAAGGGGGCCGCGGTCACCCTGGCCGCGCTGGAAGTCCCGCTGGATGAGGCAAACCGGTTCGGCATCCTGGAAGTGGATGCCAATGACCAGGTTACCGGGTTCCAGGAAAAGCCGGAGCAGCCCAAAGCTTCGCCGCACAATCCCGATATGGCCATGGCTTCGATGGGCGTCTACATATTTGACAAGGACACGCTGATCCGCGCCTGCTACGACGATGCGGAGCGCATGAGTTCCCACGATTTCGGTAAAGACATCATCCCCCGTCTCGTGGAAACCGACCCGGTGTTCGCCTATCCGTTCGTTGACGAAAACCGCAAAGAAGCCAAGTACTGGCGGGATGTGGGGACGCTTGATTCCTTTTGGGAAGCCAACATGGATTTTGTGGCCGTGGATCCCCTGTTTAATCTCTACGACGAGGAATGGCCGGTGCGAACCAAGCCGCCGATGGTTCCTCCGGCGAAATTCGTATTTGCGGATGAAGGCATCCGGTTTGGGGTGGCGATCGACTCGATTGTGAGCCCCGGCTGCATTATCAGCGGCGGCATGGTGCGCCGGAGCGTGCTCTCGCCGGAGGTACGCGTCAATAGTTATTCTTACATCGAGGAATGCATCCTGCTGCCGGAAGTGTCGGTAGGGCGCCGGGCACGCATCCGGCGGGCCATCATCGATGCGGGCGCACAAATCCCTGAAGACACTGTAATTGGATACGACCACGAAGAAGATGCGCGGCGCTTCCGGGTGACCCCGCGCGGGGTGGTCGTTGTTGAACCGCAAGACTTTATGGCTCAGACGGAACTTGGAATCCCGGGGATATCTCTCACCTGAGCCATCGATGTATAATGGAGTCAAAAGCCGAGAGCATACCGTCGCTGTGATCTGCGCTGGTGGCGTGTCCGAGTTGGATGCGTAAGGAACTTTTGCCAAAAGGCAGGCATTATATAGCAGCGGTGGTTTGCGTTTTGCAATGAACGGGAAGGAGTTAACGATGCAAGCCTTATTGATGTTACTGGTCGCGATGGCGCCGGGCGCAGAAATCCGTGAACATGCGGATGCCATCTTGTCCAAGCAACTTGCTGACGGCGCGATCATCCATACCCAATCGGGCGACCAGATCACGATCTCCCCGTATTATGGCAATTACGCCGCGCTGGGCCTTTTCGAGGCCTACCAGGTCACCGGGGACAAGAGATATCTGGACGCCGGCATCAAATGGACGGACTGGTACTTCAAGCACATGGACCTCCGGGGTGTCATTCACGACTACGAGGGGACCGCGAGCGATTACCACTCCACCGAAAAATACCTGGCAACCGACTCCTACGCGGCCACCTTTCTGATGTGTGTGAACATGCGCCGGATGCTGACACGCGACCACCGCTTCGTGATGCGCGAAACCGGCAAGATTTTCGGGGCGCATAAAGCGATGCTCGCGACGCTCGACGTGGATGGATTGACGTTTGCCAAACCCGACTCGCCTTACAAATACATGATGGGCAATTCGGAAGTGTTTGAGGCCTTGTGGCACTCCCGGCAGATAGCCCATCTGCTCCGCAATTATGCGTGGGTCCATGAGGTGTATTACGCGCGGCGGGACATGAAAAAGGCCTTCGAGCAATTGCGCGATGAGAACGGGCTGTATGCCTGGGCCAAGGCCGGAAACGCCGCGGTGACCGTGCAGGACGCCGGGGAATTCTATCCGGCGGGTCTGGCCAACCTGTTCGTGGCGGCGCTGGGCCCGGTAGACTGGCATGCGCGCCAGGACACGGTGCTGGCCACCTACGAACAGTTCCCGGTGTTTGCGGATCTGCCCCCCGACCAGCTCTACTGGTGGGTGGTGGCGGCGCAGCGGGTCGGTCGGAAAGGCATCGCTCTCCAGGCCTTTGAATCCATGAAGGACAAGGTGCAGGAGCGCGACCTGGCAGTGGATCACGCGTACTACATCCGGGCCCTGACCAGCCTGAAGCACGTGCGCAAAGGCCCCAAACGCACCAGCGTGATGATGGGCTCGACCTTTATTGATATTCCCCGCGCTGCGGTGCGCTGATTCTCCGTGAGCTTCTGACGGCCGGCGGGCACAAAAGCCGCCGGCCTTTTTTATGCCCGTTCACGCCGCGGAGCGCCGGATAAAAAACCTCGTTGGCGGGATCTTATTGTCTGCGTTAGAGATTAACGGAGTGTAAATCAACGCGGCCAAAACCAGCACGCAGGCAGCCTGCGAGGGCCGTTCCATGCGCTCACGGCGCCAAGTGCCTGCAAGCACAGCACGACAGCCCCGTCAAACCTGAAATACCGTCCCAGAAAACATCTGTCTCAGACACTCCCCTCGAAATTGCCTCTCTTACCCGGCGATTGAGGAGTGAACCTCTCCGTTGACACAATGGCGCGTGTTGCAGCAGAGGCCTGCCCGGCGAGGTGGAGCATTTAGCAGTGATTTGGTTCTGGGTGGCATCAAGAGACAGATGGGCGCAGCGAACCCCAGATCCCTCTCAGATTTTCCTGACTATTATTCCGTTGGCGGTGGCAGAGTGAATTTCGCTTTATTTGCAGCCCACCATGAAACGCATTCGGAAGGGCTTGCGGATTCCGGCACCTTTTTATCCGTCAGATAGGCTACCGCCGGAATGAGGCTCGTATCCCCCTGCTGAATCTTGTCTATTAGCAGCGGGAGCACGTCAATTCCCAAGTCTTTTATTCGCTGGAATTTTTGTTCCGCCTCTTCCTTCTTTCCCTGGTCCTTCAGGCTGGTGTATTCTTTGTAAAGCGCCGCAAACCGCTGCGGGACTTGCGGGCGAAATTCCACCCACCACCTTTTAATCAATCTTATGCCATCTGGATACCCTGTGGTTTCGCGCTCATCGGGAAACTCTTCCACGGTCCAAACAAAGCTTCCCGGAGTTCCAGTCCGGTTAATGTGGTAGCGCCATTTTGTTATGTCTTGCACCAATTTAACCGCGCCATAGTGTGTCTCCATTTTTTTTATGAGAAGAGGCACGGCTTCCACTCCCAGATCCAGCATCTTCCGCCAAGCCGGATTATTGGTGTAACGAGAATCAATAGAGCTTTGACTGATTCTATCAGATCTTATAATATTGTCCGTGGTGGCGTCCCATTGGATAGGAGACGCGTCCCATTCCTGATACAAGCGCTCGAACTCCTGGTCGAGGCTTTCGGCTATCGCCGGCGCCGCAAGCAGTGAACCGAGAGCAATGATCACAAGCAAATGTGGCTTTTTCATTTCGTTGCCGGTGGCAGAGTGAATTTCGCTTTATTTGCAGCCCACCATGAAACGCATTCGGAAGGGCTTGCGGATTCCGGCACCTTCTTGTCCGTCAGATAGGCTAGCGCCGGAATGAGGCTCGTATCCCCCTGCTGAATCTTGTCTATTAGCAGCGGGAGCACGTCAATTCCCAAGTCTTTTATTCGCTGGAATTTTTGTTCCGCCTCTTCCTTCTTTCCCTGGTCCTTCAGGCTGTTATATTCTTTGTAAAGCGCCGCAAACCGCTGCGGGACTTGCGGGCGAAATTCCACCCACCACCTTTCAAACAATCTTGTGTAATCTAGTCGAGGCCCCCCTGAGGTTTTGCGCTCATCGGGAAACTCTTCCACGGTCCAAACAAAGCTTCCCGGAGTTCCAGTCCGGTTAATGTGGTAGCGCCATTTTGTTATGTCTTTCACCAATGTAACCGCACGAGGATGTGTCTCCATTTTTTTTATGAGAAGAGGCACGGCTTCCACTCCCAGATCCAGCATCTTCCGCCAAGCCGGATTATTGGTGTAAATAGCATCAAAATCCTTTTGAGTCATTATAGAACTGAACGGGTTTTCATATTGCTTAGGAGACTCTCTCCATTCCTGATACAAGCGCTCGAACTCCTGGTCGAGGCTTTCGGCTATCGCCGGCGCCGCAAGCAGTGAACCGAGAGCAATGATAAGAAAGAAATGACGCTTCTTCATTCTCTGGCCCTCCTTATTATTTGCGCTTATAGAACCTGACCGGCAACCCATACATGCTGTAGTTAAGTTGATCGTGAACGTGTTCAATACGCACAAACTCACCTAATTTGCTCTCGAACATGTACGTTCCTGATGGGCACACGGATGTGGGAACCGGCATGCAATCACAGCCTTTCTTTACCGCAGCGTGAAAACCCTCGTAGAATGTGACCTCCTTGTTGTGGTTCCCCACCGTTCTTGCAACTAGTGCTTGAGGGCTCTAGCGCGCTCTAGGCATTTGACGGCCAGGGCGCTGTTGGGAAACTTATCGGCAAACGATAGATATACGGCGGCGGCCTGCGAGTTGAAACCGTTCTGAGCCAGGTATTCGGCGTAGAATTGAATAGCATTTCCCACTTCCTCGTGCAGCGTTCTGTCAAAGGTGTCTTTGATGCGCTTCATGTTCAGCAATTCCTCACCGAAGAAGCGGGCCCGCTGCGAGTCCCCGGCCTCGCGGGCAAAACCCAGAAGCAGACATTTTGCCCGCACGGTATCGGGAGTGTCTAAACCCGAGGTTGCGAGCGTTTCCAGTGCCGCTTCAATTTCCGTCCTATATCCGATGTCGGCAAAGCCAATCGCCTGGTTAATGCACTCAAACCTGCTTTTCCAATCAGGTCCCTCGATAATACCCGCACACAGGAAATTAACCCCCTGTTGCCGGGAGTTCGAGTGCAGCAGGGCGGGAATTGCGTCTTTTGCAAGGCTGCCCGCATAGCTGAAGTGCAGGATCGCCTGCTCGGCGGGCGTCGTCAGTTCCTCATTCACAACTTCAGCCATGGCCTCGGGCATCTTTTCCTTTTTACCCCGACAGGCATCAAGGCTCCATTGCAGGACCGTTCTTGTCGCGTCGAGATGGGGGTACTCCTGGGCGAGGAATTGCCGTGTCTCCGCTCGATGAGGCCATAATTCAAAACTATAGGGTGCCGCGAGAATCGCCAGAGACACCACTCGAACGCAGGGGTTATCTCCGTTGGCGAGTTGGAAAAATTCCTCGATAATCTCGTAGGTTCGCTCGAGGTCTGGTGCGTGTGTCACTTCATATTGGAGTTGAACCAGGTGGTCGGGTCGGGTACATACCGGGCAAGAGAACCATCCGCATAAACTGCTCTCTAGTGGCATCGTCCATCAACTCGGCCATTATGTATACGGCGAATCGCGACACGGCGACCGCTTCATCGATAAGGGCGTCATTGATGAACTGCGGGTCGTCGTCTGGTATTTTACGCAGCGAATTCACTAAAACGGCTGCGGCTCTCCACGGATCGCCTGCATCGAGTTCTTCGTACGCAGTTTCATGATCCGCCGCAAGAACAACGCAAACAGCGGAGGGATCTTGTACCTCTCCACGAGCCCGGCTGTAGTGAAATACGATTGCGAACGCCAGAGATAGAAAAACGAGTCCGGCGAGAGATGCTATCCGTAAATACCGCATTGGATTCCTCTCCCACTGTGTGTTTTTCGTTACGCTCATTGTGATTCTAGTTTAATAGAGAACGCAGTGCATGTCAAGAAGAATAACAACCCTCCTATCGCCGGATAGGAGACGGAATTTCGGCCGCGTACTATAACGACTATAACGCCAGTAAATTTGGTGCAGACAAAAAAGGCCATGGTTTGTTCCGCTGTTGGTGATGGAAGTAGCCAAAAAGAGGAGCGTTCAACGATGACCAGGCCTGTCAAGCCATTTGGCTTGACTCCGCACGGAGAATCCACCCCCAAATCGCTGCCGCCGATTCACCCCCGCCAGCGGGGGACAGGTGCGCCGCACATAAGCTTCTGGCCTTCGGGCTCTTATGTCCCTCGAAGAAGAGGACGGATCAAAAACCAAACCAAGCGTCGCGTATGCCGGTTCGGGCTCTTGTGTCCCCCCGCGGGCGGGGGTGGACACGCGCCCCGCGTGGCCGGGGGTGGACCCAGTGGACCGCATGGTCAGCGATCGCGCGGCTGGTTGGAGGATCAGCGTAGCATTGCCGGGACTGGACTCGGGATTGCTATGCGCCACCAGACTCCGCACGGAGAATCCACCCCAAATCGGCTGCCGCCGATTCACCCCCGCCAGCGGGGGACAGGTGCGCCGCACATAAGTTTCTGGCCTTCGGGCTCTTATGTCCCTCGAAGAAGAGGACGGATCAAAAACCAAACCAAGCGTCGCGTGTGCCGGTTCGGGCTCTTGTGTCCCCCGCGGGCGGGGGTGGACACGCGCCCGCGTGGCCGGGGTGGACCCAGTGGACCGCATGGTCGGGGGTGGACCCAGTGGACCGCATGGTCGGCGCGGGACTGCAGCGATCGCGCGGCTGTTGGAGATCAGCGTAGCATTGCCGGGACTGGACTCGGGGATTGCTATGCGCCACCAGACTCCGCACGGAGAATCCACCCCCAAATCGGCTGCCGCCGATTCACCCCCGCCAGCGGGGGACAGGTGCGCCGCACATAAGTTTCTGGCCTTCGGGCTCTTATGTCCCTCGAAGAAGAGGACGGATCAAAAACCAAACCAAGCGTCGCGTGTGCCGGTTCGGGTTCTTGTGTCCCCCGCGGGCGGGGGTGGACACGCGCCCCGCGTGGGCGGGGGTGGACTCTCGTCTTTCATCCCCGATGCGTGTTCAATCCATCCAAAATCCGTTCTCCTGACATCGTCGTGCCTTCCATATTCCGGTAAGATCGCAAATGGCAGGACGATAACCATCCCCAGTAAGATCGTAGATGCGCGATTCGCCAGGTTGACTTAACCGACCCGGGCGCATACGATCTCGAGTCTATTGTGTGTTGCCTGCAAAAATGGGTCAGTGATTCGACAGGGGGAACTGAATCTTGAAGAAACGCTGGGTGATGGCGGCGGCGGCATTGCTGGTTCTAATCGGCGTGATCGTCCGTGATGCAGGCCGATAGAAAATACTGTCTGTTTCAAAGCCCCAAGTTCTCTCATGCGCCCTACGTGACCCCCGATACACGGGTACAGATTGGACTCTGGCCCGGAAACGGCCGGGAGGCCCTGCTCGCCTTTCTCCAGGCGGCTTTACCTGAAAAGCAGCGCCCGAGCAGCTGGCTGATGAAACGCTTCCTGCCGCATGAAGCCGTCGTGCTCCTCGCTCCCAGTCCCCCGTCACAATCCATCGCGGTGACAGCGTTCATTAATGACCAGCGCCTCGGACCGGTGATTCGTGATGCGGTCAATGAAGCCAACCCCTCCCGTTCAGTGCCCGTCGTCCAATGGTTGGCGGAAGGCATGGTGGTGGAGAAGCGCGGAATCCTGACTTTGCGCGGCGATATCCCCATGGACGCGCATTCCACCCAGCTCACGCAATCCAACTGGCCCGGGGCGCCGGCGGGCGCTCCCCTGGCGCTGGAGGGCGGCCACGCGATCGAAATCGCGCTCGATAACCGGGATGGCGGGGCTTTTGCCGTATTGTCGTCGCTGGAACTGCTGAAAGGGCTCGATGGAGAGAACAATCCGGATTTTTATGTGGAATTGCTGGTAGACGTGTCGTGGCTGCGGCTCTTCGCCGATTTCGCGGGCACGAACGAAGCCGCGCTGCGATTGCATATCGAGTGCCGGCCCGATGCGGAACCCGGCGCCCCGGATCGCTTACAGTTTATTATTGAGATGGGCCTTATGGCGGCCCGAAAAGCGTTGGAAGCCAAGGGAGCTGCTCTTGTTGGGGCCAGCCGCGTCGAAGGCGACGCCGTGGTCGGCGATTATACGCTTCGCGGCCTGGACAAGCTGATACCGGCGGGGTAGCAGGCGGTCTCCGCGGCCCTAGCGCAGAGCTGAGCCAGATTCTGGCGGGCGACCGGGGTCAGAGCTGTTTACGTCCTTCCAGTGCGTGGGTCAGGGTGGCATCGTCCGCGTACTCGAGCCCACTGCCCATGGGCACGCCGTGGGCAATACGCGTCACCTGTGTGTCGAACTGTTGCCCGATGACCCGGGAGAGATACAACGCGGTTGCCTCGCCTTCGGCGGTGGCGTTGGTCGCCACGATGATTTCCCGAACCTTATTCGGGATCCGGCGGAGCAGCGCATCCATGGTAAGCTCGTCGGGGCCAATTCCCTCCAGAGGGCTCAGCGCGCCGTGAAGCACGTGGTAAAGCCCCTTGTACGCGCCGGCCTTCTCAATAGCCATGGCGCCCGAGGGATGTTCCACCACGCAGATAATGCCGTGATCCCGGGCGGGATGAGCGCAGATCGCACAGGGATCCCGGTCGGTGAGATTGCAGCATTCGGAACAGCGCGTAATGCAGCGCCGGGCCTCCACGATGGCCTCACTCAGGGACTGGGCTTCTTCCACGGGAGCGGACAGTAGATGCAGCGCCAGTCGTTCCGCGGACCGTTTTCCTACTCCAGGCAGGCGCCGCAAGGCGTCGACGAGTTGTTCAAAAGCAGGTGTGTTAAACAGCATAGTTCCCCCGAAATGCCTCGTGAGGCCGGCCGGTGGGCCGGCCGGGGGCTCAGCCCAGCGGGGCCGCAGACTCCAGGGACTGGCGAACCTCTTCCCATTCGACGAGCTTCGACTGCCGTGTCAGGATGTCGACCCGGTCCAGAAACACCCGCCCATTCAGGTGATCGGTCTCGTGTTGAATGATACGCGCCAGGAACCCCTGCGCCACGAAGTCGAGGTCATTGCCCTGGAGATCCTGGGCGCGCACATGAATGTGCGTCGCTCGCGGCACGGGCGCGTAGATGCGGGGGATGCTCAGGCATCCTTCGTCGGCGATTTCTTCGCCTTCCGTCTCCAGGATCTCGGGATTGACCAGGCACATGGGATCGGATTCGAGGTCGTGGCAAACGAACAATCGTTTGCTGATACCCACTTGCGGCGCTGCAAGGCCAACGCCTTCGTGCTCGTACATCGTCTCGAGCATCGTGGCGGCCAGTTTTTCGAGATGCGAGCCGAAACGTTCAACCGACGCCGCCACACGCAGCAGCGGGTCGTCCGGATAGAGAACGATGTTCATACAGCCCAAACTCCTTCATCCCGTGATGTTAGCACACGCACATCCGAGGCACAAACGCCCGCGCGAGCCTCGTGTCGAAACCTTAACAACAACACGCAGACATTTCAGGATAATCCGGTTCGAGGTTCGTTTCGCCAGGAAGGTCCCGGCAGCAGGTTCTTACGGGGCTACCGGGCTCAGGGTAATCGGGCCGGCCTCGCCCTGGTCCGCTTCGCCCTGGCTTCCAGCCAGCACCGGCGCAACGCCTTGAGCCGCTGCGTCGGGAGTTAAAGGCGCCAGATGGACTAGGACGGGTTCAAGCGGCTCCAGCTCCGTCGGAAATTGAATGCCCCGGCCACGCACGAGATCCCGCCCTTTTCGCGGACCTCCATACAGGTTGACTCGCACCGGTTCTCTCCGAAGATTGACCACGTAGAGGTATTCCTGCCCGTCCAGCTCGACATAACGGCTCTGGACCCCCTCCAGAGGGTAGCCATAGCGGTTGATGGTCCGGGGGATGGGCGGCAACACACCGAAGACATACGCCGCGTCGAGCGCATGCAGGTAGACCGTCGGAGTATCTGAGCCTCGAACAAAAATGGTGCGGGAGGTCTGTGCAATCACATCGTGGCGCGAAACACCGGCAGGGGTGTACGGTGCGGGGCGCCCGCTGCGAATGATAGCGCCGCCGGCCTTGGCATACGCGTTGATCGCCTGGAACGTCTCGTCGGCCAGCGCGGGCACCTCCGGCATGACCAGCACGGACACCTCGGCAAGTCCTCCCGAAATGCAGGCCTCTTCAGTGACAAAACGGATGGGAAAGCCGAAAAATGCGCTGCCTTCGTAGACGCGCTGAACCGATTCCAGAAAAGTCTCGCCGTCCAGATAAATTTTCGACGGAGTACTCCACAGGACCGCGATCGGGGCGTGCGCGCGTTGAAAGGCAGTGACTATTTCGCCCAGGCGGTTGAGATCCGCACAGGCCGTGGCAAAACCCTCGAGGCCGCCCGGATTCTGCTCAAACTCGGCCGGGCGCGCTGCAAAGCCGTTCACACCCGCTATGGCCGCGTCCCAGACGGCGGCGTGCACGCACTGGGAGGCGCGGGCGCCGGCAGGAATCTGGCTCAGGTCGAAACGGAGGTCCAGGGCCACCAGCGGGTTGGCCGGGGCCAGCGAACGAAGCAATCGGTACGAAAGACCGGAACGGGTGAGCGGCATCGCATACCTAGAGTCGGCCGGAGCAGCAGAAATGTAGGAAGCAGCACAGGCGGTCACCTCAGTAAGTTGGACGAGGGCCTGCCGGTCGATGCCCGTGCGAGCCTCGCCGGTCTGGATGGCCGTATCCGGCAGGGTAATCTGGGCAGGGAGGCCACGCAGGTAGCGGCCGGCATAATCGGCCAGCCAGGTGAAATAATCCGAGACCAGTTCCTGGTGCCAGGTCTGCCAATCGTATTGATACGAAGGCTGCGGGTAGTCCCAGAGGATCTGAATCTCGTCCAGCGCGCGCAGGCGAGTCCGCCAGGCGCGGTTGACCGCCCGCCGGTCTCCTTTATATTTCAGAGACACCGCCTCCTGAAACCCTTGCCGCACCTCCTCCGTTTCCCAGTGGAATGCCGGGGCAGACGCCAGACTGACGCCGTTCACGGAGGGATGCCGCTGCAGAAGCGCCGCCATGGCGTCGAGGTGCCGCTGGCTGAGTGCACGCGCTTCACGGGGTCCGTGGACTGATCTCCCGGCTGAACTCTCTGGATGCATCGTGGTCTGTCCGGGGCTCAGCCACGCGGGCGCGATGTCCGCGGCCAGACCGACCGTCACGCCAATGCCCCGCGCATCCGCATTTTCGAGGTAGGTATCGACCCGCGCCACGGTATCCAGATTGGTTGCGCCTTCCAGCAGGAGTTCCGCAGGAGACACGTCGATGGCGGCAAAATTCAGCCCGTACCGCTCAAGCAGGGCCAGGATTCGCGGGTCGATCGCGGGATCGCGAAACCCAAACAAGAACACGGGGTCAGCGGCGGGGGTATAGAAAGCCCCGTTACGGATTTTCAAGGACGTAGCGGAAGGCGCCGGCCCTGGCAGGGCCAGCTCAGGGGTCAGCGGAGCAAAGGTGAGCAAGGCTCGTGCTGAATCGCACGACATGGCCGCAAATTCGCCCAGTGCCGTGGCAAGCGGCCAGTCGCCACCCTGCAGGGCCGTTTCCGCCTGGCGCAGCGCGTCCGCAGCGATGGCCGCGCGGATAGACGCATATACGGGCACTCGCGCCGGCGGCGTTTCCTGAATGCTCTCCTGTACCGGACGGAGGAGCGTGAGCACGTGCTCCAGGCGCTGGAAAAGCACTGCGTACGACCGCTTTTCGAGATCCACTTCACGCCAGGCCAGCGGTTGATTCAGTGCGTGAAAAACCTCGAGGCGAGCGCGGTAGATCCCGTCGCTGAGATCTTTCAGAGGCCAGGCGAACACCGGCTGGGACACGCCTTGAACTGCATCCAGCCCGGCCCGGCCTTCAAACAGCGCGTTGCCCTGCTCGTCATACACGTACAAGCGTGCCCACGGCTGCTCCAGCGCGGTGCTGGCCCGTATTTCGCAAGGAATCGTCAAGACCTCTTCGACGGGTGTGACCTCGTCGAGTTGAATGGATGCTTTGATGTGCGCGCTGTCTTGGTGTTGGAGGGGGCGCGCCCAGACCCGGACATTACTGGAAGCGCTTGACGGCTCCGCCCCGGCCATCCCGGTCAGGACCGCAGCCACGAGGAGCAGTGCGGAACAGGCCCGGGCGTATACAAAAAACGTTCGGCGGGAACGCGGCATAGAATCATCCTCTTCGGAGCGCATCACAAAACCGGGTTCTTGAATGCGCACATTTTAGAGCCAACGTGGCGACGTGTCAAAGTCGAGAACGAATTCACTGGTTTTTTCGTTGACGCAGCAAAGGATTGAACGGGAATCTGTTAGGCGGCGCCGGGCGACGGTCGAATCCCGCCGCGCTTAAATGTCAATACAAATAAAAACAATAAATGCAGTCAATTTCGTATCGTTTCCAGGCAACTGTGGTATAGTTTTCTGTGGGCATGTATGGCCTGGCAACAACATTTCAATCTCGATATTGGTGGAACCTTTTGAAACCCGAAGGGATTGTACTTATATGTTGTGTGGGAGATGAAGCCTGTTCGCCTTCATTCCCCAATGCGATGTACGCAGGGAATACAGTTGAACAGTCCGGGAGCTTGGATGAGGAATAGACGGGGAGCCAGGTAATTACTTGACAGTGCTCGCGCTTTGTCGGTATCATGACTCCTTGGCGAGTGCGACTGGCGAGCATGGGTTCGTGGGGAAGTGTGGGATGCCCTCAGCGGTTGCCCACACGGTGAAGAATTCAGAGAGGACTAGAAAACCATGGCCAAATCATTTACGATAGTTGTGGTCGCCGGACTCGCCTTGAGTTTGAGCGCTACGCATGTCGTCGCGTATTCGATTGAAGAATCACAGGTTGATCCCCAGAAAATTTATTGGGGGCTTTCCACTTCGTTCGAAAAGCCGGCGGAAGTCCGCTACCAGGAGATCATCATTGAAACCCCGGAATACAAAGAGCTCAAGAGCCAGAAAATTGAGCGTGGGACGGGGCGATACTGGATCCTGATCAGCCAGGCGAGTGACCGGACCGTCCGGGCCATTGCCCAAGTCGGGCAGGAGTCCGAATATGACCTCATCGCTGCGGAAGGTTTTTTGGGTGGACTGGAACCCGCCATTCCTGCCGATGATGTTACGGAACTGGTCATCAAGACCATGCAAGAGAGTCTGAGAAAAGCTAGCAGCCGATAGAAAGCTTGGGTAACAAGAGCCTGACACTCCGTCGAAGCAAATGGGTTGCTTCAGGGGCGAGGGTGATTTCTGTGAGAAGTCAACTATGCAACGAGCACATACGACCCCAAAGACCCTGCTGATAGTATGCCTGGTGGGATTCGTCCTGCCGCTTGCGGGGTGCACGACGCCTTCAAGTAACGTGCCTATGACGGCGACTCCGGTGACCAAAAACCGCGTGCTGGAGGAAAGCTCGGCCGTCAAACAGGTCGAGGAAGCGCGCCGAATGATCGAGGCCGGGGATTACAATATTGTGATCCCGCGTCTGTTGCAGGTCATCCAGAAATACCCGTATTCGGATGCCGCCATGGACGCCCGCTACTGGTTGGCCGCCGCGTATTACAACATCAAGAGCTACCGCGACGCGATCAACCTCTTCGAAGAATACCTTCACCAGGCCCCTCATGGGCGCTATGCGGAGGAATGCGCGCAGCATATTGCAGATCTGCGCAAGCAATACACCGACGAGTTCGGCTCGCCAGACCAGCTCGATGCATCCATTACGGCCCTGTGGGATGCAGTCAAGGATGAGCCCGCCAATTACAAGGCGAAGTGGGAACTTGCGGATCTTTTATGGAAGCGCGGTGATTACGACATGGCGGGCGAACTGTACGCCAATATCATCGAAAAATATCCGACGTACGCCACCGACGTGCGCTTGAAAGAGCGCATCGAGTTCAAACCTGATGGCAGCTACACGCTGCTCACGCCGGAAGAGCGCCAGAAACGCTCGATCGCGGAAGAACCGCTCATCGTTACCAACTTGAACAATTTCCGTGGTGGCACCGACATCGGCGCCGGCGACCGGGCCTATTACCGGGGTCAGGACTATTACGTCGTCTCGGGCCAGGCGCACAACCGCGGTGACAGCGTATTGTATGGCGTGCAGGTGAACGTGACGGTATACGGTTTCGGCAACATGATTTATGGCACCAGCACGGTGAATATTGGTCGCTTGAATCCTGGTGAAGCACGCGCATTTGTGGTGCGCTTCAGTGTCTTCGACGATATCGAGAACGTGACTCGATACGAGGCGATCGGAACATTTCAACGGTAGGTCAGCAATGCGAAAATGGTATGTATTTGGTTTCGTTGTACTGGCAGTGGGGCTGATCGCACCTATCGGGTATGCCGAGGATGAAGCTGCCCCGGCACCCGCGGAGGAAGCGCCGCCCGCGCCTGTCTTGCCGCTGGACGCGCAAGCTCCGCGACAGGTTAATGTCTCTGTCAAGGTGGTCGAGTTCCAGACAGAAAAGAATGTGGAAACGGGCTTCAGTGCCTTCTTTTCACGCCGGAGCAAAGAGCGCCTCTATGGCCGCGTCACAAGCGGCAACGGGGCGATCCGGACGGCTGATTTGACGTTTCCGACGGATACCGGCAACCGGATGGAAGGCCTGACGGTCTTTCTGGACAATATCTCAACAAGCTATGGCGACATCGAGATGGTGCTGCAGGCGTTGGTCAATGAAAACCGTGCCTACATCCTGTCGCGCCCCAAGGCCATGGTTGTGATTGGCGCAGAGCGGCCGGGCACGGTCATCAAAACGGTGCGCGAGATTCCCTACGAAGACACGACGGTGGTGGGCGCCACGACGGTGCAGGCCACCTCATTCCGCGATACCGGCGTCGCCCTGACGCTGAAAGTGCCGCAAGTGACCGACGACGACGGCAATTGGGCCACCCTGGAAGACACGTATATTAACCTGCAGGTCCAGGCGGAAGTGAAGGAGCTGGGCACGCGCATCGTCATTGCGCTGGACGGCAGTCTTGGCGGTGGTAATCAGATCACGGCGCCGGTCTTCATTACGCGTAGCATCTCAACCGATGTATGGGTCCGGAACGGCCAGGTGCTGGTGCTTGGCGGCCTGTACCGCAACACCAAACAGAAGAGCCTGGAGACGGTGCCCTGGCTGACTCAGGCCGAGGATGTGGCGGTCGGTGTGGCCGAAAACTTCATTCCCGGCAATTTTATCGGCGCGCCGCTCTCGACAACGTTTGGCCACCGGGAAACAGACGAAGGCCGGCGCGAGCTGGTTTTCTTTATCAAGTCGGAACTGTGGCGGGCGCCTTTCGTGGTGGCTGATGAGCATGGATTTGTCGATCTGAGAGAAGAAACCCCGTCAACTAAATTATCACCCACGGGTTTGCTGACGGACATCCTGGAAGGGGTGTCATCCATCCCGCAGAACCTCAGCGAGGCGATCACAGGCGGTTCGTCCAGCACGGGGATCGATTCCGAGTTGAAAATGGAGGATGACAAGTAATGGGTATCCAACGCATTCTTCCAGCGCTGGTGCTGCTCGGAATGTTGGCAAGCTTCGCGCTGGCCGGTGAGGAGACCCCTCCCCCGCCGCCAGAGGAAGCGCCGCCGGCCCCGCAACTGGTCGAAGCCATCCGTCAGGTCCAGATCCAAGTGTGGATCAGTGAAACCACGGAAGATGGGCTGCGGGACATTGGAACCAATCTGGACTACACCCGCTTTGTCCGGGGCAACGAGAACAGCGGTACCGTGGAGCGCATTGCCACGCGGGTCTTTGACCCGAACTCGTTCCAAGTGACCCTGCCGGCCGCGGACACGAACCCGTACCCCGATAACGTGCGTTTGACGCCGGACTATCCCGCCAGCGTCGCCCAGGGCAGCGCCTTGCAAGGGGAAGCCATTACAACCCAGAGCGGCGCGGGCATCACGTTCAGCATTATTGACAGCGGCCGCGGGACCATTGACGGCATCATCCGCGGTATTGAACAAAAAGCGGATGCCGACCTGATTTCGAAACCGGAATTGCTGGTGGTGGAAAACGGGACCGCGGAGATTCACGCGGGTGAAGAGATCCCCTACCAGTCGCTGATTTATCAGAAGGGTCGGGCGCAGCTCCAGGTGACGTGGCGCCAGGTCGGTGTAAATCTGAGCATTCAGCCGGTGATTCTCGATGACGACATGATCGAGATCAATCTGGCGAAACTGAACGTGGTTGACCGGCTGCCGTCGAGTCCCATCCGCGGCATCGATCTTCCCGTATTCTCGACACGCGAGCAGACGGGCCAGGTGCTGGTGCCCAACGGCCAGACGCTGGTGATCGGCGGCCTGTCGACACGCAATGTCACCAAAACCGAGCGCCGCATTCCGCTCGTTGGCAAACTGCCGGTATTGGGCGCTCCTTTCCGCGGCCGGCGGGTGGAAGCGCGTAACTCGCACCTGCTGATCTTTCTCTCCCCGACCATTGTTGATCTTCGCAATCTGAGGCCGGAAGCCATTAGCGCTCTCAACTTCTGGCGTGAAGAGAAATGGAAAAATCTGGACCGCATCGAGCAGGAAATTGAAATCATGGAGGACGAGCTGTAGCTTGTTCCCGATGGACGGAGCACTTTGCTAAGCTTCCGGCAGGCCAGATTGTCTGGCCTGCCGGTTTTTTCGCGCACGCGCCCGGGAAGGGCAAGATGGTGGAGTTGAATTGAGCGCCCGGCCATGCGCATGATCCCGCCACAATGAAGACGATGTTCCGACAAGGGGGGGGCCCGTTACTGAGCGGCGTGCTGCTCGCGCTGTGCTTCCCCACCTGGCAACTGTTTTTTCTTGCGTGGGTCGCGCTCGCGCCTTTGTTTTATGTGTGCCGTAACACCACTCCGAGACAAACCGCGCTGCGCTTCTTCGTTGCCGGCTGGGCGTTTCACAGCGTGGTGCTTCAGTGGCTGCTCACGAATATGTATTGGGCCGGAGGCTGGGCGTTCTGGGGCCAGCAGGCGGTTTGTCTTGTAATGGCGGCGTATTGGGCGCTCACAGGCGCCGCCTGGGCCTGGTTGCGAGGCCGGCTTCGCTGGATGCCGCAATCCCTGCTGCTCGCCGTGCTGTGGGCGACCATGGAATACGCACAGAACCACCTGCTCAGCGGTTTCGGCTGGAGCAACCTGGCCTATTCCCAGGGCAGAGACCTCCTCCTGCTCCAACTGGCGGCCATTGGAGGGACGCCCCTCATTGCCGGGCTGCTGGTCGCCTCGAATGTGTTGTTTTCGGAGTTGTTTCATGCGCACCGGCTCCGGCTCGCACGCGCAGCGCTGGCGTTGGCGCTCTTGATTGGGAGCCATGGCGTGGGAATGGCCCTGCTGCAACCGGCCGTATATGCCTCTCCCCCATTCAAGGCGGGCGTGTTCCAGTCCAATTTCCCCTTGGAGATGAAATGGGATCCCGAATACAGTCTGGAGATGGTCCGTAATGCCGCGGAAAAATCGCGTCTTCTGGCCGAGCACGCGCCCGTGAATCTGTTTGTCTGGCCGGAAACCCTCGTGATGGAAGATCTGACGGCCCCGGGGATCCTGGCCCCGCTTGAAGAGCTGACGCGGAGTACCGGCGCCGCACTCTACACCGGCTCGCAACGCATAGATGCGGAAACCGGGCGGGCCCGGAACTCCAGCTTTCTGATCTCGCCCTCCGGCGCAGTCGAAGGGCATTACGACAAGATCCATCTGGCGCCGTTTGGAGAATACGTGCCCTTCGGGTCTTACTTTCCGTTTATCCAGAAGATCGTGCCGATCATCAGCGATGTGGAGCCCGGTCGAGAGACGCGCGTCTTTTCACTCGAAGAGCGGACATTCGGCCCGCTGATCTGCTTTGAGGTGCTCTTTGCTGAAATGAGCGAGGCATTGCGCCGGCAGGGAGCGGATTTTCTGGTGGTTATCACGAATCTGGGCTGGTTCGGGGCGAGCAATGCGCTCGAGCAAGAACTCGAACAGGCCCGGCTGCGCGCGATCGAGACTCGCCTTGCGCTTGTCCACTGCGCAAACACCGGCCTGTCCGGCGTGTTTGACCCTTGGGGCCGGTTTACCGCCACGAATGCCGTTGTGATGCCGTCCGGGACGTTCCACTGGCTTCGAGAAGACCCGTCAGCGCGGGATCTGAAGCAGTACCGCTGCCTGGGAGCGCTGCCGGTCGCGGAACCGGCGGCACGCCCCGTACCGTGGTCCCCCCAGCGCGTTCCTCAGGCGTCTGTTGCGGTATCGGTCGTTTTTGTGGCGCTTGCGATTGCCCCTCGTCGCCGTCCTGCGCCCGGCCCGGCAGCATGAGGCATCTGGGGGGCACAGACAGAGAATCATGAATCAAAAAGCACATTCTTCGGCGCGCGTGAGTGCCCGTCTGGCGTCTATCTTTGCCGGAGGCACCATGCTGAGCCGTATTCTGGGCCTGCTCCGGGATATGGTGCTGGGCGCGCTGGTGGCGACCGGCTCGCGGGACGCCTTCATCCTCGCGTTCAAACTGCCCAATATGCTGCGGGACCTGATCGGCGAGGGGGCCCTGAATGCGGCGTTTGTGCCAGTGTACACGAAGACGCTGGAGCAGGATGGGGACTCGGAGTTCAAGAAGCTGGTGTCCTCAGCCATGGCGTCCATGCTCGTGGTACTCCTGGCGCTGACACTGCTGGGAACGGCGCTGGTGCCGATGCTGCTGGGCGGACTGAACGCGTTGACCCCCATCACGGGAGGGAAAACGCTGTCCCCGGAAGAACTGGGGCTGATCACGGTACTTGCGCGCTGGGCGTTTCCGTACCTGTTTTTTATCGGGATGGCTGTCTTCGCGATGGGGCCGTTGTACACCCTGCGCGAGTATGCCACGCCTTCGTGGTCGCCCGCCCTGCTGAACGTCGCGCTGATTGCCTGTTGCGCTCTGTTTCGCCACAGCTTTTCCGATCCATCCTATGCGCTGATCCTGGGCGTCTGGCTTGGCGGTCTGGCGCAACTGGCGGTGCTGTATGTGGCTCTGGGTCGAAAGACAGGCATCTGGCTTCCTGATTTTCGGCTGCGGCATGCCGGGATCTGGACGATCTATGCGCTCATGCTGCCGGTATTGATAGGGCAGGCCGCGGGTGAAGTCAATAAGCTGGTGGATGCGCTTTTCGCTCGCAGTCTGGATGAAGGCATCGTCAGCGCGTTCTATTACGCGAACCGCCTCATTCAGCTCCCTCTTTCGATGTTTGGTTTCGCCGTAGCCGTGGCCATTCTGCCGCTGCTTTCCCAGGCGGCAGCCCGGAATCGCGCGAAGGAGATTCGGGAGACGCTGATGACCGGGTTCCGCCAGAGCTATTTTCTGGTCTGCCCTTCCCTGCTGGCCCTGTTGTTTTTCGGGGAGCCGCTCGTCCGCCTGCTTTTCGAACGAGGAGACTGGAGCGCCGCTCAAACGCACTTGACGGTAGATGCGCTGCGCATTTACGCGCTCGGGCTTCTCTCGTTTGCATGGATCAAGATTGGCGTGACCGGATTTTTTTGCGTCGGCGATACCAAAACACCGGTGCTTGTAGCCAGCGCGAGCATGCTGTTGAACATCCTGCTGAACATCGCTTTGGTCAAACCTTTGGGATACCGAGGTCTGGCCCTGGCCACGGTGTTTTCGTATACCGTGAACTTCGCTGGATTGTATTACTTGCTGGTTATGCGCCATGGTCCGCTATGGAACAGCGCTTTTTTCACGGCGTTGCTCCGCATGAGCGTCGCTGGAGCCGTGATGAGCGCCGCGGGGTATGCCGCGTATACCCGCGTTGTGGCGCTGTGGCCAACGGACTCAGGCATCGCACGTTTGGTTTCGGTAAGCGCTCTGCTGGCCGCCAGCGTCGCAGGGTACCTGGGCACCTGCCATATCTTGCGGGTGAAGGAATTGCATGATTTCACCTCCATGCTGCGAGCTAAAGCCCGCGGAAAACGGGCGTAAGCGGCCACGCTGCGACCAAACGTCGGCATCGGAGTTCACTACCTTTGACGCAGCCGCAGACCTGCCTTCGCGGCGCGAGCTAGAGCGCCCCTCTCCACAAGCCCCCAGCATCAAAAATCCCTGCAGAGCCCGCTTGTAATCGTTACGGGGATGGCATAAAATGGAACTCGAAAAGCTCGCGAGAGCGCCTTTGGGTGGTCGAGGAGTCTGCCGAAGAATCGTCTGAATGTAAAATACGGCAGAAACTTTGCGCTATCAACGGGTTAAATGCTTTTAACCCTTTGACAGATCCACGGCTTCGTGTTAAGGTTTCGAATTGGAGAGTCGTGGATGTCTGCTTTTGAACCACGCGGTTTCGATTCGAATCGAACGTAACGGCGATGCACGCAGCTACGCCTGAGGAGACGAGGCAGTGGCAAAGTTCAGTTACAAAGCGATCGACGACGAAGGCAACGAGACTTCCGGGGTGATTGAAGCTGAGACCGAAAACGACGCCTTGAGCCTGATTGGCCGCCAGGGGCTCTATGTGACGTCCATCCACAAGATGCACATCGGCTCCATGCTGCGCCAGCGCTGGGTCGAGCAGAAAGAGCTGCGCCAGAAGTACATGGAGCAGAAGCGGACCGAGGCCCGGCGCAAACATCCACGCCAACGTCTTGTGGTGCGTTTTAAAGATGGCACGACCAATTACGGGGTCTGTTTTGCGCTCAACATTCAGGACGCGGGGTTTTATCTGGACACGATGACGCGTGAAGGCACCGCGACTGGAGAGACGGTGCAGATCCGGTTTAACCAGTTGAAGGCCGTGTTTCAGGTCAAGAGCTTTGATGGGCATTTTGACCCGCAACAGCGGTATCCGGAGTATCACCCTGAAGGCGAGGAATACATCTGTGAATTTGACGATGGTGAGGTGATCCGAGGATTAACGCTTCAGCCGTACAATCCGGAAGCGGAGCGATTTTACCTGATCCCCGCAGACCCCGCGAGCAACAACATATCGGTTCTGGTGGAACGTTCAGCGTTGGTGAATGTGTACACACCGGAGGCATACGAGGAAAAACAGGCACGAGAAACCGAAGAGCGGCGCAAAGAAGCAACGGTTGCGGGGATGACGCATGAGGAATCCATGGGGGATTTCTACTTTGAAACGCGCAACTACCCCGCGGCGCTCGAGCAATACAAAGCCGCGGTGAAGGCTCAACCCCGCTCTCCCCGCCTCCGAAAAAAGATACTGGCAACGGAATACAATGTCGCGGTGCAGTATATTAAACGCCGCGATTACGAGACGGCGCTGGAAGCCATGCAGAAAATACTCGAGATGGATCCATCAAACCCGCATGCCCGCAAAAAAGTGTCACAGTTGCGCCGCATCATTGAAAAAGGCAAATCCCGACAATCATCGGAGTAGGCACTGCCGCAACCAAGTAGAGCGACTTCCCTCAAGGACGAGTAGATGTTAATTGCGATCATATCGGACCTTCATGCTAACCTGGAGGCAACCCTGGCGGTATTCAAGCGTATCGATGAGCGGAAACCGGACCGCACCATCTGCCTTGGCGATTTGACAGGGTACAACGCCAATCCCAACGAAGTAGTCGACATCATACGGGAGCGGGGCATCCCCACCATCATGGGGAATCACGATGCCGCGGTGTGCGGGCTGGAAGATCCCTGGTTTTTTCGGGCCGCGGCCAAGAAAGCGATTGAATGGCAATACGAGCAGATTCGCGACGATAACCGGCGCTGGCTCGCCAGTTGCCATGAACAGATCGTCTTCAACTCGGATTGTCTCGGGGTGCACGGTTCCCCGAGCAACCGCGACGATTACATCATCGACTGGCTGGATGCCGTTCGGCAACTGGAATACCTGAACGGCCGCGACATCAATATCTGTTTTTTCGGCCACAGCCATCGCGCCTCCTTTTTCAGCGAGAAAGGCAACACGGGGGCTACGCCCGCCGAAGGCGTCTGCCAACTCAGCCCGATGAACCGCTACTTCATCAACCCGGGTGCAGCCGGGCAGCCGCGCGACCGCGATCCTCGAGCTGCTTTCGGCTTCTTCGACACAGACAACCGGACCTTCGAGTTTTGCCGCGTTGAATATGATATCGACGCCTGCGCTTTGAAGATCATGCAGGCGGGTTTGCCCGTCGAACTGGCGCGCCGCCTTTTCAAAGGAAAGTGAGCGCCAGCACGTGACTGTCCGTGAGCAGATTGAACAGCGGGAACGGCAAACCCTGAGCCCGCACGCCATGCTGGCAGCAAACACCCGCGGGCGGGATGTCTACGAACCCGAACATTCGTTCCGAACGGCTTACCAGCGCGATCGCGACCGGATCATCCACTCCAAGGCCTTTCGTCGGCTCAAACAGAAGACGCAGGTGTTCCTGGCGCCCGAACGAGATCATTACCGCACCCGCCTGACGCACACGCTTGAGGTGTCGCAGATTGCCCGGACGGCGGCCCGCGCCTTATTTTTGAACGAAGACCTCACCGAAGCCATCGCACTGGGGCACGACTTGGGGCATGCGCCTTTCGGACATGCAGGCGAATATGTGCTGAATGAGCTGTATTCAGAGGGCTTCAACCACGCGGCACAAAGCGTGCGCATCGTAGAAAAACTTGAGTCCACCCGGCGGGGGCCCGGATTGAACCTGACATTCGAGGTGCGTGACGGGATTGCCACTCATTCGAAAGGCAAAGGCATTCTATGGGGCGACACTACGCGCGCCTCGGCAACGCTCGAAGGCCAGATCGTGGCCATCTGTGATGCGGTCGCGTACATTAACCACGACATCGACGACGCGGTGCGCGGCGGCATCCTTCGGCCATCGGATCTCCCCGCGGCCGCGCTGAAACAGCTCGGAGAGACGTCCTCTGAGCGCATTGACAGCATGGTCAGGGGCATCGTCGAAGGCTCGAAAGACGGCGAGATCGGCCTGGAAGACGCGGTACGGGAGAGTACCGTTCAGCTTCGGGATTTTCTGTATCGCGAAGTGTATCCCAGTGAGGCCATCCAGCGTGAAATTGAGAAGGCCAAGAACGTTTTGCGTGAATTGTACGCCTGCCTGCTCGCCCATCCGCCCGAACCGGTCTTGGCGCAAAATTTGAGCGAAGACTCTCTGGAGCGCCGCATCGTAGATTTTGTCGCGGGGATGACCGATTCGTATGCCCTGGAGCTTTACGAGCAATGCCTGCTTCCCTTGGGCTGGAAAGCATGACCATTTGCCCCCGCATCGCGGTGGTTGCGGGTTCAGGTCTTGATTTAAGCGGTCTTCTCGACCGCCGATTCTGGGAAAAGCCTTTCAGCGCGTTTGACGGCTGCAGTGCGGCGCAGGTAGACGGACATCCCGGCTCGTTCATCGCCGGGGAATGCGGTAGCGAGCCGTTGATTGTGCAACAGGGGCGGCGCCACCTTTACGAGGGCCTGCGCTGGGATGCGTTGGCGGCTCCGCTGAAAGCACTCGCAGCGATGGGCGTAGAGCGCGTGGTGTTCACGAACGCCGCTGGCGGATTACTCCCTGAATTAAAACCCGGCAGTCTCATGGATGTTGAGCGCATCCTCACCTGGCCCTGCCGCCGCTGGTCAGAACGGCCCGGTGCGCTCGTGCCCGGCTGGCGGGTGCCCGGCTGCGACGCCACAGGCGTCTACGTCTGGATGCACGGCCCCAGCTATGAGACCCGCGCAGAAATCGCCGCGCTGCAGGGTATGGGCGCCTCCGCGGTTGGGATGAGCACCGCGCCGGAAATGGCGGCAGCACAGGCGCTGGGCTTGCGCACAGCCGCCGTGTCATGCATCACGAACAACTGCTGCCGGCCTCAACGTCTGTCGCACGAAGCGGTGCTGGCGACCGCGCGCGCATCTTCGGCTCGGCTCTGCGAGCTGTTGCGCTTTGCCCTGCCGGATTTCTGTTGAGCTGAGGTTACGGACCCGGCCTACTCGTCCTCCGAGGCTTCGCTCCCCTGCGACAAGCGGCCGGCGGTGTCTTCCCCGCTGATGGGCGCCATGGGGCTGTAGAGCGAGATATCCGACACATCCGCGGGCTCCCACGGCTGCGCCTGCTGGACCTCGCGGCGCTGATTTGGAGGCGCGGCCGGATCGGCGAACACGAGCGCGGCGTACGAGACCGACGAGCCCCCCTCCCCCATCTCCTGCGCGCCGGTCTGGTAATTGAGCAGGTAGCCTTCCACGCGCTCGGGCAGCAAGGACATGAGAATGGCGAGTGGCGCGGCCCCGTCAATTGGATTACGCGTCTTTTCGAGATAATCCAGGAATCCCTGGCGGTCGCGGTTCAGCACGTAGTGGAGTGCCTGCTTATCCAGCCATTCGATCCCATCCGCGGTGTTGTCGCTGAAGGGAGTGTATCCGTAGCGTTTGCCGTAATACGTCAGATTCGAGCTGACCACGATGAGCGTGCGGTCATCTACCATGCGTTTCAGGAGATTGGCCAGCGAATCGAGGGCGCTCTCCCGTATGCGGCCATTGGCGTCCAGCAAGTCGCCGACAACGAGGGGTATCAACTCGAAATTGCCCAAGGTGGTTTGCAGAAACGGCAGGATCACCTCGATGCCGTGCTCGGCTTCGTGAATGGCGAGGCGCTTGTCGCGGCCGCTGCTGGGATACCGATAGAGCACCGAACGCGATTCGATGAGGGAAGACATCGAGAGCCTTCTGCACGAAGCGACGTCGAGACTGGTCAAGCCGAGCGGCGTGGCGAAGTATTGCACGAGTGGAAGGGAGCAGCCTGGGAATCGGGCGCTATGGGCTCCCGTCAAGG
Organism: Candidatus Hydrogenedentales bacterium; assembly: GCA_050950105.1. GTDB lineage: Bacteria > Hydrogenedentota > Hydrogenedentia > Hydrogenedentales > SLHB01 > UBA2224. The sequence continues at coordinate 181,751 of JBMNGZ010000004.1, read as the reverse complement.
CGATCACCCGGTCGTACTGGCCGAGTTCCAGCGCCTTGAATGCGTACGCCATGACCTGTCCTGCATTGGCGTAACCCGCATTGGGGCTCACACAGGCGACGATACGGCCCCGGACAGGCATGGGCAGCTGGGCATCATTGAGATACTGCTCGCATGCCGCGCGCAACGCTTCCTCCGTGTTGGGATACCAGAATCCCCGGAAGAGGGGCAGGCGCACCTGGCTGACGGTGGCGCCCAACGCGCCCAGAGCCACCAGCACAGCGAGCATCGCCCAGGAAGTGCGCCCAATTCCGCAGTGCTTCTTCACCTGAATGCTCCTATTTCACACCGATCGGGCTACGATCCGCTCCGCACCCGGGCGGAAAGACCGCAGCCCGGAAATCTGGCGCAGCCGATCAGGCTCGCCAGGGAAATGTGTATTTTCCGCCTTGCGGCAGTGTAACGTCATTCATCACGTGAAGGCTGAACTCGGCACGGTCGTCGTGGATGGCCGCTTCGACCCACGCCCGTGGAACGCCCTCGGCGCTGAACAGCCAGGCCATCCCGGGCAGGTTGATGAAGTGGATGCCTTCGCGTTGCTGTTCCGACCAGGCGTGGCTGTGGCCGTAGATGTAGGCTTTCACTTGTTTTCGCGGCAGGATCACGTCCCAAAACGCGGAAAAGTCGTGCAGGCCATTTTTGCCTTCGGGATAGTGGTGCGCGAGCAGCAGGGCCGGTTTGTCCGGACGTTTATCGAGTTCGCTTGCCAGCCATTCGAGTTGAGCTTCGCCAAATTCCCCGGGCGTATAATCGGTTTCACGGTTGGAATCGAGCAGAAACCACGTAGCGCGCGGGGCATCCAGGATGTAGGCGTGCTTCCCCTCGACCGTGTTCGCGCTGTACTTCTGATGCTCTGGAAACACTCCCCAGAAGCGCTCGCGGTTGTCGTGGTTGCCCATGGACATGTGCAGGGGGATGCCGGCGTCCACAAACGGCTGCAGCTCGCCTTTCAGCGTGACGTAATCCTCGTGTTCACCGTGAAGATAGACGCAATCGCCCGCGATGATGAGGCCGTCAGGGCGATAATCCAGCGCGAGGACTTCGGAGCGCATGGTGGCAAATTTTTCCACGGGTTTAACAGGCGGTTTGCCGTTGGCCCGCTCGCGGTCAGCGGGAATGTGGGTATCGGCCATCAGCACCCATCGGTCGGGGCGCGATTCCTGTGCGCGGCTCTGTGTTCCCAATCCGAGCGCGGCCGCACCTGCGAGCGACGATAGCATGAAGTTTCTTCTGGAAATACGACGGTGTGTGTTCACAACAATCCTCCTGACGGTGCGTTGAGTTGATCAAGCTCTTCCTGAAGAATACCGCAAAGCCTGGCATAAATCATCTACGTCGCCCTGCTTCGAGCGCCCAAGAGCTTCTCACGCAGAGATCGCTGTGATCGGCGGTCCCCCTCTGGAGACACGTAGCGCGTCTGCCAGGCTATGGCTCAACGGCCCCGATGCAGTCGATCCGCGAGAAATGCGGGAAGGCCGGCATCCAGGATGCGTTTTGCAGCCACATCGACGGGATACGGCACACGCAGCAGCTCGAATTCATTGCTGTCCGTATCGAAAATGCCCAGAGAGGCCCGGGGATCGTCGTCGCGGGGTTGTCCCACCGAGCCCGGATTGATTAGATAGACCTTACCGGGATCAAGCTCAAACGGGGAGTCTTCTTCCAGGGCGTAGAGGCCGTCTTCGGAAAAGGCGCCCGGGCAGTGGGTATGGCCGAAGAAACACAATCGGCGATTTTGTTCGCGAAGCCGGGCGATATGAGGCAGGGTCTCCTCCCAAGAAAAAATATAGTCCCAGCCGCTGCCCTCCGGCGTGGCGTGGACGGCGAGGAAGGACTCGTAGTCCAGGCGGAGCGGAAGGTTCTTTAACCAGGCGCTGTTGTCGGGACTGAGCTGCTCCGCGGTCCATTTGACCGCGGAGAGCGCCACCAGATTGAATCCCCAGGGTTCTTCCAGACCGCAGGCGACCGCGTCGTGATTACCGAGAATGGTCGGGATGCCGCGCTCGCGAATCAGGTTGACACAGGCATCCGGCGAAGCACCGTACCCGACGACATCGCCCAGGCAGACGATCTGGGAGATCTGGCGGCGGTCGATGCATTCGAGGGTAGCGGTGAGCGCCTCGAGATTGCCGTGGATGTCCGAAATGATGGCGTAGCGCACGCGCACTGTCCCCCTCTTCGCTTGGCCGAGCGTATCGGCCGGCGCCTTCTTCAAAAGCCTTGCGGCCTGTAGCAGCAGCCTCTGGAACGCACCACAACGCCGCCCGCCAGTCAACGAACGCCGCGGGCAGGAACTTGACGCATTCCCATTGAAACTGCGATAAGAATGCATAGATGCGCCTGAAAGTGCAACTTGGGTGCGGAGCATACCGCTCCGCGAGAGGAGTCCTGATGAGAGCAGCTGTAATGATAGCCTGGATTTTCCTGGTAATGGCATTCCCCGCCTGGACAGGCGAAGAGCCGGCCCCTCCGGCTCGTGACGAGGCGGCAGACGCCTTGCGGCGCGCGGTCGAATTCTTCGATGGCACCGTTTCGGTTGAGGGCGGGTACCTATGGCGGTACGCGGCCGACCTGGTCTTGCGCGAAGGGGAAGGCAAGGCAACCGCATCGCAGGCATGGACGCAGCCTCCGGGCACCCCGAGCGTGGGCATGGCCCTGCTCCGGGCCTATGAATACACGGGCGAGGCCTACCTGCTCGACGCGGCACGGAGAACGGCCCATGCCCTGGTGAAAGGCCAGCTACTCTCCGGAGGATGGCAGTATTCGATCGAATTTGACCCCGAAAAACGCAGCCGCCAGGCCTACCGCGTGGACTCGCCTGAGGATCAGAGCCGGAACACCAGTACCCTGGACGACGACACGACCCAGGCCGCATTGCGTTGCCTGATGCTGGCCGACAAAGCACTCGAATTCTCTGACGACGCGATTCACGGCGCGGTCGAATACGGCCTCGAACAACTGCTGGCGGTGCAGTACCCGAACGGGGCCTGGCCGCAACGGTTCAGCGGGCCGCGGGAACCCGAGGCATTTCCGGTCAAAGCGGCGTCCTATCCCGACGAATGGTCCCGAACCTACGAAGGCAAGGATTACCAGAGTTATTACACGTTTAACGACAACACGATCGGAGATACTGTCGAGACGATGCTTCTGGCCGCAGATCTTTACGGCCGGCACGATTGCCGCGACGCCGCGGTGCGCGCAGGGGACTTCATCCTTCTCGCGCAGATGCCGGCGCCGCAGCCAGGCTGGGCTCAGCAATACGATGCCGACATGCACCCCGCCTGGGCCCGCAAGTTCGAGCCGCCCGCCGTCACCGGCGGAGAGTCGCAGGGGGTGATGCGCACGCTCTTGTATCTCTATCGGAAAACCGGTGAAGAGCGCTTTCTCGAGCCCTTGCCACGCGCTCTGGCGTATTACGAGGCGTCCGCGCTTCCCGATGGCCGCCTGGCCCGGTTTTATGAACTGCGAACCAATACGCCCCTGTATTTCACCATGGATTATGAACTCACGTACAGCAGTGATGACATGCCCACGCACTATTCCTTCATCGTGGGTTCGTCGCTGCCGTCCATTCGGAAAGAATACGAGCGCCTCAAAGCGATTCCGCCGGAGGAGCTGCAGGAATCTTCCTCGATTTCCAAACCAGCCAAACCGCGTCTTACGCCCAGCTTGGGACAAAACGCGGCCAAGGTCATTGCGGCGCTGGACGAACGCGGCGCCTGGGTCCAGGCGGGCGACCTGCGCTATCACGAGCCAGGCTCGGCCAAGCGGGTGATCGATTGTTCGACATTCATTAAGAACGTGGGCATTTTGGCGGAATTTCTGGCCGCGACGGAATAGTGAAATCGGAGGAAGAATATAGTCCAAACGCCGATGGACTCAATCGAAGACGGAGGGTGTGGCCACACGGACACGCAGCGAGCCGATCAGACAAGGAGGCGCGACACGGCGCCTGCGGAGGCCGGCCCCGGCGGCATGGTATGCCCATATCTGGCCGGGAGGTTTTCAAGGTGAAGTCTAATCGGGAAGGGAGCAAGATCATGCGAACAGCGACAATTCTGGTGTTGTCTGCGGCGATTTGTGCCGTACTGGTTTTTCCGGCCGCGGCGGAGGGCGATACGCCTTCCAATTCAAAGCCATTGCGGGCAGTGGTTGTTACGGGCGGCCACGGCTACGACAAAGAGGCCTTTGATGCGATGTTTCGGGGCGTCGACGGGATTGAGTTTGTCTTTCAGGAACAGCGGGACCACAGCGAGTTGTTTGAAGATATTTCCGACTGGACCTACGACGTTATCGTGTTTTATTCGATGACGCAAGAGATCTCGGAGAAACGGCAACAGAATTTCCTGGCGCTGCTGGAACGCGGGGTGGGGGTCGTGGCGCTGCACCACATTATTTCCGGATTCAACCAATGGCCTGAGTTTCAGAAGATCATCGGCTCGCGCTATTTGTTTGAGCCGGTCGAGCGGGATGGCACGACTTTTCCCGTTTCTTCGTACAAGCACGACATCGAGATCGATGTCACGGTCGCGAATCCAAACCACCCGGTCACAAAAGGGGTTACGGGATTTACCGCGGTGGACGAGACCTATCTGGGCTGCATGTTCCAGCCGGACAACCAGGTGCTGCTCACAACGGACGAGCCCACCAGCGACAAGACGATCGCCTGGGTGCGCAGCTACCGGAAGTCGCGGATCTGCACCATTCAATTGGGGCATGGACCGACGATTTTTGCTGAACCCATGTACCGAAAACTTGTGATGCAGGCGGTGCGCTGGACGGCACAAAAGGCCGGTTGAGTGCCGTGCGCGTCCGGGGTGAGCCTGTGCGGCGAGTCAGCACCGGCATGCGAGGGGAGACGAAGCGGCGCGCCTGCTGGCATGCATGAGTTCAGACGGGAGTCTCGCCCGCAGGCCCCGGACCGGAGCGAGGCAGGCCGGTCTACTTGAACCGGTACGTTACACGTCCCTTACTGAGATCATAGGGCGACATTTCGAGTTTGACACGGTCTCCGGGCAGGATGCGGATGAAATATTTGCGCATTTTTCCGGAAATGTGTGCGAGCACAACATGCCCATTGTCCAGTTTGACGCGAAACATCGCGTTGGGCAGACATTCCGTGACCTCTCCTTCAACCTCGATACACTCTTCTTTTTGCATAGATGCCTTTCCGGTCCGTTCCTTTGCCGCGCTTCGCCAAATCCTTCCGTTTCCATGCCTTATCTCTGCCGGGGTCGGATGAGTGCCGTACTGATCCGGGGCAGTTTTTGTTAAGCGGCATACACAAAACAGCAACCCTATGTTATCAGATTTCAGAGAGCGATGTCCACACAGGGCATGGGTTTACGGCCTCCCGGGCTATAGGCCGTCCTCGATCTGACGCTTCTCAAGGGCAAGGAGGCGGTCGCGGAATTCGGCGGCTTTCTCGAACTCCATCGTATCCGCGGCTTGCTTCATTTTCTTTCGCAATTCTCGAATGGTTTTCTTGATATCAAAAGAGGATGCGTAGAGTTCGTGTTCCTCGGCGGCCCTGGGCACGGTGACATAATCGCGTTCGTAGATGCTGGCCATGATTTTCGGAATGGATTTCGTGATGGACCGCGGCGTTATCCGGTGCTTTTTGTTGTAGGCGATCTGGAGTTCTCGACGACGGTTCATTTCACCGATGGCGCGCTCCATGGAGCCGGTCATGGTGTCGGCGTACATGAGGACGCGGCCGTTGACGTTTCGCGCGGCCCGACCGCAGGTCTGGATCAGGCTCCGTTCGGAGCGCAGGTACCCTTCTTTGTCGGCATCAAGCACGGCCACCAGCGCGACCTCGGGGATGTCGAGGCCTTCGCGCAAGAGGTTGATGCCCACAAGCACGTCGAACTCTCCGCTGCGCAGCGCCCGCACGATCTCGATGCGTTCGAGCGTCTCCACGTCGGAGTGCATGTAACGCACACGCACTTGAAGGTCCGCCAGGTAGGCGGTCAGGTCTTCCGCCATGCGTTTCGTCAGCGTGGTGACCAATATTCGTTCGTTGCGGACGACGACTTTGCGCACCTCCTCCAACAGATCATCGACCTGGTTGCTTGCGGGCCGGATTTCGACGGCGGGGTCGATGAGCCCGGTTGGGCGAACCACTTGCTCCACAATCAGCCCACCGCTCTCTTCCAGTTCATAGCTGCCCGGGGTTGCGCTGACGTAGATGCACTGATTCACCCTTTCCCAGAATTCACGGAATTTGAGGGGGCGGTTGTCACGCGCACAGGGCAGGCGGAAGCCATACTCGATCAGCCGGTCTTTTCGCGAGCGGTCGCCCTTATACATCCCGTCGATCTGTGAGACGGTGATGTGGCTTTCATCGATGACCACGACGCTGTCCGGAGGGAAATAGCTGAGCAGGGTGTACGGGGGCTCGCCCGGCATGCGGCCATCGAGATGACGCGAGTAATTCTCGATGCCGCTGCAGTAACCGATCTCGCTCAACATCTCGATATCGAAGCGGGTGCGCTGTTCGAGCCGCTGGGCCTCGAGCAGCTTTCCCTCGGCGTGCAGCCCTTTCAAGCACTCTTCGAGTTCGTGTTCAATGCCCTGGATTGCCCGTTTCATGGTTTCGGCCGTCGTGGCGTAATGCGAACCCGGATAAATGGCCATGCGCCGCAACCGCCGGCTGACGGTGCTCCGCAAGGGATCGATCTCGTAGAGGCCCTCGATTTCGTCACCGAAGAACTCAACACGCACGGCGAGCGCGTCCTCGTACGCCGGAAAGATGTCGACAATGTCGCCCCGCACCCGGAACGTGCCGCGATGAAAATCGATATCGTTGCGGGTGTACTGCATGGCCACCAGCCCGGCCAGCAGGTCGTCGCGTGAGATCATCTCGCCCGGGATCAATTCAACACGCAGCGCTCCGTAGGTCTCCGGCGAACCGATCCCGTAGATGCACGACACGCTGGCCACGATCAGCACGTCGCGCCGGGTAAGCAGCGCGCGCGTTGCGGAGTGGCGCATCTTGTCAATTTCGTCGTTAATGGACGATTCTTTTTCGATGTAGGTGTCGGTCGCGGGGACGTAAGCTTCCGGCTGGTAATAATCGTAATAGCTGACGAAATATTCGACGGCGTTCTCTGGGAAAAGGTCTTTGAACTCGCCGTAGAGCTGCGCCGCGAGGATCTTGTTGGGCGCAATGACGAGAGCAGGGCGGTTGACTTCGGCGATCACGTTGGCGACGGTGAACGTCTTCCCGGAGCCGGTAACGCCGAGCAAGACCTGGTGCGGCAACCCCTCGCGGAGATTATTCGCGAGTTCGCGTATGGCAGCGGGTTGATCGCCCTGGGGTTTAAACCCGGTGACGAGCTTGAATCTATCCATGGGTCACGTTCTGGCGCCGAACAGTCTCGCAGGGGGCAGCTGCCGGATGCTCACCACGCCCGCCACGGTGCGCAGGGTCGCGTCGACTCGCCGGGCCCCGTCTTCTTCGGCCGTCTCAAACACAAAATCAAACAGGGTGTCGCCATTTTCGCCCGGTCGGTATTCAGCCCGGGTGATGCTGATGTTCATGGGACGAATGGCGTTGGTGATGTCCGCCAAGACGTTGGGACGGGGACCAATGGTGACGCGCATGCCGACTTCGCGGGTCACTCCGCCCAGGACAGCGTCCCAATGTGCTTCGACGATCCGCTCCGGATCGCGCTTGGTGATGCTGAAATGAGCGCATTCGGCTCGATGCACAGTGATGCCCTGGCCTTTCGTGATGTAGCCGATAATGGGGTGTCCGGGCATGGGATTACAGCACTTGGCAAAATGCACCGCAATGGCTTTGTTGCCCTGGACGCGCACCAGCTTGTGGCGGGTTTCATCGTCGACCGGGCGGATCGTGCTGGCGGGCTTGCGCTGCGGCCGAGGGGGCGCTTTAGCCGCGGGCTCCTGCCCTTCCAGGGGCTCGAGTTCGCCCATTTCCCGCAAACGCTGCCGGATACGCGTGCGGGCCTTTCCCGTCACGACGACATTCAGCCAATCCAGATGCGGCGTTTGGTTTTTCGAGGTGAGAATTTCAACGACATCGCCCGTTTGGAGATGGTATCGCAACGGCACCATGGCGCTGTTGACGCGCGCCCCGATGCAGTGGTGGCCCACATCGGAGTGGATCAGATAGGCAAAATCGAGCGGCGTGGCGCCACCCGGCAACTCCTTCACCTCGCCTTTTGGGGTGAAGACGTATACTTCCGTCCCCCCGACGTCGCGCCGGACGCTGTCGAGAAGCTCTTCCGGGACGTGCGCTTCATTGAGCCATTCGTACATCTGCCGGAGCCAGCGCAAACGGTTGTCGAGCTTGGGATCAATTTTCCCGAGCCCTTCCTTGTATCGCCAATGCGACGCGATGCCTTCGCGGGCGGTACGATCCATCTCCTCGGTCCGGATCTGAATTTCGAGGGGCAAGCCGTTTTCCCGCATGACCGTCGTGTGGATGGACTGGTACATGTTGATTTTCGGCACGGCGATGTAGTCTTTAAAGCGTCCCGGCACAGGCGGCCACAATTGATGCACGACGCCCAGGGCGTTATAACACCCCGCAACGGTTTGCGTGATGATGCGCACCGCCAGGATGTCCATCACCTGGTCGAAGTCTTTGCCCTGCTGGATGATCTTCTGGTAGATGCTGTACAGGTGCTTGGGACGGCCGACGACCCGGGTCTCGACTTCGGCTTCGGTCAGCCGCTGTTCGAGGAACTCCACGGTCTCTTTCATCCACGCTTCGCGTTCCCGGCGCTTCATTGCCACGCGCGCGGCCATTTCGTGGTACATGGCCGGGTTCAGGTGGTGAAAGGCGTGGTCTTCGAGTTCCCATTTCCAATGCGCCATGCCCAGCCGATTCGCCAGCGGCGCATAAATGTCCAGGGTCTCCTGGCAGATGCGCCGAATTCGATCTTCCGGCAGAAATTCAATGGTGCGCATGTTATGCAGGCGATCCGCCAGTTTGATCAGGATGACCCGCACGTCCCGGGCCGTTGCGACCAGCATCTTACGGAGGTTTTCGGCTTGTTTCTGCTGCTGGGAGAGTTCCGCGGGGAGCGATGCGGGGAGATTGAGCGCGCGAATATTGCTCACCCCCTCAACGAGGGCGGCAATCTCGTTACCGAAGCGGTCCGCCAGGTCTTCATTTGTAACCCGTGTGTCTTCAAGAACATCATGAAGCAGGCCGGCGACGATCGTGGTCGTGTCGAGCCGGAGCTGGGCCAGATTGGCGGCCACGGCCAGGCAGTGCGTGATGTACGGGTCGCCGGAGAGACGCATCTGTCCTTTATGCGCCTGATCGGCAAGGCGATAGGCGCTACGGACGAGCTCCGTGTCGGCATCCGGGTTGTATTTCCGGATGGTTTTCAGTAATTTGGTGAATTCGGTACGCATGTGGCCTCAACTGCGGATCCGGGCGTCCGGCGGCCTCGGGCGCAGGCTCGTCAGGCGCATATAGTATCATTTTGCCACAAATCGTTCATAATTCGCCGAATCGCGCCCTCAGTGATCCCCAGTTTCAGAATAGGTGCATGGATAGGGGCCAAACATGGTCATTTACCCTGTATACTGACGAAAGTCGACGAAAACCAACGTCAGGAGGTGGATTTCTCATGTTTGGCCCGAGCAAGATTATGAAGTGGTTCGACCAGAATCTTCAAGGTGTGCGGCGCTCTCGTCGCAAGACGCTGGCGCATATTGCAGCCGGCGCGATGAGGATGAAAGGAGTAGGCGTGCTGGCTCTGGGTCGCGCCATGCATGGCCCAGCCATCGCAAAGCACCGTATTAAAAGGGTGGATCGCTTCCTGGCCAATGAGGATTTGGAGCGTTTTGTCATCTCCAAAGCGTTGTTCAATAGGCTGCGAGGGCGGGACCGACACCCTCTGGTGCTCGTGGATTGGACCGACCGTCACGCCTTTGAACAACTGGTACTTTCCATTCCGCGAGACGGGCGCTCCATGCCTTTTCACGCGATCACCATAAAATCGACCAAATTCGGCCGCGAAAAAAAGGGGGCTCTCCTACGCGCCGAACAGGAGATTCTGCGCCAATTGCACGCCATGTGTCCCCCCGGCATCGAACCCATCATTGTTGCCGACAGAGGCTTTGGAAACGAGCGCTGGATAAGCGAGATCACAAAGTGGGGATGGCGGTTTGTGCAGCGTATCTCGATGAATCACTTTGTCGAAACCGAACATCACATCGGCACGATTCCCGAACTGGGGATACGCCGCGGCTATCGCCCCAAAGACTGGGGTTGGGGCACTATGGGAAATGACACACAGGAGGACAAGACACGCTTTCGTCTAGTCACGGCCTTTCACTGGGAAGCCGATGAGCCTTGGTATCTAGTTACAGACATTGAAGATATGGAGGCCGGCAAAATAACCGCCATCTACGCAAAGCGCTGGTACACAGAGACTATGTTCCGCGATTTGAAGAACCGCAAGTGGGGCATGGGCATGGATGAAGTGAAACTCACTAGCCTTGAGCGTACAGCGAACCACTTCATCATCGTTGTGATTGCCTACCTCCTCCTCTGCGCCTTCGGCGCTTTCGCCGAGGACAAAAACTTCGGCGAACAGCTCAAGGCAAACACAGAGCAGAGCAGAGCACTCTCGCTGGCCACCATCGGTAATCACTTCATGGACTTCATCGGACGAACAACGGTCTCCATGGCAATCGCTAGTCTGGTCAAGGCTCCAACGTAGAACCAAACTGGGGATTAGTCAGAATCGCGCCACCTGAACCCCTATCGGAGATGGCCTCGCCATGCCCTTTGCGGTCGTGCCGCGGCATGGAAGACGGGATGGCGCGGGACGAGCGGCTCGGGCCTGTTCGAATGCACTGCGGCAGCGTTATGCCTGGCGCGGCCGGCGGGCCGCCCTCTTCACCCTGCGGGACACACGTTTCCGGGCGCCTTTCGGGGCTCTTTAACAATCACCGCCCGTAGGGCATAGTCATGCAGGAAGATAAAGGAGATGAGCCATGCGAAGTGCGTGTTTTCTTGTTGCCTTGGGAATGATTGCGGCGGTTGCCTGTGCGGATGGGACGGTGCCGATTCTCTATACCACGGACCTCCTGCATCCGCATGCGGATCCGGATGATCATTTCGATCTCGCGACCTTGTTCGGGATGCCGGAGTTTGATATCCGCGGCGTCGTATTCGATCTCGGGCCCGTCGGCAAGGATCGTCCGGGCATCGTGGCGCTCCGGCAGATGCTGCATTTGACCGGAAAAGAGGTTCCATTCGCGACCGGACTGCTTGAATGCCTCAGCTCGCCTGACGACACGGGCCGTGACCAGCCGGAGGAGACACAGCGCGGGGTCGAGTTGATCCTGCGCACCCTGGAGGCGAGCCCCAAGCCGATGGTGGTATTCACGGCGGGCAGCCTCCGCGACCTGGCAGCCGCCCTGAACCGCCAGGGCGATTTGTGCCGGGCGAAAATCAGCCGCCTGTACATCAATGCAGGCCATGTGGGTGGCGACTACGAATATAACGTCGACCTCGACCCGCATGCCTATGTCCGGGTGTTGAACAGCGGGCTCCCGGTGTACCTCGTGCCGTGTTTTGGCCCGGACGGCTATGAGTCGTACTGGAAATTCACGCACCGAGAAGTCTTGGACCAGGCATCCGTGGAGATCCAGAACTTTTTTGTCTATGCCCTGACCCAGGCCGACCCGGCGCAACGCGATCCGCTACAGGCCCTGGCAGAACCTCTTTCCGAGAGCCTCCGCCAGGAGATTTGGGGCCAGGAACGGAACATGTGGTGCACGGGGGCGCTGTTGCACGCCGCGGGCCGCAGGGGCGAGACATTTTCCTTCAAAGAGCTGGAGGTGCAGGTCGAAGCGTCCGGGCGAAGCACACTGGTCTCCTCGGGCATAGGCCGGCCCATGAAGGTGTTCCATGTGGATAAGCCGGGCGAGTACCGCGCCGAGATGCTCAGCGCGTTGAAGGAGGCGCTGGCCGCATTCAATCGCTGAACCGCAGGGAATCGCCGGCGAACGCGGAGCATAGGCGCCCGGCGCCCTCAGGCCTTTCCAATGTCTGAAAACAGCGCGGTTTTCGTCACAGAGTTGAACGGATCCCGCGCGCCCGGTACACTGACGCCTTCCGGACGAAACCATCACGATAGGGACGACTTATGCGCAAACTCAGCCTGAAAAAACTGGCGAAATACACTCCTTTTCCCGGGCCGGTGGTGCTGGCCATCATGGATGGCGTGGGCATTGGCCGTGGCGACGACTCCGACGGCGTGCACCTGGCCTACACGCCCGTTCTCGATGAATTGCTCCAGGAGCCCCTCTACACGCAGCTGAAGGCCCATGGCATGGCCGTCGGGCTTCCCACGGATGAAGACATGGGCAATTCTGAGGTCGGACACAACGCCCTGGGCGCGGGACGGGTGTTCTCGCAGGGAGCGCGGCTGGTGAACGAGGCCCTGCGCACGGGGAAGATCTTCGAAGGCGCTGCCTGGAATGTCATCCGGGAACGTGCTGCCGCCGGCGGCACGGTCCATTTCATCGGGCTGCTGTCGGACGGCAATGTGCACAGCCATATCGAGCAACTGTACGCCCTGCTGGAGCGCTGCGCGCAGGACGGCATGACGCGCGTGCGGCTGCATCCGCTGCTGGACGGTCGCGACGTGGGCGAAAAGAGCGCGATGGACTACATCGAGCCGCTCGAGGCGCGTTTGGCCGCCCTGAGCGAAGGCGGCAAGGATTACCGCATCGCCTCGGGCGGAGGCCGCATGATCACCACCATGGACCGCTATTATGCCGACTGGAAGGTCGTGGAACGCGGCTGGAAAGCGCATGTCCTTGGCGAAGGGCGCCAGTTCTCCTCAGCAGGTGAGGCCATTCAAACCTACTACGCCGAGGATCCCGATATCACCGACCAATACCTCGACAGCTTCGTCGTCGCGGAGAATGGAAAGCCCGTCGGGACCATTGAAGATGGCGACGCCGTGGTGTTTTTCAATTTCCGGGGCGACCGAGCCATTGAGATCTCCATGGCCTTCGAGCAAGCGGATTTCAACGGGTTTGACCGCAAGCGCGTGCCCAATGTGTTCTACGCGGGGATGATGGAATATGACGGCGACGCCCACATCCCGCGGAATTTTCTGGTGGAACCGCCCGCGATCGAGCGGACCATCGGGCAATACCTCTGCGCCGCGGGCGTCACATCCTACGCCATCTCCGAAACCCAGAAATTCGGCCACGTGACCTACTTCTGGAACGGCAACAATTCGGGATACCTTGACGAAGCGCTCGAAAAATATGAGGAAGTCCCGTCCGACAAAGTCACGTTTGATCAGCGGCCCTGGATGAAAGCGGCAGAGATCACCGATGCGGTCGTCGCCCAGATCCGGCAGGGAGACCGAAAATTCATCCGGCTCAATTTCGCCAACGGCGACATGGTCGGCCACACCGGCATTCCCAGCGCGATACGGATCGCGGTGGAATCGGTCGATCTGGGCCTGCGCCGTATTCTCCCGGCGGTACGCGCGGCTAAGGGCATTCTGATCGCCACCGCCGACCATGGAAATGCCGACTGCATGTGGACCGAGAAGAAGGGCAAACGAGAGCCCATGGTGGCGCACACGCTGAATCCGGTGCCGTTTATCATCAAAGACTTCTCGAACGCGAACCCGCTCGGCCTGAGCGGCGTGGCCAATCCCGGATTGAGCAACGTGGCGGCAACTCTGATGAATCTGTTAGGCTTCGAGAAACCGGACGATTACGATCCGTCGCTGATCACGCTGGGCTGAGCAAGCGCCCGCACGGCACGGGTCCTGGGAGACAGGTCTATGTCCAGTTCCAGAGACCAGCAGGGCGCGTCCCGGCGTCCACTGCGAAAAAAGATGACCCGGCTGCCGCTGTGCGCGGACACTACCGGCTCGGCCCAGTCCGCGCCACCGGACCCGCCCGGATGGATCGGCGCATTCGCCGAGCGTATTTTCGAGGCGTGGACTGCCGGTACTCCCATGCCGCAATTCAGCGCGGAACACCCTGAGGCCACGCTGGCCGACGGGTATGCGGTTCAGAGGCAGGTGGTGGCACGCTTCGCCAAGACGCCTGGGATCGGTGGATTCAAGGCCGCGGGGATCAACAGGGCAGCGCAGGCAGCGATGGGCATAGACCATCCATTGATTGGCGTGGTGCCGCAGTCGGGCGTGCTGAGCGCGGCCCGGAAAGTGCTTGTCGATCTGGCCGATTATCCCAACCGCCACATCGAGACGGAGATCGGTTTCCGCTTCAACGCACCCATTTCTGAGCCCGTGCCGGATCTTGCCGCCCTGCGCAGCCTCATCGCAGAGATCGTGGCCGTAGTCGAGCTGCCCGGCGGCGCGGTTGAGAAGAAACATCCCCATACCGCCGCCGATACCGCCGCCTGGAACACCAACGCCAAAGAGCTTATCACCGGGTTGGACACGCTCCCGCCAGACGCGCTCGACGTCGATGCCATCGCCATCACGCTGATCCTGGACGGGGAGACCGTCAGTACCGGCAGAGGCGCCGAGGCCGCCGGCGGCCAGATGCAGACTCTCCTCAAATGCGTCAACAGCATCGTGGAGCAGGGATACTCCCTTCAGCCCGGCCACGTGCACAGCAACGGCGCAGTCGGCACGATTTTCCCCGCGGCGCCCGGCGACTACCGGGCCGACTTCGGCCCGCTCGGCAACATTGCCTTTGCCGTCACGGATTCGCGGATCAAAACAACGGGGTAAGGCGAACGGGAGTGTGTCGGTCGGCTTTTCCCGGCGGCGCCTGCCGCAGTCGGCGCGAACGTGGATTACCCTACGGCGAGCGTTTCTCCTGTCGCGAGGCGCATGATGCGTTCCTGGTCTGCTTCGGCCCGGGTCAGTTCACCGGCCAGCCGCCCCTCGTGCATGACGAGGATGCGATCACACATGCCCAGCACCTCGGGCAGTTCGCTTGAGATCATGAGGATACACACGCCGTTGCGAACCAGTTCGTTCATCAGCTTGTAGATTTCCACCTTGGCGCCCACGTCGATACCGCGGGTGGGTTCGTCAAAGATGAGCACGCGGCATCCGGTAAACAGCCATTTGGCCAGCACGACCTTCTGCTGGTTGCCGCCGCTGAGATTTTGCGTGGCCTGCTCGATGGTAGGCGTTTTGATGCGCAGGTCGTCGACATACTTCAGCGTCACCTGACGCTCGCGGGCGCGGTCCACGAAGAAGAACTTAACCAGCGCGTCGAGATTGGCGAGGGTGGTATTTTCGCGGACGGTCATGCCCAGGACGAGGCCCTGCGTTTTGCGATCCTCCGTCAGCAACCCGATTCCCTGACGGATGGCATCCTGGGGCGACGAGACGGTAACAGGGCGCTTGTCGAGGAAGATCTGGCCGGTCTGCAGCCGGTCGGCGCCAAAGATGGCGCGCGCGACCTCGGTGCGCCCGGCGCCCACGAGTCCGGTAAGCCCGATGATCTCGCCTTTGTGCAGGCTGAAACTCAGATCCTGAAACGCACCGGCGATCCCCAGGCCTTCGACGCGCAAGACTTCCTCACCGCGTTCGAACTGCTCTTTCGGGAATTCGTCTTTCAGTTCCCGGCCGACCATCATGTGAATGATGTTTTCCCGGCGCACCTCGGCGACGTCGTTGGTTCCAATATACTGTCCGTCACGCATGACGGTGACCCGGTCGCCGATCTCGAAGATCTCCTCCAGCCGGTGGGAGATGTAAATCATGCCGATGCCGTCTTTTTTCAAGCCGCGGATCAGGTCGAACAGGGCGGTGAGTTCGCGCTCGGTCAGCGTTGCGGATGGCTCGTCCATCACGATGACCTTTGAACGGAAAGACAGGGCCTTGGCAATCTCGACCACCTGCTGCTGGGCCACGCTGCACTCGTTGATGGGCCGGCGCACGTCGAGGTCGGTGCGGACGCGCCCGAGAAGCTCGCGCGCATCGCGGTACATCTTGGACCAGTTGATGAACGGGGTCTTGCCGAGGCGCGGTTCGCGTCCGAGAAAGATGTTCTCAGCCACACTGAGAAATGGGCTCAGGTTAAACTCCTGGTAGATCATGCTGATGCCGAGCTGCTGCGCCTGATGCGGCGAGGTGATGCTGACCGGCTCTCCGGATAAGCGGATCTCACCCGAATCCATCGGGATCGCCCCCGCCAGAACCTTCATGAGGGTGGATTTGCCGGCCCCGTTCTCGCCCACGAGGCAGTGCACCTCGCCGGGGCGCAAGGTCAACTGGCCGCGGTCGACCGCCAGTACGCCCGGAAAACGCTTCACAATATCCCGCATTTCCAGAACATATTCGCTCATCGGCACTACTCCCGAGGGGGTTTTCTGAAGCGTTAGCCTACCCTTTTCGATTTGGCCTTCGCAAGTGATTACTGGCGCGCGTCGGGACGCACAGCATGGTCAGGCGCTCGCAACGGAAGCAATGGGCCCGACGATCAGGAAAAGCCGGCGTAGGTTAGGCGGTCTCCTGTGCGCGGAAGATGACATTGAGCGAACGGGCCAGGGTTTCGAGTTCCTCGGTGTCGCCGGCGGTGGTCTCCATGGGCATGGAGGCAAGATCAACGGCCAGCCAGAACAGCTCTTCTTCGCCGGGGGGTATGGCGGCAGTGACGGGTTGGCTGAGGGTCCAGCGAAGCGATTTGGCGGCCAAGCCGGGCTCCAGGATGGGTTCGTACCAGCATTTGCCGTATTTCTCGCGTCTGGGATCGTCTTTCGTCCAGTGTTGCAGGGCAAGCGCCTTAAGGGCGAGCCGCGCGGCGCCCTGCTTCTGGGCTTTCTGGATGACCTGGGGCCCGAAACTGCCCCCATAGTAGCAAGCGAAATTGACGGGAAACAGGACCGAATCGAACTGATATCGGTCCAGGGCGGTAAGGGCGGTCTCGACGGAATGGGCCGAGAAGCCGATAAAACGGACCTGGCCGGCGCGTTTGCGTTCGAGGAGCATATCCAAAACGCCGTCCTTCTCAAAAACCGGATCGAGATCTTTCTCGACGTCTACCAGGCCATGGAGCTGATAGAGGTCGAAACGATCGGTACGCAGGCGCTCCAGGGATTGGTTAAACTCTTTTTCGGCCTCAGGGCGCTGCCGTTGGGTGGTTTTACAGGCGAGAAAAACGTCTTTTCGGTAGGGTTCGAGGGCGGGGCCGAGCTTGATCTCGGCGTCGCCATAGGTGGGCGCGACATCGAAGTAGTTGACACCGCGCTCAATGGCCTGGGCTACGACCCGATTGGCGTAGCTCTGCTCGGTACTGGCAATGAGGATGCCGCCAAATCCAATGACGGACAGCTCCACGGGGGTTTCGCCAAAAGCCCGGCGGGGCAGCATGGCGGACGCTTGGGGTGCAGCTTCCATGGCGACTCCTTGGGGGCGGGCGCCGCGATGCACCGTAGCCGCCATCGAGCCCGCACTCAGCCTCATGAAGGTGCGCCGTTTCACGAGAACTCTCCTTTATGGAAGATGAATTGCGCCCACGGCTCCAGTATGAAGCTCAGTATAGCGTATCTTAGAGCAAAAATGGGGCGTCCGGCGGCTTTTTTCCCACGCTCGCCCCCTGCGCCCGGTCCCGCGGAGCATAGAGCCGGTGGCGTACTGGAACCGCGCAAACGCTCGGGCGAAACACAAAAAAACCGGGGAAAGCCGTCGTTTGTGGGCCAGCCTTCCCCGGATTCAGACGGAGGGAATCGCCGTTACGCCAATGCCTGCTGCGCTTTGGCAACCATTTCGCCAAAGAGAACCACTTGTTTTTTAAGTTCCGCAATTTTGTCCTCGGGATCGGTGTGGGCTTCAAGCAGGACCCATCCCTCATAGTCCATTTTGGCGAGGAGATTCATAAGCTCCTGATAGGGATATTTGGGGTCGTCGAGTTCGCGTACATGGAGCGTAGCGCCGAAGCGATCTTTGACGAGATTGAAGTTGTGCACCAGCCCTTCCCCTTTCAGGTCCGCGTTGTTGGAATTCCAGCAGACGAATACGTTGGGGTGGGTGGCCACATCCATGATCTGTTTCATGATCGGCAATTCCTGGCACTGTCCGTGCACTTCAAGGCGGATCTGCTGACCGTAATTCGCGGCGAAGGCAGCGACCTCGTTGAGGGACGTACCGATGCGCTCGATGGTCACTTCGGGGGCCTCGGCGTCCCGGTGCAGGTTGTTGGGTTTGACCTTGACGCCAGAGCCGCCGCAATCGTGGCTGAGGACGACGAAATCTTTCGTGGCCTGAATGGCCTTTTTCAAGGCGTCGGGGTCGGTGTGGTCGAAGGATTCGTTGCTGCCGATCCCCACATGCACCACGGGGCTGTCGTCGAAGCGTTTTTTCACTTCCTTCCGCTGTTCCGCTGTGAGCACGGGTTCGACGCCGTGTTTGTGCGTAGTACGGAGTTCCACTCCCAGCACGCCGGCGGCCTCGCAACTGGCGAGCAGCGTGGGCAAATCCCAGTGCTGACCCCACAGATAGGTGACGAGGCCGAACTTTATCTTCGAACCCGGCGTTCCTGCTGCAAACGCCTTGAACGGCGAGGTGATCGAGGCCGCCGTGCCAAGAGCGAGCGCGCTCGACAGGAAGTTTCGGCGAGACTGATTCTGCATGATGACTTCTCCTTGTGCATCTACCTGCGTTCGCGCGCCGGCTCACCCCGTTTTCAGGCCGGTTCAGGCCGCACACGCGCATCCATTTTGTACTGTTCGGTTTCTTGTGGGGCGGAACGATGCCCTTTTGCCTCCGGCCGCCACCTTCTTTAGTTATCACGCCGAAGCGGTCCGGAGCAAATTTTCGCCCTCAGCGCGCTCGTACAGCCAGGCCCGACAAACGCTCATTTGTTTCGTTTGAGTTCCTTGAGGGCGCGGTCGATGTCGCGCTCTTGTTCACGTTTACGGATGGTTTGTCGTTTATCGACGGTCTGTTTGCCGCGGCAGAGTCCGAGCTCAACCTTGGCGCGTCCTGCTTTGAAATAGACACGAAGCGGCACGAGCGTGAACCCTTTTTCGGCGACGCTGTGGCCGATGCGTATGATCTCGCGCTTGTGCATCAGGAGTTTTCGGCGGCGCTCCGGGTTGTGGTTATAAATGTTGCCCTGCTCGTACGGAGCGATGTGGACGCCGACCAGAAAGAGTTCGCCGTCCTGCACCTCGGCGTAGCTGTCTTTCAGGGCGATCTGGCCCGCACGAATGGACTTCACCTCGGTGCCCTGGAGGGCGATTCCGGTCTCGAAGCGTTCGAGAATATGGTAATCGTGCCGCGCGCGGCGATTCTGTACGATGGTTTTTTCGCCCATGATGGTTCCAGTGTGGCGCAAACGAAACGGGTTTTCAACGCAGGGCCGCGGGATGCGCGGGGACAGCCCGCGTCTCCTCTCTATTCACGTGAGCCCGCGTGCGGCTATTGCCTGCGCGGCCCCCAGGACGGCCCCTGGAGTGAAAGTTCGGCGTTGACGGCAATGCGCTGTTCTTCGCCGGTTTCAACGTTGACGGCGCCCAGTTCCCAGCGGCCGCTGCGGCTGGAGGCGAACAGGACGTGGCGTGAATCGGGGGACCAGCTGGGCGATTCGTTGTTTCCTGCGGAATTGGTCACGCGTTTTGCATCGGAGCCATCGGCGGCCATGACATAGATCTCAAAGCCGTCGCCGGATTTTTCGACCACATAGGCGATTTTAGTGCCGTCGGGCGACCAGACGGGGTCGTAGGCGCGCCCGCCCTGGTAGGAGATGCGTTTTACGCCGGAGCCATCCGTGGCCATAACGTAGATTTGCGCGGCGCCGCCGCGCTCACTGACGAAGGCAATGCGCGTGCCGGAAGGGTCGAACGCGGGAGAGGTATCGAGGGCGCGGTCGTGGGTGAGGCGCCGTGGATTCGAGCCATCCGCGTTGACCAGATAGATCTCGTTGTTGCCGTCTTTACTTTGCACGATGGCGAGCTGGCGGCTGTCGGGCGACCAGGCCGGGGCCACGTTGAGTCCGACCTGCTTGGACAGCGGCCGGGATTCGCCGGTGTCGAGATCCAGCACGTAAAGGAAAGGGTAGCGGTCTTTATACGACATATAGGCGATTTTACGCCCATCCGGAGAGAATTTGGGGAGGATCGAGATGGAACCGTGCTGGGTGACCTGTTTCAGGTTGGCGCCGTCGTAATCGGCAACGTAGATTTCTTTTTTTCTCGTGCTGCCGCCGCTGAAACAGATGCGCGACGAGGCGCAGCCGGCAATGCCGGTGAGGTGCCGCACAATCTCGTCGGCGAACTGATGGGCGACGAGGCGGTGCCATTCCTGACCGCGCGTAGCGAGGCGTTTACCGCTGACCATCTCCCCGGACAGCACGTCGAAGAGGCGGCATTCGGCCGTCAACGATTGTGCGTCGGAAGTCACGTAGGCATGGACGAGGAACTCCGCGGGAGTTTTCCGCCAGGCATCGAAATCAATGGTCTGCGGGTCGCGGGTGAATCCGGTGAAGTCGCGAGGATAGGCATTGGGCGGCACGATCGCGAACACGCCCGAGAAATAGAGGTCGTAGGCCAGAACTTGCGCCATGGCGCTGCCGAGAGCCTCCTGGCCCGGTGCGGTGCAGAAATCCGGCACCGCGATGGGGATACGGCCTTCGGCCTGTCCGGTAGTGCCGATCTCAACCTGCCCGAGGGCAAGAGGCGAAAGCATCACAGCAATAGTAGTGAGACACCAGATTTTCACGATCCGTCTCCTATCGTACCAGGGTAAACGTGTAAATCACCTGCACTTCGGGTTCCATGTACGTATCCGGCAACTGGGGAAAAGGCGTGGCCAACTGCACCGCACGCAAGCCGGATTCGGCCAGCGCGGAATCATTGGCGTGTTGCACCACGTCCGGTTTTCCGATCAGATTGCCCTGCCGGTCTACCCAGAAGGCAATTTTCGCCTGATTGTTGTTCGGGTCGATGCGTATCCCGCCCGGAACTTCCCAGTACTTCGTTACCTTCCGTTGAACCATCCGCGCCCAGTAGGCCAGCTCGGACGGGAGCGGGTTGTCCATGGTCACCCCCGTTTCCTGGGGCTTCGCAGGCACGGGGATCTGTTCTCTTGGCGGTTCGAGCGGCTTATCCGGCGGCTTAAGGGTCGGTTTGGGCTCGGGCTTCGGTTCCGGCTTCGGTTCCGGTTTAGGCTCTGGCTTGGGCTCGGGTTTAGGCTCGGGTTCCGGCTCGGGTTCCGGCTCGGGTTCCGGCTCGGGTTCCGGCTCGGGTTCCGGCTCGGGTTCCGGCTCGGGTTCCGGCTCGGGTTCCGGCTCGGGTTCCGGCTCGGGTTCCGGCTCGGGTTTCGGCTCGGGTTTGGGTTCGGGTTCGGGTTCCGGCTCGGGTTTCGGCTCGGGTTTGGGTTCGGGTTCCGGCGGTGGGGGTTCCTCGATGGCCTCTTCGGTGGGTTCGGCCTCGACATCCTGGTCGGCCGGGATGAGCTGCACCTGATAGGCCTCGATAGGTTTTGGAGGTTTATGGTATATCAGGACAAAAAAGAGTGCTGCCAGAACAACAATATGGAGCAATATCGACGCACACACCGCCCGGCGCAGCCGTCTTCCAGAGGAAGTGCTCTGCCAGAACAGACTGTAGTACCAGGAAGTATCACGCCCGATGTTCATTTTTCAGTCGTAGTCAATCCAGCGAAAATAGTACCGTACATATACTGGTAAGTCAACGATGTTACCACAATCCGTAGTGGTTTGTCGCGCGGCGTACGGATGATCTATCCCCGATCGCCGTGTCTGGGTTCCGCCCCTGCGGGATGGAGTGGACTGCGCGGACTGTCTCTATTACAATACGGCGCATGCGACTTTGGTTCCTTCGAAATGATCCACCGATTCAGGCGGCGCGAGGCCTTTCAGGGGTCTACACGCGCTGGCTGTTGTGGTATCTTCTTGCCGTGGCCGTGGTATGGGTCTTGGGTTTTGAAGGCATTTACTACCACCCGACTCCATTTTACGGTATATTGCGGCCCAATTTCGACTTGACAACGTGGTTGTGGCACGGTCTTGCTATCGGCGTGTTTCTGGCCGGTTTTTTTCTGTGGCGCCTGTGTCTCCGGCAGGTGGACTGGTTTGAGGGGGCATGGTCTGCGAAGAGAACGCGTCTCTTCGTCGTGGGGCTGGTCGTGTTCGCCGTGCTGTTTCCGATGGCGCTGGCAACGGTCCGTGAAGGCCCGTCAGGCATCCCGGGGCCTTACCTTCGGCACGACAAGGAATACATTGGCGACATCGGGAAAGGGCTCACGATCCGGGGGCTTTTTCGCGATTATCTCAAGATGCATCCGCATCTCTCGATGCACTCGAAAGTGCATCCACCGGGGCCGGTCGCGCTGTTGTGGGCGTTCTCGCTGATACTGTTCAGCCAGGGCGCGTGGCCGATGTCGATCGCGACGATTCTTTTCGGGGCGACCGCTGTGATTCCACTCTACCTCTGGGTCCGGGACCTGGCCGGTCCACGCGTCGCGCTGACGGCGTGTTGCCTATACGTCGTGACGCCGAGCATCGTGTTATTTTCCGCGACCTCGGCGGACATTTTGTTCATGCCGTTCACGGTGTCGACGTTGTTTTTGTTCTGGCGCGCGCTTCACCGGAAATCGGTCGGATATGCCGTGGCCGCGGGATTCACGTATGCGTTGATGTCGCTGATGTCGTTTTCTCTGCTGACAACCGGGGCGTTCTTCGGATTCGCGGGTCTGTGGCGGCTCAGTGAGTCGAAGCTCCGCATCGCGGTAGTCCAGACCGCGGCGCTGATGCTGGGGGCATTTGTGGCGACCCACCTGGCCGTACGGTGGTGGTCGGGGTTTGACGTGTTCGCCTGCTTTCAGGCCTGTAAGACGCAATTCGATACGGATCAGGCAAACCTCGATCTGCTGACGCCGCGTTTTCCCGGGTGGTCCTGGAAGCTGCTCAACCCGGTCTGCTGGCTCTATTTTGCGGGGATCCCGGTGTCGGTACTGTTTTTGCGGCGTCTTGTGAGGCCTGAGGCCGGTACGCGCACGCTGTTTCTGATTTTCGCTCTGACGCTGGTGGTACTGGACCTGCTTTATCTGGCCCGCGGTGAGGGCGAGCGGTCCGCGATGTACATCATCCCGTTCCTGGTGGTGCCGGCGGCACATTTGATCGATCGCATTGGACACGAAACCCGCAGCATCATCCCGCTGGCCGCCACCCTGTGTTTCCTGGCAGCCCAGTGCTGGTTTACCGAGATGATGCTGTACACCTATTGGTAGGCAGACCATGTGGAACGGCAAGCAAGTTTCGGTCATTTTCCCCACCTACAATGAAAAAGACTCCATACGCGAGGCCATCGAAGACTTCTTCGCGTCGGGATACGTCGATGAGATTGTGGTGGTCAACAACAACGCAGCTGAGGGCACCGACGAAGAAGTGGCGCAGACGGATGCGCGCCTGGTGTACGAAGCCCGGCAAGGCTATGGCAACGCCATTCAGAAAGGTCTGGCCGAGGCCGCGGGCGACCTGTTGATTATCGCGGAACCGGACGGAACATTTTCAGGGCATGACGTGGTCAAGCTGCTCGCCTACAGCGGCGACGTGCCCGTCGTGTTCGGCACGCGCACGCAGCGGGAGCTGGTGTGGGAAGGTGCGAACATGGGGTTCTTCCTGAAATGGGGGAACTGGGCGGTCGGCAAGTTGATGGAGTTTCTTTTCAATACCACCTTGTTAACGGACGTTGGCTGCTCGATGCGTCTATTTCACCGGGAGGCGTACGAGGCGATCGCGCCGCAGTTTGCCATTGGCGGATCCGCGTTCGGGCCGCATCTGATGCTGTTGACCATCCTCAACGGTTTTCCATTTGTCGAGATCCCCGTGAACTATCGGAAACGCGTCGGCCAATCGTCGGTGACCGGGAGCAAAATCCGGGCCTTTATCCTTGGGCTCGAGATGATTCTGATGATTCTGCGCTACCGCGTGAAATCCTGGTTTGGATGGCGGCCGCCGCGAGTCCGCGAGCTGTGAAGCGCACTACCTCCACACCCGAGCAGATGGAGTGGTGGACTTCAGGAATGATGGAGACCTCAAAAGCAGACGGCGCCATGCCGCCCTCCCCCATGCCGTTCCTCAAATGGGTCGGAGGCAAACGCCAATTGATGCCGGAACTGTTGCGGCGCATCGACCGTCTCGACACGTTCGGCGGGTATTACGAGCCGTTCGTGGGGGGCGGCGCGTTGTTTTTTGAGTTGTGGAACCGCGGCCGGCTGACCGGCCCGGTTCGGCTCTCCGACAACAACCCCAACTTGATCGTGGCCTATGAGGGCGTGAAGCACGAAGTCGAGCAAGTGATCGAGCTGTTACGGGAACACGCCAGGCATCACAGCAAAGAGCACTACTACGCCACGCGCGCGGCCCGGCCACGCCGGCGGGCAGCGCAGGCCGCTCGAATGATTTACCTCAACAGGACGTGTTTCAACGGGCTTTTCCGCGAGAACCGCCGGGGCGAATTTAACGTGCCGATGGGCCGTTACGCGAATCCTCGGATTTGTGACGAGGTCAATCTGCGGGCGGTTGCCGAAGCGCTCCGCACGGTTCAGGTCGAGGTGGCGCCCTTTCAGTCCGTTCTTGAATCGGCCGCGCCCGGCACCCTGGTCTATTTTGATCCGCCGTATCATCCGGTTTCGACCACGTCCAATTTCACGGCGTACCAGAAAGGCGGATTTGGGAAAGAAGAGCAGCGCGCACTGGCCGCGGCGTTTCGCGCGCTGGACGCCCAGGGCGTTCATGTGCTGTTGTCGAATTCCTGGACAGACTTCATCCGTGAACTCTACGCGGATTTCACGTTCGAACGGGTCTCGGCGTCACGGAACGTCAACTGCCGTGCGGACAGGCGCGGTGCGGTCTGGGAAGTCCTCGTGCGCAATTTCTGACGGCGGCGGTGCGCTCCCCGGCCGGAGCGGCGCGGGTCATCCCGTGATCTCGATCTCGCCGGCCTGAATCATTTCAATGAAGAGCTTGACGACGCGGGCGTCGAACTGGGCGCCGGAGCAGCGTTTCAACTCCTCGATGATCCGGTCGCAGGGCATGCCGCGCCGGTACGCACGGCTGCTCGACATGGCGTCGAAGGCGTCGGCCACTGTGAGGATGCGCACGAGTTCGGGCACCTGGTCTCCCTTCAGCCCGTCGGGGTAACCGTTGCCATCGACGCGTTCGTGGTGATAGCGGACGAGGTCGAGGTGGCCTTTTGTCAGAAAATGGACGGGTTCGAGTACGTCATATCCGATCTGGGGATGCAGCCGGATCATGTCCCATTCCTGGTCTGAGAGCGGCTCAGATTTGTTGAGGATGCCGTCGTTGACGCCGATTTTTCCGATGTCGTGCAGCCCCGCGCCGAGATTCAGCACCTCGATCTCGTGTTTGGGGAGTCCCATGCGCTGGGCGGCGCGGACCGAGAGGTCATGAACGCGCCGGCTGTGCCCATGGGTGTACGGATCCTTAGCTTCGATGAGTAGCGCCATCGAGGTCAGGGTGGACAAGTGAGATTGTTCGATATCGTTGATCAGACGGACGTTTTCGATGGCGATGGATGCGTGGTTGGCCAGCACATTCAGGGTTTTGAGATCGCCCTCGTTAAATTGGCGGCCATCACGCTTGTTGTTGACGTTCAAGACCGCCAGGACGTTCGGGCCGTTGCCGGTTGGGATGGGGTACCGCCAGCCATCCACGGGGGCTTTGCGCTCCAAGGGCACCGAGATAAAGGAGCCGTCTTTGAGGCGGCGGCTTCGCTCCATGATCTCGGGGGATTTGCCGATGTCCTCCACCAGCAATGCCAAGCCGCTCTGGGCGACCATTCCGGAGATGCCTTTTCCGATGGCGACGCTGACATGGGCGGCTTCTTCAGGCAACCCGACGCTGGCGGCGACCTCGAGGGCGCGGCCGTCGCGGCTGGTGAGCATGATGGAGCCTCGTTTTGCTCCCACTCGGTCGAGAGCGGCTTTCAGCACAAAATCGAGGAGCGCATGCTCGTCACGGAAGCGCACCACCTGTTCGCTGAAGGTGAACAGCTCAGTGATTTCGCGCAACCGGGCATTCTCATGGGCCAGGCGATAGCGTTCGAGGGCATTGGAGACGGCCAGTTTTATTTCACTGAGGCTGAATGGTTTAAGAACATAGTCGTAGGCGCCTTCCTTGACGGCGGCGCGGGCGGTCTCCAGTGTGGCGAAACCGGTCATGACGATCGGAATCAGGGACGGCTTGAGGGAACGGGCTTCGCGGATGAGCTGAATGCCGTCCATCTCCGGCATCACAATGTCGGTGAAGAGCAGCACAAAGTCGTCGAACTGCTTCAATAGATCCAGTGCAGCGCGGCCGTTTGCAGCGGCCTCGACTGGATAGCCTTCCTCCGAGAGGATATCGCCCATGAGTTCGCGGATGACTGCCTCATCATCCACAACCAGAATCCGGGATTGTTCAACCATTGGTGATCCCCAATTTAACGAAAGCGTACTTGATTTTAACACAATTCTCGCCGGGACGTACGCACTGGTGGCTTAATTCTCGGGAATTACTCACCGTCTTTGTCAATTAATTGTCTCGTCTTACGCAGCGCAGTCTTCACGCGTGCTGGGGCCGTAGCACCGATCTGGTTTCGCCTGCGCACTATGGAAGGCAATGTAAGTTGCTTTATTACATCCACTTGGAACTCAGGGGCGAAGTTGCTGAATTCCTCAAACGTGAGATCTGTCAAGCGTTTTTCCTGTTTTATGCAATACCGAACCATCTTTCCGACAATTTCGTGGGCTTCGCGGAACGGCAGCCCTTTGGCGGTGAGATAATCGGCAATATCGGTCGCTTCCATGAACCCGTCGCGAGCCGCCTCCTGCATCCGCCCGGCGTGGATTGTGATGTCCGGCATCATGCCGGCCAGCACGGCGAGACAAATCTGGAGCGTATCGCTGGCGTCGAAGAGCGGTTCCTTGTCCTCCTGGAGGTCGCGATTATAGGTAAGCGGGAGCCCTTTCATCAGGGTGAGGAGGGCGATGAGGCTTCCGTAGACGCGCCCGGTCTTTCCCCGAACCAGTTCGGCGGCATCCGGGTTTTTCTTCTGGGGCATGATGCTCGAACCGGTGGTAAAGGCGTCGCCGATCTCGACGAACCCGTATTCGGGGGTTGACCACAGGATAAGCTCTTCGCACCAGCGCGAGAGGTGCATCATGCACAGCGCGGCGCCGGCGCAGAATTCGATGAGGTGGTCGCGGTCGGCCACGGCATCCATGCTGTTTTGAGACACGCGCGGGAATCCCAGCTCATCGGCCACCCTCTTCCGGTCGATGGGATACGGCGTGCCGGCCAGTGCGGCGGAGCCGAGCGGCATCACATTGACCCGCACCCGCAGCTGGCTGAACCGTTCCTGGTCGCGCTCGAGCATCTCCACATAGGCCAGAAGATGATGGGCCAGCAGGACGGGCTGGGCGTGCTGCAGATGCGTGCAACCCGGCAGGATGACTTCGACATGGGCTTCGGCCACGTCAAGAAAGGCCCGTTGGAGTGCGCGCAAGCGCGCCCGGACCTCGTCGATCTGGTCGCGCAGCCAGAGGCGGACATCCAGCGCGATCTGATCATTGCGGCTGCGGCCGGTGTGGAGCCGTTTGCCCGCGTCGCCGATGCGTTTGACCAGAGCGGATTCGATATTGGTGTGGACATCTTCCAGCGCAGGGTCGAAAACAAACGCGCCGCGTTCGATATCTTTGGCAATTTCCTGGAGGCCGGCGATGATTTTCTGCGCATCGTCATGCGGGATGATGCCGCAGGCGCCCAGCATACGCGCGTGGGCGATGCTGCCCCGGATGTCCCATGGCGCCAGCCGGGCGTCAAACGAAACGGATTGGCCGAGCGCTTCCATCAGCGCATCCGCCTGGCCTTGAAAGCGGCCACCCCAGAGTTTTACCATGCGACAACCCTCGAGCGTCTCTCGCTACAGGAGCCCGGCCCGGTTGCGCACACGCAGCCGGAGAGCATTCAAGCGAATGAACGCGCCCGCATCGGCCTGGTGAAACGCTCCTTCATCCTCTTCAAACGTGGAAATCTTCTCGTCGTACAGGGATTTCGGCGCTTTCCGCCCAACCACGCTGCAGTTGCCCTTGTAGAGTTTGATCCGCGCCGTACCGGTGACATCCCGCTGCGATGCGTCGACGAACGCCATCAGGGCCTGCATCTCCGGAGAATACCAGAATCCGTTATAGATCAATTGGGCAATCTTCGGCGACAGTTGATCGCGCTCGAGCATCACTTCGCGGTCCATTGTAATGGATTCGACCGCGCGATGCGCGGCATAGAGGACCGTGCCGCCGGGAGTCTCGTATACTCCTCGCGATTTCATGCCGACGAAGCGGTTTTCAACCATATCGACGCGGCCGACGCCGTTGGCGCCCGCGACCGTGTTCAGCCGGGCCAGCAATTCCGCCGGGGAGAGCCGTTCGCCGTCTACCGCGACCGGCGTGCCTTCCTCGAAGTCGATTTCGAGGTAGGTGGGCGCATCGGGTGCATCCGCCGGGTCGACGGTCAGCTGGAACATATCCGCGGGCGGTTCGGCCCAGGGATCTTCGAGGACGCCCCCTTCAAACGAGAGATGAAGCAGGTTGCGGTCGTTTGAATAGGGTTTCTTGACGGTCACGGGCACGTCGATTCCGTGTTTTTCCGCGTACTCGAGCATTTTGGTGCGGCTGGTCAGGTCCCAGCGGGGATCGCGCCACGGCGCGATAATGGCAACCGAAGGCTCCAATGCCAGGTAGGTGAGTTCGAAGCGGACCTGATCGTTGCCCTTACCCGTGGCGCCGTGGGCAACGGCGTCGGCTTTTTCCTTGCGCAACACCTCGATCTGGGCCTTGGCAATAAGCGGTCTCGCGACGCTGGTGCCGAGGAGGTAACAGCCTTCGTAGAGGGCGTTGGCGCGCATGGCGGGGAACACGAAGTCGCGCACAAATTCCTCGCGCAGGTCCTCGCAATAGATGCTGGAGGCGCCGGTGGCTTCGGCTTTGGCGACGGCCGGGGCGGTCTCTTCCCCCTGGCCGATGTCGGCGATGAACGCGATCACGTCTGCCTTGTAGGTTTCCTGGAGCCACTTCAGGATGACCGAGGTATCGAGTCCGCCCGAATACGCGAGCACGATCTTGTTTACCTTCTCCGCCATGCGATGCTCTCCTTGCTGTCGCGCGCCGCGGTGCTTAGCCGCGGGCGGGTTGCCTCTGCTTCCGATTGAGGCCTGCCGCATCTTTGCGCATGAGGGTCAGCATGACTGCTTTCTGGGCGTGGAGGCGGTTTTCGGCCTGATCGAGGACAATGGACTGAGAACTGTCTATGACGTCATCCGTGACTTCCTGGCCGCGGTGTGCCGGCAGGCAATGCATGAAAATGGCGCCGGGGTTGGCGAGTTTCATGATGCGCGCATTGACCTGATACGGCGCAAAGGTCTTGGCGCGGCTGGCGCTTTCACTCTCCTGCCCCATGCTGGCCCAGACGTCGGTATAGACGGCATCCGCGTCGGCGAGACCTTCCTCGAGGTCATGGGTGATCTTGACCTCGCCCCGGGCCTCGCGTTGGGCAAACTCAACGACCGCGGGCTCAAGCTCGTATCCCGGCGGGCAGACCAGCGTCACGTTCAGAGGGAGCCGGGCGGCTAAATTGAACCAGGAGGCGCAGACGTTGTTGCCATCGCCCACAAACGCGAGTTTGAGTTCCTGGAAGTCGCCCTTATGTTCGCGCAAGGCCTGTGCGTCGGCCAGGACCTGACAGGGATGCAGTTTATCGGTCAGGGCGT
Organism: Candidatus Hydrogenedentales bacterium; assembly: GCA_050950105.1. Taxonomy (GTDB): domain Bacteria; phylum Hydrogenedentota; class Hydrogenedentia; order Hydrogenedentales; family SLHB01; genus UBA2224. The sequence continues at coordinate 151,969 of JBMNGZ010000004.1, read as the reverse complement.
TAATCACAGGAATCTGCGTAGATTCGGCGAGTTGCAGCACCGTATCGTGGCTGTAGGTTCGCGCCATGATGCCGTCGACCCAGCGCGCGAGATTACGCGCGACGTCCGGCACCGATTCACGCTCGCCCAGCCGCGTGGTGAGCATTTCGAGCAGGAGGGCATGGCCGCCCAGCTGAACCATGCCCGCCTCAAATGTGACGCGCGTGCGAAGGCTCGGTTTCTCGAAGATCATTGCGAGGGTCTGCCCCGCGAGCGGCGCCTCGTGTTTTCCGGCTTTGAGTTCGGCTTTCAGCCGATCGGCCAGTTCGAGGAGTTCGAGGATCTCGTCCGTCGACAGGTCGGCCAGAGACAGAAAGTCGGTGTACATCAGTCTCCTCCCAGTACGGTATCCAGGGTGGAGACGACACGATCGACATCATTTCGGGTGACGATGAGCGGCGGCAGGAACCGCAGAACGTTGGGTCCGGCGGGCCCGCACACGATCCCCGCGTCGATCATGCGCCCCACGACGGGGCCGGCGGGCTGGTCCAGTTCGACGCCGACCATGAGGCCTTTGCCGCGCACCTCTTTGATGACGGCGTGTTTGGATGCCAGCTCGGAGAGGGCGTTCGTGAGATAGGCGCCGGTCTCGCGGACGGCCTGCAGGAAACCGTTGGCAAGGAGGACATTCAGGGTGGCGAGGGCCGCCGCGCAGCACAGGGGATTTCCGCCGAAGGTCGTGGCATGAGTCCCCGGCGCAAAGCCGGAAGCCACCTTCTCCGTGCATCCCATGGCGCTGATGGGGACACCGTTGCCCAAGGCCTTGGCCAGGGTCACGATATCCGGCGTGATGTCGGAATGCTCGTAACAGAAAAGTTTTCCGGTGCGTCCCATGCCGGTCTGGACTTCGTCAAAGAGCAACAGGATGCCCCGTTCGTCGCAGAGGCGGCGCACGGCGGGCAGGTATCCGTCACTGGGAACGCGCACGCCGCCCTCGCCCTGTATGGGTTCGAGCAGGATGGCGCCGGTTTCCGGCGTGATAGCGGCTTCGAGGGCGGCGATGTCGTCGTAGGGGACGTAGCTGAATCCCGGCATCATCGGCTCGAATCCGGCCTGGTATTTTTCCTGGCCGGTGGCGGTGATGGTTGCGAGCGTCCGCCCGTGGAACGAATTTTCGGCAGTGATGATATGGGGTTTCGGCGTTCCTTGTTGCGCCCAGTACCGCCGCGCCAGTTTGATGGCTGTTTCATTGGCAGTGGCGCCGCAGTTCGCAAAGAACCAGCGGTCAGCAAACGAGTGTGTGGCCAGCCGCTCCGCCAGCTGGACCTGCGGCTCGATGTAGTAGAGGTTGGACGTGTGGACCAGCGTGCGCGCCTGGTTGCAGAGCGCCTCGGTCACGGCGGGATGGCAATGTCCCAGGCTGACCACGGCGATCCCGGCGAAGAAATCGAGGTATTCGTTGCCGTCCGCGTCCCAGAGGCGGCTGCCCAGCCCTCGGACGAACGCCAGTTTCCGCTCCCCGTAGGTGTTGATGATGTATTTGTCGTTCAGTGCCTTGATTTCCTGGGTATTCACTGGTTCAACCTTTCTTTGCTGGCGTTTTGAAGACGCCCGCGGCAAAAACAGAAAAACCCTCCCACGGAGGCGCGTATTCAGCCGCGCTGCTCTGGCGTGACAGAGTCCCCCGGCGTACAGGCGCCGGCGGCCGATGCATGACCGTATGCATTATCACCCGCGTATGCAGAGTTTCAATGGCGATCAGGCGGCCTTCCCGCCCCCCGATTTTTTCTTGCCGGAAGGCTCTGACTTCCCGCTGTCGTTTGTTTTCGTGGGACCGCCGTCTTTGGTCGCACTCTCGCTTTTCGCCGCCCGGTCCTCAGCAGCGTTGCCTTTGTTGCGGTTATTTTTGTAATCGGTTTCATAAAAACCGGAGCCTTTGAAGATGATCCCCGCGCCGCTTCCCAGGAGCCGTTTCATCTGAGCATGACCACAGGCGGGACATTTCACACGCGGCGATTTCGTCATCGCGTGAAACAGGTCCAGGGTATGTTGACATTTCGGGCATTCGTACGTGTAGGTGGGCATGGATACCGATACTCCTGTGCAACTGTTCGTCGTTGAGGCTGTTCCTGCAGTCTCTGGTTTTGGGACGTGCGCGTTGAAGCTCTGCGAGAAAGGAGTACTTTAGCATGGACCGAACGGCAATGCAACGTTCCGACGGCAATAAACCCAAGCAAACGCAACGGGTTAGAGGCGCTTGAGCCCCGAAAGCCGCCTCTGCCGTGATTTAGCGCAGGGCGCCTCGTTCGACGGGCAGTCGGACCTCGAAACACGCGCCGCCCTCGGGCCGGTTGCCATGGCGCACCGAGCCATTGTGCGCGGTGATGATGCGGTGCACGATGGCCAGCCCCAGGCCGGTCCCCCCCTCCTTGAGCGTGAAGAACGGTTTGAACACGTCTTCCCCCGACTTGAGTTGTATGCCTTCGCCCGTGTCGGTGATTTCGAACACGATCTCATTTCCCTCGCGCCTCACGGCGAGGGAGACGCGGCCGTTCTCACCGGCGGCATCGATACCATTGTTGATGATGTTGGCCAGGGCCTGGGCGGCTCTCCCGACATCGGCCTGCATCGGGGGCAGGTTCGGCTGGATCTCGCCGTGGAGCGTGACGCCGTACTTTTCAGCGCGCCGTGAACACAATTGAATTGCCCGATCAGCGATCTCCCCCGGGCTGCAATGCACGGGATGCACATCGTAGGGGCGGGCAAAGCCCAGGAATTGCGAGATCGCCTTCTCGACACTGCCCGCTTCGCGGAAAATGGTCTCGGCGGCGGCATACCGCTCATCGCTTTCGGCCAGTTTGCGCATGAGGATCTCGGCCATGGCGCTGATCACGCTCATGGGATTGCGCAGCTCATGCACAACCCCCGCGGTAAGCTCGCCCAGCGCGGCGAGCTGGCGGTTGATTTCTGCCGCGCGCTCAAACTTGCGCCGCACCGTCATGTCCGTGAACAGGAACACGACACCACGAATGGTGTCGCCAATCATCAGCGGCGCCGCGGAGAGCCCGATTTCTTTGCGGTCTTCTTCGCCGGTATCGAGGAGAAGTTCCTGGCGCTCCAGGAGTTCTTTCGATTCCAGCACCTGCTCAAAGAAGGGGGCCATGATTTCGAGCCGGGGCACGGTTTCCAGCTGGGCGCCCGGCGCCAGCACGCTGGGATTGATGCCGAGGTGTGCGCAGGCCGCTTCGTTTGCCGCGATAACCCGTCCGTCGAGATCGAGCGCCAAGACCCCGCTGGCCAGCGCATCCAGGACATGGGAATGATAATTTTCCTGCCCGCATCCGGCGCCGGATGCAGCCGCCGGTAGACGCGTTGACTCCGCCATGGACGCCCTGCTCCTTTGGGTTTCAGGTTGAACGCTCTTCTTTTATCCGGACCCGGATCTCCCTGGCCAGGCGCGCGAATTCGTCCAGGGTCACGGTCTGGGGTCTGCGGCCGGGTTCGATGTCGGCCGCCTCCATCGCTTCCAGCACCGCTTCGCGAGGCGCTCCAAAACTCCCCGATTTCGTCAATGAATTACGCAATGTCTTCCGGCGTTGCCCGAATGCGGCCCGCATCAGGGCCATCAGGAAAGAGCGCTCCACATCAGGATACAGACTCGTTTCGTGTGCGCGCAAACGGACTACGCAACTGTCTACCTTGGGTATGGGCCGGAAACACGCGCGGGGCACACGGCGGACCAGGTCCACGGCGCCGTAATACCGGGCGGCCATGGCGAGCATGCCGTAGTCGGGTGTGTCGACGCGTGCGGTCAAGCGTAAGGCCACTTCTTCCTGCACCATGACCACGATCTGGTTCATGGGGAGAGGCGATTCCCAGAAATGAAAGAGCACCGGCGTGGTGATGTAATACGGCAAGTTCGACAGCAAATGGTAGCGCTCGCCGCCCGGAAGAAATTCGCCGGCCAGCTTGTCCACTCCGTGGTTCAACACATCGCCCCGGAACAGCACCACATTGTCGATCTCTCCGAACCGGTCCTGGAGACAGGGCATGAACGAGAAATCGATCTCGATCGCCAGCACGCGCCGGGCAAGCGGATGAAGATGCTGGGTAAGGGCGCCCAGGCCCGCCCCCACTTCGATGACGTCGTCGTCCCGGGTCAGGTCCGCGGCATCGACCATGATGCGGTTGATGTTGTCGTCCACCAGGATATTCTGGCCCAATTGGCGCTTAAAACGGATATTGTACCTGCGGCACAGGTCCTGTAAATGCATGCCATCACTCCTTCTGCAGGTCGCCCTTCCGGTCTTGATCCGGCCGCTGTGCCGCTCTGGGCGCACAGCGCCCGTTGATCCCCCGCGACGGGATTGCTATCATCAAGACCGATCACGGGATATAGGCCATGGCGGAATTGTACATCGAACAACCCGGCCTCACACCATTGACTGTGCCTTTGGAAGGCCAGTCCCTCCGTCTTGGCCGCGCCGAAGACAACGATGTTGTCTTGCAGGCCAGCGAAGTCTCACGCCACCATGCCGTGCTCGAATACCGTTCGGGCATATTCCTGCTAACCGACCTCAAAAGCATGAACGGCACCTACGTAAACCGCCACCGTATCGTAGAACGCGCGTTATCGGATCAGGACGACATCTGGCTCGGCAGTAAATGCCACATCACTTTCCGCGACCCGGACGGCAGCGCAGAATTCGACCAGCGCAAGCCGCGCGGCGAAAGCTCCTCGATCATACAGGATCTCGACGTGATTCGCGCTGAAATGGACCGCATCGGCGACAGCATGACCCTGATTGGCAAACGCGGCCTGTCGCCGACCGATCGGACACCCGCCATGAAAGAGGATGGTGGGGCGAATCTCATTGGCATCGGCCGCGCATACCGCCGCCTGGCCGCGTTGTACGAAGCCAGCAAGCTGATGGCCTCCGAATTTGATCTAGACAAACGTCTGTCGGACATGCTCGACAAGGTCATGGAGGTCATGGAGGCCGAGCGGGGCTTCGTTATGATGCACGATCCCCGGGCCGGCCGCCTGGCGGTCCGGGTGGCCCGGCAGATGGGCTACGAACTGGAAGCCGGCTCACCCAGCATGGGCATTGCCGAGAAAGCCGCACGGGACGGAGAACCCGTGCTGATGTCCAGCCGTGAGCAGGACGTACAGTTCGGAGGCCGGGCCAGCGTCATCCAGCAAGCGATCACCAGCGCCATGTGCGCACCGCTGAAGACCGGGGGCCGTGTGCTCGGGTCCATTTATCTTGACACCAGCCTGCCGGGAGCCGTGTTCTCCAACGAAGACCTCGAGCTGTTCGCGTCGCTCGCGGCGCAGTCGGCCATGGCGATCGAAAATGTCCGGCTTTACCGCGAGGCGGTGGAAGCAGAGAAGACCCGCGCCAACCTGGGACGTTTCCTGTCGCCGGCGATTGTGGAGCAGGTGATGAAACACGACACCGCCCTGCAGCTTGGCGGAGACAAGCGTGTTGTGACGGTGATGTTCTGCGACATCCGTTCCTTTACCGCGATCGCGGAACAGACGGCGCCCATTGATTTGGTGATGCTGTTAAACCAGCATTTCACCGCGATGGCCGAGATCATTTTTCAGCATGCGGGCACACTCGATAAATTCATCGGCGATGAAGTGATGGCGGTGTTCGGCGCGCCGCTCGCCGCGGAGGACGATGCCGAGCGCTGCGTGCGCGCGGCGATGGCGATGCAGTCGAGGAACGAAGAACTCAACGCCCTCCGGCGAACGGCAGGCCAGCCCGAATTTGAAGTGGGAATTGGCATCAATACGGGGGAGACCATTGCGGGCTATGTCGGCTCTCCCGACCGAATGGAATTCACGGTTGTTGGCGACAGCGTCAACGTGGCACGCCGGTTCTGCGCTCTTGCCGCGCCGGGTCAGGTGGTAATCGGCGAGGCCACGTTTGAGATGGTCGAACACGCCTTCGAGACCCAGCCCATCGGTTCGGTGTTGCTGAAGGGGAAATCCACGACGAGACACGGCTACGAGGTGCTGCGCCCGAAACCGTGATCGGTCGCGGCTCGCAACACCTTCCCTGTCATCGCTGGCCGTGCCGGGAGGCCCGTCTATCGTAGGGTCGCCGGCTTCTCGCTGCTATTTTAATTGGAGAGGCTCGTACAAAGTCACGGCCGGAATTGAAGCGCGTACAGGTCGGCATCTTTCATCACGAACCGCAGGCGGATGGGCGTGCCGGCGAGGGCGCTGACGTCGCCGCTGCCTTTCCAGGTCACCCTGCGGTCGATCTGGTCGCCGATGAGTTCGTCGCAGTCATCCCGCGTGAAACCTGGTAGCGGCGTTCCATCCGCTTGCTGGACTTCGACCCAGAGGCTGCCCGCGGCCGATGTGGCGAAGTTGATTTCCAGCTCCTTCCCGGCGAAGGTCAGGGTTTTGGTGATAAGCTCGCCGCCATCGTATCCCGCATGCACCGAGGCGAATCCGTCGAGGCGCAGTTCGAGCCGCTGGAGGTATTGCGACGGTTGCGCGTAGTTTCGCTGAATGTACAGTGACATGCTTGCCGGACCCGTGGGGATGAGGCCGTGGGTGGTGTAATTGGTGCGGGACGTCCAGTTATCCAGGCCGAATCCCGGACGCACAAAGCCTTCCATGAACGTGCGGTCGTAGACCGAGCCGCCTCGGCTGGACATAAAGACGGTGTCCGAGCAGTCGCCCACGTAGCCGCTGTGCGCGCCCAGGTGGCTGGCCATGGCCTCGGGAACGACCTTGCGCCCCGGCATGAATCGGGCGGGGGTAGCCACGTAAATGTGGGGGGCGCGGAAGTAGGGCTGGGTCTGGTTGGTATAGAGGTGCTCTTTCGGCGTATCTCCGAAGGTCATGGGCACGGCCTCGGTCCAGTTCAGGAAATCGGTCGAGGTCGTGCGGCTCACCGCACGGACGCCATCGGCGAAAATGCGGAAATAACAGAGATAACACTGCTCCGCCGGCGACCAGAACACGAGGTTGTGCGAGTCGTAGGCGCCGCCGGTCAAGATGGGTTCCTCGCGCAGGTGTTCCCAGTGGATGCCGTCGGGTGAAATGAACGCCTGGAGGCCGGTGGCCGACGTTCCCGCCACCGCCTTGAAGCGCTGTCCGGGCAAGGCGTCAGGATTTGTGTCAAGAAACGGGGCGAAATTGTGAGAATACGGCGCGTCATTGGCGAGGATGACGTTGTTGTCGAGGGTATCCCAGACCCGGTGGATCCCTAAATTGGGTTTTGCGAAATGGATGCCGTCGACGCTCAGGGCGACGCAGGTCACTTCGTTTTTGGAGCCATCGGCGCCCGCCACGGGCAGACCGCGGTAATAGAGCAGGTACAGTTCGCCGTCATGAATGATGGTACTGTAGCCGCAAAAGGCGCCTTCCCACGGTTTATCGAAATGCAGCACGGTTTCCCGGGTCTCAGGCGAATGAAGCCGGAGTTCGGCGTTGTTCAAAGAGCCGACCAAGTGGCTGTCGACGAACAGTTCGCGGTTTGAACCGAGCGCGAGCGGCTCGGATGTTTGCGCGAGGGCGACGCCAGCAAGAAAAATGGCCGCCAGTACCAGAATTTCGCGATGTCTGCTCATAGTTCTCCCTTTCGTACAGCCGGGTGTTTTCTATGTTTCGGACGCCGCATTGTAGACGATCCCGGGGAGAAGTGAAAGGACGCGCCGCCATTCCACTGCGCTTAGGGGGTTCATCGAGGCCCCGGCCGCGCGGGACGTATCCCGTTGCTTCCCGGGAGACCGCCGCTCGGATATCCCATGGGCTGCTCTTCCTGACAATGGGCCAAAAACATGGGGATGGACAGGCGACTTGATTTAGCCTCGGGTCCGAGCATTATGCTAAGGACAACAGCAGACTACCCCGCAGGGGATATGGAAGAACCGATGAAGAGCATTTCTCTGGACGGAACCTGGTCGCTTACGTTCTTTCACGCGTCACCGGACGCGCCGGCGCATCCGGCGCAGCTGGCGGAGTTCGATGCGGCGTCCGTGCCCGCGCACGTTCCTGGCAATGTGGAACTGGATCTCGTGCGCGCAGGTACATTGCCCGAGCCGTTTTTCGGCGGCAATATCCGCCTGTTGCGCCCGCTGGAGACGCACGAATGGTGGTATGCGCGGGAATTCGAGTTTGAGGACGGCCCCGGGTGCGAGGATTGGGATTTGGTCTTTGAGGGTCTCGACACCTACGCAACGGTCTGGCTCAACGGCGTGGAAATCGGCCGGAGCGACAACATGCTGATTCCCCACCGGTTCCCGGCGTCGGGCGCCTTGCGGCCCGGCGCCAATCAGGTGCATGTACGCATCGAACCGGCCGTGCTCCGCGCGCGCCACTATCCGTACGACGCCTCGATGCTGAGCTGGGAACACCGCATGGAAGGGTTGCATGTCCGAAAAGCGCCGCATATGTGGGGCTGGGACATCATGCCGCGCGCGGTTTCGGCGGGAATCTGGCGGGGCGTACGGCTGGAACCCCGCCCTGCCTATGGCTTCGAGCAGATCTACTACCGCACGCTTGAGGCGGATGCCCGGATGGCCGTGCTGACAGCGATGTTCGAGGTGCGGGCTCCGGAGCCCGATTTGCTTGGCTGCACGGTCGAATTTGAAGGGGTCTGCGGCGACCACCGCTTCGACTATGCCTGGCCGCTGGAATTTTCCGCCGACTCCTGCCGGATCTGCGTGCCCAACGCTCGCCTGTGGTGGCCGAAAGGCTACGGAGACCCCAATCTGTACACGGTTACCGCGCGCCTGCTGCGCGGCGGCGAGCTGCTCGCGCAACGGATAGACCGCATCGGGCTGCGCACAGTCACGCTGGAACGTAGCGCGAGCGCAGGGATTCCGCATGCCCTGGCCGCCCGGGGCCTTGATGTGTGCCGTTACGACGAGCCACCCGACCCCGCGGGGCATTTCCTGTTCCGCGTCAATGACCTGCCCATCCAGGTGCGCGGGACCAACTGGGTCCCCCTGGATGCGTTCCACAGCCGCGACGCAGAGCGTCTGGCGGACGCCATGGCACTGGCGGACGATCTCGGCTGCAACATGATCCGGTGCTGGGGCGGCAACGTGTACGAAGACCCTGCCTTTTTCGAGCACTGCGACGAAAAAGGCATCCTCGTCTGGCAGGATTTCGCTTTTGCGTGCTGCCGCTATCCGCAGCATGAGGCGTTTTTCGAGCGCGTTCGCCACGAGGCCGAGACGGTAGTCACACGCCTGCGCAACCACGCGTCCCTGGCCCTGTGGTGCGGAGACAACGAGATCGACGAATGTTACGCGTCGGATGGACTTTCTCCGGCACAGAACCGGATCTCGCGGGAAGTTCTGCCGCAGGTGGTACATCGCTGCGATCCCGGGCCGCTGTTACGTTCCCAGTTCGCCGTATCGCGCGCCGGAAGCGGCAGAGCGAACTCCCGGAGCAGCATCTCTGGGGGCCGCGGGGTTATTTCAAGAGTTCGTATTACACCCGGCACACGGCGGGGTTTATCGGAGAGATCGGATACCACGGCTGCCCGAACGCCGCGTCCATCCGGCGCTTCATCGAAAAAGACGCCTGGTGGCCGTGGCAGGACAATGCGCAATGGCGGATCCACGACGTATCGCACCTGCGCCATAACACGGTCGATCGCAACCGGATCAAGCTCATGGCCAACCAGATCCGCGAGTATTTCGGCGATGTGCCCGTCCACGCTCGAGGCCTTCGTGCTGGCGAGCCAGATCGTGCAGGCGGAGGCAAAGAAATATTTCATCGAGTCCACGCGCCAGCGAAAATGGCGCACGAGCGGGATTCTGTGGTGGAACCTGCTTGACGGGTGGCCGCAATTCTCCGACGCGGTCGTAGACTACTATTTCGGAAAAAAGCTGGCCTATTGGTATATCCGGCGGGTGCAACCGCCGGTATGCGTCATGCTCGGCGATGCCAGAAGACGACAAGTACCTGCCCGTTATCGTGGCGAACGACACGCGGCAGGATGCCGCAGTGCGGTTCGAGGTCGCCCGTCCCGGGGGGCGATGTCCTGTGCGCGGGCGAAATGACTATTCCGGCAGCGCAGAATTGGCAGCTGGGGCGCATCCGTACCTACGCCGGCGAGCGCAGACTGTATCTTCTCCGCTGGGAGACAGACGGGGAGGCGTTCGGCAACCATTACATCGCCGGCTCTCCCCCGTTCTCTCTGGATGATTACCGTGGCTGGTTGGCGCACATCGCCGCGTTGCCGCAAGCGATTTGCGCCCGAGACCGTGGGGCGCTGACGCTCGTACGCCAGACTGCCACCGTACGAAGGAGACTCGTGATGCTCGAGTTCTTCCAGGGTGGGCCGGGAATTGCTGGATGCCGTGGAGAAGACTCAGGCCGCCGCCATTCGGGACGCCGCCGTGATGATTGCTGAAAGCCTCATGTGCGGCGGAGTGTGGCACGTATTCGGGACGGGACATTCTCATTTCCTCGGCGAGGAGGTGTATTACCGGGCGGGAGGCCTGGCGCCCGTGAATGCGATCCTGTTTCCCGCACTGATGCAGCACGAAGGGCCCAGCCACGAGCACCCGAAGCTCGAACGCACGCCGGGACTGGCGCGGAATCATCCTCGACAAGGCGGGCCCGCGCCCGGGCGAGGTGCTGACCATCGTCTCCAACAGCGGCAAGAATGCCGTGCCCGTGGAGATGGCCCTCTACGCCCGGGAACTGGGGCTTGAAGACGGTCGCGCTCACCTCGCTCAAGCAGTCCCGGGCGGCATGCATCTGGGGGCGGGTCAGAAACAGAAGCTCTACGAGATCTGCGACGTGGTCATCGACAATTGCGGCTCCGCGGGGGACGCCGCGCTGCGGGTGCCCGGAACCGAACGCATGACCGCGGCCACGTCAAGTTTCGTGGGCATTGCCATCATGGAACAGATCGTCTACCTGGTGTGTTGCGCCTATGCAAACGCGGGCATCGAGCCGCCCGTCTTCAAGACCGCAAACCTTCCCGGCGGCGACGAGTGGAACGCGCGGCTGATCGAGCAATACGGCAGCCGTGTCAACCTTCGATAGAGCCCATGGCGCCCCCCCTGGACAGCGCGCGCCACAGCGCATCGATCAAGGCCCGTGCGGCGGAGCTTGGGCTTCGACGCGTGCGCCGTAGCGGCCGTCGGAGCCGGTGGATCCGGAAGACCGTCTGGGCACGTGGCTCACCAGCGGGTTTCACGCGGGCATGGACTGGATGGCACGCACGAAATCGGTGCGCCAGGACGTGCGCCTGAAACTCCCCGGCGCGCGCTCCGTGGTGGTCGTGGCGCGCAATTACCTGCGCCCCCCGCCCCCCCAAGCCGCCGGACACGGGCCGGGTGTCGCGGTATGCCTGGGGCCGCGACTATCACCGCGTATTGCGAAAACCGTTGCGCGCGCTTGCCGCGCACATGGATTCGCTGCAGGACGCCGGGGACGAGCTATTGCTGCATCGACAGCGGCCCGGTGCTGGAGAAAGTTCTGGGCGGCAGCGGGCCGGGCTGGGCTGGATCGGGAAAGAACAGCCTGGTGCTGCGCCGCGACCTGGGGTCGTGGTTCTTTCTCGGCGCGTTATCGTGACCACCCTTCCTTTGCCCCCGGACCCGCCCATACCCGACTTCTGCGGCACGTGCACCCGCTGCCTCGACGCCTGTCCCACCAACGCCTTTGTCGAGCCCGGCGTGGTGGATTCTCGCCTGTGCCTTTCCTGGCACAGCATCGAGAACCGTGGCGAGATCCCGCCGGAGCTGCACCCTCATTTCGGCGATTGGGTATTCGGGTGCGACCTCTGTCAGGAAGTCTGCCCGTGGAACAGGGACGTACCGGTTACCGGTGAACCGGACTTTCATCCCCGGGCGGACCAGGCGCATCCCTCGCTCGAACGCCTGGATTCGATGGATGAGGCAGAGTTTCTGGAAAGCTTCGCGGGGACTCCGATCATGCGGGCGAAACTTCAGGGGATGCAGCGCAACGCCCGTATCGCGCAAGAAAATTTGCGCAAGGAGATTCCCTGAGACCGGTGTGGCATTCTCCCGGCAAACCGGTCACACGCGGCTACGTGGTGCTTTCCTCTTCAGACTCTGGGGGCAGTCTGGGCAGCTGGGCCAGCGCCGAGGTAAGGATGTCGACAATGAGCTGGTTATTGCTGGTGTTTTCGGCATGCGCGGCGAGCCGGACGGCCTCATAGAGGTCCGACGGCAGACGCAGGGTGATTTTTCTCGTCTCGAACATATCGGCCGGCGCGAATATCGGCGGCGGCACCGCATTGCTGTGCTCGGACGTGTCGAACAGTTCCTGTTGACTTGGGGGCGCCTTAAGCAGGTAATCCAGGTCTTTTTCAGGAAAACAATGCTGGAGGATCTCACTGTTGCTGAGATCATCGTCAATCAGTTGCTGCACCTGCCCGCGCCCGCCCATGGAACGCAGGTGGCGGGCGATGCCCGCGGATGTCATGGCGAAGCCGCTTTCGCGAATAAACTCCACGGCGGCGTCGCCTTCAAGGTTTCGCCGCACCGCCTCAATAATGCGTTCCCGTTTCGCGAGCGTCATTCGTGACATAAGCGGCACCTGCACTCCTGCGCCTGGAAGCGCAGGCGCACAATCTGGGAGCGCGGCTGCTTCCGGGCAACCGTTCACTATTCCGCTCTCATCTTAGTGAGATGGGGTGCAAAACACAACCACTCGAGCACGCAGGTCCAACGTGCGCAGTTTTCAGATTCAGTTTTTTCCTCTTGCTGAATTTTACAACTGGAGCCGCAAAGGAGGAAGGCATCGGGAAGGAATGGTAGGAGTCCATCTTGCCCATCTTGTCCATCTTGTCCACCCTGTCCACGCGGGCCACGCGGTCCACAGGGTCCACGGCGTCCACTCCCGGGGACGCGTCAACGCGGGCTATCGGCATGCGGGGTTTGTGGGGCGCGCGCGATGGACCCCATCCGCGCGGCGCTTGGGCGGGGTTTACGGGCCTTTTCGGAGATAGCCTTTCATCAGGGGCCAGAGTTGCCTGTAGCGTACGTAATGGCTGTCGTAGTGGCTGGACATCGCCGCGCGAGGCTCAAAATCGCGCTCGGGAGCGGACATGGCCGCGACGGCCTCATCCAGCGAGGCAAAGGCCTGCGTTCCTGCAGCGGCAAGCATGGCTGCGCCAAGGGCGCCCGCTTCGGTTTGTTTTGGCCGGACGAGGGGCGTCTTCAGGATATCGGCCGTCAGTTGCAGCCAGGCGTCGGATTTACTGCCGCCGCCGACCGCGCACATCCGCCTTACCTCGATGCCGGCGGTCTCGGCGCGTTCGAGGCAGTCGCGCAGATAGAAGACGCTTCCTTCAAGGATGCCCCGCAGGATCTCGCCGCGCCGGGTTTCAAGCCGCAGACCGGTCATCACGCCGCTTGAATCGGCGACAAACTCCGGGGGCCCGGTGGTCGTGAAATGCGGCAGGACGGTGACCTGTGCGGGCGCATCCGGCATTTCGGCAAGCAACTGGGGATAGATATCCTCTCCTGCTGCCAGAGCCGCCCGATGTTCAGCCGCGGCGAAGGTATCGCGGAACCATTTCAGAAGGCAGCCGGCCTGATTGTACAAAAAGGTGAGAAATCGGTCCGGCACGACGTGGTGCTCGGTATTGAGTCCGTGCGGGAGCATGATTTCGGGGTCGCGCCGGGATTCGAAGACCGGAGCCGCACAGAGGAACGTGCCCATGCCGAGCAGGGCGTCTCCGCGCCTCACAACACCCGCGCCGGCTGCGTTGCAGCACTGGTCGTGTCCTCCCGTGACGATGGCCGTGTTTGAAGGTAATCCCAGCTCCTCGGCGAGGCGCCGCGATACGCGCCCGATCACAGTGCCTGACGGGGCGATACCAAGGAGTTTTTCGGGGTCAATGCCACTCCAGGCGAGGAGTTCGCCGGACCAGTCCCGGGCCTCGACATCAAAGAGGAGGGTTCGGTTGGCGAGCGAGTAGTCCACCACGGGCTCCGCCCCGAGCAGGTAGGAAACGAAACTCCCCCAGAGGAGAAATTTATGGGCCTTTTCCCAGATATCGGGGCAATGCCGCTTCATCCACAGCAATTTGGTCAGGCCGTAGTGATTGCCGAGAGGGTTGCCGTTGATGCGGTAGAGCGGTTCATCATCAAGGCGCCGGCCGAGGTCTTCGAGAAACTCGGCGCCGCGCTCGTCGAAATTCAGGAGCGACGGCCCCAGGATATCCCGGCCACGCGATACGGGCACCGTCGCCTCCCCCAGAGAAGAGACGCCCAGCGCGGCGATTGGTTCACGGGCGGATGCGGCGCTCACCTGCGCGATGCAGTCTTTGAGCTCGCGCCAGACGGCCCGCGCATCCAGTTCCGCGTATCCGGGCCGGGGGGTGTGGATATCGTACTCGCGGTAGGCGGAGGCGATAAGCGCGCCATCGTCACGGAAGACGCAGGTCTTGCAACCCGTCGTGCCGACATCGATTCCAAGAAAGCTCATCGAACCCCCTGCTTGTCCCGGCCCATCGCCGCGGCACGCTCAGAGAAGCCTATGGCGCGTCCCTTCCATGCCGAAATATTCGCGAATGACCCAACACGTGCGCGCATGAACCGCTTCCTGGGCCGCCTCGATGCTGCCGTGAGCGCGCCACGCCTGCTCATAGGGCTGGCGGATCTCGGTGGCGATGTTCACTTTGGCAATACCCCGCTTGACCCCTTCGAGGATATATTCGCGTTTTACCCCGGAGCCGCCGTGCAACACCAGCGGCACTCCCGTGGCTTCGCGAAGCGCGTCGAGGTGGTCCAGATCGAGGCGGGCTTCCACCTTTTTCTGATCGCGTAATGCGCCGGAAATCGCGCCGTGAATGGTGCCGATCGCGACCGAAAGCCAGTCGCAGCCGGATTCGGCGACAAAACGGCGCGCGTCGTCCACCTGGGTAAATCCACGGCCGGACGCGAACATCTCCTCATAGGGTGGAAGCGGGCCGGTCTCGTGTCCGAGGATAGCGCCGAGTTCCGCTTCGCAAGGGACCCCGGCGGCGTGCGCCAGTTCTGCGACCTCGCGGGTTGCCTGAATGTTCTCTTCGAGAGCAAGGCGGGAACCGTCGACCATGACTGAGCCGTAACCCAGCACCAGGGCTTCCTCGATGATGGCCCGGTAGTCAACGCGCTGGTCGTCTTCGTCGATCACGGGGACATGATCCAGATGGAGGCCCACTTCAGGCCGGGCCCATTTGTCGAATTCCGCTTTGACCGGTCCCAGCCCCTGGCCTTCGAATTTGTACCATTCCAGGCGGGCCGTTTCGATCAGGCCCACGCTCTCGCAATCGGCAATCGCCCGCGCCACCGGCTCGACCATCGGGAGGTAGGGCACGTTGAACGCGGGAAGCACCAGGCCCTGCTCGAAGGCCCGCCGGACCATGGCCGCGGTAGCGTTCATTCGCGCCCCTCCTGCGGCCGGGTTGCATCCATGTTCAGATAATACTCGAGGGCCTCGGTCACCGGGGCCGCATAGCGGCCGGGCGTGGCGCTGACGTGATGGCGGTAGCCGTTTCTGCCCACATACAGCAGCAGATCCTGCAGCCGGTCAATCTGCGCGACGCCCGCGCACCCGAAGAAGTCTTCCGGTATGGGATCGCGGGTAAATTCGCCCTGCCCGAGGTAGAACCGCGGTTTGCCTTCGTGGGTCATCATGCTTGCGAAGGTGAACTCACCGGGGCGGATCAGTCCGGTGTTGCAGCCGAAACCGCGCCCTTTGCCCACCGAATTGGCGAGAATGGCGTGGTCGCTGATCTGGCCCTTGCCGGTCATCAGCGAGGGCGGGATCGGTCCGCAGTGGAAGAGGATGCACTTGTCCTCGTCGTCGGCGTAGTTGTTGTTCCAATCCAGGCACATGGCGGGTGACTGGGAGGCCAGCTGGAGGGCGTACATGGCCACGGCGTTGCCCACATCAACTTCGCACGAAGCGGGGATGCCCCGCTGGTTGAAATCGCCCAGCAGCACACACGGCGAGATGCCGTGCTGCTCCTGCAGCTCGAGCCAGCAGCGCAGCGCAAACGCATCCAGCCGGTACTCTTCGATCAACGATTCAATGACCAGGCCCAGCCGGATGACGGTGTCGAGCACGCCTTCGGGCACGCCGTCCCAGGATCCGGCCTCTTCGAGCCGCTGCTGGGTGTCTTTGTAGGCCGCGTTCGGCGTAATGTCCTTCATCCGGTGGAACACGTGGCTGAGATCGATGGTTTCCATGGTGATGCCGTAGCGTTGCAGGGCCACTTCGTCGATGCGAACGGTTTTGAACGCTGTGGTTCGCGCGCCGATCGCGCCGACGGTCATCCCGCGAATGCCGTCAACCACCCGGCACAGGGCAGCGAAGTGGTCGAGATTCTCTTTGAAGCGGTCGCTGGCCGGATGCACGGTATGAGGTTTTAACGCCGTAAATTTCAGTCCATACTGAAAAAACAGGTCCATGATCGAGAATTTTCCGCAAAACGAGTCCCGCCGTACGGCCGGGGCCATTTTGTCGAGTTCGTCCGGATAGGCCTGTATAAGGATGGGGGCATCCGCCTCGCTGAGCGCGGTCACGGCAGCGGTTTCGTCGCCAAAGTTGGGTAGAGACAGGATGACTCCGTGGTATTTGCCGCGGTTCTGGCGGAGGAAATTGGCGTAGATCTGGCCTTCCTCGGCGGTTGAGACGGCGCCATGGCGCGTGGCGCTCTCGTCCATCATCAGGCAGCCATAGCCCTGCTGTTCGAGGATCCGCGGAAATTCTGCACGGGCTTCCTTCATCAATTTCGACGGGAAAAAGCCCCGATTGCCGAAAAAAAGCGCAAATGTGGTTTTTTGGGATTTCATGACATCTTCCTTCCGGTGTGTGCGTTGCCAGTCCGCATATCAATAAGTATACTGTCGGGGGAGCACGCCTTCCAGGAAGGAAAAACCAACCATGAAATCCGCATTGCTATTGGCCGCCGGCGAAGGTAAGGGCGCCTGGCCCTTCTGTGGAATCCGTCAGAAGTGCACCGTGCCGATTGTGAATGTTCCGATGGTGCGGCGTATGGTGCTGGATCTGCTCGCCCTCGACGTGACAGAAATCGTGGTCGTGCTTGGTAGCCGCGGCGAAGCGGTCCGGAGCTGTCTGGCCGATCTGGCCGGGGTCCGGTTTGTGGAACAGCGCACGCTCAAGGGTCCGGCAGACGCGGCCCTCTGCGGGATCGATGCCGTGACCGGCCCGGACACGCTCGTCTGTTACGGCGACATTGTGACCACGAGGGATACCCTTCGGGGATTTCTGGATGCCTACCGTACGCGGAAAGCCCACGCGATGCTCCTGACCACAGCGTGCCCGGTGGAGGTGCCGCACTGGATCACGGTGCACGCCGCAGAAGACGGTCTGGTTCAGGATGTGATCGGTCACGGTGATCGTGCACAGCCCCGCTTCGCCGGGATCGCAGCGGCCCGCACGGAGACGCTCAAGACCTATCTCTTGCGTAATCCCGGGCTCTTCACCGACGTTGAGATTGGCGCCATGCCGCCGCCTGAAGGCGACGTGGCCCACAGTTTCGGTTTGATGACGCAAGACGGCATCGAGGTGCACGCCTATGCCGCGCCGGATTTTGTGGTCGATGTCGATCGCGCCTGGCAGATTGCACAGGCGAATATGGAAGCGGCCCGGCATGCCACCGAGGCGATCCAGAGCACGGTGCTGGGCGAAGGCGCCCGCATTGACGATGGCGCGGAGATTGCCGAGGGCGCCCGCCTGATTCTGGGGCCGGGCGCGCGTATCGGTAAGGGTTGCCATATCGGCGGTTCGATGATCCTGGGGAAAAACACGCAAGTCCTAAACGGCGCCCTCGTGGGTGCAGGCGTATGCGTGGGCAATGACACCCAGATTCGCGATTACTGTTCCGTAAACGACTACGCGGTGATCGGTTCGAAATCCCTCGTGAAACATGACGCAGAGTTCGGCGGGGTCATGTTTGATGTGGTGTATTTGTATCATTACTGCTGCATCACCGCACTGCTGGGCAACAACGTGGATATCGGCGCCGCAACGGTCTGCGGCACGCTTCGATTTGACAACGGCATCAAAACGCAGATCAACAAGGGCCACAAGGAAGTGCCCGATGCACGGTATGGCGATCTGACGATCATAGGCGATTATTCGCGCACAGGGGTGAACGTGATGTTCATGCCCGGCGTGAAGGTAGGCTATTACTCCTGCGTAGGCGCGGGCGCCATCGTGTACGAAGACGTACCCGAACGAACATTGCTGCTACCGAAACAGGAGCATATTTTGAAACCCTGGGGACCCGAACGTTACGGCTGGTAGACTAAATCCAGTCGGGAAGGAGAAGACGGACATGTCGTTCATTCAAGGCGGTGTAATTCCAGCCCTATTAACCCCGTTCACCGAAGGCGGGAAAGAGGTTGATTTTGAAAGAGCCGCAGGCCTCGCGGAGTTCCTCGCCGACAAGGGAGGTAAACGGCCTCTTTGTCGCGGGAACCACGGGCGAAGGCATGTTGATGTCCCTCGACGAACGCAAACAGCTGCTGGAGACCGTAGTGAAGGCCGTCGGCACGCGGGTGGACGTAATCGCGCACACGGGCTGCATGGACACGGCCAGCACGATCGACTTGACCTGCCATGCGGCGCAGGCCGGCGCCAAAGCCGCCGGCGTGGTGGCGCCGTGGTTTTTCGGCTACGACAACCAGGCGCTCGAAGCGCATTACCGGGCCGTAGCGGACGCCGCCCAAGGATTCCCGATCATGTTCTACAACCTGCCGGCGTGCGCGCGCAATGTCCTGACCGCGCCATTCATCGTTGACCTCGCCGGGAAGGTCGAGAACATCCGGGGCCTGAAAGACAGCAGCGGCGATTTCCAGCACCTTGGCGAGGTCCTGGCCCATGCTCCGGAAGGTTTCATGGTCATCAACGGTGTCGACAACTTCTGTTTCCAGGCCATGGTGACGGGCGCCAACGGCAGCGTCGCCAGTGCCGCCAACGTAGTGCCTGAGCTTTTCCTTGCGATTATCGAGAACGTTCGGAAGAACGATTTGGCTGCCGCCTGGAAATACCAGAAAAAACTGAGTGCCACCGCTAAACTCCTGCGTTACGGAGCCATGCTGGCGCTTTACAAGGAGGCCGTCCGGCTGCGCGGGTTCGACGCGGGCTACGTGCGCCTGCCGCAGCGGGAGCTGACAGCGCAAGAGAAGACCGAATTCGCCAAGGCGATGGAAGCCGCCGAGCTCATTTAAGCAAGCTCACGGCCGACCGCATCCGAACAGATCAAGATTGGGGACAGGCCGGGCGCCGGATTCAGGACGGCGGCCTGTCCCCTGTTTTCTGGCGTAGCGCCCATCGTCTAATCTAACGCAAACACGCTCAGCGGCCCCTCCACGGAGATTTTTTCCGGTGCGAGGGGCTTTTCGTTGTAAAAGACTTTCCAGCCATCCACGCCGGCCACGCCGAGCCGGGTGGCGCTGCCGCGCAGGGTGACGGACAGCTCGCGGGCCGCATGATCGTACCGGAGATCGAGATAGGGCACGCGGCGGTCCAGGCGCAGTTCCGGCTGGTCGTAATCGGTCCGGATAAAGCTGCCGTCGGCCAGGGTAAGGCGCAGCACGCCTCCCCCGGGCGTCACGCGCCTGGAAAGAAACTGCACGTTGGTCTCCAGGACAATCGGGTCCTCGGGTTGCGCACATTGCCTGCCCAGCCACAATTCCCGCGGAAACGAGGTGTAAGCGAGCACATTGAGCAGGGTCAGGACGGTCGCATCGTCGCACTGTTCAATCATGTTCGCCTGGCACCAGCCGGCAAAGCGGCTGTCGTTGATGGTCAGACGAGGGCCCTTGTGGTGAACCCAGTACTCTTGGTGGTAGCGCCGGGGTTCGGGCAATTGCAGCGCGAGCGGGTCTTTGAAAGGGAGGTTCGTTCGCGCGAGGCGCCCGAGCAGCACTTCGTCCTGACTGAGATCCCATCGGGTCAGCTCCGTTCGCCAGAACAAGGGGTTGTGTTCATTGCGCTCGGGCTCTGCCGCCAAATCGTAGATCACCGCATTCACGGCGCGCATGGCCTCCGTGAGCACCGCATAGGGCCGCTGTGCGGAGTCGATCACGCCGAAATTGCAGTCTTCGGCATACCTGTCCCAGGGTTTTTCCAAGTCGTCGTCGGGATATTTGTACCACGAAACGCCGATATGACTCGGGATGGATGCAGCGGCGGCGACATACGACAGGTATCCGACGGCGCGCTCGGCCTGCGACTTGACCGTCGGCAGAGCCCCCATGGTGTTCGGATGGCGGGTATCGGCGCCGCGGAACGAGAATTCGGTGGTCATGGTGGGCCGGCCCGTGAAGGCATGGACGGCAGGCACCATCGTGAACATCTGGACCGGCAGGCGGTCCGAATACATGCTGTAGAGGTTCATGCTGATTACGTCGCAGTATTTACCCATGGCGGCGAGGATGCCCGGTTCAGGAAGCGGCGCGTTGATCATGCGGATGCCCAGATTCAAGTGCTTTGGAGCGACGGCGCGGGCGGCATTCGCTGCCACCGCGAAGGCGCGGTCTGCCAGGGCGCGCACCCAGGCGTCTTTCAAGCCGGGCACCGCGGGCGGATCACCCAACACCAGAGCCAGGTCGTCTACGGCCGTCACGCCATAGACCCGCCAGTCCACTGCCAGGGCCTCCGGCCGGTCCGCATAATACGCGCGCGCGACCTCGACAAAGGCCGCTCGTGAGGGCGCATCGAGTTCCGTGTGCGTAACGACCTCGTACCATCCGTCGAGGCACATCTCGTTGACCATGTAGTATCCGAGCAGCAGCGGGTCGTCTTTGATGGGTCCGAGCACTTCCTCGGCCCGTTTGGCGCACTGTGCCGGCCAATCCGGATGAAACACGTCCGGAAAGGTCAGCCAGGGCGGGAAGCCCGGCAATTTTGTGACCGGATACGCCGGGGTATCCAGGCGGAAAAAATTGACGTTACGGGCGTAGGGCATACCCGTGCCGCTCTCGGCGGCATTGAAGCCCCACGACTGAAGACGTGGGGTCGCTTCCTCGTTTGCCCAGCCCATCTGCAACATGAAATACGCATTGCCCTCGGGCGTGACAAACCACCAGCGGTTGCCCAGCTTCTCCACATGAAAAAATCCGGTTCGCTCTCCCTGCAAGCCAGTCCAGCCGCCATAAGAGTCCAGATCGCTGCGGAGCGGTTCACCTCGGGGTAAATCCGGTGCGATCACGGCGGGATTCATGTCAGATGCGTGCGAATTCTCCCCGGCTGCCCCACTGTGGCCGACGCAGATAACAAGCAGCGCACTCGCGAGGCAACGCAAGAGCTGCCGGCCGGCTGCAGCCGAATTTCGTCCGAAAACCGTACTCTGAGACCGCATGGAGTTCTCCTCACTGGTAGAAGCCTGGAGCCGCGCGGCGCTGTGTCCGTCGTTCTCGAACCGGACAGGCTCAGGCAGGCCGCGACCGTATCACGGCGCCTGCCCGCCGTTGCGCTCCCGCGCTTTCAGTTGATTCCAGCGTTCGGCGGCTTCTTCCGGGTTCGCGGCTTTGACGTCGCCGAATACATGCTCATGGCGCCGCACCATCTTGTTGTGCGCCTTTTCAAGGGCGCCCCGCAGGGTGAATCGCCCCTCGGCCTCGGCGGCAACCGCCGATGCCAGCAACACGAAGAAGACATCTCCCCATTCCTCCTCGATGTCGGCATTGACGCCGCTGGCAAAGGCAGCGAGCAGCTCCCTTCCCTCTTCCACGGCATCCTCGGCAAACTCGACGGCCGAGTGGCCGCGATCCCAGGGGCATCCGTCGGGTCCGCGCAAATACCGGGTGAGGCTCGCCAATGCTTCGAACCAGTCCGGTTCGTTTTCCGGGATTTTTTGCCAATGCGGGTGCATGATGCGGGGCGTTCCTTTCTTCATTTGATATTACTGTTTTCGTTGCGCGGCTTTCCGGGCCGTCAGCTCGATATTTCAAGAATATCAGGATGACCATTCAAGGAGGGAAATGCAAACGTAGCCGGGCGAACCCGGGCCCGGTAGTTGAAGTCGGCGCCGGTTTCGTGGAATATATCGGGTTTGAAGAGGCCGTGCATGTCCTGAGGTCAACAGAGTTGAGAAAGATCGGTGGTACATGGCATTAGTCATCAATGGTGATCGGGTTGAGGATGATTTCATCGAACAGGTGCGCCGCGAATTGATTAATCAGTACGGTTCAGGCGACCGCATTCCCGAATGGGAGGCGCTGGGCAAAGACCTGGACACCTTTACGAAGGACATGGTGATCGCCCAGGTACTGATCGGGCAGGAAGCGGCTCTCCATGGCCCTCCCGTGCCACAGAAGGCGGTTGATCAGGAGATGAAACGTATCCGCGCGGAGCACGAGTCACGAGAGGCGTATCAGGCGCGCCTGCGCGAGTCCGGCATCACCGAAAAAGAGGTTCGGGAGGATGTGGAGCGGCGGATGCGCGTCGATCGCTTGTTGGACACCGTGTGCAATGACGTGACGTTTCCCACGGACGCGGAAGCGCGCGCGCATTTTGAGGCGAACCCGGACTCGTTTCGCGAGCCGGAACGCGTGCGCGCGGCTCACATTGTGAAAAGCATCCCACGCGGCACCATATTGGATGTGCAGGCGACCTATACTGAGATGAAGGAGATCCACGCGGGATTGATGGCCGGCCTGAGCTTCGAATCCGCCGTGCGGCGCTTTTCGGACTGTCCGGAAAACGACGGCGATTTGGGGTATTTTGCCCGGGGCGCCATGGTGCCGGAGTTTGAAACAGTGGTGTTCGGCCTCGAGGTGGGGCAAATCAGCGAGGTATTTCAGAGTCCGTTCGGCTACCATATCGCAAAAGTGTACGACAGAGTCGCGTCAGAGGAGCGCCCATTCGAAGCGGTTATTGAGCAGGTTAAAGTGGCGCTGTTCGATGCCCGGGAAAATGCGGCCATTGATGCGTATACGGCCCGTCTTCGCGAAAAAGCGGAGATCCTGGAGATATAGCTTTCGTTGTCACCACCCGGACCCCAGACGGGTGCTGGCCCGTTCCGCCGGGGGCTTTTCCGGGCTCGATCCGGCGTACCGATCCGGCGTAAATTGTTGTTTGCTTACGCTTTTCCCGGTATGCTATGCTTCTTTGACTCTAAAGAACGGGCTACCACGCGCAACGAGTCTGATCGTCTGAAAGCAGCAGCGCCGTCGCATTTATCCTAAGTCATTGCCACGCAACCGATGGCAACACGGAAAGCGATACTTCGCCCGCGATAGATTGCAGTCGAGAAATGCATAAAATGAGAGTTGGACTGGTCGGTTGCGGCAACATCGGGACGGATGTATGCCTTGCCCTGCAGAAGGGCGATATACCGGCCAAGATTGCGGCGCTGACCGATATCGATCGGTCGCGGGCAGAGCGCTGCGCCCAAAGCGTTGAGCTTTCGGCACGAATATGCGATGTGGAAGAAAATGCCGCGTCGGTGGATTTTCTAGTTGAATGCGCGGACGTCTCCGCAGTCGCGGAAGTGGTTGAGGCAGCCATCCGGCACGGGCGGGATTGCCTGATTCTCAGTCTCGGCGGACTGGTGGCAGCGCCGGAACTCTTCGATGCCGCCCGGCAGCACGGCGTTAAGATTTGGCTGCCGTCGGGTGCACTGGCAGGTTTGGATGGCGTCCGAGCCGGTCGCGAAGGCGGCTTGGAGCGCGTCACCCTGACCACGCGAAAGCCTCCAAAAGGCTTGGCAGGAGCGCCCTACCTTGTGGAGCGCGGGATAAGCCTTGACGGGCTGGACGAGCCGAAGGTAGTCTTTGACGGAACGGCGCGTGAGGCGGTGAAAGCCTTTCCGAAGAACGTGAACGTGGCTGCGAACTTGAGTTTTGCGGGCATTGGCCCAGAACGCACGCGGGTCCGGGTGATCGCCGATCCCCAGACCAGCGTGAACTCGCATGAGATCGTGGCGGAAGGCGCGTTTGGGCGCCTGGTGGCGACGACTGAAAATCAGCCATCGCCGCGCAATGCGAAGTCGAGTTACCTGGCCTCGTTGTCGGGCTGCGCGGAGTTGCGCGCCGCGGCAGAGGCTTTTGTGATGCGTCGCAGTGAAGGCGCGGGCAGATTAGGGTTGTAACGAACTGGCGGCGGGCGCGCGGACGGCGTCCCTGGCGCGGAATTCCCGGTTTTGGGAATACGCATGGCGGTCTTGGAGAGTGAGTATCATGTATGCAGTGGTAAGGACAGGCGGCAAGCAGCACAAGGTGTCCCAAGGCGATGTGTTGCGCGTGGAAAAGCTCGATGCGCCCGTGGGCGACACGGTGGAATTGACCGAAGTCGCGTTGCTGAGCAAAGACGACGGCCTGGTGGTTGAGCCGGACGCGCTGAAATCGGCCAAGGTGGTCTGCGAGGTGCTTCGCCAGGGCCGCGCGAAAAAGATCCGCGTCTTCAAGAAGAAGCGGAAGAAAGACTATACGCGCACCTACGGGCACCGGCAGTGCTTCACCGAACTCCGGGTTCGGGACATTCAGGCATAGAGGAGACAGCAGACATGGCACACAAAAAAGCAGGCGGCAGCTCGCGCAATGGTCGCGACAGCAATTCGCAGCGCCTTGGCGTGAAGAAATTTGGCGGCGAAGTCGTGCGCGCGGGCAATATCCTGGTCCGTCAGCGCGGCACCCAATTCCGCCCCGGTGACAACGTGGGCATCGGCAGAGACGACACGCTGTTTGCGCTTGCGGAAGGTGTAGTTCAGTTCCGGCACGTCACGAAGCATCGGAAGCGCGTCGACGTCGTCCCCTCCGAGTCGAAGTAGCTCGGAGAATCCAGGCGATGCACCATGTTTGTCGATCGCGTACGGATACGAGTGACCGGAGGCGCGGGCGGCCACGGGTGCTGTAGCTTCAGGCGCGAAAAATTCGTCCCCCGCGGCGGCCCGGATGGAGGCGATGGCGGCCACGGGGGCGACGTGTATTTTGTCGCAACGCCGGAAGTCACCTCCCTGATCAACTTGCGTTATCGCGCGCATTGGAAAGGTGAATCGGGCAACCACGGCCAGGGCTCCAACCGGCACGGCAAGACGGGCGCCGAGACGGCAATTCCTGTGCCGGTAGGCACGCTGGTGCGGACCCTTGGCGACGATGAGGTCTCCAGTGACCTGGCCGAGCCGGGTCGCCGTTTTTGTGCGGCGCGCGGCGGGCGCGGCGGCAAAGGCAACGCCCGGTTTGCCACCTCGACGCGGCGGGTTCCGCGTTTCGCCGAACGAGGCGAACCGGGCGAAGAGGCGGAATTCCTTCTGGAACTCAAGCTGCTCGCTGAAGTTGGGCTGGTCGGCCAGCCCAACGCGGGCAAATCGACCTTTCTCGCGCGCGCCACTGCGGCCCTTCCCAAAATTGCCGCCTATCCATTCACGACCGTCACCCCCAATCTGGGCGTAGTCCAGCTCGATGGGTTCCGTACGATGACCATGGCCGACATCCCCGGGATTATTGAAGGCGCGGCCGAAGGAAAAGGGCTGGGCCACGATTTTTTGCGGCATATCGAGCGCACGCGTCTGCTGCTGTTCATCATCGACGCAGGCGATGAAGACCCCGAATCGACGCTGCGCATGCTGGAGGCCGAGCTGGAACAATACAGCCCGGCCTTTGCCGGCCGTCCCCGGCTTGTGGCCGTCAATAAAATCGACCTCCCCGAAAACCGCGCCCGCGCGCTGGAATTCGCAGAGGCGCACGGTGGCGCGCATCCCGTGTCCGCGGCGACCGGCGAAGGAGTGGCCGCCGTTCTGGAGCGTGCGTGGTCGGTCGTGGACCGTTTGCGCCGGGAAGAAGAGAGCGCCTCGGAAAAGGACGAAGTTGCGGAGTATACTTATGAATCGCCATTCACCGCCACGCGCGAGGGCGGCGGATTCCGTGTTGATGGAAGGCCCGTGCTTCGCGCCGTGGCGATGACTAACTTTGAAAACAGCGAAGCCGTAGCCCATCTCCAGTACAAGCTGCAGCGGATGGGGCTGTTCAAAGCGTTGAAACGGCTTGGCGCGCGGCCGGGCGAATCGATCTATATCGGAGATACAGAACTTGAATATCGACCTGAGTAGAGCGAAGACGATTGTCGTCAAGATCGGGACGTCGCTAGTGACGGGCTCCACAGGGTTCGACGGGCGCGTCCTGGAAGAGATCGTAAAGGAGCTGTGCCGGCTCAAACGCGAGCGGAGTTTGAATCTCCTGGTGGTTTCGTCCGGGGCCGTTGGCTGCGGAATGGCGGCGCTGGGAATGAAAGAACGGCCGAAACGGCTGCCGCTCAAACAGGCGACCGCGGCTGTCGGGCAAGCGAATCTGATGCACTATTACGAGACGCTGTTCCGCACCTACGGCGAAGGCTTGCGTTCTGCTCAAGTGTTGCTTTCGGCATCGGACCTCGACAACCGAGGCTCCTATCTCAATATCCGCAACACGCTCCATACCTTGTTCGCGCTCAAGAGCATCATCCCGATCATCAATGAAAATGATTCCGTATCCATCGAGGAACTCAAATTTGGCGATAACGATACGCTGGCGGCCCGTGTGGCGGCCAAAATCGGAGCTGATCTACTCATCATTCTGAGCAATGTGGATGGGTTGTATGATAGCGACCCCAATCGCAACAGCAAGGCGCGCCTGATCACCGAAGTCGACGCGATCACGCCCGAGCTCGAGGCGTCGGCGGGGGACACCGAGGAACAGATCTCCGTCGGCGGAATGGTGACGAAACTGGTGGCGGCGCGCATTGCCAGCGCGGCCCAAGTGCGCACGGTGATCGCCAACGGCCGGCGCCCGAACATTCTTCACGACACCCTGGCCGGCCACGGCGTGGGCACAACCTTTTATTCCTCGGGCGATACCCTGTCGCAACGTAAACGCTGGATCGCCTTTGGGCGCTCGGCGCGCGGGCTCATCCGCGTCGATGACGGCGCACGAAACGCCCTGATCAAAGAGGGTAAGAGCCTCCTGGCCGCCGGCATTACCAGTGTGGAAGGCCGGTTCCGCATGGGCGACGCCGTGCGTGTTACAGACGCCGAAAACCATGATATCGCACGAGGTCTCGTCAATTACTCCAGCGAGGACATCGCGCGGATTCAAGGCTGCAAGAGTGCGCAAATCGACGCGATTCTAGGGCAAAAACACTTCGACGAAGTCATCCACCGCGACAACATGGTGGTGCTTTAGACCCGATGGGTTCATTCACCGGCGCCACCGGCCGGCGTGTCACAAAGCGGCAGATTCTAAAGGAGATTGAAGATCATGACCCTGCACGAAGAAATAACCCGCATTGGCGTTAACGCCCGCGACGCTGCGCAGAAAATGCGTTCGTTGTCGCCGGCAGTAAAAAATGCGGCGCTGTTCAACGCGGCACAGGGGCTTCGCGCGGCCGAAGAAGAGCTGAAGGCCGCCAATGCGCGCGACCTGGAAGCCGGGCGCGCCAAGGGTCTGTCGTCCGCGATGCTTGACCGTCTGGAACTGACCGGTCCGCGTATTGAAGCGATGGCGGCGGGTCTGGAAGCGGTGGCCGCACTGCCTGACCCCGTGGGAGATATTGTGCGCCAGACAGTGCATCCCAACGGCATGCGCATCGCACAGATTCGGCAGCCGCTCGGCGTCGTCGCGATCATTTACGAGAGCCGTCCGAACGTGACCGCCGACGCGGCCGCGCTGTGCCTGAAATCGGGCAACGCCACCATTCTCCGCGGTGGCTCCGAGGCCATACACTCCAACATGGCCATTGCACGGGTGTTTATGGACGGGGCGGTTGCGGCGGGTGTGCCGGAGCACGCGGTGCAGATCATTACGACCACCGACCGCGCGGCCGTGGGCGCCCTGCTCCAGATGGACGAGTACATCGATGTCGTGGTGCCCCGGGGCGGCAAAGGGCTGATTGCGCGCATCCTGGAAGAATCCCGTATCCCCGTGGTAGCCCATTTGGATGGCGTATGCCACGTGTACGTCGATGCGGGCGCCGACCCGGCGATGGCCAAGTCGGTCGTCCTGAACGCCAAACTGCAGCGCCCCGGCGTGTGCAACGCCATGGAAACCCTCTTGGTACACGAGAGCATTGCCCGGGAATTCCTGCCGGACGCGGCCCAGGGACTCGAAACCGGCGGATGCGAACTTCGCGGCTGTGCGCGGACACGCCAGATCATTGAGTGCAAAGAGGCCACGGAAGAGGACTGGACCACGGAGTACCTCGACAAGACGCTCTCCATCAAAGTGGTGGACTCGCTGGATGCCGCCATAGACCACATCAACCGGTATGGCTCGCATCATTCCGACAGCATCGTGACGGAACGCTACGAAGCTGCAGAGCGTTTCCTGGATGAGGTGGACAGCGCGGCCGTGTATGTGAATGTGTCCACGCGGTTCACGGATGGATTCGAATTTGGACTGGGGGCGGAGATTGGGATCAGCACCAACAAGCTGCATTGCCGGGGCCCCATGGCTTTGCAAGAGCTGACGTGTTTGAAGTACATCATCCGGGGAGCGGGCCAGATTCGTGAGTAAAGAGCAACGTATCGGCGTCTTCGGAGGCACCTTCGACCCGATCCACGAAGCGCATGTCCGCATTGCGAAGGCCGCGTTGCAGCAGGCGCGCCTGGATCGAGTCCTGTTTGTTGTGGCGGCGCACCCTCCCCACAAATCCCGCCGCAGACTGCATGCCTCGGCAGAGGAGCGCCTGTCGATGGTCGAGGCCGCACTGGCAGACGAGCCGCAGATGGAGGCGAGCCGCGTCGAGCTGGACCGCGAGGGCCCGTCGTACACGGCGGAGACTCTCGAAGGCCTGCAAGAGCAGAACCCCGGCGCGCAGCTGTTCCTGATTCTCGGCTTGGATTCGCTGGTAGAGCTGCCGAATTGGCGCCACCCCGAGCGCATCCTGGCCGCGGCTCACGTGCTGGCCGCCCCCAGGCCGGGTACCTGTCCGGTCCCCGAAAGCCTGAACGGCCGCTATACCTTGCTGGAGCTCGAACCGGTCGAGGTTTCCTCAACGGAAGTACGCAATCGTGCGGCAAACCGGGAGCCGTACGAAGAATTGCTGCCGCCGCCGGTGCGCCGGTATGTCAAAAAGCATGGAACCTACGAATCATAACTTCGCCATCCCGCGCGCCGCGGAGTATATCAGCCTCCTCGAACAGCGGTTATCGCGGCGAACGATGAGGCACGCGCTCTCCGTGGCCAACTACATGGCGTCGCTGTCGAGCCTGGCCGGCGTTCCCCGTGAAAGCGCGATCACCGCGGGATTGCTCCACGATCTCAAAAAGGACACCGGCAAAGAGGCCCTGCTTCGTGAAGCTCAGGCCTATGGATTGGACATCTCCCCCCTTCAGCGTGAAAACCCCAAATTATTGCACGGCCCTGTCGCTGCCGAGGCGTGTCGGCGCGAATTGGGCGTGACCGACGACGCGGTCTATCACGCCATCTATTGGCATACGACCGGGCGGCCGGAATTGGGGCGCACCGGCCTCTTGCTGTACTTCGCGGACTATGCCGAGCCGCTTCGCGACCGGCCGGAGGCCGCTCATGCCCGCGAGTTCTGCCGGGCGGAAGGGTTTTTCCGGGCGCTGTATTTCGTGGCCTGCCAGAAAGTGCAGTACATCCGGACCGAAGGCTCCGTGGACCCCATTTCGGAAGAGTTTCTTTCGTGGCTCGGCCAGGAGCTGCTGCGCCAGGGCCATCTCTCGGAGCATGAATGCGCCGTGGGGCTTTCGCCATGAGGGAGGATTCGTTCGCGACGCTGGCGCGCTACTACGACCGCATCATGGCCCATGTCGACTATGACCGCTGGTATATGGCGTCCCTCGCGCTGGGAGAGATGCTGCCTGCGCCCTTCCGGCATGCCGACCTGGGCTGCGGCACCGGCACCTTGGTGAAGCGCCTTCATCGGGCCCAATGGGACACCCTCGGGCTTGATCTCTCTCCCGCCATGATCCGCATGGGTCGAAAGGACAAACGTCCCTGGCGCAGTATCCTCGGTGATCTGCGGGCGCTGCCGTTTCGCGAGACCTTCGGCTTGATCACCTGCCTTTTTGACAGCATCAACTTTCTGCTCTGCGAGTCCGAAATGGCAGCGGCCATCCAGCAATGCGGCAACGCCCTGAAGCCCGGCGGCCTGTTTTATTTCGATTTTGTGACCGAGGAGATGGTTTTGCGCCATTTTGCGGATCAGGGCTGGACGGAGGACAACGGGACCTTCCGTACGCGATGGGAAAATACCTATGATCGGTCCTCGCGGATTACCGAGACCACCATTCAAGTCAACGGCGGAGTGGTAAACAGCATCCTCGAGCGGATACACTCGCAGGCAGCCATCACGTCGGCCCTGACGGACGCAGGGTTGCACCCGCTTGCGTTTCTGGATGCGGAGACCTGGAAACCTCCCGGCCGGAAGACCATACGGGTGGATGTGGTCGCCGTCCGGGGTAAACCGGGGCCCTATATGAAGGCATTCCAGAAAACGCAGATCACGATACAGGCCCTGTTGCAGAACTAGAGCAAAGGAATTGCCGTGCGCCTACCACGTTCAAGCGGAGTGTTGCTGCATCCAACGTCACTGCCGTCCCCGCATGGGATCGGCGACCTGGGCCCGAAAGCGCGCCGCTTTGCTGATTTTCTGCACGCGGCCGGGCAACGCATCTGGCAAGTATTGCCTCTGGGCCCGACCGGCCACACCCATTCGCCATACCAATCCTACTCGGCCTTTGCCGGCAACCCGTTGCTGGTCGATCTTTCCTCGCTTGTGCCGGACAACCTTCTTGACGGCCGCGAGCTGGAATCCGCCGGCGTTTTCAGTGAAGCCTCCGTCGACTACGACGCGGCAGCGGCATTTAAAGAAGAGGCGATGCGCCGTGCCAGCCACCGTTTCCACCATGGCGCCGCACCGCACCTGCAGGAGGAATATGACCGTTTCTGTGTAGAAAACGCCACGTGGCTTGACGACTACGCCCTGTTCCGGGCCATTAAGGATGCGCATGGCGGCGATGCCTGGCACACCTGGGATGACGGTCTGGCACGCCGTGAACCGCAATCGCTGCGAGCCTGGCAGGAACGCCTGGAAGCGGAAACGCTCGACGTCAAATTCCGGCAATTCCTGTTCTTCCGCCAATGGCATGCGCTGCGGGAGTATTGCCGTGAGCGCGGCATTGCCATCATGGGTGATATTCCGATCTATGTCGCCCATGACAGCAGCGACGTGTGGAGTCATCCGGACCAGTTCCATCTGGACGAGGCGGGCAAGCCCACGGTCGTAGCCGGCGTGCCGCCCGACTATTTTTCAGCGACCGGACAATACTGGGGGAATCCCATTTACCGCTGGGACGTCATGGCCTCGCAGGGCTATGCGTGGTGGATCGGCCGGATCCGGTCTATGTTTTCCATAATGGACATCCTTCGGATCGATCATTTCCGCGGGTTTGAGTCCTACTGGGTCATTCCCGCCACCGAGGCCACGGCCGTCAACGGCCACTGGGAAGCCGGTCCGCGGGATGCCCTGTTTCATGCCATCCAAAACGCCCTGGGCACGGTCCCGCTGGTCGCGGAAAATCTGGGGCTTATCACGGACGAAGTCGAGGCGCTGCGCCAACGGTTTGAATTCCCCGGCATGGGCGTGCTGCAGTTTGCCTTCGGGCCGGACATCGACCGGGCGGGCTTTCTGCCGCATCAATACTATCCCAACCTGGTCGCCTATACGGGCACCCACGACAATGACACGCTGCTCGGTTGGTGGCAGACCCAGGGCGAGGGAACCACCATGTCGCAGACCGCGCTCCAGCAAGAGCGGGACTTTGCACGCCGGTATATGGCCGCTTCAGGGAAAGACATTCACTGGGTGGGAATCCGGGTGATCATGGCGTCCGTAGCCGACACGGCCGTGTTCCCCCTCCAGGACGTCCTTGGCCTGGGCTCCGAGGCCCGTATGAACACGCCGGGCACCAGCGGGGGACAAAACTGGCGCTGGCGATATCCCGCCGCTGCGCTGACGCCCGATGTGGGCGAGCGCCTTCGCGAGCTGACCGAGATTTACGGCCGCCTGCCCGGCAATCGTTGACGCACCGACTCCACGCTACCGCGCAGACAATGCCTCGATGGCCTGGGCAACTTTGTTGCGGTGGCGTTCGAGCGGCGCCGGATC
The DNA here is from genome assembly GCA_050950105.1 of Candidatus Hydrogenedentales bacterium. Lineage (GTDB taxonomy): Bacteria > Hydrogenedentota > Hydrogenedentia > Hydrogenedentales > SLHB01 > UBA2224. Next base: position 119,898 of record JBMNGZ010000004.1, on the reverse strand, counting down.
TTTGGTGTAGGCCATGAGGTCTTTGGAAATCCTCTCAGGGACAGTCAGAAGCTTCCGGTAGCGGCGCCTCGTTCGCGCGGGGAGTGCATCGCCTTTCTCATCCAGCAATCGTTCGAGCATGGCCAGGTACTCGTAGTCTTCGATGCCGTCGCGCAGCATCTCCATGCGGTAACAAGCCACCGGTCCATCCAGGATGGGCTCACTGGCGACTCCTCCCGCCGCTTCGGGCGGGTAGACCAGGCGCCCATCGCCGTTCCCCCACGGTTCACGTGCTCCCTCGACATAGGGGGAGGAAGTCCATCCCATGGGGTCTTCGTATGGATTCTGCGGATGGTCCGGATACACCAGGGCGGTCGTCCAGAGGGTGGTGTTCCAGAAGAGCAGGCCGGTCACATCGTATTGCCAGGTCTGCCACGCCCAGATGCGCAAATCCGTGCCCGGATGGTCGATGAAGACTCCCGCGAAAGGCCGTTTCGGATGGGTACAGATATACCACCAGATGGTATCACCGGCGGCCCGACGCTCTTCGGCGTCTTCATGGTTATAGGTCGAGGTCATGGGGCACCAGATATTGGGGCCGCCGACCAGTACCGGATCGATCCTTTCGGTGATCATGCGCCCGATACCGGGTGCGGCGTTCTTAAGGCGGGCATACTGGTCGTGTACGAACTGGTATTGCTTGGGATTGGGTTCATCGAAGAAATAGACGTAGCTCATGTCCAGCCAGCCCTTGTCGCGCAGATGGGCTTCGACCGCCTTGGCGTAGGCATTGAACGCCAGTTCAAATTCAGGGTCGCCCAGCTGGTAGTCGAGCAGGGTGGGCTCTCTGTGCCCTTTGTAGGTGCCACCGCCGAGGCCTGGGATGCCAATCCGAAACGTGGTGATGTGACGCTCGCGAATAGCCGATTCCATCGCAGCGTCCCACTTGGACCAGTCAAACCGGGGCGTCAGCTCTTTTTCCTGCAGCAAGGCCCGCGTGGACGGGTCGAACTCAGCGCCCTCCTCTTCACCGAGTTTCACCCATTCCACCTCAATCCCGTGGCCCGGCACCGGGTCGTACAAGGAGATGTGGTTACGGGCAAAATACTCCAGGTATTTGTTGAGCACCGTTTCGCGATCCTCAGGCTCCTGAAGCGCATGATAGTGATAGACCGTGCCTGCATTGAACCCAAACGCAGTCGTGCAGGTCATTCGGTCGGGCAGCTCAAAGGCATAGACCCGGACGCGCAGCGGAACCTGCGCTGAAAAGCCGTCCGCTTCGAGCGCGATCGTCCCGCTGTACACCCCGGGAACCGCGCCGCGTGGAATGCTCACTCGCACCCACAACGGCTGGTTTTTGCCCGCCTCCAGCGAGATGGGTTCAGTGAAGGGTGGCAGCGGATCGGGCCACAGATCGCGCGCGCCCCAGGCGTCCGTTTGAAACTCGACATAGACGTAGCGCACCCGCAGGATTTCGACGGTTTCAGCGGGCAGAACGGCGCCGCGCGGGCCCGGTCAGGCTCGATGCCGTGGCGGTGAATCCGTGCAGGGGCCGGGTGGGGCGTACGACGAGTTGCGCGGCTTCGGCCTCGTTCCGAGCGGCGCTGATCTGGATGGCCCGGCCCTTCCGGGATGGCGCGCGAGCGGGTCTGGCTCACCTTCCAGCCCGAAGACGCCCACCACAGCGCAACGCCCGACTCCGGCGAAGGCAGCCGCTCCCCATACGAGTCGTCGTACAGGATGCACGCCGCTTCCGCGGCGCCGGCCCAACCCAGGTTGCCCGCCAGCAGGCATGCGGCGAGCGACCAATGCAACGGCTTGTCTCATGGCTGTCCCCCACGTTATGTTGAAGCCCACTGGTCTCTTTGCGCGTATCACGATTCTCCCCTACAGAGGCCAGAAAATCCAGCACCAATCCCCGGGCCTTCTCGATGGTCATGGCAGTCTCGCCGGCGTTGCGGGCAAGAAAATCCCGGCACTCGCACAACCAGGCAGGGATCGGGCGCCGTCATCGCGGGGGGCCAGCCCGCGCCCGTGTTCAAAAACGAGCTGGTGCGGGCTGGTGCCGTCCGAGGCATAGACCCGCTCGACCCGGCGGCGGGGCGCATGCCCGCTCCCCTCGACGCGCAGGAAGGCCACCAGCTGGAAGGCCGCGAAGTGGCTTGCGGGGCACGCCGTTCTCCTCGCAGACCTGGATGACGGGCTTCGTCTATGTCGTCGGCGTGCAGGTTGGCCGCCAGCATGCAGCCGGTGTCGCTCATGGCGCAAAACCGCCTGAGTGGCTCGCCCCAGAGGTAGGCAAAGTAGGGGCCGGCTCCGATTTCGTGGCAAATCAGGCAGGTGCGCTGTCCGCCCTGCGATCCGCGGGCATTCCGCGCAGCGCGCCGTCCGCAGCCGCGGCCAGGATCGTATCGGCGGAGCACGAAATTGAGCAGGGCGCACATGACCGTGGTCTTGCCCGCTCCGCCGGGCCGGGCTCCGATCATGAACGAGGCGCCGCGTGCAATATGGGCGCGAGAAAGTATGCGGCCAGGTCCAGGTCCAGCGTTTCTGCCGCGAGCAGGTCGAACACGCTCAACATGCGGCCGCCCCGCTGATTGCAGCGCGCCAGTTCCCGGCAATGCCGGCGAAGGGCGTCGTATCCATGCTCATCTGCCTCGGCAATTGCGAGAGGCGCTGCGATTGTGGCAGCGCCTCGCACCGGCCCCGGCAGCTTCGCTGCAAACCGTCCAAAACCCGTATTTCCTGTCGCCTCCAGGGTAAATTGGAATGCTCAGTTTAACACATATTCCACGAATTGCCCGCGGTAGAGACTTAATCATCGGGCTAATTTCCGCCAGTTCCCTCCGTTTTCAGGCCAGAAACGAAGCTTTAGCCGGGGGAGTCGGGTCGGAAATTTTTGTTTGTAACGAATAGTGGGGATTAAATGTATTGTATGCGAGGTTTTGGTTTGAACGTGTTGGTAACAAAAGGAGAACAAACATGAAGCACATCAAATCGACTTCCAAAATCCGTCGTCCGGAAACGGCGCAGATCCCGATCGTGAGCGACATTTTCTGCGCGATTTTCCCGAACAAGGAAAAGTGCGACTCCAATTACGTGTAATCTCACCGTCGCATGGAAGTTCAAAGGAATGCTCCCCGCCGGGGGAGCTTCTTTTTTGGGGGAGGACAGGTAACCAAGAGGCTGGCCACGAAGCAGCCGAATACACGTCCACGCTGATGGCCAGGTGACCCTCTGCGTATATGCTTTCAGGCCAAAATCGCAGCCTTACTCTAGAGAAAGTGACACAAGGGTAATTTGGTGTGGAATTGATCCTGAGGCTAATGTCTGGTATGCTGGACTTTGGTTTGTAGTGGTGTAACTAAAGAGGAACAAACATGAAACACATCAGATCGACTTCCAAAATCCGTCGTCCGGAAACGGCTCAGATCCCGGTCGTAAGCGACATTTTCTGCTCGTTCTTCCCGGGCAAAGGGAAGTGCGACGACCTGCCTTCGTAATCTCGCAGCCGCATAGAAATCCACAAGAAAGCTCCCCGCAAGGGGAGCTTCTTTTTTTGCTCGGGGATGTCGGCACTCAGAACGCGGCCCTGAGCTGGCTGAAACAACGAAATCGAGAGCGGGATCCAGTGGAATTGAATGATACCCGCGGTGTCGCTATCATCATTGCCGTGGTTTTAATGAAAACCCTTCCGCCTGACCGCGATCGAAATGCCGGAAGAGTCTGCGGTTGTCAGGTGTTACACAAGCATCCGGAGTCTGGAGGCCACAGTGACGGGTAATGTCCGAATCTTGATACTCTTTGGGGTAATTATGGGCCTTGGGCTGGTATCGCATGGCGAAGACTGGCCCATGTGGCGCCACAATACCGGGCGGACAGCGAGCAGCTTGGAAGAGTTGCCCCCTGATCTGCATCTCCAGTGGCTGAACCATTACCCGGCGCGGACGCCGGTCTGGGAAGATCCCCTCAACCAGGATCTCATGCCCTACGATGCGATCTTCGAGCCGATTGTTGCGGGGAATACGGTGTATCTTGGGTTCAATGGCAGCGACAAGCTGATCGCGCTGGACCTCGAGACGGGCGAAGAACGATGGACCTACTACTGCGATGGCCCAGTACGGCTCCCCCCGGCAGTCTGGCAGGACCGGGTCCTTTTTATCAGTGATGATGGCCACCTGTATTGCCTGCGAGCTGCAGACGGCACGCTGATATGGAAACGGCGCGGTGGACCGTCCGATCGCAAGATCCTTGGCAACAGCCGCTTGATCTCCACCTGGCCGGCACGAGGCGGCCCCGTGGTGGGTGACGGTGTGGTTTACTGGGCCGCGAGCATCTGGCCGTTCATGGGCATTTTTCTTTATGCGCACGACATCGAGACGGGCGAGCTGGTCTGGATCAATGATGGGGAAAGCGCGCGCTTTCGTCAACAGCCGCACGGCGGCGCGGTATCATTCGCCAATGTGGCGCCGCAAGGCCCGTTTGCTCTTAACGACGATGCGCTCCTGGTTGCCGGCGGCCGCTCCGTACCTGCTTTGTTTGAGCGCTCGAGCGGAGAGTTCCGCTATTACCGGGTCGCGGATTACAATAAGACCGGCGGCACATTTATCGCGACAATCGGGGATCTTTTTTTCAATCATTATCGCGAACGGGTCACTACGGTCTACAACCTGGCCGATGGCGATGCGGTCTGCCGAGAGATTGGCAAACACCCCGTTTTGACGCCGGAGATGATTTACCTGTCTGGCCCCGAGATTACCGCCCTCGATATGGCGGCTTTTCGGCGGGATCCGGCCACCCTGGAAGGGGCGAGGGCCTGGTCCATTCCGGTCGATGCGTCCGGCGACCTTATTCGGGCGGGGAGCCGCCTGTATGCGGGCGGCGAAGGGCGCATCACGGCGGTCAATCCTCCGGGACCGGGCGGCGAGCCCAGCGTCGCGTGGGTTAAAGCTGTGGACGGGACAATTGAACGCCTGATCGCCGCCAATGGCACGCTGCTGGCGGTGACGCAGGACGGCCGGATCATGGCTTTTGGGCGCGAAGCAAAGACGCCCGCGCTGCGGCCGCTGGCTCCCTCCATCACCAGCCCGCCGGAACCGGCCCTGAGACAAGCCGGCGCGATCCTGGCCCAAACGGGAATCAGCGAAGGATATGCACTGGTCTACGGGCCGGGAGACGGCTCGCTTGTGGAGGCGCTGGCCGCAAAATCGAACTTGCATCTGGTGGCCGTGAGCCCCGACGCGGAGGAGGTCGAGCGGCTGAGACGAAAATTCGACGGCCTGGGCCTTTCTGGAAAGCGCGTCGCGGTGCTGGAGGGCGATCCCTTCACCCTTGAACTGCCTCCGTATTGGGCCTCGCTCACCGTGGTTCAAGATCTGGATCCCAAACACTGCCCGCGAGACGAGGCCTTGCTGAACCGGCTGTACCACGCTGCCCGGCCCTACGATGGCACGATATGGCTGGACAACTCAGCCGAGAACCAACCTCTGGCCGTCGTATGCGAAGCGGCGGAGTTGCCGGGGCTGCGTTGCCGCGAAGATGACGCGCTGATCATTGCCCGCGAGGGCCGTCTGCCGGGTTCGGCCTGGTGGACGCATAACCTGGGCGACGCGGCACAGACCGCGAAATCGGATGATACGCTGGTGCGTCTGCCGCTGGGATTGCTGTGGTTTGGCGGCAGCTCCAATCTGGATGTGCTTCCGCGCCACGGGCATGGCCCGTCAGAACAAGTGGTGAACGGCCGTCTGTTCATCCAGGGCGTCAACTGCATGAGTGCCCGGGACGTGTACACGGGCAGAGTCATCTGGAAACGGGTGCTTCACGACCTCAACACGTACGACATCTACTATGACGAGACCTACAAGGAAGCGCCAACCGACACCCGCTATAATCAGGTCCACCTTCCCGGCGCGAACGCCCGGGGCACAAATTTCGTGGCTACCGAGGACGCCCTGTATATCATTCAAGGCAAAGAAACGCACGTGCTCGATGCAGTCTCCGGCGTCACTAAACACATCTTTCGATTTCCGCCCGTTGACCCGGAAGCGAAAAGGAAGCAATACCCGGACTGGGGATATATCGGAGTTTCAGACGACCTCTTAATCGGAGGTGCGCATTTCGTGGCGTTTTCTGACGTGCTCCCGGTAAAATCCGCGGAATACTCGATCTGGTCGGACTTCGACTGCACGGCCAGCCGGGAACTGGTCGTGATGAACCGGCACACGGGTGAAGTCCTCTGGAGCATCGACTCGCGGCATGGGTTTCTTCACAACGGGATTGCGATTGGTAACGGTACGCTGTACTGCCTCGACAAAATGCCTCCGGATATTGAAGACCGCCTCCGGCGGCGCGGCATTGAACCAGAGGCCTCTCCCCGGCTGCTCGCGCTGGATCTGCACAGCGGTGAAGTCCGATGGCAAACGGAGCAGCATGTGTTCGGCTCGTTCCTGAGTTACTCGGAAGAATACGATCTCCTGCTCCAGGCTACCCGTCCGTCGCGCGATACAGTGAAAGGTGAGGACGGCAAACGGATGATTGCCTACCAGGGACCGGATGGCCAGATCATCTGGGACAAAGAGGTCAAGTACGCGACGTTTCCCATTCTGCATAACGATCGTATCATCACGGAGACCACCTGCCTGCATTTGGCAACCGGCGACCTGTTGACCCGTGAACATCCGCTGACCGGGGAGGTACAGCCCTGGTCCTGGACGCGTGCCTACGGATGCAACTACCCCATTGCGGCTGAAAATATGCTGACTTTCCGGTCTGGCGCTGCGGGTTTCTATGACCTGCTCCATGACGGCGGCACAGGCAACTTCGGCGGCTTCAAATCGGGCTGCAGCAACAGTCTCATCATTGCCGACGGGGTGCTCAATGCGCCGGATTACACGCGCACCTGTTCGTGCGCCTATCAGAACCAGACCTCGCTGGCCATGGTTCACATGCCCGAGGTAGAGGTGTGGACATTCAATTCGCTGGCCGACCCCAAAGGCCCCATTGTCCGTCTGGGCATTAATCTGGGCGCCCCGGGTGATCGGCGGCTGGACGATGGTACGTTGTGGCTGGACTACCCGGATGTCGGGGGTCCCTCCCCGAAAATCACGGTGGCCGCCCAGCCAGAAGACACGCACTGGTTCCGCCACCACTCCTCGCGTATTCAGGAAGGCACGTATCCCTGGGTGGCGGCATCCGGCGCGCTCGGGCTGCAGACGCTTCGTGTCCAGCTTCAACCGGAAGGCTCGGAAGAAAAACGGTACCAGATTCGGCTCTTTTTCGCCGAAAATGCCGGTGCAGAACCTGCGGAACGCGTCTTCGACATCCGCCTGCAGGGCGACGTCGCTGCAGAAGGCGTGGATGTGGTGAGCCTGGCGGGCGGCCCGTATCGAGAGCACGTGCTCGAGTTCCCGGGCGTTGCCGTGACGGATGACCTGGTGATCGAGCTGACGCCACGTTCCAAATTAGAGACCCTCCTCTGTGGCGTGGAAGCCATCGAAGAGGACAGTATCCCGGAGAAAGTTGCCCGAGCCTATGAGTAGACGGAGTCAAAGAGCGGCCAGAAAGGGTGCGCGCTGTTTTGCGTGCGCCGTGCGGCCATGGTTGGCGCTGGCACTGGCGCTGGCACCGGCCATCGCGGTTCTGGCCTGCGAAATCCCCGTGTATCAATGGGCTTTGTTGAACTGGGAACCGGATATGTACGAACTTCTGGTGTTCCATAACGAGCCTCTACCGCCCGACATAGACCAAGCCCTGCATGCGATGGCGGAGCAAGCATCGCCCGCACATCAGGCGCTCAATGTGGTGGTATATGACATCGGGCCGGAGACGGATACCGGCGACGGCATCGAGCAGATTCGGCAGCGCGAGCAACTCGGAGACTCCCCCTGGATGGCGCTGCGCTATCCGGGTATGCCTCCGAATATTCCCAGCCTGTGGACGGTAAGCGCAACCCCCGAGACCCTCCGGCGAATCTCCCGGTCCGCCGTCCGGGAGCAAATCACAAGCGCCCTGCTTCGGGGGGTCTCCCACGTCTGGGTCGTGCTCGAATGCGGCGACGCGGACAAGGACGCCGCTGCACGGGAACGCTTGGAGAGCGCCCTGCCCACCCTGGCCACGGACATCGATCCCGAGACGATATCCCCCAACGCGCACATCACGAGCGAGATCGTCACGCTGCGCCGGGAGGACCCTGAGGAGACGCTGCTTGTCCAGACCCTGCTGCGCAGTGAGCCGGATCTCTTCGCCTACGAAGAACCGATGGTCTTTCCGGTGTTCGGCAGGGGCCGCGCGCTGTACGCGCTGGTGGGCGCCGGGATCTCCGACGATAACCTTCGCAGCGCTTGCGCGTATGTGGCCGGCCGCTGTTCATGCCTCGTAAAAGATGAGAACCCCGGGGTCGATTTGTTGCTGAGCGCGAACTGGGAGGGCATTGCGTCCGCGACGGCCGCCGCTCTGCCTGATTCTCCAGAGCTGACGGACGCCGCGTTGGCCGAAGTGATCGCGGCGACCATGCCCGAAACTCGGCTGCTGCCCGGCTGGTACGTCCTGGCGGCATTAACCGGGGCGCTGATGCTGGTGGGGATACTTTCCGCGGTGTTTCTGCGCCGTTCTTATTCGCCCTCTGCATCGCGATAACCGGGATACTGCAGTCAACTCATACGGCGCGACACAAGGGCCAACGGAGGGTTCGTGTATGAGATTGTATCTGGTGCAGCATGGCCAGGCGATGGAGACGCACGAGAATCCGGACCGTCCGCTCTCCGCGCAGGGGCGAGACGACGTGGCGGCGATAGGGCAATGGCTGCGGCAGGCCGGCGCGAATATCTCTTCCATTGAACACAGCGGCAAAACCCGTGCAAGAGAGACCGCAGAACTCCTCGCCCGAGCCCTGGGCAACGCCGCAGTGGAAGAGCGCAAAGACCTTGCCCCCAACGATCCGGTAGACATCGTGAGTAAATCACTCAAAAACCGGCGCCACGACCTTATGCTGGTCGGGCATTTGCCGTTCATGAGCAAACTGGCCTCGCTCCTGGTGACCGGCGACGAATACGCCAACGTGCTGTCGTTTCAGCAGGGCGCCGTCGTTTGTCTGGAACGTGAGCCAGACGCCTTGTGGTCGGTGGCCTGGATGGTGACGCCTGAACTCGCCCGCGCGGCAGGCTTCTGACGGATGCCAGCCCGGTAATATCCTTAAAAGCGGCGGCGCGGCCGTCAATTTGTGCGTACGAGTCGTTACTGCGAGCTGTGGAGCGCAATTGCCTGTAATTCGATGCCGTTTTTCCCCAAAACGGCCCGGATCGGTCCGAGCAAAGTTTCCCGCAACCGCAAACGGTGCGTGTAGATATCGAAGACGGTTTCGGGATAGGCCACCGTCCGGACAATGATCTGGGGGCGGCCCCGGCTGTGCAGTTGGGCCAGCAGCTCTTCTCGTTCCGATTCGAGTGCTGCAAGCGTGGAGCGCATGTCCTCCATGTTTTTCAGCAATAGAGTGAGGGCCTCACGGGCGTTGCCGCTCAGGACACCTCTCTTTCGCATAAGATCATTGAGCGTCCCCTTGATCTTCATGAAGCGGTTGCGGATACATTTGATCTCGGCGTCTTTCTCGCCAATCGCCCCGACCAGTGCGGGATCCAATTCAATGGCCAGCCGCGTGGGCGCCAGCCCTTCGCTGCCGGTCTGCCCCACGCGGATGCTTCCCTGAACCACGACGCCGCCCCCCACCAGGCGCCCGCCCGGCATGATGAATGAACTCTTGGTGAAAACCGTGGAATTGATCGATTCTCGCTCAATCACCACATCGTCCCCGGCGTCGATGCTTGTCTCCACGAGAAAACGGGCCTGCACCCGGCCGCCTGCCTTGATGTGGCGATGGCTGCCCCCGGTAATGCCGCGGTGCACAAGCAAGTTCCCGCCCGCATCAATGTCGGCGCCCTCAACGATGCCACGCACCTCGACGTCGCCATCAACACGGATGCGTGTCTCCGCCTCGACGTCCCCTTCAACAAATACCGCGCCCGCGTGGTCGATGTTCCCGGATGCCAGGCCCACATTGCCGTGAATGATAAAGACCCGGTCGACGCTCAGCATTTGCCTGGCGTATCGAACACGCCCGCTGCACGTGGCGCGGTACGCAATGCCATCTTCGCCGACCTCTACGTTCGTGCCACAGCGGACGTACAGCGCTTTGGGCTTGTCCGCGGGAATGCGCCTGCCAAAGACGTCTTGTCCGTCCTCGCCAGGCTCGGCCGGCCACACGCTGGCGATCAATTCCCCTTTCTGAACGGTGGGATCGCCGATGCGCTCGCGGTAGTTGACCGCACCGGTCTTTTCATTCATGACAAAGCCGGAACTGAAAAAGTCGCGTGGCCATTCGATCCAGCCATCTTTCGATGGCAGCGGCGCCTTGCCGGTTACGAGCACTACCCCGGTTATCTGGCCGTCTTTGTTCGGGATTGCCTCCGAAAGCGCTTTCCAAAGCTCGGTTTCCGAAGGCATCGCGCGGACGCCCAAGGCAGTCAGTTTTTCGAAAATGGCCGCGACAATTTCTTGTTGCCGCGCTTCATGTACCGTCCCGCTGAAAAGGACCTTCAGGCGGTCCTTTGTTAGGGTGAGGCGGACATTGTCTTGGTTCTGGTCGGTGTTCTCGCCCATGAACTGAGATTAATGTTTAAATCCACGAAACCCCTACCTATTTTAAGGCACATCGTGGATTTCCGGTGTATACCGGTTGTGTCTACAGGCCCATTTGGTTATAAACGAAAGCGCGCGGTGTTTGCAAGGACACGTATGACCATAGCGGTCAATACCGAACACTGCCCTATGCTGTTGGGAGCCGACTGCGAGTGGTCCCGCGCGGGTTGCCTGAAGTCAACGCAGGCGGAGGCAGCGGAGCTTTTTCTCTTCTCTCACTCGGAGGTCATCTCAAAGTGCTTCGATGTAGCGTAGACCTGGACATCGTAGCCTCGGATGCCATCGCGGAAGCCATTGTTCTCTACAGTGACGTTCTCATCGGAATACAGGCGGTAGAAGGATTTGCCGTTCAGCTCGGGCGGGAGTTGTGTCACCTCGAAGCCGATCCCCGCGTACGATTCATTGACGGCGATCAGGATCCAGTCTTCGCCGGTTTTGCGCAGCATCAGTACGGGTCCCTCGCTTCCCACGGAGGCATAGGTGTCGTCTCCAGCGCAGACAGGCGGCGTGGCAGGCGGCTCCCCGACGATGCCCGGCTCCAGAGCGCGCAGCTCGCGGGCCACCTGGAACAGGTCCAGCCATAATTGGTCATCGGGTTCCAGCACATGAACTCCCCAGTAGAGCAGGGCTTTGGCGCCATGTACCAGGGCGTTGTAGGCCATGAAGCGCGATTCCTCAAACGTGGGCCGTCGTCCGCCGACGTCATCCCTCGGGTTGAAGGGGTCGTTGAGGTCTTTCCAGCCGAATCCCTGCAGGACCATCCAGACCGCTTTACCGGGCGCGGCGTCCTGCATACGGCGGGTATACTCGCCGACGCAGGTCAGGCTGCGGTTGGGCAGGTCCGAATGGAGGACGCCGCGGTTAAATGGCATGGGATAGATGTCGCAGCCCGCGGCATCGACCTCCCGGTTGTATTCCTGCAGCGCGGAAACGGTGTTTCGGGGGGCGTGATTCTGCCAGAAGAGGGTGTCCTGGTCCACGTTGCGCAGCTCCCGCCATCCCCGCGAGAGTTCTTGGCCAAGCTCATGCGCACGAGTCATACAAACAGCCACGGCCTTGTCGGGATGGGGGTTTTCCTTGCCGAAGGCCTGCCATAATTCGTCGTAGAGGGCCTGACCCTCCGCCCACAAGCCCCGGGCGATCCGGTCTCCCGCCCGCTGGTGTGTGTCCTTCCAGGCTTGAATCTGTGCCGCATCCTGTTCCGGGGCGGCCTTTTGTATGAGCGCCGAGAGTTGCATGGGTTGCTCGAAGATGTTCCATTGAAACGCGCTATACCATCGCAGCCAGAGGGCCTCATCCGGGCCTTCCCATGTAATGAGGGCGGGGTGGTCCTTAAATTCTTCGATCGTCTGGCGTAAACGGGCGGCACCCTCGGTATCGCCCTCTTTGAGGGCCAGCGCGCCACCCAGGGGTATCCAGGCGTACATGCCCGCCGCATGAATTCTATCGAGTACCGGGCGGTCGAGTTTGCCCCGGACAAAGTTGAAGCCGTTGCCGGCAAGACGGGCGAGAAACGCATCATCTTCCGGCAAATGGAAACTGCCGATCAGAAGACGCGGTTCCCCCTCGACCAGGGCAAAGCCCTCCGAGGACAGCCGCGCGGTGTCGGCGCTCCAGGCCGGGATAACGGTGGAAAGCAGTAACAATGTGATCCCAATTCGAGTCAGTCTCATATCGGGCCCCTCCTTTGAAACAGCGGTTCCAACGGCTCAACCTTTCACGCACGCCTTCACGGAATTTCCCGCGAACGCGCCAACTCAGTATTCTTTCGGAGCAGGTTTACTGCCTGTTAACGGTGAGACCCGGCCAGGCGTCTGTGCGGAACGGCGAGGCAGGCAAACCCGCCTGATTGTATAACGTGCAGTCCGGATTGTCCGCCCAGCCGTAGCGTACCGCTACCGGCTCGCTCACCGGATCAGACCATACCGTGACGTGGTTCGTCCCGGAAATCTGCGCCTCGGCCCAGACGAATTTCCGGTCAGCGCCTGCGACGGCGAAACCGTTGAGTTCCCCGCCCCGGGCCACAAGACCGTCGCCGGCGTAATCGAACTGGAGGACGGCCTTGCCATCGTGGAATTTCACGGAATCGTACAGGGGTCCCGACGCCATACCTTGCTGACCGTACGTTTTTGCCAGTGCCCAGTACGCGAGTCGTTTGCCAACCTCCTGCTTATTTTTGGGATGGATGTCCTTTGCATCGCCGATATCGATGATGACCGCCATGCCGGTATTCTTGACCGCCAGCGTCATGGTTTGGGCTTCGCGAAGCTCCGCCCATTTGGAATCCCCCGGTTCCGGCTCCCGCTTCAGGTAGCTTGCCAACTGCGCGAAAAGGAACGGGAAATCGCCTTGCCCCCAGTGCTTCCTCCAGTCTTCGATCATCGCCGGAAAGATCGAGCGGTATTGATACGCACGGGAGACGTTGGATTCTCCCTGGTACCAGATGACGCCTTGGATCGCATACGGCCTAAGCGGCGCGATCATCCCGTTGTACAGAGAGGCGGGCCGGAAGGGGTGGTCGGGACCCAGCGGTTCGCGCGGTTGTGCCGGCGCCTCCTTGCCTTCTTTTTTTGCCTCCTCAACGGCGGTTTTCCACTCTTCCATCTGCTTCGTGTAGCTTTCAAGCGCCTGGGGATATTTCGCGAGGATCTCATCCCAACGGTCGAGAATGGGCTTGGCTTCGGGGGTGGCCTGGAGGGCGCCGAGGCGGGTCCAGGATTCCGAAGGCGTGCCGCCCCAGGACGCGTGAATCAAGCCAACGGGCACATTCAGCCGCTGATGAAGCTCGCGCCCGAAAAAGTAGGCTGCTGCCGAGAACTTGGGGACAGTGTCCGGTGTTGTGAGCCGCCATTGGGCCTCGACGGTCTCCTGAGGGCTATCCGCCGTCTTGTTCGGCACGTGAAAGAGGCGGATGCCGGGGTAATTCGCCTCGGCGATCTCCTGCGTGGCGTTATTGCAACTGCGGACCGTCATGGCCATGTTGGACTGCCCGGAAGCGACCCAGACCTCACCGACGAGGATGTCATTCACGATCAGCGTATTGTTTTGGCCCGCCACGGACATGGTGTGCGGGCCGCCCGCGTTGAGCCGGTCTAGCCAGACCATCCAGTGGCCGTCTTCGCTGGCCTGGGCACGTCCTTTGTCTGAACCGATGGTAACCGAGACGATCTCGCCGGGAGCAGCCCAGCCCCATACGGGCACGCAAGTCCCCTGCTGAAGCACCATGTGGTCTGAAAAAAGTGGATGCAATGTGATATCGGCACTCACACCTGCCGCGATCAGCGCAGCCACGAGACCCAATGCAATCTGGCGCAACGTCAGCATGGGCGCTCCTTCAGAGTTGCACAATCACTGAAACAGTAATGTAAATCATCGGGACCGGCTTTGGCAAACACCGGCGATCTGCCTGCGTGTTCATGTCAGTGCCGGGACGGGGCGCCGGGGCCCATAGAGGCACGAGCACGTGGCGCAAAAAAAGGAGGCCGCATCGATTGCGGCATATATGCGCGTGTCACGATTGCTACAGCGCACGCAGCATAGACGAGCTGGCAACGCTGGCGATGCCGGGTGCGGGAGGTCACCCTCCGAACAGTTCGCGTTTTTTACGGCGGTATTCCTCTTCGGTGATGGCGCCTTGTTTCTGGAGCGCGATCAGTTCCTGAAGGGCGGCGTTGGGATCGCCGGTGGCGCCAACCGCGCCGGAAGCTGCGGAATTGGCCGAGCGCGGTAAAGTATGCCAGCGTTCCATGATTTTTCCGGTGATCGCATCATCATCGCTGAACACGTCTCGCATTTTGGTGAGAAGATTCCGCGCAAATGTAAACTCGCCATTGCGCTGGAGCATGTCTGCGGTTTCAAACCACACGCTCAGTTCTTTGGGATGGCCATCAAGATACTGGCAATAGGCGCGCAGAGATTCTTGTACGTTGCCTTGGGTCTCTTGTTTCCGGGCTTCATCGAGGGAGGCGTTGCGCGCGCCTGCGCCTCCAACGGCCGGGTGGTGAAATACGGTGGCCACATAGAGCGCAATGGGAAAAAAGCCGCATCCGAAGGTCGCGGCCAGGGCCAACCAGCGGTCGCGTCCCGTGGTGATCCCGCCGGCCATTACCGACGTCGCCGCGTAATGCGCGAGGATACAGAAAAGGAGCAGCAGGACGGCATACTGCAGCGGAAATTCTCGCGAGTGGCGCCGGACCAGTACGCCGACGAGTTGAATGACCAAGAGGAGCATCGCATCGGTTATCAGCAGCGTGATGAATCCCGTCAACATACGTTCATCCCCCTATAGCGCTCACACCACTCTATCACACGCCTGCCATTTACCCCAAGACTCCATAAAACATCGTACTGCGGTAAAGGTTCCGTTTTGACATGCCCCGAACCCGCCCGGGCTCCAGGTGAGCTGGGTTGGTTCAGGGAGGTTCCGCGAGATAGGTCGCGCGCTTGATCACCGCTGCCGATGCGGGGTCGCTTGCGAGCAGCGCAAGAATTTCACGCATCCTGACACAGCGCGAATCGACCAGGCAGACCTCGACGTGGACCTGCGCGCCTTCTGGTCCGGGCTCGACCGCCATGCGCCTGATCATCGGTCGGATGTCCACCGTGGTGATGCGCCGAAAGCCCCGCCGGGTCATTTTGCCTTCGCGCTCCAATTCGATGCGAGGGCGCGCCAGCAAAGCCTCTACACGGGCCTGAATGGCCTCAACGGGCTCATGTATCAGGAGGGTGTATGAGAAACCGGTCACGCTGGCCATCAGCGAGGGCGTTTTCAGAGGAACCACGTTCGCCTGGAGAACGCGCAAGCCCATCGGCAGGGCGGCCGTCAGACGCTCAAGGGCTTCGCTTGGAGGAAGCGCCTCCCGGAGCACGACGTCCATGTAATCGCATTCCGACTCTTCGCCCAGCGCAGGCGCACTCGAAAACGTAATCTTAGGGTGGGCGTGGAATCCTTGCGAATAGGACAGAGGAAAATTGGCGCGCCGCAGCGCTCGCGTCCAGGCCGTCATCAACTCACGGTTTGACAGGAATCGCGCATCGCCGACCCGGCCAATGCGGAACCGCAGCCGCTGTACCGCGGGAGGTTCCACTCTCTCAACAGGCGGTTCGGGGGAGGCAATCGCGCTGTCTGCGCGTTCAAGCTGGACCTCGGCGGCGCGCAGCCACATCTTTCGGCACAGCTCGCGCTCGGTTTCATTGACGCCGCAATTGTGGCATTCCCCGCCCCTGCAATCGGCCAGATGCCGCAATTCGCGGGCATCCTGCCAGTCGTTCCACAACCACGTTTTCGACACCCGCGCATCGATATGATCCCACGGGAGCCGCTCATCGCGGTCGCGTGCACGCAGCGCGTCTTCCACCGAGGCGCCGGTTTCCGCGAGCGCGCGTTCCCAGGCGGCTTCATTGCGCCATTCATCCCACCCATCAAAGCGGGCCCCGTGCCGCCAAGCCGTTTCGAGCAGGTCCGCGGCCCGGCGATCAGAGCGCGTGATGAGACCTTCGATGAAGGTCGCGAACGGATGATGCCGGCCGAAGCGCAGCGCCCTGTGCCGGCTGAACTTATCGCGAAGCAGGGTCTGTTTGCGGCGAGTCTCCTCAAGACCGATCTGCGCGGCCCATTGAAAAGGCGTGAATGGTTTGGGGACAAAAGTGGAGATGCTGGTGTTGAGTTGAGCGTTGCCGCTGATCGCACGAACCCGGCTCAGGGTGCGTGCGCAGAGATCCACGATCGCCTCGACATCGTCATCGGTCTCCGTAGGCAATCCGATCATGAAATAGAGTTTGAGGCGTTTCCAACCGCGCCGGAACACTTCCTCCGCGGCATGGAAAAGACTTTCGTCGGGAATCCACTTGTTAATGACGGCGCGCAGACGGGGCGTGGCGGCTTCGGGAGCAAAGGTGAGGCCACTGCGGCGAATGTCCGTAATCTTGTCCGCCAGTTCGACGGCAAACGTATCGAGACGCAGCGAAGGCAACGATACGCTCATGTCCGCGGCCGAGGCCCGCGCAGCAGCTTGGTCCACCAACTCCCGCGCCCGGGAATAGTCGCAGGTGGACAGCGAGAGCAGCGATGTCTCCTCATACCCGGTCTCTCGAATGAGGCCATCGAGCAGCGTATCGAGCGTGGAGAGGTCTCGTTCACGGACCGGGCGGGTGATCATACCGGCCTGGCAGAACCGGCAACCGTGCGTGCAGCCCCGAAGTACTTCGAGTCCGGCCCGATCATGCACCTGCTGCGTGAACGGCACAATCAGTTTCGTTGGATAGGCCGCCGTGTTGAGGTCGCGAATCAGCCGTCTACGAACCGGCGGGGCGCCCCGCGCCGGGATGACGCGCCCGTCCGCAAGTGTTTCGAGCGGATACAACGCGGGCACGTAGATCCCCTCGAGCCCGGCGAGAGCCTCGAGCCGCTCCTGGCGCGGTCGGCCCCGGGTCTCGCGCAGCACCTGCGCCACCTCGACCACGGCCTCCTCTCCATCTCCGATGACAAAGAAATCCATGAACGGCGCCAGGGGTTCCGGGTTGAACACACAGGGGCCGCCCGCAAACACCAGCGGAGCCTCTTCACCGCGTTGGGCCGAGCGAAGGGGCAGCTGCGCCAGGTCGAGCATGTTGAGGATGTTGGTGTAGGTCAATTCCGACTGAAGCGTGAAGCCAATGCCGTCGAGGAGGCCCAGGGGCGTCCTGGACTCGTGCGTGAAGAGGGGCAGACCCCGCGCGCGGAGCGCGGCTTCCATGTCGGCGGCCGGCGCGTAGGCCCGCTCCGCCCAGCACCAGGGAAGCTCGTTCAGAATGGCATAGAGTATCAGCAGCCCCAGGTTGCCGAGGCCCAGGTCGTAGAGGTCGGGAAACGCCAGGGCGAGGCGCAGCTCCACCGCGCCCGGCTCCTTGTGAACTGCGTTCAGTTCGGAGCCGAGATAACGGGAAGGGCGTTCAACGCGCGGCAGGATGTCGCCGAGCTGTACAGGGTCTATGGGAAAGGCCATTCGATCCCGTTCCTAAGAGGTCCGTTGGAAATTCGACCAATGCTTGAGTGTGTCTTCGTAGCGGTACAGAGCGTGGGCATTGCCTCGCATAATCCGTTCGATAAGTTCCGGCGCTTCGTTGATATCCAGCCAGTTCTCGTGAACCAGTTCCGTGATGGCCTGCGCCAGCCCCTGGCGCGCGACCGCGGCATGCCCGGGCACCAACTCAACCGGCTGGTAGTCACCGCCGAAGGTAAACAGTTTGTTTGCCGGAGCCGCCGCCAGATACTCCTTCAGAAACCGGATCGACGCCTGCGGATTGATGATCCATGCCCAGCACATGTCAATGTATGCATTCGGATAATGCTTTGCCAACGCGATGGCCTCGTCCTGGTAGGGGTAGTCGATATGAAAGAGCACGAAATCGGCGTTTCGGTGCGCCTGCATCACCGGACACAGATCACTGGCGTTGGCGCGGACCCGGCTGAGAGGCATAAAACCGTGACCGGCATAGTAGCCGGTATGAATTTTGACGGGCAGGCGGTATTCGGCGGCCAGGTCGATGCAGTAGTGGAAAAGATGGTCTTCGACGGCTTTTCGCTCCCCGCCGGACAGGTCCTGCGGGCCTTTGGTCAGGAGCCGCTCGAACAAGGGCGCCGCATCCTCTTCGGACACCTGCTCGAAATCGAGTGCCCGCCCGTACGCGCACTGGTTCTTGGTGGCGATGGCACGCGGCCCGAACGCCGCGAAACACCAGTCGATGATCTCTTTCCAATCTTTAAGCGAATACGCCTCACGATCTGCAAGCCGCTCTACGTTCACAATATCCAGGCCGGTGCAGAGAGGGACCGTGCTGATGTCCTGGGCGAGCAGCTCCGGCATTTCAGTTTCGCAGAACACGCAGGATTTAAGATTATTGACCTGGCAGTATTCCACGCGGGCGACTTCTTTGAGGATGTGTTTATAGAAACCGGGTTTGATGCCTGCCGCAAGCTTTTCCGAGATGCGCTCGCAATTGTCTTCGGTCACGTCGTCCTCGCCGTAGAGAAGGCGCACCGATTCCCGCACATTGCGCAGATAGCCGGTGTGGCGTGCCGCGGCATAATACGGCGCCAGCATGCGAAACTTTTTCTTCGGGGAGATCCGGGTCTCGCAGATTCTATTCAGGTCGTTTTGTGACAAGCCGGCGACGATGAGATCGGACTCGGCATAGTGGGAAAACAGGATGCTGAAATCACAGACAGCGCCTTTCTTTCCCTCCGGACTGGCCAGCGCTTCAAGGCGCCACGACTCTTCGAGAAGATGCTCGTGTGTATCCACAAAGGGCGTGGCCTCGACGAGATCTGCAATCGCCCGGGCGGAATCGGTTGCTTCGGCCATGTCAGGGCACTCCCTTTGCTTTGGTACGCCACTGCGGCAGACCCATCGCGCAGATGGTCCCGCTGCCGCATGGCGCCATTATCCAATTCCTGCCGCCAGCTCGCAAGCATTCGCCACATTCACGTTCTAAGTGCACGCCAGGCGATTTTTTGTTTTTGCAGGAAGATTTCAGTGGGTGTTCGGTATCCGAGGCATTTTTTGGGCCGGTTGTTTAATTCATCGACTATCTCCTGGAGTTTTTCTAATGTAGGGGCAGGCCCCTGTGGTCGCCCATCCGGATTATATGGGCAACGCCCCCACGCTACCGCAATTTGGTTGGATCGGGCCGCGCCCTGCGGTAGCGTTCCGGAATGTAGGGGCAGACCCCTGTGTCTGCCCATCCGGATTATATGGACACAACCCTCACGCATTGCCGTAACCTGGATGTACCGGGGCAGCCCCGACGCGGTAGCGTTCCGGTGTAGGGGCAGGCCCCTGTGTCTGCCCATCCGGATTATATGGACACAACCCTCACGCATTGCCGTAACCTGGATGTACCGGGGCAGCCCCGACGCGGTGGCGTTCCGGTGTAGGGGCAGGCCCCTGTGTCTGCCCATCCGGATTATATGGACACAACCCTCACGCATTGCCGTAACCTGGATGTACCGGGGCAGCCCCGACGCGGTGGCGTTCCGGTGTAGGGGCAGACCCCTGTGTCTGCCCATCCGGATTATATGGACACAACCCTCACGCATTGCCGTAACCTGGATGTACCGGGGCAGCCCCGACGCGGTGGCGTTCCGGTGTAGGGGCAGGCCCCTGTGTCTGCCCATCCGGATTATATGGACACAACCCTCACGCATTGCCGTAACCTGGATGTACCGGGGCAGCCCCGACGCGGTGGCGTTCCGGTGTAGGGGCAGACCCCTGTGTCTGCCCATCCGGATAGTCCCCGTGGCTGCGTTAAAGAAGGGCAGACACGGGGGTCTGCCCCTACGCGCTGCGGAAATCAGCCCCCGCGAGGCCGCCCATCCGGATAGTCACCGCGCTGCGACGGGATGCTGTGCGCTGCAAAGAATAGCCCAAAATCCAACCAACAAAACTCCACCCCCAAATCGGCTACCGCCGATTCACCCCCGCCCGCGGGGGACAGGTTCCCAGCGGCATCACGGTTTGCCGCGCCCGCCTCGATACACGCCCGCCCGCGGAGGATAGGTACCCTGGGCGCGCCGACGTCCTCGTCGGCACACGGCTCAGCCCTGCCCGTGGAGGATAGGTACCCTGGGAGCGCCGACGTCCTCGTCGGTACACGGCTCAGCCCTGCCCGTGGAGGATAGGTACCCTGGGAGCGCCGACGTCCTCGTCGGCACACGGTTCAGCCGCGCCCGCCTCGATACACGCCCGCCCGCGGAGGATAGGTACCCTGGGAGCGCCGACGTCCTCGTCGGCACACGGCTCAGCCCTGCCCGTGGAGGATAGGTACCCTGGGAGCGCCGACCTCCTCGTCGGCACACGGCTCAGCCCTGCCCGTGGAGGATAGGTACCCTGGGAGCGCCGACGTCCTCGTCGGCACACGGTTCAGTCCCGCCCGCGGAGGACAGGTACCCTGGGAGCGCCGACGTCCTCGTCGGCACACGGCTCAGCCCCATCCGCGGGGACAGGTACCCTGGGCGCGCCGACGTCCTCGTCGGCACACGGCTCAGCCCTGCCCGTGGAGGATAGGTACCCTGGGAGCGCCGACGTCCTCGTCGGTACACGGCTCAGCTCCGCCCGCGGGGGAAAGGCGCCCTGGGAGCGCCGACGTCCTCGTCGGCACACGGTTCAGTCCCGCCCGCGGAGGATAGGTACCCTGGGAGCGCCGACGTCCTCGTCGGTACACGGCTCAGCCCTGCCCGTGGAGGATAGGTACCCTGGGAGCGCCGGCGTCCTCGTCGGCACACGGCTCAGCCCTGCCCCCGGGGGACAGGTGACGGAGCGCCAACAACGCGCTGCGTGAGGTGGGTTCACTCCCGCCAGGACAGCTGCGCCGCATCTCAATCTCTCCAGTTCGAGTTCTTATGTCCCTCGAAGAAGAGGACGGATCAAAAACCAAACCAAGCGTCGAGTGTACCGGGCCGTGTGCCGGTTCGCGTTCTTGTATCCCCCGCTGGCGGAGCAAAGATGTATGCCTCGCCGCCACCACCGGTGCCGGGTCTTGTGTCCCCCGCGGGCGGGGGTGGCCGCGAAGCGGCCGGGGGTGGATTGTGCAGGCAGACACGGGAGTCTGCACCTACGCGCTGCGCAATCTGGATGAACTGGGATAGCCACCGCACTGCGGAAATCAGTCCCCGTGGCTGCGTTCCGGATTGTACGGGCCTGCCCCGTGCGACGAAAAACCCGATCTTCGTGCGTTCCCTTGAGATACGATGGGTACAGGACATCGGGATTCCTTTCGCGCTTGGTTTTTGGTTGGTACGTCCAAAAATGCCGAATGGTTCTCGATGTCTTCTTCTTTTCCACCTCCTCGCTCAAGACTCACTTACAGGAAAAGGGCCAAACCCAAAAACCGCGCGCTTCGTATTAGAATGCGCGGTTTCTTCGCTTGGTCAGGACGATCGCTGCCCCGCCCAGCAACAGGAGCCCCAGAAGAACAACCACCGACATAGCCCTTTTGCCCTGTCCCCGCACTTCAGCGGCGTTGCCCCTACCTCTGGATATAGATGAAGATGGCGCCAATTGCGCCGCAGTTGGGTCGTCCTCACCTCCTGACCTGCTGCCTAGGCAGACCACCTCGACTTCACACATAAGTGCACGGTCAGGACTGAGTTTGTGAGGTAGATTCACTGTTTGAACTGAAACACGAGGAGAATAGGATTTCATCTCCGTGACTGAGAACTGCGGAGCATCGGCCATCAATCACCCTCGCTGGGTATATCAGCGTCCTCGAACCCAGACTCCTCCTGCCACTAGCAGGAGGACAAAGCCTCCAAAAGCCAGAAGTAGCGATCTCGAGCTTGGCCAACGTGAATGCTCCCTCTTTTCTCGGTCTGTCTGGCCCAAGGGCGCCATGTTTTGGGTATCGTTATCGTTACTGGCGCTTGCCCTGGCAGTGTCAGATTGAGCACTCAAGTCATTAAGCTGTCTCGCCCAATCCTCGGTCGACGCATCATAGCCTTGTTCCCATTTCATGGGAACCCCAAATCGCCCATCATAGACTTCTACGCCTTCTTGGAATACGATCGAAAAGAGTTCGCCCGGCAGTTCCGTGTTCACCTGAAGCTGCTCAACCTCCCAGAAATAGCCAGACAGAGGGCCGTGTGGGCCTTCGCGACCATGCGGATCAACAACCCCGGATATCGGCAGCCAAAGATCCTTTTCAACTTCTCGAAATCTGGTTGCCATAAGTGTAAAAGTCACTTTCCCTGCATTTATTATTGAGTGCTGCTTGAGAGCATATCCATGATCGATTGAAAGCATGAATCGATACACCACGTCAACATCTCCAGAAGCTGGAACGTCCACAACTACACAAGGCACGCCTTCTATGGGAATCGTGCCCGAGATTTGCGCTTTTTCATAAACTAACCATTCGGGCAGTCCCCTGCCATCAATATGCTTTCCCCACATTCGGCCAAATTCACTCGTGGTTGGTGGCCCGGATATGAGATGCTCATATTGAGCTTTTTCGTTGAATATTGAACCAAAGACTTGAGAGGAAGGGTCATCGTTCGCATATCCCACTCCTTTGGCCAGTTCTCCGTCAAAAGTAACCACTTGGTTCATGGGCGGAGGAGCCTCGGCTCCTGGTTCCGAAGGGCTGGAGAATGCATGCCTTATTCGCCCATCCTCGTCGAAGGCCCATTCGTGATGAAGAAGTGATGGAACGGTTTCTTGAATAGACTTGTTGTTCACGTGAATCACAGTAGTCACATAGAGGCTATTGATAGATGCGAAGTTCGCGTCAACCGTCTCCCGAATCTCCTCCATGGATGGCGCAGCTACTACCCACGTACACACAATCAAGCCTAGCGCCAAACCACATAACATCGTGCACTCCCCTTCCGCAGGCTACCCCGCCGAATAGTCCCCAGAACCCGAGCTGCGCTTGACAGTCGAATGGCGCAGGTGAGCGGAGCTCTGGAAAACATCAGCTAGACATGTTCGACGTGTCCTGCAAGCAACTAGTGTCAAATTCAAGATTGATCTTGGCGGGACGGGCGTCAAAATGCCCATCCTGCTCGAGACAAAAGCAACTCCACCCCGCCCCAGCTCCTATTTCAACAAGACTGGTGGTTTCCCCGTTGGGTTGAGAGACGAGTCATGGACACGGCACTTCGTGAGCACTCGTGCCAGCGTCAGATTTGTTCATCGTGCAGCACCTCTTTTCTTTTCTATTGACAGCCGACACGGTTAGGTTAACCGCACCGGGCGATTCAACTGCAGAAACAGTGATCCTGTTGTCCTTCCATGGCTTCCGAATAGACTGCTCAGCCTCTTTGTTCTGGGGGCCATGGGACAATCTGCACCCACTTCGCCCAGGAGGCAGCGCAGGGTGGCATCGGCGGAATCCGATAGCGCATGAGCGTCCGGTGTTCCCGCCAGGAGGGCGGAAACGTGTATGTATCGAACCACGGATTGGGCCCATGGGAAAACGCGGGCGAGGGTGGTGGTGCAGGGTTCATTGGGGCTGAGGAGTTCAGCGCTGGCGAAGGTGCCGGCTTCCGTGTTGTCCGGCGGAAACACGCAGGCGCGGTCGCCGATGGGGAGAACCCACTGCATGGCCCCGGCGCTCGGGATGCAGTTGGGTTCGCCCAGGGCCTCAGCGAAGTCGAACTTAAAGATCGCGTCGGGGTAGATGTGCAACGCGCGGCTGAGAAAAGCCAGATAACGGAAAATTCGCGGGAGGCCCCCCCTACACATCCTTTGTCTTCCTTTCCCACATGCACCAAACCACTGAGCTGGACTCACGCACTCCCGTCGCCCCAAACCCGACGTCCGTCAACAATCCGTAGCACTAATCCACCACGCGCCAATCCAACGAATTTAGCCCCGTTGGCTGAATTCAGGCCGCTGCGAAACGAGCGACGCATTCCCACTCATTGCCTGTACGGCAGATTCGCACAAATGCAGCTCCATGTCAATCCCTTTGTGGCTTGGCACATTCAAGTTCTAAGTGCGCGCAAGGCGATTTTCCGTTTCTGCAGGAAGATTTCATTGGGTGTTCGGTATTTGAGGCATTATTTGGGCCGGTTGTTTAGTTCATCGACTATCTCCCAGCGGGAAGCAGTGCACCGCGCCTGAATATATTATTTATTCCAAAGTCGCCAGCCACCGACGCTACAGATTCCGGACCGCCAAGGACTACATCACAACCCTATACCAATGCTTGGGGAATCTGCCCGAGCTGGAATTGGTGCACACATTCTTGTCAGGAGCCTTCTGTTTATTTTACTGGCGCCCCCTGCTTCTTGCTAGATGATCGCATAGGGAACATGAACGTTCAGGTCGGGGCCACAGCGAAAGACTATCGTGCCACTGCACGCTCCAAGTGGTCTCTTCGCACGCATAACCACAGTACGTATTTGATTGCTTTGAGTACTTTCGAACCCGAAACAGAGCATGTCATTAGGAGCCAATAATCCAACCGTCAGATCGTCAAGAATGAAGCCATTCTCCGCGAGGACGGAGAAACTCGCCACGAGGTCGCCAGGCCCAAAAATATCCGCCTTTAGAATCAATGAGCGAGGAGCGACTTTCAGTGGTCCGATGACCTCCCCTGACACCGGAAGCAGGAAGCGCTTCCTGAGCCTCCCAGATTGTGAAATATCAACTTCAAGCTCGGTGCTAAACGGGCCTAGCGGCATCCCTCTATGGGGCGCAACGCAGAAATCATAACCAAGAATTCCGTCGGGCCATATCCCGTTGCTGCTGTGCCCAAAACGAATGTCAAGGAGGTCCCGCCCTCTTTCACGGACGTCTATTGTCCAGCCTCCATTTCGCGAAGGATTCATTGACAAAAAACCGACACTAATTCCCCGAAAGACCGTCATGTCGTCCCATTTGGAACGTTCACTTGTCCTCGTTACCAGACCCTCTGCGAATACCCCAGAACCAAAAGACAACGACAGCGGGCACGAACAAAAGAATGCCCGAAGCCACAACGAGCGGCCAAGTGCTGCCGCCTGCGTCTGCAGTCGATGTGCCGGTCTGGCTTCCCTTCTGTTCGGGTGGCACCGGTCGGGTGACGGCGAGGGTGTCGAAAGGCACGGGATTGTCATAACCTACTGCTTTCAGAGATTTCTGGATATTGGCGATTACGTCATCCTCGCCACCCGCTGCATACCGGTAGAAAAGCCCGCAATATCATCATCAACGTCCGTGCCGTCCTTGAGTGTAACCTTGAGTTCGTCTTCAGCGACGCCTGTGTTAAGAGCAATAGCGGTGACCTCGGCCGTAGTCGTGATGTTCATCAAGCCATCGGTCCCATAGACCTTGTATGTCGTCAATTTGGGGAGCCAAACTCCATTGACTTCCGCGCACTCGCTTTGAATCTCCTCAGCGGGTTCGGGCAGACCTCCTTCTCGCCCAAATTCCATTCGCACGTACGGAACTGTGAAACCTCTCTCTGGATCCACATGGATCTCATAGCGCCGTATGCCGGGCGCGGCCTTTTCGCTCTGCCAACGTGCAGTCATACTAACCACATGGACCTCACGATCCTCGAATTGACGCGTTCCTTCATAGCTGACAATGCGTTCTGTGGGTCGACCCGCATCTTCTGGTCGACGTCGCCAAGATTTGCCTTCCATCACTTCGTCGAGGCCCAGCCCGAATACGGAAGTTCCGAACGCGAGCGGATGAGTCTGAGCGATCTCTGAAGGAACAGAAGCCGGAGAGTCCTTGAAGTACTTCACGCTAGCTTTGTCCTCGTCAGGTCGGTAGTCCAGAAAGATCTCACCGTTATAGGCACGGAGAGTATTTCGCTCGGGAACCATGACATTCGAATCACCAGGCTGGGGCATCGCAGGCGGCTTGCCATCAACAAGCACGCTGATGTGAGCATCGTACTTGAATCGATTTCCTTTGCTGAGCCATTTTGTGGAAACATTTCTTTCATGACGTGGCTTACCTGCCTGCTCGACGGTACAATGCGATTGAATGTCTGCACGCACATCGGCTATGCGGCTCTGATTGGCGCGCATACCATCGGCCAGAAAGCGAAGTTTTGCCTCATCCACAATCTTGAGCTGAGCGTGCGCCCACGGGTGGAATGACAGCATGACAAGAACAAAAAGGCAGACAACTTGCAGACTATCGGGACCCGCATGTTTCCGCAGGCCGACCGGTGTTCGGCGAGAAGCGAGCTTGGTTTTCCGCGAAAGCATCTTTGCGAAGGAACAGGGGGCATACGATCTCTCTGCAATGGAGGTCATTGCCAATCCTCCCTGAGTGCCGGCAAGCTCGTTAAGCGCGTCCCTTGGCTCTGTGTCTGTTCCCTATCGCGACTTAGGCTTTTGAGCACTCCGTGACCTGAAACTCTAGTCCGCACGAGTAGATTCCATGGCGTATTCAGCAGAATTTGAGCAAGGTGGCCTTTGGATATTGTCAACTGCAGGCAGAGACTGTCTGGCAATCAGCCTGTAGGGCGATGACTTCGTAACAGTCGCCCCCGGCACACCCGCAGGGAACCTGTTTGCCGCAGCCCTGTAGCGCACCCGGAGTGCAATCAGTCCCGCTTGTCGCACGTCCACAGTGAGCGCAGGTTGCTTTCGACAACCGGGAGCCACAGTCATCACTTGTTGCGCAATCAAACGGGCAATGCCTGTCGGAGCAGAGGGTCAAAAGGTTGCAGCAATTCGCGCCACCGAAGACCACTTCTTTCTCGTCGGCAGATAAAGCGCGCATGCTCGCTCCGGTATCCAGTGAGGCAGCGATCATTGCCACGCCGACCAACGAACAAGACACCAATGCGCATATACATAAAAGCCTCTTTCTAACAGTATTCCTCCTTTGGTTGACGCCGTAGCATTGCGGCGTCCAGTTGGTGAATAGAACAGAGTGAACTGCACAACAGAATACTGGGCGGCCCACCTTGCTCCTAGGCGCATAAAATCAATTGTCTCCACCTGTCCGACTTGGCCGCGGGGGTGAATCGGCGCCAGTCGATTTGGGGACGGATGCTTGCATTTCGTTTTCCCACATGCCCCTAACCACTGAGCCGGGCTCACGCTCTGCCGTCGCCCTCAAACCCAACGTCCGTCAACAATCCGTAGCACCAATCCACCGCGCATTAACCCAACGAATCGAGCCCCGTAGGCTGGATTCAGGCCCCTGCGAAACGAGCGACGTATACTCACTCATTGCCTGTACGGCAGATTAGCACACACGCAGCCTGCTGGCAATCTCTTTATGGCTTTGGCGCATTCAAGTGCTAAGTACACGCAATGCGATTTTCTGTTTCTGCAGGAAGATTTCATTGGGTGTTCGGTATTTGAGGCATTATTTGGGCCGGTTGTTTAGTCCATCGACTATCTCCTGGAGTTTTTCTAATGTAGAGGCAGGTCCCTGAGCACGCCCATCCGGATTATATGGGCAACCCCCACACGGTTGCCTAACTTGGATGTACCAGGGAAACCCCGACGCGGTTACGTTCCGGAATGTAGGGGCAGACCCCTGTGTCTGCCCATCCGCATAGCCCCCTGCGGCTGCGTTTAAGAAGGGCAGACACAGGGGTCTGCCCCTACGCGCTGCGTAGCGTAGATAACCAGGAAAGCCCACGCGCTGCGGAAAGGAGTCCATGCGTGGTCGCCCAGCCCAGCGCGGCTGCCCTGAAGAAGGGCAGACACAGGGGTCTGCCCCTACGCGCTGCCGTAACCTGGATGAACAGGGATAGCCACCGCGCTGCGGTGATCTGGATGGATCAGAACAGGCACACGCGGCTGCCCCCTACTCCGCCCCCCATGCGCGCGGCAGACTTCGGGACCGACTTCCCGTCGTCCGCCTCCTGCAAGATTCGTACGATCTGTTCTTCGCTGTGAGCGCTTTCCCTTCATTTGAGAGCCCTCCTGGGCTCCATAGCCTACGAGGCCTCTCACTCAAACTAGTGCAATTTTCGGGGAACAGGCCACGTGTTTCTGCAGTGCTTTGGACGCACCAGCCGGTACAGGTGGGCGCCTTCCCTTGGAATGGGTGGGGGGGGAAATCAATCGGAATCACTGGGCGGGTTCGCTCTGAATACGCATCTACCAGCAGGAAAAGCACCCCTTCAAAATCTGCCCAACGCTCAGCGCCTTAACGCCTTACTCCCCCTCAGTCACGAAGAGGTTCAGCTTTGTCTCAGGTTGGCGAGAACACTCGATGTTGTCTGGATAACGCCTGTTGGCCAATCTGAAGTGAAGATCTCTACATCTTCTATTCTTCCCGAGCTTGTTCATTATCATCGCTCAGGGAAATGGTGGACACGCCTAGATCGGCAAAATCCGCCAACCATACGGAGGCATTATCAACGTAAAGCTCGAAATCAGACCAGTTGGTCTCGGGCAAGCATTTCAGTCGCAATGCATCGACGCGCGTCGGATGCCACGGCGGAAGTACTTCCTTTACGTACGCTATTTCATGAGTCGGCACATCGAGCAATGCGGCCCCAGGGCGTGAGGTCACGAATGCGACACGCAAACGCTTGTCAGAGAGGATGACCCGCAGAATGTACAGGTAGGTACGCTCTTGCTGAATAAAGCGCCCCGAGAGAAAACACCGGCGCCGCACTATTCGCTCCTCCGAAATCCGAACTCGTGTTCGTGCGGATGAACGGGGAATCAGGCCCAAGCCCAGGACATCTTCATGGAAAACAAAGGCAAGTAGTGTCACCAGGAAGAAAACGGACATAAGCACAGTCATCATTGCCTTGTCTGTCGTAGCGGGAAACAAATCCGTCACGCCAAGCCTCTCAGCAAACACAAGAATGGCGAGCGCCAGTATCAGTATGCGGAAGATAATGCTTCTCACGAGTGATCCTCCTCCGAATTCCGTCCCTGATTTTTGTCTACGCATGTGTGACAAAGCGGCCAGATGCCGTATGATTTCCGCACGTTCGGCCTCGGAAAGCTCCGGGGCGCACCACGCATACGCATAGAGCCGCTCCCGCACCGGGAAACAGGCCGTCCCTCGACCCAGTATGCGCCGAATTACCTCTGTAATGCGTTTTCCCGTCAAAGAAAGACTCTTTCGCCGCGGCTGAGAAAAAACCGGCACAGACAGGGCGCGTTCTCCTTCAGTGCCTGTACGAGCTGCTCTTCGTCAAGCCCCCCGCATGGCGTTGCCCCGCCGGCGATGCCCTATTCGCCAGGCCAACATCCATTACAGACCTGGACAAATGACTGTCCCTCCTGTGCGCAGGCCCTATATGCCTTTAAAGTCTATCAGCAAAGTGTTGATGTGTAAATTCGCCAAATCGCGCCCTCCAAGATCGTAGCGGGGATGGTATCGCCCTGTCATCTGCGGGGCCTGTCACCTGAGTGCGCCGGGCGGGTGTTTCCGGCCCAGTTCCGTGCAAGGGGTGTAATGGATTTCCGGGCATGTCCTCTCAATTGGAACGAAACCGGTTCAGAAGGGATATAACAAAGCGCGAGATCTCTGCGTTCTCGGTTTACGGAGCGGCGCTTGCTCCAGGGTACGGGCTTCATATAGACTGACTTTGCGTTCGTGTAGACTGCGCTGGCTGCGCGGGGGACGGACGGCCTGAACGGATTTGCTTTCGAAGTGCCGGGCCTCCCTTCTCTCTTCCGCCAGAGCAGGCATCTTCGCGGGCGCCCGGGTTCAGGCCGCCATGCATGAGAGGCCTGATGCTGATGTGTCCAGGCGTACTCAGGATAAGGAATGCGCCTCGAGATAAGGCAGGATTGGACTAATCGCCTATGCGCCAACGATGTCTTCAGCGATCAGGGGATATTTCACACACCATCGTACTGCTTTCGCTAGCTCTCATCTGCCCGCTCATCTCCTTCCCAACCCACGCTTTAGACCAGATTTTCCGCCAGACCGACGTAGACCTCACCGCCGAAGCCCAACTCCTCGCCAATCCGACATTCGACCTCGGCGACGCGGTCGCCGAGAAGGACGGCAATGGCGTGCAGCTCCCAGAATGGGACTTCTGGGAGGATGGCTATGTCATTGTCCCGGGCGCCGGACGCGACGGCAGCCGCGCCATCCAGTGCTCGGTTGCCGACGACAGCACGCGATGCGGCGCCGGACAACGCGTCGAACTCAATCAGGAACAACCGTTCCCCGTGGTGGCGAGCGCCTGGAGCCGCGCCCAGGATGTCAGCGGCAGTCCCGACAGTGGTTATTCCATATACTTGGACTTTATTTTTCAGGACGGTACCACCTGGTGGGCCCAAACCTCTAATTTCAGCACCGGCACACACGATTGGGAGGAGCGCCATTTCATCGTCGAGCCGAAGAAACCGATCCGCTCCGTTTACGTGTATCTGATCTTCCGCGGACACGTGGGCACGGTCTACTTCGACGATGTGAACCTGCTCGAACTTCGGGGTGAAACCTATATGTTCGAGGGCGTGCCAGTCCGCCCCCAGCCGGTTCGCGCCCCCGTCGAAAAGGTGTGGATCCCCTACATGCAGACCCGAAACGGCTTGCAGATGGCCCTCGAGCGCAAGCGTGCCCGGGTATGCGGCGTCTGGGTCAATCAGGAAAAAGTCGGGCTGAACGGTCCGGGCTTCTTTGCACGGGACGCGGCGGCCAAATCCGATTTCCTCGCGCCCTGGAACTGGAATTTCACCCAACAGGACAGCACCCTGGTCATCAAGGGCGACATCGAACCCCTGAACCTGCGAATTACCGCGTCCATGACACCACGCGACGACCGCATCCAGGTGAGCGGCCTCGTGGAGGCGTTGCGCAGTGAGGAACGGGCGATCACCGTCTATTTCGGGCTCCCGGTTGATGATTCCGGATGGTTCTGGTGCGATGACCCGCGAAGCAACATCCCCGCGACCGCGACCATCTACATGAACGCCAACAATACCGTTGCAGGCGCCACGGGCGCCATGTCGAAGTTTCCTCTTGGCGCGATATACAAAGACGATCCCGTCGCATCACCGCGCAACCGCGGTGTGGCAATCGCCGTGCCCATGCACGAGCCCCGCCACCACCGTATCGGCTTCGACGCGCGGACCGGGCTGTTTTATGTGGCGTTTGACTTTGGTCTTGCGCCCAGCGCTTCGGCCACGCCCGGCAAGGCCACGTTTGATTTTGTCATCTATCCTTTCACCGCACGATGGGGATTCCGCGGTGCGCTCGCCTCGTATTACAGCATCTATTCGGAATATTACCAGCGCCGAGCCGGAGTGGAGGGCCTTTGGCTGCCCAAGACTCCCGTGAATGCGATCGAAGGGGCAGAAGATTTCTTCTTTGCCTACCATTCTGTCCGTGACAATATCGGCTTGAATGCGCAACCGGGCTTGCTGTCTTTCGTACACTCCGACCCGACCAACGTCTGGGTGCCGATGCCTGAGAACATCCCGCGAACGCCGGATGGCGCGGTCGGCTTCGTCGAATCGCAAAAACCCCCGGGCAACGATCTGATCGCCAGTTCCGGACTCCTCGATATCACCGGTCGCCCGGTGCTGGCCATGAAAGATACGCCGTGGTGTAATGGAGCGACCTTCGCGGCCAATCCCAATACCAGGCTCACGGGAGCCACCAGCAAGGGCCGGCATGAGCTGGACTCGATCGCTCAGCGGCTTGGCAGCCGGGGCGCGCCCACGCTGCCGGCGTGGCCGCCGCTTGATGGCGGCTATACCCTGGATGTCGGCGGCGGGCGCGGCGGAAGCACGGCCATCCGCCTGGAAACCTCACGCAACCTGCCCCGGGCCGGCGCTGCCCAGCGGGTCCTCGTCGATCAGATGGAACCTGCCCCTCTTGAATTCCGCGGCTTCACCAAAACCAAACCCATAAAGAGCCGTTCAGACGATCAGTGCATCATCTCCGTGACACTCCTCGATTCCCAGGGCCAGTCGCGGACCGAACAGATTCAGGTTGCTCGGGAAAAAGACGATTTTGCGCTTGTCAATCAGACCTTCGAGAGCGCTGAGCCCATTGTTCGAGCCACCATCAAGTTGCTCCTGTGTGATGCCAAAGGAGCCACGGCCTGGTTCGATGACCTCTTCCTGGGAGAAGTCGGTTCGGATGCAAACCTCCTTCGGGACGGGGAAATGGAGGAAGAAGCGATCGAGGCGGGAGGCATGGGCGGTGTGTACATCGAGAATCTCAGTGGATGGGGTACCACCGTCAACTATAACCAGGCCCACTTTGCGCAGGCCGAATTGCCCCTGGTATACGACAGCCACACCACGAAAACCGGCATCTTGAACATGTTTTCGACCTACGAATACCTCCGTGCGCTCGCTGAACCGCTCCGTAAAAGCAACATGCTCATCATGGCCTCCGGCGCATTCGGATTCCCTGTCCATCTGGTGGATATCGCCTGCCAGGAGGTGAACTGGTGCCGGGAAGGCCGATGGTATCCCACGACGGACGACACCCTGATCACGTACCGCGCGCTCGCCAATCAAAAACCTATCTGCCTGTTGCTGAACACCGACTTCGATTCGTTTTTGCGGGAGCCGATCCTGGCCGACCTCACCGAGGAGGTTGATCCGGATCTTGAGCGCCAGCCTTCGCTCATCATGGCGGAACGGTATTTTCAGTGGGCTCTCTTCTACGGCATGTTCCCCGGTTTTTTCAGTAAAGACAGCGATACCGAGGCTTTTTTTGCAAATCCCGAGTGGTATAACGCGCTCCGCCCGCTCTTTGTGAAGTATATGCCCCTGATCCTTGAACTCTCCACTGCGGGCTGGGAGCCTGTAACCGGCGCGGAAACTGTGGGGACCGACCGAATCTATCTCGAACGATATGGGCGCGGAGATCAGGGCCAGGTCTTCATCACCTCGCGGTATGGCGACCAGCGCTGGCAAATGAGTTCCGAGGAAGGCCGCGATGTCCGCGAACAGCTTGAAGAGCCCGTCACCGCCGAAATCGATGTTAACATGGCCCATATCGGCTTTCTTGGCGTTGACTCCTTCGAGGTGGTCGATCTGCTGACAGATACCCCGGTTGAGTTCCGTTATGACCAAAGCCACCTCTACTATACGATTACGCTTCAGCCGCACACCGTTCATTTGATTCGAATTCGCCCCACGTGAAACTCCGGCCCGGCGCCTCGGTCGGCGGCGCAGCCGATGAGGGTGCTGTCCGTGGCCGCGCTGAAATCCGCAGGTGTATGAATTCCTGAGATCAAGGGGCAGATCCCGCCCTTTTGCAAAGAGCAAAACCGCGCGTGCCTCGATGAGGACAAGCCGGGTCTTTGGGAGCTGATTACGGAGTTTTGCATCGCCCCGAAATGCATCGTAACCACCTGATAACAAATCAGTTGCATTGAATGCGCCCGGGGAGACTCGAATAGCTTGCCCGGCCCGTGTGTTGAGCACGATATGGGGTATGTTCTTTGACAAGGTCGGGCACATACTCTACACTGACAACCGGGCCATAATTTCGCCGCAAACAAGCGTTTAGAGGCAGGCGGCGGTGGAGGAACCAGAAGGTACGCCATGGCAAGCAGTCACGATCGGGAAAGAGAACGAGCCATGAACCTCGCAGAGGAATCGCGCGAGGCGGAATGGACGTATCCCAGCTTCGTGGAAGAGCTTTTTCAGGGCAACTTCCGATGGGATCTCCTGCATCCGTTCCCTGAACAGGGTCCCGAAGATAAACGCGCGGGCGACGAATACATCAACAAAATACGCCGCGTCCTGGAAGCGTACATTGACCCCTGCGAAGTCGATCGGTCCGGCGAGATTCCGGAAGAGGCCCTCCTCGCGTTGGCGGAGGCAGGCGCTTTCGGACTGCGAATCCCCCGGGAATACGGCGGACTGGGCATGTCTCAGGCCAATTACGGCCGTATCATGGAGTTTATTGCCAGCTACTGCATGTCCACGGCGGTCTGTCTTTCGGCCCACCAGAGCATCGGCGTGCCGCAACCGCTGAAGCTGTTCGGCAGCGAAGAGCAGAAAAAGAAATACTTGCCGCGCCTCGCCAAAGG
This sequence comes from Candidatus Hydrogenedentales bacterium, assembly GCA_050950105.1. GTDB lineage: Bacteria > Hydrogenedentota > Hydrogenedentia > Hydrogenedentales > SLHB01 > UBA2224. The sequence continues at coordinate 85,815 of JBMNGZ010000004.1, read as the reverse complement.
AGCGGTTTCCGCGTTCGCGCTCACCGAGCCGCAGGTCGGTTCCGACCCCGCCAAAATGCGCACCCGGGCCGAATTGTCCGAAGATGGCGCCTATTACACCCTCAACGGCGAGAAACTCTGGTGTACAAACGGTCCCTCGGCGGAGATCCTGGTCGTTATGGCGCTGACGGCCCCCAAGGTCGTCCAAGGCAAAGAACGGCCGCAAGTCACGGCCTTCATCGTGGAATCGTCTGAACCCGGTTTCGAGGTCGTTCACCGGTGCGCCTTCATGGGGATTCGCGGTATCTCCAACGGCCTGCTCCGCTTCACCAACGTGAAAGTCCCCGCCGAGAACATCATCGGCCAGCCGGGGCAGGGGCTGAAAATCGCTCTGACTACGCTGAATACCGGCCGCCTGACCGTGCCGGCCGCTGCGGTGGCCACCGGCAAGGCCTGCATGCATTTCAGCCAGAAATGGGTCAATGAGCGCGTTCAATGGGGCGCGCCGATAGGAAAACACCAGCCGGTGGCCCAGATGATTGCCGATATGGCTGCCGATACCTTCGCCATGGGCAGCGTGAACACCCTGGCCTGCGCGATGGTCGATCAGGGCGGGGTCGATGTGCGGCTCGAGGCGGCGGTGGCGAAATATTACTGTTCCGAGACAGCGTGGCGTCTCGTGGATGATTTTCTGCAGGTGCGCGGCGGGCGCGGCTTTGAAACGGCCGAATCGCTGGGAATGCGCGGCGAGGAACCCATCCCGACCGAGCGCATGCTGCGTGATGCCCGTATCTCGCGCATCATCGAGGGCACCAGTGAAATCATGCGGCTGTTTATCGCCCGCGAGGCGCTGGACGCACACGTCCGCCGCATCATGCCCCTCATGACGGGAAAAGGGCCCAAGGGGCGGCTCTTCTGGGACGCCATGAAGTATTACATCCGATGGTATCCGAAGCTGTGGCTGCCGTCAGCGGTATCGTTGAATGCGCGGAACCTGGCGCCCCGAAATCAAGACCATGTGCTCTATATCGCGCGAGCCAGCAGGAAACTCGCGCGCACCCTGTTTCATACCATGGCGAAATACCGGCAGACGCTCGAACGGGAGCAACTCATTCTGCAGGCCTTCGTCGACATCGGAACCGATCTCTTCGCCATGGCCGCCGCGTTGTCCAGGGCTGAATATGAGCTCAACGCATACGCTGGCGACGACACCCTGCAGGACCTGGTAGATCTCTTCTGCACGAACGCACGGAGGCGCATCCGGGACAATTTCAGAAAGGCGAAACATACCCACGGCCAGGCCATTTCCAGAGTCGCCAACGCCTTTATGGCGGGAAAATACCGGTGGATGATCACCGATGTCTACACCGATTTCCCGCCCGCCAGCCGGCCCGCCCGTATGACCCGTCCCGTCGAACTCAAACGCCCGGAGAATACCGCGCCTCAGGCGGAGGAGCACAAATCTCCCGTTGCGAATCCCTAGGGCCCCGCGACCCGTCCAGAAGGAAGTCCCATGCGATTGACCCGCAGGAACCGGGCGCTGCTGTTTGGCATGCTCGTGCTGGCGGCCGGGCTGTTTCAGGTCCTGTGGGGTATATTCTTCGCAGGCGACGCCGACCGCCCGGTTTCCCCGGCTGTCCCCCCCGCGCAAAGCGCTCCGATTTCCCCGGCACAAGCCGAATCGGCCACGGACCAGGCGCTCCAGAGCGCCTTCCGGAATCAGCGCAGCGGCGTTCAGGTCCTGGGGGAAGGTGTCGTGACCCGGACACTGCCTGACGATCTGGAGGGTTCACGGCATCAGCGGTTTATCCTGCGTCTGGGTAGCGGGCAGACAGTGCTGATCAGCCACAACATTGATCTGGCGCCCCGAATTGAAGGATTGCAGACGGGGGACACCGTGGCATTCTATGGCCAGTACGAATGGAATGCGAAAGGCGGCGTCATACATTGGACCCATCACGACCCGCGCGGGTCGCACGTGGGCGGCTGGCTGATGCATCGCGACCAAACCTACCAGTAACCACGCGGCACATCCGCGGCGCGACTACATGCCCCCGTTCACGCCGGATGCGACGGCTATCCGGATGGGCGGCCACGGGGGGCGCGTGTCCACCCCCGCCCGCGGGGGACACAAGAACCCGAACCGGCACACGGCCAGGCACACGCGGTGCTTGCTTTGGTTTTTGCTCCGTCCTCTTCTTCGCGGAACATAAGAACCCGAACTGGAGAGATTGAGATGCGGCGCACCTGTCCAGGCGGGAGTGAACCCACCTCACGCAGCGCGTTGTTGGCGCTCCGTCACCTGTCCTCCGCGGGCGGGACTGAACCGTGTGCCGACGAGGACGTCGGCGCTCCCAGGGCGCCTGTCCCCCGCGGGCGGGACTGAACCGTGTGCCGACGAGGACGTCGGCGCTCCCAGGGCACCTGTCCCCCGCGGGCGGAGCTGAACCGTGTGCCGAAAAGGACGTCGGCGCTCCCAGGGCACCTGTCCCCCGCGGGCAGGGCTGAGCCGTGTGCCGACGAGGACGTCGGCGCTCCCAGGGCACCTGTCCCCCGCGGGCGGAGCTGAACCGTGTGCCGAAAAGGACGTCGGCGCTCCCAGGGTACCTATCCTCCACGGGCAGGGCTGAGCCGTGTGCCGACGAGGACGTCGGCGCGCCCAGGGTACCTATCCTCCGCGGGCGGGCGTGTATCGAGGCGGGCGCGGCAAACCGTGATGCCGCTGGGAACCTGTCCCCCGCGGGCGGGGGTGAATCGGCGGTAGCCGATTTGGGGGTGGAGTTTTGTTGGTTGGATTTTGGGCTATTCTTTGCAGCGCACAGCATCCCGTCGCAGCGCGGTGACTATCCGGATGGGCGGCCTCGCGGGGGCTGATTTCCGCAGCGCGTAGGGGCAGACCCCCGTGTCTGCCCTTCTTTAACGCAGCCACGGGGACTATCCGGATGGGCAGACACAGGGGTCTGCCCCTACACCGGAACGCCACCGCGTCGGGGTTGCCGCGGTAGGTCCAAGTTGCGGCAGCGCGTGGGGCGTTGCCGCGTAATCCGGATGGGCAGACACAGGGGTCTGCCCCTACATTCCGGAACGATACCGCAGGGCGCGGCCCGATCCAACCAAATTGCGGTAGCGTGGGGGCGTTGCCCATATAATCCGGATGGGCGACCACAGGGGCCTGCTCCTACATTAGAAAAACTCCAGGAGATAGTCGATGAACTAAACAACCGGCCAAAAAAATGCCTCGGATGCCGAACACCCAATGAAATCTTCCTTCAGAAACGAAAAATCGCCTTGCGCGCACTTAGAACTTGAATGTGCCAAGCCACAAAAGGATTGACATAGAGCTGCATTTGTGCGAATCTGCCGTACAGGCAATGAGTGGGAATGCGTCGCTCGGTTCTCGAGAGCCTGAATCCAGCCTACGGGGCTCGATTCGTTGGATTGATGCGTGGTGGATTGGGGCGGTGGATTGATGCGATGGATTGTTGACGGACGTCGGGTTTGGGGATGACGGCAGTGCGTGAGCCCGGCTCAGTGGTTTGGTGCATGTGGGAAAGGAAGACAAAGGATGTGTAGGGGGTCTTCCCGCGAATTTTCCGGTGTCTGGCTTTTCTCTGGCGCTCAGTGCTCGTCTACCCAGGCGAAATCTTCAGATTCCACTTCCCTGAGGCCCCGGACGAGCCCAACTGCATCCCGACAGCCGACGCAATGCACTGGGCCCTCCCCACCGGCGACCGCGCCTACGCGTTCCCGCCGGACAATACGGAAGACAGCACCCCCGCCAGCGTTGAACTCCTCAGCCCCAATGATCCCTGCATCACCGTCCTCGCATGCGATGTCCCACGGGCCCAATCCGTGGTTCGATACATACACGTTTCTGCCCTCCTGGCGTGAGCAGTGGAATGCCTTGCGCCATTGGATTCTGCGAACACCGCCCTTCGCGCACTCTGTAGGGGGCCTGAGCCGGGATGCTCACCGGAGCCGATGGCCAAGGCTGTGGAGGGTCTGTACAATCGTGGGAAGTGGGTCAGTCGTATGAATCTGGCGGCAGCTGGGTTTGCCGCCGAACGGTGATCGGGCGATTTTTCTCCGAAAAAACTCCGCCGATTGTGCGGAGCAGGGTGCTTCGTAACGAACAAAAAAGGAGACTACGATGAATAAGACTGCGGTGTGCGTTTTATGTGGGATATGTTTGTTCATATCGGGAGCGACGATCCTCCTCTCCGCCAGCACAGGTGTTAGCGCGACTGAATTGGGGAAAATGACCGGGGGAGGCATTTGCGACGGCACGGAATGGTGGTGCGAGAACAGTACTGTTTATGGATGCCAGCAACCCTCAGACAGTTGCCCAGCTTCCGCGACTCTCTGCCAGCTCCACAGTTATGATGCCGGATGCGCTGAACGCAATCAGGTATGCAAAAGCAACGCTTGCGCTTGTCCTGACGACAATTTCTGCCTGGACGCGTGCGACTCAACTGGTTGCACAGCATTTCCCGGCATACCGTGTGCCACTCGATCTTTTGCCCATTGTATAGTAAAGGGGGATGGTTGCGTACAGGGAAACATAATGCAAGTATCATGTGGGACCAAGACGGGGTGCTAGGCCGTATTTCTAGTGGTATCGCCTCGGTTTCCTTTCGCGAACACACTGTATTGAGGCATTTCACAAGAGCCTCTGCCGTCTGGGGATCGAGATTCATTTATGCAGAATCGGTCGGATGAGGGTTGGGTGCTCAGGGCTCGAACGCTGCAACATCAGACATCCGGCCTAGATTCCCTGGTTGTGTGGTGCCAAACTTGGTCCCTTCTGTTGAAGCAGAGGATATCAACGATGCCGTGGCGCAGCAGACCGCGTGTCTGCGACCACGGCTGAGAAGAGACGCAGATGCTACGGGGAATTAATAGTCACCGTGCTGTTCGCATGTCAGTCCATCTTGTATACACGTGTGCCTGGTTGTTCCCGTGTTCAATGGCCGTTGCCGAAAACCTCTCGCTGGAAGCTATTGCGTCTATTCAGCGCGAGAACTATGAGCGTGTCGCGAATTCGTCCTATGTGATTCGTACAGAGCACACAGATGGCCGCGACCCGAAAAACGTGCAGTATGCCTCGCGCTATCATCTTGTTCGCAGACGGGGGGGCATGTTCTTTCATCTCACCGATGACTCAGGCTTCCATTCATCCAGAGACGACGTCGATAGGTTATGGCAACCCATTTTGCACGTCTACGCCTTTGACGGCAATAGCATACGAATCAACAGTCTTGGTAGACAGTTCGCGCACTCATTTTCAGATTCAAGCACAGGCCACTGCGGCAGTATCGGGTATTATGAAAAACTCTTAGCAAGCGACAGAGAAAACCCCAATGTTGCAAATGAGGGACGTCCCGGACCGCACCCGTCAGGAACCATCGCCGAGGGCCTTCAATATCGCAGTCCTAAAGACGTGCGTGATGATTACTATCTCCGAGACGCCTTCGGAGTGCCACGCACCCATCCTGCCATCCCGTATCACAGGATTCTCACCGAGTTCGTCACCGAACCACCCGTATGGAAGGAGAATCTAGTTATGGTCAAGTCCTCTATGTCGTCACCTCCCGAGGTGCTGATGAGGAAGTATCCTGATCTTTCGCGGAAACAGGCAGAGGAAATCTACAATCGCTACACACTTGAACTGACTATCGACACGGCACGAGGTTGCATGGTGGTCAAAGCGGTGGAGTTTGACAATTTAGAAAGTCGTTGCAGCCATATCATGAAGGACGTGAGTCTTGCCCAAGATGAGGCCACAGGATCTTGGTATCCAATAACCTTTTCACTGGAGAGCGGAGATGGCATGTCCTACAAAATGGTTCTGATGGACATTTCGTTCAGACAGACTCCACGTGCCGTCTTTGAGAACGTCTTCTTCGACAAGCAACCGGTTTATGACGAAGTCAGAAATAAGAATACGGTCTATTTGCTCCGCGATCCATCTGAGTATCACGAGGACCGTTTCTTGGAGCCAGGTTTGCTCGATCACGAGGATTATCTCAAGCTGATGTCGGAGAGCTTGCTCGATGGCATTTCCGAAGAAGAATTGCGAGGCACATCGGGCACACCACCGCAAAATCACCCTCCTCCTGCCTCGTCCCCAGTCGCCCAGGCACATGGTGAACACAGTCGGCTTTTGAGAGGGCTTGTCTGTCTTGCTGCGGCCTTCATGGTGGGGATGGTTGCCTTAACTGTGTGGTTCCTTGTGCGGACCCGGAGACACGGCCATGCGTAGTACTGGTGTTGTGTTTTTGGGGGCAGGGCTGCTTGTTTGTGCTATCGCAAAAGGTGCTTCTCTCGTTGAGGCTGAGGAGTTGGAGTCTAGCCAGACTAAAACCGTAGGGTGTGCTGCAAATACTGTTTACGTTATTTTGCGCTGCCTCTGTCCTGAGTTGGATGTCCGGTTCTCGGAAGTGGCGGCCGTTTTGCCCCTGGAGCGAGCTTGTTCTGGGAAAGAGATTCTCGATTGTCTTCGGGCGTACCCGGTCAAGGCAAGAGCACTGCGCGTTCTGCCGCACGAAGCAATTCCAGCGCAGGGGGGGTTCTCCATTGTTCTTTTAAGACGTGAGAATGCCCAGGGACACTGGTACGGAGTAGCTCGGCCCACAGAGGATTCTGTCATCCTCTTCGGGAAAAAGACGCTCTACGAGGTCAAGGGTTATACGCTTGCCCATGTCAACCGTGTACTTGGTGAACGCGCAGCGATTCGGAGAGCGGGGAGCAAGGCAGACAATGACGAGACAGACATTGTGATCATGGTGAGCCGTGATTCCGGTTCTTCCCGTGTGCACTGGACTTTGTCCATTCTTGCTGCCATAGCCCTCACGAGCGGGTATATTATTGTGCTTATTGTTCTACGGGGAATTGCGAGTAGAACGAGATTGGCCCTGCTCGTGATTCCGCTAGTATTGTTTGTTCAGGGCTGCGGCACAGACACCGCGAGCGGCCCAATTCTCCATGTGGTCGATCCGCATCGGGATTTGGGTATAGTGGTGCTCCCGGTCACGACTGAGGGCCATTTGGTATCGCAAGTGTTCCAATTAAGGAATGTGGGTACAGCCCCTCTAGTGATTAATAGGGTCACGCAGTCTTGTACTTGCACTGACGCTGAGGTCTCGGGTAACACGATCCTCCCGGGAGAGGAAGCAAGCCTTGCGCTGCAAGTATCATTGGAACAGGGACGTTCCAGAACCGTTACCGCGATGATTGAAAGCAACGACACCGGTCCTTCCTCTTCATCATTAGTATCTGTCTCTTACGCTGCTTTGGCGCTCTGGAAAGTTGAACCGCAATCCCTGATATTCCATTCTCCTGAGTGGCAACTGAAGACACAATCACGGACCGTCCACATCTTCGTGGCTGAACGTGCCAGCTCCGCATTCCGCTTCGACAAAGTAGTCGTTTCGCAGGAGTTGGTCTCCGTCGAACCGGGCCAGATATCCGTGCAGGATTTGCCGCGGTTGCGCGGCTCGGAGGAAAAGGACGCATATCGTGTGTATGACTTCACAATCTCAGATCGCGGGAATCTGCGGGCGGGCACTTACACAGGAATCATAGAGTATTTGTTCTCGGAAGGGCTCCACATACAGCAAAGCGTAACAATTAACGTTCCGGCTGCCGTGGAACTGATCCCGCACGAACTCACGTTCATTCAAGACCAAAATGGAAGCGCTCCTAAACGGCTCCGCTTGGTTGTGCATCCGGACGTGAGAAAGAGCGGAAATCCCCCTGTTTCAATCTGTGGTATTATCTGCGAGCAATTTAGCATTGACTTTCGACAGGCCCATGTCTCGGAAGTGGAAATCCTCGCAGAAATTTCTGTGGCCCAAGAAACACAAGGATTTCCCTCAGAAGCAACCTTGGTAATCAGCCTGGAAGGGGTCAAAGATGAATTCAAGGAAGCATTGCTGCCAATCCAAGTCTTGTGAGCAAATGTAACAAAGGAGGACTAATATGAATGGCACTTACTTAAGCCCAACTGGTGCTATTCATTGCGTTTACGTTTTTTGACGCCGCGGGTTATCTTGTCCAGGATTGCCAAGGACAGTTCTCGCATTTCCTGAAGAGTCGCCTCGAGTTTTCGGTGATTGTCGATGCCTTCTGGTAGGTCTTTAATGAATAGGGACAGTCGCCGTTTATATTGGCATTTTCAGTATTTGCGGATAGCACGGGAATATGCCAAGAGTCGCGCGTATAGTCGTGCCGGGGGCCGCGCATCACGGGGTGCAGCGGGGAACAACAAGCAGGAGGTCTTCTGCGTGGATGGCGACCGGATGTGTACTTGGAACTGCTGACCGTATGGGGGTCGGAGTAGGCGCGGCCCTGGGTCGCCCATCCGGATCGTCCCCATGCACTCGCCCAGCCCTTGGCGTTCGCGTTCCGGTGTAGGGGCAGACACAGGGGTCTGCCCCTACATTCCGGAACGCTACCGCGTCGGAGAGGGTATTTCCTCGCAGCTCTGCCTGTTCCCGTTACGTGTTCCCGTTGCGTGGCTCGGTCGTGCCCTCGTAAGGACCGATTGGGGCGTTATGCTAGATAGAGACAAGGCCATAAAAGGATGGACATAGAGCTGCATGCGTGCTAATCTGTCGTGCAGAAAATAAGTGAGTACATGTTGGTCGATTCTCGGGAACCTGAATCCAGCCTACGGGGCTAAATTTGTTGCATTGATGCCTGGCGGATTAGTGCGATGGATTGTGGACGGACGTCGGGTTTGGGGATGACGGCAGTGCGTGAGCCCAGCTCCGCGGTTTGGGGCATGTGGGAAAACGAAATACAAGCATCCACCCCCGAATCGGCTGGCGCCGATTCACCCCCGCCCGCGGGGGACAAGTGCTCCGAAGCACATATTTTCCAGCCTGTGCAGCCTCGCTCCGCTCGTTTGGTGCAATCCCAGATTTCCGACGAATCTCCGCATGCGTGGTCAGGTAATGCAGGGTTCGGGCAGAAGGCTAATGGCGAAGCCACCCGCCTTCCCGTGTCCGTGGCTCAATACATTCACATTTCCGCCCTCCTGGCGGGAACACCGGAAAGTCTGGCGCTATCGGATTCCGCCAGCATCGTGCTCATGGCGGTTTGCATCGTACCCGGGATTGCATGGATGGAGGAGCCCCTGACAATCGCGCTCGGGACACTGCAGGTTCGCCATCAAGAGCTTGTTGGTCGCGTCAGAGGCACAGACATATGACGATGACGATGCGCATATGAAAGGAGACACCATGAGAGCAAAATCCTGGAACGTCGGCCTTGGTTTGTCTGTGGTATTGGGGTTGTGCACTGCAGTGACAGCTCTGTCTGGTTCTGAGCACTACACCGTGTTGTCAGACAAGGATATGCTCCTCGCGGGAGGCGCCGAGGGCTATCCCTTCGAATCCTGCTCCAAATGTGCCGTAGCCGCGTGTCATAAGGCGCCCTGTATGGACAACGCCGAAACCGTAATCGCTTCCCACGGCCTGACCTACTTCGTCACGGGCGAAGAGACCAGCCGTCCCTATCGATACGACGGGTATGCGCTTTGCTACACAGCATACTGGTCGTGCAATAAACCGCTCTGTAAAGACTGCTGTTACACTCCCTACAAGAAATACCTATGGTGCGGAGCCGCAGACTGATTCCGGCACGTTCGCTTTGGCCATGCCTGCCAGATGGTAATTCAGTCCGCATGTTCTGGGAATTAGTGACGATACAAAAACTCAGACAGGATGCCTCAGGCCCGCGTCAAGAAGTTTCTGTAAAAGTGCCTTGGTGCTCTCGAAGCAGCTGGTTTCCTTTTGTTGTTCTCCGGGTCTGTTCACCCCCTTCCCCGGGGAAGGGGGTGAACAACACTAGTACAGTTACGCCGCGCTCCTCTTTGCGGTCTTGGTCTTGGGTAGCGGTTCCTTGAGATGCTCCATCACCAGGTAACGCATGCGTTCGCAGTGCCAGGCCTCGTCGCGCTCAAGCAGGTGTGCGCCGACCAGGCGGTCGCAGGAGGCCTCATTGGGGAAGATGCCCACGACGCGTGTTCTGCGCTTGACCTCCCGCATAAGCCGCTCCATGATGTTGGTCGTGTAGACGCGCCGGCGGTGTTCCGGGGGCAGGTCGTGGACGGCCAGGGTCTCTTCGAACTGCTCGCGGATCTGTTGGGCTGCGCGTTTCCTGATAGTGCTCCGACAACTTTGTGCTTTACACTTACCGCCTATTCCGGGGCCTGTGACGACAATACACCTTCACAGCCTACGGGAACCGTTGTCTATACTGACCCTTATGATGCCCCGACTGTGTGCTGTTCAAATCCTGCTGACACCTGTTCACCATGATCAGCACGAGTGAAAACAACTCGGCTGCTATCCGGGTAACTGCGAGGGCCGGGGGGGCGTCATTTCTGGCCGCTCTGGTCATTCTTGTTGCGACGCCTCGCCCGGCTCAATGCGCGGGATCTTCGGATGCAGACCTGCTCCAAGAGATCGTAGCTACTAGACTGTATGTTGAGGCGCTAGTGGAGAGCCTTGAGGTATCTGTCTCAAGGACTGAGTACTTTGCTTCGGGAGTTGCCCCCTATAGTGATGGAGCCTTGCGTCGACGCGTCCAGGAGAGGTACATCTTCGATCGCCAGGGAAGGCTGTTCGCGGAAGAGCTCTATGCAATCCTTGATGAACGTGGCGAGGTCGTTAGTACGGAGCCGAAGTTCACCCATTTCTTCGATCTTACGCGGGGGGGTATCTTGACCCAAGTTGAAAATGGCGGACGAACGGTCCAATTGACCCCTGATGAGCACATAAGCAAGCGACGGAATGTGCTCAGCTACTACGGAATCTTTGGTGAATCGCTTGCCCAACGCATCTCCGCTGCACAAGAGGCTGGGCTGTCGATTGATGTCCAACAAGTGGCAACCGAAGAAAACGGGAGCTACGTACTATCTGTTCCGAGTCCGGGCACAGACGGTACGGTTTATCGCGTGTGGGTGGATGCGCAGAAGTGCTTCTACCCATTCCGCATGGAAGCAATAGAGAAAGGTGTTCTTCGCTCGCGGGTCACCTCCACCGCCGCTATGTTTCAGGGGGATATATGGTTACCTGTGGAGGCAGAAGACACAACGTTTAGCCCAGACGGAGATGGCGAGGTCAGATCAAACTCGGACATGCGTTTTGAGGTGCTGCGGTTGAATCTGGCCGACACAGCGTGGGACGACCTATTCAGACTTTAACTACGTCCGGGTGACATTGTAATTGACGGGCTTGCAGGAGCGGGGACGCTGAAGTATCGGGTTCCTGGTCGCGGTGTTTCCAGTTTCGCGGAGACTGACTGCGACTCCCTCGTTGAGGACATCGCATCGAAGGCGAGAGCAGGTGTTTTCCCAGGCAAACGCGTCCCAGCCGCGCAATCCCGTGATGACTCTCAAATTGAACAGGTATCAGTCGTTTCGCTTTTCAGAGCTGGCCCCTCGTGAAGGAAGGCAGCCGTCATTTGTGGATCCCTGCTTGCCGGTTTTGCGACGGCGCTCCTGGTGCATCGCTTGAGGTCAATCGCTCGAGGTCAACGACGAACGAGAAAAGTCTAGCCTGGTTGCAACACTTTGCCATCTGTATCTCTTCTCGCACCTACCGAGAAGGACGTACACGATATGACTACGAAACGGAAACTGAAGATGAAGCCACGGGCAGTAAGGTTCTCAGACGAGGCACCAAGATCTGGAATGGAGAACATGCAGCATCCCTATATCACAGAATCGGAAGTGGCCGCTACGTTCGGCTTGACATCGATAAACAGGAAGCATCGTCATATCGCAGTCTGGATCTGTTCACGAGTGGGGCAGGCCGCTCCGCGGGAGAGGCTTTGAAGGAGGCGCTTGAGCAGGGCAGGAAATTGAGTGTCAGTGTTGTCGATGGTGACTCCAAAACGAACGGAGAGACGATCAGAGTCAGTGCTGACCTTAGCCAAGAATGGTCCGTACGATATTGGCTAGATGAGGAGAAGCTCTACTACCCAAGGCGCGTGGAAGTGTACGTTCGAGGTCGCCTCGCTCAGGTCGCCACATCCACCCCCGCCATGCTCTGTGAAGACTACTGGTATCCTGTCGATGGACATTATCAGGCTTTCAGCTACGAAGACGGCGAGAGGAATCTCAGCATAGATATCCGTATGGTCGTAGACAAGATTGAATGGGTTGAGAGCAACTTACCTGAATCTCTTCTTGAGCTTCCGCTGGTTTCGGGTGACATAATCCATGATTTTCGGTCCGGACAGCTGCTGAGCTACGAGTACGGAATTCCGCCGAACGACCTGAGCGGTATAGGTGACTGGGAGACACAGCGGCGAGGGGAGGAGACAAGTGATTCTCTTGAGGGCGCGAACACGCAGAGACGTGTTAATTCGATCCCGGAGCCGATGCCAGCCACGCAAGGAGCTGGCTCGTCCACGCGGGAATTCCAGGGGAGTCCAAACGAGCCCCCGTGGACAGTAGTCGTTGTGTTCGTGATTGGACTAGCCATTGCAGGCTTCTTCCTCCGTTACGCGAGCACAAGGCAGCGCAGATGACGCATGGAAAAACTGAACCTGAGTTTCAGGCGACCCGGAATGGGAATAGACCAGGGTCTTACGCTGGAAGTGGTGCATCTTCCTGTGTATCAGTGGCCTCTGGTCGCGTAACCCAATGCGCAAGCTGGTTCGTCATGCTACTGGTCGGGCTGAAGTCACTTGCGGAGCCCTTGCAGCCGATCCCATGGCAGGATCCCTTGTGCGGGCCCCGGGCACTCGCCGTGTACCTGAGAATGCACGATATTGACGCATCCATTTCAGAGCTTGCATCCTTGGCTGGTACCACGCCATCCGGTGCCTCATTGGGGGGGCTGCAGGAGGCCTGCCACGCCAAAGGCGTTGATGCAGTTGCGTCCGCGTTGAATCGGTTGAGGCGTTGAGAGAATTGGGGTATCCCGCCATCGTTAGATGTACTTCTCCTCTGGCCGATCAGCAACTGAATGAGCACTTCCTACTCGTTGTCGGGTACGGAGAGGAAGGTGTTGACATTGTGGACTTTCCGTTCGACCCTTACCACATGTCAAGTTTGGAGTTTGGGCGCCGGTTTCTTGGGGAAGCTCTGCTTCTTTCCACGGACGGCGTTGTATTGCCATCCAGTGAATTCACAAAGTATCTTCTTGCTGGGATGCTTCTTCTGTTGTATATGCTGCTTTCTGCGACTCTCTACCGTTCAGCGAAGGCCAAACAAGAGGAACCTGATATGTCTTAGTGCGCGCGTTGCACGTCTGTTTGGCCCAGCCCTTGGCGTTCGCGTTCCGGTGTAGGGGCAGACCCCTGTGTCTGCCCATCCGGATCGCCCCAGTGGCTGTGTTTAAGAAGGGCAGATACGAGGGTCTGCCCCTACGCGCTGCGCAACCTGGATGGCCGGGACAGGCCCGCGCTGCGGAAATCAGTCCCCGTGGACGCCCATCCGGATCGCCCCGCGCTGCGGAAAGCAGTCCCCGTGGACGCCGATCCCTCTGTCGCCGGTCGCCGCCGCTCATGGTGAGCGACGGACGGCTCCGGCGGGAAAGGGCCAAACCCAAAAGCGGTGCACTTCGTATTAGCATGCGCGGACAATTCCACCCTCTGGACCATTCCACCCTCTTGTACGTTTCTCTCGCAGCCCGTACAATGGTTTTTGGTTGCGGCTACTTATAGGATTCAGGAAAGGTGTCACGGAAGCCTCGGGAACAGGGCATAGAACCGTGGTCCCTGCAGCGCCTGCCCGGCCCGGGATACGTCTGGGAATAAGGAATGCAGTACGGGAACACGTCAACGAGGCCGCTTTCCGCAGTAGACGGGCGCGAGCAGGCTTTGTGCTCTACAGAGCCGGATTTGAGCCCGGCTGTCTCGCGCGGCCTCGCCCCTGCGATGCGCTTAAAATTCGCCGCAACCGTTTCTCCGACGGGCCACACGGGGTTCGGCCTGATCCTGCCGGGCACCGTGTCGCCAGCGTGAACAGAGAGGACGGCGCCATGAACTCTGCCGACGACGCAATGGCTACAGGAGTACCGCGACCCGGAGACGTCTGGTGGCACGCAGCCCAGTTTGAGCCATTGCATACCAGTCCCCCGCGAGTCTTGATCGCAGGTCACGAGGAGCCGCTCGTGGTATCGGCGCTGGAGCGATTCAAACGGGAAGGCTGGGATGGCGAGGGCGTCACGAGTGCCGGCGCAGCCCTCGAACGTCTTGAACAGGATGTCTTCGATGTCGTGCTCTTGGATTACACCTTACCGGGCAACGAAGACGGGCAATTGCTGCAGCGGCTCGCGGAGCAGCATCCGGACCTGCCGATCATCATCATCACGGGTTTCCCCTCGATGGAATCGGTGATTGCCAGCATGCAACGGAAGGCGTTTGATTACCTTACCAAACCGCTGGACATGGAATACCTGCTCCAACGGGCGCGGGATGCGGCGGAACAGTACCGGCTGCGGCATGCGCTTCGGCATGGCGAAGCGCGGTATCAATCGTTGATTGACGACGTAATGGAGGTCTCTCAGGTTGCGCTCTTGCTCGTCGACGCGGAACATCGGATCGCCTGGATAAACCGGGCGATGGAGCGTTACTTCGGCCTTCAGCGCCAGCAGGTCCTGGGCCTCGATATTCGCGCGTTTGTTGCGGACGAACTTGCCCCACGCCTGGCACACCCTGCGGAATTCCAGCACGTAATGCTTTCAGCCTACGCCCACAACGCGTATCCGGAGCATTTTGAGTGCCGCGTGCTCGAAACGGACGATCGCAAAGGTCGCTGGCTGGAACACTGGAGCCAGCCGATTGTGTCTGGATTGTATGCCGGGGGAAGAATCGAACAGTATGTGGATATCACGACCCGCAAGCGCACGGACGAAGATCCGCAGGCCAGCAGGGACCTCCAGCGCGCGGTGGACGACAGCGGCGCGGATTGGGAGATCTTGCTGGGATGCGCGGGAGAACTGCTCCATACCTCGCCCTCATGCCAGCGTTTCACTGGGTATGAGGTGCAGGAATTCATGGACGATCCTTCGCTCCTGACTCGGATCATTCATCCCGACGACCGCCCGTCGATGGTACAGCATTACCGGGAAGATCTCGTTTCTCCGAAGTGTGCCCGCTTTGATTTTCGCATCATCACGAAGGACGGTCGCGAACGGTGGCTTCATCATGTCTGCCAGCCCGTCTATGGAACAGACGGCCAGCCTCTGGGGCGGCGCGCCTGGTTCCAGGACATCACCGGCCGGCACGCGCTGGAAGAGCAGTTGAGAAAGCGGGAAGCCATCCTTGAAGGCATCGGATTCACGGCCGGACAGCTGCTTCGCGACGAGAACTGGGAACGTTCCATCAGCCACGTATTGGAACGGCTGGGAGCGGCGGCCCATGTGAGCCGCATTACTATCTTCAAGAACCATCAGACCGAGCGCGGCGACTTCCTCATGCGGCCGCACTCTTCATGGGTCGATCCCGGCGTGAGCGGGACTCTCGAGGCGCCGTTGCCGGAAGGGCTCCTCTACCGCGCTGCGGGCCTGGCCCGTTGGGAAACGGTTCTGTCGCACGGCGAATGCCTGTCGGGAATTACCCGCCAATTTCCTCCGGAGGAGCGGCAGTTTCTCATGGAGCAGGGCATTGCGTCGATCCTGCTGGCGCCGTTGTTTGCCGGGCGGCAGTGGTGGGGGTTCATCGGATTTGAGGAATGCGTCTGTGAACGCGTCTGGACTCGCACGGAGATCGATGCCCTGCGAGCCGCGGCGGACACCATCAGTGCGGCGATTCACCGAGACTTCGCGGAGAGCGCCTTGCGCAGCAAAGAGTCATTTCTCCGGGGCATCCAGGAGGCCATGCTGGATGCCGTCGAGGTCATCGACAGCGAGGGCACGATCGTCTGGCGAAATACGCTGGCGGGCGAAATTTATGGAAACAAGATGGGCAGCAAGTGCTACGAGAAACTGAAGCGCACGGCGCGGTGCCCGGAGTGCACCCACACGGCCATCCAGCACGACGGGGTCCCTCGGGATTATGAATGCGAAGTGATCGACACGCGAGGCCGAAAGCGGATCATGTGGGTCCGTGCCACTCCTTTCCACAGCTCGAAGGGAGGCATATCGGCCATTGTGGAAACAAGTCGGGATATCACGGAACGCAAACGTATGGAGGGCGCCCTTCTCGAGAGCCAGCGCCGCCTTGAGCTGGCTCTCGAGGGGAGCGGCCTGGGTTTGTGGGACTGGGACTTGAAACGGGGGCGCATGTACCGGGATCAGGGGTGGAGCACGTTGCTGGGCTATTCTCCCGAAACCGTGGAGGAGCACTGTTTCGAGCCCTATTGGCTTGCGCATCCGGAGGACATCGCGCAGACCGCAGAAGTATGGGCCAGCCATCTGCAGGGTCAGACCGCATTTTCTGAAGCCCGGGTTCGCATGAAACGCGAAACAGGGGCATGGCGGTGGATGTTCGTACGCGGCCAGGTGGTCGAACGGGACGTGGATGGCACGCCGGTCCGGGCTACGGGTACGATCCGGGACATTACCGATGCCGTACTCGCCGAACGAGAGCAGAAGCGGCTGTCGGAACGCATGCGCCAGGCCCACAAGCTGGAGAGTCTGGGCATTCTGGCTGGCGGCGTGGCCCATGATTTCAACAATCTGCTGATGGGGATCATGGGCAACGCACACCTGGCCCTCAGCAGCCTGCCCCAGGGCTCCGCGGTTCGCCAGCATCTGACCGAGATCGAGCATATCGGGAGGCGGGCCGCCCAGCTGGCGAACCAGATGCTCGCTTTTTCCGGTCAAAGCCGGTTTGCGATGCGGCCCTTGAGTCTGTCCGAGATGATTCGTGATATGGCCCCTCTGCTGACAGCCTGCGTTCCCCGCCGCATCCACCTGCGCTATGAGCTTCGTGATGATCTGCCGGTGGTACTGGCCGACGACCGCCAGCTCCGCCAGATGCTGATCGCGCTGCTGGACAATGCCCGGGAAGCCATTGGGAGCCGCACCGGCGAAATCCGTATCCGCACAACCTCCATCAGAGCCGATTCAAGCTATCTCGCCAACACCTACGTGGATGATGCACTGATTCCCGGCGAATACCTGGTTCTGGAGCTGTCGGACGATGGGCCGGGCATCCCTGCTGATGTGGAACCCAAGATCTTCGACCCGTTCTTCACCACCAAACTGACTGGGCGCGGGCTCGGGCTTGCGGCCGTGCTCGGCATCGTCCGTGGCCATAACGGCGCGATCCGCGTGAACAGCCAGGCGGGCACGGGCTCGAAGTTTGTGGTCCTGCTGCCCAGCACCCGGGTCAAGCCGGTCGAAGAACGAGCTGCCGCACCCGTGTAACTCGGCCGTGGAGTGGCGCGGCCAGGGCCTGGCCTTGCTCGTCGACGATGAAGAAACCGTCTTGCGGGTTGGCGAAGGCATGCTGAAACGCCTGGGCTTCGAGGTCGTGAAAGCACACGACGGCGTGGAGGCGTTGGAAATCTTCGAGCGGCATTCTGAGGCCATTGTGTGCGTCATTCTCGACCTGACCATGCCGCGTATGGGAGGAGAAGAGGCTTTTTTGCAGCTGCGTTCCCGAAAGCCCGATCTTCCCATCATACTGTCGAGCGGTTACAGCGAAATGGACGTCGTGGGGCCGGTTTACGGGCAAGAGACTCACGGCATTCATCCATCACAAACCCTACACGGGCGATGAACTCCGGGAAATCCTGCGAAAAACGCTGACTGAATGAGCTGTCTGGCCTGCGCCATCAGGCGTTTTACAACGGAAGCGCGCCGGCGCCCTCGGCCGCGCCGGTCACCAGTACATCGCAAGGCAACCCGGTGCGCGCGTGGTATTCGCGTGCAAGCCTCACCTTGAATGGCTCGATCTCCGCGTTGGCCACGAGGCTGACGGTGCATCCGCCAAAACCGGCCCCCGTCATGCGGGAACCGAAACATCCGGGGATGCTGCGGGCTATCTCCGTCATGGCATCGAGTTCCGGGCAGGTGACTTCATAATCCACCCGCAGGCCTTTCATCGGAGGCGTTCATGAGACGGCCGAGTCCGTCGAGGTCACCCCTACGCATGGCTTCACAGGCCGCGTGGGTTCGCGTGTTTTCTGTGATGACATGCCGGGCGCGCTGGTACGCGATGCCGGAGGAGAGAGGCTCGCGCCGCCTCCAGATCCTCCCTGGTAAAGTCGCGGAGGTGACTACCCGTCTTTCCCAGGGTCCGGCGCATCCCTTCGACGGCTTCGCGGCACTGCGCCACGCGCTCATTGTATTTCGAAACCGTCAGTCCGCGGGCCACGCCCGTGTTGGCGACAGCGAAGCAGGCGCTGTCAAACGAGGCGGGAACAAGCTCGTACTCGAAACTTCGGCAATCCAGAAAGAGGACGTGGCCGACCTTGCCCATCCGCGAGATGAACTGGTCCATGATGCCGGTGCTCAGTCCCAGAAAATCATTTTCAACGCGCTGTCCCAGGCGCGGGGCTTCCGGCCCCTCCAGAGTAAACCCGCCCAGCTGTTCAAGTAGAGGCAGAGGGGCGGCCATTTCGAGGCTGGCGGAACTGCTCAGGCCGCAGGCAACGGGGACATCGCCGAGGATCATCATTTCGACGCCGTGAAGCGGCCTTTCCAGCAGCGCCAGCTCGCGCGCCACGCCAACGATATAGTCGAGCCAGGGCTCGGCCCGGATTGCGCTCGAAATGGTCCAAAGGAGCCTCCGCCACGCGGTTGAGATTGGCGGCATAGGCCCGGATGAGCGGGGCGTCGAGGGGCCTGGCGACAATTACGGTATCGCGCTCGATAGCCATGGGCAGCACAAAACCGTGGTTGTAGTCCGTATGCTCCCCGATGACGTTGACGCGGCCGGGCGCGCGTACGCCGAGCGTTGGGAGCGTCCCGAAATGGCTTTTGAATCTGGAAACTGCTTCCTGACGGCTGATACTCACGGCCATGTCCCCTTCATCGTGAATCGAGCGGGCTGCGCGGCAAGCTCCAGCGAATACGATGGTCTTGCGGTCGTTTCGAGTGCGGCACACAAAAAATCACCATACTATGGGCCATTTAGATGCGTGAAAACTGCTTGAACAAGCCTGTTACAGCGTAACACCCGCACATAAGCGTGCCAAAATCGGACCGTCTTCCCCAGATTTATTCTCCGAGCGCAAGCGCCTGATCGCCGAAGCCAGTGAGACGCGCCAGCGGTGAAACCGGCCCAGTCGGCGCCGCGCAAGCCTATCATACCATCGGCGTTACGCTGCGCCCAAGAGATCCGGGATTTTCCCAAAAAAATTTCCTGTTTTGCGGGTCCAGGTAAACGAGCCGTTTGACCGGCCAGCACCCCGCGCATCCGCGCATCCGCCGTTCCCTGGCGTTCGCCCTCCGGTTGTAGGGGCAGACCCCTGTGTCTGCCCATCCGGATAGCCCCCTGTGGTGGCCTTTAAGAAGGGCAGACACAGGGGTCTGCCCCTACGCGCTGCGCAACATAGATAAACCAGGGGAGCCCCCGCGATGCGACGGGACGCTGTGAGCTGCAAGCCACACCTCAAAATCCAACCTGCGAAACTCCACCCCCAAAATCGGCTACCGCCGATTCACCCCCGCCCGCGGGGGACAGGTGCACCGCACATAAGTCTCTGGCCTTCGGGCTCTTATGTCCCGCGAAGAAGAGGACGGATCAAAAACTAAACCAAGCGCCGCGTGTGCCGGGCCGTGTGCCGGTTCGGGTTCTTATGCCCCCCGCACAGAAAGGATGGATTAAAACCTGACCTGCCGCTGCATTCGCTCGTTCGGGGTTGTGTGCCCTCGTCGGCCAGAGAAGGATTGAGGCCGCCACAGCCAGCGCTGGTTCCCCGTCTTGTGTCCCCCGCGGGCGGGGGTGGACACGCGCCCCGCGTGGCCGGGGGTGGATTGTGCGGGCTGACACAGGGGCCTGCCCATCCGGATAGCCCCCACGCATTGCGGCGAGACGCTGTGAGCTGCAAGCCACACCTCAAAATCCAACCTGCGAAACTCCACCCCCAAATCGGCTACCGCCGATTCACCCCCCGCCCGCGGGGGACAGGCGCACCGCATCTCAATCTTGAAGAAGGGCAGACACAGGGGTCTGCCCCTACGCGCTGCGCAACATAGATAAACTGGGGAAGCCCCCGTGATGCGGAAAGCAGTCCCCGGATGGACCAGCAGCTTGTCGAAATCAGTCGGCGCAGCGCGTGTTCAGCGCATTGAAATCTTGATGCGCCATGGGGGTTCGCGTAGGATCAGGCTTTCGGCGCAGGAGGGACCGTATGAAGCATATGAAACTGGCGCTGTTGGGCGGAAAACCAGCAGTTGCCGGAGGGCACGATCCGTACGCGGCCCCCGATCGATTCGAGCGACGAGGAAAAAGTGCTGGCCTCGCTCCGGGGGGAAAACCACGCCTATGGCCCCAATTGCGAGGCTTTTGAGGACGAGTTTGCGGCCTGGAACGGAAATCGGTTTGCGATAACAACGAACAGCGGCACGGCCGCATTACACCTGGCGGGTGGCGACCTGCGGCTGCGGCGCGGGCGATGAGGTCATCGTGCCGGCCTACAGTTGGCCCTCTTCGGCGGCTTGCGTGCTGTATCATCATGCCATTTCCCGTGTTCGTGGACATCGATTACGACACCATGAACATCGACCCGGCCCGCATCGAGGCGGCCATCTCCAAACGGACCAAAGCCATTCTTGTCGTCCATCTGCACGGGTTGCCGGCCCGTATGGACCCGATCCTGGAGATCGCAGTCCGGCATGGGCTGAGAGTGATTGAAGACTGTTGCCAGGCCCACGGCGCCGAATACAAGGGAACGCGCGTCGGACGGCTGGCCGACTGTGGCGCATTCAGCTTCAATCAGAGCAAGTGCCTGTGTTCCGGCGAGGGCGGTATGTTTGTGACGGACAACGAGGAAATCTTCCAGCGGGCACAGCAGGCCTTGTCTTTCGGCGGCGTGGGCGACCTCGGGGAAGACGCCGGCCGGCTCGCCTGCGCGCTGGGCTGGATGTACCGCAACAACGATTTGACCGCTGCGTTCGGCCGTGCGCAACTGGCCAAGCTTGACGCCTATCTCGAGACGGCTGCGCTTAACGCGAAGATCCTGGCGGAGAATGTGCGCGATATTGCCGGGTTGCAACCGCCCGTCGCGCCCGAAGGGCACCGAACCAACTGGTACAACTTCGTGTGCCATGTAGACGGCACGGCCCATGGATACCGGGGACCGCCGGAACGGTTCCGCAACGCCGTGGTGAAAGCGTTGCAAGCGGAAGGAGTGCCCGT
The DNA here is from genome assembly GCA_050950105.1 of Candidatus Hydrogenedentales bacterium. Taxonomy (GTDB): domain Bacteria; phylum Hydrogenedentota; class Hydrogenedentia; order Hydrogenedentales; family SLHB01; genus UBA2224. The sequence goes on along the minus strand of JBMNGZ010000004.1, from coordinate 64,563 downwards.
CGACGTCTGGCGGGAATTCATTTTGCCGAAAATGGCGGTGTTTCAGGCACAACGTGCCCTTTCTCAGGGCCAGCCCGGGGATTCCGGGCGAAATCCGGCGTATGATCCCGCGCAGTTTCCCATGGTACAAAAGCACAGCGAAACGCATATGGGCCTGACCGTGCCCCTGCGTGCGCCCAACGACGAATTGGTGGCCCAGCTCGTGGGCGCGGGCATCCGGAAGGTGTTCGACGGCATCGGCGCCCTTGATATCGACGCGGTTGGGCGCGGAAACCAGCGTTTAACGCACGGCGATCAGGCAGCAGCCCAGTTGAGCCTCCAACGCCTGGAGTTTCGATAAGCGGGCGGCGCCGATCGCGTCCGGCTGGGTCTCAACGGCGGTCAGGGCCAGGATTTTGAGCCCTTCCTCTTGCGCAAGCTGCTGAATCGCCGTCAATTGCGCCGTGCTGAGCGTTGCGAATGTATACAGCATGCCGTGGCCTCCCTGCGCAGCGTCCGGGGCCATCACGTGCAGGCCTCAGGACAGTCCTTCGACTTCCCAGCCTTCCCGGTAGGGTACCCGCAAAAGGGCATTGGCTTCGGGCGCATTGGTGAACTGCACGTTTGACGCATCCCATTCCAGGGTCTGCCCGGAGCAACGGTTGGCCACATTACCCAATAGCACGGCCTCGACCAGCGAGCTTGCCTGCGAGAAGCTGGAGGCGGCGGTGTCCGTGCCCAGGCAGGCGTTAACCCATTGGTGGTAATGATTGAGACTGGGCAGCTCGGGCTGCTTGAACTCCTTGAATTTGTCCTCTGGATACAACAGGGTGGGCTTAGCGTAATGGGGCAGCACCATGGTGCCCTCTTCGCCGACAATGGCCGAGCCGGCATTGGGGAGGGGAGTGTCGGCGGGCAGGCCCATGGCCTCCGGACCGGGCCGTTTTCCGCCATCGTACCACGTGGCGGAGATCGTGTCGCCTGCCGTCATCGCGGTGGCCGGGAATTCGTAGCGGATGATCTCCCAATACGGCCACACCCCATCCGCGAACTCCGGGGTCTCGGCCGTGATGCGCAGCGGCGCGCCGATACCCAATCCGGTAAACACCGGGTCAAAGATATGGCATCCAAAATCGCCCAGGGCGCCCGAGCCGAAGTCCTGCCAGAAGCGCCAAAGGCGGGGATGGTAAAGCTCCGTCTTGAACGGTCGAGACGGGGCCACGCCCAGCCACAGATCCCAGTGGAATCCCGGAGGAGGCGGATCTTCGCTCACGGGCCGGACCAGATCCTTGCTGCCGTAGGCGTTGGATATCCAGGAATGCCATTCCTTCACCTTGCCCAGAACACCGTCCTGCATCATTTTCGCGGCGTTTCGATAACAGGCATGCGCATGGATCTGGTTGCCCATCTGGGTCACGACGCCCGCGCGCTCGGCGGCCAGCCGCAACTGGCGGGCTTCGTATACTTCCTGAGTGAGGGGTTTCTCACAAAAGCAGTGCTTGCCCAGTGAAATGGCCGAATAGGCGATTGGGGCATGCATATGGTCAGGCGTGGAGACGCATACCGCATCGATATGATCGGCTTCCTGAGCCAACAGCTCGCGCCAGTCGATATACGTGCGGGCCTTTTTGTGCTTATGTGCCGCTTCGTTCAGGGCGGGTTTCATCTACATCGCACAGGGCGACCACATCGACTTTCCGGCTGGAAACGATCGAATTCAGGTCGCTGGCGCCCTTTCCCCCGACGCCGATCGCAGCCAATTGCAGTTTGCTGTTGGGCGACCGGGCCAGGCTGAGGCGAGGGAGGATCAGGGGAGCGGCCAAGGCGAGGCTGGAGCGCCTGAGAAAGGTTCGGCGCGAAAATCGTGATTGCATGCGAGGTCTCCGGCGAAGTTGTGACATTGAAATGGAGTATAAAACACGCCCCCTCGAGGTTCAATGGAATACGCAAAATCTGGCCGTGTTCCAGCCGGGTGAGAGGTTGCACCGTGCCGCTGCCTGGCGGCTTGCATTCATCATCTGCCTTGGGGAGAAGGCGCCAGCAGGTCATGCCACTGGGCGCGCAGGGCGCTAAGCTGCTGTTCCTGGCGTTCATCAAACGAGCCCAGGCGCTGCGCGTAGGTGTCCATCCACACGATCAGCCGTTCCAGGTCACTGGAAGCCAGTTTCACGCCGTGGTGGCCGCCCTGGCGGGTGAGCATCGCGAGGAGCGGACTGCCGGCCGCGGCGCCTTGCCCTTCCAGCGATTCTCCCTCCGTGTAGCGATCCTGGACATGCTCCCGCAAACTGGGTTTTCCAAACGCGACCAGCATGTCATACGATGCCTCCGCCGTAAGCGGGCGCTGCGCGGCCCCGGGGTGCTCGCTGTCCGCCTGGTGGCATACAACGCAGTTCGCATCCAGCACGGGCTGCACGAGACGGTCGAAGCGCAGGGGCCAGGAGCCATCCGGGCCGGGCGCAATTTTCGAAGGTTCCCTGCGTGCGGCCACGGCCCGGGTCGCCGGCGGGGCCATGGTGCGCGGCTCGTGGCATCCCACGCAGCTGAGCGTTTGGCCGGGTTGAACGTGCGTGGAACTCCGCATGGACTGGAGCGCGACCCCCTGTTTGTCCAGCGCCTGAAAAAACACCATCACCCCAGCCGGCACGCGGAAATGAGCCGAGCCGTCCTCCTCCACGGGGACCGTGCCCAAGACACACTTGCCCGGATCGTCGTCCGTAACGCCCAGGTTGGGGACGTTCATGGTGGGGTGGGTTTTGGCGGGAACGGCGACAATGCGGAGCGCTTTGACCGTTCCGCGCGGCGTGTTGGGCAATCCCTGGTACACGTCGGTCATTACAAAGCGGCCCTCCTGCGCGCGATCCCATTCCGGGACGTCAGGCCGTTGGAGCGGTTTCGGCTGCGGTTCCAGCGGCATGGGCCAGGCGCAGGAGAAATCGGGGTCACGGTGGAGCAGTTCCAGATTGCCCTCGGCGTCGAAGAGATAGAGCCCCATGGCATTGCCGGGCATGATGGCCCCTTCCCGCATATTCTCCACCCTGCCCCAGGCCACGAGGTAGAATCGTTCCGATAAGGGCCAGGGATTAGCGAAATAGGTCTCGGGCCAACCCTCGATCTCAGGAAAAACGACCTCCGGCGTCAGGCGGGTGATGGGCGCAGTCCCCTCCGTACCCACGGAGGGGTCGAGCAGGACCAGGCTGCCCATGGTCTGTGCGTGATGTCCTGAGGCCGTGAAAATGATCTTTCGGGAATTCGGGATCGACCGCGGTTCGAAGGTGCAATGGGGCGCATGCGTGAAGTTGCCGTAGACGATGCTGCTGTTCGTGCCGTCGGGATTGATCGACCACAGGCCCATGTACGGCATGTTGTCGCGGTCGACATAATCCCACCGTGAATAGAGGATGCGCCCATCGTGGGCGATACTGGGCGTCCATTCGAACATCTCGAACGGCGAAATGGCGCAGAGGTCTCCCCCATCGGAGTTCATGCGGTGGAGGGTGTAGACCGCTACGGGACGTTCGGGTCCGCCCCCGCAGCGCACGTAGGCATCGGGCAGGTCCGGCGTTTCCAGGGTGCACTGGGCGCTGTCTCTGCCGCACTGCAGGGCCTGCCCGCGCCGCGTTGACAGGAAAATGATGTCGCCGCCCGGCAGATACCGCGCGTCAAAATCATCGTACTTGCCCCGCGTCAGCTGCCGGACCTGCCGCGCAGCCAGGTCCATCTCGAACAGGTGATAAAACGCATCCTCGGGGACGTTATCCTTGTTAAGTTTGTCGGGTTGTTGCGCGAGGCCGGGGTAATGGCGGCACCATGCAAACAGCACCCGGGTTGCGTCGTATGACAGGATCGGGCGCAGAAAACTCCCGTCCCCGCCCATCGACTCGCTGAGGCATTCGATGGCAGGGCTGCCGGCGTGGGCGAAGTTGCGCAGGAGATACAGGCCTCCTCCGGGGCGGGACCACCAGCCGTAATACTGGTCCGACATATGGTTATAAGTGCCCGGTTGGCGTTTAGCGAAGAAGATCGTATCGAACGACAGGAGCGGGTGCGCCAGCGTGAGCCTGCGCTGGAGCCAGCGCGCTTCAACATAGGCTTCTTGAGAGCCTTCCCGCTTCGTGAGATGGGCCAGCAGGGCGCGGTCGGCCGAGGCGTCGATACCCTCCGTCTCCAGTTCGTCCAGCAGAGCGGCGGAATGAGTCACGACCTGTGCGAGGCGGGCGGCCCAATCCACCGATGCCGGTGGCTGGTGGTGTTTCGACCAGGGCGAAAGGCTGCTCTGCCGGGCAGGACGGTGCAGCGCCAGGTTTTCGCCGGCTCCATCGGCCCCAAATACCTCCACCTCATCGAGATGCAGGAATTCCTCACCTTGCAGCTGGATGCGCACAAAGCGGGCCGGTTTTCCTCCGATATCCACCACCAGCGGGGCATTATCCGAAAACCCGTAGAAGACCGTGCCGCCGTGCGTATACCATTCCTGCCAAGACGAGCCGTCCGGCGATGCCAGCACCTGAAGATGCGCGGCCCGCGGGGCGACCGCGTCGCAGCGGTTCCAGACGACAACGCGCTGAACCCGGCACTCGCTTTCCAGGTCAACCTGCCACCAGGGGTCGTTCTGCCGACTGGTGTGGAACCCCCACCCCCCATCCTTGACGCCGTCGCAAGCGCCCGCGGCATCTGATTCGGGAGTGACTTCCGGGGAGAGCGTAGCGTAACGGTACTGTTCCTGGAACAGCCAGTCGGCCTCGATCTGCTCGCGAAACGGGCGTTCCAGCGCCTCGGCGCTGAGGTCCGCCCCGGGTTTGCCGGCTGCGGCCTCCGGCGAAGAATGCAGCTCTTCCGCGGGCACGGCAGGCGAGGAAAAGACGATGATCCCTGCGAAAAGCGCGCAGATGCTCAGCAGACACATCATCCGGCATGGCCACGTGAATGTCCGGCACATAAGCGGAGCCCCCCATGAGTATGTGGCCCTATGATACATCGTCCGCTTTGGGTTTGACAGAGGGTTTAGGTTATCGTGGGTCCGCTTCCGGAGCCGGAGCATAAGGAGTCGGGCCGCATGACGCGACGTGAGCGACTGATGAAGACCCTGGCGGGCCAGCCGGTTGACCGGCCCCCCGTCTGCTTTTATGAACTGAATGGCATCGACGAGGAACCGGACGACCCCGATCCCTTTAACGTGTTCAACGATCCGTCCTGGCGGCCCCTGCTGGACCTGACCCGGGACCGGACCGACCGCATTGTTCTGCGCAGTGTGCCGTTTCAGGACACGCCTTCGGACCCGCTGGAACCTCTCCGTACCTTTGAACACTGGGAGGAGAACGGATGCCGGTTTGAGCGCACGACCCTGCGCGCCGGCGGCAGGACCCTGACGACGCTGAACCGCCAGGACGAGGGCGTCTACACGATCTGGACCGTCGAGCACCTGTTGAAAGACCTCGACGATTTCAAAGCATGGCTCGCGTTGCCGCAGGAGGACTTTGGGGGCATGCCGGACATTGCCGAGGTCCTGATGACCGAAGACCTGCTGGGCGATGCGGGGATTGTCTGCCTTGACACGCCAGACCCGCTGTGTCACGTCGCGCCCCTGTTCGATATGGGCACGTACCTGCTCATCGCCATGACAGAAAACACGCTGATGCATCAGGCGCTCGAGAAGGTGGCGTCGCTGCTCCTGCCGCGCGTGGAGGCCGTGGCGCGTGCGCTTCCGGGCCGCCTCTGGCGGATCTTCGGTCCGGAATACGCGTCGCCGCCCTACCTGCCCCCCCATCTCTTCGAAGAATACGCGGCCCGCTATGTCGCGCCCATGGTGGAGGCGATCCAGCGGCATGGCGGCTACGCGCGCGTGCATTCCCACGGGCGCTTGCGCGATATTCTCGACCACATCGCCGCTACCGGCTGTTGCGGCCTCGACCCGATCGAACCTCCACCGCAGGGGGACGTGACGCTCGGATATGTCCGCGAACGTTATGGAGCGCAGCTGACACTCTTCGGCAATCTCGAAGTTTCGGACATCGAAAACCTGCCCACGCCCCAGTTCGCCGAAAAGGTCGCCACGGCGCTGCGCGAAGGGACGGCGGGCACAGGCCGGGGCCTGGTCGTGATGCCGAGTTCCGCGCCCTACGGACGCGTAATTTCCCCGTTGACCCAGCGGAATTACGAAGAAATGGTGCGGCTGGTAGAGGCGTTTTCAGGGGCATGATGGAAAGGGCCCGGCGGAAACCGCCGGGCCCTCCCATGGATGCTCTCAATGCATGACCGCTCGCGCGGCCAGTGTTCACGGCGTCAGCGCGTCCAGTAACTGCGCCATTTCGCGCCGGACCGCTCGGACTGCAGCGTACCGCTTGTCTTCCACCACCCGGACCCCCGGCAAGCCGTCCTTTCCGGGGGTCGTGCCGTCTTCATCCCATCCGCAGAACCGCGCGATCTCCAATGCGTTCTCTGAAAGGAGCGTCTCGGCCTTCGCGACCGCTTCCGCGGCACGGTTTTCGGCCCGGGCCTTCTGTGCGGCGTCGCGGAGCACGACGAGCATATCGAAATCTTCGATGCCGTCGCGCACGGCTTCCCAGCGTTTGCTGAGAACCACACCGTCACCCTGATAGACCATCAGGTAATCGAGGGTATTTTCGGGTCTGTACCAGGGATCCGCCACCGAGGTGCAGTACGACCAGAATCCGATACCCGTGAGCCCGTGGTGCCAGGCCAGCCACGGCTGCGCCCGGTAATACCCCAGCGGAGAGCGGTGTTTCGCATTATCCAGGCATTCGTAAGTCCACAGGGTTTTGCCGGAATTTTTGATGACCTCCAGTTTATCCTGATTCTCGTCGAGCAGGAATCCTTCGAGATTCGGGCACCAGATGTCGACGTATGGCAGCATCTGGACCAGTTCTTCTTTGCGGATGCGCGCTACGGGATCGGTGTACATCAGGATCTTCGGATCCGCCTCCCGGGCGAGTTGTGCAAAGAAGAGGTAGCGCTCGACCAGCCCTTCCTCCAACCCGGGTTCATCGACGGGATACATGGCAAACTGGTCGTACCCGAGACCCATGTCTTTGAGGTGGGCCACCCAGGCCCGCATCCAGGCCACAAACGCCTTTCGATAGGCATCGGACCCGATACCTCCCGGCCCTGTGATCCCGCCCGTATTGTGAAACAAAATCATGCCGTGAGGCGCGTAGCGTCGCACGTAGGCGTCGTGTTCCGTGTAATCGAGCTCTCCGGCAAGCGCGCCCGTCTCGTCGTAGGCCACTCTCGGGACGAGCCCCGTCACGAACACGTTGTTCCCGTGTGCGACGCGATCGAGAATTGTCTCGTCCTCAAAACCCTGCATGCGCGGGGTCCGGTACACGTACCCCCAGTTGCAGTGTTTGAGCGCTTGCGTTTCGGGCAAGGCGGCGTCCCAGACGTCGATGGTGAGCGGGGCGGTGAATTCCCTCGATTCGACCTCGAGCGTGCGCAGCCGGATCGTACTCGTCCACCGGCCGGGAGCCAGGCCTTTCGTACGGACCGCAAACCACAGTTGCCGTGCATCCCAGGCGGGCAAAATCAGAACGTAGCCGGAGTTGATGCGGGGCAGAACGTCCGCGGAGAGGTCCAGCGACTGCGTCGGCACGCTCACCACCTCGTGGATCGCGATGACATCGCGTGGGGCAAGGGGCGCCGTCTCTGAGGCGCCTTCCAGCACCAGCGGATCGAGTTCAACGCGCACCTGCAGGGGCACTGTGCCGAGATTGAACACGTTGAGCGCCGCGTCTTCGACCTCGCCACTGAACGCTTCGATCGCCACTTCGGGCTCTTGGAGGCGCTCCTCCAGGATCTCGTCGAACGCGCCGAAGGGCGCCCAGGGATTGGCTGCGCTCAAGCGCAGAGGCCAGGAACCCGCGTCGCGATGCTCCGCGGCGGTTTTCATCAGTTTGAGCAAGCGGGAAAAATCGTGAATGTCGCGCTGCACCAGGTCTCTGAGTTCGCGCTGCTCGATGTCTGGCAGGGTTGTGATGCCCGCGATGCGGTTTGCCCAACGTTCGCGCCGTTCCCTGACTTCACTGGCACGGCCCAAGGCGGCGTACGCATCGGGAAGGCGCAGCGCAGCGTCCGCCACAGCGTCCAGCAGCGTGGCCAGATCGGCCAGTTCTTTCTGCAGCGGCACGATCTGGGCGCTGCGCGAGCGCCGGGCCACAATCGTCTCCCCATCGTACACGCGGCAGGCTATCTGCAGGTCCACCGCTCTGTCGGTGGGCAGCGAATAGCGGTCGATTACGGTGGCCACCGGGTCCGACACCTCAACGGATGTCGTGCGAGGTATTTCACCGCTCCTCGACGTCGTGATTTCGACGCGAATAGCACGCCGGGCCGGATTGTCGATATCGATTTGAATGGCGTTTTCGCCGGCGTAGAGGGAACCGAAATCCGCGGCCGTGATGCGCACGCGGGATTGTTCTTCGTCCGTCACCAGCGCGCCCGCGCGTGCGGACGTGAAGCGGTATTCGGGCCAGAGCACCCGCGCAGCGGCTTTGGCGGTGGGCCATTTCCAGGCCGCCACGCCTCCGGAGGTGCAGGCATAGAGGATGCAGGGCGTGCCGTCACCCAGCAGGTCGGCGACCGTCGGCGAGGCATTCGTCGGATTCGGCATCCGGATTTTGTCTTTGATCTCACCGTCCGCGTTGAACACAAAGAGTTCGCCGCTGTAACCGGCGGCCACGATTTCGATACGACCGTCCCCGTCGATGTCCGCCAGGGCCGGGGAGCGCCGCGCGCGCTCGTGAAGGGCGCCGGTCCAGAGTTTGGCGCCGTCGGGTGCAATGGCCGCGAGCTGCCCGGACAGGTCGATCGCGTAGATCTCCGGGATGCCGTCCTGATTTACGTCGCCGACGCAGAGGCTGCCGTCGATCTCCTTGGGCATTTCGAATCGCCACATCACCTCGCCGTTCGCGTCGACGGCCACGACCGCATTGTCTATCGCGGTCAGGATCTCGCGGGTGCCGTCGTTCGTGATGTCGGCGAGAATCGGCGCGGCGCCCTTCGCATCGATATCCAGACGCCATACTTCTTTCCCGCTGGCATCCAGGCGGATCAACGGCGACCGGGAGCCCGAGATGAAGATCGAGGGCGCCTCGGACCCGGACAGCGGCCCGATGGCGGGTGGGTACGTGTGCCCGTGGTCACCCTCGTATTGCCAGAGGCGCTCGCCTGTTGCCGATAGGCAGACTACATGACCCGCCGAATCACCGACAATCACTTCGAGATGTCCGTCGCCATCGAGATCGTAGACCGTAATCGCGCTGGTCCCCCATTCGATCCCTGCGGGCAAGTCATATTTCCAGATCACGTCTCCGCTCTGCCCATCCAGGCAGAACAGCGTTCCGGCTTGATTCAGCACGAGGATTTCCAGGCATTCGTCTTCAACCAGGTCCGCCACGGTGGGCGGCAGGCTGATGGGGATTTTCAGGCTCCGGCCCCAGACCTCGCGTCCTTCGCTGTCGATCAGCACCACGCTCCCCGACACGGTGGTGATGATCACATCCTGGCGCCCGTCGCCGTTCATGTCGGCTACCGCCGGGGAACTGTCGACATTGCCCAAGGGCGTTTCAAAATACCACAGCTGTTCCGCTGCCTCACCACACCATGCAACCACCGCCATCAACACAACCAAGAAGACAGATCTCCAGCTCATGCTATGCACTCCTGAAACCATTGGACAGAGTTTGAGTCGATCGGCCTACAATAAGCTCCCGGCCGTGGGCATTCAAGCTGATGCGGTTGAATTTCATGAGCAAGCTCGCGACAATACAGACACAAGCTGCGGTGTGGTGCCGGGTAGACAACCCTGAAAAGCGGTAACTATTGGGAGGCTGCCATGCTCGCCATTGCTATTTCCTGCGTCGTCGTGTTCGTATGCCTGGGCTGGATGCGACAGGCCCGCGCCGAAACGCTGGACTGGGAAAACCCGGCCCTGCTCGGGCGCAACAAGGAACCGTACCACTGCACGCTGCTGCCGTATCCCGACGCGGCATCCGCACTGGAGGGCACGCGCGACGCCTCGCCGTTCCACCAGTCGCTGAATGGCACGTGGAAGTTCCATTGGGTGGGCCAACCCGACAATCGTCCACGCGACTTTTTCAAACCGGAGTACGATGTCTCCCCCTGGGACGAAATCCCGGTGCCGTCGGTATGGCAGCTTCAGGGTTATGGTATTCCCATCTACACCAACGTGCGGTATCCGTTCCCCCCGAATCCGCCGCACATTCCCCACGACTACAATCCCGTGGGTTCGTACCGGCGTACCTTTGAGATACCGGAAACGTGGCGCGGCCGGCGTGTTTTCATTCATTTCGCTGGCGTCGAAAGCGCCTTCTACCTCTGGCTGAACGGTAAAGAGGCAGGTTTCAGCAAAAACAGCATGGGCCCCGCCGAATTCGAGATCACCTCCTTTCTGGAAGACGGTGAAAACACCCTCGCGGTTGAGGTGTACCGCTGGTCGGATGGCAGCTACCTCGAAGATCAGGACATGTGGCGGTTCTCGGGCATTTTCCGCGATGTCTACCTGTTTGCCACGCCCGAGATTCACGTGCGCGACTTCTTCGTCCGATGCCGGTTTGATGATGACTACCGTGACGCCACGCTTCAGCTTACCGCCAAAGTGCGCAACTACAGTGCGCGCACCGGCGGCGCTCACAGGCTGGAGGCCGTGCTCCTGGATGCCGATGGCGCGCCTGCAGGGAAGGCGCCGTTGATTGCCACGGAATTCGGGCCCCTTGAGGCTGGTGAAGAGCAGATTCTGGAACTGGAAGCTCTGGTGAAGGCGCCCCACCACTGGTCACCTGAAGAGCCATACCTCTACACGTTTCTGCTTGAGCTTAAGACGCCATCGGGCGACACCGTGGAAGTGCTTTCCTGTCGTTTCGGATTTCGCGACGTGGCGATCCGCGATGCCCAGCTGCTGGTCAACGGCGTGCCCGTAAAGCTCAAGGGCGTCAATCGTCACGAACACGATCCCTGGCGCGGGCGGGCCATCACGCAAGAACGTATGATCCAGGACATCGAACTGCTCAAACGCTTCAATTTCAATACGGTGCGCACAAGCCACTACCCCAGCGATCCCACATGGTACGAATTGTGCGACCGCTACGGCATCTTCCTCATCGACGAGGCCAACCTCGAATCCCATGGCATGGGGTACGACCTCAACAGCACGCTGGGAAACCGGCCGGATTGGGAAGCCGCGCACCTCGACCGGCATACGGCGCTGGTGGAACGCGACAAAAATCACCCGTCGGTCATTATCTGGTCCCTGGGCAACGAGGCGGGCAGCGGCTGCAATTTTGAGGCGGGCGGCCGCGCCATACGCGCCCTCGACCCCACGCGCCCCATCCATTACGAGCGCATGAACGACGTAGCGGACATCGACAGCGTAATGTACCCCCATCTGGACGATCTCATCGCCGAAGGGAAGAAGGATTCGTCCAAGCCGTTCATCATGTGTGAATACGCGCACGCCATGGGCAACGCCGTCGGCAATTTACAGGAATACTGGGAGGCGATCGAGACGCACGACCGTTTGATTGGGGGCTGCATCTGGGAGTGGGCCGACCACGGCATTTTCAAAGCGACGGACGACGAACCCCGCGAAGACGGTTCGCGGCCCTGGTTCTGGGCCTACGGCGGCGATTTTGACGACGAGCCCAACGATGGAAACTTCTGCATGGACGGTCTGGTCTTTCCCGACCGCAGCATCCCGCCCAAGATGTGGGAGGTCAAGAAGGTCTACCAATACGTGGCCGTCGCCCCCGTGGATCTGGCCCGCGGCAAAATACGTATCCGTAATAAGCATTTCTTCGTGAACCTGAACCGCTACGAGCTGCGCTGGAGCATTCGCGAAGATGGGCGTATCGTGGAAGAAGGCACCTTGCCGCCGCTGGATCTGCCCGCAGGCCAGGAGACGGAGTTCAGCATCCCCTTCACCACGCCTTCACCGAAACCCGGGGCCGAGTACACGCTGCGGATCAGCTTTCACCTGCGGGACGAGACCCTGTGGGCGGACTCAGGCCATGAGGTCGCCTGGGAGCAGATGCGCCTGCCCGTTGAATCGGGCAAAAGACCCGCGGCCGCCTTTGGCAGCGACTCCGATCTGAAAGTCCAGGAAGGCGATACCCTGGTGACGGTCTCCGGCGACGGATTCACGGTCCGCTTCAGCAAATCGCACGGCAGCATCGCCACCATCGTCTACGACGGACAGGAGATCCTTCCCCGCGGCGGCGCCGTATTCCACGGGCCCGTATTGAACCTCCTCCGTGCATTTACCGACAACGACACCCGGCTCATCGGAGGCGAGAGTCTCAAGCGAGACTTCTATGCAGCGGGCCTGAGCCAGATGCGTTTATACCTGAAACGCTTCGAGGTATCCCGGGAAAATGGAAATACGGCGCGTATCACGGCAGGTCTGGATTGCCTGGGGAGCAAGGGTCGGGGCTTCAGGCACGAGTGCGTGTACACGATCTACCCGGACGGCTCCATACACCTGCAGAACCATCTCGAGCCCCAGGGCGAACTGCCCATGCTTCCGCGCATCGGCCTCAAGATGGTGCTGGCAGGCGAACTTGAACATCTGGCCTGGTACGGACGCGGTCCGCACGAAAGCTACCCCGATCGCAAAGCAGGCGCGGCCCTTGGAAGGTACAAAGGTACGGTAAGCGCCCAGTATGTGCCCTATCCCTTCCCCCAGGAATGCGGCAATAAAGAAGACGTGCGCTGGGCTTCGCTCAGCAACGAGGCGGGAAAGGGCGTGCTGCTGGTCATGGATTCGCCGCTGTCGTTCAGCGCACTGCGGTTCACGCCTGGCGACCTTAACCGCGCGACGCATCCCTGTGACCTGAAACCGCGGCGAAATATTACGGTTTGCGTGGATTATCGGCATTGCGGGTTGGGCAACGCGAGTTGCGGTCCGCCCGTTTTGGATAGATACGCTTTGCACGCGTCGACGGTCCATTTTGGGTTCGCGTTGCGTCCCCTGCGTGTTGGAAAGGCCGATGTGGCCGCACTGGCGCGCGAGGCGCTGCCCTCCGGCGAAGTATGAGCTGCGCACGGCGACGGGTGAGGCCATGCGCCTGATTTTGGATTCGGCGTTACGTTTTGGCTCGAAAAAAGGATGATTTCACTATGAGACCCACACGCAGAGACATGCTCAAGGTTCTCGCGGGCAGCGCGGCTTTAGCTAAAGGCGGCTACGCCATGCGGACTGCACACGCGGCCGATGAGGCCACGCCGGAACCGCGGGGGCCCGTCCCCACGCCAGAACCGCGCATTGAGCGGTTCGAGCGCCTGGCCTACGGCATGTTCATCCACTGGGGCCTCTATTCCCAGTTGGGCCGGGGCGAATGGGTCATGAGCCAGGAAAAAATCTCGGTCGACGAATACAAACGCCTGCGCGACACGTTCACGGCCTCGGAATTCAACAGCCGGACCATCGCGGGCATCGCCCGGCGCGCCGGCCAGAAATACGCCACGCTCACGGCCCGCCACCACGATGGATTCAGCCTCTACGACACCCGGGGGCTGTCGGATTACGACGCCGTGCAGAGCCCCGCGAAACGCGATCTCGTGGCCGAGTTTGTGGAGGGCTGCCACGCCGAAGGCATCCTCCCCATGTTCTATCACACCACGCTGGACTGGTATCACCCCGATTTCGGCGCCAATTTCGACGCGTACCTCGACTACCTGCACGCCTCGGTCGAGTTGCTGTGCACACAGTACGGCGAACTCGGCGGATTGTGGTTTGACGGAAACTGGAGCAAGGCCGACGGCGATTGGAAGGAAGACCGCCTGTACGGGATAATCCGGAAACACCAGCCCAATGCGATGATCATCAACAACACCGGCCTTCAAAAAATGGGCGAGATCGGACATCCCGAGATCGACAGCACCACCTTCGAGCAGGGACGCCCGGCCCCGATGGACCGCCGGGGCATGCCCAAATATATCAGCGCGGAGATGTGCCAGACCATGAACATGCACTGGGGCATCGCCACGAACGACTACAACTACATGTCGCCCCAGGACATCATCGAAAACCTGTGTGCGTGCCGGAAGGTCGGCGCCAATTATTTGCTCAACGTCGGGCCCACGGCGGCCGGGGCCATCCCGGACTACGAGCGCGCCACCCTCGAACGCGTCGGCCAATGGCTGGAACATCACGGCGAAGCGATCTACAACGGCAAACCCTGCGGCGTGACAGGGCCGGGAGCGGATTTCGGGCTCGACGTGGACGGCACGCTCTACCTCTTCGTGCACCACATCAAGCCCGGGCACGGCCAGCAGCCGGGTGAAATCGCGGGCCCCGGCCCGCGCACGTTTGAGGGCGTCGACCGGACCGTCTCGTCGGTGACGTGGCTGGACAACGGCGAGGCGCTCACCTTCGAACAGAAAGCCCAGACCGTGACGGTCACCGCCACGGGATTTCCGTACGGGACCAACACGGTGGTTCGCGTCGCGCGGGTGTCCTAGCGCCAGGGCCGGGGCCGGAAGCGCGCCTCCGGCGCCCCGGAGCCCCCTATCGCCGCGCGCGGCTTGAAAACGCGGGCGCATACACCGCATTATGCGTCTGCGTGCACCCGGGGATTGCGCGCATGGGGTGTGACTCACGATCGACACCGACGCACGCACCTCATCTTCCGCGAAAGATACGCGGGCAACGCGATGCCTTCCCCGTTGCAGGGTGTCCACGGCACTCGCATCTGAAAAGACACGAGAGAGGAGATAGAAGCCCATGGATCACGAAGCAAAACGCAAACGAAGCGAACTTTCCATGAATCCGCAGATCGAGCGCGATCGGCAGATGATCGTGGAAGCCCGCCAGAAAGGCAAAGGCGCTCTCACGGGCGTGTTTGTCCGGTTGTCGGGACCGGGGTGGCTTCAAAGCGCGATCACACTGGGCGGCGGCTCTCTGTCGTCCAGCATGTATCTGGGCCTCCTGGGCGGCATGGCCTTCCTGTGGCTTCAACCCCTGGCCATGGTGGCCGGCATCATCATGCTGAGCGCCATTTCGTACGTCACGCTGAGCACCGACGAAACGCCGCTGAAAGCCATCAACCGCCACGTCAACCCGGTATTGGGTTGGGGCTGGCTCCTGGCCTCCATGACCGCCAATATCGTCTGGTCAATACCCCAGTACAGCCTGGGCATCGCCTCACTGCGCCAGAATCTCTTCGAAGGCCTTCTGGGTGAAAACGGCGCGCTGGGCGGGGCCGGCCTCTATGTGGCCGCGGCCATCGTGCTCTGCATCGCCATGTCGGCCAGCATGCTCTACAACATCGGCGGCAAAGGCGCCAAAATTTTTGACATCCTGGTGAAATGTCTCGTGGGCACGACGGTCGCCTGTTTTGTCGCCGTGGTCGTCAGGCTGCTGATGACCGGCCAGATCCAGTTTGGCGAAATCCTGGACGGATTCATGTTCCACACCCAGCTGCTCACCAAACCGGTCTCGGCCTTTGCCGAGCAGATTGCCCACGTCGCCCCCGCCTACCAGGGTTTCTGGTCGAACATGATCGTCGGCCAGCAGCGCGACGTCATGATCAGCGCGGGCGCGACCGCCGTGGGCATCAACATGACCTTCCTGCTTCCGTACTCGATGCTGCGGAAAGGCTGGGACCGCGAGTTCCGCGGACTGGCCATCTTCGACCTGTCTACGGGCCTGTTTTTCCCTTTCCTTATCGCCACAAGCTGTGTAGTCATCGCGGCGGCCAGCCAATTTCACGGCGTGGCGGCGCCGGGGCTATTGGGCGAGATCGACAGCCAGGGAGCGCCCATTCAGCCCGCGGCCAACCTGGTGGGCCCCTTCGACGATCTGCTGGCCGGGCGCGTGAAGGCAGAGCTCGGTGCGGACGCCTATGCGGCGCTCACTCCGGAAGAACTTGAAGCCGAAAAGGCAGCCCTTCCGGAATCCGACCGCACGATCGCGGCCATGATTGTCCGTCGCGACGCATTTAATCTTGCGGCGGCCCTCGCGCCCATCACAGGCGATCGTTTTGCCCGGTATGTTTTTGGGCTGGGCGTGATGGGCATGGCCACGGGCGCGGCCACGATGCTCACGCTGATCAACGGGTTGTGTTTCTGCGCCCTGCTCGATGTGCCCGCTCGGGGCTGGCAACAGCGCGTCGGCATGTTCATGCCCGGGATCGCCATTGTGGTACCGCTGTTCTGGAAAGGCGCGTACATGTGGCTGGCGGTTCCCACGTCGGTGTTCTGCATGACCTTGCTGCCGTTTGCCTATATTTCGTTCTTCCTGCTCATGAACCAGCGCAAGTATCTTGGCGCGGACACTCCGATGGGCGCCAAACGGATCGCCTGGAACATCCTCATGGTGTTTTCGTGTCTGCTGGCCTGTGTGGGCGCTTTCTGGAGCATCTATTCGCGCTTTGGAGGGTTCAAAACGGCCCTGATCATCGGCGGATTTCTCGTATTGGTCGCTATTGGGCACGTGCTCCGCGACTCCCGGGCTCCTGAGAGCGCGACCTTACTTTGACGCTTTTTGAATGTGGCGGGTCAGTCGTCCCGGAGGGGAACCCGGATACGCACGTGAAATCCTTCGTGAGGCGCGGAAAACAGCGATATTTCTCCGCCCAGCATGGCGGCCCGATCCCGGATCATGGCAAGCCCGAGGCCTTGCTCACCGGAGGGGTCTCCGAGCAGATCGAGGTTGCAGCCCTGGCCTTCGTCGTCGATCGACAGGTAGAGCACCTCGTCCTGGACGGACAGGTTCATGGAGGCCGCCAGCACGCCGCCGTGCTTGACCACGTTGAAAAGGAGTTCCCTTGCGGCTTCGAACAAGAAGGACTTCACTTCTTCGGATGGGGTGGAGGGTTCCGCCGATTCCAGGAAAGTGACCCGTAATCCATAGTGTTCCCGTTTGCTCTCCGCGAGCCAGCGCAGCGATTCCGACAGGGTGCTCTGGGCCAGACCCGGCGGATCGAGCTGGATCGACAGCAGGCGCGTCCGGGCGACTACCTCCTGAATGGCGGTAATGACTTTCAGCAGCGTATCCCGCGCGCCGGCGTTGGTGATCTGGCGCCGGGCCTTCTCCGCCCCCAGGATCGCCGCGACCAGGGTCTGCTGCACGGTGTCATGCAACAAACCGGCGATGCGTTTCCGTTCGGCGAGTTCGGCCTGCGTGAGCTGTGCGGCAAGCCGTCTCAACTTTCGCGGCTGTTGCGCGCTGCTATCCAAATTCTCCCCGAGTCGGACTTCCAGGTTCCGCGTGGCTCGCTGCACTTCAATTTCATCACGCTTACGCTCAGTGATGTCGATAACCACTCCAAGCAGTTCGGATGGGGCGCCCGGTTCTCCATGCAGGCCTGCGCCGCGAACGAAAAGCCAGCGTCTCTCCCCGTCCGGACGCAGAATCTGGAATTCCTTCTCGAACGGCTTTGCCGTGCGGATGCTTTCCGCTATAGCCGATTCGATACGCGGGCGATCTTCAGGCACGATCGTGTTCAGAAGCGTCGCGCCGGAGATGGTGCCTGCCGTTGGATCCAGACCCAGCAGCTCGAACATGCGCGTGTTCCACAAAGATTTACCGGTGTGGAGGTCCCATTGCCACGTTCCCACGGCGTCGCTCCGCCAGACCGCGCGCATCGTGTCCAGCGCATTCAGGGGCTCGCGAGCGTCTTGCGCCCTGTCGGTATCGCCGGTTTCCATCTTGGCCTACTACCCCAGTCAAACCTGCCCGCCGGCGGCAGTCAACCCGGTATGGCCGGCAGGATGGCCGAGCGCCCCGGGATTTTTCTGCGGGAATCCGCATGCCCTCACCGGAGTCATTTTATCCTGAGCAGGGCCGCGAATCGAGATATTCCGGGTCCGGACCGCTGAAATATGCGAAAAAGGGGGTTCAGCCTGGCTTTTTTCTGATTTCAGAGTGCTAGGGCGACTTTTCCCATCGGGATGTCATAAAATGTCCGCGAGGGGAAGCCGGCCATCGCGAGCGCCCTCGGCCGCGTTGCTCAGGTCACGATGTGGGCAGGAGATGGATGGCGGCGGCTTCCCGTGAAGCACCATTCGGTCCAAGCCAGAGGCCGGCTGCACCTTATATGAGAGGAAGTTCCATGTCGTACACGGTCTGTCTGATCCCTGGGGATGGAATCGGCCCTGAAGTGTCGGAAGCCGCACGCCGCGTTATCGACGCCGCGAACGCGCACATCGATTGGATGGAATTGCCCGCCGGAGCAGGAGCGCTCGCCGAGCACGGCGATGTGTTGCCAGACTCCACCGTACAGGCAATAGAGACCCATCGCGTAGCCTTGAAAGGGCCGCTCACCACGCCGATCGGCAAAGGGTTCCGGAGCGTGAACGTCCAGCTGCGTAAACGGCTCAATCTCTATGCCGCCGTACGTCCCGTGCGCAGCATGCCGGGCGTGAAGACCCGCTACGAGAATGTCGAGCTGGTCGTCATCCGCGAAAACACCGAAGGCCTGTATTCGGGAATCGAGAATGAAATCACGACCGGCGTCGTGCAGAGCCTCAAGATCGCCACCCGGCCCGCCTGTGAACGCATCGCGCGGTTCGCATTCCGCTATGCCCGCGAACGCAGACGGCAGCGCGTGACCGTTTTTCACAAGGCCAATATCATGAAGCTGACGGACGGCCTGTTTCTGGAGTGCGCCCGCCAGATCCATGAAGAAGAAGCGCCGGACATTCGTTATGACGAATTCATCGTCGACAATGGCTGCATGCGCCTGGTGCGTGATCCAAGCGAGTTCGATATCCTCCTGCTCGAGAATCTCTACGGCGACATGATCAGCGACCTATGTGCGGGACTGGTTGGCGGGCTCGGCGTAGTGCCCGGCGCGAACATCGGCGATGACTGCGCCGTATTTGAGGCGGTGCACGGCAGCGCGCCGGACCTCGCCGGCAAAAACATGGCCAACCCCCTGGCGCTCATCATGAGCGGTGTGATGATGCTGAACCATCTGGGTGAAAGAGACGCGGCAACGCGGATTAAAACCGCGTACGACCGTGTTTTACGGGATGCAAACCCGGAAGAGATCACCCGGGACATCGGCGGACAGGGGAGCACCACGTCATTTACGGAGGCCATACTCCGCCGGATGGAGTCGGCCTGAGATCCCGCTGGGGAGTGAATCCTGCGTCTCGCGTGTTACAGCCCTGAACGTGGACGACCGTAACGAATGGAGGTTGGACGATGTCGGAAGCAGTGCGCGCCATCAAATCACTTTCCTCGGAGAGCGTGGTCAGTTTCTTGTTGCGGCTGGCCCTGGGAGCACTATTTTTCTTCGCCGCGGTGGGGAAATTTGTGGGTCCCGGCCCGACCGGATTCGCCCAATACATTCTTCAGGATTTTGAAGGCACCTACCTGCCCCGGATACTCCTTCTGCCCTACGCATACGTCTTACCGTACGTGGAATTCGCATTGGGGGCCGTGTTGATCCTGGGACTTTTCACCCGGACTTCGTTGTCGATCGCCGGGCTCACGCTCATCAGCCTGGCTTTTGGAAAAATGGTTCAGCAGGACCATGCCACCGTCGCGGACAACCTCAATTACGTGTTTATGGCGGCCGTTGCGTTGTGGTTGGCGTGGCGGGACAATGCCATCTCACTCGACCGATTTTTAGGCCGCGAAAAACAGGCCAGCTGACGCCCTGGCCCAGCTGCGCGCGCATCCGGGCGAACTTTAAGCGCCGATCCCGCTGCATTGCACACGAGCCCCGTGTAGTCGCGAGGTGTTTCGTCGCGCTTTTGCGCTCCATCGATGCCAGCCCGGCCCGAACGCCCCGGAATCACGCCGTTCATGCCCCAAACCGCACGCCGCTATAGAGCGGGCACTGTGCTTGCGGTTGGGCGGGTAGTTTTGTTGACTTATAGTCGAATTCGCCGGTAGACTCAGCGGAGGCGTGCGATGGGTTGCGCGCTGGGGCGCCGCGCGTACGAACCATTTTCTATCGTGGTTCGTCGGGCGCCTGCGATCGGGGGGGGATCAGACGCATTGGGGCACAGTACGGAAACACCGCTGATGGGATATCAACGCGACGCGGGACTCTGGGGTCAGCTGGCCGGAGCCCTGGAGGATTGGGAACGCAGGCGCTTCTTCTGCGCTGTGTTCACGGCGTTCGCGAGCCTGAGCATCGTGGGGATCGTGCTGAGTATTGCATCGCATGCGGTGCATCCCTTCCGCTGGGGCTTTCTGATGTTTGCGTCGGGGTGTTTTCTGCTGGTAGCCGTGGTGGGAGGAGCATTGCGCTCCGTATTCGGCCGGCTTCTACTGAGCGGACTTTTCTGCTGCGCTCTCGGCGATTATCTGGGCTTGCATGATTTCATCTGGGGCGCGATGGCGTTCCTGGTGGCCCATATTTTCTTTGTGGCGGCATTTTGGATCCTGGGCGTGGACTGGTATCGAGCGCTGCGCTCCCTGCCCCTGCTGCTGCTGGTCGACGCCGGCGTTCTGATCTGGCTGTACCCGGGCATTTACGGCGCGGATCGGCCCCTGGTTTTCGCGTATATTGCGGTGATCTCCGCGATGGTTTTCTTTGCATCCGGCGTTCCCGCGTCACGGCGACAGCCCCTCGTCCTGCTGGCCGCGACGCTTTTCTTCATCTCCGACATCTTCGTGGCCCGGTGGCGGTTTACCGATACCGGTTCGGTCAATGGCTATTTCTGTTATCCCCTCTATTATGCCGCCTGCCTTCTGTTTGCCTGGACCTCCTGCTGGCGCTTCGCAGAGCGCGATTCAGCTCCGGCCTATGCGGATTAGGCCGCAGATGCGCCATACGCTGACCGGGCTCCGCATGCTATTGGCCTGCTCGGGGCTCGCCAGCTGCGCGGGCATGCTATTGGCATCGCAGACGGGCAACCCCGAATTGGGCCGGATTTTGCGCATCGTCGCCTGCCTCTCACCCGTGCTGCTGGCGCTGGTTTGCGGGGCACATGCCACCTGGTATGGGCGCTGGCTTTTCCTGGGTCTGCTTTGCTGTTGGCTTGGCGACCGGCTCCTGGGCACTTCCGGCTTTCTGCCGGGGCTGCTGGCCTTTCTGCTGGCCCATGTCGCGTTCGCGGCGGCGTCACTGGCACGTGGCATCGACTTCAAGCCGTTCGTCGCAGCCTGTGCGCTGCTCAGCCTGCCGGCGGGCGCTGTGCTGTTCTGGCTGCATGACCGTGTGCCTCCGGAGCGCGTGGCGCCGGTTCTCGCCTATCTCTTCGTGATCTCACTGATGGTCGCGTTCGCGTCGGGCGCCTCCTGGCGGCACCGGGCGCCATTGCTCGCTATCGCCGCTTTGGTCTTTTATATCTCGGACGTATTTGTCGCGCGCGGCATGTTTGTGCAACGCGACGTGTTGAATTCGGTGGTGGGATTGCCCCTGTATTTTGGTTCACTGGTCCTGTTCGCTCTGAGCATCCCCGGCGCCAGCGGGAGAGACGCGCAGGGATCTCTTCCGCGCGTGGTAGACTGTGGTGAAGAACACGATGCAGTCCATGAACCCGAGGTTCCGTGATGCTCCGCCAAACCGCACGATTCTGCCCGCCCCTGGTTGTTCTGGCGCTCCTGGCCGGCGCACCGCTCGCATGCGTCGAGATGCCCGGAAATACTCCAGGAAAGATCCCGTCCTATTCCTACCACGTGGTCCATTCATTTCCCCACCATCCTGAAGCGTTCACGCAGGGGTTCGCGTTCGAGGATGGCTATTTTTACGAAGGAACCGGATTGCGTGGCGAGTCCTCACTGCGTCGGGTCGTCCCCGAAACCGGAGTGGTCGAACAGTTCGTCAGCTTGGAAGACGACTATTTTGGCGAAGGCATCGCCCTCGTGGACGACCGCATCATCCAACTCACGTGGCGCAGCCAGGTTGGGTTCGTGTACGACAAGCAGACCTTTGAGCGTATCGGACAGTTCACCTACCCCACCGAGGGCTGGGGACTCACCTACGACGGCCAGCGGCTCATCATGAGCGACGGAAGCTCCCGACTGTATTTTCTTGACCCGGAAACCTTTGAGCGTATTGGCCAGCTCCAGGTCAGCGGCCCGCACGGACCGGTAACCCGTTTGAACGAACTCGAATACATCGATGGGGAGATCTACGCCAATATCTGGATGACGGACCGCATCGCCCGCATCGATCCGGTGACCGGCGATGTACGGGCCTGGGTGGAACTCGCGGGCCTGCCTCTCCCGGAAGACCGCAGCGGCGGCGAAGATGTGCTGAATGGCATCGCCTGGGACCCGACCACGAAGCGCCTGTTCGTCACGGGAAAACTCTGGTCCCGGGTCTACGAGATCGAGCTGGTGGAGTCGGAATAGCGGCTGGACGCCTCAGCTCGACCGGCATCCGAGCCTCGGCAAGCGCCGTTGTCCCTTGCCTGCAGGATGCCGCTGGCGATCTTTAGTCATCGGAATACATGTCGGGACGGAGGCCAATATTCACGATGCTGCACGCCAGCACGGGATTGAGGCCAAGTTCACGGGCGCGCTCAAGCAGCGCATCTCCCTCGGAACCCGGGTTGAGAAAGAACTCCGCCGGCTTTTTCGCGGCGATCGCCTCGAGCATGCGTATGCCATGCCGGGCAGGCACATACATTGAAATGCGGTCGATCGGGCCCGGCACATCTTCGAGCGCCGTATAGCACTTCAACCCTTCAACTTCTCCGCCTTTTGGATTGACAGGGTAGACGGTCCATCCGCCATCCCTGAATGCGCGCACGGCTTTGTTGCCGTATTTGGACCGATCCGTTGACGCGCCTACGATGATGATGCTCTTGCTCATCTGAGCCTCCTGGTGCAGACTGTTTTGTGTCGCTTTTTGACGATAATACCACGCCGAAGCCGGGAAATTGGTACCCGTCCGGCGACCGGAGTATACTGGCAGCCTTATCCTGCGGATCGTCACTCAACAATCGGAAGGATCAGTTGTACCATGAGAAGCGATGTTGTCAAGAAGGGTTTTGAGCGCGCCCCCCACCGTTCCCTGTTGTGGGCCACGGGCCAGATCAAGGATCGCGAGGATTTCAACAAGCCGTTTATCGCCATCTGCAACAGTTTCAACGAAATCGTCCCCGGCCACGTTCATCTCGACGAACTGGGCCGGCTGGCCAAAGAGGCCGTTCGCGAGGCGGGCGGCGTCCCCTTTGAATTCAACACCATCGGCGTGGACGACGGCATCGCCATGGGACATACCGGCATGAAATACAGCCTGCCGTCACGCGAACTCATCGCGGACTGCGTAGAGACCATGGTGCATGCGCATATGTTCGACGGCATGGTCTGTATCCCGAACTGCGACAAGATCGTGCCGGGCATGCTGATGGCATCCATCCGCTGCAATATCCCGACCATCTTTGTGTCGGGCGGACCCATGGCGGCGGGCCGCACTCGCGACGGCCGGGCGATCGACCTGATCACCGTCTTTGAAGGCGTCGGCGCGTACAAACAGGGCCAACTCACCGACGATGAGCTGTTTGAGCTTGAACGCAATGCCTGTCCCGGCTGCGGCTCGTGCTCGGGCATGTTCACCGCCAATTCGATGAACTGTCTCTGCGAGGCCCTGGGCATGGCTCTGCCCGGAAACGGCTCCTATCTCGCCACGACTGCGGAGCGCCGCGAACTCGTGCGGGCGGCCAGCCGCCAGATCGTCGAACTCGTGAAGGCCGACATCAAACCGCGCGACATCATTACCCCGAAATCCATCGACAACGCCTTCGCGCTCGACATGGCCATGGGCGGCTCGACCAACACCGTGCTGCACACGCTCGCTATCGCGAGCGAGGGCGATATCGAGTATCCGCTGCAACGCCTCAACGACGTCTCCGCGCGTGTCCCGAATATCTGCAAGGTCTCCCCTTCAAACAATGTCCATATGGAAGACGTGGACCGCGCGGGCGGCATCTCCGCCATTCTCGCGGAACTTGCGAAAAAAGACGACGTTTTACACTTGGACTGCCTTACCGTCACGCAAAAGACGCTCGGCGAGAACATTGCGGGCGCGGCGTCGAAAGACCCCGAAATCATCCGCAGTCTGGATAATCCCTATTCGGATACCGGCGGTCTGGCGGTACTGTTTGGCAACATCGCGCCGGACGGCGCGGTGATTAAGGCGGCCGGCGTGGCGCCCGAGATCCTCATCCATACCGGCACCGCCATCTGCTTCGACAGCGAGGAAGATGCGATGGCGGGCATCCTTGAAGGCAAGGTCAAGGAAGGGCATGTGGTGGTCATCCGCTATGAAGGCCCCCAGGGCGGCCCCGGCATGAAAGAGATGCTCTCTCCGACAGCCGCCATCATGGGCATGGGTCTAGGCACCAAAGTGAGCCTGATTACCGACGGCCGCTTCTCTGGAGGCACCCGCGGCAACTGCATCGGCCACGTCAGTCCGGAGGCTGCCGCCGGCGGACCCATCGGCCTGATCCAGGACGGCGATACCATCGAAATCAACATTCCCGGCCGCAGTCTGCAGGTGAAGCTCGACGCCGCGGAACTGGAGCAGCGCCGCAAGGCCCTCGGGCCGCCCCCGGACCGCCAACTGAGCGGCTGGCTGCAGCGATACCAGCGCATGGTCACGAGCGCCAACACCGGCGCCGTATTGCAGTAGCGTTCGCGCACGACGAAGCACCCGGCGGCGCCAATCGCGTACGCCGGGCGCTCGTGCTGCCGAAAAACCGAGGGAGAGTCGACATGCGCACGGTAATGCTTCGGCTGCTGGCCGTCTGCGCCGTGGCCGCCAGCGCCTTCCCGGCCGCCGCGGCCGGTGACGCCGAAGATTCGTTTGGCGTGAAAGAGATCGTGGATCTGGCGCCCGTGTGGTCGGGCCATCCCGTCGGTTTCTGCCTGCAGACCCGCGGCGAGCAGCAGTATGTGGTGTTTTACGATGCCAGCCGCCGGATGACGGTCGCCCAGCGGATGCTTGGCCATGCCGAATGGACCCAGGTCCATCTTCCCGAGCAGCTGCACTGGGACAGCCACAATTCGGTCACCATGGCATTTGACGCGGCAGGCTGCATCCACCTCTCCGGCAACATGCACTGCACGCCCCTGGTCTACTTCAAAACCCGTGAGCCGGGCGACATCCGCACCTTCGAGCGCATCACCGCGCTCGTGGGCAACCTGGAAGACCAATGCACCTACCCCAAATTTATGAACGGACCCAGGGGCGAGTTGCTCTTTGAATACCGCCACGGCTCGAGCGGGAACGGAATCAACCTCTACACGGTCTACGAGCCCGAAACGCAATCCTGGCGGCGCTTGCTGGATGAGCCGCTGCTCGATGGCCAGGGCAAAATGAACGCCTACGCCAACGGCCCCAAGCTCGGCCCGGACGGGTGGTACCACCTGGTCTGGGTATGGCGCGACACCCCGGATTGCGCCACAAATCACGACCTGTCATACGCCCGCAGCAGAGACCTCATCCAGTGGGAAACGAGCCAGGGTGCGGCGCTTACCCTGCCCATCACCATCGACAACGGCGAAATCGTTGATCCGGTCCCCCCCGGCGGCGGCATCATCAACGGCAATACCCACGTCGGCTTCGACGAGCTGGACCGGGTCATTCTCAGCTACCACAAATACGACGAGGCGGGAAATACGCAGATCTACAACGCGCGCCTTGAAGAGGGCGTCTGGAAATTCTATCAGGCCTCAGACTGGACCCAGCGCTGGGATTTTGGCGGCAACGGCGCCATTTCCTTTGATGTAGGTGTGAGCGGGGTATCGGTCGTCGATGGCGCGCTGATGCAATCGTTCCGTTTTGCCGAAAATGGCGGTCTTTGGGTACTCGACCCGGCCACCCTCACGCCAGTGGAAAAAGCCCAACGCAAGCCCTGGGGTTCCGTGGTCGCGCCACCGGAGGCACGCGCCCCCGAAAGCGACTTTCCCGGGATGCGCGTCCAATGGCGCCTCGATTCCGCTGGGGCCACCGGCGGCGAGGACTGGTATATGCTGCGATGGGAAACCTTGGGGCCCAATCGCGACCGGCCGCGCGACAAGCCCTGGCCGGCCCCGAGTTTTTTACGGGTCTATCGAATGGGCCGCATTTCACCGGCAGGATGATTGACTATGTACCTTCAAGTCATGGGCTCAGGAAGCTGGGGACTGGCCCTGGCACGGCGCCTGGCCATGAATGGCCATCGCGTCCGCCTCTGGGCCCGCGAACAGGACGGCCCGGACCTGCTTCGGGACGAGCGTCGCAGCCCGTATTTCCTCCCTGGAATCCTTCTTCCTCGCGAGATTGAGGTGTCTCGGCAGGCCGATCCCGACGTCGAGGCCGTGGTGCTTGCCGTGCCCTCGCACGGCATGCGGGCGGTGCTACAGGCGCACCCGTTTTCCCCCGCCACGATTCGCATCAACGCCGCCAAAGGCATTGAAAACTCTACCCTCCTCCGAATGGACGAAGTCATCCACGAGGTCAGCGGTCCTTGCCCGGTAGTGACGCTGTCCGGCCCCAGCCACGCCGAGGAAGTCGCTCGGGATCTGCCGGCCTCGCTCGTCGCCGCCGGCGTCGATCTCGCCGTGTGCCAAACCGTGCAGCGAGCTTTCATGGCGGACGCGTTCCGCGTCTATACCAGCACCGATATTGCCGGTGTAGGACTGGGCGGCGCGCTCAAAAACGTGATCGCCATCGCCGCGGGTGTCTGTGACGGGTTCCAGTTGGGCGACAACGCCAAGGCGGCGCTGATCACTCGCGGGCTGGCCGAGATCACGCGCCTGGGCGTCGCCATGGGCGCCGACCCGCTCACTTTTGCGGGACTCAGCGGCATGGGCGACCTCATCGTGACCTGCGAAAGCCGCCATTCACGCAACCGAGGCCTCGGCGAACGCATCGCCCGGGGCGAAGCTCCCGAAGACTTTGAAAAAACTTCGCACATGGTTGCCGAGGGCGTGCGCACAACCCAGTCTGCTATCGCGCTTGCGCGGAAATGCGGCGTGGATATGCCGGTCTGCGCGCAGGTCTATCACGTGCTTTTCGAAGGCGGCGACCCACGGCAGTCCATCGCGGCGCTCATGCAGCGCGAACCCAAACCCGAGCTGCACGGCTAGTTTCATTTGCTGGCGGGCTGGAAATTGCCCCTGGTCCGGCTCAGTGGATGCGTCGCTCTGCCTCGCCGCACCACAGGTCTGGATTGGACCCGAGGCATTCCCTGAGCTGGGCGGTGATTGTGTTCAATCGCTGGATGCTGGCATCATCCAGCATGAGAGCGCTCGCGGCGAGGTTTCGTTCCAGTTGCGCAGGCGTGCGCCCGCCGACGATCACCGAGGTCACGCCCGGCTGGCCCAACAGCCACGCTATGGCCACGCGCGCCATGGGTTCGCCCAGTTCCCCGCACAGCGCCTCAAGTTCCGCCAGCGTCCGCATCAGCATGGTTTCGCAGCCGGGTTCTCCATGCCGAGTGCCGGGGCGTTCCGAAGAGAAATGGCGCGTGCGGCGGCGCATTTCCGGGATCTCATCCACGTGCGTCCAACGGCCCGCCAGGATGCCCTGCATCAGTGGCATATAGGCCAGGATCCCGACGCCGCGCTCCCCGCATGCAGGCGCCGTCTTGTATTCGATGGCCCGAAACAGCAGGTTATAGCCGAGCTGGTTTGAATCACAGGGGCCCGATCTCATCCAGGCATCCAGGTGGCGCGGTCCAAAATTCGAGACTCCGATAGCGCGGATCTTGCCCTCGCCCTTCAGACGCATCAATTCCGCGGCCGCATCCTCGAAACGCGCGGGCTCGCACGGCCAGTGGACCTGGTACAGGTCGATGACGCCGGTCCCCAGCCGTTTCAGGCTCGCCTCGCAGGCCGCGCGCAGCATCTCGGGTCGGAGGCAGTGTTCCGGCGAGACCTTGCTGGCGATGAGCACCTCGTTACGGCGCGCTCCCAGCGCCTTGCCGAGCACCTCCTCCGACCTGCCTCCCGCGTAACTCTCCGCGGTGTCAAACAGCGTGACTCCCGCATCGACGGCGGCCTGCACCACCGCCTCGGCGTCCGCATCTGCACGTTCGCCCCAGTAAGCCGTGTCGGCCAGTTGCCACGCGCCAAAGGCATACACCGACACCATCAAGTCGCTATTCCCAAGCGGACGATATTCCATCGACTGATTCTCCGTGTTCCAAACGTCCCAGCCTTGACGAAGCGTTACGCCTCACTCCGAGTAACAACCAGTGGAAAAGTCCATATTTCACGCCAATGAGCAGGCGATTCATGATAACCAAAGTGTAGCGCGCCCCCTTTGGAATTCCAAAAACGAAGCCGGCGAGGGGTTTGCACATCAGACGTCTGGATCCGCGCCGGGTCGAGGGAAAGGAAAAGCCCGGTGCCGGCAGGTCCATCGCCGCCCACAGGTTACCCTGGACACCTGTTCCCTTGCCTTATTTCGACTGCCGCGCCCGGATCGTCGTGGAATTTGAGTCAAACGCCCGCCGTTTTCTCGTCTGAAAATGCCCGATAAGGCATTCCCAGAAGCCCGGGCAAATCGAAAAGGCGTAGTGTTCATTCTTCGCTTGGATGAAAACGTCGGAATCGAGCAGATAAGGTCCAACGACGCTCATAGCATGTCGAATCCCAAGAGCTTAGCGTAGTTTTTAAACGCGGCCCCGTACAGACCCGTCAGGCTATACGCCTCCCGGAACTGTATCCGGCCTTCTTTTGCCGCCCGGACGACCTCTGAGGCAAACAGCTCACCAACGCGTGTATTTTGGTTGCTGTAGAAATCTCCACCACCCGCACCGGAGGCCTTTTTTTGGCGTTCTTCGGCCTGGTATTCGTTATAGAACTGGAAGAATTGGTTCCGGTCGATCAGGTGCAGATCCCAGGTCCGCCGCGCAGCCACAATCGGGCTCACTTTGTACTGTCGGGCAACGGCCTGGAACGGTTCGGCATCGTGCTTCGCGGTTGGCCAAAACACTTGCAACTCGCGCGCGGGAACCAGGAACTCGGCCGCAGCGGCGTCGCAAAACCGTTCCACAGCGCTGCCGCCCGCGACGACACCCTCAAAACCCGAGAGTCCTTCACGGCTCAGCCACAGGTGGGCCAGTTCGTGGGCCAACGTAAACATCTGCGCCGAGCGGTAATCGGCGCCATTTACAAAGATCAGCGGCGCGTAGGCATCGCAGAGAGCAAAGCCCCGAAACTCTTCGACATCCAGCTTGCGGTGCGTGTTATTTCCCACCACCCCGTTGATCACCGCCATCACGCCCAGCTTCTCGATTGCGCGGCGCAGCTCGTGTACGGCTTCAGTCCACGTGCGCACTTTGTCCGCCCAGCCATCTTCGAGGCCCACAGCGCGGCGCATCTCCTGGCCAATGCTCTCCGGAGGATCGCTGAGCCGGGCACTGCCCACAAAATCCAGGGACTCGGCGTCCTCCTCAATCAGGACTTCGCGAAGCCAATCCCGGCGCCGCTGCATCGTGTGAAGCGTTTCAATCAGGTTTGCGCTGGGCCGCCGCACAGTCCCTCGAGGCAACGTCCGGAAATCCGGGATGGAAAGGGCCTCTTCGGGGGGCTCGGGCAAGAAGAAATAGCCGAAAGGTGTCGACGTGGCCAAGGCGAAGTCTTGAAGCTGCCGGTGCGTCGGATGCACTTCGCCCGTAAGCCATTTGTTGATACGCCGGCAGGGCAGGCGCTTCTGCAGCTCGTCCGGAGTCTTCCGCGACCTTTCGAGCGCCCAGTTCAGCAGCTTTGGCTTTACGGCTACGCGATTCATCGACTTTGCTGCTCTCCACCTCTCATTAATAGTATTTTCTCACAGAAGAGCGCAGCGATGCAAAGAGAGTGCCGAAATTCACGTTCCCTGTGCCATGCCTTTGCACCGCAGAGTGAGGGTGAACGCTTTTTCTCCACCGCATCACCGAGCCGCAAAGGGTGTGTGCAACGGCTCAGGCTTCCCAGCCGTCGGTGACCATGGGTTTGTCGAGGTTCCATGGTGCGCGCAGGGAGCGCTGCAGGCGCCGCGCGGCGCCGGGATCGTCGACGATGCGCTCGTGCCGGGGGTCCCACCAGATCGGGCGGTCGACTCGGATGGCCAGGTCGCTGAGGTGGCTGATGGCGTCGGAGCGGATGGCCGATTCGATCGGGCTGATTGTCTCTTCACGCGATTTTACACAGTCGATAAAATCGCGTTCCTGGCCCTCAGACACCTTAAGGCGCAGGTCGTCGGGTTTCAGTTGAATGTCCGCCAGCGTGGTGGGGTTGGTGATCATCCCAGACCGGTCAACGCTCACCCAGCCGTCGCTTCCGAAGAACGTCGTTCCGTGGTCGACCCATTTGCGGTACTTGCTCACGACCGGTTCGGCGACGCGGCTCCCCATGAAGCGCATCGGCAGGTCGTCCTCGTATTCGCAATAAATATCCCACGACTCGATGCTGTCGCAGAGGCCGCCCGCGGGGATTTTGCCCGTCCCGGTGTAATACACGGGGCTGGTGTGATCGCGGCCCAGCCCCCACTGCGCGATATCCAGCGGATGGGCACCCCAGCCCGCAATAAACCCCAGCGCGTAATCGTAAATGTGGTATATGCCAAGCCGGGTGCAGCGATCAACCGTGTAGGGCTTCTCTGGTGCGGGCCCGAGCCACATGTTGTAATCAAAACCCTCGGGAAGCTCCGCAGGCTCCGTCGACCCGTAGGGTTTCACGTTGAATCCGTCGAACTGCGTGCTCATGTCGGGGCACCACGCTTCGACGCGCTGGAGCTCGCCGATGTATCCGTTGCGCACCAGCTCACACGCAGTGCGGAACGCCGTGTTCGAACGCTGCTGTGTGCCGTACTGAAACACGCGTTTCGCCGCCTGCAGCTCGCTGCGCAGGCGCTCTGCCCACGACATGCACACCCCGAGCGGCTTCTCGACGTACATGTCTTTGCCGGCCCGGGCGGCGGCGATTGCCAGCGGTACATGCCAGTGATCGGGCGTCGCGATCACCACCGCGTCGATGTCGTCGCGCGCCAGTACCTCGCGAAAATCCGCGTACGCTTTCACCACATCACTGCCGTACCTGGCGTTGAGCTTGTCGCGCATTTCTTCGCGACGGTTCACGAAACAGTCGCACACTGCCACGATCTGCACGTCGTCATGCTGGACAAACATGCCGACCAATGAATTGGCGCGGCCTCCCATGCCCAGGTGCGCGACATTCACCCGGTTGCTCGGCGCGTTTGCCCCAAACACGCTCGATGGCACGAGCCAGGGCGCGGCGCCCAACGCGGCGGATGTTTTGAGAAAATTGCGGCGGGTTGTGGCTCGACGATTCATGGCAGATTCTCCTCGGAAATCAGCTTCTCCCCCATTGCACATTCCCGGAGCCTGTCCGCATCATAGCACGAAAAACCGCGGGCGGAACGGAAAAAGTACGCGCGGAGACGATTCCGCGGCTCAGCGGATGTATTGGCGGCGGATCGGTTCGAACGCGAGCCAGAACCGGCGCAATGCGTCGAGGGTGCGGGGCTCGAGGTCCAGATGCGAATACTGCGAGCGTACGTAGAGCTGGGTCAGGCTCATGGCCTCAGCGCGCAGGCCTTCGAGCTCTTCCGGAAAGGCTTGAATGAACTCGTACGGCGTCTGTTCTTCGCGGCGCGGAAGACCCATGTCACTGGCGAGCGCGCAAAGGGCGTCGTAGCTGGTCACGACCGCCTGGGCGATGCCGGCGCGTCCCTGCGGCTCACCCTGCGCCATGGGATTGCGGTAACGGATCGACTGCGATACCGACTGGCTGACGCGTATGCGGCGCTTGAAGGTGGGCAGGCTGGGAAGGCGCGCCATGCGGAGCAGGAAGCGATCGAGCGCGTCGAAGAAAGTGGCCAGCCAGCGGGGAAGCCGGCGGCGTTGCCGCGCCAACGCAAATGCGAGTGCACCCAGGGCCCGCAGGAGCCCGTACAAGGCAAACAGACCCAGCAGCGCCAGGACCCCATACCCCACGTACCGGGTCAGTTCGGTCAACCGGGCTTGCTCCTCCGCCGTGACCTCAACGAGCGAGAGCCGGAACGTTGAGCCCTTATTCCACGGGTCGTACTGGTGCTCTCCAACATGCAGTAACGGCGGCCAGGCCGGCCTGGGCAATGCGGCCGCGCCCACCAGCACCGCCAGCACCAGCACCGCGCCCAGACCTACCCAGAATGGGCCGATACCCCTGGGTATCGTGACGCGGCGCTTGCGGAAATAGGCGCGAAGCCCGCCGAGGCTCGTCAGCATCAGCAGTGACAGCGCCGACAGCAGGTAAACCGCCAGGAGCACCCAGCCGCTGAAAACCAAGCGCCCTCCGCCATGACCGACAATGCGGGGGCCG
This sequence comes from Candidatus Hydrogenedentales bacterium, assembly GCA_050950105.1. Taxonomy (GTDB): domain Bacteria; phylum Hydrogenedentota; class Hydrogenedentia; order Hydrogenedentales; family SLHB01; genus UBA2224. Next base: position 32,348 of record JBMNGZ010000004.1, on the reverse strand, counting down.
AGCGCGAAAACAAACACGACCGGCACCGTGAAATAAAATACCGAAATCCCGGGATGGCGTTTCTGAAGGCGCTCCGCCGGCGTTTCCACCCGTTTGGGGGCCGCAGGCGAGGCCGGACGCGCCTCGCTCGGATCGTAGGCATCGAGATCGAGCCACATGCCCTGGCTGGCGGGCGATTTCCGCGCTCGCGGCGTGGCGCGGGTCCTTGTCACGATACGGCGGGCCGTGCCGGTGAGGATGCCGATATCGCCCGCGCTCAGGTTCTCGTCCACGCAACATTCGTGCATCAGGCGATTAGTCGCCCACCACAGAAGAATGACCAGCGTCATGTTGAACGCAGTGGCCACGTACGGGTGATTCATGAAGTCGCCCGCGACGGATCCCACGTCGTAGGCTCCCGTCGTGACGAAGGTATAGAAACCCGTGGCGGCCGCGAGAAGCACAAAATAGACCAGTGACTCCTCGGTACCATCGCGGGCGACAAGGCGGTTCAAGGCCACCACGCCAAGCACCAGGCACAAGGCGAACACGCGAAGGTTCATGTCGCTCACTTCGGTGTAGACGTAGCGGATATCCAGCAGGAACATCACGAACGAAAACACCATGAGCAGAATCAGCAGGGGGATCAGCCCGTCGACCAGCCAGTCCGTTGCCGAGTATCTTTGCCGGCGTTTCACCGGGCTTTCAGACAGGGAACGCTTGAGTGACGCAAAATCCGTGGCAGGGGGCGCCTTTGCCTGCTGCCGCTGCGCAACCGGTGGGGCCATCAGCGACGCGAAATCGGTCGCCTCAGGCTGTTCCGGCCGCTGGGCCGCCCCGTCAGATTCTGGCCGGTGAGATTTCATGGAGATCCCGCTCCGTTTCGATGTGCAATACGTCAATCCCGTCCGCAGCCAGCCGCACCGACGCCTCCTCGTACCCATGGTAGTTGTCGATCATGAACACGGTCACCAAAAACCCGGACAGTTTCATCTGGGCGAGCACACGCGCGAACTCAGGCGTCACCTGCGGCACCACCGGGAGCAGGGTGGCGTCTCGCGGCCTTTTACGGAATTCCGCCATCAAGAGCGCGCCCATGTCGAGCCCATCGGTCGGCAACACCCGTGCCAGGTTCTCGATGATATGCAGCGCCTGCACGGGGCTCCGCCGTGTCGGCACTTCAAGCGGCCGGAGCGTGTCCGCGCGCTCCTCGCCTGCCACCCCCGATTCGGCATCCTGCCGCGACAAGGCTTCCGTGCTCGTGACCTCATAGCGCGCGACCTCAGCCGCATCGCGCGCATTCGTGATCATGCCCAGCTGTTCGCCCGAAAGCTGGAGCAGATACGCCAGCGACGCCACCGTAGTAATCGCCAGTTCCATACGTCGTTCCGCATTTGCGCCCGCATACGCGTCTTTGTGCAGATCCAGCGCCAGGGTCGCCCCGAGCACGGTTGACGGTTCGGCCTGCTTCGTAAACAGATCGCCCGTGCGGGCCGACGCTTTCCAATGGATGCGGTTCAAAGGGTCGCCCCGCTGGTATTCACGGACGCCCGCGATACGGGACGGATCCTCATAGATGCGGTTGCTGATGCGCACCGGGCCCTGCGGGCGGCGCGCCGCGATCGTAAACGTCTCAATATAGGCCACAGTCGGCAGTACCGAGACGTAATCCTGCCGTTTTCCCGTAACGAAGCGGCGCTGCAACCCGAACAGGTCGCCCGATTCCATCAGCAGCGGCCCGATCCGATGATATCCGCGCCGTGGGCAGGTCAGCCGGTATTGAAAGCGCATGGATCGACCCGGCATGAGCACGCCCAGCCGGGCGTTGTCGCCGTCGCGCGGAAAATCGACCGGATGCAGATCCTCGACATAGAGCCAGGGGATGGGCCATCCGCGGCGGTTCTCGACCACCACGTCGACGGTGATGCTTTCACCCTGGTGTACCGTCACGCGATCGATGCTGCGTTGGCAATCGAGTCCGCTCAGCCAGGCCCACGAGCTGAAGTGTGCGAGCGCCACAAGAAGCAGGAAGGCGTACGAGGCATAGGCGAGGTATGGACTCCCCACCGCAAACGCAAGAGCCAGCACGATGCCGCCGATAATGAACCAGAGCGCATTTCGCATGTCCGGCCTATGATGCCATGTTCGGGACAGGGAGAAAAACCCAAATAAGCTGTAAATACGCCTGTTTTTCACGCTGTCCGTTGACTCCGCTCCCGTCGATAACCTAGACTGCCTCCAGCACACGCTCGTCCGGCCCGCACGGGCCGGCAGGGAACAAGGTAATCACAATGGAGTAGCGCGATGCAAAAGAAGACGGTTCGGGCGGGGATTGTCGGAGCGGGATTTGCCGCCCGATTTCATTACGATGCGATGCGGAAAGTTTATGGCGCCCACGTCGATATCAAGGGGGTCTATTCGCGCCGTGCGCAACCGGGCCAGGCATTTGCCGACGAACGGGGCATCCACCGCTACGAGTCCCTGGACGCGCTTATGGACGACGTGGACGTCGTCCACTGCTGTGTGACCGTCGACGCGCACGAGGAGATCACCATCGCCGCCCTGGAGCGCGGCAAACATGTCATCGTCGAAAAACCGTTCACCGGCTACCTGGGCGACGGTACGGACGAGTTCCACGGCGACCATTTCCCCAAGGAAGATGCGCTGAAGTATGGCCTGGCGAGCGTGGACCGCATGCTCGCCGCGGAGGCGAAGAGCAAGGGGCGCATCCTCTACGCGGAAAACTGGGTATATGCCCCCGCCATCCAGCGCGAACGGGAGATCATCGAAAAGACCGGCGCACAGATCCTGTGGATGCATGGAGAAGAAGCCCATTCCGGGTCCCACAACCCCACCTACGCGCACTGGAAGTATTCCGGCGGCGGCGTGCTCATCGGAAAAGGCTGCCATCCGCTCAGCGCGGCGCTCTACCTCAAACGCGTGGAAGGCCGCGCGCGCGACGGCAACCCCATTCGCCCGAAGACCGTGACCGCCCGGGCTCACGCCCTCACCCGAATGAAGACCTTCCGCGATGCCGGACACATTCGCTGCGATTACCATGACATCGACGACTTTTCGATGATGCACATCACCTTCGAAGACGGCACCGTCGCCACCGTTTTCGCGTCCGACATTATCCTGGGCGGCATCCATAACTGGCTGGAAGTGGCGGCCAACAACCACCGCACCCTTTGCAACATCAACCCCAATACCGCCATGCAGGTCTACAATCCGAAGGAATCCAACTTCGCCGATATCTATACCGTGGAAAAGATCGAAACCAAACAGGGCTGGACAAATATCCCGCCCGATGAAGACTGGTTTACCGGATATCCGCAGGAGATCGAGGCGTTTTACCGTACCGCGGCGTACGGCGAACCGGTCGAGAGCGACAGCGGGCTGGCCGCCAGCACGATCGCGACTATCTACAGCGCCTACCTTTCGAACGAGCGCACCGGCGCGGAGGTCGAGATCAAAGCGTATTGACGCAGCCGCCCAGTACAGCGGATATCCCGGGGCGATGACGCGTACGCCCGCGCTGCAGGCGCAGGTCTGCGCGCGTGAAAACGCAAACGCCTAGGCTTCATCCGCGCTCGGCCCGTACAGCGCCGGAAGCGGCACGTTGCACTGGCGCGCGTATACCGTCAGCTGGCCACGATGATGAATGAGGTGATTCAGGACGACTCCGCGCATCGCGGCATGCCGCGGCAGATCGAGGATGACCTGTTCACCCATCAGCATCTTCCAGCCCGCCATCATATGCGTGTCGGGCACACCGTCCAGCGCGTCCAGGGCCTGCTCGAGATCTTTGTCAAAGACTTTGAGAAGTTCGGCCACACTCTCCACAAGCGCCGGCTTGCCGGTCTCGTGTTCCAACTGCATGGAGTCGGTGGTGATGATCGGCAGGGTGTAACCGGGGCATTCCGCCACATGGAGTGCCAGCCGCCCCAGGGTCATCGATTTTTCGTGAGGCGTCCAGCTGAATTGGTCTTCGGGCAGCCGTTCGAGCAGTTTGCGCGTACCCTTGGCCTCCTGGGCCATTTCCTGTGCCATGGCTTCCGCAATACGCATGAGGTCCCTCCCTTCGCTGCGAGATCCGCAGCTTCGCCATCGCAACGTATGGACTTTACTTCTACGGCGTAAAAACGAATGGACCGTACACACGGCCCGAGTTTCCCGCAGCTGCCAGAGGCTCGCAGGGGCTCCGCGGGCGTCAGCGGGGACAATGGGACAGCCCATGTTTCAGAAAGTACTGCTGGTGGTACTCCTCCGCGCGCCAGAACATCTTCGCCCTGACAATCTCCGTCACAATGGGCTGACGGTATTGGCCGGAATCGCTGAGAGCTTTCATCGAGGCCCGGGCGGCTTTCTCCTGCTCCGGCGTGTGGAAGAAGATTGCGGAGCGGTATTGGTGGCCGATATCGGGGCCCTGGCGGTCTTTCTGGGTGGGGTTGTGCTCTTTCCAGAACACCGCAAGCAATTCTTCGTAGCCGACCTCTTTCGGATCGTAAACCACCTCGACCGCCTCGGCATGCCCGGTGGCGCCCGCACAGACTTCCCGGTACGTGGGTTCTTCCGTGTGACCGCCGGTATAGCCCACCGACGTGGCCTTCACGCCTTCGACGAGGCGGAAGGCCTCCTCAACGTGCCAGAAACAGCCCGCGGCAAAGGTCGCCGTCTCCATGCCTTTGACTCCTCTGCGTGGCGTTGAATCGCCTGCTACGCGCCGCTGTGCCGTCTCCACCTCCGCTTGCCCTGCAAAATGGAGTGAAAGCGCGATCAGTACAAGCGCGATCAGTGCTGCCCATTTCACGCGCATCACGGCTCCTTCATAAACAACCCGCGCCCGGCATTTGGTCCCGCACGGGCCATTAAGAAAGCCAATCCCTGCCGAGGCGGATGTCATCACTCGGAAGAAATACGGGAGCCAGCGGATTTTATCCCGGCGCGCCATCGCCTTTGCCGGGCACAAACTTCGCCTCGAGCGCGGTCATGGCGAACAACCAGGTGTCTAGGACCGGATGCAGGTCAGGTTCTTTGTCCCATGCGAACTGTTTTGTCGCTTCCCAGGCTTTCTGGGCGGCTTCGTCCATTCCCAGCGCCTTGGCGTGAAATGCCCGGGCCAGTCCCTGCACGAGTTCCGCGTGGTGTTTCAGATAACGCCAGGACGCCCGGTGACACGAAGCGTCAGATTCGAGGTTTGCTGCGACCGTGAGCATAAACCCTTGAATCATATCCGGGGCCCGGGCGAAACGCTGGGCCTGCCCGGCATCCATCCATTCCTTCTCGCCGCGGATGTACACCGGGTCGAAAAGCTCGGATAAGCGTTCGAGGTAATCACGACAGGCAGGACCATCGGGCCCGAACGCGCTCCGGAAATAGTCGTCCGCCACCGCATCGAAATCGGCCTTCGCGTCCCACAGCGTCCGCCCCATAACCGTCATGGCGAGGCCGGTGGGCAAAAAGATGCGCTGGATCTGGCAGCTCACGTAGCCGTTCAATCCGATTTTCGCAAGGCCCTTCATGTCGGCGGAAATGGTGCGTGCGATCTGCATGTGCCCGGGATCGTTCGAGTGGTCCCACATGAGATGATAATCAAAATCAAAGCTGTCGCCATCAAAGATCGCCTGCCAGGCTTTCAAAAAGGCCACATTGGCCTCGACACTCTTGGGAAATGCCAGCCGGTTGCGTTCAAAGGGAGGAAGCTCCGGCAGAGGGCCGCCGGCTTCGAACGTCTCGCTGTAGGTGCGCACAATGGGCGCAAACATCAGCACGAAGCGGTCCGAATTCTTGATCCTCTGTTCCAGCGGCGGCCACAGCAGGTCAACATAGATGAGAAACACAATGCGCGTGGCCAGGCCCGCCTCAGTCAGGCGCTGGTCCAGCTCGTTCAGCATCATGACATAGAAATCGGACGGACGAGCCCGCACGCATTGCGCACATTCGCAGTTGTTGTTGGTGCCGTCGCCCAGCCAGAAGTGAATGTAGTCGATAGCCGGATGTTCGCCCGCATACGCGACCACGGCGTCCACGATGATGCGGCGCACCTCCGGATTCGAATAACAGAGGTTGGTATTGAGCGCCACCCCTTTCCAGAAGTCCCGTTTGCCATCCACTTCGGCCAGATAGGGCGCCACTTCAGGCGGGGCGCTGCGCGTCTCCTCTTCCCAGCCCAGGCCGGCGATCCCGAACGGTTCACAGGTCCATCCGTGGCCAACTTTGTGATAGAGAAGCCCCCGGCGTTTGATCTCCGCCTCCAGCATCTGCGTGTATTCGCGCGCTTTTTCGATCGACAGCGCTTCTCCCGCCTCGTTTGGATTGCCCGTGTGCCGGTACCAGCGATCGAAAAAGGTGTGCGCCTCGCGAAACTGGATGAAGTAGGCGTTAAACCCCAGTTTCGGGAGCCAATCCACCATATCCCGCACATGTTCGTAGCTCACCGCCCCCTCAATACAGACCCCGCGATGGCGATACGATGGCGTGTCGGAGAGGCGAACGTCCGGCAGACGTTCCAGCTGCGGCATATACGCCCCATCGTCGCCCGGGCGGACCCAGCGGCAGCCCAGCTCCGTCAGATAACGGTAGACGGCCAGAAGCACGCTGCGCGGATTGATGCCGGCAATGATCCCCGACCTGCCCGTCATGTCGATGTGGAGCGCGTCGTCCAGCTCCGGATTCGACACGGCAGGCACAGGAACACCAGGAAAATCCACCAGGAGCCCCAAAGACAAGCCCTCCGCGGCGGCGTTGTCTACGGCTGCGTCAAGGCCGGTCATCGACGCAAGGTGTCGCGATAGTTCCTCTGCGGCAAATGCAATCACTGAATCGTCGCGGAGCACACGAATGGAAAGAGGCTTCGGAACGGAAGTGGCGCTCATCACAGAATCCTTTCGCTGATTTGGGCCAAGCTTCAGCATAGCGCATTTCATAGCAAGGGCGAAATAGTGCCAGGACTTTCCCCCCAAGATTGTCGTTTAATTTTCGTGCCTTGTAGTTTTTGTTCGGGCGTGTAGAGTCGCCGAGATCAAACGCGTGAATTTCGGCAAGGTTTTTGGGCGATTGAAGCGGGCTGCTCCGATCCAACCAAGTTGCGCAGCGCGGGAATGGGCGGCCGTCAGGGGACTGATTTCCGCAGCGCAGCCACGCGGCCACAGGGCCCACCACAGTCCACAGGGTCCACGTTCTCGTTCTCTGAGGCCGTGGGCAGGCGTTTACGGCCCATGCCTGTCCACCCCCGGCCGCTTCGCGGCCACCCCCGCCCGCGGGGGACACAAGAACCCGAACTGGAGAGATTCAGGCGCGGTGCACTTGTCCCCGTTCGCGGAGATGAGTAAACGGGTTCGACCGTTCGGCAAAGCGCAGTGCAACCTGTCCCCCGCGGGCGGGGCAGAACCGTGTGCCGACGAGGACGTCGGCGCTCCCAGGGTACCTATCCTCCGCGGGCGGGGCTGAATCTCCAGCTCGGCCACTTCCTCGGCGCGCTGCAACACCTGTCCCCCGCGGGCGGGGGTGAATCGGCGATAGCCGATTTGGGGGTGGAGTTTTGGAGGTTGGATTTTGGGCTGTGGTTTGCAGATCACAGCGTCCCGTCACAGCGCGGGGGCTTCCCTGGTTTATCTCTGCTCCGCAGCGCGTAGGGGCAGACCCCTGTGTCTGCCCTTCTTAAACGCAGCCGCAGGGGCGATCCGGATGGGCAGACACAGGGGTCTGCCCCTACACCGGAACGCGTCCGCGTTGGGGTTGCCCAGGTACATCCAAGCTACGCAACGCGTGGGGGTTGCCCCTACATTCCGGAACGCGACCGCGTTGGGGTTGCCCAGGTACATCCAAGCTACGCAACGCGTGGGGCGTTGTGCCCATATAATCCGGAGGGCGGCCGCGAGGACTGATTTCCGAAGCGCGGGGGTTATCCCGATCCAACCAGGTTACGCAGCGCGTAGGGGCAGACCCCCGTGTCTGCTCTTCTTAAACGCAGCCGCGGCGGTGATCCGGATGGGCAGACACAGGGGTCTGCCCCTACATTCCGGAACGCAGCTGCATTGGGGATGGACGGGTGCATCCAAGTTGCGTAACTGCGGGGGCGTTGTGCCCATATAATCCGGAGAGCGGCCGCGAGGACTGATTTCCGAAGCGCGGAGGTTATCCCTATCCAACCAGGTTACGCAGCGTTTAGAGGCAGACCCCTGTGCCTGCCCTTCTTAAACCCAGCCACTGGGGCGATCCGGATGGGCAGACACAGGGGTCTGCCCCTACATTCCGGAACGCGTCCGCGTTGGGGTTGCCCAGGTACATCCAGGTTACGGCTGCGCGTGGGGGTTGCCCCTACATTCCGGAACGCAACCGCGTGGGGGTTGTGCCCATATCATCCGGAAGGCAAGCGCGGGGGCCCTGCGCTGGCTTCTTGAAACGCGCCGGCTTGCGCCGGATACTGGGCTTCGGGAAGTGCCCCCGGGCCATGATGCAGGAAAAGAGGGATGCTCAGCGATGAAATACAGCGTGACCAGCGTCATACTCCCCGAACTCGATGTGTCGGAGACATGCGCGTTGCTCCAGGAACTCGGCTACGATGGCATCGAATGGCGTGTGCGGTTCACTCCTGAGGAGGTCGTTGGCCAGGGATACGACATGTGGGGGGAGCACAAAACCGATCTATCTCCGGCGAACCTGGCGCGGAAGGCGCATGAAGTTTCCCGCATCACGGCCGAGCACGGTCTGGAGATTCCCGCCATCGCCGCCAACCTGCGTTGCGATGAACTCGACGAGATCAGACGTCTTGCGGACGGCGTTGCGCTCCTCGGACCGATCCCCATCCGCCTGGCCGCGCCCAGCGGTTACGAGCGCTCCGCCAACTACAACGACCTCTACGCGCGCGCAGTCGACGCCTACGGCCAGGCGCTTGAAGTACTCCAACCCTACGGGATACGTTGCCTGCTCGAAATCCACGGCGGCACGCTCCTGCCCAGCGCCTCCCTGGCCTACCGCCTTGCGTCGAACTTTCAGCCCGAAGCGCTCGGCGTCATTTACGACGTTAACAACATGGCAAAGGACGGATTCGAGACCTTCCGGCTGGGCATGGAACTTCTGGGACCGTATCTGCAGCATTGCCATGCAGGCGGCTGGAAACCGGTCCCCGGCGAACCCGATGAAAAAGGGACGGTCCCCTGGACCTACGACGGCTGCGACCTCGCCGAGAGCATCCTCGACATTCCTCAGTTCATCAGCGACCTCAAGGCGGTGGGGTACCGCGGATTCATCTCGATCGAGGATTTTCGGGCCATGGAACCCCGCGAAAAGCTCAAACGCCAGCTCGATTACCTGAAATCACTGGAATGAGGGCAGGACGCGCAAATTGAGCGCGAATTCCGGCGCGATTTCACGGCTGCGCCGCTTCCTGCATCAAACAGCCCCGCCAACACAGCCGGCTGAAGCAACGACAAGGCAGCCGGCGCCAGGGACGAGCAGAAGTCGGCGCGGCGCGTATCTAGCTGCCTTTCGGGCGATAATCCGGGCATTTTACCGCGTTTGGGCGTTCGGGGCGCAGGCACGCCGATGGATGATCATATTTGCAGTTATCGCACAGAAATTCCGTAGGGCAGCGTTTTTCGAGCCACCAGTGCCGCAACTTTTCGAGAGTGGTCATGGCTTTTTTCCGAACCGTTCGCGGTATTTCTGAGGAGTACATCCTTCACATTTGCGAAACATCTTGGAAAAATTGCCTGGATCGCTAATGCCAACGCGCCGCGCGACCTCGCCTATTCCGAGTTTTGTGGTTCGCAGCAGCCGTTTTGCCCGGTTCACGCGATGTTTTGCGGCATATTCAGAGAACGACATGCCGAATTTCCGCTGAAGACGCCGCGTGATGGTACTCGGCGGCACTCCCAATTCCGAGGCGATCTCGTTCAACGTGACGGCGCCGTCCAGGCGCGGCAGCAGGGCTTTGTTGAGCGCCTCAATGGATGCGTCACTTGTCGTGGTTTTCACGTTGTGCCGGATGACGCGCAACACGCCCGTAACCGCGGTCGCCAGCTCCGCATTCGTCCGGGCCGAGCAGACCATCCCGATGAACTCCGGCAAGCGCTCCCAGCAGTCCCTCACCTGAAAGCCCGCCCGTTCGGCGGCCTCAATGACGGCTCCCGTCAACGCCAGCGCCCGTGCACGCCGCGCCGCCAGGGCCGTCCGGGTACCCGCGGGGCTTTCTGACAATACCGTTAAAATGGTCGAACGCACCTCGCGCTGGTTGCCCCCTGCCAGACCGGCGGCAATGGCTGAGGCGTGCAAGAGGTCATTTTCCGGCACCCCGCGCGCTATCGTCCGGCGCGTTGCGGGCGGCGGTTCCTGGCTTTCTTCTTCCGAGAACGCCGTTTTCTGCCGGGCCTCCCACAATGCATTCAGGTCGCGGACCGTCCAATCCACGATGACGGGGACTACATCGCTGTGTACCAGTCGAATGCTGCGCAGCAAGGCCTCCAGGCCGTCCGGATCTTCTTCCCCGAAGGCAACAAGACCCCGCCGGGCGTCTTCCAGCAGTGCACCGGGCGCTTCCGCGGGGCCGTAGGGGCCAAAGGTGATGATAAATCCCTGAGACGTGCCCGGAAACACCGGCGCGGCGACGCAGGCAAAGCCCATATGACACAAAAACGGCGTAGCGATGCCATCGCGCAACGCCTCCAGCGAGGCTTTGACGCGTGAGCCGCGACACGCCATGCCCCCGCCCGGCAGATCATGGACGTGCCGGCACACAGCGCATTGACCAACGCTCACAATGCAGGGTCCTTCGTCCCCTCCCAAGAGGTAGTGAATAGCGACCGGAGTCGCGGCGGCCGCCGAGGCCCGTTCAAGCAATTCACGCACCTCCGGCAGGCGGAGAAAGGTCAGCGGCGTCATGGCAAGACCTCGAAGAGGCGCGTGGGTACATGCTGCTGCGAAACAACAACCTCGGCGCTGCACGGCCGTACGGCCCGGCGCGCCATCTCAAAGACCAGTTCGGGATCGTTGTTTTCTTCACTGAGATGGCTCAGTACCACCAAACGCAGGCGTTCGTGTCTGAGGCTGGACAACAGTGCCGACATCGCCTCGTTGGAAAGATGCCCCTGTGTCCCCCGTATGCGCTGTTGGAGTTTCGGCGGGTAGGGGCCCTGGCGGAGCAGTTCAGGGCAGTAGTTCGACTCCAGGACCAGGGCCTGCGAGCCGGCCAGGCGCAGCCGCACGAGATTCGGCGCATGGCCCAGATCCGCTGCGATGCCCAGCTTGGCTCCACGGCATTCCAGGCAGAATCCCACCGGATCCCCTGCGTCGTGCGAAACACTGAAGCTGCTGACCGACAGGCCGTCAAGGCGGATGGAATCGCCGGCCGCGAAACATTCGACCTGTGGGACCTCCGCCACACTGGCCGGAAGCCGGGCTTGAGTCCCGGGCGTCATGAATACCGGTATCCGCAACCGGCGCGCTAACACGCCAAGCCCCTTCACATGATCGCCGTGCTCGTGTGTCACGAAGACGGCGTCGAGATTCTCCAGACGCGCTCCCAGTTGTGCCGCACGAAGCACGAGCTGTCTCATGCTGAACCCGCAATCGATGAGCACTTTGGCGCCGCGTGTCATGACCAGGATGGCGTTGCCGCTGCTGCCGCTTCCCAATAGTGAAAACCGGATCACTGCCGTGCTCCCCAAACGATGTAAAAGCCCAAAAAAGGCTATTGAAACGCATTATACCAAGGCATCCGAAGCCCGCTCCAATTGACAGTTTTTTCATTTCAGCGATATAATACAGATCATGCACTTTAAGGAGATTGTGTGCTTATGATGCGAATGGAACACCGGATTGATCAGAGACAAACCCTGCGCCTGATGCTGACGCAGCGAATGCAGCAGGCCATTCAGATTCTGCAGCTGTCCGGCCTGGAGCTGGATCAGTATGTGCAGCAGGAACTCGAGGCCAATCCCGTGCTCGAGCAGAAATCGCAGGCCAGCGACCCGCCCGAAGAAGAGCAGCGCGAACCTTCGAGCAGCGACGAGACCGTCGATGACGTCGCGTTCGATCTGGATGAATTCGCCACGCGCCTGGGCGACTACCGCCCCACCGGCCCCGACTTCAGCCGCAATCGCGACCTGGACAGCCGCCGTGAATATTTCCAGAACTCCATCACAAAAGGGGAGTCTTTTACCGCGATGCTGCTGCGCCAGCTCCGCATGGCGGCCCCTCAGGAGGAAGATTACCGCATCGGCGAACGGATTATCGGCGACATCGACGACAAGGGTTACTTCACCGGCTCCGAGGAAGAGATCGCAGAAGAACTCGGGGTGCCCATCGAAAACATCCACCACATGCTCGGCGTGATCCAGCAGTTCGAACCCACGGGAGTGGGCGCCCGGGACGTGGTCGAATGCCTGCTGTTGCAGATCGAAATGGAGTATCCGGAAGAAGACGAACTGAAAGTGCTGGTCGCGGAGCATCTCGAGAAGCTCGAACGCCGCCGGATCCCCGCCATCGCCAAAGCCATGGGCATCAAACCCGAACGGGTTGAAGAACTCAAAGAGCTGCTCTCCAGACTCTACCCCTGGCCCGGCCTCGAGTATTCTTCCGAGCCGCCGCAGTATGTGACGCCCGACGTCATCGTCGAAAAAACCGACGAGGGCTATGAACTCTATCTGTCCAATGAATCGTCCCCCGAACTGCGAATCAGCAAGCAGTACCGCGCCTGGATGCGCAAAAAGAATATGAGCAAGGACGAGAAAAAGTATTTGCGCGACCGGATCGAATCCGCCAAGTGGCTCATCCGCAACATCGAGCAGCGGCAAAACACTATTCTGCGTATCGCGCAGGCGATCATCGATGTGCAGCAGGATTTCCTCGAGTATGGCGACGAAGCCATCAAACCCCTGACGCTGCAGGAAATCGCCGATGTGGTTGGAGTGCACGAAGCGACCGTCAGCCGTGCCACGCGCGGGAAATACATTCAGACCCCCCAGGGTCTTTTTGAAATGAAGTACTTCTTCTCGCCCGGCCTGAAATGCGATACCGGCGATGCGCAGTCGTCGAAGAGCGTGCAGTCGCTCATGAAAAAGATGATCGACGAGGAAGACAAGACCCGCCCGCTCAGCGATCAGAAAATCGCAAACCAGCTGAAGGAACAGGGCATCAACATTGCCCGGCGCACGGTCACCAAATACCGCGAGAACATGGACATCCTGCCCACGACCATGCGGAGGATTTATCTGGACTCCAAGTGATTCCGGCTCATGCGTCCAGCGGCCGCTCCGAACCGCCCGCCATCGCCGTTAACCGGTCCACCACCTCACGCAGCTCGTCTAGAATGGGATGGCGCCAGCTCCCTTCCAGTGCCGCGGCCACTGCCTGGTAATACCACAATGTTCCGGCCCGGCCGCCGTTGAATCGCTGCCAGAGCGCCTCCCCGGCCTGCCGGTAATCGCGAAGAAGCGAGCGGATGTTGTGCAGTTTGTCTGCGGCGATGATGAGCTTCACTTCTTCGGCCAGGTCCGCGATCCGGTCAATATAGGCCTCCTTGCGCGGACGCCAGGATTGCTTTGGCTGCGTCAGGCTGTCGCTGCACGCGCGCACATACTCGGCCACCTCAGCGCCCAGGCGCGCTTCGATGGCCTCCAGAGCCACTTGCCCGCCCTGGTCTTCGGCGGCATCGTGCAGCAACGCGGCGGCCACCTGCCGGGCATCTCCCCCGTACTCGCCGACCAGTGCCGCTACCGAAAGCAGATGATAGAGATAGGGGATCTTCGTGCTCTTCCGCACCTGTTCCCGATGCAACGACTCAGCGAGGAAGAAGGCCTCGGTGACCAGTGGAAATTGGTGTTTCATGCCCCTCCGGCACGCCGTGATGAAATCGCCGGCACGTCGGCCCGCCACGGCCCGCGTCAGGTTGCAAGCAGCTTGTTGACGCGCTCGACCAATGTGGCGATCTCGAACGGCTTAGCCAGATAGTCGTCAAAGCCCTGCTTCGCCAATAGTCGCGCCTCTTCGTCGTCCAGATAGCCCGAAATCGCCAGAACACGCGTATTTCGCGTATCCTGACGTTCTTTTACCCGGTGGCACACCGTTCGCCCATCCATGTCCGACAGGTGGATGTCCAGTATCAACACGTGGGGGGTGTATTCCACGACCAGGGCGCCCGCATCAAACCCTGTCGACGCCACAAAGACGCGGTAGTCGCCCGAGCGGGCCAGTGCGGAAGGTATGATATCGAGATAGTAGGGATCATCATCAACAACCAGGATGCGGTATTCGTCTTCCTCCAGGCGCTCAAGCGGCACGCCGTGGCTGATCATGAATTTACGCAGGCTGGCGTAGGGGATACGCCGGTCTCCGCCGGGCCCCAGTCGATACCCTTCAATCTGACCTAGATCGAACCACCGCGCGACGGTATCCGGCGAAACGCCGCAGATCGCCGCCACCTCGCCACTTGTGAAGACCTTGCTCTTCATCTCCGCCATGAACCACCCCTCACTTGGAGAAATTAGTGCTTTTCGGTGTTTGCGGAGCATTATTGCATAAAGGGCAATTTCAGTCAATGGAACGAAATGCTTGTGTCTGGGCGATGAATGGGTCAAGCGAGCCGGCCTAACTGCTGTGATTTCTATGTGTTGAATCTCGCGCCCCGGCGGCTTTTCGCATGGCTCCGGGTGCACCCATTAGGGCCATAAGAAGGTCGTCCGAGCGGGTGTGTGCTGCCGATGCGCGTTGTGCGTAGCGGGTTCTGCGGCGTCGGCAATTCACGTGCCCGGTCCCGCCCAAAGCGTGGTATTCTAATCGGCAGCTGGAGGACGACCATGAACCGGTACATTGTAATCTCGGTATTCCTGTGCGCGTGCGGCATCGCGGCCTTGGCCCAGGCCGGCCAACCCATCCCCTATCTCGATGCCCTGGAACATTCGGGCATTGCCTTGCCTTCGCTCGGGCACGCGATCAACGACGCCTTGATTCTCGGCAACGGAGACCTGAATGCCCTGCTGTTTGCCGAGGGCGAGGACCTCGTCATCCGCATCACCAAAAACGACGTGTGGGATGCGCGAGTCGATGCCACATTGAACCCGCCGCTCCCCACGCTCGAACGCCTCAAACAGCTCGGCCAGGGTGAGTGGTCCGACCGCAACTGGATCCTGCCCGAAGGGTACGAGTACGATGGCCAGGACGCGTACCACGCGCACCCCTACCCCTGCCCGAGAGCCTGCGGGGTCGTCCGCATCCCGGATGCGGCAGCCGGTCTGGTAGCGGCTGCCCTGAATCTTCGCTTCGCTGAGGCGTCGGTGCTCAGCGCCGATGGCGTCACTCGCGTTCTGACTCCCGCGCAGGCCAACGTCATCCTGCTCCGTTCTGAAAAGGCGCCGGCTGCGATACTCGAAGCGATAGCCTCGGCCGGCCTTCCCGCGGCGGAGACCGGCCGGCAGACTCACCTGAGCTGGCTCCTGCAGGAGATTCCGGGCGACCTCGATTGGGGCGGGATGTCTTTTGCCGTCGCGTGCGCGACTGGCGGCCAAGTGGCCGCGATCGCCATCGTCACGTCGCTTGAATCGAGCGACCCGCTGGCGGCCGCGCAGGAACTGGCACGAAACATGACGGCGCAAGCGTTCGACAGCCTGGTCGCAGAGCACCGGGCCGTATGGGAGGCGTTCTGGGCACGGAGCGGGTTGCAGCTTGACGATCCCGTGCTCGAACGCGTCTGGTATCGCAATTTATACTTCCTGCGCTGCGTCACGAAACCCGGGGTCATCAGTCCGGGCCTCTTCGCCGGGCTACTCGACGATGCCCCCGCATGGCACGGCGATTACCATACGAATTACAACCTTCAACAGACCTTCTGGAGCGCGTTTACGACCAATCACTGCGAACTGACCGAGCCTTACGACCGGCTGATCCGCGAGTACCTGCCTCGGGCCCGATGGCTCGCGAAAACCATTTTCGACTCGAACGGCGCATTCTATCCGCACGTCCTGTTCGCGTATGAACCACCCGATCCGGAACGCTGCAAGAGCCCGCACGGGCGCCAATACCTCCACCATGTCTGGGCTTTCACGCTCGGCGTAACGGGATTCACCGTCCAGCCCCTCTGGTGGCATTACAAGTACGCTCCGGACCCGGCATTCCTCAAAGACAGCGCCTATCCGGCGCTGCGAGACGTGGCGGAGTTCTACGCGGATTTCGTCGACACCTGCGACCGTGTTGACGGGCGCATTGTTCTTGCGCCCACGGTGTCGCCCGAACACCACGGCTGGACGCCCGGATTCGAACTCAACCGCGATGGCACCTTCTGCATCGCGTATTTCAGGATGATCTTCGACGCGGCAGCCGAAGGCGCAGAGATTCTCGGAATTGACGCGGATCGGGTAACCCGATGGCGGGCCGCTGAAGCGTTGCTGCCCGATTATCCGCGCACCGGCGGCGAAGAACCCGTCATGGTCGACGTTGCCGGCGCATCGCCCATCACCTACAACATTCCGGTACCCACGACGCCCGTATTTCCCGCAGACCAGGCCGGCTGGTTTTCTCCGCCCGAGCTTCGGGAGATCTTCCGGCGCACTGCAGCCGGCCTGCAGCATAATGGCAATAACGCGCCCCTGATGCTGGCAACTGCCCGGGCGCGGCTGGAAATGCCCGACACCCAGGAATGGCTTCATACGGAACTCGTGTGGCGCGAACGGCCCAACGGCACCCTGAGCTTCAACCGCCTGGACCCCGAATTCAAGTTCAACGACTTTGGGCATTACACCGAGATGTTCGGCGTTTGCCTGCCCATCAACGAACTGCTCCTTCAAAGCGTCGGCGACGTAGTCCGCCTTTTCCCTGCATGGCCCGGCCATAGGGCCGCGCATTTCACCCGTTTACGCGCCCAGGGCGGGTTTCTCGTTTCCGCAGCCTTCGAGGAGGGTCAGACGCGCGATCTGACCATCGAAAGCACGGTGGGGGGCCTTTTGCGCCTCCAGGCGCCCTGGCCGCAAACCGACGTGCTCACGGACGCCGGATGGTCGCTTTGCGACCAAGATGGGAGGGGTATCGTCCGCATCGACAGCCTGCCCGGTCAGATCCTCCGTTTTCGCGCTCATCCGGACTGAACAGCGGTATGCCACCGGAAAACAGCCCCGGCTGGCCTTTTGGAGCAGGGTTTTTGAGGGCCGCCCGCGTGGATCTGGGCAAATCCAGGGCGGAGGCGCTTGCAGACCATCAAATGAGGCCCCCTGGAGCTTCAGAGCCCTGTCGGCGCTGCGAAAGGCCCCACACACGCGATTTTAAGCGTTACGCCGTCTTTTTCGCCCTGCAACGCGCCGGATCGACGCTCGGGGCCCGCGGGTTTGACTCTATCGGGCTACGCACCCTACAATAGTGCCTTACAGAGGCTGCGGCCGTCCTTGCAGCCTTGGAAGACCCGCCGGAGTAGCGAATTTCGTGCCGGGACTCGGGCAAGTCTCAAAAAAAGCGCGCCCGGTCCGGACGTTCAAAAGAATGGCGCAACGGATTCTCCCTCGTGGAGACCGAATCGGAGGAATCACCATGGCGTCTTTGGCAGAATTGGATATCAGCAAATCGTTCGTCGCGTCGGTCCTGAGCAACGACCGCATCACCCCCGAGACTTCGGATGAAGACATCCGGAACATTGTCATCGAACTGAATGCGGAAGACTTTTCCTATCATGTGGGTGACAGCATCG
Source organism: Candidatus Hydrogenedentales bacterium (assembly GCA_050950105.1). Classification (GTDB taxonomy): domain Bacteria; phylum Hydrogenedentota; class Hydrogenedentia; order Hydrogenedentales; family SLHB01; genus UBA2224. The sequence goes on along the minus strand of JBMNGZ010000004.1, from coordinate 14,698 downwards.
GCTTGCTGGTGCCGGGACCGGATGAGTTCGGCAACGAGCATATCCTCCGCCTTTACACCATCGCCGGCGGCGAGAAGGTTGCTGACAACAAGATTCGGCTGACGCTCTGCGTCAAGCGCTGCTTCTATATTGACGATTACAGCGGCGAGAAGTATGAAGGCAAAGCATCCAATTACTTCTGCGACCGGGCGCCGGGCGACGAGCTTATGATGGCGGGCCCCTTCGAAGGCGCTTTTACGATTCCCGACGATGAAAACACCAATTTGCTGATGGTCGGCCTGGGTACCGGCATTGCCCCGTTCCGTGCGTTCGTGCGCCATATCTATGACGTACGCGGCGGCTGGAAAGGCAAAGTGCGGCTGTTTTTCGGCGCCAAGACCGGGCTCGAAATGCTCTACATGAACGACGAACGCGACGATTTCGCCAATTACTACGATGAAGCGACTTTCAAGGCCTTCGAGGCGGTGAGTCCCCGCCCCGCCGTCGATGCGCCCGTCGCCCTTGACGAAGCCATCGAGCAAAATGCCCAGGAAGTGTGGGACATGGTTCGCGACCCCGATACCTATGTTTTCGTCTCCGGCCATGAGAAGGTCGGCGAACTTCTGAATCAGGCCATGGCCAAGATCGCCGGTTCCGACGAAAAATGGGAGCGGCGCAAGGCCGAGATGAAAGCCGGAGGCCGCTGGATGGAGCTTATGTATTAAATCTGCAGCCCTGGAGCAGGCATTCACGGCGTCTCGCCTTCACGGCGAGGCGCCGTTTTTTTGCGCAAGCCTTTTTTCGAACGAAGCGTGCCTTTGCTGAGACCCAGGTCACTCCGTCAGGAGGTCCGGAACCACCGAACGCAGCACTTGCCGCCCCAAAACGAGCACAACCGTCAGCTTATCCGGCACAAACTGGCGCAGGGACGGGGTGGCATCGCGAGGGAATTGATGGCTCTGCGCAAATTCTTCGAGTTCAAACGGCGTGCCGTCTGGCAGCCGGTTCATCGTCGTAAGAGCAGTGACGGGCACCTGCTGTTCCTCCGCAAGGGCGTACAGCGCCTCGTTCAGGTAGAGGGGATCGAGCAAACCCGCAAACTGCATCATAAACAAGCTATTCCAGACAACACAGAGCGTGACTGCTGCGGCCATCCAGCGCGGTCTGGCCGCCTGGTACCGTGAAAACAACGCGGCAAGCCCCATTGCGTAGAACGGGACACTTGCTACGAGATGGCGCGCGCCGAAAGACGCGCCGGTGTCCCGCGCACAGGCCGCCAGGTAGATCTGAATCAACACAGCCGCGGCGATCGCGACCCAGGCCTGCCGGTCGTCTCTGGGCCAGAGGCAGAGGCCCAGGAGGCCCGCAGCCATCAAGGGAGTCCAGGTAAACAACCCCTCACGGGCGGAGAAAAGCACCCGGAAAAATGCCGGAGCGAGCCAGGCCATGCTTTCTTCGCCGCCCATGCTCGGCATGGGCGTTTCGAAGAGGGCATGCCAAGCCAGCAGCTGGGGGCTGAACACGAGCAGGGCTGCTACCGCACACACGAGCAGGCGCGCGAGCCCCGCACGGCGCGCTCGCCAGAGCGCATCCACCGCCGGGACCACGATAAACGCGGCACACGGCCACTGCACCAGGGCTGCCAGACCAAGCGCCGCACCCATCCCGGCCCAGGCCCACCAGGCCGCGCGCCGGCGCAGATGCGACCAGGCGAAAAAAAAGAGAGCCGACGCAAAAAATGCCGCGGCATGAGGCATGGCCTCCCGGGCATAGGTGTAGTAGAGGGCGGGCGAGGCGGCCCAGGCAGCGACGGCCGCAAGCGCGCTGGCCCATTTGCCCCACCACGCGCGAAGCGCGGCGCAGGTCAACAGGGCGCCGGCGGTTCCGTACACGATGTTGGCCAGAAAGACTGCCGTGTGATAGGGCTGCGAAAAACCATCGCTCGGCAGGCCCGCCAGCCGGGCTGCCGCGTGGCCCAGCGCGAGAAACGGCGCCCAGAGCAGCCCCGGGCCTATCGATGCCGTATTGGGGAGCCGCCCGGACGGGGTACGGGGGCCATCCGGATTGATAAAGCGCCGTTCTGTTGCTTCATCTCCGCAGGTCAGGGCCCGGTATTCGTTCTCGAAGTCCAGGTCCCGGTCAAAAGCGAGCGACCGGATCCACGCATAGCAGGCGACCGGTTTGGCTCCCGCAATACGTTCTTCCGGAGGCGAAAACGTGCCCGCCAGCACGAAACAGAGCCAGAACAACAGTGCCAGCCCGAGGATGAGCGTCACCCCGGCGTGGGGACGTTCCAGCCAGGACAGCCTGCGGTCCGGCCGTGTTTCCGGGGTCTCGCGCCTCTCGTGTTCAGCGTTCATGCTCGTTCATGGCAGTACATCTCCGGGCGTGCGTCAGCCGGACCGGTTGCCCGGAAACGGGCGCTCAGACCAGCCCCCGGCTCTCCTCGTAGGCACGGATCTTCTCTTCGTGGCGCAGCGTCAAGGCGATCTGGTCCCAGCCATTCAAGAGACGTTCCTTAAGGAACGGATCCAGCTCGAACGCGATGGTTTCGCCATTGGGCCGTGTGATTGTCTGTGCAGGCAGATCTACGGTCAGCGTATAGCCTTCCTGCGCCCGGACTTCCTGGAACAGCAGCTCGATGACTGCCTCCGGCAGCCGGATCGGCAGCAGGCCGTTATTGAAGCAGTTATTGTAGAAAATATCCGCGAACGACGGGGCCAGAAGGCATCGGAACCCATAGTTGTCGAGGGCCCAGGGCGCGTGTTCGCGCGAGGAACCGCAACCGAAATTGTCTTTGGTCAGCAGGATGCTCGCCCCCTGATAGCGGGCTGCGTTCATCTCGAAATCGGGGTTGAGGGTCTTGCCGTCATCCAGGTAGCGCCAATCGTAAAAGAGGGCATCTTCATACCCCGTGCGGGCTATCCGTTTGAGGAATTGCTTCGGGATGATCTGGTCCGTATCGACATTGAGCGCCTCGAGCGGGGCGACCCGCCCCGTCAATGTGGTGAATGGCTTCATGTCAATTCTCCTTCCTGAATTGCCGTCCCGTTCGCGGCGCAGGCTTCGTTGCCGTAGAGCGGGCGGGCCCGCAGGCGAAATCCGTGCCCCGAAGATACGCTGCCGCCTTCGCGGCCGGGATCCCGATACTTGCCGGCGATACGCGCCGCGAGGCCGGCTTTAGTCCTTGTAGTCCCACGCGCGGATGTCGACAAAATGGCCCGCGATCGCGGCCGCCACCGCCATCGCGGGGCTGACGAGGTGGGTGCGGCCGCCCTTGCCCTGGCGTCCCTCGAAGTTGCGGTTGGAGGTGGCCGCGCACCGGTCGCCCGGGTTCAGCACGTCGGCGTTCATGGCCAGGCACATCGAGCAGCCCGGCTCGCGCCACTCGAATCCCGCGTCCTTGAACACCGTGTCGAGGCCCTCCTGCTCGGCCTGGGCACTTTGACCTGCCGCGACCCGGGCACCACGAGCGCCTGCTCGATGCTGGAATTCACCGTGTAGCCCCGGGCGACCTTCGCCCCTTCGCGCAGGTCCTCGATGCGGCCGTTCGTGCACGACCCCAGGAAGATCTTGTTGACGTGGATGTCGCGGATCGGCAGGCCTTCGGGCAGGTCCATGTAGTCGAGCGCCTTCTTCGCGGCCTGGCGCGTGTTGGCGTCCGCGATCTCGTCCAGCCGGGGCACCGCGCCGTTGACGCCCGTGACCATGCCCGGCGACGTGCCCCAGGTCACCTGCGGTTCGATGCGCCGCCCCGTCGAGTTCCACCAGCGTGTCGTAGGAACAGCCCGGCTCGGACGCCCAGCGCTGCCCATTCAGCGCACCAGGTCCTCGTGGCTCCTGTCTTTCGGCAGATAGGCGCCGGCCCTTCAGGTAGTCAAACGTGGTGGCGTCCGGCGACACCAGCCCCGCGCGCGCCCCGGCCTCGATGCTCATGTTGCACACGGTCAGCCGGCCTTCCATGCTCATGCTGCGGACCACGTCGCCCGTGTACTCGATCACATAGCCCGTGCCGCCCGCCGTGCCGATCTTGCCGATGATCGCGAGGATCACGTCCTTGGGGGTGACGCCCGGGCCGAGCGTGCCGTTGACCCGCACCTCCATCGCGCTGGGATTTCCGCTGCAGCAGGGTCTGCGTGGCCAGCACGTGCTCGACCTCGCTGGTCCCGATGCCGAACGCCAGCGCGCCCAGCGCCCCGTGCGTCGCGGTGTGCGAGTCCCCGCACACGATGGTGCAGCCCGGCTGCGTCAGGCCCAGTTCCGGGCCAATCACATGCACAATGCCGTTGAACTCGCTGCCCATATCGAAACACGTGATCCCGAATTCACGGCAGTTGCTGAGGAGGGTCTCCACCTGGGTTCTCGACAGCAGATCCGCGATCGGTTGGCCGCGCCCCGTGGTCGGGATATTGTGGTCCATCGTGGCGACGGTGAGTTCCGGATGCCGCACGGCCGGCCCGCGAGCCGCAACCCTTCAAAGGCCTGGGGCGAGGTTACTTCATGAACAAAATGCCGGTCAATGAACAACACCGTGTCCTGTCCCGGCTCTTCATGCACCACATGCGCATCCCAAATTTTGTCGTAAATGTTTCTTGCCATTCGTCTTACCTCAGTGCTGCCGGGTATGCTCAGCTCTCGGGCCAACTGCTCCGCGTCAGCCCATCCAGCGTGCGCCGCAACCAGGCCTTTTACTTACTGAACAGTATGCACACCGCATAGCTTACCGGAATTCACACCCCCAACGCCACATGCCGCTGACACATTCAAGTTTTAAGTGCACGCAAAACAATTTTCCGTTTCTGCAGGAAGATTTCATCGGGTCTTCGGTATCCGAGACTTTTTTTGGCCGGTTCTTTAGTTCATCGACGATCTCCTGGAGTTTTTCCAATGTAGGGGCGGCCCCTGTGCCTGCCCAGCCGGATTATACGGACAACCCCGACGCGGTAGCGTTCCGGAATGTAGGGGCAGACCCCTGTGTCTGCCCATCCGGATAGCCCCCGTGGCTGCGCTAAAGAAGGGCGGACACAGGGAACTGCCCTACGCAAAGCGGAAAGTAGTCTCCATGCGGCAGCCCAGCCGGATAGCCCACGCATTGCGACGGGACGCTGTGAGGCGCAAGCCACACCCCAGAATCCAACCAGAAAAACTCCACCCCCAAATCGGCTACCGCCGATTCACCCCCGCCAGCGGGGGACAGATACCGTCTGCCCGCCGCCCGCGACGCCTTTCATCGACTCTCCCCCGCCGCGGAGGAAAGGTATCCTGGGAGCACCAACGTCCTCGTCGGCACATGGTTCAGCCCCGCCCGCGGGGGACAGGTGCGCCGCACATAAGTCTCTGGCCTTCAGGTTCTTGTGTTCCTCGCAAAAAAGAATGGGGCAAAAACCAAGCCAAGCGCCGTGTGTGCTGGGCCGTATGCCGATTCGCGTTCTTGTGTCCCCCGCGGGCGGGGGTGGACACGCGCCCCGCGTGGCCGGGGGTGGATTCTAAACGGTTGGCGAGAGCCCTGCGGCATGAGAACGTGAACCGTGTGGCTCGCGTGGCCGGGGGTGGATTGTGCGGGCAGGCACAGGGAGCTGCCCCTCCGCGCTGCGGAAAGCAGTCTCCACGCGGCTGCCCAGCCCTGCGCGTTCGCCTTGAAGAAGGGCAGACACAGGGGTCTGCCCCTACGCGCTGCGGAAAGCAGCCTCCACGCGGCAGCCCAGCCGGATAGCCCACGCATTGCGACGGGACGCTGTGAGGCGCAAGCCACACCCCAGAATCCAACCAGAAAAACTCCACCCCCAAATCGGCTACCGCCGATTCACCCCCGCCAGCGGGGGACAGATACCGTCTGCCCGCCGCCCGCGACGCCTTTCATCGACTCTCCCCCGCCGCGGAGGAAAGGTATCCTGGGAGCACCAACGTCCTCGTCGGCACATGGTTCAGCCCCGCCCGCGGGGGACAGGTGCGCCGCACATAAGTCTCTGGCCTTCAGGTTCTTGTGTTCCTCGCAAAAAAGAATGGGGCAAAAACCAAGCCAAGCGCCGTGTGTGCTGGGCCGTATGCCGATTCGCGTTCTTGTGTCCCTCGCGGGCGGGGGTGGACACGCGCCCCGCGTGGCCGGGGGTGGATTCTAAACGGTTGGCGAGAGCCCTGCGGCATGAGAACGTGAACCGTGTGGCTCGCGTGGCCGGGGGTGGATTGTGCGGGCAGACACAGGGAGCTGCCCCTCCGCGCTGCGGAAAGCAGTCTCCACGCGGCTGCCCAGCCCTGCGCGTTCGCCTTGAAGAAGGGCAGACACAGGGGTCTGCCCCTACGCGCTGCGTAGCATAGATAAAAAAGGGAAGCCCCCGCGCGCTGCGCAATCAAGATATACCGCGGCAGCCCCTGCACATTCGCCCATCACCGCGCATTCCCACCATCCCGGCGCACGGGCGCGAAGGCGTCGCCGCGCCATCGCGGGGAATCGTCTCTCAGATAGAATCGCCCCGCGTGATCACCGTCACCCGGGCTCGTGGATTCGGCTCCGTGGGCGCCTCGCACGAGAACTCGAGCGGGTTCGCTCCGGCCGCCAGGACGGGCGCCGTGCCTTCGGGCGTGATCTCCGCGAGAAACTCACCATTCGCCGCATACAGCTTGCAATCGGTCAATCCATGGAACTCGAGATACGAACCCGTCGGAATCTCAGCGGGAAATGTGATGGTATGGCCGCCTACGGTGATCGACGGATTTTTCAACGTGATATTGACGAGTGGCAGGGCCTTGATCGGGCTCAGGTAACACGTGACCGGCCGGCCTTCCGGGAGATTGTTGTACCACAGCGACAGCGACTCGATGTGGGCATGATCCACGTCTTCCCGGTAGATGGCGTAGGCCCCGCCGTAAGGCCAGCTCCAGTCGTCGATGCCGCCGCCTTCGTGCTCGATCAGCTCAAGGTACCGCCAGCCTGTGAAATCGACCCGCACATAGTGGTCTCCAATGCCGCCCGCGATATGAGACGGGCTTTTCAGCTGGATGTTGAGCAATTCTCCCTGGCCGTCACCATGCACCCAGACCCCGATCCCCTGCTGTTGCGCGATATCCAGCACGGGCGCATAGGTCTTGGCGCAGCAGACCCAGGATCCCACCGGAGTTGGTCGCGTACTCAGCGCCGTAAACATGCCACTGGCGTCACCTTCTTTCACGAGTTCCGTGCTACGACTGAGCGCCCCTTCCACTCCCTCCTGCGCTCGCAGGTTCGCAAACGTGTCCGCGGGCTCGCTGAAATCCTCCAGCACCACGGCTTCCGGGGCATCGTAGGGCGCCGCCGACATCAACGCCTCAATTCGCAGGCCCATCGGCTGTTCTCCGAACGGATTGGTGCTAATCCATCGATTGGTAACCCCCTGGGCATCACGGACCGTGTGTTTGGCGTAATTCACGCGCTGAAACACGGGTTTCCCGCTCTCATCTTCGCCAAGCGTGAATTCCGCGCCGGGCTGCTTGAGCTGGTCTTTCACGGCCTGGGAAAAGGCGCCGGCATGGCGCAGCGTCTCGTAGCGCTGGAAGAGCGGCGCCAGTCGTTGATACGCGGGGGTTGTGTCGATGTTGTCCGGGTTCACCCCCATCAGGCTCAGGCCGGCGTCGGTCCCGATGCATTTCGCGAGCAGATACTCGATATCATCGGGGAAAGTCGGTTCGTTCCGGGGGGTTGTCCAGGTTTTCACGGCCCACCAGCCCAGATTCATCGGCAGACACATGGTGGCGCCCGCCAGATTCACCCCGGCATGGATGTCGATGAATTTCTTATGCGACCGGTTGGGATGATCCCAGGCGCCCATCCGCGCCCGCACATACCACAGGTGATGATGAAAGGTGCTCATCTCGAACAGCGCGGGTTTGTCGAGGCGGTTCGCGATCTCGAACACGAACTTCGACCCGTAATGCCAGGAGTTCTCGCGCCCTCCCAAGATGTCTTCTCCGTCCAGCGCGTCGAGGTAGATCATGTCGAACCCGCAGTCATTGAACGTGTCGGCCGTGTTCGCCGCAATCTCCGCCAGCAACGTCGAATCGGCATCGGGAGCGAACAGCCCGAAACATTCTTTGAGATGCTGCACTTCGGCGCCCTTGTCGTGCGGGGCCGCCTGCGTGCCATACGCCCCGCGCATGCACTGCGTAAACGCATACGGCGCTTCTTTTGAAAGGCCCGCATATACAATCAGCTCGTCATCGATCTGCAGCGTCACGCTGTTGCGCACAAAGAAGCCGGTCGTGGTTGACATGCGCTCCGTCGACTCCTCGACCGGCACCTCAACCGCCTCGGCCGTCAAGGCGGACGCCAGCGTGAACCTCGCATCCTTCCCCAGCCGCGGATCCGGAACCGGCGTAACGTACGGCGTGTCCTTCGCGACAAAAAACGCGTAGGTATGCAGGCCGGCGGCGATTCCCGCCGCGTGCAGCCGGTCGATGACCGCCTTCACGCTCGCGCGGCCATTTGGAAACAGGTCCGGGTTGGGCCGGTAATCGCCGAACCGCAGCGACCCGCCGGTGTGGAAATCCACCTGGTTCAACCCGAGCCGCTTGACCAGCGCCACCCATTCATCCACCGTCTGTTCGGTGCACTGCCCGAAATCAAACAGGTAGGAGCCCCGGTTGATCGGTCCATCCAGCGCCCACGGGCCGCCAATGTCCGAGCGCGGTATGGCCTCCGCCGCGCTCACCACGGTCTTCATCACATCGCGCAAGTGGGCCTGCGGGCACCCAATCACCGCGCTCTCCGCCCCTTCCATGCCGAAGCGGGGGTAGCACGTCGCGCGAAGACGGTTGTTCGGACCCGGAATCTCCGCTACATTGGTCTGGAGATTCAGCGCCAGCACGCAGCACGCGAACGGCTCCTCCAACGTCCCCTCAAGCGAAAGCGGCACATTCAGAAACATGAGCTGCTCAATACCCTCGCCCGTCACAGCGTCCACTTCCAGGAGCATGTGCCGCGCATGCATTGTCACGCGCACGACGGCCTCCACGCCGCTGTCCCCAAAACCCAGGGTCAAGAGGCCGTCGTTGAACGTGGCGCGGGTACACTCCGTCACGACCTCCGGCGCGCGTCACGCTCGCGGCATGGCCTGGCTCGGCGTGTTTCAGGTAATTCGTCCCCGATGCCTTATCGATAAACGCCGCATTCCGACCATCCGGCGCTATTTCGTACCGGAAACTCTCATTTTCCAGCACCACCGGTTCTCCGCTTGCCGACGCCGCCTGCGCGTACGTGCCCAGCGCCGCGCAAAGGAGTCCAGCCATTCCCCACCACAACGTCCGTTGTCCCAGTTTCATGTACATTCTCCCATGCGCTCCCGCTGCATTCTTTTTTTTCCATCCCCACCGGCTCAACCACGAACGAGGTGCACTCCAGCAAGTCCGCCGCTCGTCGCCGCCTATTCTGCCATGCGGGGGCGCATCATCTCGACCACGGCTGGCCGCAGTGTGGCCCTCCTGTGCGGTCTCAGCTATCCTCCCTCATTTTTTGATATAGTTTATGCTTATTCCTCACCGCAACGCTGGAGGGTTGTCATGAGTCACTCGCTGCTGATTTGTCTGGTCCTGTGCGCTGCCGATCTTCCCGAAACCAAGAGCGACATGGGTAATTTTTATCCCATGTTAACCACCTATGCCGCGCAGTCTACCTTCCCGCTGTCCTATCTGGCCCAGGACTGGCCCGATCCCGATGCCTGGCGCCAGCAGGGGCGCGCCCGCATGCATGAACTGCTCTCCTATGACCCGCAGCCTGCCCCACTGGCCCCCGAACTGCTCGAGACGGTGAAGAAAGACGGATATACCCGCCACCTTGTCCGGTATGCCATCGCTGCCGGCCGCACGACCGAGGCCTATCTGCTCATCCCCGACGGGCTTGAAGGTCCCGCGCCCGCCATCGTCGCTCTGCATTGCCACAGCGGTTTTTATTACAGCGGCAAAGAGAAAATCACCGAGACCGAGGACCCATTGCCCTGCCTTCAGGACCTTATCACCAATACGTACGATGGCCGGCCGTTTGCCGATGAGCTTGCCCGCCGCGGATTCGTCGTGCTCGTGCCCGATGCGTTCTATTTTGGCGTGCAGCGGCTCGACGTCACGCAGATCCCCCCCCACTTCTCCGAGTCCCTGGAGGGGTGTGACGCCGGAAGCAATGATTATGTGCGGGCTTTTAACCCCATCGCGAGCCGCCACGAACATCTCCTGGCCAAGACCCTGTTCACCGCCGGGACCACCTGGCCGGGCATCCTGTTCCAGGGCGATCGCGCCAGCGTCGATTTTCTGCTCACCCGTCCTGAAGTCGACTCCTCGCGGCTCGGCTGTGTCGGGCTCTCCATCGGCGGCTACCGCAGCGCTCATCTGTTCGCCCTTGACCCCCGCATCAAGTGCGCCGTGGTGGCCGGTTGGATGACGACCTACAGCGCGCTCCTCTACGACCACCTCCATTCCCACACCTGGATGGTCTACGTGCCGCGCCAGCACAATTTCCTGGACCTGCCCGACGTGGTGACGCTCAACGCCCCCAACCCCCTCATGGTCATCAACTGCTCTCAACGACTCGCTCTTCACGCTCGAGGGCATGCAGGCCGCCGAGAAGAAAATCGCCGGTGTTTACGGAAAAATGGGCGCCGCCGACCGATTCACCTGCAACTACTACGACGAGCCCCATTCCCTCAAGATTCCCGCGCAGGACGATGCCATCGCCTGGTTCCAGAAATGGCTCCGGCAATAGCCTGTCAGCCCCGGGAGTCAATAAGCCTACGACCGCGGGTGGAAATTCTTGTGCGCCCGGCTTAAGCGGTCCACGCTGACGTGCGTGTAGATCTGCGTCGTGGACACGTCCGCGTGCCCCAGCATCTCCTGGACCGCGCGCAGGTCCGCCCCGTGATCGAGCAGGTGCGTCGCGAACGAATGCCGCAGCATGTGCGGCGTCACGTTCTGGCGGATGTTCGCGGATTGCGCCGCGCGCTTCACCACCTGCCACACGCTCGTGCGGCTCATCCGCCGGCCCCGCGTCCCCAGAAACAGGGCATCGTCGAGCACCCTGCCCTGCGCACGCACCGGCAGATACGCCTGGATCCGCGCGATCGCCCGCCCCCCCAGCGGCACAATCCGCACCTTCGAGCCCTTGCCCCGCACCCGAACCATCGACTCCTCCAGCGACACCTCGCGCAGGGGAAGGTTCGCCAGCTCCGAGATGCGCAACCCGCACGCGTAAAACAGCTCCAGAATCGCCGCGTCCCGAAGACCGTGTTTGCGCGAGAGGTCGGGCGCGGCCAGCAACCGCTCCACCTCCAGCGCGGAAAGCACATGCGGCAACGCGCGGATCAGCCGGGGTGAATCCATGCCTTCGGTCGGGTCCCGGTCCGCCAGATGCTCCTCCCGCAAAAACCGGTGAAAGCGGCGGATCGCGCTCAGGTGCCGCGCCGCCGACCGCGCGCTCAGGCCCCCCTTCCGCAACGCGATCAGATGTCCCAGCACGTGGTCCCGCGTGATCTGGTTCGGATCCGACACCCCGCTCTGCTCGAGATGCGCCGTGTACGCCCCCAGATCGCCCGCATACGCGTCGAGCGACTTGTCGGCAAGCCCCGATTCAAAAACAGACGCCTCCAGGAATTGATCCAGAAGGCGTCTGAGCTGTCCTGATGCTGTCATGCCGTTCCCGTGCCCGCTCATGGCGCCCCATCGCGATGCGGGAATCCACGCGCGGCTACTTCTTTACGATATCGTCGGCCGACTCGACCACGCGCGCGATCACGCCGTACTCGACGGCCTCTTCCGCGCTCATCCAGAAGTTGCGGTCGCTGTCTTCATACACTTTCTCGTACGACTGGCCGGTTTCCCGCGCGATCATCTCGTTGAGGCGCGTGCGAATCTTCATGATTTCCTGCGCTTCAATGCGGATATCCTTGAGATGGCCCGCCGCCCCGCCGCTGGGCTGGTGCAGCAGGAACCGCGTATGCGGAAGCGCCACACGGTTTGTTTTCGGCGCGCCAAACAGGATCGGCACCGCAATGCTCGCGACCCACCCCGCCCCGATGGCGGTGATCTCCGACTTGACGAAGCGCAGCACGTCATGGATGGCCAGGCCCGCGTCCACGTGCCCGCCGGGCGACGTGATAAAGACCCGGATCGGGATCCTGGCTCTCGCCGTCCAGGATCAGGAGCTCCGTAATGACCCGCTCAGCCAGTTCTTCATCCACCGAGCCCGAGATCAGGATGGTGCGGGTCTTCAAAAGCCGTGCCGCCAACGCCTCAACGGCCTGTTTTTCGCTCGCTTCGTCATTATTCATCATGGATTACGCCTCGCTCCTGTTCGTTAATGCGAAGATACATTGTGCCATTCACCCGCAAAACAGTTCAAATGCGGGGGCGCCTCAAGACGCTGCCGTGCGACCGCGCGAAGACCGGCTCGGGCGCCGCGCCCGGCAAGGGCAGCCCACAGCGATCTCCCGCCAGAAACGTCAGGGGAACCATCCTAGGGGCGATGCCCTTCGGATAGTCCCCCGCGATCCTCCCTCAGCGCATCGCTCTGGCCGCTTACGCGCTCACTTTTTCCACCCGGCCCGATTTTTTCGATCGAGCCAGCGCATCGAGCACCTGGACCGGGCGCAGCAGGAAATCGTGTGAGATCGGCTCCAGCCTTGTCTTGAACATGCCGCAGAACGTCTTCACACCGGCCAGGTACGGGCTTTTATCCATGGGCAGGCTGGAATGAATCGATTTTTCGTTCCCGATGGCCGAAATCCCAAATCCGGGCGCGCCTTCCTTCACGAGATTCATTGTGACGATGTTTCCGTCACGATATAGTAGCTGCCCGGTAGCGCCGTTGCCGTTCTTTGTAATCAGCACCGATTTGACGTCGTATCCGAAGGCCATCAGGGTCATCTCGACCTGGTGAATCCCATAGAAGAACACACCGCCCCACTGGCTTTCGAGATCGCAGGGCCCGTACGTCGAACCCGCCACGACCGTGCCGATGCTTTCCATGTTCTTCTTGAACTTTTGAAAACTTGCCTGCATCGGCACCACACTGAAAGAGGTCACCGGCGCGCCTGCTTTCTTTGCGAGCTTCAAAAACGCCACGCCTTCCTTCGGCTCAAAACAAAACGGCTTGTCGACAAAGACCGGGATTCCGCGTTCAGCGAACGGGGTAACCGCGGGCAGATGATATTTCGGATGCCGGTGATCCACCAGCACCGCGTCGACCTTGCCCAGCATTTCTTTCGGATTTTTGACGATATTCGGAATCTGGCCGCCTTCGGCCGTGTCTTTGGCGAAAGCGGCGGTCTCGCCCCAGAGGTAGTCCACGGAAAACCCTTTGATCTTCTTCTCGACGTTGATGATGGTCGCGATCGCCTTCGAGTGCGAGTTTTCAGCCCCGATAATGCCCAGAATCATGGCGCTACTCTCCCCTGTGCGCGCTCAGCGCTGCACGCTCAATCCGACTCACCCGCCAGGCCCAGATCCAGGATCCGGTTGGCGTTCTGCCACATGATCTTCTCATACACGGTTTCGCTGATATTCCCCGCGTCGCGCGCCGCGGTCAGCCATTCCACATGCTGCATATTGTTCTTTGGCGAACAATAGTCGAGCCCCAGCAGCAGCCGATCCTGAAATTCGTCCAGAAACGCGTACGCATGCTCGGGGTCCCGCTGCAGGGCATTCAATCCGCTGCCGGCCGATAAATCGCCGTGGACGCCCGGATAGTCGCGAAACAGACGTTTCAGCACACCCCCTTCCGCCACCGGCCGCGACGGGTACCCGTTTTTGTCCGCCACGGTCGCGTCGCCGCTGATTTCCGACCAGAACCCGGGGCTGTGCCCGAAAAACACCAGTTCGGGAAAGGTCTGCAGACATTTCTCGAAACGGGGCAGGCCCAGTTCGTCCAGTACGCCGTAGCAGTCCGCGTCGGGCGTGATGGTGTGGAAGGTCACGGGAAAGCCGACTTTTTCGCAGGCCCCCATCAGGCACTGCATCGGATGCTCATCCCAGTACATCCGCGCGGTCAGCTCGCCCAGACCTTTGAATCCCAGGTCGCGGCACTCGGCCAGCACCCGGTAGTGGTCCTCGACCGTGATCCGGGCCGGATCGCGCGGCAGGCGCGGGTCCACATTGACGAAGGGGATGAATTTCCCCGGATAGGTGGCACAGATGCTGAGCACCTCGCCCACGCTCTGCTTTTCAGCCGGGGCCTCCGCCGATGTCAGGGGCAGAATCACCGTCATATCGATGCCTTTCTGCTCCATGACTTCCAGCTGCTGCTCCGCGCTCATGAACGGGGTCCCGGCCACCGGGGAGATAAGACGCGGATCCGCAAAAACATGGCCGTGAATATCAATTTTCACTGTGGAAACTCCGGTGCCGCGTTTCTCTGACTACGCTTAGTCGCCCGACGGATATTCCTGAAGCCGGATGTTTTTGAACGACAAATCCGTCGTCGGGTCGTGTCCCTGCAGGTGAATCGTCCCCGCCGCGCCGACAAAACCCGCCTTGGCGTTGCTGTCGTCGACGGGCGCGCGCATGTCCAGAAAATCGCTCACGGCGTAGCCGTTGATCCACACCGCAAAATGGTTTCCGTTGCACAGGATGGTCTTGTAGAACCATTCCCGGTCGCTTGAGACCACCTTCCGGGCCGGCTGAATGCCGTAGAGGCCGCCGGTGCCAAAGTCGACGGGGGCGCTTCGGTCGTCGCCGCTCCACTCATTGCGCACCTGCGACTCGTAGCCTT
>JBMNGZ010000003.1:0-396437 GCA_050950105.1 Candidatus Hydrogenedentales bacterium | reverse complement strand
AAATTGGTCGAGTTCTTCCAGCGAGGCGCGCATGGTGCGCAGATCGGCTTCACCATTCGACGCATCCACGAGTCCCAGAGGATACATGGCCATGAGATGTGAGTGGTGCCGGTGAGAGAACGGCAAGCGATGGTTTTCGGCCAGGAGCAGCGCGCCGTTGGGGCCAAGGTACAGGTTTGGAAACTCCGCTAGAACCTTGCGCCAGCGTGCCGCGTCGTCCTGTTCACTCAGAAGATCCGCCATCTCTGCGGCCGCGCCGAAGAGCCAGCGGCAGAGGGCGAGGTCATGATTTGTGATCGTGGGAAACCAGGCCTCCGGTCTGTTGTCGTAAAATTCGGGCGAAGAGCTTAACGGCAGAGTGCGCCGGCCCTGTTCATTGCGTTCGCTGGACACCGCTTCGACAAATACGGCGCATTCGCGGGCATAGGGATAGGCCCGCTCTCTCAAAAAATCCGGGTCGCCGCTGAATTTCCATTGCCAGTAGAAATGCTGCGCGAGCCACGCACCCATCACCGCGGAGTGGGTATACTGGCGCCATCCACCGATCTGCCTGCAGTGCAGGTCGGTGGTCATGGGCACCGCCAATCCAGGCAGGTCGAAGAATGTACGAGTCCAGGCCCGGCAATTTTCCCGGTGCTCCCACAACCAATCGACGAAGCCTTGGGCGGCCTCGAGCCGGTTGCCGCTGTAGCAAGGCCAATAGGTCATTTGTGTGTTCAGATCGTGGTGGTAATCCCCTTTCCACGGCGGCAGCTTGCCGCTGTCGGCGGTCCACGGCCCCTGCAGGCTGACCGGCGGAGCATCGGGCCGGGCCGCCGCGCCCAGCTTGTATGTGTCGAGATACCATTGCCGTTCGATGCGCGCCTGGGGCACTCGCAGCCACGTGCGGTCCCAGAATGCGCTCCACCAGGCACGGTGTTCCGCGCGCAAGGCATCCAGCCCGCCGTCCAGGGCTCTCTCCACACGCGCTTTGCCGATGGCCATGGGATCGCCGCCTTCAAAGCTTGAAGCGACCGTCCAGACCACCGTGGTCCGGCCCGTGCCTTTGTCGAAGCGCCAGCCGGTGTAGACCGCAAAGCGAAATCCGGCCCAACCTTCCTGTTCATAGGCGGCAAAGCGGTCACCCGCGCTTTCCTGCGGCGCGCCGTAGCCGAGCTGGGCGAGTTCACCGGCCTCGATGCCGACCTGTGGCTCGAGGTGTTCCTTTCCGCCAAAGCGGGGCGCCATCAATACGGGCGTAACCGGTGCATCGGCCTCAATGTCCAGCACCCCAAGCGGTGCGGTGGCATGGACCCAGGCCGTCACGCGCAGGCCCGTATCAAACTCGACGCTTCCCAGAGCGGTGGCGAGGTCCAGCCGCGTGCTTGCAAAGCGCGCGCCGTCTAACGCCAAAGTGAGGCGTCCCGCGGGGATCTTGGTCGGCGCGGGCCGGTTATACGGCGCTTCGTAGAGTCTCACCAGGTCGTCGTAGCGGCCCGCCCGCTCCCACGCACGCATCTCGGCGTACGAGTACTCCTCCGACTGAAATTCCGGCACCGGCCGAAGGTCCCACAGATCCGTCCGGTCCAGCGAGATGTTTAACGGCGCGCCGTCGCCCCAGATCAGTGCGCCCATGATCCCGTTGCCGAGCGGCAGGGCCTCGTCCCAGGTCGTCGCAGGCGTATCGAACGCCAGGCCGTGTTCCGGATACGGCGGATGCGCCGACGACTCCGGGGCGGCGCACAGCGTGATCAGCAGCACAACAAGCGCAGCGACATTTGCCTCTTGCATGGCCGTCCTCCCTCTGAAAATCGGGGTTTAGCCGTGATTAAAGCAGAGCGCAGCGCCCGCTTCAACGGCCGTGCCGCAGCCCTCGCCTGGGGGTCTCGGATCGCGGCTCAGCCCCGGGCACCTCGCGGGGAGGATCGTGCCACTGAGATGAAAGCGCCAAATCCACGCGCCCCGATCGTGCGTCTCCCTCCGGCGGGGTTGGCCGCGAGGTGATCGGGGTGGATGCTTCGGCCCAGTGTCCCCGCCGAGCCCGTTCATCGGCCTCCGTACCGTCCACCCCCTCCACGCGCTTCCGCCAGGCGCCTTGACAGGGCCGGGCTCAGGAAAGGATGATGGTGCATAGGAATTGAGTGTGTTTCAGCAGATCGTCCACGGTACAACAGGCGCCGCAGGTGTTGCGCAAACAACTCCCTGTAGAGTGTTCGGTATGCCGCACGTAACGATTCAGGAAATTGCAGACCGATTAGGGACATCCGTGGCTACGGTAAGCCGCGCCTTGAACGGACGGGATCGTGTAAGTGGCGCCACCAGAAGTCGCGTGATTCGCGAGGCCCGGCGTCTGGGCTACCGGGGACCGGGCGTCCCGACGGCCGCCCTGCTCACGAACGAACTGACGGATTACGCGGCGCAGGTGGAAACCAGCATGGTGCGAGAACTGTCCGTGCGGGGATGGGTGGCTGAAACGTATACGGCGGCGACATCGGCGCGCGTGACCGAGCGGTTTGTGGATGGCGCGGTGGTTTTGGTGAACCCGGCGGACATCGGTATCCGTTTGGAGGACTTGGAAGGTTTACCGGCCGTGTTGTTCAACTGGCCGGGGGGAGGGCGGTTCCACGGGGTGGTTTCAGACCACCGGGAGTCGGGATACCTGGGCTGCCGCGCCCTGGTCGCTGCCGGGCATCGACGTATTGCATTTGTGGGGAATCCTCTGCCCGAATGGGCCATCCAGGAGCGTTTGGAAGGCGCGCGGCACGCCATGGAGGAAACAAGGATCCCCTGGCGGGACGACCTCGTCTTTCTTGCTCCCGGCGACGACATGTTCGCGACAATCGATGCCGCATTGGATGCCCGCCCGACGGCGGTATTTGCCCTTGAAGAGACTATCACGGCATACGCGGTGTCCGCGATTCAGGGAAAACGGGGATGGCGCATTCCTGAAGACATCTCATTTCTTGGGTTTCACATCGGGGCACAAGCGCTGCCCTTCTATCCTCGGATGACGCTCATCCGACAGCCCCTCAAAGAGATGACCTGGAAGGCGGTAGAGATCTTGACCCTGCTTTCCGAGACGACTCAGGGGCGCCCGGAGACCTACGTGTTTGCAAACCGGCTGGTTGATGGCCATTCCATCGGACCGCCGCGTCCGGGCTGATGGGGCAGGTGTCCCGAGGCGTCTTAAATTCCAGGTAACGTGAAATCGTATTTTCCCAGCAGGGTGTAGATCTGGGTGAGCGCCCGGTTCATCATCAGTTCGCCCGCGCCAAGGGAAACCCAACTGACGGTGGGATCCGCGCCGTAGCCGCCCTCGGCGGCGCCTTCAATGGTCGGAAAATACATGTGATGGCCGTTACAATACCCGACAAACAGGGTCCTCGGGATGCGGGCGCGCTCCTTCAGCCGGATGGCGTGACTGCAGAAGAACTCACCTGAACCACCCACGATGGCCAGCTCCTTGTTGATCAGAACCGTGGTCAGATGGGGCCGGATAATGTTTCCCTTGAGTTCGTCCACATAGGCCACCGCAAGTTCCGGAAAAAAAGTCTGCTTGAAGTGCTCATGAAGCAGCGGATTGGTGAAGTCCATGCGCGTCTCAAATTCAAAGCCCGCATCGACACCCTGGACCGATGGCGCCTCGGGCACCCGCGTTTCGATTTCACTGGCGATCTGGATGACTTCCGCGGCCAGGGCCTTGCCGAAAGCCTCGATTCCCTGGGTCTCGGGCGGCGGGTTGCACGAGAGATCGCCCGCCGCTCCTTGCAGAAACACGCAGTTGGTCCCCAAGACCCGGGCCACCTCATTCATCATCTCGCCCGGATACTCCGCCGAGAACCGCAGGTCATCCCTCGGCAGCATGGTCGGGTGTGCGGCATAATTGACGGCGATCGCGATGGGCTCGCCGTTGGAACGGTCGAAACGGAGCACGGTCAGCTCAGAATCGGCGGCTTTTGGTTCAATCTTCGTATGCCGGTTCCGGTTCATCGGCACCATCGCCGAGCCCCAGCCAATCCGCGCATCCTCGACATTTGTCGCCGCTGACACAATGAGATCGATGAGGCGCGCTTCAAGCCCGCTCGCATAGGCCACGGCGTCGTCATAGACGCCCTTTCCTTTGTCGGGCTCATCTTTCAGTTCAATCACGGGGCCGTGGTGCGTGTGGGAGGCCACCAGCAGGATAAACCCCACGCCGGCCTTTTCATTCACGGCCTCGCGGATGCGTGACACCTGCTCGGGGCGCGGCGAACGGCCCAGGTCGAGTCCAACGAGTGCGACCTTCTCCTCGCCCACATCAACAACGATGGCCTTGGCAAACAACGGATCACGCACGCCCTCGGACAAGGCGTTATGCCTGGCGCTGTATCCCCACATGGGCGTGGGTTTGGTGGGAGTGATGTCTATCTGGGCAAACCCCGCCTTGAAGTGTGCGGCCTGCGCGGGCGACAGCGTCCACGCGAAGACGAGAGAGACAAAAACGGCGGCCTGGAGCGTACGTGATGATCGCATCGGTGATTGCCTCCGTGGCTGTGGATGTGGGTTGCGGTGCTGCAAACGCAGGATAACTGCCGCGCCCCTGCCTGTCAACACAGCAAATCCACTCGTCCGACAGACTGCAGAGGCAGACGTTGCGGCCACAAAGCGCCGGGTGCGCACCCGCTCGCCCAAGCGCCCATTTGAGGAGGCAAGCGGCCCCGCGACGTTTCCGATGCACGGTTTGTTCCGCGAGGCCCCGCTGGGGGCCTCGCGCAATCATCTCAAGCAGGCAGGCGAGTCGCGTTCGGCGGAATCACGGCATCAACAAGCCCATCAGGTCGCCGATGTTGCCGATGAGCCACGCCCAGGTCCGCGTCACGGGATAGGTGCCCGGATATCGGACAAACTCGACGTGTCCGTCCATGTAGAGCACGTTGGAGCCGCCGGGAACGTGGGTGAAGTTGCTGACCGTCGAGGACACGATGTCATACATCGTGCTGAGTTCGCTCTGGGCAACGCTTGACGCCGCGGGATTATTGATATCCGTGATGAAAAACCGCTCGATACCTTCACGGAACCGGTAGAGCGACCGTTCCCCGACCGAGTGGTCCTGGTCAAAGTTTTCGATATCGCTGAGGACCGTGCCCACGGTGACGAGAAAATTCATATCAAACGTCGACAAGGCCGTGCTCATGTCGATGTCCGTGTTGGGGTCGACCCCATCCGCCAAAATTAGCTCTGAATCCAGGGCCCATCCAAGATAGACATAGGAAAGGTCCCACATTTTGCACGGCGCGAACTCACCGTTCGGGTCACCCCCAATATTCCAATAGCCGAGTTCAATGCTGTCTATATGCGGGTCCGACGGGCATAAAACCACGTGCGCGTCTGTGAGGTATTCCGGATAGACTGCCCGGCCGTCGAAAAAGAAGTGCTGCACTCCCGCCGGAGGAGACACGTTGGGAATGTCGCAGAAATCGCCCTGGTATTTCTTCAGCGAAGGCCATTTCCCTCCTTGAGATTCGTTCGCGTACATCTTGAACACAAGGCCCAGCTGCTTGAGATTGTTGGCGCAGCTTGCCCGTCGCGCGGCCTCGCGCGCGCGTGCCAGTGCCGGAAGCAAAATTGCAGCGAGTATCCCGATGATGGCGATAACGACGAGGAGTTCGATCAACGTGAAGCCGGTTCTTTTCATGGTATGCCTCCTTTTTGTGGGCACCCTGATGCGACAGCCCGCGTGTGCGTAAATTTTACGCAAACCCCGCCAGGCTGTCAAGGCCTGTCAAAACTTCTAAAAATGTCCCGTCGCCGTGCTTTCTGGGTTGACCGATGCGCAGTTTTCCAAAGTTTGTAGGCGCGTGGCCCCCGGCGGTCGCCTGCGGCAAGCGGCCATCGGCGCAACGTCTGCCGATAGCTCAGCGCCATCCGCTCCAATGCCTTCGCCCGGCTCATCCCGCGCAACAGCCGTGCCGCCAGCACCGACTTCTGCTGCAATTCCTTGTGATTCGTCACCAAAGGGCCTTCCCTTGGAGCTCTCCTCTCGAAAAGCTGCCAATCAGGGTGACATTTCTAATGAGTTCAAGAGGTGACCTTATCAAAGAGTCGCGACAAGATTTCGCCGTTCTGCTTGCTTCGTTCCCGGCAATGTGCCATCGTTTTAGCGTCGGTTGGCGGCAGTTCATCGCGCGTGAGGAATGATAACCATGAAAACTATTGTGACGTTTGGCGAAGTGATGATGCGATTGGCAACGCCTCAGCACCAGCGGTTCATACAGGCCCGCCAATTCGATGTG
This sequence comes from Candidatus Hydrogenedentales bacterium, assembly GCA_050950105.1. GTDB lineage: Bacteria > Hydrogenedentota > Hydrogenedentia > Hydrogenedentales > SLHB01 > UBA2224. Next base: position 390,186 of record JBMNGZ010000003.1, on the reverse strand, counting down.
ACGTTCGCGGGCGGCGAAGCCAATGTGGCCGCGTCTCTGGCCCAGTATGGCCTGCCGGTTCAATTTGCTACGCGCCTGCCCGACAACGAACTCGGCGATGCCTGCCTTAATTTTCTGCGGCAATACGGCGTCGGCGTGGACTACGTGGCGCGCGGAGGCGAACGGCTGGGCGTATACTTTCTTGAGGCGGGTGCAGTGCAGCGGCCCAGCAAGGTTATCTACGACCGCGCCGACTCCGCCATCGCCACCATTCCCCAAGGAGTGCTCCCCTGGAAGGACATCTTTGCGAACGCGCAGTGGTTCCACTGGACCGGCATCACCCCCGCCATTTCCGAAGCGGCCGCCCGCGAATGCCTCACCGCGGCACGCATCGCGCGCGAAATGGGCCTCACGGTGTCCTGCGACCTCAATTACCGCGCAAAACTCTGGAAATGGGGTCAAAGCGCCGGTGAGGTGATGCCGTCTCTCCTGGCTTTATGCGATGTGGCGGTGGGCAATGAGGAAGACGCCGAAAAAGTCTTTGGCATCCGGGCATCCGGCGCTGATGTCACCGGCGGCCGTGTCGACGCGGCATCGTACCGCCGGGTCTGTGAAAAGCTCGTCGAACGGTTCCCGAACCTCAAAACGGTCGCCATCACGCTGCGCGGCTCCCTGTCCGCAAGCCACAACACCTGGAGCGGCGTGCTGTACCACGATGGAGCCTTTTACAACGGCCCGAAATATGACATCGCGCCCATTGTGGACCGTGTCGGCGGCGGCGACAGTTTCTGCGGCGGATTGATCTACGGATTGCTGACCCTAGGCGATCCCCAGCAGGCCATTGATTTCGCCGTGGCGGCCTCGTGCCTGAAACACAGCATCCACGGGGATTTCAACCTCGTGCGGGTCGACGAGGTCGAAAAACTGATGAGCGGCGATGCCTCGGGGCGCGTTTCGCGGTGACGTCTATGCTGCGGCGGGATTCGCCAGCCGGCCCATAAACAGCAGGGCCCCGGTCTGGTGGTCGCGAATCAAGAACAGAAAGGGACGGTCAGCCCGAAACTCCGGATTTGAGATGGCTGACCCTCTTGTCATCTCCACGGCCGTGGCGCCGGCGGCTTCCGTGCCCTCCTCATTTACCTCGACAAACGCCTTGTGCTTGACCTGCGCGATCCACAGATCGCCTTTGGCCCATCCCATGCCGGTGAAGTCGGCCCGGTCGGCCTGAAAGGCATCGGCCATGCCCATCGCCTGAAGCTGCCCGGCGAGATCATACGACGTTTCCATTTTGTATTTCGGCAGATACAGCCGCAGCTCACGCGAGGGCGCAGCATCCAGTTCGGCCAGCCAGTGCGCCAGATGCTCCGCGCTCAGCTGCCGCTCGAGCGCGGGCAGGCCCGCGATGTCGTCCGGCAAGAGGATCACCATGGACATCTTCTTCCCTGCATAAGGAATGGCGGCGGCCTGGAAACTTTTTTTGCGTATGACCTGAAGCTGGCACTTCTGATACATGAACGGCACGAGCAGTTCCGCATCCGGCGCCACCGTGAACGGAGCGTTGCGGGTGTTGTCTTTCTTGAACTGGCTCTCCCACATGCCTTTGAAATAAATTGCGTTCAGCAGAACGCAGACCGAATTCGGGTCCAGGCTGTCGAGCAACTTGTCGATTTTTCCCTCGGTTCTGTCCCGTACCCACGCGTTGATCCGGTCCACGCCGCCGTCGAACAGCTCCGCTTGATAAGCGTTGCGTAGCAAGGCTTTGTATTCAGCGCTCACGTCCCCGCCGGTCAGGCACAGCCCATTGGCGATATGGAGTTTCAGGCCGGTTTCGGCCGCGGTATCCGCCAGGCTCTGGTTGAGTTGCTTGAATGCCGAATGAAGCGCGATCTGCCGGGCGGGGAAATGCATCGTCCGACTCATCTCCGCCGCCGTATTCTTCCGCGCGCCTCCATACGTCATGCCAAGCGCCATCGAAATGCTGTAGGGCGACACAAACAGGTTGCCCGGTTCCGCAGCCAGGCGGTGGTACAGGTCCACGGCAAACGCGGTATTTCCCCGCACAACCTCGCGCATAGCCGGGCTCTCGGCAAGAGCGGGGGCCGCGACCGAAAACACGCCCAGCAAAACGGCTGTCAATATTCGTGGTTTTGTCCTCATGGCAGGCATCCTCCCTTTGCTTCGGCCTGAAACCCCTTGTCCACGCGAACCGGTTGCCGGCCCGCGCTGAGGCCATGATTACTCGGCCACGCGCACATGCAAAACCCAGTCCTGCGGATCAGGCTTGTGATACGTGACCGTGCCCGCTGCTTCCTCCGTTGCCGCGCGCCAGGAGCCGTCCCGTGGGCTGTAGAAGCGCGCAGTCACGGCTTTTCCTGCCGCAGCAGATAAGTCGAGTTCAAAACGTTCACCCTGCCACGAGAATACGGCGTACTCCCGGCCGGGCTCCGCGAAGCAGTAAACCGGCTCAGCGCCCTGGACCAGCTCGTTGTGCGGCGCCATCGCGTCGAGATTTGCCAGCTCCCGGTTGAAAAAGCGGCTGGCGTGCCCGAGCCAGTCCAGCCGTTCGTGCACTTTTTCCAGATTCCCACCGTCTACGTTCGGGTCGTAGACCATGATCCCGGTCTGGGGCGTCTCCTGTTCCGCGTCGTTGTGGAATAGGTAATGATGGCCCGCGATCACGCGCGACCAGATGCTCCGCCGCACCACATCGCCCTGGTACGGCGGCGCCTCGAGCGCGATATTCGGCCGCACCGGCTCCCGAAAGAAGAGCTTTTCCGCTGCCCGGTTGGCGTCGCCTGAATCGGCGCGCACGTCCTCATGCACCAGATCCACTCCGCCGCGGCGACGATCCCAGTCCGAGTAAAACGCCTGGCGTTTTTTGAAAAACGCCTGAAAATGGTCGCCGCAATTGCCTTCCGAATACGAATGTTCGTCCATAAACACGAAAAACACGTTTCCGAACGGCTGAGTTTCGCGGAGCAGCTTATCGGCGAAGCGCTCCCAGACCCACTGCGTTTTTTTGTCCGCCGGCCATGCCTCGTTCCAGGCTTCCTCGAGCACTTCATGGCCCGGCGAGTGAATCATCTGGGCGGCTTCGGTGATGCGGCGCTTTTCCGTCAGAAAACCGCCATTCCGTACATTGAACGGATGAAACAGCCAATCGGGCTGCTCCGGATAATTGTGTTTGGGCCATCCAAAAAACACCGTGATACCGGCCACCAGCCCGCGAGCCCGGGCGTAGGCGCAGCAGTCGCGCAGACGCGGCCAGTAGTGCCGGTTCGGATCATCGCCTTCGTCGAAGCGTGTGAGATCCCACGGCGGCCCTCCATCCGCGGCCGGCGCGCCTTGCGCGTTCCGCGCCCACGGCGTCGCGCCGGGATAGACGTAGCCGTAGCGCTCTTCCACGATCGCCCCATCAGCCGTCTGCCGGGGTGCGAGGAGCGCCCATACATGAATCGCCGTCAAGCCCCGCTCCGCACAATCGTCGATCCATCGGCGGTAATCCACGTTGAGGTTTTGGAGCACGCATTGCGTTCCGCTGTCGCCGATGAGCATTCGCGTGGCGCCGTCGTAGTGCACAAAATGCCCGCCGGGGCTCGCCGCCAGTGCGCCACCCTCCTCCGGCCCCTCCGCCCACGCGGACACCGCGAGAAACGCCCCGGCCGAAAGCCCCAGCGCCAACACCATCCACCGTACGGAATACCATCGAATCTTCTGCACTGCACGCATCCAAAACTACTCCTTCAGGCTGTGCCTGTCTTCAGCATGAATTTACTGATATTCTAGCAAAAGCCGAACGGTGGCGCTCTGGACAAAAAACATAGCAAGGCGCCGGATACCCCTCATGCGCAACACGCGAGCAGACACGGCGCCGCGTCGCTCGCGTCTAAACACCATACGACTCCGGCGAACCCGTCATCGTCTTGAGTGCGTGAAATTGCTTGCGTATACTCCGTTTTGGTGTGAATACGGGTTGTGTTTTTTTCCAGAGTTGAGCGAGGGAGCGGATGCATGGAAAGAGTCATCATCATCGGGTCGGGGCCGGCGGCCTATACGGCGGCGCTCTACACGGGGCGGGCAAATCTCGCGCCACTTGTGTTTGAAGGGGAACTCAGCAAGGAAATCCTGCCCGGCGGGCAGCTAATGACCACGACCGAGGTCGAGAATTTCCCCGGATTCCCCGATGGCGTGACCGGGCCAGAAATGATGGCGCTGTTCAAGAAACAGGCCGAGCGCTTCGGCGCGAAGGTACTCCCTAGAACGGTCACCGGTGTCGACTTCGCCCGCAGGCCGTTCACGGTCTCCTCCGGCGACGAATCCTGGCAGACCCGCAGCGTGATCATCGCCACCGGCGCCGCTGCGAAATATCTCGGCCTCGAATCCGAAGAACGGTTCATGAACCGCGGCGTCTCTGCCTGCGCGACCTGCGACGGCGCGCTCCCCCGTTTCCGCGGCCAACCCGTCGTGGTCGTAGGCGGCGGCGACACGGCCATGGAAGAGGCTCTCTTCCTCACCAATTTTGCCAGCCGGGTGCATATCATCCACCGGCGCGACCAGTTCCGCGCCAGTAAGATCATGGGCGACCGCGCCGTGGCCCACGACAAGATCGTGATCGAATGGAACAGCGTGGTCAACGAGATTTTGGGCGACGACGCCAGCGGCGTGACCGGGGTGCGCATCCAGGATGTCCATTCGGGCGCGGTGCGCGAACTCGAGGCCGTCGGTTATTTCTCCGCCATCGGGCACAAGCCCAATTCGGATTTGTTCCGGGGCGTGCTCGACATGGATGAGGTGGGTTATCTGCGCGTCGAGCCGGGCACCTCTCGAACCAATGTCGAGGGCGTGTTCGCCGCGGGCGACGTGGCCGACTCGGTATACCGGCAGGCGATTACCGCCGCCGGCTCCGGATGCAAAGCGGCTTTGGATTGCAGCCGTTGGCTCGAGATGCAGCAGAGCTGAGCCTGCTTCACGACAGTGAGTCATCAGGCCAGAGAAATCGCGGCGCCGGCGTCTCTTTTGTGAGGAAGACCGGTGTCCGTTTCACGGCCAGAGAAAGAGAGGCCCCTATGAATCGCCTGGTCATCGTGACGTTGTGTGGACTGCTCCTGGGCGCCTGTGCCGCGTCAGCGCAAAGCGTAATACCGCAGGATGTGGAACCCATCGCCATCGCCTCGCAGCTTGAACCCCTGGTCGATACCCATCTTATCGCGACTTTGTCGGGCGGCGCTGCGTTCCGCATGCACCGTCCCGTACCGCGCGAAATCGTGCTCGACCACAATGAACCCTGGGAAGGCAGCGGCACGGGCTACCACACGATATTCCAGGACGGCCCGCTCTACCGCATGTATTACAAATCCTGGCATCTGGACCCACAGCCGGACGGCCTGAAGATCCCCCACCCGACCTTTGCGGGCTATGCCCACAGCACCGACGGCATCCACTGGGTGAAACCGCGGCTGGGCCTGTTTGAATATGAAGGTTCCAAAGACAACAACCTCGTGTGGATCGGTAAGGGGGCCCATGATTTTACGCCCTTCAAAGACAATCGGCCGGGATGCCCGCCCGACGAACTCTACAAAGCCGTAGGCTATGGCGCAGAACCGTCGGGGCTGTATGCCTTCAAATCATCTGACGGTATCCATTGGTCTTTCCTGCAGGACGCGCCCATCATGACCGGATACGCGTTCGACACGCAAAATCTCGCGTTCTGGGACAGCACACGAAACGAATACCGTGCCTATATTCGCGACTTCAGCGAGCAGAACTACCAGGGAACCCGGGGTATCCGCACGGCCACGTCAACCGATTTCCGCACCTGGACCGAGGCCCAGTGGCTTGACTATGCCGATTCCCCCACCGAACAGTTGTACACCAATCAGATCCAGCCCTACCGTCGCGCCCCCCACCTCTTCGTTGGCTTCCCGGCCCGCTACGTGGAACGGGGCTGGTCGCCTTCGATGGAGGCGCTGCCCAATCTGGAGCACCGCCGCATGCGCTCCGGCTCAAGCGACCGCTACGGCATGGCCATCAGCGAAACACTTTTCATGACCAGCCGCGACGGGCTCCATTTCAAGCGCTGGAATGAGGCCTTCATCCCGCCCGGCATCGAGCGCGACGACAATTGGGCCTACGGCGACCAGTACGCCGCCTGGCAACTCGTGGAAACCGAATCCGATATGGACGGCGCACCCAGGGAGCTGTCGCTCTACGCTACCGAAAGCTACTGGACCGGCAACTCGAGCAAGCTGCGCCGTTACACGCTGCGCATCGACGGCTTCGTTTCGATCGAGGCGCCGTTGAGCGGCGGGGAGATCCTTACCAAACCGCTCGTGTTTGAGGGAGCCGAGCTGGTCCTCAACTTCGCCACCTCGGCCGCGGGCAGCATTCGGGTGGAACTGCAGTCTCCGGACGGTCAACCGCTGCCTGGGTTTGCGCTGGATGACTGCTACGAGGTCTTCGGCGACGCCCTCGCGCGGCCCGTGCTCTGGAAAGAAGCGGCGCTCGACGCGCTTGCCGGACAGCCCGTGCGTCTCCGCTTTGTCTTGCGCGATGCGCAGCTCTTCGCGCTGCAGTTTCGCGCGCGTGGGGGATGACGGCGGCGACGCTCAGATGCGCGCCCAGACCGTATCGAGCAGGTCGAAGCCCTCGTCGATCTCACTGTTCGTGATCACAAGCGGCGGGCTGACACGCAGCACCTTCTCCGCCAGCGGTCCAAGAAAATGCACGCCGGCGGCGCCGGTGCCGTAGTACGCCTCGAGCACGCAGCGGTTGGCCACCTCTGCGTTTTCCATCTCGACGCCGTAGACCAGCCCTTCGCCACGGACGGCCTTGACGAAGCCGTACTTCGTGCACCAGGCCTGAAGCCGCTCGTGCACCTGCGTTGCGGCGACGCGGCAGCGCTCGACGATCTGTTCTTCCTCGAACACGTCGAGCACGGCGCACACCGCGGCACTCGCACGCGGATTCCCGCTGAAGGTGTCGGAGCCTTCGCCGTAACTCAGGGCTTCGATGAGGTCGGCGCGGCCCACCACAGCGGCCGCGGGCTCTCCGTTGCCGATGCCTTTGCCGAGGACGACCAGGTCGGGCTGCACTCCGTAGGTTTCGTACGCGTACATATGGCCGGTACGGCCGTGACAGGCCTGCACTTCGTCAAAAATGAAGGCCACGCCGTGCTGATTGCACCAGGCCTGCAGCATCTCGTGATACCAGCGGGGTGGATGGAAGGAGCCGGCGGCGCCGAGATACGGCTCGGTGATCAGCAGTGAAATCTGGTCCGGGTATGCTTTGGCGAGTTCGTCCAGTTCGTTCTGGTAGAACTCCGGCGGACGCTCTTCTTTCATGGGAAACGAAATGAACCGCACATTGGGGTTGGGGCTCTCGGCGCCGGTGACGTCTCCCGCAAGCCCTTTTTTGCCGTGGAAGCCATGTCGCGTGGCCACCATGATGGGGCGTTCGGGCTGATAATGCTGCGCCGCCCACATGGCTTTCTGAATGCCTTCCGAGCCGCTGGCGCCCCAGAAAATCTTCTGCGCGTTCGGGTTGGTCGCGGCCATGCTTTTGACCAGCCGCTCGGCCGCGAGCACTTCCACTTCCGTCACCATATTGTAGGCGTTGCGCGGCAGCGCCCCCGCGTATTCGAGGTATCGTTCCTCAAAGCGGGGATGGCCATGCCCGAGATTGGCCACCAGCACGCCCGACGTGAAATCGAGCAAGCGACGGCCGTCAACGGTCCAGAGAACGCAACCCTCGGCCTTTTCCACCGTAAGCTGCGACGGCGTATAGGTGCGCTGTCCCCGGCCCACCACCGCGTTCAGGCGCTTGCGGATCGCATTGGCCTTGGGTTCCCCGTCGTGTTGGATCGCCTGGAATGTGCCTGTCTGGGTCGCCATGATCTGTTCACCTTTCCCGTTTACTGCAGATACTGCAGAAAATCTTCAAAACCGGCCAAAATGGCGGTATTTTCGGTGGAATTACTCGTTTCTACGAGGTCTTTCAGTATACTCGCCACCGCGCTCAAAGCCAAACCCGCCCTGGACCGCTGGTCTGGGGCCAGGGCATTACCGGGCGGCGTAATGGAGCCCGAATCCTGCGATCAGGGGGCAGGCCCGCGACGCCGTGATGGTCAGGCGCACCTTCTGCGCGGTGACATCGGGAAAGCGCTCCAGCTTTTTGTGTCCGACCGTCGTGCCCGTTACGACTTCCTTCCAGGCGCCGTCCTGCCATGCTTCGATGGTATAGCCGCGCACACGTTCGCCCAGCGGGATGTATTCCTGCACGCGGGAGACGTTGAAGGTGGCGGGGGCGCCGAACTCTACCTCGAGCGACGCCGCCCGGACTTCATCGTCGGTTGCCCAATACGTGTCGAGTTCGCCGTCGAGGGCCCGGGCGGGCCCGAACGCGTCGTCGCCTCCTCGGATATTGCTGGCCACGGCGCTCTTGCCGGCGGCGAAGTCCGTGGCAAACGTCTGATCGAGCGCCGCGCGCCATTCTTTCAACCGCTGGATGTCGGGCTCACAGAACAGACCCTGGTCGTTGGGCGGCACATTGAGCAGCAGCCCGCTGTTGCGCCCCACCGATCGGTAATAAATATCGAGGAGGTGTTCGAGGCTTTTGACCTGGTCGTCCTGGTCCTGATGCCAGAACCAGCCGGGCCGGATGGACACGTCGCACTCGGCGGGATACCAGACTTCCTGTCCGTCGCGCAGCTGCACGCTGGATTCGTCTTCGCGGGCGAATCCGTCCTCGTTACCCACCCAGCGGATGTCAGGTCCGCAGATGGCGATGAGGGCCTTGGGCTGGAGCCTCCGGATGAGCGCGTAATAGCTTTGCCAGTCGTAGACATGGCCTTCGCCGCCCGCGCCGTCAAACCACAGTTCCGACACGGGTCCGTAGCGCGTGAGCAGTTCGGTAAGCTGATTGCGGAAATGCACATCATACGCGGCGTTGTCCGCGTATTTGGGCTCGTGCCGGTCCCACGGCGACAGATAGAAGCCCACCTTGAGACCGTATTTCCGGCAGGCCTCGACAAATTCGCGCACCAGATCGCCGCGCCCGTCCTTCCACGCGGCATTCGCGATGTCGTGCTCGGTGTAGTCGCTCGGAAACAGGCAGAATCCGTCGTGGTGCTTCGTGGTCAGGATGACGAGCTTGAACCCCGTTTCCTTCGCCACGCGCACCCATTGCTCGCAATCGAGTTTAAGCGGGTTGAAGATCTTCGGATCTTCCGTGCCATCGCCCCATTCGCGGTCTGTAAACGCGTTCACCGTGAAATGGACGAACATGGACAATTCGTCGCGCTGCCAGGCGAGTTGTTCGGGCGTCGGCACCGGGGCGCAGGGGGCCGGCGGTTCCGCCGCAACGCTCGCGCGCATGGCGCCCGCCAGTGCCAGAGATCCGGCCAGCAGTAGCCTGCTCTTCCACATCGATCGTCCCTCCTGTCGAGGTTGCGGGGCAAAGACGCACAATATTATCGCAGGCCTTAGAGAATCGTACAACTCCACGGGCGGTCTGCCCGGATACCGATGAACGAAGCGTCCGCGGGGGGCCGCCTCTACATTCCGGCAGGCAACCGCGGGGACTGATTTCCGTAGTGCGTAGGGGCAGACCCCTGTGTCTGCCCTTCTTAAACGTAGCCACAGGGGCGATCCGGATGGGCAGACACAGGGGTCTGCCCCTACACCGGAACGCAGCCGCAGGGGGGGATGGACGCGGGTACATCCATGTTGCGACAGCGCGTGGGGGTTACCCGTGTAATCCGGAATGCAGCCGCAGGGGGGCTGCCCCTACATTAGAAAAACTCCAGCAGATAGTCGATGAACTGAACAACCGGCCAAAAAAAGGCCTTGGATACTGAACACCCAATAAAATCTTCCTGCAAAAACGGAAAGTCGCCTTACATGCACTTAGATCTTGAATGTGCCGCCGATCTTTTTGCACCGGTTTCGCGTCCTGTGTACACTAGCGTCGCAACACTTTACGATCTCAACCCGGGGGAGGATGAGCGATGCGCGCGTTGGGAATAGCTCTTCTGGTGGCGGTCGCCGCGATTGCGGGATGCGGTGGCCAGGGCGGGGACTCGGCTGAAGACAACGGGACGACCACCGTCGCTTTCGTGACCAACAACGCATCGGACTTCTGGAAAATCGCCCAGGCGGGCACCGAAAAGGCGGCCAACGAGCTGGGCTGCCGCGTCTTGTTCCGAATCCCGCCCCAGGGAACAGCCCAGGAGCAGAAGCAGATCGTGCAGGATCTGCTCACGCGCGGCGTGTCGGGCATTGCCATCAGCCCCACCGACCCCGAAAACCAGACCGCCCTGCTCAACGAGACGGCTGAACAGGCAAACCTGGTCACGCAGGATTCAGACGCGCCGGACAGCAACCGCATCTGCTATATCGGCACCGACAACTACCAGGCGGGCGTGGCCGCGGGCGAGCTGCTCAAAAAAACCCTGCCGGATGGCGGCCAGATCATGCTCTTTGTTGGCACCCTGGACGCCCAGAATGCGCAGGACCGCATGAAGGGCATTGAAGACTGCCTGCAGGGCTCCAACATCACCATCATTGGCACCCGCACCGACGAGACCGACCGCGTGAAGGCCAAGGCCAATGCCCAGGATGCCATTACGACCCGCCCCGAACTCGATTGCCTGGTGGGGCTGTGGAGCTATAACGGCCCGGCCATCCTCAACGGAGTGCGCGCGGCCGGAAAACTGGGCGAGGTCAAAATTGTGTGTTTCGATGAGGAGACCGAGGCTCTCCAGGGCGTGCAGGAAGGCCACATCGCCGGCACCATCGTGCAACAGCCGTTTGAATTTGGCTATCAATCGGTAAAACTGCTCGTTGAACTCGCCCAGGGCGATCGGTCGCGCGTGCCGGAAGATCAGCGTATCATCGTCCCGGTGAAGACCATTACCCAGGACACCGTGATGGAATTCTGGGCGCAGCTCAAGGAGCAGACGGGCAAATCGTGAGAAAGGTTTTCGGGCTTGCCGGGTTGCTCGCCGGCCTGATCGTCGTCGCGTGCATCTGGGAATATGCCCAGAACGGGACCGTGAACTTCCTGACCTTGCGAAACGCCCGCAGCCTCCTGCCGCTGATCGGATTGTTCGGCATCCTCAGCCTCGGACAGGCCTTTGTGGTGATCACGGGAGGTATCGACCTGTCGGTGGGCAGCGTGGTTGCCCTGATCGCCACCCTCGGGGCGTTTCTGCTCGGCAAAGGCGAGGGGTACAGCCCGTGGGTGGTTATGCCGTTTCTAATGGGCCTGTCGGCGCTGATCGGGCTGTGGCACGGCCTGTTAATCACCAAAGCGCGGATTCAACCCTTCGTCGTCACGCTCTGCGGCCTCTTTTTCTATCGCGGTTTTGCCCGGGTGATTGCACAGGATACCACGCAGGGCTTCGGGTCGGCCTCCACCTACCCGGTCTGGAACTGGCTTGCCAATGGGTTCGTGCCCACCGAGCGCTCGGTGTTGTCCGTGCCCTTCCTCATCTTTCTGCTGTTGGCAGGCCTCATCGCCGTATTTTTCCATTTCATGCCCCAGGGCCGGCACCTCTTCGCCCTGGGCGCCAACGAAGAGAGTGCTCGGTTCAGCGGCATCCGCACACAGCGCCTCAAAATCTTCGCCTACACCATGTGCTCGTTTATCTGTGGCCTTGGGGCCCTTCTGTTCGGTTTCAACATCAACTCGATCGGCCCCGCCACCTTTGGCAATTTCTATGAGCTGTATGCGGTCGCCGGCGTCGTCCTGGGGGGCTGCAGCCTGCGAGGCGGATCGGGTAATATTCTTGGCGTGGTGGTTGGCGCGGCCCTGATCCGGGTCCTGATCAACCTGGTGACTATCCTGGACATCCCGAGCGAACTCGAATACGTGGTCATCGGCGGGGCGATCCTGGCCGGCGTCTGCGTCGATGAATTCCTGTCGAGCCGTCGCAAAGTGCGCATCAGCGCCGTGTAGCACGGGCCCGCGCGGAACGCAAAAGGAGCCGCTGCATGGTTTACGAGTATTCCGGCTACCTGAAAGCCATCCTGCCCGCACCGGACAGGACGCTGCGCGACCAGACCGAGCACATCGCCTTTGGCCCGGACGACTTGGCGCGATGGACCACCACCGACCTGCCCGCCTTCACCGAATGGCTGCGCATTCCCGTTTCCCGCAGCCGCACCGACCAGGCGGTTGAATTAAAGGAAAAATTCGAGGATGTCCGCCGGATCGACTACCTGGCTACCGACGACCCCGTCTACTGGGTGCCCCTGGGAACGCTCGGCGTCCGTGATGAACGGTTTCCCATCGACCTCAATCGCTATCCCATTCTGGAGATCACCTGCCGCTGCACCAGCCAGAACGCGCGGCTGGCCTGCGCCTGGGCGTATCCCGGCGGGCTGGCCTTCGATGCCATGCATTCCACCCCGCAATGGCGCACCATCGCCCGGAGAATTCAGCATCACGGGTTTCCCACCCAACTCGATGCGCTCATTCTGCGCCTGTATTCAACGGTCCGGGCCACGGAGTCCGCGGAGATCCGCGAAGTGCGCTTTCGCGCCATGACCCCTGCCGAAGCGGAGGCCTGCGAACGCGATGCCGCGCGGCTCACCTGCTCGGCGCCCCCGCCGCGCGCGGAGCTGCTTGACGAGTTCGTGCCGCTGGGCGTCTTTGTCGACGCTCAAATGGCGCAGCAGCTCGCTCAGACCATGGGCATCTCCTTGAGCGAATACTGGCAACTGCTCTTCGAAGACGTGGTGCGCCATCATCAGAATTGCGTGGCCATCGAAAACGCGGAACGCTTCACCCGCGATGACTGGAAGGAAATGCACGCCGCGGCCCAGGAATACGGCGTCAAATTCGTGCCCATGTATGGCGCACACCTGATGGATGATCCGGCCTTCCTGCGGGATACCGTCGACGAACTGGTTCGAGCCAACGCCGATGTACCGGGCCTTCTGGCCTGGGGGCTCAACACCGAGCCGCGCGAGCAGGACCTCCCCAAGCTGCTCGAAGTGCGCGACCTGATCTATGCCGCCGACCCCCGGCATCCGTTTGTGCTGACTACCCACAACCCCGGCAAGCTCGGCCTGCTTGCGCCCCATTTCGCCGCAATGGGCGTCAACCACTTTCATTCACGAAACTCCTGGGGCGTGCAGGAAGTAGTCGAGACGCATCTGAAACTCAGCCGGGGCCAGCAGTTCTGGGTAGTCGCGCCCGGATTTGTCTGGGGCAGCGGCGCGCCCGAATGGCCCACCTGTCCGGAGCTTCGCTTGATGGTCAATTCGGCCTTCGCGACGGGCAGCCGGGGTTTTTTCACCTACCTGTTCCACAACGTGCCGGTCTGGTTTGGCGGCTCCTGCCAACGCACGTTGACGGGCCCGTTTCTGACTTTCAGCGACTTGTGGCAGGAGCTGGATCAGTGCATGAAACGCATCAACGCCATGGCCCCCCTGCTCCTGGGCGCCCGCCCGGAACCCATACCCGAAGGGGCGCACACCATGACCCTGCGCTCCGAAGAAAAGGCCCAGCTGCCCAACGGCATGCCCTTGACGACGGTGTCGCGCCTGCGCGGCGACGGCTACAACCTATTCTTTCTCGTGAGCCATGATATCCGCGGTATGGCCTCCATCAACCTCAGCATCAACCCCACCTTCGTCGAAGGTCTGGAAATCTATGACCTCTCAGATTTCATCCAGGACCGCCACTGGGAACGCATGCCGCTCGAACGGCACCTGGAGATGTTCCCCGGCCAGGCGCACGTGCTTCTCGTCGCAGCGCCGGAGACCTGCCGTCAGATCCGTGACATCGTGGCACACCGGCTCATGGAAGACGACCGGCGGCAGCTCGCCATCAACATGCGGCTCGCGCGCCAATACAGCATCGACGTAAGTCCTGTCGAGAAGTTCCTTGAAGAGACGCCGGAGGGCGAGACCCTCGAAAAACTCGCACGGGCAGATTGGGCGCGCGACCGCCTCCTGGATCTCATTTACGAAAATCCTGAGATCAGCGATGCCCGGAGCCGGATCATTGAGGCCAGCGCCGCCCTCTGCGCCTGCGACGGAGCCCTGTGCCGCCTCCATGCCGCCGGCAAGACGGAACGCGCCCGCGAACTTGGGCTGAAAGTCCTGCCGATTGCGCGCGAACTCGCGCATATGCGCCTGCAGCTCCGCCATGGCCAGGGAAAACGCGTCTTGGATCAGACGCGGGGCCTCTGCGTGCGGGCGCTCGAACTGGTCGACGAGATCCGGGCTCAGACTTGGAGCGCCCTGGCCTCGTTGGATGGGAATCAGAAAGTGTAGCCTACCCCAAACCCGAGCGCGTTCACTCCGGCGTTGCGGGTGTGCGTACTGGCATTGGACATGTGGTTGAATTTGATCGCGACATGCCAGTCCTGCGCGAACTGGTAACCCACCCCGGCCTCCAGCATGAAATTAAGCCGTGAGCCGTTCGCGCGAAAATACCGCGAATGCCACAAAAGGCCGCCCCCACCTTCCGCAAACCAGCCGCGGTACGAGTCTTTTTCAAAGTAATAGCGGCCCGCAACCCCGCCAGCCACGCCATACAGCGTATCGTCGGCCCTGCGGTGCGGCACGTACACGAGCAGGGGATATCCGCGCAGCCCAAAGCAAAAATGACTGCTCACGGGCATCTCATATTCCACGGAGAATGTGGCAAACTTGTCGCCCTGGCGATCCGTCTTTCCCGAATACAGGGCGGCAAAACCCTGCGCTTCCACACGCCACCGGCCTGCGCTGAACGCCTCACGAAAGTCGATATCCTGCGCCGCAGCGACAGGGCCCAGACCGGCCAGCAACAGCATCAAAACCAGCATAGGTGCGCAAAATCTCATCGTCCGTTGAACCTTTTCCAAACAGAGGCAATTCGGGTAAACCGCTTCGACAGACTGCCTCGAAGTCTACTGAACACTCCCCGGCATGTCAAAAAAACCGCGATACCACCGGCCCCGCGCAGAGTCCATCCGCCGCGATTCGAGTCGAGCTGCTGAGAGCCTGCCGGCTGGCGAAACAGGAGGCATGGCCTTTCGCGTCGCTGGCGCGTCGGCCTCCCGGCAAAGACTAGCCCCGCACATCAAACCGGGCCATGGCGAGCGGCGCGAAAACAAACGCGTGGCACGCGGCCCGAACCGACGCATCCGGGCGCTTCCCAAGCGCCGGAGCGCCAATACCCGTATGCGCAACAGACGATTCTGGGCCGCTGGCGGCCGCTTGGGTCTGGGCGCGCGCCTGCGATTCTGCCCGCTGAAAATCAAGCCGGATAGCCGGCCCTTGAGCACTGCTCGCGCCCAGTGTTGCCCGCTGCGCTTCGAGCTGTTCTCGAGCCTCTGCGCGTTCCTCCTCGGCCCGTGCCTGCTGCGCCGCCCGTAATTCATCGAGGGAAGGAAGCATTTTGCGGGCTTCTTCAAAATTGCGGCCCACCGTATGTGCGATCAGCGCCGGGATGGAGATGGTGTTTGCGCCAAACCCCGCGTGAATCTGACGTGTGTCGTCGTCGACGCCCGCTACAGGCGCCGGCCCCGCTTCCCCAAAGGCCCGCCCGCTCATCTCCGCTGGCGGCTCGATGCGCTTCGTCTGGAGCGGATCGGGTATCTTGCCCATCATCATGCCCATGGCATACACCCCATGTGCATTTTCCGTCTGCACTGCGTATTCACTTGCAATTATCCCATCCGACCGCGCGTCTGTCAAGAATACAGGCCGCCTGAATCGCTACAAACACTTTCAGTTTAACACTTTATAACGATTATACTGACCGCCTGTTCCGTGCAGCGCGGAGCGCCCAAAACCAATATTCCCCTGGCATTCCGGCTAATTTAAAGGCGCTTCACAGCCAGATCTGGCAAACCACGCGGCAAACCAGTACACTCTTTCTATGGATTTGGACGCCTGCATTCACGACGAAGGGATCCGGCGCAAAGCCTTTCCGGTGACGGGTGAGTGCGTTTTTCTCGCTCACGCGGAAGTGACGCCCCTTCCACAAGCGGCGGCCGACCTCATGCGCGAGTTCCTGGATCGGGCCTCACACCGAAAACAGGCGGGCGCCTGGACCGACACCTGGGTAGAAGCGGCTCGAAGGTTCGCGGCGGAGATGCTGGGCGCGAAATCCGGCGAGATTGCGCTGCTCGGGCCTACCGCGCTCGGCTTGAACCTCGTGGCCTCAGGCCTGCCATGGCGCCCCGGCGACGAGGTCGTCTATTACCCCGACGACTATCCTGCCAACGTCTACCCGTGGGCCGCACTCAGCGCGCGCGGCGTGAAGCCGGTGCCGCTCCAGCCCGATGTGCCCGGGGTGATCACCTGGGACCTGATCGCGTCCGCCCTTAGCGAACGCACGCGACTGGTCTCCCTGGCCACGGCGCATTTCCTCACTGGGTTCCGCATCGACATCGACACCATCGGCCGCAACCTGCGCGCGCGCGGTATCCTGTTCTGCCTGGATGCCATCCAGACGCTGGGCGCGTTTCCACTGGATGTGGAACACGTCGATTTTCTCTGTGCCGACTCGCATAAGTGGATGCTGGGCCCCGCGGGCGCGGGCATCCTGTATGTGCGCCGCGACAAGTTCGACACCCTGCGGCCCGCCCTGCTCGGCTCGTGGAATGTCGTTTCGCCGAACTTCATCGCCCAGGACGCGATCGCTTTCTACGGCGGTGCCCGGCGCTACGAACCGGGGATGCTGAATCTAGCGGGAATTGTGGGCATGGCCGCTTCGCTCGAACTGCTCCTGTCGGTCGGCGTCGACGCCATCGCTGAACGGATTCTCCACCTGCGTCGAGGGCTGCTGGAGCGGCTGCGCGCCCTCGGATACCGCCATTGCCTCGATAGGGACGGGGGGTCCACCGGTACCGCCGAAACGAACGTCTCGGGCATCATCACCGTATCCCACCCGGAAAAAGACATGGCCAAGGTTGCCCGCCGTCTGCAAACGGCCGATATCGTCGTATCGCTGCGCTACAACCGCGCGGGCGACGCGTTCCTGCGTTTTTCACCTCATTTTTACAACACGGAAGCCGAACTGGAGCACGTCGCCGACGTCCTGGCGCGTTGCTGAGAAACTCACCTCGCCGGGCATTGTCCCGTCAGCTCATGCGCTCACCTTCCAGGCCGATGATCACCTCGTCGACGGGCACGTTGCTGCTGGCCATTTCACGGGCCTGTTTCACCATAAACGTGAGCCCGTTGCAGCAGGGCACCACCATGCGGGCCACCGTCACGCTGCGAGGCTCCGCATCGAGGAAGAGCGCGGTGAGCTTGTCAAGATAGCCGTCGAGCCGGTCCAGTTTGGGGCAGGCAATGATGAGGGAACGGCCTTCGAGCAATTCGGGATGGAAGCGGCCGCAGGCGAACGCCGAACAGGATGCCGCGATCAGGACGTCCGCGTTTCGAAAGACCGGGGCATCGGGCACGATCAGATGGAGCTGGATGGGCCAGTGGGTCAACGCGGACTCCGCAGCCACGCCGTCCTGAGCACGGGGCGCCCGGGGAGCGAAGATGCGCTGGGCAGCGCCAGGGCATGCGGCGGGCGCGGCCGCTCGGGCACGTGCCGCCGCCACTGCAGCGGCTGCAGCAGCTTCGTCAAAGGGATCGGCCTCGCGGCGTTCAATCGTCAGTGCGCCGGTTGGGCACTCGCCGATACAATCGCCGAGACCATCGCAAAAACTCTCTTTGATCAGTCGTGCCTTGCCGTTCACGATGGCGAGCGCGCCTTCCTCGCATCCGGTGATGCATTTGCCGCAGCCATCGCACAGTTCTTCATTGACTCGAATGATATTTCGTATGGACATACTCAGGCCTCAGGTTGGTGTGTAGAGAATAACAGAATCGTGCGCCGAAATATTCGAGCGCGCCCGGGACCGGCGCTCCCGCAGGCCCCAGGTTAGTCGTTCCACCGGATTCGCGCGGCATAGACGCTGTTGTCGGAGCCGTACTTCTCGCATCCGGCAGGCTGCATCCATTCGGTCACGGTAACCCAGGTTTCGGCATCGCTGATCTCGACGACTCCGAAATTGCCCAGGCGCGCGCCGCGTTCGGGCACCAGAACCCGTTCGCTGTCGCGGAGCACGCAGAGACGATGGGGGTCAACCTGCGCCATGACGAGAGGCGCGCGGTGGCGGAACACGTGGTCGTTGTTCAGACCACGGCGCGTGTAGACCAGAAAAAGTGCGTCGTTGTGCACGACCCAATGCTGCTGCGTGTTGTAATTGCCGAGTTCCTGGCCATCGTCGAAGCGCCACTTGACGGGCTCGTCGAAATGCAGGCCGTCGCTGCCGCTGGTGACATAGCCGGCCTCGTCGTTGCGCAGCGTGAGAAAATAACGCCCGTTGCACAGGGCCAGGGAGGGCTCCGCGAAGCCCCGCTGCACCGCAACGGTGAATTCGTCTCCGTGTTCGATGTAGGTCAGGGTCTGACCGTCAAACCGGCAGCGGACAACCGTCACGGCATATTGTTTCTCCTCCTTCGCTTTGAAATAGATCGGCAGGAGGATGTCGCCATTGGGCAGATCCACGCGCTGGGTGCAACCGGCGCCCGCATTATAAAAACGGGCGTCCTCGGGCATCTCCATGCATTGCCAGGGAGCCCAGGAGCGGTTCTCGGGGTCATAGACCGAATAGGCCGTGCACCGTGCCCGCACGCTCACGAGCTTGTTGTCGCGGTATTGCGCGGAATGGCCCGTGCCCAGAAGTTTCCCCGTTGCGGCATGCCATTTCGGCGTGAAATCGCACACGACCTCCACCGCACCGTCCTCAATAGCACGTCGACCCAGGGTGTCGTGCTCGACCGGATCCGTCCACGTGCCGCCGAGGTCATCGGAACGCATCTCATTCAGGGCGTAGAAGATGTCCGAACCGCTCAGGAGCAGCTTCTGCATGGTGAGCACGGCAATCGGCGAATCGGCAGGAATGATGCCTGCACGGGCATGAACCCAGCAGGTTTCTGCGTCGTACCCGGAGCGAAGCGTATCGAGTTGCAGCTCATAGGACACGCGGGGCACCTCGTCAGACGGGGCTTCCGCGGCATGCGCCCCAAGGCCCAAGGCGGCAAAAACGGTCATCAATACAATGCGGACAACAAAACGATTCATGGGGCAGTCTCCAGAGCTTGCGCGTCTTGCGCGAGCAGGGTTTTCAGCCAGCAGTAAACGCTGTCGCCGATCTGGCGGTATCCGCTCTCGGCGGGATGCACACTGTCATATTGGCGCACAATGGCGGCCTCGTTTCGCGCATTGACCGGCTGCGATGCCATGGGGAAATTGTGGGCGCAATCCAGGTTGACGTACGCGGGTACGAGCCAGATCCGGGGCTGGTCAGCGTAATGCGCTTCCATGCGTTCGACAACACGGTGCTGGTTGCGGCGGTACTGCCAGCGCGTCTGCCCGGAGGCATAGTTCGCGCCGAACGCGTCCTGCGAAACCGTCGGCGGCACCGGCTGGATCAACCCGATGGGCAATTCGGACGAAACTGCACGAATCATGGCAATCAGCGCGTCCATGTGGGCGAACATGTCATCGATCACCCCATCGATGCTGTCGTCGATGGCGCTGAAGGTGTCATTACATCCCAGAAAAATGGTGACGGCGTCGGGAAGCTGCCCGCCATGGACGTCGTTGCAGTACCGTTGAAAATCAAGCACGCGCTGGCCGTCATCCGTCTCGTAAAGGAACGGGCTGCCGCGTTTTGCGGCATCGCCCGTGCGCGCGATCCCCGTCCACAGCGTCGCGAAGCGCTTCGCGGTCCACCCGCCGTACCCTTCATGGCGGTTGGGGCCAAGCGGCTCGCCTCGCCCGTGCGACCCAACGAGGGTCAGGGAGGGATTGCCCTCGCCCGCGCACAAATCCAACAGATGCTGCGAATAGACCGAGGCATTGGTGAGACTGTCTCCAATGAGCAGCAGCGAGACCTTCCGGCCCGCACCCGCGTTGGCCGGCGCCACCCGAAGCACCGTCGTCCCCTCGGCCACCACGGCGTGATCGGCGTTGCGCACGGTCAGCGTGAGACCGTAATCGCCCACTTCCTCCGCCGTGGGAACGAAGCGCCAGCAATCCGCAAACTGCCTGCCCCGAGCGCAGTCGATATCGAAGGCAAAATTTGCCGCATTGAGAACCAGAACCGTGTTGTCAAAATAGAGATTACATTCGATGCCCGGCACGGCATAGACCGTTTTCGGCAGCATGAGCCGGATGTCTTGCTGGGCAGACGCAATCGACGCCGCAAGCGCCAGCGCCAGAAGACCAACGACGACAAGTCGGTATTTCATGAGCGATCCCTCTGCACTTCAAACCCTCGCGAGGATAGCCGTTCCACGCTTCCAAGTACAAACCAGGTCTCAGATGGTCGCACACGGGGCCCCAGGCCCCCACGCCGGCACCCGCTGAACAGACAACGCCGCGGTCACACTTTTTTCGTGAACAAACCAACGTCCCCGTGGATATTTTCCAGTCGAAGCAACGATTCAGGCCATCATTTACACTTCCCGCACGGTCGCGTGCAAAGCCCGGCGCAACTGTACATCCGTGGAAAACACGTCAGCCCCACGTGCTCGACTACGGCGTGGTCGGCGCGGCGGTGCACCCGCGGAAAACTCACGGCATCGAACGCATCGAAGCGCGGCGTTATTACGGAGATCCGCTATGAAAACAGGTCAAACTGTTGACTCTCAACGACGGCGTTGACTATACTGCGCTTCCGCACGGGCCGCTGCGGCTCATTGCAGACGCATCAGGCCCGGGCCGGCAACAACGACTTTGCCGGGGTAGCTCAGCTGGTCAGAGCGCTGGATTGTGGATCCAGAGGTCGACGGTTCAAACCCGTCCCCCGGTACCATGAAAACAAAGGACTTACGCCAATCGTGGCGTAGGTCCTTTTTCTTTTTGCTCGACATTACTTCCCGGGTGGCTGGTTTTGGCCCTCCTACAGAGCGGATCTCATTGCCAAGAATGAGGACTCATGACCGGCCACGTTCCTGTTCGAAAAGGCCCGAGTTCCGCTCGATCGGCAACATTCCGCCCGCGTCAAGAAGTTTCTGTAAAAGTGCCTTGGTGCTCTCGAAGCAGCTGGTTTCCTTTTGTTGTTCTCCGGGTCTGTTCACCCCCTTCCCCGGGGAAGGGGGTGAGCAACACTAGTACAGTTACGCCGCGCTCCTCTTTGCGGTCTTGGTCTTGGGTAGCGGTTCCTTGAGATGCTCCATCACCAGGTAACGCATGCGTTCGCAGTGCCACGCCTCGTCGCGCTCAAGCAGGTGTGCGCCGACCAGGCGGTCGCAGGAGGCCTCATTGGGGAAGATGCCCACGACGCGTGTTCTGCGCTTGACCTCCCGCATAAGCCGCTCCATGATGTTGGTCGTGTAGACGCGCCGGCGGTGTTCCGGGGGCAGGTCGTGGACGGCCAGGGTCTCTTCGAACTGCTCGCGGATCTGTTGGGCTGCGCGGGGATAGTTTTTCTCCCAGCGTTGGGCAACACACTCGGCCTCCATCAGGCAGATCTTCACGTCGTCGAATTTGCGCGCTGCTTTAAGCTCTTTGGCGAAGGCCTCCTTGTGCTTATGGCCCACTTTCGCCATCGCATTGCGCATAAAATGAGTCCAGCAGCGTTGCCAGGCCACTCCTGTGAACTGCGTGCGCAACGCAGCCCGGATCCCGGCGTGACCGTCCGAGATGAGCCACTGTACTTCGCTGGCGCCCCGCTGCTTGAGTTCGCGGAATACCTCGCTCCAGGTGTCTTCGGACTCCACATCCGCCAGGCGCCAGGTGAGGATTTCACGCTGGCCATCGTTGTTCACCCCCGCCACCACCAGCACGGCCTGGTCCACCACCCGGCCCCTCTTGCGCACTTTCACGTAGGTTGCATCCACCATCAGGTAGGGCCACGTGTACGCATCCAGACGTCGCTGACGAAATTCCGTGAGCTTCTCGTCCAACTCGGCGGCGATGCACGACACCGTCGAGGCCGACAGCTCAAAGCCGCCCATCTTCTCCAGTATCCGTTTCACCTTGCGGGTCGAAACCCCCATGAAATACATCTCCGCGCAGGCCACCAACAGCGCCCGCTCGCTGCGCTGCCACTTCGCGAACAGCATCGGCGAATACGGCTCAACCCCGCGCGCCTGAGGCACTTGCAACGCCAACTCACCCAGGCGAGTCTTCAGGCGGCGCCCCTTGTAGCCATTGCGGTGTCCCCGACGCTCTTGCGTGCGCTCATGGCGCTCCGCCCGAAGGTGAAGCGCCAATTCCTCCTCCATCAACCGTTGCGCCATCACTTCCAGCATCGCCTTCAAGACATCCCCGTCCATCCGCTCTTGAATCTCAGCCAGATACCCGTCACACTTCTGCTTGGCCATCGTTTAACCCTCCTTTTCTTGGCTTCTTTGATCTCACCAAGAGAGGAGCAAACGATGGCCCCTTTTGTCTACCCCAAATTTACAGACGCTATCTTACGCGGCCAACATTCCCGCCCAGTTCCTTTTCAAAAGTCCTTTACCTTCCATGGATTCCCCCCGTATGCGCGGGTGGGGCTGGGGTGTTTTGGGTGGTTTAGTGCAGGGGGAGTCGTTCTTCTTCTTTTTCGATGAGTTCGATGACGGTCTGGCTGTTGGGCGCGTTTTGGAGGGCCTGGCGGAGGCTGGCGTTGCTCATGAGGTGGGCAATGCCGCCAAAGGTGCGGACATGGGCCTGGAACTTGTTTTTGGGCAGGACCAGGAGGATGACGATGTGGGTGGATTTGCCGTCGAGGCTGTCGAAGGGGAGGCCGCGGCGCGAGATGCCCAGGGCGCCGATGATGTCATCCACGGCGTCGGTGCTGCCGTGCGGGAGGGCAATGCCGTATTCCATGCCGGTGCTGAGGGATTTTTCGCGTTCGACGACCACGTCGACGACGTGGTCGCGCAAGGTAAGGGGGATTTCATGGTTCTCGACAAGCAGGTCGACGAGTTCGTCGATGGCTTCGTATTTATTTTCGGCTTCGAGCGTGGTTTTCACGACGTCAGGATACAGGATATCGCCTAAAAACATGGTTCATGGATCTCCGGCGGCGTTGCGTCGTGCCGCGGCTTTTTTCTGTTTGATTCGCTTCAGACGAAACACGTCTTCGCGTTCGCGCTCCTCGAGTGCGCGACTGATTCGACGCAGATCGTCGCGCAAGCGGGGCAGGAGATGTTCGTCGAGGGCGCTGATGCGCCGGCTGACTTTGCGGACTTCGTCGCCCAGCACCTGGATGTTGGATTCGATGGGTGCGCATGCCACGAGGCGCTCGAGCAGGGCCTCGGCGGTCTCGGCGGCGTCGAGGATCTGCGACGAGGCGGCCAGCACGCCGGTGCCGCGTTCGCCGGGGCTTCGCACGATGGGGTCGTGCTCGATATCGTAGAGTTCGAGGCCCCAGACTTTCTCCGATTTGACGGTCATGGGGACGCGGCGTTGCCCGGCGATGGCTGCGGACCGGACTTCGGGGGCGCCGCTGGTCGCGCGCGCTATGGCCAGTGCCGCAACGGCGGCGCGGCCGCGCCGGTGCAGTTCATGGCGCAGCTTCCGGAGCTCCCGGGCCCGCGCCAGCAGCTCTTTGAGCAGGGCCTCGCGCTTTCCTTTGAGGAGCACAACCCCGTCGGAGGCGAGGCGGATCTGGGCGCGTCTCGCCAGTACGTTCATCCGGGTGGGTGCTGTCTGTTCCATGCTCATGGGCTAGATGTACGGCGACGGCACGCCATCCTCCATGATTGGCGAATAGTAGCGGTCGAGCAGGTCTTTGTTGATGCGCGTCAACTCCTCTTTCGGGAGGATGTTGAGGAGTTGCCAGCCCAGGGCGAGCGTCTCGTCGATGGACCTGCGGGAATGGCCCTGGCCGACCATCTGGGCCTCGAATGATTCCGCGAAACGGAGGTATTTCTGGTCGAGCGCGGTCAGGGCGTCCTCGCCGACGATCGACATGAGCTTTCGAATGTCGCGGCCGTGGGCGTAGCACGCATACAACTGGTTGGCCAGTTCGCGGTGGTCGGCCCGGGTCAGCCCGTCGCCGATGCCGTTGTTCATCAGCCGGGACAGGCTGGGCAGCACGTCGACGGGGGGGGAACACGCCGCGTCGGTGCAGCGCGCGGCTCAAAACGATCTGGCCCTCGGTGATGTACCCGGTCAGGTCGGGAATGGGATGGGTGATGTCGTCGTCCGGCATGGAGAGCATAGGAATCTGGGTGACGGAACCTTTTTTGCCACGGATGCGCCCGGCCCGTTCGTAGATCGAGGCCAGGTCGGTGTACATGTAGCCGGGATAGCCTCGCCGGCCGGGGATTTCTTCGCGGGCGCTGGCGATCTGGCGCAACGCTTCGCAGTAATTCGTCATGTCGGAGAGGACCACCAGGACATGGAAGTCGTGTTCGAACGCGAGGTATTCGGCAAGGGTCAGCGCGCAGCGCGGTGTAAACAGACGCTCGATGGCGGGATCACTGGCCTTGTTGATGAAGGCGACCACGCGCGCCCCGCGCCCGTCTGCTTCGAAGGCGTGGAGGAAAAATGCCGCTTCGCGCTCGGTGATGCCCATGGAACCGAATACTACCACAAATTCCCCGGCATCGTTCCGGGTTGCGGCCTGGCGCACGATCAGGCTGGCCAGTTCGTTGGCCGGCAGGCCGGCCCCGAAAAAGATGGGCAATTTCTGTCCCCGGACCAGCGTGTTGAAGCCGTCGATCGTGGAGATGCCGGTTTCAATGAAATCGCTGGGGTTATCGCGGGAAACGGGGTTGATGGCCGCGCCGCTGATGTCGAGCTGGACTCCGTCCGCCAGGGGCGGGAGCCCGTCGATCGGAGTGCCCACCCCGTTAAACCGGCGGCCGATGACGTCTTTGGACGCCACAATACGCGCGGCCTCCTGGCGCAGGGAGACGGCGCTGCGTTTGACATCAATGCCCTGCGTTCCCTGAAGCACCTGTACGACGGCGCGCTCGGAACTGGCTTCGAGGACCTGGCCCTGGCGGCATTCGCCGGATTCGAGCACGAGGTCGAGAATGGCGCCGGTGGGAAAACGGTCTCCGTTGCCCAGGAACACGAGCGGCCCGGTGATCTGGGTGATGTCCCAGTATTCCCGGTGGATGAGGTCGCGGCGCGTGGCCCCGTGCCGCTGCTCTTCGTGGGTCTGCATGGCGCTTATCCTTTCGGAGTCAATTCCGCGAGGGCGGTTTTCATGGCCTCGACCACCTCGTGCCGGCGCTTCATGAAGGCCTCGCCTGGCACGTCGCGCAGGCGGGCGAGGTCTTCGCGGACGGGCAGATCGAGAATGCGGGCCAGGGTGACCCCGTTCTCAAGTTTTTCGCGGCAGGCGTCGTGAAACGCGAGCAGCGCATCGAGGAGTCCGGCGGTTTTTTCGAGAGAGGAGAAGGCGTCGTTGTCGGAAAAGGCGTTTTGCTGCAGAAAGATCTCGCGGATCATTTTCGAGATTTCCAGCACCAGGCGTTCGCTGTCCTGAAGCGCATCGGGTCCGACGAGCTGGACGACCTCCTGCAGCTCGGCGTCGCGTTGCAGCAGCTGCATGGCGGCCTGCCGCTGGCGGTTCCATCCGGCCGGCGCATGTTGCTCGAACCACGCCTTGAGTTCGTTGAAATAGAGCGAATAGCTGCGGCTCCAGTTGATGGCGGGATAATGGCGGCGGTAGGCCAGCGTGGGGTCGAGCGCCCAGAGGCCGCCCGTCACCCGCAGGGAGGTCTGCGTGACCGGCTCGGAGAAGTCGCCGCCTGGCGGCGAGACCGCGCCGACCAGGGTCAACGAGCCCACGCGTTCGTCATCGCTGCTGCCGCTGCAGACGACGCGTCCGCTGCGTTCGTAGAATTCGGCGATCCGGGCCGAGAGGTAGGTTGGATACCCTTCTTCGCCGGGCATCTCTTCGAGGCGCGACGAGATTTCGCGCAGGGCCTCCGCCCAGCGCGAGGTGCTGTCCGCCATCACCGCCACATCATAGCCCTGGTCGCGGTAATACTCGGCGATCGTGATGCCGGTATAGACGGATGCGTCGCGCGCGGCCACGGGCATGTTCGACGTGTTCACTACGAGCACGGTGCGGTTCATCAGCGATTCGCCGCTACGCGGGTCCTTCAATCCCGGAAATTCCGACAACACGCCGGCCATCTCGTTCCCGCGTTCGCCGCAGCCGACATAGACGATGACCTCGGCGTTGCAGAATTTGGCCAGGGTCTGTTCGACCACGGTTTTGCCGGTGCCGAAGCCGCCCGGGACAATGGCGGCGCCGCCCAGGGCGATTGGAAAAAGGCAGTCAAGCACCCGCTGCCCGGTAAGGAAGGGCCGATCCGGGGGGAGCGTGCGCTCGACGGGTCGGGGCTGTTTCACCGGCCATCGGTGCATCAGGGTCAGCGTGGCGCCATCGTCCAGTTCGACGATGGGCTCGACAACCCTGTACGCGCCTTCGGGTGCGACTCGAGCCACGCGGCCGGCAGTCCCGGGCGGAACCAGGATGCGGTGTTCGATGCTGGCCGTTTCCTGCACGGTCCCGAGGACCATGCCGCCCGTGATTTCGGTGCCGGGCGTCACGCGCGGCACAAAATGCCACTTCGTATCGCGGTCCAGGGCCTGGGAGGCCAGGCCGCGCGCGATAAAATCGCCTGATACCTGCCGAAGCGACTCGAGAGGCCGCTGAATGCCGTCGAAGGTGCCGCCGAGGAGCCCCGGGCCCAGTTCGACCGACAGGGCAAGCCCCATCGCTTCGGCGGGTTCGCCCACGTAGAGGCCGCCGGTGTCTTCAAAAACCTGGGCGTAGACCGTGGCGCCGTCGATCCGGATCACCTCACCCAGGAGCTGTGCTTTGCCGACGCGGACGATCTCGCCCATGGCCACGCCCAGCATGCCGTCTGCGGCCACCATCGGCCCGGATATCTGCGTGAGGCGTCCAACAAGGGGATGTTCCGACAGAGCCATAGGCCTCTACTCCAGACGAATCTCGTATCCAACCGCCGGCCGGATGACCGACGTGAGATACGCATCGATTTCCGCGTCCTCCTGGTCGAACGCGGGGCAGTACATCACCAGCGGCAGGCCGCGGTGCGCCCGCAACCGGTCCTGAAACCAGGGCGAAAAGGCTTCCCGAAAACTCTCCTGCACGATGATGCACTGTGCGCTGCTATCGAGCAGTCGAGCGAGGGCATCCTGCGCTTCGGCGGCATCGCGCACTTCTTCAACATAGATCCCCGTGAGGGCCAGCAGGCCGGCGAGATGGTCCTCGGCGATACCCACGGCCTCAGGCATGGAGCATCTCCTCGCGAATGCGCCCACGGGGCAGTTGCCGGAGTCCACCGCGCGCGATCAGGCGGAGGTTGATGACTTCGTTGTATTTGAGCCAGGCGTAGTGCATGAGCGGTGCGAGCGTCATAGCGCGCGTGCGCGCCAATGCACGCAGCTCCCTCAGCAGGAGTTGTTCGAACATTCGCTGCATTGGAGAATAGCGGCCCGTCTGGAGGAAGACATACAGCCCTTCGGCCAGGTCCCGGTAGAGGGTCGATTCCAGGAGCGCCACGGCCTCCTCGACGTTCTCCGCGGCCATCATGGCGGCGGCGAGGCGTTTCGGCAGGGTGCCTTCGGGCAGAAGCCAGTCTGGATGGGCGTCCTGGTGGGCCTTGCCGTGGAGCAGAATGCGCAGGTTGATGCCATCGATGCTCATGCGGAGGTACTGGCGGAGGATTTGGGCGTTTTCATCGGATTCCTGCGCGAGGCGCCGGGCATTCTCCACGAAATAGGCCCGGTCCAGGGCGTCTTCCATCGCGCGCAGCAGCGCCTGGGCTCCTCCGCCGCTGTATACCTTCCAGAGACACGCGCAAAGCG
The DNA here is from genome assembly GCA_050950105.1 of Candidatus Hydrogenedentales bacterium. GTDB lineage: Bacteria > Hydrogenedentota > Hydrogenedentia > Hydrogenedentales > SLHB01 > UBA2224. Next base: position 362,406 of record JBMNGZ010000003.1, on the reverse strand, counting down.
GGCGGTTCCACGAGATCAGACCCTGCAACAGCGCCTCCAGCGAATCCAGCTCGGCCAGATGTCTGACAAGCGCGACCCCCAGGGACGGGCCCGGGATCGGAAACCCGGTCGTGGTAATGCCGCGCTCCCGGGCCAGACGCTGGCGGAGGAGCTGCTTGACGGTCTGGATGTCCCAGCGGGCCAGGAACAGGGCCGTGCAGGGCCGGTATCCGTGGCCCGAAATGGTCAGAAGCTGCGCAAAGGTCAGCATGAGATGCCGGGAGACGGCCTCTTCAATGGCTTCCGCGCCTTCGTGCACGGCGAGCGCCCGCGCCATCTCGTCCCTGTAATCGGTGGTCAATAACACTTCGATCAACGCGTCGAGTTCTTTGTGATCGAGCAGCTCTTCCAGGGCGTCGCGAGACAGCAGGCGGCTTTTCATGCCGCGCACGCGGGTGACAATGTAGACGATGTGCTCGCGCACGTTTTCCCCGCGATAACTCACGGCTGCCCTCCAAAGAGCCGTTGGAGCGCTGCTTTTCGGGCGTTGGGGCGGCACTTTTCGAAGCGGCCGGTGAGCGTATTGGTCAGGCGGAAGGAGCGGGCCGAATCCGTGACGGCAACGCCGTCCCAGAGGCGCTCATCGGCCTCGACGGGCACGGTCGCTCGCCCGTGCGCGTCCAGCCAGTGGCGGCACGCGGCGGTATGGGCCGGAGGGGCGAGCACGACGGGATCCCCGGGCGCTTCTTCCATGACTTCCGCCAGGAGGCGGCACACGAGCGCCGGAAAGCCGGCCCCCTCCACAATCGCGGACAATGCCTCGTGCACCTCATCAAGAATGCGGTCTACGACCTGCTCGCGCACGGCCATGGAAGCGCGTTCGGCTTCAGACTGCGCACGTCGGCGGCTGTCCTCGCGATGCGCCTCCACGCTGCGACGCTCCTGCTCGAGCATTTTTTCCCGCTTCGCGCCGGCGCTCCGCCGGGCCTCGTTGATGATGCGCCGGGCCTCTTCTCGAGCCTCGTCGCGGATCGACTCGCAGCGCTCGCGGGCATCGCGCTTCATGGTCTCGAAAAGCGCCGCGGCGGGGTCGCTATGTTGTTCTACAAGGCTCACGTTCCAATCAGCTGCCATAAGAGGATCGCGATCACGAAGCCAAATACCATAAGCGTCTCCGGGATGGCGATCAGCACCAGGATCGTCACGAAGAGGTCGGGTTTCTCGACCAGGGCGCCGGTGCCTCCGGCGCCGACGGCCGCCTGCACGCGCGCCGTGGCCAGCGCCGCCCCGGCAACCGCGATCGCGGCGCCCAGAGCCAGTCCTACCGTGCGCACCGCCTCGGGCATGGTGACTTCCTTTTTGGCAACGGCGCCGTCCGCTTCTGCAGCAAAGGCCGCCGGCGGCGCCGCGGCCGCCAGAAGCGCTAGGACTCCCACGAGCGCGAACGCGCTCCAACTGCGTCCGGTTACCATAGTGTCTCCTTCCTGAACGGTTTATAGATTCTGCCTCCGGGCGAATAGAACTTGGGCAGGAATTCCACATAATTCAGACGCAGCGAGTGCAGCGTCGGGCTGAAGAGGCTGAGTGCGATGTTGAATAAATGAATGAGAATAAACAGCGGAATAGCCACCCAGAGGGCTTCAGCGCCCCGCGACAGGCTGTTGGCGACACCGGCAATCGCCACCGATGCGATGCCGAGCGCCATGAGCCGGCTGTAGGACATCACGTTGCTCGCGAGGGAGACCACCTCCAGGACATGGATCGGCGCCAGGACCCCAGCGGTTTTGATAAATAAAAACAACGCTACGCCCAGGAGAAGTCCCGTCACGCCCAGGCTCACGCCCGGGCCCACAGGCAGCTTTCCGGACAGGCCGGCGATCGCCACGCCCACCGCGGACAATCCCAGCAGCATGCCGAGCTTTTCGAGGGCGTGCGTGTGGTCGCCCACGTACCAGTGACTGTAAATGGCCAGGGCGAGGCTCAACACGACGTGCACCACGCCAAACGCCACCGCGGTCAGCAGCAGGCGCACGGTATCGTGGTGGCGCGGAAACCACAGGGGTTTCAGGCGAGGTTCCAGGCGCATGCCGAGATCGCCACAATATTCGCCGAAAAGCACGCCGAAGAAGATCGTGGCGAGGGCCGCATAGATGTACACTATGCTGATGCTGCGGAGCGCCGGATAGTGGCCGAAGCATCGGCGAATTCCGAGCGCGAGCGCCAGGATCAGCGTGCCGTACACTACGTCGCCAACAATGTACCCGTAGAAAAGCACGAAGAAGATGCCCACCAGCGCGCTGGGATCCAGGGTGCCGTAGGACGGCGGTTTCATCAGGCCCATAAGCACTTCGAAGGGTTGAAGAAACGGATGGTTCCGCAGAAGCACCGGAATCCGTTTGCGCTCAACGCGCTCGATCGGCAGCCTTCCCACGCAGACCTCGCCGGGGAAGCGCTCCTGGAGCGCCTGCTCGAGGGCGCCCGCTTCACGCTCGGGCACCCAGCCCTGGATGACGGCCACGAATTCGCTCTGGGCAAAATTGCCGGTCACGCGCAACTGTTCTATCTTGTTGGCCACCAGCAGCCGGAGCGCGGCCAGTTCCGTGCCAATTCCCGCACTGTATTCGTCCAGTTTTTTCTGGATTTCCTTCAATTGGACCGCCTGCTCCGCCATCGCCTCTCCGGTCTTGCGCGTGATTTCCTGAACGGAGTGCCCGTGCAGGCGTTTGTCGGGCGCCTCGATTATTTCAATGCCTTCGTCGCGCAGGATGCGGCTCACCGCCTCATTGCGCTCTTCCGGATACAGCACGAGGCCCAGCACCGCGTTCTGATCGAGGGCCGCATCCATGAACTGGCTTTGCAGTCCGAGTTCGCGCTGGAAACGGCGCAGCAGGCGGCGGCGCAGGAGGCGGGCATCGCCCCGGAGAATGAAGGCGCGGCCGTTTTTGCCGAGGGTGGCCTGGTTTCCGCCCAGCAGGGTCTCAATGAGGCGGAGCGTTTCGCGGTAGACTTTGAAGACGGCCATATTGTCTTCGAGGTTCACACGGCGCCGGGTGAGTGAGCGGAGTTCCCGGCTCCATCCGCGTGCCAGGCGGGCCCACGCAGGCGGCGCTGCGGCGCTTAGCGCGAGCGCGGCTTTCTCCACGCCGTCTTTCTGGTTGTACCGGCCAAGAAGGGGGGAGAGTTCGTTGAGGACTTTGCCGATCTCTTCGAGATCTTTGAGTTCGGCCTTCTGCTGTTCGTCCAGGTGCACGCGGTGCAGGAAGCCCGGGGCCTGTTCAACGGCCAGCGGCACTTCTTCGAGATGCATCAGGCCTTGTTCCTGCAGAAAGGCCACCATCCCGGCCAGCTGCTGCCGCATGAACACAATTTCGAGGCGCGCCATTCGGGCTATCATGGAGCCTCCGCCCGGCCTTCAGGAAGAATCTGCTGCAGCACCTCTTCGACGACCGTGTGTGCGTGGGCCTGCGCCCGCATCTGAAGCTCGGCCCGTTTCGCTTCGGCGGCTTTCCGGATCACCGCCCGAGCCTGCGCCGCGTCTTGTTCAGCAGCCCGGCGCATTTCCGCAAGGTCGCGAGTCAGCGCCGCCTCGCTGGCGTCCAGGATCTGCTGGGCCTCTGCGTGGGCCGTCTCGAGCATGTTTTGGGCTTCGGTGCGGGCGGCGGCTACGTCCAACAGCAGTTGACGTTCTTCCTGAGCCACGCGCTCCAAGACCGATTTGTTCGTTCTCGCTGCCTTACCCACCGTACTCCTGCTGCATTGCCTCCGTTCCCGCAAAGCCCTTCTTCCCGGCAACGCTGGCAGCCGGCAACTCCGGCGATCTCTCGTTTATGGATGAGGTGCGAACATAGTATCACGTGCACGGGCCGCTGCGATATGCCTGATTTGCGTACGCAGCTGGTCGACGGCGGCCGGGTATTACCGGCGCCTGCCCGGACGCCGCAGAGTACCATTGGCTTCACCGAGGTTCAAGCGCGGGCACCACGACATGCTCAAGCGTTGGCACGGTGACCGGACGTGACTGCAGCGGAGTCTGCATCGGCGTCAGCAGGGCCCGATCCTCCAGCAGCGGGAGATCGGCGTTCAGAACCCGATTCAGGGTATGGCGCAGCACGTTAACCAGGCTGCCCCCTTTCGGTGGCGGGGCCCCAGCATCCGGCGGCGGATCTGGATAGCGCGTGCTGGCAAACACCCCGAAATGTTCGGCCAGCGCCTCCGGTTCAATGGAATTTTCGGTGATGCGAATACGGGGACCCTGCGCCGAGATGAGCAGAATGACCGAGGGCCGCGTGGCGCGTTCGGTGATCTCTTGAACCGTATCGGCCACCCGCGTGCTGACATAGTGCAACTGGCCCAGATACCGTTCTTCCAGCGATCTGCGGCGGCGCGGATCGGCGGGCTCGCCCTTGCGTTCAAAGATGAACGGGGGATCGGGAACCGTGACATGCGCAAACACGAGGCGCGGCCGCTCATGAGGTTCTTTCGCCAGATCGCCCATCGTGTCGAAGACATGATTGACCCGCGCCCGGCGAAATCCCAATTGCCAGGAACGGGTATCTCGACCGCGAGCGTAGCAGCCCACTTCCAGCAGGCGTTTGCACGCCGTGTTCTGGAGCAGCACCACTTCAAACTCGGAGGCGGCGCGCGGCGGCGTCAGGCAGCGGTCAACCAGCGGCCCGGGCTCAAGCGCCTGGACTCCCGGCGAATACGCCAGAATTTCATAGCCGGCATCGCGCAGCACCCGGAAAAAACGGTTCCGGTGGTAGAGTTCATGAAACTGCGCGATGTCGAGATCCTCGGGAGAATCCGGCGGCACCAATTGATCCAGGTAGTCCATGTTGAGCACGGAGATCGCCGACTGAAGCTCCCAGGGATAATTGGCAAACGCCGTGCTCTCAACCGTCATCTCGAGGTCCTGGAGCGCTTCAAGTGCCGGGAGATCGTTGTGCCCGTAGAGCCGAAGGAGGACATCGCAGCGCGCATAGCCCTCGAGCAGGATGAAATAGATGTCGGGGGAATCCGAGGAGACCTCTGCGGTCAGGCCGGGCATTTCCGACGCAGCCGGAGGCAATCTATCGCTGCGCGGGACATTAAACACGATCAGGGCAACGTAGAGGGTGACCAGGATGAGCCCGAACCAGTTCGCCGTGCGGGTCCACGGGCGAAAATCACGCCGCCACGCCACCAGATAGACGATGCAACCGGTTACAAGGCCCACATAGGCGAGGATGAATGTCGATGCGACCGTCCCGTAAATCCGATCGAGAAGTACGGCGATCGCCAGCGCGCCGAGGAGCACGATCACCAGGAAGAGGCCGGCCCGGAACAGGGCGCGCCGCTTTTCCGTACGATTCCAGGCATAGACCACCAACGCGCTCAGAAACACCAGGATCCCCAGCACGCCGTAGGCCACCGGCGGCTCCACCGTTTGCAGGTTGCGGGATGCCAGGGCAATGCCGGTCTCCAGGATGCTCCAGCCCCACATCAGAACGAGCAGGAGTGCCGAGGCCACGACCCCGGCCTTGTGCTTGTCTCTCAGGAGCGCCCAGAGGATCCATTGCAATAATTGGGCGCATGCCAGAGCGACAATCAAGGGCCGGAACAGGGCCGTCCACGGCACGTTGCCCACGTTGTAGGCGTACAGGCCCAAAATGGGGCAAACGGCCAGAAACAACGGATGGAAAACCGGAGTGTCTTCCAGGGCCGCAGTGGGTCTCCGTTCAGTCATGGCGTCCAAATGCTCTTCATTTTCCATTTCATGTTAATCATCGTTTCTACGTAAGCCATTGTCAAGCCGGTATCTACCCCGGACTGCGCTTGGACTGCGCTTGGACTGCGCTAAAACTCCTTGACATTGGGGGCAATCCTTGGGACACTTCACTCACCGGAGAAATACTTTATATGGGGTGGTTGTTATCGAAACTGTACTACATATAGCGATTTGGGGACATCCTGACGCCGATCAAACGGAGATCCCGTCAGGACGAGACGCGGGCGTACCCAGGGGGCATTTGAGGAAGATTTCAGCCCGAGGCTCCGGCGAAGGCTGAAAGGAAGCCACGCCTGCTGCGGGAACCGCATCTGGCCGTGACGGGATGTGTGCCTGCGGCGGATTCGCTGGAACGGAGACGGTGGCACGCGAGTTCAGAAATCCAATGGACAATGGCCGCGTCCGTTCCTATAATGCAACACCACGGGGAGAGAAGTATGGGTGCCGCAAAAGTGGGCCCCGTCGCGCGGGAAGTTTTCTTTAAGTTGTTTGTTGTCAGCAGGTTGCATTTGTCGTAGAAATGTGGAAAGAGACAGCAGTCTATGGAAACGGTGGAACCCAGAGTCTTTCTCATTGGAGAAACGCGGCTTGTGGAGGAGGGCTTGCAGGCCTACCTGCAGCACGCGGGCGCAGCGGCATGGACTACCGATGCCCCCAGCGATGCCGAGGCGTTGTGTGAGGCCTATGGCCGCCTCTGCTACCGGTCGTTCGAGCCGGGGCTGAATCCGAATGTCACGCGGGTACGCAAAGGCAACGACGTGTATCTCGGCCACATCCTCGAGGTCGGCCACGGCAGCGTGCTGGAACATGCGACGCTGAATTTCGTGTTTGCCGATGTCAGCCGCGTGTTCACGCATGAGCTGGTACGGCACCGCGCGGGCACGGCGATCTCCCAGGAGTCGCTGCGCTACGTCCGTCTGGGCCGCCTGTCGGCGTATGTGCCCTTGCAGATTCGCGAGAGCGAGCAAGGTCTGGAGATCTTCTGCCGGACCCTGGAGCAGCTGGAGCAGGTGCAGCGCGAACTGGCCGATACGTTCGCGATCGACCAGGAAGGGACATTCGCGATCAAAAAACAGCTCACCTCCGCCTTCCGGCGCGTCGCGCCGTTGGGCCTGGCGACTAGCGTGGGCTGGTCGTGCAATTTCCGCACCCTGCGCCACGTGATCGAAATTCGCACAGCGCCGGACGCGGAGGAAGAATTGCGCCTGGTGTTTGGAAAAGTCTATGAGCTGGTCAGCGAACGGTATCCGAACATCTTTGGGGATTATACAGTCGAGATGGCGGACGGCCTTCCCTGGGTCAAGACTCCCCATCGAAAGGTCTAATACGAAAGAGGAATCTGGGGACATGCTATTTGACGTGAAAGAGCGGCTTGAACTGGACCCGCAATTTCTGGCGCAGTACACGGGACGGCAGCCGGATTGGGGGCCGCTCGGCTACGTGACCTACAAGCGCACCTACGCCCGTCCTGTGCCCGGCGAACCGGAGCGTACGGAGGACTATTGGGAAACGTGCCGGCGGGTCGTGGAAGGCTGCTACACCATTCAACTGACCCATTGCCGGAATCTCAAATTGCCCTGGGATAAGCAGAAGGCCCAGCGCTCCGCCCAGGAAATGTTCCGGTTGATGTGGGATTTCAAATTCCTTCCCCCCGGGCGCGGCCTCTGGATGATGGGCACGGACTACATCTACCAGCGCGGGTCTGCGGCGCTGAACAACTGCGCGTTTGTGTCGACGGAAGAGATCGATTTCGAGTTCTCGGAACCGTTTTGCTTTCTGATGGACCTGTCGATGCTGGGCACCGGCGTGGCCTTCGACACCAAGGGCGCGGGCAAATTGATGGTGCAGCAGCCGGAGGTGGATCCGGACTACACCCACGTGGTCAAAGACAGCAAAGAAGGATGGGTGGAGCTGGTCCGCATCGTCCTGAATTCGTATGCGGGCACCTGCAAGCGCCCTGCGCGGGTCGACTATTCGCAGGTGCGCCCGCAGGGGTCCCCGATCCGGACCTTCGGCGGTATTGCGCCCGGCCCCGGACCACTGATGGAAGGGGTAGAGAACGCGGACACGGTGTTGTCGCGGCGCATCGGCGAGCGCATCACGTCGACCGATATCACCGACCTGATGAACGTGATCGGGAAATGCGTGGTGTCGGGTGGCGTGCGCCGGACGGCGGAACTGGCCCTGGGCGATCCCTGCGACGAAGCGTACCTCAAGCTCAAAGACCCCGAGCTGTTCCCCGAGGAACTGCGGAACTGGCGCTGGGCCTCGAACAACAGCATCTCCGCGGAACTGGGGATGGATTACGAAGCGCTGGGCCAGCAGACCGCGAAAAACGGCGAACCCGGCTATTTCTGGTTGCGCAACGCACAGGCCTACGGCCGCATGAAAGACGGCGAAACCTGGCAGGACGCCAAGGTAGCGGGAACGAATCCCTGCGCCGAGCAGAGCCTCGAGTCGTACGAAATCTGCAATCTGGTGGAGACCTTTCCCTCGCGGCATGAGACGCTGGAAGAATACAAGCGCACCCTGAAATTTGCGTACCTGTATGCCAAGACAGTCACGCTGGTGCCGACGCACAACGAACGCACCAACGCGATCATGCTGCGCAACCGCCGCATTGGCCTGTCGCAATCCGGCATCATCGAATCCTTCGAGCGGCACGGGCGCCGCACACATTTCAATTGGTGCGACGAAGGTTACAAATACGTCTGCAACCTGGACCGCATCTACGCGCAGTGGTTGTGCGTGCCGGAGAGCATCAAAAAGACCAGCATCAAACCCAGTGGCACGGTGTCGCTGCTCCCGGGCGTCACGCCGGGCATCCACTACGCGCATTCCGAGTACTATCTGCGAGCGATGCGGATCGACAAGACCAGCAAACTGGTCGAACCGTTGCGCAACGCCGGCTATCGCATCGAGGAATCGGTTTACGGCGACAACACCTGGGTGGTGTACTTCCCGGCGCGAACCGACAACTTCGACCGCTCAAAAAACGACGTCTCGGTCTGGGAACAGGTCGAAAACGTCGCCCAGATGCAGTACTACTGGGCAGACAACCAGGTCAGTGCCACGATCACGTTCCGGCAAGAAGAGGCGCAGGATATCCCTAAAATCCTGGAATTGTACGAGACGCGCTTGAAATCCATCAGCTTCTTGCCGCTGAGTGACCACCAGTATGCACAGGCGCCCTACCAGGAGATCTCGAAGGAGATGTACGAGCATGCGATGTCGCGCCTGAGGCCCCTCGACTTCGCCAACATGTACACCGATGAGGCGCAGGACCTGTTCTGCGACGGCGACAAATGCGAGGTCATCGTGCCCGAGGCGCTGCCGCAGACCGCCGAACTCGAATTCGGTGAAGTGGAGCCGGATGCGAGCGAAGAGCACGAGGAAGTTGGCGCGCCGAAATAGCGGCGCCCCGGCCTCGAGCGAAAATCGCGAGCAGTCTTTCCACGCTCATGCGCCAGAGTGCCGGCGCCTGGCGGCGGGGGGTCGGCGCGTTCTCGGTGCTGCAGGCGAAACACGGGCCTCAGGCCAGCGTTTTTCGGAACCGGGAAACAGCCACAGCCAACACAACCACCCCAATCACCAGCATCCACAGGCCCTGATCCCATAAATCGGCGAAGCCCGCCGCTCGCAGGCTGATCCCGCGGAGAATCCGGATCCAGTAGGTTGCGGGGATTGCATACGCGACCGCATGCAGGGGTTTGGGCATGGATTCGATGGGGAACATGAACCCCGACATCAGAATGGAAGGCAGCATCACCAGGAGGGCCAGCTGCACGGCCTGCATGTGGTTCTCCGACATGGTCGAGATGAGCAGGCCCATGCCCAGGGTCGCAAACACGAAGATCATCCCGAACATCCCCAGCAGAACCACGTTTCCGGCGATGGGCACGCGAAACAGCACGCGCATCAGAACCAGCGCGAAAACCATCTCGATAAACCCGACTACGCCGAACGGGAGCAGCTTGCCGAGCATGAGGCCCAGGCGCGACACCGGTGTCACCATGAGTTGCTCCAGCGTGCCCGTCTCCTTTTCGCGCACCACGGCGAACGCCGTCAGGAGCATGGTTACCGACTGCATGATCATGCCCACCAGCCCCGGCACCATGAAGTACGGAGTCTTCATGTCGGGATTGAACAACACCCGGGGTCGCGCGTCGATGGGAAAGGCGCCGGGCATGTTCGCGCTTTGCGAAATGATGTCGATGGATTTGCGCAGGGCGATGGCATTGATGACCTGCAGCGCCTGCATGGCCACGGTGGAATCGCTGCCATCGAGGAGCACCTGAATCTGGGCGCTCTCCCCGCGCAAGAGGCGATCACTGTAGTCGGGCGGGATCTTCAGGCCGACCTTGGCGTCGCCGCGCACGATGGCCCGTTCGAGTTCCGCCTCGCTCAGCACCACGCTCCTAAACGTGAAATAACCGGAATTGACGAACAGGTCGAGCAATTCCCGGCTTTGCTGGCGGCCATCGAGGTTGTAGACCACGGTGGCGATGTTGCGCACTTCGAGGTCGATCGCGTAGCCGAAAATGGTCAGATCCATCACCGGCAGGAGCAGCATCAGAAACAGCGTGCGAAAATCGCGCAGGATATGGAACGTCTCCTTGTACATGATGGAGGTGAGCCCTTTAAACATGTCAGATAGCCTTCCTGCGCTGGGTGAGGGTCACGAACACGTCCTCGAGCGTCGGCGGAATGGAGATCACGTGCGGCTGCGGATATCCGGCGGATTCGAGGTCGGCGGCGATCCGGGTTTCATTGCCTTGTTCCGCAAGCACGTGGAGCGAGTCCGCGAAAATGGTCACATCGCGTACGTAAGGTTTTTCCGCCAGGATTCGCATGGCCGACGGCAGCCGGGAACACCGGATCTCCAGCCGGGCCGTGCCGGGCGGGGAGATCTCCTCGAGCTGCTTCAGTTCGTTCGGCGTACCGCGGACAATGAGCTTCGAATAATAGATGTATCCCACGTGGCTGCACCGCTCCGCCTCATCCATGTAATGCGTGGTGACAAAAAAGGTCACGCCCTGCCCGGAGAGGTCGAAAAGGAGGTTCCAGAGTTCACGCCGGGCCACCGGATCGATGCCCGCCGTGGGTTCATCGAGGAACATGAGCCGGGGACGGTGCACCAGCGCGCAAGCGAGGGCCAGGCGCTGTTTCCAGCCGCCCGAGAGCTGGCCCGCCAGGCGTTTGCGGTAATCCTGGATGCCCGCGCCGGCGATCACCTCTTCAATGCGCGCCCGGCGGTGGCGGCGGGGAATTCCGTAGATCCGCGCGTAAAACGTCAGGTTTTCCATCACGGTCAGATCCGGATACAGGCTGAATTGCTGCGACATGTACCCGATGCTGTGTTTCACCTTCTCACTGTCGCGAACGACGTCATGCCCCAGCACCTGCGCGCTGCCGCCCGTTGGCAGCAGCAAGCCGCAGAGCATGCGGATCACCGTCGACTTCCCTGAGCCGTTCGGCCCGAGAAAACCAAAGATGTCGCCCTCTTCGATCTCGAGGTTCACGCCGTCCACGGCAGTGAAATTGCCGAAGCGCCGGGTCAGGTTTTCGGTGCGAATGGCCGGGGTCATGGCAGCGCTGCGCCGTTGAGCGGGATCTGGGCTGTAACGGTCATCCCCGCCTTCAGCGCTCCGTCATAGGACGGGACGCGCAACCGGATGCCAAAGACCTGGCGCGCGCGAGACTCTTCCGTCTGCAGGTTGCGCGGCATGAACTCCCCTTCATTCGCGATGAAGATCACCTCTCCCTCGTACGCGGCGCCCCCGCCATCAGGCAGCAACGGAATGCGTTGTCCCATGCGGATCCGCGACAACAGCGGGGCGCTAATGTAAACCACCACTTCGAGCGTGTCGGGGTCGATGAGACGCACGACCGGGCCCGGCGGCACCAGGTCGCCCGGCTCAATGTCGATGGTTTCGACCAGGCCCGCCATCGGCGCCAGAACCCGCATCTCTTCGAGACGGCTCTGGGCGAGTTCCAAATCAGCCTTCGCCGCATCCCGCGCCGCGCGAGCGGCTTCGATATCCTCCACGCGTGCGCCGTTCCGCAATTCATCCAGCAGAGCCCGGGCCTGGTCGAACGCGGCCTTGGCCATGGCCACTTCCTCCACGCGCGCCCCTTCCGCGACGAGATCGAGCTTTTCCAGGGCGGCGGTATAGTTGGCCTGGGCGCCGCTTAAGGCATTTTTCGCGTGGTCAAAGGCCATCTCCGATGCCGCGCCGGTTTCGAACAAGCGCCGCGCCCGCTCAAACGCCTGCTGGGCATCGTCGCGTTGTGCGCGCGCGGCCTCGGCCGCGGCCCGGGCCGCGTCGATCTCCTGCGATCGGGCCCCGTCCAGCGCCATGCTGTATTGCTGGCGGGCCTGCTCAGCCGCGGCCTCCGCCTGCGCGAGCTGTTCCGGCCGCGCCCCGGCCTCCAATTTCGCCAAGATGGCTGCTGTCTGACGCAATCGAGCCTCGGCCGCCGCCACCATCGGCGCTGTATCTTTCGGATCCAGCTCCACCAGCAGATCCCCCGCCGAGACGCGGCTCCCCTCTACGACGTGGACCCGGGAAACCCGGCCGCCCACCAGCGTGCCGGCCCTTACATCAATCCCTTCCAGAAGGCCCGCGACGCGCAGCACGCCGTCGTTGCCATTCCAGCAGCCGGCCACCAAAAACAACAGGGCGAGCACCACGCGTTTCATGAGACCGGGCCTTTCGTGAGTATTCCATGGAGGAAAATGTCGAGAACCGTGTCCGCCACCTGCTCCGGCGCCATAGGCGTCACCCGGCTCGCCCCGAACAGCTCCTGGGTGAGCACGAAGATGAAAAACATCCCGAACAGGCAGCGCGTCGCGATAGACGGATCCAGTGTGCGCAGGGTCCCGCGGTCCATCTGGGCCGAAAGAAACTCGGCCATCTGAGCGTTGGCCCGCGGAAGCGCTTCCTCCAGATAAAGGCGTTTTAATTCGGGTAAATGGCGCATTTCCGACAGAATGACCTGGACGGTTTTGGCCGCCGCCGGGGCCATCAAGGCGTCGAGAAAGGTGCGGCCCAGCTGGCGGGCATGCGCTTCGAGATCTCCAGGCGCAGCCCCCGCCAGGGAGGGCAGTAAACCCATGAAATCTTCCAGCTCCGCACGGATCACCGCAAGCAAAAGGTCTTTTTTGCTCCGAAAATACAGGTAGATCGTGCCTTTCGTGATGCCCGCCGCCTCGGCAATCTCATCCATCGTCGCGCGAGCAAATCCTTTGGACGAAAAGGCGTCCAAGGCCGCGCCGAGGATCTGCCGGGGCCGTTCTTCCGGGCGCCGCCGCCACTTCGCCATAACCCGCTCCTTGTTACTAACTAAAGGGTCAGTTACTAAGGATACCACGCGGCGCGCCTCGTGTCACGAAGCATCTGCCGCCCGCATCTACCGCGCGCGCAGGCTCTGCTCCAGCCAGGCTTCCGCAGCGCGGGGGGATTGTTCGCGTAATCCGGATGGGCGACCGCACGGGCGTTGCCCGCGTAATCCGGAACGAAGCCGCGGGGACTGATTTCCGCAGCGCGTGCGGGGGTTGCCACGGTATATCTGGGATGCGCAGCGCGTAGGGGCAGACCCCTGTGTCTGCCCTTCTTCAACGCAGCCACGGGGGCTATCCGGATGGCCAGGCCCCTGTGTCTGCCTGCACAATCCACCCCCGGCCGCTTCGCGGCCACCCCCGCCCGCGGGGGACACAAGATCCGGCCCCGGTGGTGGCGGCGAGGCATACATCTTTGCTCCGCCCGCGGGGGACACAAGATCCGGCCCCGGTGGTGGCGGCGAGGCATACATCTTTGCTCCGCCCGCGGGGGACACAAGAACGCGAACCGGCACACGTGGCGCTTGGTTTTTGATCCGTCCTCTTCTTTGGGGGACATGAGAACGCGAACCGGCACGGGCGACGCTTGGTTTGCTTTTTGAGCCATCCTCTTTTTCGGGGGACATGAGAGGCAGAGCCCGAGGCCATGCGATGCAGGCCTCTGTCCATGCCACGCTACCGGAGGAGACAAGAACCCCAACTCGAGAGATCCGGGTGTGGTGCACTTGTCCGCTGCCGACGGAGCAGAGTTAGCCGGGCCGAGCGTTCAGCAAAACGCAGTGCAACTTGTCCCCCACGTGGGGGGCTGAATCGTGTGCCGACGAGGACGTCGGCGCTCCCAGGGCGCCTGTCCCCCGCGGGCGGGGCTGAACCGTGTGCCGACGAGGACGTCGGCGCTCCCAGGGCGCCTGTCCCCCGCGGGCGGGGGTGAATCGGCGATAGCCGATTTGGGGGTGGAGTTTTGCAGGTTGGATTTTAGGGTCTGGTTTGCAGCTCACAGCGTCCCGCCGCAATACGCGGGCTATCCGGCTGGGCGGCCGCGCGTGGACTGATTTTCGTAGCGCGTAGGGGCAGACCGCTGTGTCTGCCCGCACAATCCACCCCCGGCCACGCGGGGCGCGTGTCCACCCCCGCCAGCGGGGGACACAAGAACCCGAAGACCAGAGACTTATGTGCGGCGCACCTGTCCCCCGCGGGCGGGGGTGAATCGGCGATAGCCGATTTGGGGGTGGAGTTTTGCAGGTTGGATTTTAGGGTCTGGTTTGCAGCTCACAGCGTCCCGCCGCAATACGCGGGCTATCCGGCTGGGCGGCCGCGCGTGGACTGATTTTCGTAGCGCGTAGGGGCAGACCGCTGTGTCTGCCCGCACAATCCACCCCCGGCCACGCGGGGCGCGTGTCCACCCCCGCCAGCGGGGGACACAAGAACCCGAAGACCAGAGACTTATGTGCGGCGCACCTGTCCCCCGCGGGCGGGGGTGAATCGGCGATAGCCGATTTGGGGGTGGAGTTTTGCAGGTTGGATTTTAGGGTCTGGTTTGCAGCTCACAGCGTCCCGTCGCAATGCGTGGGCGATCCGGATGGGCAGACACAGGGGTCTGCCCCTACACCGGAACGCGAACGCGTCGGGGTTGCCGAGGTAGATCCTGGTTACGCGTCTGCGTCGGGGTTGCCAAGGTAGATCCTGGTTACGCGTCCGCGTGGAGGCCGCCCCTGCATTAGAAAACTCCAGGAAGTAGTCGATGCACTAAACAAGCGGCACAAATACTGCCTCGAACACCGAACATTCAATGAAATCTTCTTGCAAAAACGAAAAATCGCTCTGCGTGCACTTAGAACGTGAATGAGCCGTCGCCAGCCTCCGCACGGCACCCTCAGGTCCTTTCCATCCCGCGCGGAGACCGCCCGGGCATTGGCTTTGAACCTTCCGGCGCATTGACCGGCGGCACGGTCGAGGCGAATGGCTGCCCGGACTGCGGTGCCCGGTGATGGCGCATCTGGTGATGGCGCATCTGGTGATGGCGCATCTGGTGATGGCGTATCTGTGATGGCGTATCTGTGATGGCGTATCTGCGATGGCGTATCTTGAGCGGGAAGACGGCCTGCCGTATCATGCAGCGGCTGGAACCCTGAGCCCGTACCGGAAGGAATCCGACTATGATGATCGCGCTCTCCATCAATCTCTGCGTAGCCTGCCTGTCCGCGACCCACGGAACCGCGGAACCGTCCCCATTCATCCCGGCAGGCGAATTTGGCGCGCGGATCCAGGCTGTGCTCGCCCGTTATGGCAGCCAGGAGATCGCCCCACATTTCACTGACGACTTCATTCTGGCCGACGTGGTGCTGTCGCCGGACTACCCGCGCCGCTTCAATAATTTCAGCGGGGATATCTCCGGCCGCTTTCTGGGGTCGATTTCGATGCTGCCGAATCCCGAGCAGGCTGCGCGGCTGGAAGGCCTCGTGAGCGAGATTGCCCGGCATCAGCGGCCGGACGGCCGTTTCGGCAGCGCGAGCCTGTCTTTTGCTGCCGCGGACATCGAACCCGAGAATATGGCCCTGTTATGGGGAAATGGCCGCCTGTTGACGGGATTGATGGAGTATTACCAGTATTCAGGCTCAGCGCAGGCCCTCGATTGCGCCAGGAAGCTCGGCGACTTTCTCATCGGCGTCTACAAGACCTGTTCGGAGCCCGATGTGGCAAAACGGCTGGAAGGCGAGGCTGCGCGCGGTTTCATCTGTTTCACGCAGCTGATCGAAGGGCTGGACATGCTCTGGCGGGCAACTTCCGACAGCCGTTACCTCGATACCGCGAGACAGATTGTGCCGTTGCTGGAACCGCGCGGTGTTCAGCACACGCACGGGTATCTGACTACCCTGCGCGGCTATCTCATGCTCTACGAATCGACCGGCGACCCAGAGATCCTCGCCCTGGCCGAAAAACTCTATGGCGAACTCATCGCATCGAGCGATTACCTCGTCTACGGCGGGGTTCTGGAGTTTTTCGGGATGAAATACGACCGCGACGAAGGCTGTTCGGAGGCCGATTTCCTGCGGCTGAGCCTCCAGCTCTGGCAGGCCACCGGAAACCTGGACTACCTGGAACGCGCCGAACGCTGCCTGCTGAACATTTTCTATGCCGGGCAGTTCGAGACGGGCGATTTCGGCCATCGCCGTTTCGATGAGACCGGATATATCCCCGCGCAGGGCGCCGGGCGTGCCTGGTGGTGCTGCACCATGCACGGCCACCGCGCATTCGCCGACGTGCTGCCTTGTGTGGTGACCCGCGACGGCCAGCGCACGATGATCCACCTCTATCTTGAAGGCCAGTGGTCCGGCGGCGGCACCACGCTGACGCTGGCCCGGCCCGGCGCAACCGACCCGAGCGCGCCCGTGTACCGCATCACCGTCGATGCCGCGCCCGGAGACACCCGCGCCATTGCCCTGCGGCAACCGTCCTGGGCGAAGGGCATCCGGCTGCGCGTGAATGGCGAGGAACAGTCAGCGGCTCTGCGCGGCGGCTACCTCACTCTCGAACGTGCCTGGAAAAGCGGCGACGTTATCGAGGTGGACTGGACCTACGCCGTGCGCCTGCAGCTGCGGGACGGCTCGCTGATCCAGCCCGCAGACCTCACGGAGCAACCCGTCCAGGCCGCGCTGTTCCATGGCCCCTGGCTGCTGAGCGTGATCGATGAACTCGACCCGGCATTCCACGGAGAGCCTTGGCGCAACAACGTCATTCATCTGCCCGAAACTGTGACGCGACCGGCATCGGTGGGGGGGCCTGCGGATTCCCCGTGCATCGTGGAGGACGCCCATCTGCTCCTGGATTACCGGCACGACGGCTTCCCCGATCCCTGCTCCGTCCTGCTGCGGCCCATCTCGGAGCAGACGCCATACCGCCAGCCCATGGCGACCGTATGGCTCAATTTCGCCCGATAGCTCTTATCCGAGGCCTGGGCGAGGGTCCGCCCCCGGGACGGCGGCAGAGGCCGCCCCGGGGGTAATCGCCAGGACGCCTATTCGACGACGATGGCCTCCGGCGAGGCCGTGCCCTCGTTTTCGGGGTTATAGTATTCGTATACCCGTGAACTTGGGGTCTGGGCGCGCAGCGGGAACTTCGCGCGCAGCCCGTACTGGAACTCGATGACGCCGTTGCCGTCGATGCCCTCGAAGTACACGATGATCTGGCGGCCGGTCATCTCATATTTCTGGATGGTCTTGTTTTCGACCAGTTTTTCGAGGTCAGCGGCCTGCACCTCGAAGCCCGGCGGGATGCCCAGATCGACGATGGTCATCTGCACGGCGCCGGGGCGATTGTTGGTGACGTTGACCTGGGCCGTGACCACGTCGTTGACGGCGAGCTGGGTCTTGTCGTAGGCCACCGCGATGCTCAAGGGTTCCTGCACGGGCTGGGCCGCGGACCACGGCGTGTAGAACCGGCCCACGACCTGATACAGCATCGAGCCTTCGCCCTTGATATCGAGCGAAATGGTGTTCTTTCCGGCCCGGGTCTGTTCGCCCAGATCGACCAGCCGCATGACGTCGCAGTCTTCCGGGGTCACCGCCAGCGAAGCCGCCTGTGCGCCGTTCAACGCGACCGTCACATTCGCGTTGACCGTTTCGGTGCGGCTGCCCAGCGACAGCATCATCGCTTGCAGCGCCAGGATGGTGGCCTGGGTAGAGCCCCAATGGCCCTGCGCGCCCTTCTTCTGGATGATGTACGTGAGGGCCTTGGTGCTGATGTCGGGATAGCGGTTCGCGTTCAGGAACGCGATCGAAACGAGGGCGGTGGTTTCGACGTCCGCCGCGTCGCCCTGCGTAAAGGTGACCGTGCCCGTGCCGCCCTTCCAATGGACGGTTTCCTTCTCCTCGACGCGCAGCCCGTGGAGTTTTTCGAGCACGCGGAGGGTCCAGGCGTCTCTGGGGTTCCAGGCCACGGCGGCGTTGGCCACCAGGGCGAGGGTGTAGGCTTCCCCGGCGCTTTCCCAGTTGCTGCGGATGTAGGCGATGGCCTTGTCGAGCTCAGGCCCTTTGCCGCCGGTGCTGAGGATGGCCTCCGCGATGTAGGCGGTCACGAGCAGGTTGCTGTTCTGGATCCCGCTCCACGATTCCGCGTGAAGGTATTGCGCGTCGGGTTTCCAGGCGCCGTCGGGTTCCTGCTTCGACAGGAGCCACGCGCGGGTGCGGTCAATGACCGCCGGGTCCACTTCGTGGATCTGCGCCATGTCGTGGAACTCTTTGAGGCCCCACGCCGTGAGTATCTGATTGGCCGGAGCGTCGCCGAACCACGAGTAGCCGCCGCCCGGCACTTCGTAGGCGAGCAGGCGCTGGTACCCGGCGTTGATGAACCCCTCGGCTTTCATCTGGGTCTCGGGGTTAATCTGGTCCGTCGCTTTCATGTACTGCACGATGAGGATGTTGGGGTAGGTGACCGAGGTGGTCTGCTCGAAACACCCGAAGGGCATCTGAAGCATGCTGTCGAGCCCATCGACGATCTGGCTGTAGACCCCCGGGTAGATGTGCACGAGGATCTTGCTGGCGCCTTCGACGGCGTTGCCGGGGATCTCAATGGCGTGCTCGACCGTGCCCGAGAGGCGGTCGCTGAAGGTGACGTTCTGTTCCTCGCCGTCGGGCTGAACCTCGATGTCGCGGCGGATCGCGTCGCTCATCTGCGAACCGTAGGCCCATACCGTCAGGCGGTGTTTGCCCAGCTCAACGACTTCGATCGGGAAATACATCGAGGTGACCTGCCCGGGCTCGAGCGTGATGGTGCGTTCAGCGTCGCCATGGAGCTTAAACCAGGCCTCCACTTCAAACTTGAGCCGGACGTCCTGCGCCTGTTCCAAATAGTTGTAGAGGACCACGGGGATCGAGACCTGGTCGTGCTGCGTCAGCGAAACGGGCAGGTCGAGATCCACAAAGAAGTCCTGAAACACCCGGATCCCGCTGTCCTGGCTGCCGAGGGCGCCGGTTTTTGACGACGCCATGGCCGTCATACGCCAGGTGGTGATGCTGTCGGCGAGTGCCACCTCCAGCACCGCGTTACCCTGCGCGTCGGTGATGAGCGCCGGTTCGAAGAGGAGCGTTTCGGGGAAATACTCGCGCAGCCGGGGCGCAGAGGGTTCCGCGGCTCCGGAACTCGTTACGGCATCGGCGCGCGCGCCCTTGGCCATCGGAGCCATGGCCGGGGGAGGGACCATCTCGAACCCCGCGAAGCCGTCCGCCATCATCGCCCCCCGGGCCATTCCCACGCGTCCGCCGAGGAGACTTCCCGCGATGACCTGCATTTTGGCCTTGCCGGCCCACGATTCGCGCCGGATATCGTCCTCGGTACCGGGTGTTCCATCGGGCCCGCTCGAGATCATGGTGAACCGCAAGCCGCGGCGGGACTTGTCGGCAAATTCGAAGCGGTAGGTTTGGCCCCAGGGATCGCGGACTTCGTTGTCGCGCAGGCGGTGGGTTCGCAGCATCAACTGGACCAGGTCGTCGGGGACATCCCGGCGGTATTTGCGGAGGTACGTCGAGATGGCGCGGCGGATCCGTTCGAGGTCGCGCTGTATGCGGTCGTGGAGCGCCTTGTCGGCCGCCTGGCGTTTGGCCATGAAGGTGTTGACCTTTATGGGCGGCATGGGCGGCTCGGGCGACGACGCCAGCAGGACCTCGGCCGCGCGCTGCTGTCCGGGCGTCCACCCGGCGGGTTTCGGCATCGGTACGGGCTCTTCGGGCACGGGACCCCGCACCATATCGCTTATCTCGTAGCCGTGAATCTCATAGCGCGGCTGCATGATCTCTTTTTCGAGGGTGAAATAGACCTTTTCGAGGCCGGGACGGATCTCCTGCAAGGCAAACACACTCTCGTCGACGATCGCGATACCGAGCGCCGCCGGGGTGGGGGCGCCGGAGGCGTCCGTGATGGCGAAATGCAGCCGGGCCTGTTCGCCGGGCCGGTAGGTGGACTTGTCGAGGGCAATGTTCATGTTCAGGGCGTCGGCGGGGTTGATGTACAGTAGGCGCGTGTCGCGGATGATGTCGGTGCCGGGCGTAAACACATAGGCCTGGAGCACGGCCGAGCCGAACAGCGACGCGTCGATGTCGAATTCGAGCACCGTCTTGCCCGAGGCCAGTTCGGCCGCCTGCGTCATAACGGTCTGGCCTTCGCGCACCAGGTCAAAATAGACCGTGCCCGCGGGCTTGGTGGCGTAGACTTCCGCGCGGAGGGTTTCGCCCACGTTATAGAGGGTCTTGTCGGTCCGGAGAATGATCTGTTCCGGGCCGGCCTTGCTTTCGAGGTTCACCTGCTGTTCGACGCTGCGCCCCTGCGCATCGCGGGCCTTCACGGCCAGCCCGAAACCCGCCGAGGCGTCCGGGGTGTAGGCGACCGTCACAATTCCCAGCTCGTCGGTGGTATATTTTTTATTCTCGTCCAGGTCCGTCACGACCGTTGCCCCTTTGACGGGGCTGCCGTCCGGGTAGGCCACCAGCACGTGGAGCCGGTTTTCGAGCTTGGGCGCCAGTTTGCCGCTCTCGGGTACCACATGGATCATAAGCGGCGCGGCAGCCACCGGCGTCATGATCACTTTTTCTTCGCGATGGTCGGCGGTGTCGATCACGGCGGCCTGAAGACGGACCGACGCCTGGCCCTGTTCGAGCGGCGTCCCCGCGAAGTAGTCCGGCAGGGGAAGCTCAAACGACCAGTGGCCCGTGTCGTCCAAGGCGCCGTCCAGCGTGGCGAAATCCTCGAATTCCACCTCGAATTTCGACGCGGTAATGGCGACTTTTCCGCCGGCCACGGGCTTGCCGAAGAAATAATCGGCCTGAACCTCGCCCTTGAGCGTTTCGCCCGGAAGATAGAACTCCCTGTCGGCCGACAGCTCGATCTTGTACTTGGGCAGCACATAGCGCTCGACCCGCACCTGTTTTTCGGACTGGGTCGTGCCGAGGATGGCCCGGACGATGTATTCTCCGAGATTGACCTCGGTCGCGAGCTGAAAATCCGCGGCGGCGATGCCGAATGCGTCCGTGGTCAGTTTCTTCTTGAAAACCTTGTTGCCTTTCGAATCCATCACCTCGAAGACGGCCTCTTTTTCGGCCTCAGGCTGCAGGCTGGCCGTGCTGAGGCACAGCG
Source organism: Candidatus Hydrogenedentales bacterium (assembly GCA_050950105.1). Lineage (GTDB taxonomy): Bacteria > Hydrogenedentota > Hydrogenedentia > Hydrogenedentales > SLHB01 > UBA2224. The sequence continues at coordinate 341,194 of JBMNGZ010000003.1, read as the reverse complement.
CGCGCATCTGGATGGTCTGCGCAGGCTGGTAGAGGGGTTTATCCGTGGTGAGGAGAATTTTGGAGGCGCGCTTGACGGTGACCGGCTGGGTCACCTCGTCCTGTCCGAACCCTTCCGATGCCACCGTGATGCGCAGTTTACCCGTACCGTCCACGTCGTCCGGCACAGTGAAAAGGGCCTCGAGCGTGCCGTCCTGCGCGGTCTGGCCGGCATGGAGCAACCGTTCCGCATCCTCGCCCACCGTCAGAAACAGGGCCACCGAAGCGCCCGCGATGGGTTCTCGGGTCGCGTGATTGAGGGCGACCACGCGCACGGTGGCTTTGCTGCCGGAAAGCAGGTTGCTATAGGCCACGACGCGCGTCTCGAGCTGCGCCAGGGCGTCCACGAGCTGCCGGGCCCCGGTTTCCCGCCCGTTGGGACCGTCGAACACGTAGTGAAGCATGTACAGGGGCAGCCGGGCCTCGTTGATGGCGGCCGGCAACGCCAGGGCAACCCGGTTCGGGCCGGGTTCCAGGGCGACCTGGTCCGATATCCTGGCCACCGAGTCGCCTTCGAGGTCCGTGATCTCGACCCCGAGGCTGGCGCTGGTCCGCGACGAACCCGCATGATTAACGTTCGCCCGGACCTCGAGCCCCGACGCGGTCCGCGCCACTTCAAGCGATTCGCGCTCGAGACAGGCCGGCGCCGCGGCATCCCCCCGGCTCGGCGAGGCAGTCAGTACAACAAGTACGAGCAAAGCGAAGAGCGTCACAACAAGGCCGGCATGGTTCCGCATGGTCCACATCCTCCAGTGAAGTGGCGGCGCTGAGCCGCATATCTCGCAGCGTGGCGCTGAGCGTGTCTGCGCGCCGTACCCTACAACGATGGATCACATTCGGCGTCCAAAAGTTGCCCCGCAAGCGGGGGTACTCTTTAAGACCCCATCCGATCGCGCAAGTTCGCCAATCGTCTGGAATCGCCTGACCCTTGGCGAGGCGCATGACATCGCGTCGTCCGGAAGTGTATGCTCTGACGCGGGGAGGATTTCTTCATGATGGGGATAATTTGGCCGATTCTGCTGGGTTTGGCGGCATTGGGCGAGGCAGTACCGACGTCTCAGGGACCTCTACCGGCTGGTTTGGATACCGGTTGGGCCGCCCAGGCGGCTCAATTGCGCCAGGATCTGCGCGATATCCTGACGTTTCCTGCGGAACGCGTGGCCCTGGATGCCCAGACCCACCGCACGATTGACGGCGAAGGGTACCGCATCGAATGCGTAACCTATCAAAGCGAGGCGGACTCCCGGGTAAGCGCCCATCTGTACATGCCGGCGCCAACGGGTGCGCCCGTCCCGGGCTTCGTCCTGGCCTGCGGCCACGGCGGCTCGAAATCCGGCATCTACTACCAATATGCAGGCCAGCTCTACGCCAGCATGGGCTTTGCCTGCCTCATCCCCGACACTATCGGTGAAGAGGAACGCCATAAAGACGGCAAAATGGGCACGCGCGCCCACGATATGTATGAATTTGGGAAAGACAGCGCCGCCCGAAGGGCCTTTACCCGTGAAAAACTCGGCCGCATGGTGCTGGGCAAGATCGTCTGGGACCTGGTCCGCGGGCTGGACTACCTGGAGACGCGGCCGGACATTGACGGGGCACGGCTGGGCGTCATGGGCAATTCCATGGGAGGCGCTACGTCGAGTCTGGTGGCCGTCATCGATGAGCGCGTGCGCGCGGCGGTGGTCAGCGGCTGGAGCATGACGGCCCAGGGGGCGATCGAGGGGAAAGATTGCAGCAAAATGCCGTACGAAGCAATTGCCTGCGCCATGAGCTTTGACGAACTGAACGCTTTGTTCGCGCCGCACGCGGCCACCTTGTTCATTAACGGCGGCGAGGACTCCATCATCGATGTAGCGGAAGATGGGCAGGCCGTGGTCCGCCGTACGCGTGCCGCGCTGGCTGGAGCGCGGCAGATCCTCTCGGACGCCGGGATCAGAGGCATCATTGAAGCGCAGTTCGTCGCGGGGGCCTGCCATCGGCCCTATATCCTCACGCGGCCGGCAGTGGCGTGGTTTCAGGAATATCTCCAGGCGCCCGAAGAGCGGCGGCCGCTCCCCGAAACGACCATCAAACTTGGAGACTGGGTTAATGCGCACGGTCTGAAACTCGAACCGCTCTATGACACCGAAGCGCGCCAGCGGGGCACCGACGCGCCTGATATCGGTGCGCAGTACCGGCCGCCCGCGGAGCTGGCCTGCTTTCCGGGCTCTTCCTCCCCGGACCCGGCGTACACCTGGGAAGGCTGGAAAGAGCGCCGGATCATGGAGAGTGAGGCCCGGGATCGTCAGGAGTAACGGGGGGAGTTCTGGCAATAACTTGTCCTGACAGCGCAAAAACAAGTACACTCACGCCAATTATTCCAAATCAATCCGTGTGAACGAGCATGTGGAGTGACCTCTTATGCCGAGAATCAAGGAATTTACCGTCGTCGCGAAGTTGCCACCCGTGTTGGAACGGCTGCGTCATCTCGCCTACAACGTGTGGTGGTCCTGGGATCCTGAAGCCATCGATTTGTTTTTCCGCATGGACCGCGACCGCTGGATCACAGCGAAACAAGACCCAGTCCGCCTGTTGGGCGAGGTACCGCAAGAGCGTTTCGAGGAACTGACTCGCGACGACGGATACCTGGCCCACCTGGAACGGGTATACTCGCGGTTTCAGGCCTATCTCCGGGGCAACAACTGGCACGAAAAGAACCCGCAGGCGCCAAAGGAATTCCAAGCGGTGTATATGTCGGCCGAATTCGGCCTGCATGAATCGCTGGCGCTGTATTCAGGCGGCCTGGGTGTGCTGGCGGGCGACCATCTGAAGGCGGCCAGTGATATGGGGCTGCCCCTGGTGGGCGTGGGCCTGATGTACCGGGAAGGCTACCTGCAGCAGTACCTCAATGCGGACGGCTGGCAACAGGAACGCTACCCCGTCAACGATTTCTATAACATGCCTGTCACGCTGCTCCGGGATGAGACCGGCAAGCAACTCACCGTTGATGTGGAATATCCCGAACGGCCCGTGAAAGCCCGGGTGTGGCGGATCGATGTGGGCCGCGTGCCCCTGTACCTGCTGGATTGCGACTTTGACGCAAACGACCCGGACGACCGCGAGATCACGGCGCGTCTGTACGGCGGCAGTACGGACATGCGGATCCGGCAGGAGATCTTGCTGGGGATGGGCGGCGTCACGATGTTGCGCAAACTGGACATCCACCCCACGGTGTGGCACATGAATGAAGGCCACTCCGCCTTCATGACTCTCCAGCGGATCAAAAACCTCGTGAAAGGCGAAGGACTCGGTCTGGAGCACGCCATCGAATCGGTGAAAGCCGCCAGCGTGTTCACGACGCACACGCCGGTACCGGCGGGGAATGACATGTTCCTGCCGGAGACGATGCAGCACTATTTCCATAGATACGCGATGGACGTCGGCATGGGTATGGACCAGTTTCTCGGACTGGGGCGCCAGGATCCCAACGACCATCGCGAACCATTCTGCATGACCGTGCTCGCGCTCAAACTGTCGGCCTTCGCCAACGGGGTCAGCGCGCTGCACGGCTCGACCGCGCGCGCCATGTGGGCGCGCACCTGGGCGGGTGTACCTGAGGACGAAGTGCCCATCACCTCCATCACCAACGGCATTCACCAGCAATTCTGGGTGTCGCGGGATCTTGCGGGCCTTTTTGACCGCTACCTGGGCCCGGGCTGGATCTCCAATCCATCGGACCCGGCGGTCTGGCAGAATATCGATCAGGTTCCCGATGCGGAGCTTTGGCGCACCCATGAACGGCGCCGAGAGCGCCTGGTCAACTTCGCGCGGCGCCGCCTGGCGGCTCAACTCAAATCACGGGGCGCGCCTAATGCCGAGGTCGCTTCGGCCTCGGAAGCCCTCGACCCCGAGGTGCTCACGATCGCGTTCGCCCGCCGCTTCGCCACGTATAAGCGCGCCAAACTGCTCCTCAGCGACCCGGAACGCTTCATCAGGATCCTGACGCACCCCGAACGGCCCGTACAGATCATTTTTGCGGGGAAAGCACATCCCGCCGACAACCAGGGCAAAGACCTCATCCGCGCATTGATCCATTTCATGCGCGAAAATGACGTGCGTAACCAGTTCGTTTTCCTCGAAGACTACGACATGAATGTCGCGCGCTATATGGTGCAGGGGGTCGATTGCTGGCTCAATACGCCACGCCGACCCCTCGAGGCTTCGGGCACCAGTGGTATGAAGGTGGCCGCCAACGGCGGCCTCAACATCAGCATCCCCGACGGATGGTGGTGCGAAGCCGAAGGCCTGGGTGAAAACGGCTGGAGTATCGGACGCGGCGAATTGTATGACGACCCCGACGAACAGGACGTCGTCGAGAGTGAGATGCTGTACGAACTCCTGGAGCAGGAAATCGTCCCGATGTTCTATGAACGGAGCGCCGATGACCTGCCGCGCCGCTGGGTCATGCGCATGAAGAATGCCATACGAACCATCAACCCGGTCTTCAACACCCACCGCATGGTGCAGGAATATGCGGACCGCTTTTATGTGCCGGCAACGCAGCGGCGCGTTTTCATGAAGGAAGACGACCGGGCGCGCTCGAAAGCCCTCGCCGAATGGAAAATGAAGGTGCGCGCCTGCTGGTCGCAGGTGCGCTTTACCGACTTCGATAGCGGCCCGCTCGACGATCTGCCGTATGGCTCGAACCTCGAAGTCAGCGTCGGACTGCATCTCGATCAGCTCACCAGCAGCGACGTCATCGTCGAAGCGTATTACGGCACCGTGGACAGTTACGGCCGGATCCACGACGCCCGCCACACGCCCATGCTGCTGGATGAAACGGCGAGCGACGGCGTCTACCGCTTCAAAGGCTCCATCTATTGCGACAAAACCGGCCAGCAGGGCTTCACGGTACGTGTGATGCCCAGTCATCCTGACTTGGCCGATAAACATGAAACGGCATTGATTACCTGGGCCTGATCAGGCCCGAATACAGGACGATTCCGGGGGCGTGGCGTCTTAATTCCCGGCGCACGGAATCCAAAAAAGAGGAGTAGGGCAGTCATGGCAGCGAAGCCCTTGCGGGTTGGCGTTGTGGGCACGGGGTTCGGACGGTATCACATGGACGGGTTCAGCGAGGTGCCGGGGGTCGAAATCCACGCCATCTGCGACCTGAACAAGGCGGAAGCACAGCAGTTCGCGGACCAGTACGGCGCCAAGCATGTGTTCACGAGCGCCAAGCGCATGTTCTCCATGGACGAATTGGATGCGGTGTCCATTGCCGTGCCGAACGCGCTCCATGCCCCACTGACCATCGACGCCTTGAGCAAAGGCAAGCATGTCCTCATCGAAAAACCCATGGCCATCTCCCCGGTCGATGCGAAAAAAATGGCCGACGCGGCGAAGAAGACGGGCAAACTGCTTATGGTAGAACAGGCCTTGCGGTTCCGCCCTGAAGCCCAGCTCGTGAAAGCCTACGCCGACCGCGGCGAGTTCGGCGACATGTATTACGCCCGCTCGACCTGGTACCGCAGAAAAGGTTGGCCCCATCTTCACATGCCCCCCGACGGCACGCTGGGGCGGGGTATCTGGTTTCTGCAGAAGCGGCTGGCCGGGTTTGGCGCCCTGGGGGATATCGGCGTACATCTGCTCGATCTCGCCTGGTACCTCATGGGCACCCCAAAACCCGTGTCCGTATCGGGTCAGCTGTTCCGCGAGGTCGCCACGCCCGAACTCAAAGCCAGGGGACTGCCCGCCGAAGTCGAGGAAATGGCCGCGGGCCTCATTAAATTTCAGGGCGGCAAGGCCATCATGGTCGAGGTATCCTGGGACACCTACACCAAACCGGCCATGGAATGTTTCCTCATGGGCAACCGGGGCGGTGCAAGTGTCTTCCCCGCCCAAGTCTTCCGTGGCACCGATATCGACGAGACCGTGGATATCGAGACCCACCACAACGGCCTTCCCATTGAAACCGCGTTCAGCCACTTCATCGACTGCATCCGCGATCGCCGCAAGAAGTGCATTGCCCCCGCCGATGAGAATGTGACGCTGATCCGCATGCTCGACGCCCTGGCGCGTTCCGCTAAATCCGGCAAGGAAGTGCAGCTCTAGGAGCCATACGGCGGGCGCAGCCCGCGCCCGGACGCTGAGGTTCCAGGGCGTGGAGGCGGGCGTAGTGTTCCGGCCTCCGCCGCATCACGCAGCCGAGCCGGTGTTCTCCTCGTCGTCCGTGAACCGCACCGAGACGATTTGGGACACGCCACGTTCCTGCATGGTCACGCCGTACAGGGCATTTCCCCGCGCCATGGTCCGTTTGTTGTGCGTAATGACCACGAACTGGCTCTCGTCCGTGAACTCTTCGAACATGGACAGGAAGCGGCCAATATTGGCGTCGTCGAGCGGCGCGTCGACCTCGTCGAGGATGCAGAACGGGCTGGGCTTGGCCTTGAAAATGGCGAAAAGCAGGGCGAGCGCGGTCATGGCCTGTTCCCCGCCCGACAGCAGCGAGATGCTCTGCAGCTTTTTCCCCGGAGGCCGCGCCTCAATCTCGATCCCACTTTCGAGCGGGTCGTCTTCGTCGAGGAGGTAGATCCGGGCCTGCCCGCCGCTGAACATCGTGCGGAAATAGTTGCGGAAATGGTCCGCGACAAGATTGAAGGTTTCCAGGAACATGGCCAAGATCTTTTTATCGCTGCGGGCGATCACGCCTAGCAGGGTCTCGCGGGCACTCAGGAGATCCTCGTGCTGGGCGGTGAGGAAGGACTCGCGCTTTTCAAGCGCATCGTATTCGTCGATGGCCATCAAATTGACCTCACCCAGGCGTTGAAGACGGGACCGCACATCGGTCACGATCTGATCGCGCTCTTCGGCGGAGTAGTCGTCGCTGCCGACTTCCTCCTCCCGCAGGGAGGCCAGGGCCACGTTGTAGGCCTCGAGGATGCGTTCCTGGAAGTAACCGACGCGGTCCTCGCGCTGCCGCAGGGCCAGTTCGGCTTCGTGCAGGCGCGACTGGGCATCGCGGGCTTGCTCGCGCTTTTCGCGGAGCTGCTTTTCCACGGCCTCGGATTCATCCAGGAGCGTTTGTCGTTGATTTTCCGCTTCAATGACTTTGCCGCGGGCCTGTTCTTTGGTTTCCGACAGGGCGCGGACCCGTTCCAGGTGAAGGCGGATGGCCTCTTCCAGGCGCTTGCGCTCCTCCTGGCGGGCGACGCCCGTCTCGCGGCGGCGCTGTGCTTCGTTAAGGGCTTCCTGCCGGCGAAGCTCTTCCCGCTCGACATCGCGCTCGATCTCCTGAATGCGCTGGGCCACGCCGGCATGACGCACCCTCAGGTCGGCCAGTTCACTGGCGCACATCGACAAGGCCTGGCGCGCATGTGACGCGGCTTCCTGGGCCTCTGCGATCTCGTGCTGCATGACTTCATCATCGCTGGCCATCGTGTCGGCGCGGGCGGCGGCCTCTCTACGCTGGTCTTCGAGCGTATCCCGGCGGCCGCACAGCTCGTCGCGCTGCGCGTCCAGGGTACGGGATCGCTCCATCAGGCTGTCCAGTTCGGTGCTCTGCCGGGCAATGAGCACGCCAAGCCCGTTCAATTCCTTCCGAAGTGCGTCTTCGGTCGCCTCGTGCTCCCGGATCTCTCTGCCGAGTTCCTGGAGTTCCGTATTCAGCGCCTGCCCTTTGTCGGCAATTTCAGAAAAGCGCTGCTCGAGTTCGAGCAACTGCTTCTCGATTTCGGTGATCTCCGCGCTGCGCCCGAGCAAGCCGCCGCGCTCATGCCGCGTGCGGCCCCCTGTCACCGCGCCCGACGACTGCATGACTTCGCCATCCAGGGTCACGAGCTTCGGATAGAAGCCCTTTTCCCGCGCGATGCGGATGGCGACATCCAGCGCTTCGACAACGACCGTGTTCCGGAGCAGGTATTCCACAGCCGGCCGGATAGGTTCATCAAACTGCACGAAGGCGATGGCGTCGCCGATAACGCCCGGGCGTCCTTTCAGAGAATCGGATTCGCGCCCAAAAGGCCGGAGAATATCGAGCGGCAGGAAGGTCACGCGTCCGGCCTGGTTGCTCTTCAGATAATCGATGGCTCCTTTGGCCGCGCCCGCATCTTTGGCCACCACGTTGTTGATGTTGCCGCCCAGGGCCGCCTCAATCGCGCGCTCGTACTCTTTTTCCGTTGACAGGAGGTCCCCGACGGGACCGATGATGTTCTGCATGCCGGCCTGTCCATCGGACTTGGCCCGCATCACCGCGCGGACGCCCGCCGCGAACCCCTCGTAGTTGTCCCGCAGCTCGCGCAGGGAGGTCAGCCGCGCATCAAGGCTGCTCTTGGTTTCGCGGAGTTCCTGCCACTCCTGATCGAGCGTGCGGAGCGACTCGGCCTTGCCGGTCTGGAGCTGGAGCGCCTGGGCGCGGGCCGCGTCGGTCTCGGTGAGGCGTTTCTGGGCGTCGGATTCGTGCGCGCGCTGCTGCTCCAGTTCTTTCAGGAGTTCTTCGCGCCGCCGGTCGATTTGCCCCTGATTTTCATAGATGGCCTCGAGCTGGGCCTCGAGGTTGGCGATATTGACACCCAGCGCTTCGAGTTCGGTGGCGGCGCGGGCCCGGGTGTTCATCTTTTCCAGGGCCTGAGCGCGTTTTTCTTCCAGGCACGCATCAGCACGCGACACGGTTTCCGTCAATGCGGCGTGTTCCCCGGCCTGCGCGTCGACGGCGGCCGAACATTCGGAGAGCTGGCTCTGGGCCTCTTCACGTTCTGCCCGCGTCAGCTCGATGTTCGCCGCAATGGCCTCGGCGCGCTGCGCAAATTCGCCGCCTTCCGCCTCCGCACGCCGTTCCTGTTCTTCGGAAAAGGTGATGGTCTGGCGGGTGAGGGCGATCTCGCGCTCGATCTTCTCCATTTCGGAGTCGACCTCATGCACGCTCTCACGACGCGAAAGCAATACGCGGTCATGTTCGAGCTTCGCCAGGCCCAGTTCCTCGAACCGCGCATCCAGCTCCGTGATACGGGTCGATGCGGCCTCGTATTCATCCCGGGCCTGAGCAAAGCGCTGCTCGAACTCGGCAATTTCACCCGTCAACGCCGTGTGCTTCAGCCAGGCGGCGCGGATTTCCACGTCGCGGAGCTGTTCCGTCAGTTCCCGGTGACGGATGGCCGCATTGACCTGGCGTTTCAAGGAGCGCATGTGGCGCTGTACTTCGGCGATGATGTCGCTGAGCCGCAGCAGGTTGTTTTCGGCGGATTCGAGCTTGCGCAACGCCGCCCGCTTGCGGTTCTTGTATTTGATGATCCCCGCCGCCTCCTCAAACAGAAAGCGCCGGTCGTCGGGTTTGGAACTCAGGATGAGGTCCATTTTCCCCTGGCCGACCATCGAGTACGCGCTCGTCCCGATGCCGGTATCCATGAACAGCTCCTGGATATCCTTCAAACGGCAGGGCGCGTTGTTGATCAGGTATTCGCTCTCGCCGGAACGGTAGAGCCGGCGCGTCACCGCCACCTCCGCAAAATCCACCGGAAGCTTGGAGTCCGCGTTATCAAACAGCACGGTCACTTCGGCCATGCCAAGCGGGCTGCGGTGCTCACTCCCGTTGAAAATGACATCCTGCATAAGCGAGCCGCGCAGCTCTCGCGCGCGCTGCTCGCCCAGACACCATTTCAGCGCATCGAGGATGTTGCTTTTGCCACAGCCGTTGGGCCCGACAATCGCAGTCACCCCCGGCTCAAACCGTACCACCGTCCGATCGGCAAACGACTTAAAGCCCGACAATTCTAATTGCTTGAAATACATAACAAACGGAAATCCGTATGGTTTCGGCTACACATTCGGCTACACATAGTTCGGAACCTCGCGCAAGAGGCGCGTGATCGACCGGGCTTTCCCCGTGTTTTCCTCTGCCTCGATGACTACGGCCCCCAGGGCAGGCCGCCCTTTCGCCACCTTGAACTCCGCCGGCATCCCGGTCAGAAACCGCGACACCACAAGCTCGCGCTCCACGCCGATGACCGAATCGAGCGGCCCGGTCATGCCCACATCGGTGATGTAGGCCGTCCCCTGCGGCAGCACCCGCTCATCCGCGGTCTGGACATGCGTGTGCGTGCCTATGACCGCCGTGCAGGATCCATCAAGATGCCAACCCATCGCCACTTTTTCAGACGTGGCCTCGGCGTGCATGTCGACCATGACCAGGGGCGTGGCCTGGCGAAGCTCCGCCACCACCCGCGCCGCCGTCGCAAACGGGCAGGCTACGGGCTCCATGAACACCCGCCCGAGCAGGTTCACCACGCCCACCTTCCGGCCGTCCGGCAGCGTATACAGGACGCCGCCCAGTCCCGGAACTCCGTCGGGATAGTTCGCCGGACGGACCACGTTGTCGAAGGCCGAGATCGCCTTCACGAATTCGCGCTTGCGCCAAGTGTGGTTTCCCAGGGTAATCACCTGGATCCCCAAGTCCTGAAGCTCGCGGAGAATGGCAGACGTAATTCCCAGCCCGCCCGCCGCATTTTCACCGTTTGCCACCACCAAGTCAATGGCAAACTCGTCGCGCAAACGCGGCAGCCAATACCCGACGCTGTTCCGGCCCGGACGTCCGACAATGTCCCCGATGAACAAGAGGTTCATGCTTGCGGTCCGCTCGTCATTGCGACGGCTCTAGTTGGCCGTTTCGGTCGCACGGGTCTCGCGGATGACGGTGATCCGGATCTGGCCGGGATAGGTCATCTCCTGCTCGACTTTCCGGGCGACGTCCCGGGCAAGCTGCGCCGCCTGCGCGTCGTCGACTTTTTCCGGCTCCACGGCCAGCCGCACCTCGCGTCCGGCCTGCAGCGCATAGGATTTTTCGACCCCCTCGAAGCCGTTGGCCAGGGCTTCGAGCTGCTCGAGGCGTTTGACGTACGACTCAATGGTTTCACGGCGTGCGCCGGGGCGTGCAGCGGACAGCGCGTCGGCCGCCTGCACCAGCACCGCGATCACGGAGGATTTTTCCTGCTCATTGTGGTGCGCGGCAATCGCGTTCACGATATTGGGGCTTTCGCCGTAGCGCCGGGCGAAATCTGCCCCGATTGCGGCGTGCGACCCTTCGACCTCGTGGCTGACCGACTTCCCGATGTCGTGGATCAGCGCGGCGCGCTTGGCTTCCACGACATTCAGGCCAAGCTCGGCTGCCATCATGCCCGCCAAGTGACAGACTTCTTGCGCATGCCGTAACACATTCTGGCCGTAGGATGTACGGTAATTCAGGCGTCCCAGGAGCCTGACGATCTCCGGATGGAGACCGTGCACCCCCGTTTCGAGGCAGGCCTCTTCACCCAATTCCTTGACCGTCTGGTTCATTTCTTCCTGAACCTTGGCAACGACCTCTTCAATGCGGGCGGGGTGAATGCGGCCATCCTGAATAAGCCGTTCCAAGGCGATCCGCGCGACCTCGCGCCGGATCGGGTCAAATCCCGACAGGATCACCGCCTCGGGGGTATCGTCGATGATGATATTGATCCCCGTGACACTTTCCAGGGCCCGGATATTGCGGCCTTCACGCCCGATAATACGCCCCTTCATCTCGTCGTTGGGCAGGTCAACCACCGACACCGTGCTTTCGGCAACGTGGTCGGCAGCGCAGCGTTGAATCGCCTGGCTGATGACCCATTGGGCGCGTTTTTCGGAGTTTTCGACGAGTTCGTCCTCGATCCGTTTGAGCCGCAAGGCGGTGTCACGCCGGACTTCATTCTCCAGCTGCGTGAACAGTTCGCGCTTCGCCTGTTCGGCGCTCATCCCCGACACATTTTCGAGTTTCGTGCGCTGCTCCTGGATAATCTGGTCGATCTCGTGCTGACGGTCCCCGAGCGCCTGTTCGCGCTGCACCAGCTCGCGGTCTTTGGCACTGACTTCATTGGCCTTGGTCTCGAGCAGTTCGACGCGCTTGTCAACGCTCTCTTCTTTGGCCAGGATGCGTTTTTCCAGCGCGACGAGTTCGCGGCGCTGTTCGCGGGCCTCGCGTTCGACTTCGGCCCGCAGCTCGATTCGTTGTTCTTTGAGTTCGGTCTGTGCTTCTTTGAGGATCGTCGCGGCTTCACGTTCCGCATCGGAGATGGCCTGGGCGCCCTCGCGGCGCGCCGTGCTCATGTAACGGCGGCCTATAATACGGCTGCCGATTGCACTGAGGAGGATCCCGATGACGACGGCCACGACGACCCACGCGATCATGAGTGGATCCATGTGTGAACCTCCGCCCCCTGGGGGACAGTTAAATCCGACGGGAGCGCGAGGCGAAAGAAAACATGCGGGGTTGAGTCAGCCCAACTCCAGAAGGTTGCACCATTTAGTTCTGAGAAAACTCATATCTGCGATCAAATTAGCCCACCCATCATATCTGAACACCGTCACGACAGGACGCCACGGCTCTCCCTCTGCTGAAGCCACCGAGCCTCGCGCTGTCTCGCAACGTGGGCAAAATGCAACCAAAATGCTCTAGCGCCCCACTTCCAATTCGGACAAGCTAAGGTCAAAACGTTACACACTACTGACTAAAGACGGCTTAAGTATATTTCCAGCACCCGCCTAAGTCAAACAAACATTCCCGGATCCCCGCGAAAAGATGGGTGCTGAATTCCAGCTCGGAAGTTGTCAAGCGCTTTCCATCTGTGCCAAGATGGCAATGGTCGCCGTAGGCGAACGCATGGAGGGGAAGATCGTGATTTCAAGACGCGAATTTCTCGGGCGCGCCGGCTGCGGCGCGCTGGCCGCCTGGGTGGCTCCCCGCCCCCGTACGACACGGGCAGCGGCGGATGCCCAACGCCCTAATATTGTATGGATTTACAGCGACGACCACGCCCAGAACGCCGTCAGCGCGTACGGCGGCCGACTGGCCTCGGTAGCCGCTACGCCGAATATTGATCGGATCGCGCGTGAGGGCGTCATTTTCCGTAATAGTTTCGTAACCAACTCGCTGTGCGGGCCGTGCCGGGCAGTCGTCCTTACGGGTAAACACAGCCATATCAACGGATTCCGCACGAACTCCGACGAATTCGACGGCTCCCAGCAGACCTTCCCGAAACTCCTCCAGCACGCGGGATACCAGACGGCCCTCTTTGGAAAATGGCATCTCGTCAGCGAGCCCACGGGCTTTGACGCCTGGGAAGTGCTGCCGGGACAAGGCGTCTACTACAATCCCGATTTCATCACGCCTCAGGGACGCCATCGCCGCGACGGATACGTCACCGATATCATCACCGACCTGGCTCTGGACTGGCTCCAAAATGAACGAAAAGCAGAAAAACCATTTATGCTCATGATCCAGAACAAAGCCCCGCACCGGGAATGGGAGCCGGGACCGAAACACCTTAGCACCTACGACGACGTCACCATTCCCGAGCCGGACAACCTCTTCGACGACTACTCGGGGCGCGGCACGGCAGCCCGGGAACAGGACATGACCATCGCGGAGACCATGCGCCTGGGGCCGGACCTCAAGGTCTGGGAAACGGTCCCGGACGACAACCGCGCGAAAAAATGGACCTTCGGCCGCATGACCGACGAACAGCGCGAGCGTTGGCAGGCGGCCTACGGCCCGAAAAACAAGGCGTTTCTGGAAGCAAATCTGCAGGGCGAGGACCTGGTACGATGGAAATACCAGCGATATATGAAGGATTACCTCCGGTGCATCGCGTCAATCGACGACAATGTGGGCCGCGTGCTCGACTATCTGGAAACCACCGGGCTCGATAAAAATACCGTGGTCTTCTACTCGTCCGACCAGAGTTTCTATCTGGGCGAACACGGATGGTTCGACAAACGGTTCATCTACGAGGAATCCCTGCGCACCCCGCTGGTAGCCCGCTGGCCCGAGGTCGCCCCGCCCGGTACCGAGGTCGAGCTTATGGTGCAGAACCTCGATTGCGCAGAGACCTTCCTGGACATCGCTGGACTGCCCATACCCGGCGATATGCAAGGGCGCAGCCTTCGGCCGTTCTTGTCTGGACAACAGCCCCAGAACTGGCGCACATCCATCTACTACCACTATTACGAAGGTGAGGGAAAGGTCCATAATGTGTACAAGCATTATGGAGTGCGGACCACGAGGTACAAACTGGTCCATTTCTACACGCTGGACGAGTGGGAGTTCTACGATCTCCAAAATGACCCGCATGAGATGCGCAGTGAATACGCGAATCCCGACTACGCCCCCCAGATCGCGGAATTGAAAGCGGAACTCGCCCGCCTGCGCGAACGCTACCGCGTACCCGAAGAACCGGCCGCGCAAACATAAAATCAGGCGTGCTCGATGCCCGTATGCTGCGAAATCTCGCTGCTGAAAGTCACCAGATCGGACAAAGCGAAGATGGCGATGCCGGCACGGTCGCAGAATCCTCCCGCAACGCAGCGGGGGGATCTCGACGTGTCCCCCCTGGAACTCCTAGCGCAAGCCATTGCGTATACCGGCCATATCACCGACGGACGCAGAGCGGCGCTGGTTTCCGCGCGATGTCACGGCTGCGGATTTTGCAGTCCCTCCGCGCAACTAGCCCGATTGCCTTTGTAACCGGTGGTGGATTTGTCGCGATTGGTTTTTTTGACACGAAATTCTAATGCGTGCTAGACTTTCGCGAATACATTCTCACGTGGCGCCAATCAATCTCTCCGTGTGAAGGGTTACATTTCCATGGTAATAGGTACCAATTCAACTACGTCCATTTTCGATGTATTGCAGATCGGCGTTAAGGAGCATATCCGGGAAGTCGGTTATCCGGAAGAACTCTTGTTCGAGACGCACAATTGCACCATGCTGATTACGGGGGCTGACTTCGACAACCGCGTCGACTCGCTGCGCATCACGCTGAAGCCGAAAAACGGGTTTACGCCGGAACAGGTGTCGTCGAGCTGAATCAAGCCAATATCCCGAACCAGGTGCAGCAGAAAAACAGTTCACTGGTCGTAAATCTGCCGCCGTTTGAGTGGCGGCAACTGGCCCGGCTGGCGCCCGCAGACAAGATCATCGATGGCTCTTCTGCGCAATCCCTGCGTTCGCGCTCCTGGCAGGTTACGGTCAAGAAGTTCCGTCGAACCAGTATCAACATCAATGTGTTGATTGAAATCATGCAAGAGCGGGATGCCTCCGACCTGCATCTCCGCGCGGGCTCGCCTCCGTATATTCGCGTGGACAACGACCTGGCGCCTCTCGAAGGGCATGGCGTATTGAGCGCGGATGACATGCAGGACATGGTATTTCAACTGGGCGGCCCCAGTGAGGTCGAAAAACTGGAGGCGGAGCGGGAAAGCAGCTTCAACTTTCATGCCGCCGGCATCGGCTATCTGCGCGTGAGCGGCTATTTCAAGCAGGGGGCGATGGCGCTCGCGATACGCCTGATTCCAGAGGCGCCGGTGCCGTTTGAACAGCTCAACATTCCGATGGTGGTCCGCGATATTGCCCATAGCCACCGCGGCCTGTTTCTCGTATGCGGGGTGACCGGGAGCGGAAAATCGACGACGCTGGCCTCGATGCTGGATTACATCAATGAGCAGCGGCACTGCCACATCATCAGTGTCGAAGACCCCGTGGAATTCGTATATAGAGATAAGAAAAGCATCATTTCACAACGCCAGGTCGGGCGCGACACGTTTTCGTTTGCCAACGCCCTGCGCGGCGCTCTGCGTGAAGACCCCGACGTGATCCTGGTCGGTGAAATGCGCGACATGGAAACGATCCGCGCCGCCATCAGCGCGGCGGAGACGGGCCACCTGGTCTTCAGCACCCTGCACACCATGACGGCGGTGGACACGGTGAACCGCGTCATCAGCTATTTCCCGCAAGCGGAACGCGATCTCATCCGGCAGGAGCTGGCCTATGCCCTGCGCGGCGTAGTCTGCCAGCGCCTGCTCAAACGCAAGGGCGGCGGCCGCGTGCCCTGCGTTGAAATCCTCCTCGGCGGCGGCCCGCTCGTGCGCGACGCCATCCTCGAAGGCGAGATCGAGCGGCTGCACCAGATCATCGAAGTCGACAGCGACATGCGGCTCTTCGATCAGCATGCGGTTGAGCTGTACCAGGCGGGCACGGTCACGCGCGAAGAGGCCGTTTCCGCGTGCAGCAACGAACAGGCCTTCGATCGCATCATCTCCGGCATCAAATCCTCGGAAGGCCGAAAGATTCTCGGGTAACCGGCCAACAGACCCTGTTCCGCGAGCTTTGGGAGATTTTGTGGCGCGCGAAGCGTCTTCGCCCCCTTTTCACTCATCTCCGCTGTCTGCTTGCGCCCCTGCATCTTCGGACACGGAAAGGGGCTGCAAAAATTCCTCTTTTCCGCGCCACCAGCTGTTCCCGGTGGCCCGCTCCAGGGCGGCGTTGGCGACCGCGTACTCCCGCAAGGACTGGAACAATGAAGACTGGGCGTTGGTCAGCGCAAGCTCGGCGTCGAGGATCTCGGACTGCGTGCCGACGCCTTCCTGGAAGCGCAACTCCGCCAGCCGAAGCCCTTCCTCGGCCAGCGACACGTTTCCGCGCTCGCTTTCCATTTTGGCCATAGCGTCCTGGATGTGGATGTGGGCCTGCGTCACGTCGAGTTCCACCAGGCGTTCGAGGTCGGCAAGCTGATGTTCGAGCCCCGCGACCTGCGCTCTGGCCTCGAGCATGTCATATTTCCGTTTTCCGCCGGCGTAGATGTCGTATTGGGCACCCAGACTGAAGGTCCATCCGTCGGGCGTCAACAGGCCGCCTTTATCGGTATTCGAATACTCCGCCCGGAGTCCGACGGTGGGCAAATACTGCCCTTTGACGGCCTTTACCTGTTGTTCGCCCGCCTGGATGGCCTTGCGCAGCGCAACGAGCTCGGGGCGGTTCTCGACCGCCTGGTCGACGTAGTCGGACACAGAAATATCGGCGGGCTGCCATTCGATGCTGGGATCAAGCTGCAAGCGAGTGTTCTCCGGGATAAAGAGCACGCGGCGAAGATTGGCTTCGGTAAGGCGCAGCGCGTTTTTCGCGGCGACCAGCTCAGATTTGCGGGCGCCCAGCTCCGTCTTGGCACGCAAAACCTCGAAGTTGCTGATGGTGCCCACTTCGAACATCTGCTGGGCGTCGGTGAGATTGCGCTCAAAGGTGCGGACGCTGTCCGCGGCCACTTCGACGAGGGACGCCACAAGCAGGACGTCGTAAAAACCCTGTTTGGCATCGTATTCGACCTGGGCAAGCGCGACGGCCTTCTGCCATTCCTGAGATTCGGCGAGAAGCCCCGCGGCATCGACGGCGGCCCGGATGCGGCCCCCCGCATACAAGACCTGTTCGGCAGCGACGGTTTCAATGCGGAGGTCGGCGCCCGGCTGGGTCTGCGGCGTCAGCCGCTGGGTCAGATAATTCTGCGTGACCGAGCCGAGGATGCTCAGCAGGATTGAGCTGGCCGGGTTGCCGGTGCTGATGAACCCGAGGCCGCTGCCGCCGCCGAGCTTGCCGAAAAGCCCTCCGGGGTTGCGCTCGGTAAACTCGGTATGGACAAAGGTGAGGCCGGCGCCCACCTGGGGGAACATCTGGGAGCGGGCCTGGCCGATCCGCGCGCGCGCCGCATCGATGTCTTGCTCGGCCTGGAAGATTTTCTCGTTGTTTGCCAGTGCCAGATCAACGCATTTCCGGACGGACAGGGAAAGCGCCTCACCGGCGGCGGGCTTTTCTACAAGCGCCTCGTGTTGCGACAGGTACGCCTCGATGGCGTTCATGGTCTCCTGCATCGGCGCGCTGCTGATCAAGGCGTTCACGCCGTCTGAATCGCCCTCCGCCGGAACATCGGTCCCTGTTGCGGCAGCAACCAACGCGCCGAAGACCATGCACGAAATGGAAGCGAAACGTAGTGTCATAGCTGGCCTCATCTCTTTGAATTGGGTGAACGATCATCGCCTGGTTAGCGTCATCCCGGGCACATTTCCCTGAACGCGGTGTGCTCGCGGAGCATGATACGCGCCCGCAGGGCGGGGGTCAATGAATGCCCGGCGCGCTCAAGTCGCCTACGGCCGGATACGGAGCTTGTCAAAGCGGCGAACAATGTCGGAATTGCGGAATTCGGTGGCGTCATTGAGGTAGCTTCGGGTCCGGTTTCGAAATGGTTTCCACCAGTGTCCGGGAATGCCATCGATGCCCAGGAGCGCCCCCAGCAGAGAACCCGCTGTGGCGGCCGTGCAGTCGTTGTCGAGGCCCATGGCCACGGTGCTCCCGATCGTGAGGGTAAAATCCAGCTTCCCCAATGCAAGCCCGAATACCGTCAGACAGGCATTGTTGTTGGTATGGACGGCGTGCATGCCCTTGAATCGCTCGTCTACCCGTGCGCGTGCTTCGCGCCATCCCGTAAGCGCGGGGGCCTGGCGCAGGGCCCAGCGGATGTCGCGGGCGAGGCGGCATTTTGCAGGGATTTCGGTCAATCCGACTCGAAGCGCTTCGAGCGGTTCGTCGAGCACGAAGGCGGCGGAGATGGCCGCAGCAAAAAACATCGCCCCGTAGATGCCGTTGCGGCGGTGAGAGAGATACGCGTCGCGATAGGCCAATTCGGCGGCCTTTTCGGGCCAGCCGGGCGCCGCATAGGCCCAGGGGTCGCATCGGATATCCGCACCGATCCATTCGAGATACGGATTATTGACGACCCCGGCGCGTTGTGCGGACAGGCCCCGTTTGAGATTGGTCAGCGCGACATGCTCGGCCGTGCAGGCCAGGGGGAGATAGTTGACCCAGGCCTCGCCGACCTCCTCCGTCGTAAAATCGGGGCCGTAGGTCTCGAGGATCAACAGCCCGAGAAGGGTGTAACCGAGATCGTCGTCCGCGGGCACGGCGCGGATATGCCCTTTCAGAAAATCGCGAATCCGGGAGACGAGATAACACGGCTCGTCGGGGTTGGGATGATCGGACCAGTAATCCCGGGGCGGAAAGGGCGTCCCATTCCGCTCGGCCAGGCCTTCCATCGCGTCTATCGTCCAGTTTTCGACGGGCGCACCGAGTACGCAGCCCGCTGCACGGCCCAGCCACGCGCCTTTCAGGCGCTTTCGGTACTCGGCAGCACTCAGCCTTTCCGTGAGGAGCCGCGGGCCCGCTGGGCGTAAGCGGCGGATGGCTTCGAGTCCGTCGGGTTCGGCATCCCGGAGGCTGCGAGCCCCGGGGAGACGCACCAGGTCCTGGCGTGCCTGCTTGAGCGCGCGCCGCAGCCGGGCGAGCACCGGCGCGGTCGCTCCGCCTTGTTCGTGGCGCAGATCGGCCCAATCGTGTACCTCGCGCACGAGCGCTTCAATATCCGGAAAATATGGCATCGTTTCTCCTCCCACACCCGGGTTGAATGAAGAATCTGAGTATGCACCAGGGGTGGGCTTTTGGCGAATTTTCCCGGAGCACGAAATGGGCCTGGGCAACCCCACGCAACTGGACTAGAGGGACTGCAACCCATCTCCAAACTCCACCCCCGAATCGGCTGCCGCCGATTCACCCCCGCCCGCGGGGGACAGGTGCACCGCGCCTGAATCTCTCCAATTCGGATTCTTGTGTTCCCCGCCAGCTGGGGACAGGTGCACCGCGCCTGAATCTCTCCAATTCGGATTCTTGTGTTCCCCGCCAGCGGAGGACAGGCGCCACATCTGAGCTCTCCAGTTCGGGCTCTTGTGTCCCCCGCGGGCGGGGGTGGCCACGCGCCGTGCGTGGCCGGGGGTGGACTGTGCAGACCTTGTGGATCGTGTGGACCGTGTGGGCCGCGTCGACGAAGTGCACGGGGCGAACAGCTGCGGGGCCCAGGTCCGGGCGCGCGGCGCATGGTTGCGTTGACGGGCGGAGGTTTCTAATATGTTGCAAACGAACTGGCCGCTGCGGCGCTATGCGCGAAGCTCAGAAAGGTAAGAAACCATGATGCGGTTGTCGTCGGTGATGCTTGTGATGCTTGTAATGATAACGTTGGCGGGGTGTGCGACGATGGAAAAAGGCAGCCAGGGCCCAATGCAATGTTGGGCGGTGGATCCTCTGGTGAAGGTGTTTCGCGATGCAACACCTGACGCGGGTGATGCTGCGTTGGCCGAGGTGGCCCGGGGCGAACATGCGTCATTCCAGGTCGTAGTGCGTACGGAGGCCGGCATCACGGGCCTGACAGCCAAGGCTTCGCCGTTAAAGCGCATACGAAGCAGGGAGACGCTCATCCCGAACTCCGTGCGCTTCGTGGGATACGTCCCCGTGGATCGCCCCACTCAGAAGCCCTCAGAAGATCAACTGCGAACTCCGCCGGCGGACTATCCCGACCCATTGCTCGAGGACAGCATCCTGGACGTGCCCGCCGGGGAGGCCCAACCGGTCTGGGTGACCGTTGCGGTGCCCGTAGACGCGAAACCCGGGATCTATCGAGGCACGCTGACCCTGGAAGGGCAGACGGGAGAACTGGTCGCGGCCGTGGAGTTCCCATTGACGCTGCGTGTGTATGACGTGGCCGTCGAGTCGACGCGGCTCTGGGTGACCGAATGGTACGGCCTCCAATGGCAGCACATGGCAATCGACCCGGAACCGGAATCGGAAGAATACTACGCGCTGTTGCGCCGTTATGCGCATAATATGGCCGAACACCGGCACAATGTCGCCCTGATCTCTCCGATCAGGCTCGCGGCCTATGAGGCCAACCCGGACGGTTCGCTCAAGATCGATTTCGCGCGCTTCGATCGCTGGGTCACGATCTTTCAGGAGGAAGGCGTACTCGGCCGGATAGAAGGAGGGCATATCGGCGGGCGCGTGGGCGGCTGGGAATCAGACTTTGCCGTGCAGGTCCGGCGCGTACAGGACGGAAAAGTGGTCAGCGAAAGCGTGACGCCCAGCGCTCCGGAAGCAGACGCATTTTACGCGCAGTTTTTCCCGGCGCTGGTGGCGCATCTGAAAGAGAAGGGTTGGCTCGATATCTATATGCAACATCTGGCCGACGAGCCCATCGCCAGCAACGTGGATTCCTACCGGGCCATGGCGGCGCTGGCGCGGAAATATGCGCCGGAGCTGCTGATCATGGAGGCCTGCCACACCAAAGAGCTTGCCGGCGCGATGGATATCTGGGTGCCCCAGCTCAATTTCCTGCATGACGATTTCGAGCATTACCGCGAACGGCAGGCGGCCGGCGAGGAAGTGTGGTTTTACACCTGCGTGTTCCCCCAGGGCGAATACGCCAACCGCTTCCTCGAGCAGCCGCTGATCAAAACGCGGCTCCTGCACTGGATCAACTTCCGCTACGGCATCACGGGCTACCTGCACTGGGGATACAACCAGTGGACCCAGGACAGCCCCTTCACGCATACCACGCGCAAGCACGGTGGGCCGCCCTACCTGCCCGCGGGCGATCCGTGGATCGTCTACCCCGGAAAGCAGGGGCCGCTGGACTCGATCCGCTTCGAGGCGATGCGCGACGGGATCGTGGACCACGAATTGCTCTGCAGGCTCGCGGAGATCGAGCCGGCAGCGGCGGAAGCCCTTTCCGCGAAGCATATCATCGACTTCGACCAGTACGACACGGGGATCGAGGCCTTCCGGGCTTCGCGCCGCGAAATCCTCGAACGGCTGGCGGCCCATCGATAGACGCATGGCATGGGCGGGACGCCGCCCGGAAAGGGCTCACATGAGCGAAACGAACGACGGCACAAGCGCAGCCTCTGGCGGGATCCAGATCGACGCAGACTATCCGGGCGGCAACATTCGTGTTGAGGGCATCGAGGGCGATCTGGTGCGCTTGCACCCCGATCTGCGCGACACCACGACCTGGTGGTTTTACTGGAATTTCCGGGTCCGGGGCGCGGCGGGACGCAGCGTACGGTTTGCATTCAGCGGACAGAACCCCATTGGCGTGCGCGGACCTGCCGTCAGCACGGATGGCGGAGCGTCCTGGGCCTGGCTGGGCACGGATACAGTCGACGAAGGCTCGTTCTGGTACGCCTTCCCGCCGGGCTGTGACGAAGTCCGGTTTGCGTTCACCTACCCGTATCTGGAAGCCGATCTGCAGCGCTTCCTCGAGACCTGCCCCGGCGCCGGACGCATAGAAAAGGGCGAGCTGTGCGTGTCGAAAGGCGGGCGGCCTGTTGAATGGTTGCAGATCAGGCCGCGGCGTGAAAAAGTCCGGGGCCGCATCGCGCTGCTGTGCCGGCATCACGCCTGCGAAACCATGGCGAGTTTTGTGCTCGAAGGCGTGCTGGAAAGCGCCGTCAGCAACACGCGTGACGGCCGCTGGCTGCGCCGCAATGTGGCGATACTCGCGGTCCCGTTCATGGACAAAGACGGCGTCGAGCAGGGCGACCAGGGGAAGAACCGCGCGCCGCACGACCACAACCGCGACTACATCGAGGAGGGCATCTACCCTGAGGTGCGGGCCATCCGCGAATTGCTCCCGCGCTGGACCCAAGGCGGGCTGTCTATCGGCCTCGACCTGCATTGCCCCTGGATTCGCGGTGGTTCCGGCAAGCCGAGCGACAACGAGCAGCTGTTCTTCGTGGGCGGCCCCAATCCGGAGACCTGGGCGCGCACGCAGGTGCTCGCGTCGCTGCTGGAGGCCGAACAGCGCGGCCCGATTGTCTATTCGCCGCGCTACGACGTCCCGTACGGGGTGGAATGGAACACGAGCACCGGCACCTGCGGGGACTGGCTCGCCACCCTCGACGGCGGGCCTGCGGCGGCCACGATCGAGGTCCCGTACGCCAATGCGGGCGGGACCGCCGTGACTCCGGAGACCGCACGGCTGTTCGGGCGCGACCTGGCACACGCCTTTCGACGATATCTTGAACTGCGGAACAGCTGACGCCCCGGCGCGCAGCAGGCGTTTCTATGGCGCATGGGCGGCCGGTTTCGTGGGGTTACCCTGTTTTGACGGACACGTAGGGGTAGATAGAATGGAGCAAGGAGCCCCGCGTGGACCCAGTGGACAGGGCCCCGATAGCGCGGCCATAGCCCGTGCCGGCTCTTGTATCCCCCGCTGGCTGGGATGGGCGGAGCTCCGCCTTACATGGCTGCAAGTGGGCGTCGACTACTGCGATCCGGCTCAAAGCTCCACCCCCGAATCGGCTGCCGCCGATTCACCCCCGCCCGCGGGGGACAGGGGTGCACTGCGTTTTGCTGAACGCTCAGACCTGCTAACTCATCTCCGTCGGCGGCGGACGAGTGCATCGCACCGGAATCCCCGGAGGTCCGGCTCTTGTATCCCCCGCTGGCGTGGGATGGGCGGAGCCTCGCGTTACATGGCTGCAAGTGGGTGTCGGCTACTGCGATCCGCCTTAAAGCTCCACCCCCGAATCGGCTGCCCCGATTCACCCCCGCCCGCGGGGGACAGGGGTGCACTGCGTTTTGCTGAACGCTCAGACCTGCTAACTCATCTCCGTCGGCGGCGGACGAGTGCATCGCACCGGAATCCCCGGAGGTCCGGCTCTTGTATCCCCCGCTGGCGTGGGATGGGCGGAGCCTCGCGTTACATGGCTGCAAGTGGGTGTCGGCTACTGCGATCCGCCTTAAAGCTCCACCCCCGAATCGGCTGCCCCGATTCACCCCCGCCCGCGGGGGACAGGGGTGCACTGCGTTTTGCTGAACGCTCAGACCTGCTAACTCATCTCCGTCGGCGGCGGACGAGTGCATCGCACCGGAATCCCCGGAGGTCCGGCTCTTGTGTCCCCCGCGGGCGGGGGTGGCCACGCGGCTCGCGTGGCCGGGGGTGGACTCTCGTCTTTCATCCCCGATGCGTGTTCAATCCATCCAAAATTCGTTCTCCTGACATCGTCTTGCTTTCCATGTTCCGGTAAGATCGCAAATGGCAGGACGATACCATCCCCGGTAAGATCGTGGCGCGTTTCGCAGCGTTGAACCGGAGGATCGGGCTCTGCTACACTCGCGCCCCATGAACATGCAACATACACTCCCAATCACCTCTGCTGCGGACAGGGCGCAATCCGCGCTGGTAGATGTCCTCGCGATCGCGGGGCTGATGGCGCTGGGCGCCTGGATTCGGCTTCCGCTGCCCTTCACGCCCGTGCCGCTCACGCTGCAGACCCTGCCCGTGCTGGCGGCCGCCTTTCTGGTGGGCCGCGACCGTGCGATGACGGGGGCGCTCCTCTACATGGCCCTGGGATTGGCGGGCGCGCCGATCCTGGCGGTCGGCGCCACGTTTGGCGTGACTTTCGGCTATCTGACGGGCTTCGCGGCGGCGCCGTGGGTGGCGCTCCGCTTCCGCAGCCCTCTGGCGGGGTTGATCGCGGCCTCAGCGGTGATTCTGGGCGTCGGCGCTGTGTGGTTGAGCCTCTATACGGGTTGTTCGCTCGGCGACGCGGTGCGATTGGGCGCGCTGCCGTTTGTGCCGGGCGATGCGCTCAAGGCAGCCGCGGCGTACGCGATCATTCGCGGCGCCCGTTCCTGAAAGCTGCCCCGCCAATCCCGCCGGCATAGAGCGCATTCGTTGCGGCGTCTCTTGCCCGCTTGCCCCTGTCCTCCGGGGCCCCGTTCATTTCCGGGCGAGGCAGTTCTCGATATCGCGCAGGAATCTCGCGCCTAAGCAACGCTCGATGATCTCGGCGATGCCGGCATCCAGGCCACCCCCTGACCTCTCGGAATTGCACACGAAACGGGTCGCCTCCGGCTGGATCGTGAGAATGGGCGGGTCATCTTCATCGCAAATGGCCAGAGGCCACAGGGCGCAGCTGAGTGGTTTGACCGCCTCGGGCGCCAGACCATGGGCCAGCGCGGCGGAATGCAGCGAGCACCATCGGCCACCATTGGGCGCCTTATACGAAAAAACGCATCGTTCAGCGGCATCGACAGCCAGCGAGGGCCGCACGCCCGGCATTCGCTCAACCGGATCGATAAAGCCATCGTCCTCGAGAAGTCTACGGGCAAACTTGGCGGCCTCGGGGAGCCAGTCGACCGCGCGCCGGGCTTCCAGGGGCGACAATTCCACGTCGTAGTAGGTGCAGCAGGTCAAGCCGTTGTCGCATTGCATGGGGTCGCAGTGGTGGGTGATGCCCATCAGGGCTTTCAGATCGAGCCGGTAGCCGCCGATAACAGGAAAATCTTCTTCCATGCGATGTCCTCGCGTGCTGGTGTCAGGAAAGTGCCGTCAAAACCGCGCATTTCTCCAAAGTGATTCTTAAGTAGTATTTATAATACAGATTTTTACAAATCACAAGCTCCATTTTTTCCAGGGTCCCGTGGCGGCGCCGGCCGCGCCTGGGATGGCTCAGGAATGCCCTCGCGAGGCGTCGCGAGGGGGAGTCTTGCCGTGTTTTCTCTGGCCTGGCGCATGTGCTAAGCTGACGGGACACCAGTGCGAAACTGTCGCGCCGGGCGGAGCGTCCGGCGAGCGGGAGGAGAGACCCATGCCCGAATACTTTCCCGAAGTGAGCGCGCCCATCGCGTACGAAGGTCCGGGGTCACAGAAGACCCTCGCTTTCAAGCATTACAATCCCAAAAAGAAGATTCTCGGCAAGACCATGGCCGAGCATCTCCGGTTTTCGGTGTGCTATTGGCACACCTTCAAGGGCGCGGGCAGCGATCCCTTTGGCCCAGGCACCATGCTGCGCGCATACAACGACGCGCCCAACCCGATGGCCCAGGCCGAGGCGACGATGCACGCCGCCTTCGAGTTCTTCACGAAACTCGGCGTAGGGCTCTGGTGCTTCCACGATCACGACATCGCCCCGGAAGGAGACACGCTCGCCGAAAGCAACAAAAACATCGACACTATCGTCGCGCTGGCGAAAAAACTCCAGCGAAAGACCGGCGTAAAGCTTTTATGGGGCACAAGCAACCTCTTTGCGCACCGGCGCTTCATGGCCGGCGCCGCGACCAACCCGTCCCCCGAAATCTATGCCTACGCGGCGAGCAAGGTAAAAAAGGCCCTCGAGGTCACCAAAGAGCTTGGCGGCGCGGGCTATGTGTTCTGGGGCGGCCGAGAAGGCTACGATACCCTCCTCAACACCGACATGAAGCGCGAACTCGACCATCTCGGCCGTTTTCTGGCCCAGGCGGTCGAATACAAGGAAAAAATCGGGTTTAAAGGCCAGTTTTTCATCGAACCCAAACCCAAAGAGCCCACCAAACACCAATACGACTTCGACGCCGCCTCCTGCCATGCCTTTTTGCAGAAATACGACCTCGTGGACCAGTTTAAGCTCAACATCGAGGCCAACCATGCCACGCTCGCGGGCCACACCTTCATCCACGAACTCGAATACGCCGCCGCCAACGGCATCCTGGGCTCGGTCGACGCCAACCGCGGCGACCTGATGCTCGGCTGGGATACGGACCAGTTCCCGACCGACATCCGCGAGTGCACCCTCGCCATGTACGTCATCCTGCGGGCGGGCGGGCTCAAGACCGGCGGGCTCAACTTCGATGCGAAGCTGCGGCGGCAGTCTGTGGACCCCATCGACCTGTTTCACGCGCATGTCGGCGCGATGGACGCCTTCGCCCGCGGTCTCGAGAACGCGGCCCGGCTGCTGACCAGCAAAAAACTCGAGCGTTTCATCCAGAAACGGTATTCGGGGTGGGACAGTGGTCTGGGCGCGAAGATCGAGGCCGGCAAACTGGACTTTGAGGGCCTCGAGGCGTATACCCTCAAACACGGAGAACCCGAGGTACGCAGCGGCCGTCAGGAAATGCTCGAGAACATCCTGAACGACTACCTGTAAGCGGCCCTGAAAACGGCCATGGTACGGCGGGGAATCCCTGGGGAGAGGGTTCCCCGCCGTGCTGTTTGGGCCCGCCCGGCTAGCGGCGTATACTGCGCCTGCCGTTCAGATGAAGCAAAACGAAGGGAGAACCTGGCCAATGTCCGGGCATTGGACCCTCACCGGGTACGACGAAGCGCTGGCCGGCGAATTGGCGGCTCTGCTGCCGTCGCGACTGTTCGATGTGCACGCCCACGCGTACCGGGTCCGCGATCTCCACACGCCCGGGCTGCCGCTCATGGAGGAAGGCCCCCACGAGGCCTCGATCGCGGTCTGGCGCGAGCGCATGGGCGCGCTCCTGCCCGGTCCCGAGCTGGCGGAGGGCCTGTTTTTCCCGTACGTGGCGCGGCACTGCGACAATGCCGCCGCGAACACCTATCTGCTCGAGCAGCTCCAGGCGAATCCGGGCTCGCGGGGACTGGCCGTCGTGACACCGGAGATGACCCACGACGAGGGCGCGGCGCTCCTGGACCGCCCGGGGATGGCCGGATTCAAACCCTACCACTGCTACGCCCGGCGGGAAGACACGGGCAACGCGGCGCTCGGCGAATACCTGCCCGGCTGGGTCTGGGAACTCTGTCACGAGCGCGGCGGCGTGATCATGCTGCACCTGGTCCGGCCCGGCGCCTTGTCCGATCCGGACAATCTGGCGGAAATCCAGCGGAATTGCCGCGAATACCCCAACGCGAAGCTGGTGCTCGCCCACGCGGCCCGCGGGTTCCACGCCCCCAATACCGTCCGGGCCATCGAACGCCTGCGCGGGCTCGAGAACCTCTGGTTCGACAGCTCGGCGATCTGTGAATCCGCCCCGCTGCTGGCGATACTCGGGGCGTTCGGGCCGCGAAGGCTCCTCTGGGGCAGCGATTTCCCCGTGTGCTTTCTACGGGGCCGCTGCGTCACCGCGGGCGATGGTTTCTTCTGGCTGGGCCCCGAGCATGTCGATGCGGGGTCGCCCTTCGCCCCCCGGCTCGCCCTGGTCGGTTTGGAATCGCTGCGGGCGCTCTGCGAGGCCGCGGATACCTTCGGGCTGAACCCGGACGACCTGCGCGACATCTTCCACGACAACGCCGCGCGGCTGCTCGGACTGGCGCCAGCCACGGCCAACGCCACCCAGAAGCGCTACGCCTGCGCGAAACAGCTGATCCCCGGGGGCACCCAGCTGCTGAGCAAACGCCCCGAGATGTTCGCACCCGGCCAGTGGCCCGCCTATTACCGCGAAGCCCGGGGATGCGAGGTCTGGGACCTCGACGGCCGGCACTATTACGATCTGTCGATCCACGGCATCGGGGCCTCCCTCCTCGGCTATGCCGATCCGGATGTATCTCGCGCCGTGAAGCGGCGCGTCGCGCTGGGAAGCTGGTCCACTCTGAATCCTCCCGAAGAGGTCGCCCTTGCCGATCGGCTCTTTGCCATCCATCCCTGGGCCAACCAGGTGCGCTACACGCGCAGCGGGGGCGAAGCGGCCGCGGTGGCCGTGCGCATCGCCCGCGCCACCACCGGGCGCAGCCACGTGGCCCTCTGCGGCTACCACGGCTGGCACGACTGGTACCTCGCCGCCAACCTCGGTGAAGACGATTCGCTCGACGGTCATCTGCTGCCCGGCCTCAAGCCCCGCGGCGTGCCCGCCGAACTGCGCGGCACCGCCCACACGTTCCGCCACGGCAACCGGGAGGAATTCCAGGCCCTCCTGGACCGCTTCGGCAGCCGACTGGCGGCCGTCGTCATGGAGCCCTGCCGCCACCACGACCCGGAACCGGGTTTCCTCGAGTTTGTGCGCGACGGCGCCCGTCGGCACGGTGCGCTGCTCATCTTCGACGAGATCACCATCGGCTGGCGGCTCCATTTCGGGGGCGCGCATATGCGTTTCGGCGTGTACCCGGATATGGCGCTCTTCGCGAAATCTCTCAGCAACGGCCATCCCATGGCCGCCGTCATCGGCACCCGGGACGCCATGGAGGGCGCGCACGCGTCGTTCATCAGCAGCAGTTACTGGACCGAGGGCGTCGGGCCCGTCGCCGCGCTGGCCACGCTCAGTAAAATGGAACGGACCCGGGTTTGGGAACACGCCGAACGCACCGGCCGGCGGATCCAGGCCCTCTGGGCATCCCGGGCGAGAGCCCACGGGCTCCCCGTCACCGTGGGCGACGGCTACCCCTGCCTGGCCCAGTTTGCGTTTGACCATCCCGATGCGACGGCGCTGCGCACCTGTTACACCCAGCAGATGCTCGAGCGCGGGTTCCTCGCCGGAAGCGCCGTCTACGCCACCCTCGCACACAGCGCGGCCATCGTGGATCGCTTCGAAGAGGCCGTCGACGCCTCCTTTGCCGTCCTGGCCGCCGCCCTCGCCGAAGGAAAGCTCCTGCAGCGTCTCAACGGCCCTCTCGCCCATAGCGGTTTCGCCCGCCTGGTCGACTGAGGCGGCCAAGGGTCCATTTCTGCGGGTTCAGCCGTTTTCCGGACGATACAGCGCCGTCGGCCTCGGATGCCCCAAGAGCAGCTTCCGCCCCTCAGCTACCCCTGCTGTGTCGCATAAAAGGCGCGTAAATCGGGCTTAAAATGCCGACGAATGGCGAGATCAACAGCGTAGCAGTTTTCGGAGTTTACGGGGCAACCCCAGCATGTGGTTTTATAGTTATTCTCTCGCGGCATTCGCTTTTTAAGGGGCGGCTTTCGAGGCCGATTTCTTCGGTGCGGAACTGCGCGTGTTATGTAAATAGCATAACAACAACTGTTTACAGACGCTTTCGAGCGGAATAAAATTTCTACGAGAAAAGATTGACAAATGCTCGTACCAGTGTAATAATTGTTTCAGAATTCGGGTATGCAGAGTTGAATGATGCAAGTAGCTCTAACTTGTGTGATGTATAGTTACCTTCCTGTTGCGTCGCCTCACCTCACGGCAGCCTGCAATTGTTCACGCTGTGGTCAAGCATGGTTCAGGTAATACCGGTGTCCTGAATCCAAGGCAAAGCAGTCCATTTTCGCGCACGGCACTGCCGGGACGAAGGCGCCTCGTGAAACTCTTGGTTTGGAGGAGAAGGGTGGGCCCTTTCAGGTCACTCTCGTTGGGTTCCGGCGGACGGCACGCTCGTGCTTTTCGGAGCGGCGGCGCCCGCCAACGACACGAAAGGAGGGCTGCCAGGCAAGACTCAGTACCCTGAAGGCGCCTTCGCATACCGGAACGGCGTCGGATACGCGCGTATAGCAAAAACACAAGTACGAATGACAGGAGTCAATTAGCATGAATTCAAAGAAAGGCTTTACGCTTATTGAATTGCTGGTGGTCATCGCGATCATTGGTATTTTGGCCGCGATTCTTCTTCCGGCATTGGCCCGGGCCCGCGAAGCGGCACGCCGCTCGAGCTGCCAGAACAACCTCAAACAGTGGGGTCTGGTCTTCAAGATGTTCGCCAACGAATCCAAAGGCGAAGTGTGGCCCTATTGCAGCATCGACCACGGCAACACCGACTTCGATGGCGACAAAAAGATGGCGGGTCGCAGTCGGCGCCTGGCAGGTCTATCCCGAATACGTGACCGACGTGATGATCATGGCCTGTCCGTCGGCCGGCCGCTACAAAGACTACGCGGCAACCGATTTCAGCCTGGCCCGCAATACCCTCGCCGGCTGCGGACAGCAGACGGTTGACTACGCCATGACCCACAACGAAAAAGACAACCCCTGCTACGGTAAAGAAGCCGCGCCGTCGAGCGACACTGCCTTTGGCGACACCGGCAAACCGCGCTTTTACAATTGCGACCTGAATCCGAATGCGTGTGCTCCGTACTGGCACACCGACATGACCAAGGGCAAATACCTCGACGTGCGAAGCTACCGCTATTTCGGCCGCATGATCGAGCAGAGCTGGATGACCAACACGATCGACGATTATTTCAAGGTCGGCCTGTACATCATGGGAAAAGACAACCCGTCTGACAACAGCATCCGCTGGAAAAACCGGGATAACGATTTCAACGTGACGCTGCCCTCGGGTAAGGCGATCACGATCCGTCGTCTGCGTGAAGGCATCGAGCGCTTCGCCATCACCGACATCAACAACCCGGCGGGCTCGGCTGCGGCCCAGTCCAACATCGTTGTGATGTATGACGAAAGCCGTGCGTATGGTGGCGGCGGCGGCGCCGTGCAGGCCGAGCGCTTCAACCACGTCCCCGGCGGCATGAACATCCTGTTCATGGACGGCCACGTGGAGTGGGCGCGTTTCCACGGGCACGACGCCTGGCCCGTCAACGAGTTCGCCTATGTGTACCCGGCGGGAATCACCTCCGGCATGGACTTCCCGTGAACCGGCGAAATACCGCGTAATGCGCGATCTCGCGTGAGCGGGGCCGCGTGACGTAGAGATACCAAGCGCCGGGAGCAGCAATGCTCCCGGCGCTCTCTGTTTTTTGCCGAAAAATCCAGCAACCCGCGGGGACTGCTTTCCGTAGCGCGTAGCGCAGGCATCTTGCCTGCGTTCTTCTCTTGCGTAGCACATACCCCTGTGTCTGCCCGCACAATCCACCCCCGGCCACGCGGGGCGCGTGTCCACCCCCGCCCGCGGGGGACACAAGATCCGGAACCGACAGCGCTATCGGCGCAGTCCCGCGTTGGCCCGGCCCCGCGGTCCACAGAGTCGACGCAGTCCACCCTTGTCCACATGGCCCATGTTTTCATGCCCTGAGTCTGTCGGCAGCCCGTTACCATCCATCCCCGGCCACGCGGGGCGCGTGTCCACCCCCGCCCGCGGGGGACACAAGAACGTGACCCGGCACACGCGGCGTTTGGTTTGGTTTTTGATCCATCCTCTTCTTCGGGGGACATAAGAGCCCGAAGGCCAGAGACTTATGTGCGGTGCACCTGTCCTCGCTCGCGGAGATGAGAAAACGGGTTGGACCGTCCGGAAAAACGCAGTGCACCCTGTCCTCCGCGGGGGGGATTGAACCGTGTGCCGACGAGGACGTCGGCGCTCCCCGGGCGCCTGTCCCCCGCGGGGGGGATTGAACCGTGTGCCGACGAGGACGTTGGGCGCTCCCAGGGCGCCTGTCCCCCGCGGGCGGGGCTGAACCGTGTGCCGACGAGGACGTCGGCACTCCCAGGGCACCTGTCCCCCGCGGGCGGGGGTGAATCGGCGTCAGCCGATTTGGGGGTGGAGTTTTGGAGGTTGGATTTTGGGGGGTGGCTTGCGCCTCACAGCGTTCCGTCGCGGCACGGGGTGGGGCTTCCCTGGTTCGTCTCTGCTACGGAGCGCGTAGGGGTATCGCCCGTGTAAGCCGGAAGGCAACCGCGGGGACTGATTTCAGTAACGCGGCCACGGGGCCCACATGGTCCACCCCTGTCCATGTGGTCCACGTTCTCATCCTCTGAGGCCGTGGGCAGCCGTTTACGGCCCAGGCTTGTCCACCCCCGACCGCTTCGCGGCCACCCCCGCCCGCGGGGGACACAAGAACCCGAATTGGAGAGATTGGGGTTACCCTGTTTTGACGGACACGTAGGGGTAGATAGAATGGAGCAAGGAGACCCGACATGGCCAAACGAACTTATGATGAAGAGTTCAAGCGAGATGCGGTGGAGTTGCTGCTGAGCGGCGCCAAGGGTTTGAAGCCCCTGGCTCGTGACCTTGGGGTATGCCCCGCAACATTGCGGGGGTGGCGCGACCGCTTCCTGGGGAAAAAGGAGTCCTCCCAAGGCCCCCCGAGGGGGGCGCCGCCTCGGGAGCTTGCCGAAGAGCTCAGGCGGCTGCGCAAGGAGAACGAGATGCTCCGGCGTCAGCGGGAGATCCTAAAAAAAGCCTTGGGCATACTCTCCGAACAGTCGCCGGGAGGTATGCCTTGATTCACGCTTTGGCGACCACCTATTCCGTTGTAGAATTGTGCGCGGTGTTGGAAGTCTCTCGCAGCGGATACTACGCGTGGCGTAACGGCGGTAGAGGAAACCGCGCTAAAGCCAACGGCGAACTCGCCGAGCACATTCGCGAAATACACCAGAAGAGTCGTGGCGTCTATGGAGCTCCTCGGATAACGAGAGAGCTGCACGCCCGAGGGTATCGCTGCGGCCACAACCGAGTGGCCCGGATCATGCGTGCCTGCGGCCTGAAAGGAGCCAAGAAGGCAGGCTTTCGTCCGCGCACGACGCAGAGCAACCATGACCAGCCGATCAGTCCGAATCGCTTGGGTGAAGGCCTTGTGATAAGCGGGCCCAATCAGGTCTGGGTCACAGACATCACCTACATTCCTACGCGCGAAGGCTGGGCTTACTTGTCTGCCTTCATGGATCTGGGAACTCGCGCCATCAAAGGCTGGGCTCTACGAGATTCGCTGAAGACCGCCTTGGTCAGCGACGCCTTTTTGCAGGCAGTCTCTCGCTATAGACCCGCAGACCATCTCATTGTTCATTCGGACCGTGGCTGCCAGTATGCAAGCCGTGAATTTCGTCAACACCTCGTCGCGCACAAAGCCCTTGGCAGCATGAGCCGCAAGGGCAACTGCTACGACAACGCCGCAATGGAATCCTTTTGGGCAACCCTCAAAGCCGAGATGCCAATCACCAGGCCGTTCGAAACCAAGGAGCAAGCGCGCCTGGCACTCTTCGACTACATCGAAACCTTCTATAACCGAAACCGCCTCCACAGCTCAATAGGATACCGATCTCCCCTTGACGTCGAGGCACAATTAGACTCAAAAAATAACCCTACCCCACTGTCCGAAAAAACAGGGTAATTCCAGATTGGGGTGCGTCGCACCTGTCCCCCGCGGGCGGGGGTGAATCGGCGTCAGCCGATTTGGGGGTGGAGTTTTGGAGGTTGGATTTTGGGGGGTGGCTTGCAGTTCACAGCGCCCCGTCGCAGCGCGAGGGTTTTCCTGGTTTATCTGTGCTACGTAGCGCGTAGGGGCAGACCCCTGTGTCTGCCCTTCTTAAACGTAGCCACTGGGGCTATCCGGATGGGCAGACACAGGGGTCTGCCCCTACACCGGAACGCGACCGCGTCGGGGTTGCCGCGGTAGGTCCAAGTTGCGGCAGCGCGTGGGGCATTGCCGCGTAATCCGGATGGGCAGACACAGGGGTCTGCCCCTACACCGGAACGCGGCCGCGTCGGGGTTGCCGCGGTACGTCCTAATTTGCGCAGTGCGTGGGCGTTATGCGTGTAATATAAAAGGCAGGGCACATTCAAGTTCTAAGTGCACGCCAGGCGATTTTTCGTTTTTGCAGGAAGACTTCATTGGGTGTTCGGTATCCGAGGCATTTTTTTGGTCGGTTGTTTAGTTCATCGACTATCTCCTGGAGTTTTTCTTCGGGGAGTTGTTTAAAGCATGTGCCCTTAGGCAGATAGCGTCGAATGAGTCCGTTGACCTGCTCGTTGCTTCCGCGTTGGTAGGCGGCATAAGGGTCTGCGAAGTAGATGCGGGCGCCGAGCTGCTCGGTAATGATGTTGTGCGCGGCAAACTCGGTGCCGTTATCAAAGGTAATGGTTTTGATCCAAGAGACTGGACGGTCCAGGAGTGCTTGGACCACCGCGTGGCAGACTTCGGCCGCCCGCTTGGTCGTGAGCTTGACGGCGTGGAGGATACGCGAGGCCCGCTCCAGGAGCGTGAGGATAAACGAGTTCTGCCCTTTTCCGACGATCAGGTCGCCTTCCCAATGCCCGGTTTCGACGCGATGCTCGACAGCGGCGGGGCGTTCAGCGATGCTGACCCGGTTCGGGATTATAGGGCCTCTGCGGGTCTTTCCCTGGCCCCGTTTACGCCGTTTGGGGCGGGCCTGAGTCAGAAATTCCCAGAGATAATCGAGGTAGTGCCGGTTGGAGTAGATGGCCTGGTAGATGGTCTCGTGGCACACCCGCATCCGCGGGTCCTCGGGGAAGTCTATGCGCAGACGCCCGGCCACCAGCTCCGGACTCATCTTTTCCACGGCAATCTTGACCTCCACGTAGTCACGTAGCGGCTCATGATTCAGCCTGCCCTTGGGTCGGCAAGCCTGCCTGCGCGCTTTGTACCGTTCCTCAGCCGTTTCTGCACGGTACGCGCTGGCGCTCTTGTTGCGCCGGTACTCACGGCTAATCGTCGTGCGATGCCGGCCCAATTCGACGGCAATCGCAGTGTAGCTCCATCCCTGTGCGATAAAAAGTTCGATCTTCGCGCGCTCCATTGGGGTAAGATGGGTGTAGGACATCGGGATTCCTTTCGCTCTTGGTTGTTTGCTATCTCCAAGAATACCGAATGGGTCCCGATGTCTTCTTCTTTTCCACCTCCTCGCTCAAGACTCACCAACAGGAAAAAGGCCGCCCTTCCCTCTGTCGCCGTCCGCCGCCGCTCATCGTGAGCGACGGACGGCTCCGACGGGAAAGGGCTAAACCTAGCAACCGTGCACTTAGTATTAGAATGCGCGCAGCCACAGGGGCCTTGACATGCACTGCTACAAGTGTAATAATAGTGACAGGCAGGACGGTTTACTGTCTTGTGCTTCTATGTACATGGCCCCTGCGCGGCCGGGATCTAAGGCCTTGGCGGGCAGAGGCGATTTGAGAGTCTATTCTGACCCGTTTGCAGCATGATGCGCCATTGGGTTGGAGGCGCGGGCCGAAGGTAGGAGGCCGGCTGGAAGACGGGCAGATGCGTTGGAGCGAACTTCCGACACTGGCGGGTGGGGTGCCCCGAGGTGCGTTTCCTTTAGACGGACACTAGACAATTGAGGTACGGCTCCGTGCGTCTTGGACGGATTCGGTCGGTGGGAATTGGGGCAGACCAATCCCGGCCAGGGCGAAAGTATAGGGCACCCTGAACGCTCCAGGGGTCCGGTTGGGCCGCAGCACGACGCCAAGGTGCGTGGTCAGCCGCGGTTTCCAGCAATTTCATAGTGAAGAGCGAGATTACGGGGGACACGCCGGTTCTCGGAGGGCGTGGTCCTCAGGAACGGGAGATGGCAGGGGAGAAAGGAGCAGGTGCAGGAAGTCATTCATGTGGTTTTCATCGTGAATACCTCATTTAATGTCATGAATTTCTGAGGTGATGCGTGGCGACACGCAGGAAAAGGAGTTTCTAGAATGATATCGAAAAAGAAGGGCTTTACGCTCATCGAATTGCTGGTAGTCATCGCGATCATCGGTATTTTGGCCGCGATTCTTCTTCCGGCACTGGCGCGGGCCCGCGAAGCGGCACGGCGCTCGAGCTGCCAGAACAACCTCAAACAGTGGGGTCTGGTCTTCAAGATGTTCGCCAACGAGTCCCCCGGCGAAGTGTGGCCCTATTGCAGCATCGACCACACCAACTCCGACTTCAGCGGCACCAAACGGATGGCGGCCGCGGTCGGCGCCTGGCAGGTCTATCCCGAATACGTCACCGATGTGATGATCATGGCCTGTCCGTCGGCCGGCCGCTACAAGGATTACGCGGCGACCGATTTCAGCCTGGGCCGCAATACCCTCGGCGGCTGCGACCAAACTGCTGTACAGTACGCCACGGACAACAACGAAAAGGACAACCCCTGCTACGGCAAAGAGATCGCGCCGCGGGTCAACACGCCCTTCGATACGGGCACCGCTAGGGCCCGGTTCTACAATTGCGACGACAATCCGAATGCCTGCGCTCCGTACTGGCACACCGACATGACCAAGGGCAAGTTCCTCGACGTGCGCAGCTACCGCTATTTCGGCCGCATGATCGCCCAGGAATGGATGACCAACACGGTCGCCGACTATTACGCTGTTGGCGGCTACATCATGGGCATAAAAGCAGGTGACATGCCGGCGGGTTGCAATCCTCCCGACCCTCGCGCCGAGCCCACCAACCTCTTTTGGAAGAACCGGAACAACGATTACAACGTGACGCTGCCCTCGGGCAAGGCGATCACCATCCGTCGTCTGCGTGAAGGCATCGAGCGCTTCGCCATCACCGACATCAACAACCCGGCGGGCTCGGCCCAGGCCCAGTCCCAAATCGTCGTGATGTACGACGAGAGCCGTGCGTATGGTGCGGGCGGCGGCGGCGCGCAGGCCGAGCGCTTCAACCACGTCCCCGGCGGCATGAACATCCTGTTCATGGACGGCCACGTGGAGTGGGCGCGTTTCCACGGGCACGATGCCTGGCCGGTCAACGAGTTCGCCTATGTGTACCCTCCGGGAGTCAGCTCCGGCATGGACTTCCCGTGAACCGGCGAAACACCGCATAATGCGTGGTCTCGCGTGAGCGAGGGCGCGTGAAGTAGAGACCAAGCGCCGGGAGCAGCGATGCTCCCGGCGCTTTCTGTTTTTGCCGGAAAGTTCGGGGATCC
The DNA here is from genome assembly GCA_050950105.1 of Candidatus Hydrogenedentales bacterium. Lineage (GTDB taxonomy): Bacteria > Hydrogenedentota > Hydrogenedentia > Hydrogenedentales > SLHB01 > UBA2224. The sequence goes on along the minus strand of JBMNGZ010000003.1, from coordinate 304,255 downwards.
ACGGGGACTGATTTATGCAGCGCGTAGCGCAGGCATCTTGCCTGCGTTCTTCTCTTGCGTAGCACAGACCCCTGTGTCTGCCCGCACAATCCACCCCCGGCCACGCGGGGCGCGTGGCCACCCCCGCCCGCGGGGGACACAAGAGCCCGGACCTCCGGGGATTCCGGTGCGATGCACTCGTCCGCCGCCGACGGAGATGAGTTAGCAGGTCTGAGCGTTCAGCAAAACGCAGTGCACCCCTGTCCCCCGCTGGCGGGGGTGAATCGGCGGCAGCCGATTTGGGGGTGGATTCTCCGTGCGGAGTCTGGTGGCGCATGGCACTCCCCGAGTCCAGTCCCGGCAATGCTACGCTGATCTCCAACCAGCCACGCGTTCGCTGCAGTCCCGCGCCGGCCACGCAGTCCACAGAGTCCACCCCCGGCCACGCGGGGCGCGTGTCCACCCCCGCCCGCGGGGGACACAAGACCCGGAACCGGTAGTGGCAGCGAGGTATACATCTTTGCTCCGTCAGCGGTGGACATAAGAACCCGAACCGGCACACGTGGCGCTTGGTTTGGTTTTTGATCCATCCTCTTCTTCGGGGGAAATAAGAACCCGATGGCCAGACACTTATGTGCGGTGCACTTGTCTCCACTCACGGAGATGAATAAACGGGTTCGACCGTTCGACAAAACGCAGTGCCACCTGTCCTAGCGGGGTGAATCTTTTTGATATATCAAAATCGCCTGCTGTACTGGGCTTGTCCCACGCTGGCGGGGCTGAACCGTGTGCCGACGAGGATGTCGGCGCTCCCAGGGCACCTGTCCTCCGCGAGCGGGGCTGAACGTGTGCCGACGAGGACGTCGGCGCTCCCAGGATACCTATCCTCCGCGGGCGGGGCTGAACCGTGTGCCGACGCGGACGTCGGCGCTCCCAGGATACCTATCCTCCGCGGGCGGGGCTGAACCGTGTGCCGACGAGGACGTCGGCGCTCCCAGGGCACCTGTCCCCCGCGGGCGGGGCTGAACCGTGTGCCGACGAGGACGTCGGCGCTCCCAGGGCACCTGTCCCCCGCGGGCGGAGCTGAACCGTGTGCCGACGAGGACGTCGGCGCTCCCAGGGTACCTATCCTCCGCGGGCGGAGCTGAACGTGTGCCGACGAGGACGTCGGCGCTCCCAGACCACCTGTCCTCCGCGGGCGGAGCTGAACCGTGTGCCGACGAGGACGTCGGCGCTCCCAGGATACCTATCCTCCGCGGGCGGGGATGAATCGCGCTGGCATCGAGGTCGGAGGCGGCGGTGACTGTCCCCCGCGGGCGGGGGTGAATCGGCGATAGCCGATTTGGGGGTGGAGTTTTGGAGGTTGGCTTTTGGGGCGTGGCTTGCAGCTCACAGCGTCCCGTCGCAGCGCGTAGGGGCAGACACAGGGGTCTGCCCCTACATTCCAGAACGCAACCGCGTGGGGATTGCCCTGGTACATCTGTGTTTCCGGCAGGGCGTGGAAATGGGTGCCCGTATAATCCGGATGGCAGCCACGGGGATTGCTTTTCGCAGCGCGGGGTCTGTCCAGTGGAATTTTCCTGCAGAAACGAAAAATCGCCTTACGTGCACTTAGAACGTGAATGTGTCCGCGGTGTCGCCGCGCGCGAAATGTGTCCGCGGTGAATGTGTCCGCGGTTGCCGCAACTCCCGGTGTCGCCTATACTAATGCTCCGTGCTGAAGCCGGAGGAGGAGCGATCGGTGCGCAAAGCGCTTGGATATAGCATGCTCGGACTTGCGTTCGCGCTGGTGCTGCTGGTGGGCATCGGCTGCGATGGCGGCGGCCTGGCCATCCACATGCCCGCCCCGGATTCGGGCGATCAGCCTGGCGGCGGGGGAGGCGGCGACGACGGCGCCGGAGGGGGAGGTTCCGATGGCGGAGGCGGAGGCGCTGATGCCGGCGACACGCGCTTTGCCGGGAACTGGCTCGCCAGTTTCAGCGACGACCGAACCACCGCCAGCGCGCCATACGGTCAAATCCAATACGCCATTCTCCTCAACATCCGCCAGCGCGGCACGGGGATATCCGGAAGCGGCACGCTCTTTCGCGTGTTTCGCGAGGGGCCAACTGCGTCGAACCGCATCGCGGTGCAGATGTCCGGCTCGACCTCCGGCGACGACGCCACCTTAACGCTGCGCTCCGGCGCCGGCGGCCTGGATCGCGAGCAGACCTGGTATCTACGCCTCGGTGGGGAGCACATGGCGGGCATGTACTTCACCTCCGACAGCGCTGGAACGCTCTCGCGCTCAGGGCATGCCCTGTGGCACAAGGCAACCTCGAACATCCGCACGGACGTCCCCTGGGCCGCGGCCTATACCGACGAATTCGGCATCGCCGGGTTCCCGCAACGGTCGCGCACGGCTTCCGTAACCCCCATGATTGAGCAGACCACGCTGCGTGGCGGCGGAACCCTGTATGAACACGTAAGCCTGGCTCCCGAACTCAATTTCGACCTGGTGCGCGGCGGGGTATCCGGCTCGGAGATCGGATTTACCTTTGGCGGGCTGGATCTCATCGAGAACGAGGTGGACTGGTTCGGGTTTTTCGGCGGAAACGTCATGGTCAGTGCCTACGGCCAGTTTGATGCGTCCGATGCGTTAATCCGCTCCGGTCACACGGTCTGGGTGCCCGCACCCGAGCGGGAATTGACAGCCATCACGGGGGCATGGGCGGGCTCGTTCCGCGATCGCACGGTGGAGAAACCCAATCTACCCGGCGATTTCACGGCCGTGTTCCACCTAACCGCAAAGGACGGCGGCGCAGTGACCGGCTATGCGCTCATACGAAATGAAGCCGACGACAGCCCCGACTTCCAACGCTACAACATCGACAACGGCAGCATCATCGGCACGCAGGTCCAGCTTTCCATGAGCCGCCTGGCGGGTTCATTCTTCTGGGACCTGCGCCTATGCCAGGACCGCCTGGTGGGCTCGTACCAGCGCTTTGTCGGCAGCCAGAACCGGCTCGCAGGCACGGGCCACGCCGAATTCCGCACCCTGACCAGCGCGGGCGTGCTTCGGGGTACCTGGGCATCCGCCTACGTCGACACCTACGGTGCGGCGCATCCCGAGCAATCCCAGCTGGCCGTTGTTACCGTGTCCAGCCAGGGATCCGCCGGCGCGCCGTTCAGCGGCTACGGCGCCCTCCGCTTTGCCGGGGAGTCCCGCCGTCGGCTGTTCAATGTCGCGGGCGAGGTCGTTTCAGGCGACATCGTGTGGGAATGGCGCGGCGCCGATCTGTTCGGAAGGACGGTCTGGCATCTGCGCCGCTGCAACAACCTGTTGTATGGCACATACACCAACTATACATCCGGTGGTGCGATCGAGGCTTACGGCAGCGGTGTATGGATCAAATCCGCCTACAGCGGCTCTTTCGAACAGTAACCTCGGTTTGCGCTTAACGGCGTGCCTTTTCGTGGCGGATTGAAGCGCTCTGGAGCCCGCTCCTCTCTCCGGAGATCGATCCCAGGGCCTGTTTTCGGGGCGCGAGGTCCGGGTTGGTGGCGCCGTTCGGCAGTCTCCACGGCGTGAAGCTCTATATCATCGAAAATGTGAGCGACGACGACCGTATTGCCTTCAACGCGCCCTCCCTCGCGCGGCTATGAGTCTATCGCTGGTCTGGCGGCTGGCTCGCGAGCAGAGTGAGCGCTTCCCGAACCCGCGCGGCCTGGACCGCATCCGCAATAAGATAGCGATGATTGCCGTCCGGGCTCTCCTCGAATGTGGTCAAGCCTTTTTCATCGAAGCGTATACGGCCGGGATTGGACAGCTTGAAATAGCCGCGCTCCGGCCGGACGGCCCACAGCACGCTTGTCAGATCCCAGGTCGGGCGCTCGTGGGGCGTTGGGTTATATAACTGGTACGCCTCGGCCAGCGGATGATGGGCGGTGTAGCTGAAATCCCGCTCGACGCTCTCCGCGGGATAGGTGATTGCCAGGCCGATCTCGTAGCCGCTGCACATAATGGGCGTCGGCCAGTGGTCCACCAGTTTTTGCGCGGCTGGAACATCCATCACCACGTTGTACTCGGGATGTTCCTTGCCGTGGATCAGCTCGAACGCGCCCGCCATGATGGAGAGTACGCGGACCTTCGCCGCCGCCAGGTCGTGGCCGCTGAGCGGCGAAATGTCGTCCGGAGGCGTATCGAGCAACGCCGCGAGGTTGGTCGAGAACCCCACCTGGGCGATCGCGACGGACTGGTCGGGCTGAGCCGCGAGCACCTGCCGCAGCAGTGTTACGGCGTCCGGCGCATCGGTCCCGCTCTGGAGGCTGTGCGGGTAGCGCAGCGCCCCGTCATCTTCAATGCGGGCCAGGCCGAGAAATTTGCTGTCCTGTGTGGTGATGCCGCTGTGAGTCACTCCGATGGGGATGCCGCCGCGCCCGTAGAACGTATTGATCGCGTCTACAAGCGGCGCGCACATTTCGTGGTCTTTGGTGATGGTGACGGCGAGAAGCTCGCATTCCCCCCGGCTTTGGAGCGCGTGGATTACACCCAGGGCGAGCGCGTCGTCGACGTCGTTGCCGATGTCGGTATCAAAGATAAGTTTGACGGGCTCGGCCGGCTTCAGATTGACTCGTTCCGGGGGCATTTCCGTCGCCGCATTCCAGATCATCGTAAGCACACATGCGCACCGCAACATACGCCACCTCCTTCACTATCAGGCACGAATCCGAGGGTTACGCGACACGCAGGCGTCTCGCGCTGACCTCAAACATACTGTCCCCTGGCCGGCGAATCAAGGTTCTCCTTGAGATACCGGCGTGGGCGTTTCTGTGACGGATTCTTTGACGGGGAAAAACACGCGAAACGTGCTGCCGTTGCCGGGAGTGCTGTCGACTTTGATGGCGCCGTAATGACCACGCACAATGCCGAGCACTGCGGCCAGGCCCAAACCGCGCCCGGTAAATTTGGTGGTGTAGAACGGGTCGAAAATGCGGGACACGGTGTTTTCGTCCATGCCGGCGCCGGTATCGGTCACTTCGAGATACACGTAATGGCCCTCGGGCTGGTTTTCATGCAGCCAGGTTGCGGCGAGGTCCGCGCGGGTGCAGAAAACCGCGCCCGTGGCGATGGTGATCAAACCGCCGGTCTGATCGATGGCTTCCCACGCATTAATGGCGAGATTCATGATCAATTGGCTGATTTGTGAGGGATCGCCCTCGAAAACAGGCACGCGCCGGGCCAGGTTGAAGCGAAGCCGGCAGGTATCCGAGATCGACGTCTGGATCAGTTGCGCCATTTCCATGATGAACGCGTTGAGGTCAATGAGCTCGAGCGCGGCCTTGCCACGGCCAGAGTACGCCAGCATCTGGCGGGAAAGTTCGATAGCCTTGCGTGCCGCGCTGGCGATCTCTTTCAGATACGGGCGCGCGCTGGCGGCCTGTGAAATCCCCGAAATGGCCATCTCGGCGTTGCCCGCAATGATAGCCAGGATATTGTTGAAGTCGTGCGCAATGCCGCCGGCTACGGTCACGAGGCTCTCGAGCTTCTGTGCCTGGCGAACCTGCGCCTCGAGTGCCAGCTGCTGCGTTACATCCCGTTTTACCGACACGTAGCCCATCAACGCGCCACGGTAATCAAAGATGGGCGAAATAGTGGCATCTTCCTGGATATGCGTCCCGTCTTTTCTACGGTTGGTCAAGGTTCCCTGCCAGACCTTGCCGTCAAGCAATGCGGCCCACATGCTCTCGTAATACGCCTGGCTGTGAACGTCGCTCTTGAGAATACGCGGATTCTGGCCCACGGCTTCATGTCGCGAATACCCCGTGATCCGTTCAAAAGCGGGGTTGACGTATTCGATGACGCCCTGAGGATCCGTGATGACAATGTCTTCCGCCGCATGCTCTATCGCCGTGAACAGGCGCCGCTGACCCAGCTCCGCCAGGCGCCGGTCAGTGATATCCCGCAAAATCATGACGCTGCCCACCGCGGTCCCCCAGCGCGAACGAATGGGCGAGAGGGCGGCTTCCAAATACCGCGTCGCGCCGTCATCCATCTGCACCTGGGTCTCAACGTCCTTGCCCGGATGCATTGACGCGTCGACCAGCGCCTGCGAAAAGGTCAAAAAGTCGGTTACGGGCCGCCCGAGGATCGCCGATTCGCTTTTACCCAGCATCGCCCGGGCCGCTTCATTCAGGTCGAGGATCTGATGGCCCAGGTCAAACACGATCACCCCGTCTTTCATGCTTTCGATGACTTGGTTCTTGGCCACGGGCACCGGCGGGAGCAGCAAACCGTAACGGAGAAAATTCCAGCCGATTACAAGCGCTGCAAATCCAAACGACAACGGCGTCAGGTCCATGTGAGGAACCGGACTCAAACCGATCTGGAACACGGCATTGGCGGCGAGCGGCGTGAGCGTGCCGAGCAGCAGAAACAACGTCTGTCTGCGATAGATGCGGTGCGAGCGTACCGCGGCGCGCACGAGAATGATCGTGCCCGCGAAGATGAACGTGTACGCATACGCCAGCAGCAACCAATACAGCGGACCGCGCTCCATGGCCAGCGTCATGACAGGCGGCTGGGTTTCGAGCCGCAGCGAACTCCAGATGAGGTGGTGCCGTTCGTTCGTCCAGACCAGGGCCACGTTCACGAGCGGAAACACGATGAGCACCTTGAAATACCAGGGCAGACGGCGGTTGCGCCCCTGCGAGAACTGAAAGGCGAAGACGAGCCACGCCAGCGGGATGACGGCGATCCCGACATGACGGACACGACTCCAGAATAAGCGGCCCGCGATGGTTTGACAGCCCAGCTCAGCCCCCTCGCCGACCGTCCACACGCACGCCGCAATCATCAGGATCATCAGGGTGAACGCGCCGGAGCAGGGTCTCCGAACGAAAGGGCTTCCGCAGCAAGTCCAGCGGGTCCGCCGGCAGATGGCCTTTGTCCAGTACGTCAAAACTGTAGCCGCTCATCAGGAGCACGCGGGTGTTGGAAAAACGCGCCTGGATCTCCGTATACACATCGCCGCCACTTCGTCGCGGCATGACCACATCGAGGATCACCAGGTCAATGTCGCGGGCATGCTCGATGATGGCCGCCAGGGCCTCATCTCCGTCCTGCGCGAGGAGGACCCGGTATCCGGCGCGCTTCAGGACGCGTTCGGCAAGATTCCGCACCTGTTCATCGTCTTCCGCCACGAGGATGGTCTCGTTATTCCCCCGTTGTGCCTCTTCACGTGTCTCGGGGCGCGCTTCAAGTGCCTCCATCCCGGGTTCATAGACGGGAAAATACACACGGAACACCGCACCCTGGCCGGGACGGTTTTCGAGGTCCAGAAATCCCAGATGGCGCGCCACAATCGCGTACACGGTGGCGAGCCCCAACCCGGTGCCCTCTCCAATCCCTTTGGTGGTAAAAAACGGTTCGAAAAGATGCTCCATGATATCCGGGTGGACTCCCGAGCCCGAATCCGCCACGCTGAGCACGACATAACGGCCCGGCTGGGTTTCCATGAAACGGGAGGTAAATTTCTCGTCTATCTCGCGCCGCTCGACCTCGAGTTCCAGACGGCCTCCCTGGGGCATGGCGTCACGCGCATTAACGCAGAGATTCAGAATGACCTGCTCCACCTGGCCCTGATCGGCGAAGATCGTGACATCGCCCGGTCCCGGCTCAAAGACCATCTCGATGTGCTCGCCGATCAGGCGCCGGATCATCTTGATCAGGCCACTCACCACCTCATTGAGGTCCAGCTGGGCCTGTTCAAGCTTCTCGCTTCGAGAGAAGGTGAGCAACTGCCGCACGAGTGTGGTGGCCCGTTCGGCTGCGCGGTCCACTTCTTCCAGCCCGCTTTGCTCTGGAGACCCCGGAGGGATTTCATTGACGATCAATTCAATATTTCCGCGGATAACCTGGAGCAAGTTGTTGAAATCGTGTGCGATACCGCCCGCGAGCTGGCCAACGGCCTCCATTTTCTGCGCCTGCCGCAACTGGTCTTCCAGGACCCGTCGAGCCAGTTCATTCTGTTTGCGCTCGGTGATATCGCGCAAGATCTCGATGACAGCGCTGGGCCGGCCCTCCGCATCATGGGCAGCGACGGCGGCGGTGCACCAGAAATCTCGACGTTCGCCGTGGCTGTCAAGCACCTGGATTTCGCTGTCGTGCACCCGGCCCGTGCTGAGCGCTCGGAATACCGGACACAGCTCGCAGGGGACCTGGGCGTACGCGAAGACTTCCCGGCACGCTTTCCCGACGAGTGCCTCTCCAAACACGGCTTTCGCATGGCCGTTTGCCCACGTGACGATGCGGTCGCGGTTCATCATCAGCAGCGGGTCGGTGATGGAGCTGATGATCCCCTGCGCGCGCTCTTCGCTGGTGCGTACGGCCTCGTTGGCGGTCGACAACGCTGCCGTGCGCTGGCTCACGGCGCGTGCCAGCCGGTAGTTCCAGAAGAGGATCAGGAGCAGGAGCGCCAACACGGCCAGTGCCAGTTTCCACACCAGGGAAAACGGGAAGCCGGGGTCGTACCGAAGCGAGACCCAGGTCTGATAGATCGCATGGCGCCGGGCCGGAGGGATCGCGGCAAAGGCCTTGCGCACCGACGACACCAGCAGCGGCGCTGAGGCGCGGATTGCGATGCGCTGATCGTACACGTACGGCGTCTCGCCCACCACCTTGATGTTGGAAAATCCCTGTCGGCTGAGATAATGGCTCGCGGTGACGATAGGGGCTGCGAATACCGTCACTTCTTTTCGTTGAAGCATGTCCAGGGCTTCCAGAACCGAGTCCGCGTGTACGATGTCGATCTGCGGATGCTCCTTCTGGATGAGGGCTTTGATGGCATGGCTCCGCACGACGACAACGCGCTGTTCGTATAGCTCGCGCAGGCTGCCCACGTAGGCCACCTCATCGCGGGCGAAAAGCATGAAGGGAAAAGATAGATACGGTTCGGTAAACTCGAAATGCCGGGCACGCTTCTCCGTGCGCGCGATGGCCGTGAAGAGGTCCACTTGCCCGGCGCGGCCCAGTTTCTCCAGATCCTGCCAGCTGTGGTTATGGAAAAACACGACCTCCAGGCCGAGCATTTCCGCTATTTCGTGGAGATAATCGATGGCAATCCCCTGAAACTGGCCGTTCTCGTCAAGAAATTCGATCGGCGCCCACTGGCTGTCTGAAGCCACGTGGATCACGGGGTTGTCACGAAGCCAGGCCCGCTCTTCTTCGGTCAGCGCCAGTTGAAGCACGGAGTCGCCGGGAGAAAAGCGGGGCAGCTCGATGCCGAGCCAGCGCACCTCGATCGCCCGGCGATCGCTGTCTGTGATCGAATCAACCGCCTTGTTCAATACAGACAACATCACGAGATCGTCGTTTCGTACCCCGATGCGCGCGTAGCCCACCGGAGGGGTCGAATACACCAGGGCCAGCTTCAGGTTTGTGAGAAATCGCGCCGAAATGGAATCGTAGAGCACGGCAAGGTCGCCAAATGCGCCGCCCACCTTGCCTTCAATCAACAGGTCGATTCCCGTATCGGTGTCCTCGGTCTCGTGGATCGCCAAATCGGGAAAGCCTTCCCGCAACGTGGCCAGCTGCGACGAGTTGCGCACTACCGCCACGGTGCGTCCCGCAAATTCGTCCAGCGAAGAAATGGCGGGTTCGTCGCGGCGCGTAAGCAGGGCCTGCGGGTACACCGCGTACACGTCCGTGAAATTGAGGTAGGGCTGCCGTTCTTCCAGCAAGTCCGCGTTGACGACCCCATCCACGGTGTGGAGCAGCGCTTTGCCCAAAGCTTCAGACCAGGGGGCGCCTTCAAGGCGGATCGGGATGCCCAGACGCGCTTCCAGCAGCCGAACGTAATCGACGTTGATGCCGGCCAGCTCGCCGTGTTCGTTTCGATAGCTCTTGGGATGGTGATCGTCGTCGATCGAGAAGACGAGCCCCGGATGCTCATCGAGCCAGGCTTGTTCTTCCGGGGTCAGATTATTCAGCAGCGATGGCGTGCGGGGCTCGTTTTCCGCTGCACCACATACACGCACAGCACCGGTGGACGCGAACAACGCGCAGAGCGCGGCCGCTCCACCCAGCGCCACCACTAAAAGGGCATTTCTCAGGATGCGCTTCAGATGCATGAATTCGAGTCTCTTGCTGCCGGACACCGAATCAACATGGGCACCGCCCCTCATTATAACCGCCTGCGCAGCCCGCGCAACCTGCTCTTGGCGAAGTTCGCGCGCCAAATCATCCCGCGGCAAGCGCTCCGTGACCGCCGGGCTTGCACTGACGCCCGCAGGGCCGTAAACTGACTCGGGGGGCAAAAAACGAAATTCCAACGAAGTAACGGAGGGCAGCAATGCTGTGTATGCACGTTCTGGCGGGGGCTTTGGCGGCTCTGACTGCCGTTGTGACGGTTGACGAACCCAGCTCGATAGACGTGAACGGGACCGTCTACGGCGCGATGGCCGACGAACGCGGCCCGATCGGCGGAGGGCCTGGATATGTGCCCGCGCTGACATCAGGCGACATCTCGGCCGATACGCTCGAGACGTTAATCGAGGCGCTGGCAACGGCCCAGGCCGGACAAACCGTGTTTGTGCCCGGCGCCGCCGAAATTGATTTCACCACGTTTATTTATATTGACCAGTTCGTGCTTGAAATCCCCGAAGGCGTCACGCTGGCCAGCGACCGCGGCGTCGCCGGCTCGCCGGGCGCGCTCCTTTTCAGCGATGCGCTCGAAACCCGGCCCCTGATCCGCGTAAACGGGCCCGGAGTCCGCATTTCCGGATTGCGGATACGCGGGCCAAATCCCAAACGCTATCTCGACCACCATGACCGCGCATTCGGTCAAGGTGGGGGTGGACACAGCTACTACTACAAATTCCCGGTCCAGCAAGGCATTTCGACGGTTTACGACGGGCTGGAGGTCGATAATTGCGAGATTTCGGGGTTCGGCCACGCGGGGGTAGGCCTCAGCAAAGGGCAGAACCACCACATCCACCACAATTACATCCATCATTGCCAATACAACGGGCTGGGATACGGCATATCGCACAACGAGTCGTCGTCGCTTATCGAGCGCAACCTGTTCGATTGGAACCGGCACTCGATCGCCGGCTCAGGGCGCCCCGGCAGCGGATACACGGCGTGCCATAACGTGGAACTCGGCACATCGCTCAGCCACTGTTTTGATATGCACGGCGGGCGCGACCGTAAAGACGGCACGGACATCGCCGGGATGCGCATGGAGATCCATCACAACACGTTTCGCGCGCCCCAAACGCCCATCGTGATCCGCGGAGTCCCCGAAGAAGCATGCGAAGTCTACCGGAACTGGTTCCCCCTGCATGCTCCGGGGCAGGCTGTGCGTGCCGGTGAGCGCACGACGGTGAGCGACAATGCGTACGGGGCAGATCCCACCCAGGGGGAATGACGCGCCCGGGCTCGCCTGCCGTGCCGTTATTTGCTGTGATCGAAGAAAAGCTGAGCGATCAGCCCCGCCACGGGCGGAAAGAAAAACGTGCTCGCAATCCGCGCCAAGGTCAGCTGCCAGCCCAGTACGCCCACCTCCATGGGCAGCCGTGCCACGGCCCACAGCGACCACGCCGTCAGGAACGCCACCATGGTGCCGGTGCTCGCCCCGGAGCGCACCAGGGCGGCCGCAATGGGCAGGCTGACATAGGGGCCGCCCGGCGCCAGGCCGCCTGCCACCGTGCCGATGGCAATGCCGCGCAGACCCGATTCCGCCCCGACCCAGTGGGCAATGGTTTCCGTTGAAACCAGCGACTGCACCATTCCCGCCACAACAAACGCGAATAAGAGCAGCGGCAGCACGGTGCCGGTCATAACGAGGGCGGCCCGCATGCCTTCGAGATGCTGCCCTTCGCCCCGCAGATACCCGGCAAGCAGCAAGACCGCAGCCAGGACCCCCATGAGTATCGTAGGTGCTAACATGGCGCTTTGCCTTCGTTTCGGGCGCTCGGTCATTGACGCTTCCCCGGAGCTGCGCGGCCCATGATTACGCCAGTTGCGGTACTTCGAACCCCGAACGATACCCCGGACGCACGAGCAACGCATTGGCCTCGGCATCGTTCCCGAACGTTTCGGTCTGCGGATCAAACGTTACGTCCCGGCCCAGCCGGTAGGCAATGTTGCCGAGATGGCAGAAGGCGGCGCTGACGTGGCCGTCCACGGGTTTTGCGGCTACGGCATCGCGGTTGCGCGAGCGGATCGCGTCGCGGAAATTCGCAAGATGGAGCAGCACGGCGTCACCGTTCTGGGGTGGATTCTCGTCGGGAATCTCCTTCCCTTCGGCGTCGTAACAGGTGGTGCCCACCGCATATCCGCCTGAGCCGTAAAACAGGTTGCCGCCTTTCAATTTGCTCTCATCATTGGAGTAGCGCCCGCGAATCTCGCAGGTGAACAGCGTTCCGTCGGCAAAGGTGGCTGTGGTCGCCTGGACATTGGGCGTTTCGGCGCTGTCCTCATATCCGTACCGCCCGCCCTGGCTCGCAATATGTACGGGAAGGCCTTTTCCGAGGGTCCAATTGGCGATGTCCGCATAGTGCACGCCGTTGTTGGCCAGTTCGCCGTTACCGAAGTGCCAGAACCAGTGCCAGTCGTAGTGCACGTATTTTTTCGAAAACGGTTTATCGGGTGCGGGCCCTTGCCAGAGGGGCCAGTCCAGGGTTTCCGGCGGGGTTTCGTCGGGATGAAACGGCACCGGAGGACGCGTGCTGTAGTGAATCACACGGGCGGCGTAAAGTTCGCCGATCACGCCCGACTTGAGGCGTTCGACCAGCCGCTGCGTCGAGGGCTCGGAACGGCGTTGCGTGCCGACCTGGACGATCCGTCCGGTCTGTTCCGCGGCGGCGATGAGCTGGCGCCCTTCCCAAATGGAATGCGACATCGGTTTTTCCACATAGACGTCTTTGCCGGCCTGGCATCCCCAGAGGGCAGCGAGCACGTGCCAATGGTTTGGCGCGGCTACAAACACCGCATCGATATCACCGGCAGCCAGCATATCGCGCAGATCACGGTACGCCGTCACCGTGGCATTCATGTTCTTCTGATACTCGGCCGCGGAGGCTTCGAGCACGCTCTGATCCACGTCGCAAATCGCGCCCACCTCAAAGCCATCCACTTTGGTGAGCGCCCGCATCAAATACGTGCCGCGGCTCCGCATGCCCATGACGCCCGCCCGGATGCGCTCATTCGCACCGAACACGGTACCGCGCCCAAACGTGCCCCCAACCAAAATCGCCGACGCGGATGCCCCCAAAAACTTCCTGCGACCCATGCGCATACCCAATACCTCCTTGACCTGCCAATTCATGTCGGTTGTCGCGACAGCCACAGAATATCGTCGGCGCGCTCGATGCTGCGCCGGTAATATACGGCTGTTAATCGTACCATCTCCGCCGCGCTGAGATCACTATGCCGGCCGAGACGCCTCTCCCGGTCCCGAAAAACATGATACAGGGCAATCGCCGCCGCCGCGGAAATATTGTAGCTGCCCGTGAATCCCAGCATGGGAAGGCGCACGCGATCATCCGCCGTATCCAGGAGCGTTTCCGATACGCCGGCATGCTCATTGCCGAAAAACAGCGCGATGGGCCTGTCGAACGCCGCGTCTGCGATGGGGCGGCCTCTCTGGGCATGCGTGGCCACAATCCGGTAGCCCTGCCCGCGTAAATGGGCCACGCACGGCTCGGTCGCGTCCCAGCGCTGAATATCCAGCCATTTATCGGCCCCTTTGCTGACCCGGTTTGCTTTTTTGTATTTGGCCGTCAGTTCGATTACGTGGGCGACCTGGCAGCCTAGCGCCTCTGCGGAACGCAGCACCGCATTGACGTTGCCGAGATCATACAAACCCTCGAGAACCGGTACCACCGAATAGGTTCGCTGAGCGACGATGTCGCGGATACGCTGCGCGCGCTTTTCCGTAAGGTGAGGCGCGAGCAGATCCAGGATCTCGGCTGCGAAAAATCGTTCACCGCGAACAGCGAACGGCTCCGCATGCGGGCATCGCGAACTCTCCGTCATGTTTTCTCCTCGCGCAAGACTGCCCCAAGGGCAGGGGCAGGGCGCCGTAGTCTGTACCGCCGTTGGATTCCGCTCAGTCGCTGTCAAGCACATCGGCGACAAGCGAGCGTACGGCCTCGGCCTGGGCGCGCGCATCCGACAGCGCCGCGGCTTCCGGCTCGAAACCCAGCGCGTTTTTGCCCGGCGCGTTCAATGCCTGGCGCAGATCGCGCGCGGCGGCGTTTCGTGCCGCCCACGCGCTCATGCGCATGAGCAGCGAAAGCACCAGCAGTTCAGCCGTCACAATGATGGCCAGCACGACCACCGAATGCATCAGAAACCCGGCCGACAACAGCTGGTCGTCAAAATACGTCACCACGATGTGGTAGCAGGTATAGGCCAGAAATGCGATGGGCCCGACATCCAGCAGCAGCGCCACCGGCCAGCTGGTCAGCCGGTGGGCATGGGCGACCACGCGGTCCCGGGCTGGACCCCGAAGCACCTCGGCGATCCGTTTCCCCAAGGCATCCGCATAGGCATCGTAGCCCGTGCTCTTGTCGAGTTCATCGAATCCCGCCTGCGCGAACGCCACCGCCAGACTGCTGCGGCGGCTTTCGTATTGCTGCTGAATCGCGTCGGATACCAGCACGAGGTCTTCCTGAAACAGGTTGACGCTTGAAAGCAGCGCGGCCGCCTGACGGCCCATGCGGGTCTTACGCGAGCCCGGCAGCCAACCAGCCAGTCGCACGGGCAGCGAGCGTACGGCATCAAACAGCCGGTACAGCGTCAACACAATGCCCAGCGCCCGCACATCGATCTCCCGGCTGAGCGCGTATGCCCACAGATGCCGTTCAGCGAAGAGGCGTTTGCGCACGATGCCCGCCGTATCGGCGGCCAGGGCCTGACGCGAATCGCCAAGTGATTCCTCCAGCGCGGCCAGCTCCGGCGCCCGCGCGCCCACCCGCTCCTGGAGATCGCGCACGGTCTTGGTAAGCAAGCCAATGGCATTGCTGCGCTTGATGCGCCGGACTTTTTCCCGGGTCAGCTCTTCGCGCAGAAACGCCTCAAACGCGGGCCAGTCAAATTCGTTCGTCCGGGCGCCCTGAAGCCGCCGATCCAGCGTCGCACGCGCGTTCAACCTGAAATAACCTTCAATGGTGAATCCCTGCTCGGCCAGGTGGCTCAACCAGTGCTCCCGGACACTCGGCACTTCCACGCGGGCCTTGGTCTCGACGCAGGCCATGGTGCGTTCGCCCTGCAACGGCCGCAACAGCGCCCAGGTGGCTTCATCGAGGTATTTCTCGGGACTGCCGCAGATCAGAATGAGGTCGCAGGCCGCCAACACCTTTTCCACGGTCTCCCGATGCTCTTTGATGACGGTGTCCGAATCCGGGGTATCTATGATTACCAGATGTTCCAACGCCGAGCCCGAGACCATGCGCCAGTCGCCCGCCTCGAAGCGTGCGCCCGGCGGATGGTAGACCGTGGGCGTGGCCGTGCAGGGCCGGAATTCCGAGGTCTGTGCGAGCTGGTCGCCCGCGATGGCATTGAGCAGCGTGGATTTGCCCACACCGGAGCCGCCTACCAGCGCCACCACGAGCAGGTCGTCAAGCCGCGTCTCGCGTTCGCGCAATTCTGCCACGCATGTTCGCAGATGCGACGTCTCGTCGCGTAACGGGCGCCACGGGCCGGTATATTCGGTCAGGCGCCGCAGTTTCCTTACGATGGCCCCAAAGCTTTCAGGCACAACTCCGTTCCTTTCCGTAATTCGCGGACCGCGCCGCCTTCCAGCGCCGCCAGCATGGCATCCAGCCCGGCCAGCAGTGGCGCAGCCACCTGCTCGAGCAGCGCTTTCGCCAGATGCCGCTGCTGCTCGTCGCGCCACGGCGACAAAAAGTCAAACAGGGCGTCGCCGAACTGATATTCAATGACTCGCGCCACAAACTGTTCGGCGAGCGGTCCCGCCACCACCATCGCCTCCGGTACACCCACACCGGCGGTATAGATCGACATGGGCACCGCAATGGCCGCCGGCATCACCGCAAGGATGGTGTCCAATGCTTCCAGCGCGTGCCGACGCCCTTTGCGGTCATTCCACCACGCTTCAAGGGTGCGATGCGCATGGTTTCGAAACGCTTCCGATAGATCGTCGGACTGGAGCACCGCCTGCACGACCCGGTCACTCACGGTCTCGGGCGACAATTGGCGCGCGCCCGCCTGAAGAAGATGCGCCGCCGGTTCGCGCAGGTTTTTGCTCGATTGAATGTATTCCGCGGCAAGATTCCGCGTGATCTGTTCGATCGTCTGACGATGCGTCGCGTGAATCTCCGCAGTAGACGGGCTTTCTTCGGGCGATTCCAATGTGGCACGACGAAACACCGCGCGCGAAATACTGCGTCCCACGGCCGCCGTGCTTCGCGCGAGGGCCGCACCCGCCTCGCCGATCGCCCGCCGGAACGGGCCGCGGCGCGCCTGCACAAACTCATGAAACAGACCGCCCACCGCGGCGCCAGGCGCCGGGTCGTATTGCTGCGAGGCATGCACGGCCCGGCTGTGGTATTCCTCGCGGACGGACGCCAGCATCTCCGCCACCCGCTCGACGTTCTGAAGAAACGATTCCGCCCGCTCGCACAGGTGCCGCACCGACGATTCGAAGACTCGGCGCTTGATGGCGTGGGCGTCGAGGGAGAGCAGATAGCTCATCAAGTCCCCGGCGCCGTCAAGCGACTGGATAGGCGCCCCGTAGTCCTGCGCCAGGTTGAAGTTGTGCGGCACGGCGAAGGCCGGGCCGCTACAGCCCACCTCCTGACAGAATTCGTCCAATTGGCGCCGGGCCGTCGCAAACGCTTCGGCGGTATCCGCCTTGTTTATGAGCGGAACGATCAGGCGTCCCGACCGCTGTGCTTCGCGAAAAAACGCCACCACGCGCTCGTCGCGGTATTTTTCCCCCGTCACCACGGCCACGATCACGTCCCCCGCTGCGCGCAGATGGTCCGCCAGGGCCCAATGCTGCTTCTCGATGGAGTCAACATCCGGCGTATCCAGCAGAACCAGGCGATCGGGCAGCTCCGGGTTTGACACGACAAAAAGCTGATCGGCGGGCGTTTCCCGTCTGAGCAGGGCCTCGGGGTCGTCCAGCGGCGCCGGCGTGAATTCGGGGACGAGCTTGCCCTCCAGGCATTGGCGGGCGCGCTCCGGGCTGCCCGACAGCAGCGGCCGGCAGGTTGCCGCGGCGGTGGGGCGAACCGGGCTCATCTCGCGACCCTGTAAAAGGTTAAACACGGTCGACTTGCCCGTATTTGTCCCGCCTGCGACCGCAGCAAGCAGGCAACCCCGGCCCGACAGGTGGGGGCCTAGTTTGTAGCGCAGCAGATTGACCCAATCGGCCGTACCGCCAAAAACCGTTTCCGTAAGGACCGGATCGGGCCGTAACGCGTTTTCGAGCGCCGCCAGGCTGCGCTCACAGAGTTCCAGCCCTGCGCCCAGAGGATCGCGGCTCTTTATGGCCTGCCTATTCATCGTGGCTTCAGTGTACTCACAAGGCGTGCCGTTACCAAACCGGTCTTCTCACAGAGCTTCGTGGCGGCGGCGGCATTCGCCACCAGGCCGGCACGCGTTGCTCTGGACCCGCAAACGGAAATATGATGAGCCCGCCGGGCGGGAAGCCTCAAGCAAAAATTGATGGATTCCGATGGATTCCGTAAGAAAACCCCGCCTCGTGCGACATTACTAACAGGATGTCATGAGAAAGGCCAATCTCGAACACGACAGCGATGCGGCTCTGGTCTGGCGCTGGCGGGCAGGCAACGGTCATGCGGCCGCGGCGATCGTTGCGCGCTACACCGACGCCATCGGCGCCATCGCATATGGCGTGATACGCAACCGGGCCCTCACGCAGGACGCGGTACAGGAGACCTTTGCCCGCGCCGCGCGTACGATCGGAAAGTTGAACGACCCCAAACGGCTGGGCCCCTGGCTCGTGGGCATCGTGCGAAATGTGGCCGTCGACATGGTGCGGCGGCGCGCGCGCGAACTCCCTATCGGCGAGTATGACATCGCGTCGAAAGGCGACCCATCCCGCGAGGCGATGCGTAACGAGGCGGCCAAAGCCCTGCGCGACGCCCTGGCGGCCTTGCCCGAGGACCAGCGCGACATTATCGCCATGAAATACATGGCGGGGATGTCGTACGCGGATATCGCCCGCGTGCTGGGCATCAGCCCCGAGGCGGTGAGCCAGAAGCTGTGGCGTGTTCGCCAGAAACTGCAGAGTGAACTGCTGGAGTTCCGTCCATGAACCCAAAGGATTCGGAACGCCTGTCCCGTTATCTGGACGGTGAATTGACCCCAACTGAGCTTCGCGAGGTGGAGTCGTTGCTGGCCACCTCTCTCGAAGCCCGTGAGGAGTATGCGCTTATGAAGAAGATACATAAGTCGGTGCGCGAGATTTTGCCTGAAACCCGATTTTCCCGTCCCCAGATGGCGGCTCCGCACCGACGCCCCCTGCGTTGGCTGGCGGTCGCGGCGGCCATTGTCGTGTTGTTCGGCGGCCTTCTGTTTGGCGCCGTGCAGGTCTATGATGGCTATTTTAGAGAGCCCGTCGCTTCGCCTGCGCCCGCAGCGCCGTCCCCTGCGTCGCCTCCGGCCCCCGCGCCGGGAACCATGGCCGGCAGCTCGGCGCCTTCGGCTGGGGCGCCGGCAATGCTCGAAGCTCCAGGGTGGCTGGAAGACGTCCCTGAGACCGAGCGCTCTTCCGCGTCGTTTCTCCAAGGCGTCGTGACCAATAACCTGAAAGAGCCGATTCCGGGGGCTAGTGTTCGCGCGTTAGCCTGGCTGGAGCCGTCGCCTCCGTATGGCCTGGACGGCGATCCGCTGCTGGCCTCCGTACACACCGACGGCAGCGGGCGTTTTCTGCTGGACTGGCCTCCCGAAGCCCGTGCAGTGGTGATCGAGGCGCGCGGGTATGCAACTAGGCGCTGGCACTATTCCGGAGAGGTGCTCGCACGCGCAATTGAGCTTCATGCACAACTGCAGCCGGAAGAGCCCGGCGGCGGCCGCGTGGTGGATGCCGCTGGAATCCCCCTGGCCGGTGTGCGGGTTGCCGCCCAGTCAGCCGGCGACCCGGCCCAGGCAGCGGTTACCGGCGCGGATGGAGTCTACCGGATCTCCTCCTGGGAGGGGATGGACCCCCTGTTCTTCTCGCATCCTGATTTTGCGCTTTCCTGGACAGAGCGTGGCGCCTCCGAGGCCGCCGAGATCGTGTTGCAGCCGGGCGGCACGTTGCGACTCTGCGTTGTCCAGAACGGGCAGCCTGTGCCCGGCGCGATGGTGCAGCTGGTCGCAGACATTCCCCAGGCCCTCGGCTATGCCCTCCGGCGTGAAGCCGATGAGGCCGGTTGCGTGGAATTTGAGCAGCTCCCCACCGATCCGTCGGCGTTAGAGAACTTCGCCGTGATGGCCACGGCCCCCAATGGCGTCAAGGCGCGGCTTCAGGAAGCCCCCGCCATCCGGGCCGGTGCGATAGCCGAATGCGTGCTCACCGTTCCGGAAGATTATCCCGGCGAAGTCGCAGGCACGGTGACAGACACGGATGGCAACCCCCTGGCAGGCGTCGCCATAGTGGCCCGCTCCCCCGGCGCCGTGTCGCAGTGCATCCGAACGAACGAAAACGGCGCCTATACCCTGGGGCTCCCGCTCGGAGACTCCCGGATCTCCGTGGCCTGGGACCTCCTCGCGCCAGGACAAGACGTGGTCGAGTCGGGGCGTAACGTCGTGCAGGTCAATAAGGCGGGTACGACGTTCACCCAGGATTTCACCCTGGAGACCTCGGTCAAAGACATCACGTTCGTCCGGACCGATGGCGCCCCGGTCGAAGAGGTCTGGCTCCAGATGAGGCGGATCTTTCCTACGGAGTATGACCGGAGCGCGAGGTGGAGAGTCGCCGCATCCGCGGGGCACATCCAAGTGTTGTGCAAGAGCATTGAGCACGGCGTCGCGTACGATCCGGTCGGCGAATACGCGGCCACCTGGTCTATGCCCGAGGAACAGACGCAGGCAACCGTCGTCTTCGATCTT
This sequence comes from Candidatus Hydrogenedentales bacterium, assembly GCA_050950105.1. GTDB lineage: Bacteria > Hydrogenedentota > Hydrogenedentia > Hydrogenedentales > SLHB01 > UBA2224. The sequence goes on along the minus strand of JBMNGZ010000003.1, from coordinate 284,205 downwards.
CCCGTCGGCGCCCTCACGGGCCGCATCATCGATACCGCAGGCCAGCCGCTGCGCGGCGCAAATGTGTTCGCCCGCGGCTCCACACAAGACTACCCCTTCGAGCAAGCCTGGTCCGGCGCGGAGGGTGCCTTCCGCATTGATCCCCTGTCTCTGGGCGCGACCTACGATCTGTACATTTACCTGGAAGGGTATCAGCTCCTGCCGGACTCTCAGGTAACGGGACTGCGGGCCGCCAAAGAGGCCGCCCCGCTGGAGATCGTCATGGCGCCGCGCGACGCCGGCGTCTCCGGCCAGGTGCTCGCCTCTGATGGCTCCCCGCTGTATCACGCGCATCTGGTCATGACGGACAGCGAGCGAGTCGGACACCGCACGACTACCGGGCAGGATGGGGCATTCTTTTTCGAAGTGGCGAAAGGCGTGTACACGCTGTGGGCCATCGCCCCCGCACTGGATGCCACAACCTCCGTGACCGTTGAGGCGCCCTCCCACGACACGGTGATTACCCTGCCCGTCGCAGCGTCGCCCCCGCCTGTCGCCGATGCTGCGCCGCCTCAAGATCCTGCGAGCGAGAAGGCAGTAAATGACATGAAGCAGCTGGGCCTGGTATTCAAGATGTTTGCCAACGAAGCGCCGGGCGAGTTCTTTCCAGCGCTTGAACCGCAGCCGGGCGTGCTTGCGCCTGAATGGAATGCAATCTATCCCGAATACATGGTTGATACGGGGATAATGAATACACAGGAAGGCGTCACTCGCTGCTATTTCGCCCATGCATTGACCGGCGAGGCCGCTGGACTCGCCTTCCTGGATGCCCTTCAGCAGCTGGGCATCGAAGCGATCCGCGATCAGGACATCCAGGTCGGCCCCGGCAAAGGATCCGCGGGTAGCGATGTCATCCTGCGCCTCCACGAGGGCTTTGAATCCAGGCTCTTGACAGACGTGCCGCCGAACGTTTCCGGGTACCTCGTTCAGGCCGCTACCCCGGTTTTGTGGGAAGTGCCCGGCGGGCGTGAGGAATCCGGCGGCTGGGTGATGTATATGGACGGGCGCGTCGAGTGGGCGCCGTATCCCGGGCCGTTCCCGATGACCGAGGCGTTTGTGACTCGCACTCGCGACGTGCTGGGTCTAGGCCGGTAGCCCAAAACGCTGTTTCTGCCGCCATCTCCGGGGCGTGCCAGGGCATATTTCCTGGTGCGCCTCTGCTCCATATTCATGATTCATGCAAGCGGCTGAATGCCGGGCCCGTCCGCAAACCAGAAATGCCCGCCCGGCAGTGGCCGTTTCAGCTCCGCGCCGTCTCTTCGCCTGTCCGGTATCTCACGAAAGAGCCAGGGAAAGGCGGAGGATCAAAAACCATAGCATGCGCAGCGCGAGCAGCAATACGACCATGATCCCAAGCGCGCCGATGATATTGCCTGCGAGCCGGTTGCGACGCTCGCCCATGACGCTCTTGCGATTGGCGAGCCAGAGTATTGTGGCGGCCATCAGCGGGTTGCCGACCACCGTCATCGCCTGCCCGAAAATCATGAGATTGACCGTGGGGATCTTAAGCAGGAGTCCCACGCTCGCAATCACAAATCCTGTGAGCAGCACGCATACGGTGCACATGCGGGGCCAGAAATCGTTGAGTTTGCCCGGGAAACCCAGTCCGTCGGCGAGGGCGGTGCCGCCAATCATGGCGTTGATCAGGAAGGGGTTGAGCGCAATGGGGATCAATCCGATACAAAAGAGGGAGAACGCGGTCGGGCCGAGCAGAGGGTGCAGGGTCTGAGCCAGCGTCGCAATGTTGTCGGCCGGTTTTCCGAGGATCACCGTGCCCGCGGTGATCATAATCATCATACTGACCAGCGTGAGCACGCCCACCCCAGCCACGGAATCGCCAATACCCCGGTCGTAATCATCAGTGCTCCAGCCCTTCTCACGCACCAGGTTGCCCTGAAAGAACGCGCCCGCCACCGAAAACGTTGTCCCCATGAGCGAGGCAATCAGCACCAGTGGGTCGCTGATGCTGCCGTCCACGATCTTTGGGACACCCAGGGAAAGCCCTTTCGGAATGCCGGGCACGAGCCCTCTCAAAACGCCAAGCAGGTTGGGGCGGGCGACCAGCAGGTTGACCAGAAAAGACAGCAGCACGAGCCCGACCATGAACTTCATGACGTTCTCGAGGGTTTTGAACATGGAGTGCGCCCGAAATAGAAAAAGGATCAGGAGGGCGTTGAGCAGGCCCACAACGCCTATCTGTAAAGCAAGGCTGTAGCGTTCCGGAGCGAAGGCGCTGACGGCGAGCGCCACGGCGAGGTTGTTTGAAAACTGGAACGACGCGCAGGTCAGGCACAGCACGATCCCCAGAAGCGCGGCGAAGGGACGGTTGACCTCGCGGGCCAGCGTAGAAAAATGGCTGCCGCCGGCGGTCACGCCCACCCGGGCCGACATCGTCATGTAGCCGCCCATGACCAGACCGGCCAATGCCAGCAGCCAAAGCAGCTCGTAGCCGTAGGTCGCGCCCACGTTGGCACTGATTACCAGGCTTCCCGGGCCAAAGACCACGCACGCCGTGATCAAAGCCGGACCGATGGTCTTCCACCACGGGGGACGCGGGGCCTCGACAGTGTTTTGCCGGTCTTTCGACATTGGAATCATTCCTTTCGCCATAGGCCTGCCCAGAAATGCCTCGCGGACAAACAGGTCTCCCGGTTACGCCCCCCGGTCTGACCTTCAGAAAACTGCGCGTGACCCCCTCGAACGCCATTTTGCCCCCACGGAATGGGAATGTCAAAGAGGTACGCCAAAAACGGGCCGTGAAACACCGGGGCCGCCGATTCAGGCTCTACGTGCACGGATTGGGGTTGTCAGGAAGAGATTGGCGCGCTCTCCCGCCGGGATCGGCGATAAATGCGCGGCAGAGGGCCGGTTGCGCAGGGCAGAAGGGGTAATCCAAGTGTCCGACCACTTTTCGCCGTTCATGGCCGCGATACAGGCGATAAGGGGTTCGTAATTGAGCAAATGAGCAAAAATCAGGGATTTATGCGTTGCCCTCTGCCTCAAGCTCGTCCTTCAACACATGAACGATCTCCTCAGGCAATGCAGCGGCCCGGCGGGTCTCTGCGTTGACTGCGCAATGGACGGTGCGCATCCTGCAGGCCAGGCGGCCCTCAGCCGTATGGAATTCGTAGTCGAGCGTGAAGGTCCGGCTTCGCAGCTCGGCGACGCGCAGGTGGATGAGCGCCTGTTCTCCCACAAACAGCGGGCGGCGGTAATCGCTCTCGGCATGCACCACCGGGATAAGGTAACCCGCGCTGCGGATCAGGTGGCCGATATCAAGGCCCTTCGAGTTCAGGAAGGTCTCGTAGGCGTCATGCGCCAGGGCAAAATAGCGCCCGAAAAACAATACGCCGGCGGCGTCGCCATCGCGTAGAGAGATGCGAACCGGATAGTTGAACATGCGTCCCCTTCAGGTGCTTGAACCCACTCTAAACCTGTTTCAGGAAATCCCAGAAATTTCCGCCCAGGAGCCCCGCGACATCGCGGTCTATCTCACGTTGTGTCAGCGACCATCCCGTGCGGAGCAGGTCGGCGTATTTGTCGGCAAGCACCTCTGCGATGATGGCGCGGGAATGACTCCACTTATACAGGACCTGATCGAGCACGCGGGAGTCTGAATGTTGCGGCAAAACGCTCGTACCCAGCAGTTCAAAGCGCATGCGCGTCATTTCCTCGATGAGGCTCGGCACATTGAGGAACCACCAGCATCCGAAAAGGAACAAATTCGGAAATTTGCGCGCCGCGATGGAGAGTTCATGCTGGTCCTCGCGCGCGAGCATCGTCACCATGAATTTCGCGTCCGGATACGCCGCACACAAACGTTCGACCGCCCCGACATCGCTCTTGGCCACCCCGTCGCCGGCGATTTTCAGGGCAGGGTTCATCGCGCGTTTGACGCCGATCATCATCGCAAACGGCACCTGGTGCTCTTTCGCGACCGGAATGATGCACTCGTCGATGAGCCGGGCCCGGGCCGAGTTCTCGGGGTACGCAAAATCCTGCGGAAGCGAAACCGCCATGTACAGGGCGCGGGTTTTCTGGAGCCAGTCGGCGAGGAATCGCCGCGTCTCCGCCAGAGCGGCGCCGCTGAGCCCCTCGTCGACAGTGTAGCCCCAGCCCTGGAGGCGACCACAGGCGCCCGCCCAGTCGTTCAGGATCGGGTCGATGCGAAGGGCCGCGTGAAAGCGCGGGTCCACGGCTGCCCCGGCCTCCCACACAGGCCGTTCGGCGTCGTCGAAGGGATCGTTGGTCATGACGACCGATTCGAGGTTGGTCCGCTCAAAAACCGTATCGATGTAATCCTCGACGCTCTGTTGCTCAAAATAATCGCGATACGCGGCCAGGTCGCGCGACGCGACATCGAGCCCGAGGCGGTCGAGCACAGTGAGCACGCCACGACAGGCTTCGCTGTAGGGAGAGCGTTCGATAAACAGCGTCCGCCAGATGAAATCGGCCTGTTCGCGCTGCGATTGCGCAAAGAATGCCGCCGGCTCAATGCGCGACGCCCGGATCACCTCCGCGATCAGGTAGTGGTACGTGAGCAGCTCGTCCATGCCCCAGAGCAGCAGGCCGCCGAATGCCGGCGCATACAGGTGGGTGTGAATGTCGGTTACCGGCGTGCGTTCCACCGTTTCGCGCACGGTCGCGCGCATGGCATCGAGGGTGCCGCGTGTAAACAGGGCCTCCGAATCGGTCATCGGAATCGGTCTCCTTTGGTTGGCGATAGGTATGCCGGCCGCCTGCTTTGACGTCGGGAGGGCAGGATCGTGCCCGCCCGGAGGCTATCATCTCAGCTCAGAATCCACGGGGCCCGGCGCTCACGATCCACAAGACGGTTGGCTTCATCGTCGCCCGGAAAGGTCTCGGTTACGGGATCCCAGGTGAGGGGGCGTTCCAACCAGCGCGCGATATTGCCGAGATGGCAGACCGTAGTCGACCGGTGCCCGATCTCGACGTCCGCGTTAGGCGTCTGCCGTGTACGAACGCAATGAAGCCAGTTCCCGATGTGTTCGTTGGTGCCTCCCGTAAACGGGATGGGCTCCAGTTCCGGCAGCTCCTTATCCAGAGAGCCGGGCTTGACGGCATACCGGTCGCGGTCGATTTTGATCTCGCCCTCATCCCCTTCAAACCATCCGCCCCCTGCGGGGCCCTGGTCGTCCAGTTTCACGACCACGCCGTTGGCGTAGCGCAGGTGCACCGGCCAGCGCGGACCCAGATGCACGCCGTCGAAAGGCGGTTCTTCGTCCAGCACCGGCCAGATCTCGACCGGGCCCGACTCGTCCATGCCCAGCGCCCACTGGATCTGGTCCAGCCCGTGCGCGCCCCAGCCGGTCATCTCTCCGCCGGAATAGGGCCGGTATGAAATCCAGCCCCACTCGTGGTCTCGTTTGCCGCCGCGAGGCATATAGAGCCGCTCGTGGTAGCCGCGGTAGGGCGTCGGGCCGCACCAGGTGTCCCAATCGAGGTAGTCGGGCGCCTCTTCTTCGGGCAGGGTGCATTCCCATGGGCTGGGATAGTTCGCCGTGTGGATGGTATGCACATTGCCAAGGCGGCCCGCACGAACGAGGGCGCATCCCACGCGGTTTTTCTGCGAGGAACGCTGCTGGCTCCCCACCTGGCAGATGCGGCCGTGGGCTCGCGCGGCATCGACCATCAGACGGCCTTCCCGGATGGTGAGCGTCATCGGCTTTTCGACATACACGTCTTTGCCCGCTTCCATAGCATGGATCGAATGCAGCGCATGCCAGTGGTCGGGCGACGAGATGATAACGGCGTCAAGCTCGCTGAGGGCGAGCATTTCCCGGTAATCCGGAAAGAGCATCGTATCGGATATGCCGTACTTCCGTCCCAGCTTGCCTTTGGCCCAGTCGTCCAGACGCCGCCTGTTGATGTCGGTCAGTGCCAGTACATGGGCATCGCCCGGTACGCCCAGGAGCCCCGTTGCACGGCGGCCGCAGCCGATGTAGCCGACGTTGATCCGGTCGTTGGCTCCAAACGCCTTGGCCGGAACAAAATACGGCATGGATGCTGCCAAAGCGGCCGACGCGAGAAACTGTCTCCGGGTGAATTTCCGTCGAGTAGACATGCGCACGCTCCTCATCACAACGCGTTTCACGAACCATACGATGTCCCATTTTAGGCCATCGAGGGCGGGCCTGCCAAATCTCCGAATCGCCTCCAACTCAGATCTTGCCGGGCATGGTAACGTCGCGCCATTTGCGATCGTACCGGAACATGGAAGGCGCGGCGATGTCTGGGGAGCGATCTTTGGGTGCTTTGAGCACGTATCGTAAGCGTGATGCACAGGCCAGCCGGGCGGGCCGTTCGGTGCTGCGCGGGTAATTTTGCTCCGAAACAGCTACGTTTGCCACCGCGTCTTCGTGTACTATAAAAAACTCAACTGGTACGGCCCCAATCAAACCGGATGAAGGAACGCATTTCCATGCAGAGAGAAAGCCCCGCCTTTCAGGCACTGTATGACGCCATCGCCGCCATTCCTTTGATCGATACCCACGAACACATCCCGCCGGAGACCACGCTCGCCGGTCGGACCTGGAGCCTCTTTGATTTCTTCGAGCACTACGTCTGCTCCGATCTTGTGTCGGCGGGCATGTCGCACGAGGCCCTCGAAACGTTGCGTGATCCGAATAACGGCCTGTCGCTGGAGGAACGATGGAAGCTCCTGGCCCCCTATTGGCCCTACGCAAAAACCACCGGCTACGGTCGCGCCATGACCCGCTACATGAGCGACCTCTTCGGCATCGACGACATTAGTGAGGACAGCTACGCCGAACTGTCGCGCCGCATCAACGTGGCCCGCAGCCAGCCGGGCTGGTACCGCACCGTGCTCAAAGACAAAGCCAATATCGACTGCAGCCTCGTGATCACCTGGCCCGGCGAGCCCGTAGCGGTCGACCAGACGCTCTTTCGGGCCGTGCCCATCCTCGACCACTACGCGATACCCGCCACGCGCGACGACCTGGAACAACTCGAGAAGGAGGCCGGGCGCAGCATCCAGACCCTGGACCAGCTGCTCGACGCCCAGGAAGCCATGCTCGACGCGTTCGCCCGGCAGCGCATCGCCGCGGTCAAGATCTTCCTCGCCTACCGCCGGACGCTCCGCTTCGACCGTTTCTCCAAGGCCGAAGCAGGGCGGGCGTTTGACCGTATCTGGCTCAGTCAGTCCCAGGATCTCACGTTTGACGACCTTAAACCGCTGCAGGACTTCATGACCCGCACCCTGATCGGCCGCGCCGCGGAACGCGGTCTGCCCATCCAGATCCATACGGGCTTGCAGGAAGGTAATGGCAACTACCTCGAAAACAGCAACCCATCGCTCCTCACCAACGTGATCATGGAATACAGCGACGCCCAGTTTGATCTGTTTCATGCCGGTTACCCCTTCACAGGGGAACTGACCGCACTTGCCAAGTATTTCACCAATGTCTACGCCGATCTCTGCTGGGTACAGGCCATTTCACCCCACGCGTTCAAGCGCACCCTACACGAATGGATCGACACCATCCCCGCCAACAAAATCTTTGCGGGAGGGGGCGACTCCAACTACGTCGAGGGCGCCTATGGCCATTGCACGCTCGCGCGCAGGCTTGTCGCCGAAGTGCTGGCGGAACGGGTAGAGCAGGGAGCGATGGATCAGGCCGGGGCGCTGTGGTATGCCGGCCGCATCCTGCGCGAAAACGCCCTGGAATTTTTCCCGCTGTAAGCGGCCCGCGCCGGAAACGGCTCACGAGCTGCCGGCTTCGTGCTTGTCGATATCGTGTTTTTTGAGGCGGTATTGCAGGGTTTTGTACGAAAGGCCCAGTAGCTCTGCCGCTTCCTTAATCCGCCCGCCCGAACGGGCCAGCGCCTGCCGGATCAGGTCCTGCTCGAGTTCTTCGAGGATCAACCCGCCCGATGGCAGCTGCACATCGCCGGTCTGCGGTTCGCGCGTCTTGAACTTCTCCGGCAGATCGTCGACCCCGATGGAGTCCCGATCGCAGAGGATAAAGACCTGTTCGAGGGTATTCTCAAGCTCGCGAACGTTGCCCGGCCAGCGGTAGCGTTTCATCGCGTCCATGGCCGCAGCGCTGACGGTGGGGGCCGGGCGGCCGAAGCGTTTCGCCAGCTTCTGACGGAAATGGTCGGTCAGCAGGGCCAGGTCTTCAATGCGTTCGCGTAACGGCGGAATCCGGATCGGAAGCACATCCAGCCGGAAATACAGGTCTTCCCGGAACTGGCCGTCGGCCACCACGGCTTTCAGGTCGCGGTTCGTGGCCGCGAGCACACGCACGTCCACCTGGCGCGGCTGCGACGAACCCACCCGCTCGACCACACCGTCCTGGAGCACCCGAAGCAGTTTCGCCTGGCTTTCGAGCTGCATGTCGCCGATTTCATCGAGGAATATGGTGCCGCCGTGGGCGACCTCGAATTTGCCCTGGCGGCTCGCCTCAGCGCCCGTAAAAGCTCCCTTTTCGTGTCCGAACAGCTCGCTTTCCACCAGCGTGTCCGGGATCGCCGCACAATTCACTACAATGAACGGCCGGGCCTTGCGCGGGCCATTAAAATGAATATGGCGGGCAACCATCTCCTTGCCCGTGCCCGATTCGCCCTGGATCAGCACCGTGCTCGAAACGCGCGTAGTGCGGCGGACGGTATCAAAGACCTTCTGCATGGCCGGGCTCTGGCCCACAAGGTTGCCCAGGGCGGTGGTGTCGCTGATCAGCTCGCGCAACTGCCGGTTCTCGCGGCGCAGTTCAGCCTGTTCGAGCGCCTTGCCCACCACGACCAGCAATTCATCTTTGTCGAACGGCTTCGCCAGATAATCCAACGCGCCCTCTTTCATCGCCGTGACCGCCGTCTGGACCGTGGCGTAGGCAGTCATCACCACAACCGAGATTTCCGGGCGAAGGCGCAACGCCTCGCGCAACAGGTCGAGACCGTCCATCTCGGGCATGCGCAGATCGGTCAACAGCAGGTCGCAGGTGGTTTTCTGGAGCGCGGCCACGGCCTGGCGCGGCGAACCAAAGGCCTCCACCGTGTATCCGGCCTCGCGCAGGATATCGCGGATGATCTCACGCTGGACAGCGTCGTCTTCGACTATCATGATTCCGAGCGTGTTCATGGCTGTAAATTCCGTAAAGGCAGCGTGATCAGCACCTGGCACCCGGCCTGTTCCCGGGTCGTCAGGTGGATGCTGCCCCCGTGTTCCTCGACAATGCCCCGGGTGATGGACAATCCCAGGCCCGTGCCGGTCTCTTTGGTCGTAAAATACGGATCAAACGCCCGCTCCGTCACCTCGGACGGCATGCCCGGGCCATCGTCGCGCACTTCGACCTCGCACGACTCATCCGTGACCCGCGAAAAGACCCGCACGCGTCCGCCCCGTGGCGTTGCTTCCAATGCATTCAAAAGCACGTTGATGACCGCCCGTTTCCATTGTTTCGAATCGAGCATCAGCTCGGTTTCTCCCGCACGCAGCTCGTGGGTGAGGCGAACCCCCCGTTGCTCGGCATCTTTACGAATCAGCTGGACGCACTCATCGAGCAGCGCATCCACCTTGTTGGGCGAGGGGTTCAGCTCCTGCTCCCGAGCCATCGAGAGAAACCCTGTCACGATCTCCTCCAGCCGGTCCACTTCCTGCCGGATCGTCCGAACCTGTTTCACCGCACGTTCGCGGTTTCCTTCCTTGTCGAGCGTGTCGCTGACATGGCTCGACAGCAGCTTGATCGAATTCAGCGGATTGCGGATATCGTGTGCGACGCCCGCCGCCAGCGAACCCAGCGCCGAAAGTCGCTGGGCCTGCCGCAGATTCGCTTCCATCAGCTCCTTCTCTTTCAACGCGTTCACCATGCCGTTGAAGGTATGCTCCAGGGCGAGGATTTCCCCCGCGTTTTTGCGGATCTCCACATTCTCGAGATGCCCCTGCGAGATCCGGCTGCAACGCTGCGTAAGCTCGCGCAGCGGACGCAGCGTCTTAGCAATGAAATATACCATCAGCCCGATGGTCAGCAAAAAGCCCAGCGTCAGCGTGAGCAGGTACTTGTTCCGAAACGCCTTGATGATCTCCGTCTGCGGCTGCAGGTTCAGGCGCACGGTCAGCAGCGCCTGGCGTCCGTCAGGCAACGGCAGCGTGGAATAGGCCACCTTGTACATCTGCCCCTGTTCATCGTGCTCGATGGTCACCAGGGTCTGCATCGCCTCGCCGTCGAGAAATTGGATGTCCGCTCCTTCCCGCGACAGTTCCGCCTTGAGATCTTCCAGCGGCGCCGCGGGGTTTTCCTCGTAATACAGCGAGACGATGTTGGCCAGCTTGCCGGTCTGCTCGTGCATCTCCTCGACCACTTGCGCGAAATAGAAACGGGTCGCCACGTATACCGCGCCGAGCAGGCAAACCACCAGCAATGCGCACAAGATGATCACGCGGACAATCAGCGACTGGCGCCAGCGAATCCGGGGATATGTCGTCGGCATCCCGTCCATGCCGCCGTCAACCGGAATGCGCCGGGCCGCCACCCGGTTCGCCGGAAGCCGGCCGGGGCGTGATCTCGCCGTTCAAGACCCGGATGACCGCCTTGATGTCCTCCCAGACCTTGCGTTTGTCGGCGTCGTGGCGCACAGGATCGTTTTCCGAACGCACAATATACGAAGGATGATAGGTCACCCGCACCGGAATGCCCTGATAAAAGTGCCATTGTCCGCGAAGTTGTCCCACCGAAGCCTCGGTCTTCAGGAGCATCTTCGCCGCCTGGCCGCCGAGCGCACAGATCACCTTGGGCTGGATCAGCGCCAGCTGGCGAATCAAATACGGTTCGCAGGCCTCTCTCTCGTCTGGTTTCGGATCGCGATTGCCCGGCGGACGGCATTTCAGCACATTGCAGATAAACACGTCCTCGCGGGTCAGTTTCAGCCCTTTTTCGATGACGGCGGTGAGAAAGGCGCCCGCCCGTCCCACAAACGGAAGGCCCTGCAAATCCTCATGCTCACCCGGCGCTTCCCCCACAAACACCAGGTCGGCATCGAGGCTGCCCGCGCCAAACACGGTCTTGGTGCGCGAATTCGCCAGACCGCAGTTCCGGCATTCCGCCACCTCCGCCTGCACCGCCTCCCAATCCACCAGACGCTCCCGTGCCGCACCCGCCGGCCCGGCAGAGGAGCCCAGCGCACCCGCCCGTGCCGCATCCGCCGGCACGGCAGAAGCGGCCGCCGAACCCATTTGCGCAAACAAGGCCGCAATATCCGACGAAAGCGACAGCGTCCGTCTCCGTACGTGCGCCGTCTGCTCTACCAGCTGACTCGCCTCACGCACCAAATCCGCAAACGCCGCAGCCGCGCTTTCCTGTGTCTTGTGATCCATAGCCTCTATGATAGCATCCCCCGGCTTTCGGAGACACAAGACGCAATGGCCTGCGCGACCGCAGCCCCGTTGGCTGAGGTTCCTGGCAGATAGAATGGTGTTCCACCAACGCAGCCGCGCATTTTTGTGGGTTTGGTGTCGCGGTGCCTGGGAAAGATGTTAGAAAGTGCGAAATGTCGCGAATAGAGCTTTGGCGGCGCGCCATGTTTGCGCCAGGGGGTGGCCGTATACAAAAAAGGACTCACGCTTTCGCGCAAGCCCTTATATTCATTGGTGAACGGGGCGGGACTCGAACCCGCGGCCACCGGATTAAAAGTCCGATGCTCTACCACCTGAGCTACCCGTCCACGGAATTCGCGGCAGGAAACAAAACCGGGCTGATACAACCCGGTGTTAACGTGAATTTTACCGGATGGCGGGTCTGAAGTCAAACGATTCGTGGCGTGGCACATTCACGTTTTCAGTGCACACAAGGCGATTTTCCGTTTCTGCAGGAAGACTTCAAGGGGTCTTCGGTATTCGAGGTATTTTTGGGGCCGGTTATCTGGTTCATCGACTATTTCCTGGAGTTTTTCTAATGGATGGGCAGGCCTCTGTGCCTGCCCATCGGGATTATATGGGCAACCCCCACGCGCTGCCGTAACCTGGATGGCCTGGGGCAACTCGACGCGACAGCCTTCCGGAATGTAGGGGCGACCCCACGCGGTTGCATGCCCTGGGTGTACCGGGGCAACTCCGGCGCCGTAGCGTTCCGGAATGTAGGGGCAGACCCCTGTGTCTGCCCATCCGGATAGCCCCTGCGGCTGCCTTTAAGAAGGGCGGACACAGGGGTCTGCCCCTACGCGCTGCGGAGCATAGATAAACCAGGGAAGCCCCCGCGCGGCGGAAATCAGTCCCCGCACGTCCACCCAGCCCCTGCGGTTGCGGCGCACGCGAAAAACCATCGGGCCAGGTAGAAAGCCCGTGGCTCTAGACGCGCCAACGGGCCGGGTGATAGGGTCGTTACCGGGTCAGGAAGGGTCACCCAGGGACTCTTTCGGGCGTGAGGTGTGCGGGGTTGGGCTTCCGGGATCGCGCGGACATTCCGGACGCCGTATCGCGGCAAGTGTCGAAGGCGCCGGGGCTGGTATACTGCGCGCGTCTTCATCCTGTGAATGGACGGGTGCGTTGGCGGGTATTGAACCGGGCGAGAGCCCCGTTGGGAGTGCCGTGATTCGTTTTCTCTTGATCATAACCGTGTTCACGCTGACGCTGGCAGCCGGCGGGGCGGCGGCGGAACCCGGCCGGATGGCGTTGGGGGCCGGTCCACGCAGCGGGGATGTGTATGTGGTCGAGGTGCCGGTTTCCAGTGCGGACGCGGCTGCAAAGCTGCTGTGGCGTGAGTTCAATATCGCCTCGATTCGGGAGAACCGGGTCGAGATCTATGCCGTCCTCGAAGAGCTCGAGCTGTTGGATGCGCTGGGCTACTCCTGGCGGGTGGTCGGGCGCGATGGCGATGGCACGAAGGCGCTGGGCGAATACAACGGGTATGCGTCCGTCATGGCGATGCTTGCGGCCTATGCGCAGGCCTATCCGGCCGTCACCCGGCTCGAGAGCGTGGGTCAATCCGTGGAGGGCCGGGAACTCTGGGTCTTGTACATCAGCGACAACCCCGGCGTTGAGGAAGACGAGCCCGAAGTCAAGTATATCGGGGCGATCCACGGCGATGAACCGCTCGGCACCGAGATCTGCCTGCAGTTCATAGATCTGTTGCTCACCGGATACGGAGAGGTCCCGCGCATCACCGACCTGGTCGACAGCACGTCGATCGCGATCCTGCCTCTGATGAATCCGGACGGGCGCGAAGCCGGTACGCGGATGAACGCCAATGGCGTGGATCTCAACCGGGCGTTTCCACGGTATCCGCTGGATTACATCGGCAACCGGGGTGACGGCGAAGCGCTCCAGACCGCTGGGCGGCAGCCCGAAGTGGCGTGCGTCATGGAATGGACCGCCGCCAGCCGTTTTGTGTTGTCGGCGAATTTCCACACGGGTGCGCTGCTTATCAATTACCCGTACGACGAGGACGGCGTTCCGTCGGGAATGGATGCCCCCACGCCCGACGATGCGTTGTTTCAAGAGCTGGCCCGGCGCTACTCGCGCGAAAACCTCCCCATGTGGAACAGTCCGCAATTTGCCGACGGGATCTCCAACGGTTCGGCCTGGTACTCCATTTTCGGCAGCATGCAGGACTGGAATTACCGGTATATGGCCTGCAACGAGGTAACGATCGAGCTTTCGAACAACAAATGGCCACCGGCCAGCGCGTTGCCGGCATTCTGGAATGACAACCGCGAGGCCATGCTGTGCTATCTCGAGGCCGTGCATCTGGGCGTTCGCGGCCTCGTTACGGATGCGTTCACCGGCCAGCCGCTTGACGCCCGGGTGACGGTCCAGGGTAACGCGCAGCCCGTGTTTACCGACCCGGATGTGGGCGACTACCACCGCATGCTTCTGCCCGGCGCGTATACCCTTAGCATCCGCGCGAACGGCTACTATCCGCAGACCTTCACGAACGTGACCGTAAGTTCCGGGCCGGCCACCCGCGTCAACGCCGCCCTCATCCCCCTGGATGCGCTGTTCGATGCCGACGTCAACAACGATGGCGTGGTCAACGCGATCGACGTCCAGCTGGTCATTAATGCAGCCCTGGGCCTGCCTGTTCCGGTCGACGCCGATATCAACGCGGATGGAGCCGTTGATGCCGTCGATATCCAGCTCGTTATTAACGCCGCCCTGACTCGCAGCCAGGCCTCAGCGACCGCTCAGGACTGAGCATTTCAGCGCCTGCACGGGATGCCCGGCGGGAAAGCGCGCCGCATGGGCTCTCACCACCAGCATCATAGTGTCAAAATGCATAAATCTCGGGATCTGCCTGTAACCTCACTAGAATTAATGAGGCTTCACTGGTAAAATAGTGGGGGTAAGTAAGGGCCTATTGCGCGAACACGAACACACAGAATTGTCGCGGTCCGCGTGGGGGATGCAGCGGCAGTCGGGAGGGTAGCCATGAGTATATGCGCGTATTGTGAGGCGCCGGCTATGGTACGGCGCAGTGCAGGGGCTACCTGGGACGTCTATCTGTTCGCTTGTCCCGAATGCCTGAATGTCTCGTTGCTTCGTAACCGTTCGAACGGGGTGTGGGCGGAGCGCCTGGAGACGGAGCCGGATATCCGTGAAACCCTCCCTCCCGGCTCGATTCCAGCGGAAATCCTTGGCCGTATACGCAAAGCTGCCGATGATCTGCCCCTGCTGCCGGAAGTCTGCCAGCGTGTGGTGGCCTTAGCGCACGATCCCCTGTCGACGATGACGGACATCGCGGATGCGATCAACCAGGACCCGGTGGTTGCAACAAAGGTGCTGCGGCTGGCCAACAGTGTGGCATTCGGGGGGACGCAGGAGATTTCGAGTCTTGACCAGGCCTGCGCCCGGCTGGGGCTCAAAGAACTGGTCCGGACAGTGCAGGCCATTGCCTACGGCGGCCTGTATCGCTCAACCAAACCCTCGGTGCGCGAGACCCTGCAGACGCTGTGGCGCCATACCGTGGCAACAGCCGAGGCGGCGCACGAACTCGCCCTAATGCGCTGTCCTGAATCTGCGGACGAGCTGTTCATGGCGGGGCTTGTCCATGATCTGGGGGCTGTACTGCTGATCAACATCATCGCGCACAACCCGGTGACGATCGCAAGCCGTCTGCGCAATGAGCGGGAAGCCGCCCACGATTTTGAGGTGAAATACCACGCGCTGGCGGGGATTCATGTCATTTCCGAGCGCAATCTGCCGAACACGTATGCGTTCACGACGTTTTTCCATCCCAAGCCTGCGGATGTACCGGCGGACGAGCATCGCGAGGCCGTCTTAGTCGTGCGCGCGGCGGAACGGCTGGCGGAAACCTGCGGGTACGGATTCGATGGAGGGCCCGAGCCGGTGAGCGCAGACGATCCGGAACTGGCCGAACTGGCCCTCTCCGCCGAAGACCTGGAACAGGTGCAGACGCAGGTGAACAGCGCGGTGGAAGCGCTGCTGGAAGTCGTGTCGGTCTAGGCGGCCCCAGCGCCAGCGAGCGTTCAGCCGAGGAAACGCGCGATCACGTCGCCGGTGGTGTCATTACCTGTCGCCCGCTCGACGGGTTTGCCCGGCCGCTGCATCCAGACGCGCAGGAGACCGCTATCCACGGGCAATGTGAACAGGGCGCTTCGTTCGCCGTCGCCCAGCACGCGCACCATTTCAGTGTCCTGGAAGGCGGCGTGCAGGGTACCGGCATCCGTAGAGCCGCCGCGGTCGAGCGTGAATTCGTAGACCCCGCCGCGCTCCACTCGCACAGGCCATCCCAGAGGGCGCTCGCCGATGTGCGCCTGATCCTGAAACCGGCACAGGTGCACCGGATTCTCAAAGGGCGAGCCGAGCTGTATCCAGCCCGGCTCGAAATTGCGCGTAGCCTTCACGTCGTCGTACCAGGCGTCATATACGGCACGCAGCGCAGCCACGGTATCGGGATGCGCTCCCGCCACATTGTGCTGTTCGCCGGGATCCCGGCCAAGGTCGTACAACTCGAATACGTGGGCCTGCTCCGCGTCCAGCTGTTCGCGGTGAAAGGTGCCGGGATTGCAGACCAGTTTATACCGGGCCGTGACCACAGCCGCGTTGTGATAGCGTTCCGGAGACAGTCCGCGATGGCACTGCAAGACCAGGGAGCGCTCCGGAAGAGCCTCTACCGCGCCATGCAGCAGCGGGAGCAGGCTGATGCCGTCGAGGGCAGTCTCCGGCGGGGGAACTGCCTTGCAGGCCTCGAGAATGGTCGGGGCGAGGTCGATATGCGCGGCGACGGCCTCCACCCTGCCCTGTCGTCGGAGCAGGGCCGGCCATTGCACGAAACACGGCACACGTATGCCGCCTTCGTACACCGAGGCCTTGCGGTCGCGCAGACCCGCCGCATAGCGTTCCTGCTGGGGACCGTTGTCGCCGAGAAAGATGACGAGGGTGTTGTCGCGCAGTTTTTCGCGCTCCAGCCAGTCAAGCAGCCGCCCCACATTGTCGTCGATGTTGGTGATCATGCCGTAGGCTCTGGCGGTGTTGTCGTCCAGGCCTTTGGCGGCATAGGGTGCGACGTACTCCTGCGCGATCTCCAGGGGGACGTGAGGCGCGTTGGTGGCCAGATATACGAAGAAGGGGCGGTTCGGGTTGGCGCCCATGAACTCGCGCGCCGCATTGAAAAAGATATCGGTGCAATAGCCCTGCGCCTCGACGGGTTCGCTGCCGCGCCAGAGACGGGGGTTCAGGTAGCTGTTTGGATGATCGGGAGGCTGGCCGATGCCGCCGGCTTTGTGCCACAAGCAGGCGTCAAAGCCCTGATCCTGAGGGCGCATGGGGTAGTTGTCGCCCAGATGCCACTTGCCGAAAAGGCCCGTGGCGTATCCTGCGGCGCGCAGCATTTCGGCAAGCGTGATTTCATCGCCGTGCATTTTGGCTCCGCCGCGCGCCGTGTGAATGACGCCGGTCCGGTAGGCATGGCGGCCTGTCATGAGGCTTGCCCGGGTCGGCGCGCATACGGGAGAGCAGTAAAACCGGGTCAAGTCGAGGCCATCTTTCGCGAAGCGGTCCAGGTGCGGCGTTTGAAGCTCCACGTTGCCGTGCACGCCCACGTCGCCGTACCCCTGATCATCGGTAAGGATAACGATGACGTTCGGGCGCTCCCAGGCGGCATCAAGGCGCGCAGGCATTGCGGGCCGGGCCAGGTCCGGGGGTTGATGCCGGCACGCGGCGGCGAACGCAGCGGCGCCGAGGCCGAGGTTTTTGAGAAAGCTGCGTCGGGTGGGTCGAGCCATGCCGTTCCGTCTCCCGGGTTCAGCCGCTGCCGTTCCCGGCTGTTCCCTGCGACGCCGCTGCACGGGCTCGGCGCTCGATCAGCTCGCGCCAGGTGGTCAAGAGTATCCCCTCGTCCTCGATGGCTTTCTTGATATCGGGATCGAGCATGACCTCGAGGTCGGCGAGGCGGGTGTCGCCGGAATCCGATATAAACGGGAAGGTTTCACTGGGCCGGGTGCAATGGACAATGACCTGCGTAACGCCGGGGCGAAGTCTGCGCAGCAGCTCGAGCATGTTCTTCTTTTTGACCTCAAAGGTTTTCCAGCCGTAGGTGTCGCTGAAGAGGTCGTCCAGCATTGGGAGGCCCGAGTCCCAGACCGCTTTCGCCACCTGGCGGATGGCCGGGAATTGGTCGGCCAGGTCGATGTACTCTTCCTGCGCCAGGGTTGCATGACCGCCGGGGATCATGAGCGGGAGCTGCATTTCTATGCCGATTTTGACGTAGGCGGCGAAAAATTCCGGGGTGGCGTAGACCGTGCCCATATGTGTGTCGAGGTGCGTGATGGGTAATCCCATGGTTTTGGCGCGGTCGATCTGGGCCCGGATCTCGATTTCAAGCTCTTCCGCGCTGGCATGTTCGACGACCAAGCCGACATTATCCCACAGGCAGCCCTGTTCGTCCGTCAGGCCCGGCACACGATGTTTCCCGGCCAGGGGTCCCCAGCGGTAGTCTTTCCACTCGGAGGTGAGGGTCAGGTGGAGCCCGTTATCCACGTCGGGGTGTTCCGCGCAGTACCGCGCCCATTCCGGCACCCAGGGGCACGGCATCATGG
Source organism: Candidatus Hydrogenedentales bacterium (assembly GCA_050950105.1). Lineage (GTDB taxonomy): Bacteria > Hydrogenedentota > Hydrogenedentia > Hydrogenedentales > SLHB01 > UBA2224. The sequence continues at coordinate 266,136 of JBMNGZ010000003.1, read as the reverse complement.
TGCTGGTGGAGGTCAGAACGCCCTTCTCGAAGGCCTCGATGATGCCCACGTTGGAGTCATGCGACATGCCCGCATCGTCGGCATGAAGAATGAGCACTCGGGCGCCCTGCTCCCAGCCCAGCAGTTCGGCATAGGTGGGTTGGGCCTCTTCCGCGGCTCCAAACGCCGCGGTGGCTAACCAGCAGTGGCACAGGGAAAGGATGGTGACTCGTTTCATGATGTTTCGACTCTCCTTGCCTCAGCGGCGCCGGCAGGCATTCACCGCGGCCGCAATCCAACTCAAGGCGCCTTATCTCCAGATTTTTTTCGCGCGCTCGCCGCGGTAAATGCGTCCAGCACGGCGGTCTTCGTCCGGCCTCCGACCTTTTCCCCCGACACCGCATCCAGCACGACGATGTCGATGGCGCCGGGCATGCGCTCATAATAGTACGTCCAGAACGGGTAATAAAAGAGTTGGCCATCGAGCGTTTCGTGGGGGGTGGGCCGGTCGCGCTGGCCGCGTCGACGGAGCAGCGCGAGCGTGAGCTGTTTGCGTCCGATGGTTTCGGCTTCTTCACGGGGCATCGGCGGGGGGAAGTGCCGCTCCGTGCATTCGCCCTGGTCAAGTTCTCCCGCCAATTTGACGATCATGAACACACCGGCATGGGCGTCCAGCGAGAATTGGATTTGGCCTTCGTCTCCATCCGGAGCCACCGCGCGGACCGTAAAGAGGTAGTGCGGCATCCAGACCAGTTCGAGCCGGGGAAGCGTGTTCCCAGGCAGGCGCATCCAGGGAAAAAACGGGCGAAGGAAGCGGCCCGTGGCGCCGTACCACCGCTTCCGAAACCATTGCCGTGCCTGGCGCTCGGGCATGCGCGGCGGGACAAAAAACACGGCATTCAGCTCCGAATTTGGATACGCAGCGGTAGGGGTGGGCGGCGCCTGATGCATGTTTCCGTTCTTCGTCCTATCCTCTGGTCTGGGGCCTGATGGCCCGCGTGGTCCGTATTCTTCGACAAGGCCTCCGGAAGGCCTGCATCGGGCCGCTATTCAAGCGGCACAATCCGCCGGAGGACGATATTGCGATAATACGCCTGGCTGGGCGGTCCGCTGTGTATCTGCAGGCCAATGATGCCATCCCGGGGGATGGCCTCGTCGAGTTCGGCGTAGTCGGCAGTCAGGTGGCCGTTCATCCATAGCTGGATGCGGCCGCCGTCGCACAGGATGGTGTACTCGTTCCAGCCGCTCAGATCAAGGATCTTTCGGACCGCCTCCTGCTCCGCATTGACGAGGATCTCGTTGCGGCGATGCTCATCGTAGAGACAGCCCCAGTACTTCTGGCCCATATCCGCCTGGTATCCACGCACGGCGGGAGTCCCCGGCTCGCGTTGACTGCGGAACTGGATTCCCGCATTGGCGTCAGGATCGGACAGCTTGACCTGCAGCCGAAGCTCAAAGTCGCCGAACTGGTCCTTTGTGCACAGGAAATCGTTGTGCCGCACCGGATTTTCGAGCGAACCGCCGACGATCGCGCCATCCTCGATGCGCCAGATCTCCAGATTGCCTTCCCAGTGTTCCAGATTCTCTCCGTCGAAGAGCAGCAGGGGCGGGCCGAGCTTGCGGTTGCGCAGGCCCAGGTTCGCGGCCGCGCGCACGGCAGCCGGATAGGCCTCTCCCGCAAGTTGCGTGTAGAGGGCCATGGCCCGGTCCCGCTTGCCATCCGAAACCAACGCTTCCGCGCAGAGAAGCGAGGCCTCCATCGCCGCCGTACGGGCCCTGCCTTCCGAGAACTCCAAGCGATTGGCGAGGCAATTGGCCGCGGCCTCGGTCCCGATCTCTCCGAGCGCACGCATGGCCGCACAGGCGGCGGGCAGGTCGCCTCCATTCGCGATAGCACAGAGCAGGGGAACCGCTTCGGCATCCCGGCGCTCGCCCAGCCGCTCGATCACGGCAATGCGGGCATTGCCCTCCGCCGCGAGCAGTGCTTCGCGCAAAACCGGGCCCGCTTTCGGCGCAAAATCCAAGGCGTGGGGGGCAATGGTTTCCGCCGCGCCCTCCGGGGTCTGCGCCCATGCGAGGCCCGCGCACAGAACCAGTGTCGCCACCATCCCGACCGTTCGCAGCATCATCCCACAGCCTCCACAGTCTTCGCGCGGTCCTTCCCGTTCCCGGTGTTGAGCCGGATGTAGTGTCCATCCCGGCGCTGCTGATATGCCGTCGCGCATCTCGAAACGCCGTGCGGACTCGCCCCGTTTCTCTTTTGGTTGCTTACACGTCAATTTTTAAGCTTTTGGACCGCTGGCATCCATTCATCCCAGAAAACCAGGCCCGAGCCGTTCCAGCAGGTCGTTCAGGGCATCGGGGTTGTTGCGGTAGAACACAGCGCTGAGGCGCACGAAATAGAGGACAGTCGTGCCGAGGATCCACAGCGCGGCGGCGAGATGACCCCAGAAGGCCCAGCGGGACAGCGTTTCACCGTCTTCGTTCACGTCTCTTCATCCTATGCGCCCGGCTCGCGAATTTCGATGCCCAACTGCGACATTTCGTCATACGCCCGGGATCACATCCCACCCCGGCACCATCAGGCTACCATAATACGCGGAAACCGCCGCGTCAATCGATGCCGTCGCTCTCCAGCTGAATCCTTCGGCAGCCCGTTACCGTCCACCCCCATCCACTCAGTCCACACCGTCCACACGGTCCACGGCCTCACGCCTGAGCCTTTTGGGCGGCCCATTACCGCTCACCCCCGGCCGCGGGGGACACAAGTGCTTGCACTGGTGGCGGTTACAGGCGTCACACGGCCACCCCCGGCCGCGGGGGACACAAGAATCCGTACTTGGAGAAATTGAGATGCGACGCGCTTGTCCCCTGTGGGCCGGAGCAAGTGGGTAGACCCGAGCGATCGAGAAAACATCGCGCAACTTGTCCCCCGCGGGCGGGGGTGAATCGGCACGATCGAAATGGGCTTGCCCTGTTTTGACGGACACGTTGGGGTAGATAGAATGGAGCAAGGAGACCCGACATGGCCAAACGAACTTATGATGAAGAGTTCAAGCGAGATGCGGTGGAGTTGCTGCTGAGCGGCGCCAAGGGTTTGAAGCCCCTGGCTCGTGACCTTGGGGTATGCCCCGCAACGTTGCGGGGGTGGCGCGACCGCTTCCTGGGGAAAAAGGAGTCCTCCCAAGGCCCCCCGAGGGGGGCGCCGCCTCGGGAGCTTGCCGAAGAGCTCAGGCGGCTGCGCAAGGAGAACGAGATGCTCCGGCGTCAGCGGGAGATCCTAAAAAAAGCCTTGGGCATACTCTCCGAACAGTCGCCGGGAGGTATGCCTTGATTCACGCTTTGGCGACCACCTATTCCGTTGTAGAATTGTGCGCGGTGTTGGAGGTCTCTCGCAGCGGATACTACGCGTGGCGTAACGGCGGTAGAGGAAACCGCGCTAAAGCCAACGGCGAACTCGCCGAGCACATTCGCGAAATACACCAGAAGAGTCGTGGCGTCTATGGAGCTCCTCGGATAACGAGAGAGCTGCACGCCCGAGGGTATCGCTGCGGCCACAACCGAGTGGCCCGGATCATGCGTGCCTGCGGCCTGAAAGGAGCCAAGAAGGCAGGATTTCGTCCGCGCACGACGCAGAGCAACCATGACCAGCCGATCAGTCCGAATCGCTTGGGTGAAGGCCTTGTGATAAGCGGGCCCAATCAGGTCTGGGTCACAGACATCACCTACATTCCCACGCGCGAAGGCTGGGCTTACTTGTCTGCCTTCATGGATCTGGGAACTCGCGCCATCAAAGGCTGGGCTCTACGGGATTCGCTGAAGACCGCCTTGGTCAGCGACGCCTTTTTGCAGGCAGTCTCTCGCTATAGACCCGCAGACCATCTCATTGTTCATTCGGACCGTGGCTGCCAGTATGCAAGCCGTGAATTTCGTCAACACCTCGTCGCGCACAAAGCCCTTGGCAGCATGAGCCGCAAGGGCAACTGCTACGACAACGCCGCAATGGAATCCTTCTGGGCAACCCTCAAAGCCGAGATGCCAATCACCAGGCCGTTCGAAACCAAGGAGCAAGCGCGCCTGGCACTCTTCGACTACATCGAAACCTTCTATAACCGAAACCGCCTCCACAGCTCAATAGGATACCGATCTCCCCTTGACGTCGAGGCACAATTAGACTCAAAAAATAACCCTACCCCACTGTCCGAAAAAACAGGGTAATTCCATCGAGAAAACATCGCGCAACTTGTCCCCCGCGGGCGGGGGTGAATCGGCGATAGCCGATTCGGGGGTGGATTCTTATCTTTCCCCCCCAATGTCTTCTTCCTTTCCGGCTCCTCGCTCAAGACTCGCCACCCGGAAAGAACAAAACCTCAAAGCCGGGCACTCAGCATTAGAATGCATGGATTTGAATTCAACTTCCGGCGTATGGTATATATTTGAGGCTGTTACGCGGCGCCGCCCTCGCGGCTGCCGCACATTTTTGCGCTCGATACTCGGCGACCCCATCGTCTAGTCTGGCCTAGGACACCAGCCTTTCACGCTGGCGACACGGGTTCAAATCCCGTTGGGGTCGCCATTTTTTTATCTCAGAGACAAATTTCGATTTCCACGGCGCTTTTTGCTGGATTCCGGAGGGTTCGGCGCCAGATCGCAACGAGGCGCCGCGCCCGACCCGGGCTATGCTTTCTCAGGTTCAAACAAGTCCGACTCGCAACGGACTGCGCTCGTCGCAACCCACCGCCTGCCCATGCCCTCGCTGCGCAACATGATGCGGGCGCCCCGGAACGACACTGCGTGCCCCGCGGCTCATGTGCGGAAAATGGGACAGACCGGGGGAGAAACCAACGCAGCCTGTCCCCTCAATTTTCAATCCCGCATGGGGCGACCGCCCTCCGGTTGTAGGGGCAGACTTCCATTTAAGGGGGGTAAAAACCAACACTAGTAGGTTCGCCCTCCGGTTGTAGGGGCAGACCCCTGTGTCTGCCCATCCGGATAGTCCCCGTGGCTGGGTTGAAGAAGGGCAGACACAGGGGTCTGCCCCTACGCGCTACGGAAATTATTCCCCGCAGTTGCCTTCCGGATTACACGGACAACGCCCCTGCGGCTGCCTCTAAGAAGGGCAGACACAGGGGTCTGCCCCTACACGCTGCGGAAATCAGCCCCACGCGGTTGCCCTCCGGATTGTAGGGACGACCCCTGGGTCGCCCATCCGGATAGCCCCCGTGCGCTACGGAAATCAGTCCCCGCAGTTGCCTTAATACAGGGCCGACACACGCGGCTGTTGTGCGGCGGCTGTTATGCGCAGGACAGCCTGGACTGTGGAAAAAATGGGACAAATAGCCGTCTGTCCTTACTTTATACGGCAATGGACGGGCTATATATATGGAGACACCGGCGGGCGGCTTTTGCCGCTCATTTTTAGCCTGACAGGAGCTTTTCGTGAAATTCTTGTCCGATTTGCTACGAAACCGCCCGGGCGGGGGATGGGCGCTCCTGGAACGTGATTCTGAGGTCGAAGCGCTTGCTGGCTGTCTGGAAACGGTCCTGGCGCCTTTTCTGGGAGGTCAGGGAGCGGCTCTGCTGCCTCTGGTGGCGTTGCGCGCCGAAGAACTGGTGGTGGCCTGGCTGATCGCGCGCCGCATGGAAGACATCCTCCGGGCGGAAGGTGTCTGTACCCTGCAGGTCGTGGAGGGTGAGCTGCGTTTCAAGGAGATCCATCCCATGGTCGAGAAATCGATGAAGGCCCGTGAACGGGTCCGGAAAGCTCTGCAGGAGCTGGAAGAGGCATGTAAAGCCACCGCCGTGTCGGGAGGCAGCGGTGCTCTCGGCGACGAAGTGGGGCCGCTGCTCCGTCTGGGTGAAGGGGTGCTGGAAGATGCGCTGAACTTCGAGAAGCGAAAGCAGAAACGCCGCCGATCGAGCCGTGCCGCGAACGCGTAATCGTGCCCAGCCCACTGAATGAGCGCCGCGCGCGGAATCAGTTGCGCAAACGCGGCGCGACCGAGCTACAGATTCGCCAGTGGCTGGCTCTGCACCGGCGGACGGCCTTTGTGCGGTATTTCATTCACGACGCGAAGCAGCGCCCCTGGGTGGCGCGCAGATACCAGGAGGCGTCGCTCAACTCCTACGCTACCCGGAAAGTGCATTGCGACGGCCGCGACGTGGGTAAAACAGCCGAGATCGAGCTGATCGCGGCCTGGGCCTCGGTGCTCTGTCCGAATACCGAGATGCTCGTGGCGACCCAGTGCGAAAACCATCTTTTTCCACTGATGCACCGCCTCCTGCGCCGCTTTCAATCTACCCCTCACTTTGCCCCGGGCCTGCTCGAGATCAAACGGTCGCCTTCGTGGTTTTTCCGCTTTTCCAACGGGTTCGTCTTATGGGGCCGCATCGCCGGCCCTCACGGCATGAATTTCCAGGGACTGCACGTGGACTGGCAGATTGTCGACGAGGCCCAGGAGATGACCGAGCCCGCGTGGGCCGAATTGTTTCAGGCCCTGAACGGAGGCGGGCGGCGCTGGGTCTATGGGGTTCCCAACGGACTGCGCAACACCTTCTATCGCATGACACAGGATGGCGCCGCGGAGCAGTACAATTGGCCATCGTCGCTTAACCCCGACTACACGCCCGAAAAAGACGCCGAACTGGCGCGGCTTTACGGCGGCCGCGGCTCTCCGGGTTATGTGCATCGGGTGCTGGGCAAGCACGGTACGCCCGCCCACGCCGTGTTCGATTTCGAAGCCTATCTCGCCTGCGTCGACGAAAGTCTCGATTTCCACGAGCTACACCTCAGCGCAGACGACACATTTTCCCTGCCGGCCCCGCTACCACCCGGCGACTATTATCTCGGCTGCGACCTGGGCTACGCCCGCGACCCTTCCGAGTTTGTCGTGTACCGCGCGGCCGAACCGCATTTCATCAACGTGTTGCGGGTGCATCTCGCGGGAGTCCATTACGCCCGCCAGCAAGAGATCATCACCGAACTCGACCGCGCCTGCGATTTCCGCCGGATCGGCATCGATTGCGGAAACAGTGGGCGCGCCGTCGCGCACAACCTGATGGCGCAGGGCACGCAGTGGTGCGAAAAAGTGGCCGCGTTTGAATTCGGCGCGTCCATCGACCTCGAACCCCTTCCCGACGGTTCTCCGCACCGACGCCGGATCAAGCAGTTCATGACTGAACTGCTCGAACGCCGGATGCAGGAACGCAGCCTCATCTTTCCAAAACTTCCCGACCGCGAATCCCAATATGCCGGCCACACTTACAGCATTTCCGCCACCGGCGACGTGATCTACGAAAAGGGCAACGACCATATCATCGACGCCGACCGCTGCGCGGTCCTCGCCCGCTACCTCGACACGCATAGCGGCGGACCTGGAGCACCGCTACTGGGCGTGCGCCTCGAAGGATTCTGACCGGACATATCCAACGGATTGATGCCGGCGCCTGGGACCATTTTCGCTGAAACCATTGACGAAATGCGCGTAGCAGGGTAGTCTGATTTCACGAAAGGCAGGATCGATTGGAACTTCGTACAAACGAAGGCGGGCAGGCTGTCACCTGCCGGCGCATCCAGTTACCTGATAGGAGGTGGGATGGGGAATACGGCTACACCCTTACCAAGATCACATCGCATGCCAACCGTGTCATTTTCCACAAAAGGAGACGTAGCAATGCGCAGAAGATCAAACCGAGGATTCACACTGATTGAACTGCTCGTCGTCATCGCGATCATCGGCATCCTGGCCGCCATTCTTCTGCCGGCGTTGGCGCGGGCGCGCGAGGCCGCGCGACGCGCCAGTTGCGCCAATAACCTCAAACAGATGGGCATCATCTACAAGATGTATGCGAACGAAAGCAAAGGAGAAAAATGGCCCCCGCTTCAAGGTCTCGCCGAATACTATACCGACGGCATCCCCGGAGGATTGCCCGCGGGCTGCAAGGGCCAGGATGAACCCGAACTGTCCCCACGGCAAATATCGATCTATCCCGAATACATGACCGATTACAACGTGATCCGCTGTCCGTCCGATCCGGATTCCAGCCTCTCCGTGGAAGAGCACCTGGCCATCATCAGGGATGCGCCCCCGGCCGTGTGCGACTACATCTACAAGGGCGTGGCCGACAATCCCTCCGACAGCTATTTCTATCTCGGATACGTGGTCGATCAGTGTAATGGCGATGATCCGCTGATGCCCGACCCGTTCGGGCTGGGGCTGCAGCTACCGGTGCAGTTGATGCAGGCCCTGGGCGTAATCGGCCCACTGTCCTTGGGAGGAAACGGCGCGTTCGATGCGGTAGAGGCCGCCGACCCGGTTGCGGTCCGTAACTCCCTGGACAGCGACATTTCGGTCCCCAGCCCGTTCGGCAATGGCGGCGGCGGAACGATCTACCGGCTGCGCGAAGGGGTTGAGCGGTTCATGGTCACGGACATCAACAATCCCGCCGGAAGCGCCCAGGCCCAATCGGAAATCGTGGCCATGTTTGACTGCATCAGTCTGACCCCCGGCGGCGATATCCCGTTCAACCACGTGCCCGGCGGCTCCAATGTGCTGTACATGGACGGGCACGTCGAGTTTATTCGCTTCGAAAGTCTTGGGCGGTTCCCCGTCAATACGCCGTTCGCGGCATTGATTGAGCTGGTAGGACATCTCTAGCCGCTGCTGCGGCACCCAAGATTACGCAGCCGGGCTGTCGAGCTTAAATGTTCGGCGGCCCGGCTGCCCTCCATCTGTGCGGATCCTGACTGGAGCGGGGCGGACGAAGCAGTCCCGCTCCAGTTAGATGCAGCCCTTCGGAGCGCATCCCTGGCAGCCGTCCCAGCAGTAGGTGCAGAGCTGGGTCTTGGGCAGGCCAATGGCTTTCACCAGGTCGTCCAATTTCTGGTATTTCAGGGTCGTCAGGGAAAGTCGCTGCCGGATCCGGTCGACCATGGCCGCATATTGGGGCGTCGACTCATCGGTGTACTTGGGCAGCACTTCGTCGCCGTCGCCTTCAAGCTCTTGGATGGCACGCCGGGCGGCGAGTTCCGAGGCGGACTTCGAGCGCGAGAAATTCAGGAATTCGCAACCGTAGACCAACGGCGGGCACGCCGACCGCATATGCACTTCCTGTGCCCCGTAGTCGTAGAACTGCTGGATCGTATCCCGGAGCTGTGTGCCCCGAACGATCGAATCTTCGCAGAATAACAGTCGTTTCCCCTGGATAAAGTCGACGATCGGGATGAGTTTCATGCGGGCGACGAGTTCACGCCTGTCCTGGGCTTGCGGCATGAAACTCCGCGACCAGGTGGGGGTGTATTTCACGTACGGACGCGCGTACGGGACCTTGGCCGCATTGGCATAGCCGATGGCATGGCCCGTGCCGGAATCCGGGATCCCCGCCACAAAGTCGATGTCCTGATCATCATCGGCCGCGAGCCGTGCTCCGCAACGGTTGCGCACGACCTCCACGTTGATGCCCTCGTAGCTCGAGGCCGGAAATCCGTAATAGACCCATAAAAAGGAGCAAATTCGCAGCTCATCGCCGGGCGCTGCTTTCTGTTCCAGACCCTCCGCAGTAATCCGGACGATCTCGCCCGGGCCAAGGAAACGATCCAGCGAATAGCCGAGAGTAGGCAGCGCCGCCGTCTCGAACGTGACGGCATAGGCCCCGTCTTTCTTGCCGATGGCCAGCGGCGTGCGTCCGAAACGATCGCGTGCGGCGTAAATGCCCTGATGCGTCAATAAAAGAAGCGTACAGGAACCTTCGATGGTCTGCTGCGCCGCCAGAATCCCGTCTTCAAACGTGGCTTCCTGGTTGATGAGCGTCGCAAACAATTCGGTCGGGTTAATGCCTCCCCCGCTCATCTCCGAAAAATGGACCGTCCGTTTCTTGTAGGCCTCCCCAGCGAGCGCGTCGGCATTTCGGATAGCGCCCACCGTCACAATCGCGTAAGGGCCCAGGTGCGACCCGATGAGTAAGGGCTGCGACTGAGAATCACTGATGACGCCGATGCCGCTCCGCCCCTGCATGTGCTGGAGAGCGCCCTCGAATTTCGAGCGGAACTGCGCCGTTGATATGTCGTGAATGCGGCGGGTATACGCTTCGCCGTTCAGCACGGCAAGTCCCCCCCGCGACATGCCCAGATGCGAATGATAGTCGGTTCCGTAGAACAGGTCGTTTACGCAATCGTCTTTCGACACGACGCCAAACAGTCCACCCACGGCGGCTCTCCTTTAACAAGGGTCGGGTAAGAATAGCGGGGCAGGCGGAGCGAGCCCTCCGCGGTGGAATGTACCGCATTGCGCAGGCGCCGGGCAAGCAGGCCTGTTTCCTCGCGCCCACGCATGGGCCGGCATACGGCGCCACGCTCTGCACGCGATTCAGGCGCGCGCGGTTCAAATCTGCGGAATGGCCTCCGGCTGTGGATACAGCGTCTCGAGGCGGGTCAGCACGTCATCGCTCAACGTGAGATCGAGCGCCTTGAGGTTCTGCTGCAACTGGTCGACCCGCGATGCCCCCAGGATCACGCTGCTGATATTGGGGTTCTGAAGACACCAGGCCAGAGCCAGCTCCGCAGCACTGACGCCGAAGTCTTTCGCGATGGCCGCCAGTTCCTGGCCCTTTTTCTTGTATTCTTCGGTCCAATACATGGCCTTAATCACGAGGTTCTGCCGGTCGTCGGAGGCGCGGCTGCCTTCGGGGGCCGCCTCGCCCGGCCTGTATTTTCCGGTAAGCATGCCGTGAGCAAGCGGCGAGAAAATCACGTTGCCGATGCCTTCTTCGGCCGTGGTGGGGAACAGCAAGGTTTCGGGGTACCGGTAGAGCAGATTGTAGCGAGGCTGGCTCACGGCGATCGGGCGCGCACCCAGCTGGGCCGCCCGTTCATTCGCACGCACGATCAGCGGCGCCGGCCATTCGCTGACGCCCCAGTAAATCACCTTGCCCGCCCGAATCAGGTCTTCCATGGCCAGAATGGTCTCTTCGAGCGGCGTGTCGGGGTCGGGACGATGGCACATGTAGCAGTCAACATAGTCCATGCCCAGGCGTTTAAGGCTGCTGTCGCAGGATTCTTTGATGTGTTTTGCCGACAGGCCCCGGTCGTTTGGCCCGTCGCCCATGGGCGCCCACACCTTGGTCAGGATAAACAAGTCGGAGCGCTTCACATCGGCCACAAGCTCGCCCAGGGCCGTCTCTGCTCCGCCCCGGTTGTAGGCGTCGGCCGTGTCGAAATAGTTGATCCCGGCATCCAGGGCGGTCTTGACAAGCGACTTCGAGGTCTCAGCGTCTGAGGTGAATCCTACCGTCAGATACGTCCCCAGGCTGAGGGAACTGACTTTTGCGCCCCATTTTCCGAGTTTGCGGTATTCCATAGCCCTTCCCCTCCTGCGACCCGTCACCCGTTTGTTTCTTTGGAAATCCTAACCCGGTTGCCGGGCGAACTCAAGAGAAAGCCCCGCGACTGGATATGCCAGCCGCGGGACCGTCAGGAAAGTACGGATGTTGGCCGGAAATGTACTGCCGGACTACGCGATGAAATTGAGGAGCGCGTCGGCTGCGGTCCCGCGCGAACCGTCCGCACGCACGAACGAGGCGATCTGCGTGATGCGGTTGCCGCCCGCTGCAGCCTGGTTCACGTTGCGGTAGTCCAGCGAGATCTCCACAATTCCTGCGTCCGCGAGACTGATTAGCTCGCCTGGCTCCGTGATGCCGTTGCCGTTGTCCCGCCACAGCAGAAGGTCATTGAAATTCGCATCCAGGTGGTTGATGCGTCCATCCCCATTGGTATCCAGTCGACGCAATTCCTCGAACCCGTTCGCCGCGCCATTCTGATCGCCGAACAATTCGGTGCCGTCGTCGATGCGCCCGTTTCCATTGCGATCGATCGCCAGAAACGCATCGCCGCCCGTCACAAACGCCGTGGTCACCTTTTTTCCCGTCCCCGTGATATCGAACTGCGCCCCTTGCGTGTAGCTCGTCAGCTCAATGCCGTCGCCGTCCAGATCAAGCACAATCGGGTCTGCTTGCTGTACGGCCCCCTGCTGCACCTGGAGCACTTCCTGATATTCAAACTCGAAGGTCAGTTGGATCGAGAAACTGCGGGTCTGTGCCGCGGCGGAAAGCGTATTCCCCGGTCCCGCGGCCGAATCGCCGCCTCCGAGCAGCCCCAGAGAGCGCAGTTCCGCGATGAACGAGTCAATTCGCTCACGCAGCTCGCCACCGCCCTGTACGAGGTCGTGCAGCAGAGAAAAGAGTTCGTTGACTTTTTCGTCCAGCTGTTTGAACGCGTCCTGTGCAAACCCGATGAACCGGTCCAGCGAGGCCGGGCTTCCATTTTTGAGGCCTTCCGCGGCCCCTGCAAACCCGTTGAGGGCTGCCCCGGAGAGGCTTACTGACAGCGAAAACCGGGCCGCCATCTGCCGACTGGCCAGCATAAATGCCTCGTTTTGCCCGCCTTTAAGCCCTGCGGCCACATCGGCGGCCCTGCGCTGAAAGATCGCCAGCTCCTCCTGGCGCGATTCGACAACGAAACGGAATTCAAGCTGCTCCAGACCTGCCGCTGCCACCGCATCGTCGCTGCCCTCCTGTACCGCGGTGATGCGCTCCCGCACGCGCTGGAATTCCGCGGCGAGGCTTACCCGCTGCACCCGTGCACCGTAGGTGACGGCGTCAAATGTGTCGGCAGCGCGGCTGTTGAAACCCAGTGCAGCGGCGGAGTCCTTGCCCTGGGCGGCCGAGGTCAAGAGGTTGGGCAGGGCGGCGTCTTCGCCCGGCTGTGCAGCAGACGCGCGAAATCCTGACTGCGCCGGCGTGGCAAGGGACTGCTTGAGCTGCGGAAAGACATTCGTAGAGACAGCGGTACCCACGACAGTTCCTCCCGGCCCGTTCCACCGAGGCGGAACCGGCCTCCCATAGTTGTTGCCACTTCAATGTATCGGCGGAAAGCTCCCCGCGCTTTAGCGCGAAGATCCTGCGGCGCAGCCGTGGCCCGTTTTCGCTGGATAAGCACGGCGCATTACGTACGCGCATCGGAACGGAGCCAGGTCCTCGCGGTCTCCTGGCCGGCTCTGCAGCAAGTGGAGAGGTATCCATAGCTTACGCTATACTCGCGCCATGCGTGTCCAGACACTACATTGCCCATTTAAGACGCTTCACCGGTATGTCTTGCGCGAGATTGCGATACCGTCAGTGCTGGCCTTTGCCCTTATCAGCTTTCTGGCGATCGGCAACGAATTGCGGGAACGTGTCGAGCAATTGCCCATCGAACACATCTCACCGCTCGACATTCTCCGGTTGACGGCCTTTTTTCTGCCCAGCGTGGTGCCGTTCATCATTCCCATCACCTACATGATGGGGCTTTTGCTCGCCTTCGGGCAGCTGAATCAGCAAAACGAGATTATCGCGATGAAGGCCGCCGGCATCCCGCTTAAACGAGTGGTGATCCCCGTCCTGCTCGGCGGCGCGCTCCTAAGCGCAGCAGCGTTTGTGATCCAGGACCGGGTGCAGCCCTTTACCTTCAGGAGCGCCATGTTGATGATCACGCGCGAGCTGCCCAGCCGCCTCACCCTCGACGTCTTGCCGGCGGGCGTGATGCATGAACTACAGAGCGACCAGGGCGTCTGGCGCATCTACATCGAAAGAAAAGATGCCGAGACCGGCACCCTCCACAACATTGAACTCCTCATGCCGCGAAAAGAAGACGAAGCGTGGACGTTCTTCGCGCGAGAGGCTCAAATCATTACCCGCGAAACCCAGACCGAGATCATTCTGCGCGACGGCTACTCCATCTATCCCCAGGACGAGGGAGAACAGCTGCTGGTCAGTACCTTTCCCGAATTCCGCGTACCCTGGCCGCAGAGCCTGCCCGGGAAGCTCCCGCAGGAGCGCCGCACGCTGAATCTGGCCGGGTGCCTGGCCGCCGAACGCGAACTCAACACGCTCTATGAAGCGCGGCGCACGGACAAGCTCAAGGGCGACCTCCGCGAAATGCGCCACGAGATCAGCGAACGGATCTCGTTGCCGATGCTCAGCTTCGCGGTCAGCGTTCTCGCTGCGCCGCTCGCCGTCCGGTCGCGGCACGGCGGCCGCTCGTACAGTTTTGCCATCGGTTTTCTGATCCTGTTGATCTATATTCCGCTGACCATGCTGCTGGAACCGCAGTCCCTGCGCAGCCTCGGCACCGTGATTCTGCGCGGGATGGTGCCCAATCTGGTCCTGCTGGCCGCCGGATGCGTGGCCTTGTGGCGCGTGGATCGGATATGAGACTAAGCACCATCGACATCTACCTGGGGCGGAGGCTGATCGCCGTGTTGCTCCGCACCCTGGCGGCCCTGGTTGCCGTCTTTATCCTTATCGATCTGCTCACACACCGCCGCAGCCAGATCCTCCGGATGGACGTGCCGTGGGGAGTAGTGCTGCAATATTACCTCGCCTACATTCCCTGGGTGACGTTTCAGGTCGCGCCGCTGTCGATACTCGTCGCGTCACTGATGGTCATGGGCGACGCGGCCCAGACCAACGAGGTGACGGCGGCGCTCGCGGGCGGCATCAGCCTGCGCCGCTTCAGCCGCGTGCTGCTGCTGATCGGACTGCTTTTCTCGCTGCTCCTGTTTGCTGCGGAAGAGACCATCGGCCCCTATGCCGCGCAGCACGCCGAACGCATCGAGCGCAGACATTTCCTGCGCAATCCCGACAGCAGACGCGGCGGATTAACGTGGGCGCGGCTCTCCGACGGCTGGACCTGCCACGTGCTCAAGTTCAACCGCGTCGCCCTAACGGGCGAAGGAGTCCTGCTCCATGCCGTGCACAACCAGGCCATGGAGCATATCAAGGCCCGCCGCATCTATTGGGACGAAACCCGCAGCCAATGGCTTCTCGAAGACGGACATTGGCTGGTATTCTCGCCCGGAGGCGGCTCGGTCGATTCGCAAGAACGCATCACCCAGAAACCGGCCCCGTTCAGCGAACACCCCGAACTCCTCTTCGCCATGGACAGGCCGCCAGAAACCCAAACCGTCCTCGGACTCGCCGCGGTCGTGCGCCACGCCGAACGCATCGGCGTGCCCGCCCAGCGGATTTTGGTCGATTTCCATACCAAATTCGCTCAACCCGCCGTGGCCTTCATCATGGTCTGGCTGGCCATCCCCTTCGCGATCCGCGTGCGCCGCGGAGGCGTCGCGATCGGGTTCGGCGCCAGTGTCGCGATCGCCCTGGTCTACCTCACCCTGTTCGGGATCGCCGTGACCCTGGGCGACGCCGGCCGGCTCGCCCCCAGCCTCGCGGCCTGGCTCACGAATCTGGTGTTTCTCGCCGGCGGGATCCTGCTGTTTTTAAAAACGCCCACCTGAGCGCGATGGCGCGTCCATCCGGCCCAATCCGGCGCATCACGAACGCTGCGCGGGCAGTTTCGAGGCCCGGTCCGGCCGGGGATGGCTGTCGCGGTATTGCTCGGCGGCGTTGTCCCAGAACAGCGTTTTATCCTGCTGGTACGAATCACAGGCGAGCTTGGTGGCCACTTGCGCCCGATACGCCAGTTCCGGCGGACACGTGCACTCGGTCCGGCTGCGGATCGCATTGAGCCAGTTGTCCATGTGATCCTCGCGGGGTTCAGCGGGGATCTCGAGGACGCCGTCGGTCCCGTAGGTTTCCTTGAACCAGCCCTTGAACTCGTCCTCGGGCGTGACCTGAATCCCGGCGCCGCCGGGCCGCAGCGTGGCGAA
Organism: Candidatus Hydrogenedentales bacterium; assembly: GCA_050950105.1. Classification (GTDB taxonomy): domain Bacteria; phylum Hydrogenedentota; class Hydrogenedentia; order Hydrogenedentales; family SLHB01; genus UBA2224. The sequence goes on along the minus strand of JBMNGZ010000003.1, from coordinate 250,456 downwards.
ATGGCCGCGGATCATGGTCGGATTCGCCTGCTTGTTCGCCATCGACGACGTCATCAGGATGCTGAAATCCTCCGGATAGTCCATCACCACCAGGAAGGTATCGGGGACTTCGCGGTCGTCGTGCTGCACGAAGATGCCGCCGCCCGCGGAGACTTTTTCAGGCGCCTGGCAGTCGAGCGCGATGGTCATCGGCGCGATGAAATGGTAGAGGAGATCGGTCGCGATGCCGCCCGAATACTCCCAGAACTTGCGGAACTGGAAGAACCGGGGTTTGGAGAAGGGGCGCTGAGCCGCGGGCCCAAGCCATTGCGGCCAGTCGATGTATCCGTCGCCGCCGTTGGGATCATCCGTGGCATCGTCGTCGATGGCGTAGTTCCACTCGCCGCCCTGGGGGTTTTCGGGACTCCCCGAGTTGCGGCTGTAATCCAGTTGCGCGTAGATGATCTTGCCGAGGCCGCCGCCCTGGATGAATTTGCGGGCCTGCCAGTACCAGTCGTCTGAACAGCGCTGCGCACCGCACTGAAACACCCGGCCCGTGCGATAGGCCGCGTCGCGCACCGCCAGCGATTCCTCGACAGTCAGGGTCACCGGCTTCTGGCAATAGACATCTTTCCCGGCCTCCATGGCGTGAATGGCATTCAGGGCATGCCAATGGTCGGGCGTGGCGATGATCACCGCATCGATGTCGTCCCGTTCGAGCAGCTTCATGTAATCGTAGTAAGCATCGATATCGCGCCCCGTTGCGGCCTTCACCCGCTCTTTCCGAACTTTCTGGCGGCGTGTATACACGTCGGAAATGGCGCGCACCTCGAGTTTCTGACCGGACTTTTCGCGGTCGAGCATATTGGATAAATGGCCGCCGCCCATGCCGCCCACGCCGATGATCCCGATGCCCAGCACCTGGTCAGGAGCGGGCACCTTTCCGGTGCTTGGCGCGTGCGGATCCACGGGGATGACTTTCTCACCTGCCGCGACGCGCAATGCCTGTGTGCCGAGTCCAGCCGCGGCCGCGCCCTGGCTGGCACGACGAAGAAAATCACGCCGGTTGATGTCATGGAGCGATGGTGTACTCATTACAGACCTCCTGTCACGGCAGCGAAAAAGCTTCCCTGCCCGGAAACACGTAAAAAAAGGCTTGATCGCGATGCTACACTTCCTCTTCATTGGATTCCACCCGGCGAATCGCGCCCTCTAAGATCGTACCGGGGATGGCATCGTCCTGCCATTTGCGATCTTACCGGAACAGGGAAGGCAAGACGATGTCAGGAGAACGGATTTTGGATGATTTGGACATGCATTGAAAGCGTTATGTCGAGAAAGGCTGGAGGTGCGGCAATGCGCGGCGAACTCCTCCGGAGACATGTAATTCAAACTGCTGCGGGGACCTTCGTGATTGTATTCGTTGCACCGGGCGACGCGGCTAGCCCGGCCATCCAGATTACGCAGCGCGGAGGGATGTCCCAGTCCATCGCGACTCCGCAGCGCGGGGACTATCCGGATGGGCTGGCGCAGGGACTGATTTCCGCAGCACGTAGGGGAAGGCCCCCGTGCCTGCCCTTCTTAAATGCAGCGGCAGGGGCGATCCGGATGGGCGGCCACGGAGGGGCCGCCCTTACTCCGACCCCGATACGCGCGGAAGACTTCGGCAACCGGCTGGCGCAACGTCCTCGGGATGCCTGGAGAGTCCAGTTTCTTCTCACGATCACTGACCACGAATAGCTGACAACGGCTCTTCTATCAACAAGCCCCCGACTACCAATTGCTACACGGACAACTAGCCACTTCTATCCTGACAACCGGCTTGGCAATAGACTCTCAACTTCCCGCCGACTTATCTCGGCGTTTCTGCCTCGGATTACTTCTTCAGCGGGAAGCTCGCACAAATGTTACGCGCCCATTCACACTGCAAACGTGGTGCCCCTTCGGCTCATGATTGTCTTCGCCGATCTCCTTGATGAGTATCGTTGTCGGCGCGGACTCAGTGGACAAGCCTGGGACGATTTCGTACGACAGCGCAGAGTTATTCTGTTCCCCACCTTGGACACCTCTGCCTCCCGGACAGAAGAAAAACTCCTCACTCTTAAGGTACTCGGGACAAAGTTCAGTCAATTCCGAAGGGAATTGCCCCTCATGCGCCTTTGCGTAGCGTTGGAAAGCCATAACGATCTGCTTGAGATTGGCTGCGCATTGTACCCTGCATTCGGTCGCAGACTGCTGCCCTCCCAGCGAATGGCCTCGACCTGCCGTGGACGTCCCGTTGGCGTCCAGTGCAAATGGCTCCTCTGGTCCGCAGCCCATAGGGAACAGTGTGACAACAACGCTCAACAAGCTAATCCATCTCATCGCAACATCTCCCTTCGCGGTTAGAACAGGGAACAACACGTCACGCATTGCCTCCTCTCGTTGCACATCCTTCTGAGTTGTTCGGGCACCCATGTTTGTGTCGAGGGGTGTAATAAGAAGAACACAAACGCCCTTGCGGCAATCAAGCATCTTCGCGACAAAAGACTTGTATGGGTCAGCGTCACATGGATTGTCGTTCGCTTTTTCAAAGCGACACACAATCCGCCTCAAATTCCTAAAAGCCCACGCTGGAAGCGCGACCGGCGTTAGAAGTGTACATGTCACACAAATGGTGACGACAAAAGACCATCATCACAAACCAGGTCCCGCTATCGATCTTGGCGCTAGTTTGCGCCAATCTTCACCGCCTCACAAATGTCCTTCGGCGCGACAGGGCGCCTGACGGTCAAAGTGGAGGAGGCTTCACCCCCCCTAGAAGCGTCTCTCCTGCTATTCGTGCGCTTCAAATTCTCCCTTACACACTACTGCTATAGGCACCGTCAGTTCTTGCCCCAAATCAGCAGCCTTGATTTCCAAGGTCCCATCGACAAGACACGGCTCGGAGGCATCCTGTTTGTCTATCCGATACTCATCCTCATCACCATACACACAAATCACCCACACGTCTTCGTCGAGCAATCGGTGTACCTTTGCGTCCAGCCAATGAGGTTCCACAGAGACCGTAAGCTCATCCTCCTTTTTGCGTCGCCCGAGGTATACCTTGCAGACAGCCAACGGCGAATTCATCTGTTTATCGCCAAGTGTCCAATGGCACAAAAGTTTCTTGGGGACTGCGTGAAGATCAGGCACAACCTTCACGTACAGAGGAATAGCAATCTGACTGGTAGACAACCCTTCCACATCCACAAATACCTTTGTGTCTATATCCCCAGCAACTTCCCCCGTCACTTCAGCTTTGACCTTGGCTCGGTGCCCGTCGTCCGCCACGATTGACACAAATACCCCTGGCGTTTCGCATCTGGCGCCGCGAATGGGCATTCTTATACTGCGACTCCGGAGAATCTCAAGGCCGCGTAAGATAGCGTCTGTAAATTTGGGGTAGACAAAAGGGGCCATCGTTTGCTCCTCTCTTGGTGAGATCAAAGAAGCCAAAAAGAGGAGGGTTACACGATGGCCAAGCAGAAGTGTGGCGGGTATGTGGCTGAGATTCAAGAGCGGATGGACGGGGATGTCTTGAAGGCGATGATGGAAGTGATGGCGCAACGGTTGATGGAGGAGGAATTGGCGCTTCACCTTCGGGCGGAGCGCCATGAGCGCACGCAAGAGCGTCGGGGACACCGCAATGGCTACAAAGCGCGCCGCCTGAAGACTCGCCTGGGTGAGTTGGCGTTGCAAGTGCCTCAGGCGCGCGGGGTTGAGCCGTATTCGCCGATGCTGTTCGCGAAGTGGCAGCGCAGCGAGCGAGCCCTGTTGGTGGCCTGCGCGGAGATGTATTTCATGGGGGTTTCGACCCGCAAGGTGAAACGGATACTGGAGAAGATGGGCGGCTTTGAGCTGTCGGCCTCGACGGTGTCGTGCGTCGCCGCCGAGTTGGACGAGAAGCTCACGGAATTTCGTCAGCGACGTCTGGATGCGTACACGTGGCCCTACCTGATGGTGGATGCAACCTACGTGAAAGTGCGCAAGAGGGGTCGGGTGGCGGACCAGGCCGTGCTGGTGGTGGCGGGGGTGAACAACGATGGCCAGCGTGAGATCCTCACCTGGCGCCTGGCGGATGTGGAGTCCGAAGACACCTGGAGCGAGGTATTCCGCGAACTCAAGCAGCGGGGCGCCAGCGAAGTACAGTGGCTCATCTCGGACGGTCACGCCGGGATCCGGGCTGCGTTGCGCACGCAGTTCACGGGAGTGGCTTGGCAACGCTGCTGGACTCATTTTATGCGCAATGCGATGGCGAAAGTGGGCCATAAGCACAAGGAGGCCTTCGCCAAAGAGCTTAAAGCAGCGCGCAAATTCGACGACGTGAAGACCTGCCTGATGGAGGCTGAGTGTGTTGCCCAACGCTGGGAGAAAAACTATCCCCGCGCAGCCCAACAGATCCGCGAGCAGTTCGAAGAGACCCTGGCCGTCCACGACCTGCCCCCGGAACACCGCCGGCGCGTCTACACGACCAACATCATGGAGCGGCTTATGCGGGAGGTCAAGCGCAGAACACGCGTCGTGGGCATCTTCCCCAATGAGGCCTCCTGCGACCGCCTGGTCGGCGCACACCTGCTTGAGCGCGACGAGGCGTGGCACTGCGAACGCATGCGTTACCTGGTGATGGAGCATCTCAAGGAACCGGTACCCAAGACCAAGACCGCAAAGAGGAGCGCGGCGTAACTGTACTAGTGTTGTTCACCCCTTCCCCGGGGAAGGGGTGAACTGGCCCGGAGAACAACAAAAAGAAACCAGCTGCTTCGAGAGCACCAAGGCACTTTTACAGAAACTTCTTGACGCGGGCTTCCCGGAAACGCTTATTGGGGAAACTGCCCATTTCCCTCTTCACCAAGAGGCCTCTCTTGTCTAAGAAGAAGTCATGCCGTTGGGACTTTTCCTCATCATAGTGCCGGATGATCGTGATGCCCTCAACCCGTTCAACAGAAACCTCTCCCGCCTCAAAGAGCTCGTATAACGCAGTTCCGTCTGAAGCCGTGAAGAAATTCGCTGGCGAGAAATAGGCACTCTCCGTCAGAGGGAGTTCGCTCCAACCAACACGCCCCTGCAGGACAGGAGGGTCTCCGGTTGCGGGAGCAGGACGTGAGATCAGGGAGGAGATCAGCCCCTCATGTCGAGCGAAGGTCTGCAGACGGCGTGCACCATCTTCTTGATCGGGGAGTGCTTCATCATGAGAAACGAATAGGCTGTCATCCTGCCATCGGTATTCATGGATAGCATCAATCACATATCCATTATATGTATCCTGATGAAAGCTGTATTTTCCTGAGAATGTACAAATCTGCTGGGCGCTGTCCACCAAAATCCTTATCGCATCGGCATCTGACAAAGCCAGCGCATGAATAGGGAGAATACTGAAAAGCCACCACGAAGCCCACACCCTCACTGCTCGACAAGTCATAGATCTCCCCTTTCCACATTGCCCATATCACTTGCGCCTTTCATAATTTTGGGCGTTGGGATCAACCACTCGAGCACGCAGTTTCCTAAGTGCCGACATACTTAGCTCTTACAGTTTTACCAAAGCACTTTGCACGACTCAGGCAGGTTATTACCTATCGCGTTCAAGCAACTATTTGTGCGCACACACCTCATCGCAGCTTAGCTCAGTGTCACCGCGCCTCAAAGCAACGACGCAGTCACACCAAGGTCTCCTTCTTCGAAAAGACTGATCGCATTCGCCCGTTCCTTCCAACCCGCTTTGGGAAAACAGAAGCGAAGGTGATAGAGAGAAAACCCCCAAAGCACCCTCTGCTGCTGCCCCCCGAGTAAAGGATGTGACGGGCACAGCAGCCGAGTATTCTGACAATTGATTGGAAAACAGAAAACAGCTGAACATTTAGAGGCTGCTAGCTGAATTCAATCAATCCATTGTGCACGAACCGGTACGGATGTACCCACAACTTGTAGGACAGGCCTCAACACATGACTGAAAGTAATCGGCTGTATATTCCATCTGGTCCCCAGGAGGACAAACTTGTGTGCAATATGAGATGGAACAATTGTCATCGGTATCTCCCGTGAACTCGCACCAGAACTTCGTCTGAAAGTTCTGACACACGTCAAGACACCCTCCAAAACAATTCTTACAGATCACAAGCATAATCGAGTTGCAGCCTTCATTCGATTCGGGTAGCAAATCTGCTGGACAAGCTTTAGAGTTGCAGAAATAGCAGTTGCCTTCTCCTTTGACCGCACCCAATTCGAAAGGGCTAAGCTTGCGTGCATGCGCGTCGGACCCACTGGGCAGCAAAAAGCCTCCCGCTGCCAAACCAACGACCAGAACACCTATCCGCAAAAAACACTTATTCATGTTTCGCATATTGCCTCCTTGACTGCAGCCACAAACCAAGGCAGTCACTGCTTGCGTCCTCAATTATGTCTTCCTCTTTGTCCCTTTCCCACACGCCCCAAACCACTGAGCCGGGCTCACGCACTGCCGTCACCCCAAACCCGTCGCCCGTCCACAATCCCTCGCATCAAGCCCTCGCAGCAATCCGCCGCGCCAATCCAACGAATTTAGCCGCGTCGGCTGAATTCAGGCCCCTGCGAAGCGAGCGACGTATACTCACTTGTTTTCTGTACGACAGATTAGCACGAAGGCAGCTCTATGGCAATCTCTTTATGGCCTTCTCTCTATCTAGCATAGCGCCTCAATCGGTCCTTACGAGGGCACGACCTATTCGAGGCGCGCCAAGCTCTTCTACACCTTAATTCCCACTCAGCCCCTGTATTCCGGTCAAGTCTATTGATGCTGCCCCCCCGGCGTTCCTTTCCTGACGATGAGCACTGCGATGATAAGAAGAACACAGGCTGCAAGGAGTCCAATCAAGGTGTAGTGCAGAGATGGGCGACTCTCTTTGGCGGAAGAAGCGAGCGAGCCTGAATCGTCCTCCCTGGCAGGGCCGCGACGCTCAGCGCGTTCAGAGATAGCACCCAACTCTGTTTCGAGAAGCTCTGAGATTTCTCCAACCCCATCGCTGGTTTCAGCCGCCCCCTCAACCATTTCAACGAATTCCTCGCCGTACATCATGGCTATTACGTCGTCCAGATCACCGGTCTCTATTCTGTCTATCTTGTCGTTGCTCCAAGCGATGATGCTTTTGCCCATATCCGTATCCGGTGCGGTCGATGCTGCAAGCTTGTAGAGGCGTAGCGCATTCTCTTTGTCCAGGAGCCGGTGGTAGATCTTGGCCAGTGAGAATGCGGCCGCGGACCTAAGCTTGCCCAATTCGACTTCCGCCAGGACTTTCTCCCCATATGCAGCCAATTCTTGAAGGGCTCTTGTCTGTTTCAGTAGGTCACTTGAGTGCTTCGCTTGACTCCCATAGTCAAGGTAGTTCTGAACCGTATATGGATTGCCTTCAAACTCTATCTGGAACGATTGACGAAGCTCATTGAGCAATTCGAAGGCCAAGTCGGGTTCCTGACGGTCTCTTGCAAGGTCAGCAAGACCTGCGCGCACGGCTTCGTTTGGCATATAGCTATTGGGATGTGTAATCCATATGTTTTCCACATAGTCCAGGGCCCGCCCTTTCAGACCTGCGCGATAAAAGGACTCCGATACCCGTTTCATAGTGTTCAGTGTCATTTCTGTGCTGACTTTACCCTCCCATTGTCCCATTAGAGCCATTCCGGATTCTGCCGCTCGTTCATACTCGCCGGAATTGTACAGATACCTGATACGTAGAGTACCCGTCAGGAATTGAACCTTTGGTGAATACTGAGAGCTTTCAAGCTCCACACAGCTAAGTAGTTCGTCGATCTTTGCGTGCGCATCACTGGGCGATTCCATCTGATGAGCATTTAGCAGAAGCGAGAGCGCCCTAAGCTTCTGGTCAATAGGTTCACTGGGATCTGATACATAGTTATGCGCGGGTTCTATCAGTGCCTCAAGCGTTCCTCCAGAATCAATGATCGCGGCAATTTCCTCAAGCTGCCTGGGAATTGAACCAAACGGCAGCTGCGACAAAGCCAGCAGAATAGCAAGCAGACTCATTATTCATCTCCTACTATTTGCCATCGAACAGGAAGCAGGATAGATTTGGAATGCTCACCCCGGATTCTGATTTCGCACTCCCCTTTCCCGTGAGTATGCAGAGGAATGGAAAAACTCAAAACGTACGTATTGCCCTCCTCCCGGCTCAGCTGGAGATGGTCTATATGATCTCCGGAGCCATAGTCCAGCGGGCCTTCAATTGGCCGGAAATTCGCCAAATCAAACACTAGCTGCCGCACAACAGGAGCACCCCCCTTAACCTTCCCAAGCACGATCTCGTTCGGCCGAACATATCTCGAGCCTTGTGGAAGTATCGAGAGCGGGTAGTTGACAGGCGGATGTGCGTCGTCTGCAAAGTATACTCGCAGTATCCCGGAAGCGCGTGATTTCAAAAGCGCGCTATTCCGAATGGATACCTCAAATGAGAGGCCATCTTCAGAGACCTTTACATGAAGGTTTTCCTCATTAGCATCCGCTTCCTTTGTCACTTTTGCGATTCTCGCTGAAGAAGCCTCCTGGTTCGTCAGGATAGAGACTGTTTGCGAAATCTCACCCTCTTCTGGAGCAAGATATAGCATCAGATGTTGAGGAGATAACAATATTCTTGGAACGACTTTGTACCTCACATTTCCAGTGTGGATTGTCTCCAGAAAATCATCGCAGAACAGTGTAAACGACTTAAGTTTGGAGCCTGGCCCCAGGCTTGCTTCTGTATCAATACTCAATGACCATACCAACGTTCCACGGGGCTCAATTATGGCAGGCAGGTGCGCTTCCTTGCCGTTTTCCATCATGGTGCTGCAGGCACAAGAAGTTGTCACATCATGAATGGTCAACGCTCTATTCCCAAGGTTGCGAAGACGAATGTCTGCATTAAGAACCTGCCCTGCAAAGACAGTATCCTGATGTGGAAAAACCTGCGTATCGAGAATCGCGCGGTCCGCGAAGGTTCTCGAATGAGAGGCGTTCCGTTCGACTTCAATCTTCACGCAACCCAAGTCGACTCTCTTGACGGAACCGTCGAGATGCATTCGTCCCGTTGGCGAATCAAAATGACTGCTGCGTTCGATGTTCACTTTGACCTTCTTCACCGGCATCGTGGCTCGCGCTAAGCTGAATATAAGAAATTCATACTCGCCGGTCGGGACTTCAGGGACCGTAAACCTTCCTTGCGCATTTGTTCGGGCGGCATAAACGTCCGTCGGGCGCAGACTGACAAAATCTGTTGCCACCAGGTTGTTGAGCCCGTTCAGGTACGACAGGTAGCCGCCGCTACCTATAAGGCCTTCGCGCCTTTTGGCGAGAACCACCAACTCAAAAGATATCGGACCATCTTCATTCATGAGCAGGCCGGAAATGTCGGTAAGACCATCATTCGGAATTGGACCGCCAGCGCAGTGCTGGTACAGCCATGAGATGCGCCGTAGCCAGCACTCGGCCCCCTTCGCCGAGTCTCCCGTCAGGACATTCTTCTCAGTTAGCCACCTAAGATACGCCAGTGGTTTGTCCACTGATATGTACTCAGCATCGAACTCGAGGGACGGATAGTGAATCTCAAGTAGCTCAACCTCAGGGACGGCCAATTGCGCATGCAAGACTTCCCAATAGACGAGTGCGGGATCCCTGCCCTGCGCTTTCCTCATCCGGTTCGTGAAGAGGCCTATTCTTTCGTTCAGCAAGGGCACGGCAACCATATAGTACCCTTCAGCTATGGCAGTTTCTCCCAGGGCAGCTAATGCCGACTCCGGGTCATGGTTATCAACCAACCCCCGTAAGGTTTCGCTCAGAGAAGCCGGAATGTGGCCTGACTCGACAGCAGTCTCCCGGCCTTCAACAGCGCTGATCACCACCTCGACACTCGAAGGATTCGCACTCAGGAACCGGACGAGGTGATGTAAATCCGCCTCCGCCGTGGACAATTCGCCCGCTTCGGTGCATTGCACAAAGCCTGAGAACGCAATCGTCCCCGCAAAGAGAACCGCCCGCATGAACAAGCTCCCCCTCTCTATCTCCCAAGTCTCGAAACTCTATAGTGGCATAGCAGACTCTGCGACGCGCACGCTCAAGAGCACCTGTCATCAGGATTCACTCGGCTCCGCAAACGACCAGACTCTATTCAGCAGCACTTATTCGTTAGGCATAGCCACGCCAACGCAAAAGCAGATTGACGCTAATGTTGGTTGGAGGCGTTGTCACGGGTGCATTTTTCAAGGTCGTGCGTTCGTCTTACTCTCCTGCGAATGAATCCACCAAGGTTTTCACCCCACACCGACACAAGTACCATGATGAGCACAGCCAAGCGTGTCGGCGCTCCGAAATATTCTTCGCCGAAAAGCCCAATCGCAAGAGTCCAAAGGAGACCAAAGCAGCCTGTAATATAGGCGCCGAGACCGTCCCACCAATTCTCTCGCCCTCTACTCCCAACCACAAAGGAAACCGGAATGGCCAAAAGGAAGAAGGCGGCAAACGACCAACTAATGCGCCCCGTAGAGGATTTGGCAGCCACGGAATCCTGCAGGAGATCCGTATGGGTATCCCGCTCCTGGCGGCTAGTATTGCCATTCCGAAGATTGTCCTCCTCTATTCTCAAACGCAATGCACCTTCCTGTTCAGGAGAAATCTCACCACCCGAGCGCGCCCGAGCGTCTTGCAGAGTTTCCTCAATTCGTTTTGCTAGTTCAGGTTCGGGTATTTCTGGTTTGGCCTGGACCATTACATACTCAATCTGTAGCGCATCGGGTAGTGGGAGAGTCAGGATCCCTTCCAATTCCAGTGCGTGATTGATGGGGGAAGTGAGCGTCACCATCGGAATTAGAGGCAAAACAGCCATCAACAACTTCATTATCGCCTCCTCACTGAGTATCTTTCTGATTCAGCGTAGTCCAGCGGAGGACACTTTCCGCTTCTCCCACGGGTGCGTTGTTCTTAACCGCTATCACACGCATTGCCATCTGAGAAGAGCCCGTCTCACTCGAATCTGACAGAGTAAGTTGAATCTCGAAATCAACCTCCGCGCTCTTCTGGCCAGGTTCAATATTGATAGTAGTTGGGCTAATAGATGCAAACGAGGCTGAAAATTAAGCCCCCTCTGCTGGATTCAGGCTGCCGAGAACCGAGCGACGTATACTCACTCATTTCCTGTACAACAGATTAGCACACACATGGCTCTATGCAAAGGCTTTTGTGGGTTCCTCTCTACCTAATATAGCGCCCCAATCGCTCCTTAAGAGGGCATGACCAGGCCACGCACCGGGAACAGGCAACGGGCACAGGCAGAGCCGCGAAGAAATACCTTCTCCGCACGCCGCCCTGGTGGAGTTACCCTGTTTTGGCGGACACGTAGGGCAGACCCCTGTGTCTGCCCTTCTTAAACGCAGCCGCAGGGGCGATCCGGATGGGCAGACACAGGGGTCTGCCCCTACACCGGAACGCTGCCACGTAGGGGTCTCCCCGGTTCATCCAGGTTGCGGTAGCGCTGGGATGGGCGCATTCGTGGGGACTATCCGGATGGGCAGACACAGGGGTCTGCCCCTACATTCCGGAACGCAGCCGCAGGGGCGATCCGGATGGGCAGACACAGGGGTCTGCCCCTACACCGGAACGCAATCGCGCGGGGCTGCCCGGTCCATCCAGGCTGCGGGAGCGCTGGGATGGGCGCATTCGTGGGGACTATCCGGATGGGCAGACACAGGGGTCTGCCCCTACACCGGACCGCAATCGCGCGGGGATGCCCGGTCCATCCAGGTTTCCGCAGCGCGGCACTATCTGGATGGGCAGGCGCAGGGGCCTGCCCCTACATTAGAAAAACTCCAGGAGATAGTCGATGAACTGAACAATAGAGCAAAAAATGCCTCGGATACCGAACACCCAATGAAATCTTCCTGCAGAAGCGAAAAATCGTTTTGCGTGCGCTTAGAACGTGAATGGGCCCGGGAAGCATAAAATCATGGGCCGCGAACTGGAATTGGGGTATGATGGCAGGGAGCAGGCCCGATAACAGAGCCTTAGCCGGTTCGCATCCGTGCGGAAGAGGAGACTTCGGTCATGAATGCCCTCAATGTATGCCGATTCTGCTGCGTTGCCGTCGCAGTGGCCCTCGCCGCTTGCGTCGTGGGCTGTCCGCCCGCCCGCGGGCCGTTCCAATGGGCACAGACCGGCGGCGGCTTTGACGCCGACCGGGCGACCGCCGTTGCCGCACGCCTGGCGGGTGGCGCATACCTCTGCGGCCAGTTCACCGGCAGCGCCGTCTTCGGCGCCGGACAAGCCGGCGAAACCACCCTCGCCGCAAACGGCGGCCCCTACGACACGGACATTTTCATCGCTCGCTATGAGGCCGACGGAACGCTGGACTGGGCCGTCAGCGCGGGCGGTTCTCAGGACGACTCCGCAGCCGATATAGTCCAACTGGCAGACGGTTCAATCGTGGTGACGGGATATTTTAACGGCAGCGCCACATTTGGCGCGGGAGAAAGCAACGAAACCCAGCTGGACGCAGCGGGCACTTTCGATCAGGACGCTTTCGTCGCTCGGTATACCAGCGGCGGGGCGCTGCTCTGGGCCCGGAGCGAAGGCGGCTCCGGAGAAGGCGATGCGGGCACCGCGCTCAGCGCCCTCCCCGACGGCGGTTTCGTAGTCGCGGGCACATTCGAAGGCAGCGCCGTTTTTGATAGCGCCACGCCGCGGCCGACCGCGCTCAACGCAGGCGGCACGTTCGATACGGATATCTTCCTTGCACGCTACGAGCGCAACGGCAGCCTGGTCTGGGTCACGGGCGCGGGTGGACCCGCGCCGGATATCGCGCCCGTCGTCGCGACTACTCCCGGCGGCGACATCGTCGTGACCGGCACCTTCGAAGATTACGCGGTCTTCGGCGCCTCGACCGGGCCCGGCGTGGAAATTCAGGCCTGCTCTTCTATGGATCGCGACGTTTTCATCGCGCGGTATCGCGGCAACGGCACCGTGGCCTGGGTCCGCAACGCCACGGGGATCGACACCGATCAGGGGCTCGGTATCGCTGCATTTCTCGACGGCTCCGTGGTGGTCACCGGCTCATTCACCGACCGGATCACCTTTGCGCCTGGTATGGCAAACGAGCTGCAGTTGGTGGCGCAAAATACGTTCGACAGCGATGCGTTCCTCGCGCGCTACGACCGCAACGGCAATCTGGCATGGGCCCGCCAGACCCGCGGAATCGAGGCCGCTGAAGGGATCGCCGTGGCGGCCATTCCCGGCGGTTCCTGCGTGCTCGCGGGCACTTTCACGACACGCATCACCCTCGGCGCGGGCGAAGCCAACGAGACCACCCTGAACAGCACCTTCGAACATGAGAGCAACCTGTTCCTGGCGCGCTACAGCGCCGCAGGCCGGCTCGAGGCGGCCATGCGCGTGCCGGCCATCGGCGGAGCGAGCGATGTGAGCATCACGCCGGCTGGCGGCGTGCTTCTCGCCGGATGGATTGCAGGCGATGCAACGTTGTACGACAGCACAGGCGCGCCGTTGCGCGTGTCGTCGATGGGCGCCGAAGATGCTTTCGTCGCCCGTGTGCTTTTCTAGAGACGACGCATTCCGCTGCCGCGTGATCAGTCAATCATGGAATCCGGCAGGAGGCTGTTGCGGCGGGGAAGTACCGGCCGGCGGATTCGCGCGGCAACCGCGCGGATGGGGTCAGACTCGCCTGCCAGGAGGCGCTCAACCAGGGCTCGAACCCCCTGGGCGTCCGCGAGCGCGCGGTGTTGATCCGGCATGGGGATGCCCAGAGTCTCCAACAGGTCGCCGAGAGCGTGGCTGCCGGCGTCGGGGAAACACTCCCGGGCCCAGGCCAGTGTATCCACGACATTTAGGTCCGGCACCGGTTCTGCGGCGTTGAGCAGCGCTGCATTAAGGAAGCGGACGTCGAACGAGGCGTTATGGGCCAGAAAACAGGCATCCGGGCCCGCCCAGGCGAGAAACGAGCGCAGCACTTCGACGGGAGGACGGCATGCCGCGACCATCGCATCGGTGATGCCCGTGACCTTGCGTACCGACGCGGAAATGGCTCTGCCGGGATGGGCCAGCTCCTGAAACGTGTCCTCCGCCGGGCCGCCGGGTTGAAACTTCACTCCGGCGATCTCGAGCACGGCGTCCTTGTAAGGAGACCAGCCCGTGGTCTCGATATCAAACGCGACCAGCGGATTCAGGGGCGGTGTAGCGGCGCCTGCATGCGTTGCCATGATCTTCGAATATCGCCTCGGCAGCACCGGGAGTTCGAGCGAAGCCGCACAACCCTGCCCCGGGAAAGGCACGGGCGCGCGCCGCGTCAGTCATCCGCAAGCAACCGGTGAATGACGGCCCCGCTCGGGAGTTTCGGGAAGAAATACGTCGATTTCTGCGGCATGGGATCGCCGGCGTCGGCGCAGGCGCAGATCTGCTCCGTGCGGGTGCCTTTCAGGAAAAAACCGAGCTTCTTCTCGCCCGACGCAACCGCCGCGAGCGCGATCTCGGCCCGGGGTTCATAAAGATACTCGGCCCCTTCGGGCAGGCCCATGACCCGCTCGAACAACCCGCGATGCAGGACGGCCACATCGAGGTCGCGCCAGGCGTCCGTACGGTCATCGCCCAGAAATTCTACGCGATTGATATCGCGCAGGGTCAGGATATGGCGTCCGCCATTGTGGACGGCCACCCCGATGGCAGAACCGGGAGCAGCCTCGACATGCGCGGCGAGATCGTCGTCCGCGGGGGCGATATCGAACCATTTGGCGGCGGCGTTCAGGAACGCGGATTCCTCAAAGCCGTCGGGCGGATCCATGAGCCGGTGGGTGGGCCAGACCCGCAGGCCGGGATCGTCAATATCCACAAACCCCATCAGGACGAAATCGTAGGGCCGGTCGCCGTCCGGCCGTTCGAGTTCGCACATCCGATCGCGATACAGGCACGCCATCCTGAACCGGTGGTGGCCGTCTGCGATGTAGAGGGTTTGATCGCGGAAAAAACGGGTGACCGCATCATCTTGGGGTACTTTCCAGACCCGCTGGGTTACGCCGTCGCTCGTGACCGCACGCATATCCTCGGGTCGACGGCGCATTTCGTCATAAAACGGCGCAAGCTGCGCGTCCGGGTCGCGATACATCACGAACACGGCGCCCAGCTGGGCCCGGGTGTGTTCGGTCAATGCCAGGCGGTCGGCCACTTTGGTGTCGAAAACCCGCTCATGATCCAGATAGCTCGATTTCCCGTATTCCGGCAGCCGGGCCGCCGCAAAAAAGCCTTTTCGCACCAATTCCTGGCCGTCCAGCCCCTTAAATGTCTGAGATAACAGGTAAAACGAGGGTTCAGGGTCCTGTTTCAGCGCGCCCTGGGCCAGCCACGAGTCAAGCGTCGCCGCCGCGTTCCGGTAGCGTTCGCCGCCCTCGCCCTCGGGCAGCAGCACGTGCACCATGTTAAACGGGCTCCGTGCCATCAGTTCCATACGCTGCGAAGGGTTGATCACGTCATAGGGCGGCGTGATCGCGTCGTCATACGACCCCACCACAGTCGGATCAAATCGGTAGCCGCGAAACCCTTTGACTTCCGGCATGAATGGCCATGCTCCCTTCTTTGATGAATGCACCCGGGAAATTCAGTGAAACGGCGGCGCCCATCCTGCGCGCTCCCCTGCTGACACCGGCATACTAGCGCCGCAACCGCTCGAGTTCAAGAAAGAGGAGCGGCCGGAGCCTCACGGAACCGGGGCTTTTCCGGGTTGCAGCGTCGCGGTCTGGGTTTTTCCTTGCCGTGCAAGGATGTGTTATATAGTCGAAGGCATGGTCCGGGAGGTGGAAGTCCACCGCAGCTAGCAGCGCGGCCATGCCGCGCGGGGCATAACGGCGCCGGACGGAGGCGCGGTATCCGCATAGGGTCTGAACCGAGGAGGAATCATGAGACTAACGCTTGCCTTGATGGGTATCGTGGGGGCGATCTGTGCGGCCGCGCAGGAAGGACCGCTGCCGCTTATCCCGCAACCGCGCCAGCTCCAACGCGTGGACGGCCACATGCAGCTTACCGAAGAAACGGCCCTGGTTGCGGACGGCGCCCCGAACGAATCCTGTGATTTTCTGCGCGCGCTGCTTGCTCCAGCGACCGGATTCTCTTTTCCCATAGCGGCTTCGGGAGAAGGCCGGCCCGCGATCGTGCTGCGTATCGACTCCGCGCTGGAACACCTGGGCACCGAGGGCTACCGGCTCGACGTCACGCCCGGCGCTATCACGCTCGCCGCATCGGCGCCCGCGGGGCTGCTCTACGCCAGCCAGACCCTGTGCCAGCTCCTTCCGGCACAGATCGAGTCGGGCGAACCGGTTCAGGGCGTGGCCTGGACGGTTCCCTGCGTCCGGATCGAGGATGCGCCCCGGTTCGGGTGGCGGGGCTGCATGCTCGACAGCGCCCGGCATTTCCAGGACAAGGCGTTTGTGAAGCGTTTCATCGATCTGCTCGCCTACTACAAGATGAACCGGCTGCATTGGCACCTGGCGGACGACCAGGGCTGGCGGGTCGAGATTGCCGCCCGTCCGAAACTCGCGGAGATCAGCGCGTGGCGGCCAAACGCCAACGCCCGCCTGAATTACCTTCCCAAGGAGCCCGGTGACCGGTACGGCGGCTGCCATACGCAGGACGACCTGCGCGAAATCGTCGCGTACGCCGCCGCGCGCGGCGTCACGATCGTCCCGGAAATCGAAATGCCGGGCCACTGCCTGGCCGCGCTCATGGCCTATCCCGAGCTGTCGTGCACCGGCCAGCCCGCGGTCCTGGGCGACGAATGGATCTACCCCGACGTGTTCTGCCCGGGAAATGACGCGACCTTCGCCTTCATCGAGGCGGTCCTGGCGGAGGTCGTGGAGGTGTTTCCGTCGCCGTGGATTCACATCGGCGGGGACGAGTGCCCGAAAACCCGGTGGAAGGCCTGCCCGAAGTGCCAGGCGCGCATGAAGGCCGAAGGACTGGCCTCCGAAGAGGAGTTGCAGAGCTATTTCGTGCGCCGCGTCGAGGCGATGCTCGAGAACCACGGCCGCCGCCTCATCGGATGGGACGAGATCCTCGAGGGCGGTCTGGCGCCGCGCGCCACGGTGCAGTCGTGGCGCGGGATGGAAGGGGGCCTTGCCGCGGCCAGCCAGGGACACGACGTGGTCATGTCGCCGACAAGCCATTGTTACCTCGATTACAGTTACGAGACCACGCCGGTAAACAAGACGTATGCGTTTGAACCCATTCCGGCGGGACTGGATCCCGCGAAAACGGCGCACATTCTCGGCGTCGAGTGCTGTATGTGGCTGGGCAACGTGTCCCGCCGGCATCTGGAAGCCACGGGCGAGATCCTGCCTCCTTCGGGCATCTTCCACCAGGTGTTCCCGCGTATGATTGCGCTGTCCGAGGTGGGGTGGTCGCCCAGGGAGGGGCGGGACTGGGCGGACTTTGCCGCGCGGCTCCGCGGCCATGGCGAACGCCTCGCCGCCATGGATGTCAACTGGTACCGGGATCCCGCCGTGTGGCCGGACGAATGACGGGGCGGGAGCTGGCGATGGGGAAACACGCCGCCGGGGGTCTATAATGGCGTTTTCCGGTGAACGGGTATCGCTCGACTCGGGGAAAGGGGAGATCATGACTATCCATTCATTCACGCGTGTCTGGTTCGTGGTGTGTCTCGCGCTGGCGTCGGCCGGCATGGCGCAGGCCGCGTCCGGACGCGCGGCGCTGTCGCTCGACGGCGAATGGGAGTTCCAGCTCGATCGCGAGAATGGCGGGGAGGCGGCCGGCTGGGGCGCCGGGGAGCAGGCGTTCAGCGGCCGGCTCGCCGTTCCCGGCGCGTGGGACGCCCAGGGTTTCGGCGAGGAGACCGACAAACTGCGCCACCAGTTCATTGGCACGGGCTGGTACCGCCGGGTGGTGGACATCCCCGCCGACTGGGCCGGGCGGCGGCTGTTTCTCTGCATTGCCAATGTGCACCGCTACGCCAAGACGTGGGTCAACGGCGCGTACCTGGGCGAGCACATCGGCTACCTTTCCCCCTTCGAGTATGAGATCACGGAGCATGTGACGCCGGGGCAGCCCGCGCGCATCGTGATTGCCGTCGATTCGAAACAGCGCTGGGACGTGGACTGCCTGGCCGGCTGTATCGATTTCATGGACGAGATGGATGCGCCCTGGGGCGGGTTCTGGGGGCACATCGGCCTCGAAGCGCGCGCGCGGACCTGGCTCGACAACCTCTTCGTGCAATCGGACGCCACCGGCACCGTGCGGGTGACGGCGGGAATCGCGGGGGAACCGCGCGAAGGCGATGCGGCGCACGTGATCTTCCGCGACGCGGCGGGCGAACCGGCCGGCGAGATCGCGCCCGGGCGGTCCGTATCGAGGGCGGGGTTCTGGAAGGCGTCACGCGGCTCGCAGACGCAAAACTCTGGTCGACCGACCATCCGCATCTCTACACGGCGGAGCTCGTGTTGGCCGACGCCTCGGGCGCGCTGGATTCCGCCACGGTGCGGTTTGGCATGCGAACCCTCGAGCCGCGCGGGTCGCAGTTTTACCTCAACGGCGCGCCGTTCTTCCTGCGGGGGTACGGCGATGACGCGATCTACCCGGCGACGATGGTCCCGCCCGCGGACAAGGCGTTCTATCTCGACCGGTTGAAGGTGATCAAATCGTATGGATTCAACGGCGTGCGGCACCACAGCCATTTCCTGCCGCCGGAATACTACGACGCCTGCGACGAAATGGGCATTCTCGTGCAGCCCGAACTTCCCATCGTGTACCGGCCGTTTTATGAGCGCGCCCAGGGTCCCGCGCTCGAACTCTACAAGACCGAATGGGCCGCGGTCATCACGCGGCTCCGGAACCATCCCTCGGTCTTCGGGTGGTGCATGGGCAACGAGCTGTACGACGGCATCGCCATTGGCGAAGAGCTGTACCGCATCGCGAAGGAACTCGACCCCCAGCGCATGGTCATCGATTCCGACGGTCTCATGATGAAAAACTGGCTTTCCGGAGAGCGCGACCGGCCCACGCTCGACTACTTTGCGTTCCAGTTCGACGTGTTCAATCTCCCGCAGGACCTGCCCGGGCTCTACGCTTTCCCCGCCGAGCCGCCCAAGCCCGTGATCTCGCACGAAACCGGCAACTTCGGCACGTTTCCCCTGCTGGACCAGATTGAGCTGTTTGAACACAACATCAAACCCTTCTGGTTCATCTCGGCGCGGGAGAAAGTGGCGGCGCTGGGCCTGCTCGACGAAGGCGCCGCTCTGGGCGCGCAACTCCCAGCGCCTGTATTACGCTCTGCCACAAGCTCAACATCGAGGATATCCGCAAAAAACCCTATATCTCGGGGCACCACTGGTGGCTGTTCCAAGATTACTGGACCGGGTCGAACGGGATCGTCGAGTCCTATTTCCGTCCGAAGGAGCACATCAAACCCGAAGAAGTGCGCCAGTTCATCAATGACGTGGTCCTGCTCGAGGACGGGCTGGCCTGGACCTACCGCTCGGGCGACGCCCTGGCGCTCTCCTTTCTCGTCTCAAACTACGCGGAGGCCCCGCTCGCCGACACGTCGCTCGCGTGCCGCATCGAATGCGGCTGGACAGGCCCTGCTGGAAGATTCACCGGGACCATTCGCGCCGCCCCCGCAGGGAGTCGGTGACGGCCGTGCGCGAATGCCGGTTGGCCTGTCCCGAGGTTTCGGAGCCCAGCCGGCTTACGATCACGCTGCAGCTCCGCACGCCGTCGCGAACGGTCGAGAACGCCTGGACCACGTGGGTATATCCGCTGGAGATCGCGCCCACGTTCGAACATCCGGTATATGCCAGCGCCGAGTGGAGCGACGAACTCGCCTCATTCGGCGTCACGCCGCTGCCGGAAGACGGCGCGCTCCCAGCGGCGGCCGCGTATGTCGCTTCGACTCTGTCGCGGCCCCTGCTTCAGGCGGCCCGCGACGGCGCCTGCCTGCTGCTCCTCAAACCGGATGGCGTGTTCTCCGCCGTCAACAACCGCTTCAAGACCACCTGGTGGCTCGGAAACGCGCGCGACAGCAACGTGGGCACGGTCGTCTACGACAATCCGGTCACTGCGGGCATGGCGCCCGAGGGCTGGTGCGACGGCGGCTGGTACCGGCTCCTCGAGAACGCCTCCTCCTACCTTCTCGACGACGCACCTGCCCGGTCTGAGGTTCTGGTGCGCGGTATCGACGGCCACCGGTTCTGCCGCGACCGGGTGCTCCTCTTCCAGATGCGTGTGGGCAAAGGCTCCGTCGTCACATGCGGCCTGAATCTCGAACAAGAAGAGATCCCCGTCCCCGAAAAAGAATGGCTCACCGCGCGGCTCCTTGACTACGCGGCCTCGCGGCCTCAACCGGCTGCCGAATGGCCCGAAGCCTATTTCGATGAACGGGCCATGGACACCCCGCCTGTGACCGGGCCCTTTATCGCGGGATTCGCCTCCTCATCCACGGAGGACCAGGTCCAGAGGTACATGAGCTACCGCGAGGAACATGCGCCCTACCACATCCTCCGCCAGACCGACACGGCCAACCGCCTGGAATGGACCACCGCCCCCGTGCCCGAACCGTTCGACAGCGACCACGCCACCTTCGTGTTCGCCGGCGGGCTCGGCTGGCGGACCCAGCCCGAAACCCCCGGGTTCGCCTTCCGCGTCAATGGAAAGCGCATCCTCGACTTCGACATCACGGACCAGGCCCGCCAGTGGCAGGACGGCGCTTCGGGCATCTCCCTGGTGTTCATGCCCCGGCGCCGGCTCCCCGAGGACACGGCAGGCATTTTCTTCGTGGTCGTGCCCGCGCAGCACCTCACGCCGGCCGCGCCCTGCACCTTCGCCGTCGAGTCTCTGGGAACGGGCAGCATGCGCTGGTTCGGTCTCAACCTCTACACCCGCGTCCCTCCCGCAAAGTAGCCGTGTGAGAAGAACGCGCGGCTGGCTAGTAAAAACAGGACTAACCGATTTCACGTTTGAATCTTACTGCGAGACGTGATGGATTTTTCAATTCGCATTCCCATACGACAATGACTTTCCATCCTTTCTGCCGTAGAAGGCGGCGGTTGGCTTTGTCCCTCGCTACAGTACGTGCAAACTTGGAAAGCCAATACTCTCGGTTTGTGGTTGGAAGGGTTGCCCGTTTACACTTACTGTGGCGGTGCCAAAAACAACCATGCACGAAGACGACCGTCATATGCTTACGCAGCACAATATCGGGCGTCCCAGGTAGGCCATCATGGTGAAGTCTAAATCGATAACCCATGGAATGCAGTATCGAGCGCACGGCGATTTCAGGAGATGTGTTTTTTGAGGCGACGCGGCTCATGATCCAGCTGCGTTTTGTTGGGGAAAACAGATCCATAGCTTCAGCCTATCGAGATGTTCAGGCGCGGATCACTTTCGAAACGTTGGACAATATCATTGTATACATCGATGAGCTCTCGCACGGATACAGGGCGTTTATGCCCTTCAAACTTGCTCCATTCATAGATATTTGTAGCGACAAATTGCTCGATCGCCAATACGTCCAACCTGTCAGCAATGCCAGCATCTGTCGCAAGGGTGCGCGCACTACTAACGCTTGATTCCCTTGTAATGATAATTGGCCTAAGACTTTCTTCGAGATTTGTACAGCATTTTTGAATTAAATTTTCGTTAGGAGCGGTGGTCACGTGAATTACTGTATCTCCCAGAGAAAAATCGCCCTTTCGACTTGATTGTTGGTCAGCAACTGAAAAACCGTGATGCTCAATTTTGGTATCAGGAAGAGCCACGGAGAGTTTGGCGCCAACCAAATGCTGCATCACTGCACCGCCGATCATAGTCCCAACACACTGCTTCTGGCGCTCAAAAGCCTCAGCAATCAGTTCGCGCACAATTTGACAGAGCGATTTTGACGAGTCGATCTTGATTCGCAACGGTTTTGATGCGAAAAACTCCCGAACCTGGCCTATCCACCATTTTTCAATTACGGCATAATTCAACAGATTCTTGGTATGAAGCCTATTTAGAAGCGAAAGATATGCTTCCATATTCTCAATACTGCCCCTACTCGTCCTGCCACCTTCTGCGGACAGGGTCTGATAAATCCCGTGTTCTGCGAGGATGCTCTTGAGTTTAGACCCGCTAAGCCCTTTGACCTGACCGCGCTTCTTTGTAAGGAAATCATCGCGCACAAAAGGCGGCTTCATAGCTCTGGTCTTTCGCGTAAGAATGAGTCCCACTGACAGAAGACCCTTTCCCAAAGGCTGATGCGGGTTTGCAAACTCATTCAGCGCCTCAATCAGGTCGGCGTTTTGGTCTTGCTCCATCAGCATCAAACAGTTCCACTTGACTCAACACACCGCTTCGAGCCAAGCAATTCTTCCGTAAGTGGGTTTAGATAGTTGCGGGCAAGCCAAGAGATTACAGAAACACACACGGCGTCCCCAAATCCAAAAAGGGCCTTGTTCAGGGATGTGTCGATGCGAAATCCATCTGCACCCATAAGGCGGGCACATTCTTTGGGTGTAAGGAGTCTCGCCTTCACCAAGCCATGCCCGGCCTGAACAAGAATCTGACGGCCACTTCCGCCGCGCGGCGTTCTCAAACATCCTGCTACACCGTCTGTTCGGAGTTCGGCCATCGAGCGACCATTGCGCACTCGGCGAAACACCGTCCCGTAGGCCCACGAAGACCGTCTCTTAAGCGCTTCAAGCTCTGCGTGGTGTTTAGGGCTCATCTGCTTTACAAGATACTCAACTCGAGATGTGTTCCACCAGAAAGAAGAAGACTCCGGCAGTTTTTCTAGGATATCGCGAAGCTGTGTAGTGCGCTGAGGAGGCTCTGGAAGCTCACGGAGATTCCAAGCGATATCAGGGTGCCTCAGAATAAAATCGGCAAGGGCTCTAGGCCTGAGCGTTGACTCATAAAAGCACGGAGTCTCGCGGGACAGGGAAGAACGTTGCTTCACTTTTGCTTTTAGAGTGAGGGATCCTATCACGAAAAGCCTGACACGACTTTGAGGGACGAACCTTGCCGCATCAAGAATCACTGCGTCGACGGCGTATCCCAGTCTATTCAGAGCCAATAGTGCATCATGAAAGTCTTTTCCCTTATGGGAACTAAGAAAACCTACGACGTTCTCAAGCAAGACAATCGGCGGTCGTCTACTCTTGAGTTCCTCCAAAATCCGGGCAAAACCCCAGTAAGCGGAAGAATGGGCGCCGTCGAGCCCTCTGCGCATTCCGGCCAGCGACAAATCGGTGCAAGGAAAAGAGGCTGTTGCCAAAGTTACACTTGGAATACTGCTGGCGGGAAGTGTGTGGATGTCGCCAAGAATAAAATGCTCTTTCGCGTCCGGATACTGGGTCGTGTACATTGCCAGTTTATCTTTGTCGATATCATTGGCGAAGGCAATGGACCAGCCCGCTGCTTCCAGTCCCATTCTCATGAGACCGATGCCCGCAAAAAACTCCGCAAATTTCCATTCAGCAGGGTCCATTCGCTGGTCTGAACACATTCGAGGACTCTCAGCAATTACTGATTTCATAAATAAGAGTGTATCATGCCACGCGTTTGAACGGAACCACAGGACTATTCTACAGAATTAAGAGCCTCTTGTTTGCAGCGAGAGATGGTTTCCAGCCGCTGCAGAGCACGCATGAAAATAAGCGTCAATGTTTGATCTCAAAACTTTATGGATAGCGTGTCCATGGACCTTGGTGTCTGTCTTGGTACGGATGTTCCGTCCATAGGATCTCGATACGGCGACGCCAACGCCGCTGACGGCCCGGTTGCCCTGCACGTAACGGCGGACTGGATTCAATGTGCGCCGGATTACAAGAGGGCGCGCACTTTCGTATACTGAGCCTGGCGCTGCGAAATGCAGCGGCGGCACGCTGGCAATGGCCCTCCGCCGGAAAGGACGCCTATGCTCGAAGCCAGGCTTTACGAAAAACGCGACGGCAATCTGGTGAAATGTCATCTCTGCGCGCATGGCTGCCTCATCGAAGACGGCGGGCGCGGGATCTGCCACGTGCGAGAAAATATCGGCGGCACGCTCTATTCGCTGGTCTACGAGCAGGTCCTGGCAGAAAATATCGACCCGATCGAGAAGAAACCGCTCTACCATGTCATGCCCGGCTCGCTGTCGTATTCCATCGCGACGGCCGGCTGCAATTTCCGCTGCGGCTGGTGCCAGAACGCCGATATCTCGGCCATGCCGCGCGACCAGCGCATCATCCGCGGCGTCCGGGTCTCGCCCGACCGGATTGTTGAACACGCATGCGAGGCCCACTGCCGCAGCATCGCCTATACCTACACGGAACCCACGGTCTACTTCGAATATGCGTATGACGTTGCGGAACGCGCCCGAACAGAGGGCCTGCTCAATGTGATCGTGACGAACGGGTTTATGAGTGAGGAGACACTCGAAGCGTGGCATCCGCTGCTGGACGCAGCCAACGTAGACCTGAAGGCCTTCAGCGACGCAACCTACCGGGAACACATCGGGGGCCGCCTCCAACCCGTGCTCGATACGCTGAAGCGCATGAAAGAGTACGGCATCTGGGTGGAAGTCACCACGCTGCTCATCCCAGAACTGAACGACAGCGATGACGAGCTGCGCCGGCTCACGGCCTTCATCGCCCGCGAACTCGGCCCCGAAACCCCGTGGCACATCAGCCGCTTTTTTCCCGCCTACCGGATGGCGGATCGACGGCCTACGTCGCCCGATACCCTGGAACGCGCTCTGCAGATTGGCGAAGACGAGGGGCTGTGCCACATCTATCTGGGCAATATCCGAAGTGGACGCCAGAGCACCCGCTGCAAGCAATGCGGGGAGACGGTCATCGAACGCCAGGGCTACAGCGCCATCATCAACTACGCAAAATCGGGCGCCTGCACCGCATGCGGAACGTCGCTGGCCGGAGTCGCCATCGGTTCCGGTTGACGGCGTTTTCCACGGATATTCGCCCGCCGTCGCCCCGCACGACACCCGGGCTGCTCGGTCACGGCAGACTGAAACGCCGGGCTAGACCCCGAGCTTTTCGCGGAGCGTGCTGACCACCGTGCCGAGGACAGGGATCTCGGGCATGACCGCGCCAAGAACTGCCAGCGCCACGAGCAGGATCAGGATCACAATCACCTTGCCGATGAACGATTTGAGCACGCGCGCGTACGAGCGGGGTCTCCGCATGCTCTCAAGCTGGTGCGCGCGCTGCACGAAGGCTTCGTATTTTTCTTTGCAGGCGTCGCTGCAAAACACCCCGAGTGCCGATTCGGTGATGTTGGCGCTGGTGACCGGCTGATTGCACTGTTTGCAGCGCATCCCCATATCGATGCCCATGCGCTTGCCGGAATTTTCCATTTCCTTATCCTCCCGGGCCGCTTTACGGCGTCTCGACGGCGCCATCCAGCGCTTTAAGCGCAATTTCCTCCTGAATGCGCGACACAAACACATCCAGCGGCATGGCGCCCAGATCGCCTTTCCGGCGATGCCGGACCGAGACCGCCCCCGATTCGCGTTCCCGATCGCCCACGACGAGCATGTAGGGGACCTGCTGCGTCTGGGCGGCGCGAATCTTGTACTTCATCGTATCATCGCTCAGGTCGGATTCCACCCGCAAGCCGGCCTCGAAGAGGCGCTGGCGAACCTGGCCGGCATAGGCGTTCTGGCCGTCGGAAATGGGGATGACCACGCATTGGACCGGCGCCAGCCAGGTCGGAAATGCGCCGCCAAAATGCTCGATCAGCACGGCCAGAAATCGTTCGATCGCGCCGTAAATCACCCGGTGAATGACCGCGGGACGGTGCATGTTGCCGTCTGGCCCAACGTATTCGAGGTCAAACTTTTCAGGCATGGCGAAATCGAGCTGGATGGTCGCGCACTGCCAGCTCCGTTTCAGGCAGTCGCGCACGTGAAAGTCGATCTTGGGACCATAGAATGCGCCGTCGCCCTCGTTCAGCTTGTATGCGACGCCCTTGGCGGCAAGCGCATTGCGCAGCGCGCCGGTGGCGAGATCCCACATCTCATCCGTGCCGATGGATTTTTCCGGCCGGGTGCTCAGCTCGACGGCATAGTCTAAACCGAAAACCCTATAGACGGCGTCCACGAAGTCGATGATGTCGGTCACCTCGCCCTGGATCTGGTCGGGCGTCATAAAGATATGGGCATCGTCCTGCGTGAACACGCGCACGCGAAACAGGCCATGCAAGACCCCCGACTTTTCATGCCGGTGAACCGTCCCCACTTCGGCGAGACGCAACGGGAGGTCGCGGTAGCTGTGCAGCGTGGTCTTGTAGATCAACATGCCGCCGGGGCAATTCATCGGTTTGACGGCGAAATCCCGCTCGTCGATCTGGGTGAAATACATGTTCTCTTTGTAGTGGTCCCAGTGACCGGATTGTTCCCACAGCCTGCGTTCGAGGATGATCGGAGTGCGCACTTCGCCGTACTGCCGTTTTCGATGCTCCTCGCGCCAGAATTCCATCAACTGGTTCAAGACAATCATGCCCTTGGGATGGAAGAACGGAAACCCAGGCCCTTCGGGATGAAAACTGAACAGCTCGAGCTGTTTGCCTAGCTTGCGGTGATCGCGGCGTTCGGCTTCCGCCAGCAGCCTCAAGTGCTCGTCGAGTTCTTTCTGGCTCGGGAACGCCGTTCCGTAAATGCGCTGCAGCATGGGACGCCGCTCGTCGCCCCGCCAGTAGGCGCCGGCCACACTCAGCAGCTTGAACGCCTTGATCTTTCCCGTCGACGGCAGATGCGGCCCGCGGCAGAGGTCCACGAAATCATCGTGGCGGTAATAGGTGATCGTGCCGTCATCGAGATCGCGGATCAGCTCGACTTTGTAGGGATTTCCCGCCTGTTCGTAGTATGCCAGGGCCTCGTCTTTGCTCCACTCACCCCGTTCGAACGGGTAGTCCGCCCGAACGGCCTTTTCCATCTCCTTTTCGATGGCGGCAAAATCGTCCTCGGTCAGGGGCGGCTCAGCGTCAACGTCGTAATAGAACCCATCCTCGATAGGCGGGCCGATGGTGAGCTTCGCCTCCGGCCGCACCCGGAGAATGGCCGCGGCCATCACGTGCGACGCACTGTGCCGGAACACATCCTTGCCGCCTTCACTGCCAAACGTGAGGATCGCTACCGTGTCGCCATCGGTCAACGGGGTGGCCAATCCCTTGACCTCGCCGTTGATTTCGGCGCCCATCGCGGCTTTGGCCAGCCGCGGACCGATGCTCTTTGCCAGGTCGAGAGCGTTCTGGCCTGCTTCCAGCTCTTTCTGCGACCCGTCCGGCAGGTTCACGCGCATTGTGTTCATGACAACTCCTGAATTTCGATGCGTTACACCGCTGATATGTTGCCGTGCCTGTAGAAAAGCGCGCGAGTATGCACATGGCTTTCACCTGATCCCGCAAGCTGGGGCACCGACAATATCCCGAAATTGTGCCATGAATCGCCCCGTAAGGTAAAGCGAACGCGCTGCATCGTGATTCCCGGGGCAGGCACAGCGCCAAGGCGCATCACAAACGACCCCCGCCGCGCCCAGGGATCGATTGCGCTTATACCCCACCTGTGATAGCATCGTTTACGGTACTTGGATGGGGGTCGCGTACGTATAAAACTGAGAAAACGAGTGGCTTTCTGCGCGAGATGAATCCATTGAACAACGAGCTGCTGAAAGCGCGTCTCAACCTGTATGCCGTCCTGCGCAACCTCGAAGTTCTACCTGAACTTGACGCAGACGCCGCCGAAATGATCCGCAGCTGGCGCCTGACCGTGTCTTTCTCCGTGCACGGCGGCCCGGCCGCGACGCTCAAATTCAGCGAAGGGCGCTGTCGCCATTATGCCGCGTGCCCGCCTCAACCGGACGTGAAACTCTTCTTTCTCTCGCCGTCCCACCTGAACGGGATGTTCGCCGGAGACGCAAATCCGGTGCCGCTTAAAGGGCTCTCGAAACTGCGGTTTCTGAAACATGAATTTAGCGCATTGACCCGGCGGCTGGACTATTTTCTCCGCCCAAGCCCCGAAACCCTGGCCGAGCCCGCCGAACTGCGCGCGCATGTCCTGCTGATGCTCCTAACGGGCGTATTTGCCGTCCCGCATCTGGTGGCGCTCGACTCCATCGCGGCGGAGATCGCGGCCGCAACCCCTCGCGGCTCTCTGCAATTTGTTGTGGACACCGAAGGGCCGGTGGCGCACCTCGTGTATGACAACGACCACATCGAGGCGCAGAGAGGCCCGCTGGAACGGTCATCCGCCCTGATGTGCTTCGCCGACTGGTCGTCGGCCCACCGTGTTCTCAGCGGCCGGCTCGACGCGTTCACGGCCACAGGAAAGGGATTGCTGCGGCTGAATGGCACGATCCCGCTCATTGACAACACATGCCTCATCATGGACCGCGTCGCCGGCTACCTGGCATGAGCCTGGCTGAAGAAGGAACGGAACGCATGCAGACATTCGACTATCTGCAATCCCGCGCGCTTTTCGACCGCGCGTGCGAAGTCATCCCCGGCGGCATCTACGGCCATCTCAGTCCCGCGCCTCTCGGCCAGACCGCTGCGTTTCCCTTCTTTGCCGCCCGCGCCGAAGGCGCCCGGTTCCAGGATGTCGACGGGAATGAATTCATCGACTACATGTGCGCCTATGGCCCCATGATCCTCGGCTACGCCCATCGCGCGGTCGACGACGCATTCAAAAAACAGCTCGCGAGAGCGGATACCGTCAGCATCGCATCGCCGACAATGGTGGAGTTGGCCGAGTTGCTCGTGGACCGCGTGGCCACCGCCGATTGGGCCTTTTTTGCAAAAAACGGCGCCGACATCACGGCCTATGCGGTCACCATCGCCCGCGCCGCCACCGGGCGCCGCCGGATCGTCGCCATTCAGGGCGGATATCACGGCACACACCCTTGGATGCAGGGCCCCGGACACCACGGAGTCATCGAAGACGAGTTCCGCCAGTGCATCCGCATCCCCTGGAACGACGTCGCGGCACTCGAGCGCGTGCTGGACGAGCAGGGAGGCGACATCGCCGGATTCATCGCAACCCCCTACCACCATCCCACGTTTCAGGACAGTGTGCTCCCTGCAGAGGGATACTGGCGGCGCGTCGAAACCCTGCTTCGCAAACACGGCATCGTGTTCATACTCGACGACGTGCGCTGCGGGTTCCGCCTCCACCGCGGCGGCAGCAACGAACGCTACGGTTTCCACCCCGATCTCGTCTGTTTCTGTAAAGCACTCGCCAACGGCTACCCCATCGCGGCCCTGGTGGGTACGGACGCGTTGCGCACCATCACCGCCAATGTATTTCACACCGGCAGCTACTGGTTTTCCGCCGCACCCATGGCCGCCGCCATCGCGACGCTCCGGGAACTCGACCGCCTCGACGGGCCCTCCCAGCTCGAGGCCTGCGGCCGGAAACTCAACGACGGTCTGATCCGCATCGCAAGGAGCCACGGTTTTAATCTCCGGGTCACCGGAGAACCCAGCATGGCCTATTACCGCATCACCGACGATGACTCGCAGATGCTTCATCAACGCTGGTGCGCCGAATGCACCCGGCGCGGCGCGTATTTCACGCCGCATCACAATTGGTTTGTCTCGGCCGCCCATACCGACGCCGAACTCCAGCAGACGTGGGACATCGCCGACGACGCGTTTCGCGCGCTGAAAACTGCCGTATGAAGAAAACGAGGTGACAAGACGGGGCGCCGTGCGAGCGACGCCCCGCATGGCCCGGGAGATAAAGCATGCCACTCACGGCCGAAGAGAGGAATCGCCTCGAGCGCACCGCTCTCGAGATCCGGCAACAGATTGTCGACGTCACGGCCTGGTCGGGCGGTGCGCATATCGGAGGCGCACTGAGCATGACCGACATCCTCACCATTCTTTACTGCAAATACCTCAACATCGACCCAACCCGGCCTGATTGGCCGGACCGCGACCGCTTCGTGCTCAGCAAAGGACACGGCGGCGTAGGGCATGCCGTGATGCTGGCCCACCGGGGCTACTTCCCGAAGGAAGACCTCAGGAAATTCAACGCGACCGGCTCGAAACTCGGCATGCACCTCGATTCCAGCAAAGCCGTGGGCGTCGATGTCTCGACCGGCTCGATGGGCCACGGGCTCTCGCAGGCCGTAGGGCTCGCCCTCGCCGCCCGCGTGCTTCACAAGAGCTGGCGCACCTATTGCATCGTCGGTGACGGCGAAAGCAATGAAGGCTCCATCTGGGAGGCCGCCATGGCCGCCCACCACTACCGACTCGCGAATCTCACAGCGTTTTGCGATCGCAACCGGATGATGATCGATGGCCCCACCGAAGACATCATGGGCCTGGAACCGCTCGCCGCCAAATGGGCCGCGTTCGGATGGCAGGTGCGCAGCGTCAACGGTCACGATTTCGAGGAACTGGCGGACGCCATCGAATTCGCACTCGCGAACGTCGACGGACCCGTCATGATCATCGCGGACACGATCAAGGGCAAAGGCGTGGATTTTATGGAAAATGACCCGGCCTGGCATTACGGCGGCCTAGGCGGCGAGCTGCTCGCGAAAGCCAAGGCATCACTGGAGCGCATGACATGAGCGCAAGCGAAGGCGGACTCACCTGGACGGTGTACGACGCGGACAAGCTCACCCAGCGCGAGATCTACGGCCTCGTGCTGACCGAGATGGGCGAACGACACCCCGAGATCGTCGGGCTCAGCGCCGACCTGGCCAAATCCACTAAGATCGGCGCGTTTGGCGAACGATTTCCGGAGCGTTTCTTCAATGTCGGCATCGCCGAACAGAACCTCTTCGGCGTGGCTGCGGGCATGGCCAAGGCAGGCCTCATCCCGTTCGTCTCGACCTTCTCGGCCTTCGCCTCCATGCGAGCCTGCGAATTCCTCCGCACCGACGTCTGTTACCAGAACCTCAACGTCAAGGTGATCGCCACCCACGGCGGCACCTCGTTCGGCTCCGCCGGCGCCACCCACCATTCCACCGAAGATCTGTCTATTGTTCGCGCGTTTGCCAATCTCACGGTCATCGTTCCCGCCGACGGCATCGAAACCGCCCGGGCCGTTCGCGCCTGCATGGAAGTCGCCGGCCCGGTGTACATCCGTATCGGGCGCGGCTTCGAACCGCGCGCCTACGACAGCGAAGACTATCCCTTCGAAATAGGCAGGGCGATCGAAATGTGCCCGGGTACGGACGTCACCGTCATCTGTTGCGGACCGACGGTGCACCACGCGGTCCAGGCTGCGGAAATTCTGCGCAGAGAACAGGGGCTGGGGGTCCGTGTCCTCAACATGCATACCCTCAAACCCCTCGACGAAGCCGCCATCCGCCGCGCCGTGGCCGAGACACGCCGTATCGTGACCGTCGAAGACCACAGCGTTATTGGAGGGTTGGGCAGCGCCGTGGCCGACGTCATCGCCGCCAGTGGAAAAGGCTGCGCCTTCGAAAAAACTGGGCTCCCCGATGAGTTTTCACTGCACGGCCATCCTGAGGATCTCATGCATCACTACAAGATCGACACCGACGGCATCCTGGAAAAAATCGGCGAGATCCTGGGGCGCGACTTCGAGGCGGACGAAGATTGGGAAGACGAGATCTAGCCATGGCGGACGACAGCGATCAGATCACCGCGCGCATCGTCCTGCGGGCCGTGCTGCCCGTCATCCGGGTCCTGCTCGAAGACGATCCGAAAACCCGAAAACGCTTCGAGCGCGTCATCGCCACCGTTCAGTTCTCAGCCGACGCCCCCGGGAACGAACCGATGGCCTCGCATCTCATCTTCAACCGGGGCGCCTTCGAAATTGTCCACGGTCTGGCCGAGCGCCCCGACCTCGCCTTTCGCTTTTCTTCGTACCGCCAGATGAACGCCCTGTTCGCCGGAAAACCGGCCCTGCCGAGGATTGACGGCCTGCGGCATTTCGGGTTGTTGATGAAAATGCTCGCCGTGCTGATGCGTTTGAAACTGCTGATGCCCGGCAAAACACCAAAAAACCCCGAAGAAGCCCGGCTCAAAGTCAAACTCATCCTCTACATGATCTCGACCGCGCTCAGCCAGTTAAACCGGGCCGGCGACCCCGAGATGGTTCAGTGGACCCGCGCACAGCCCGACCGCATCTA
Source organism: Candidatus Hydrogenedentales bacterium (assembly GCA_050950105.1). Classification (GTDB taxonomy): domain Bacteria; phylum Hydrogenedentota; class Hydrogenedentia; order Hydrogenedentales; family SLHB01; genus UBA2224. Next base: position 218,350 of record JBMNGZ010000003.1, on the reverse strand, counting down.
CCAGTGGTCCGTTGAGCCGGAAGGCATCGCGTGTTATCTGCGCGTGAAAGCCGGAAAAACCAAGGCCGGCCGCGGCTTCTATACCCGCCGGGCACCCTTTGTCCATATGAAATTCAACGGCGTCGAGGGGGCCCTGCCCGTGCTCAGCAACCGCGTCGACACCGTACAGGCCATAGCCCGCGGACTCGTCGAAAACATCGGTTCACCCGAATACGGCGGCCAGATCGGCGATTTCATGCTCAAAATCGCCCGCATGCTGACCTGAGCGCGCCCTGGACCCCACAGAGCGCCTGTCGCAGCATTCTGCGCGGCCGCTCGGCATCCCACCCGCCGTGCAGCCAGAGGAGGACCTCACACCGGGCGAAATCAGCCGTTTCGCCCGCCGGCTTTATGATGTACCTCCAAACGCGGTACAATAGTCGAGTTTCTCCAAATCGCACCCCGGGTGCGGGAAAGGATCTCCGATGACCCTTCTGGAAGTGCGGGACCTCGCCCTGCGGCTCAACGGCAAGCAGGTTCTGGGCGGCGTGTCCGCCAATTTCAAACAGGGCCGGGTGTATGCGATCGTCGGGCCGAACGGCGCGGGCAAATCCACCCTGGCCAATGTAGTCATGGGCCTGCCGGGATATACGGACTGTCAGGGCGAGATCCTGTACCGGGGTGAATCGTTGATAGGCCTGGCGGTCGACGAGCGGGCGCGCAAAGGCGTGACGCTGGCCTGGCAGGAACCCGCGCGTTTCGAAGGTCTGTCCGTCGATAAGTTCGTGACGGCAGGCGCAAAAACGTCCAACGGCCGCGTCCTCGCCGCCGAAGCGTTGCGCCAGGTCGGCTTGGAACCCGCCCGGTACCTGAACCGTTCGGTCGACAAGACCCTGAGCGGCGGCGAACGCAAGCGCATCGAACTCGCGTCGATCCTCGCCATCGAACCCGCCCTGGTGCTCATGGATGAGCCCGACTCGGGCATCGACGTGGAAGCCCTCACCCAGATGTTCGCTGCCATTCACCGGCTCAAGGAAAAGGGCAGCACGGTGATCCTGATCACGCACAGCCGCACCGTGTTGCGTCAGGCCGAGCACGCCTACCTGCTTTGTGATGGGCGTGTCATTGATGAAGGCCCCGCCAAACAGGTCGGCCAGTACTTTGAAAACCGCTGCGTCCTGTGCGAGCACACCAACGAGCCCGACCTGCAGGAGGTGTCATGAGCAACACCGAACTCGTCCAGCGCCTTCTGGATTCAGTGGGCCTCAAGCCAAGCCACGTGCTCAACGGCAACGTTGCCCGCCTTGAGGTCCATGGGAATCAGGTGGTCGGCGCGCACCGGGTGCCCGGCCTTGAAGTTGAGACAAGCGAGCGGGATGACGGCATCGAGGCGCATCTGCGGCTACTGCCCGGGGTCCGGCTCGAGCAGCCTGTCCATTTGTGTTTCGGTATGTTGCCTGAAAAAGGCCAGCAGATTATTGACCTGGAAATCGACGTAGAAGAAGACGCTTCGGCGCTGGTTCTGGCCCACTGCACCTTTCCCAACGCGGTTGAGGTGGAACACCGGATGAACGCGCGAATCCGCATTGCCCCGGGCGCCAGCTATTCCTACTACGAGCGGCATGTCCACGGCCCCGACGGCGGCGTGCAGGTGGTCCCGCACGCAACCATCGAACTCGGCGAAAAAGCACGGTTCAAGACTGAATTCGATCTCATCAAAGGGCGTGTCGGCGAGATGGACATCGCGTACGAGACGGTCTGCCAGGCGCACAGCGTGCTGGAGATGGTGGCCCGCGTAAGCGGCAGCGGCACCGATACGGTGCGCATCCACGAAAAAGCCCGTCTGGTCGGAGAGGCGGCCCGCGCCGTGCTCTCAACCACGATTGCCCTGCGCGACGATGCCCGCGCCGACGTGCTCAATACCATCATCGCGGAGGCGCCCCACGCCCGCGGCCATGTCGACTGCAAGGAGATCGTCCAGGATCGCGCGGTGGCCAAGGCGATCCCGATCGTGGAAGTGCACAACCCCACGGCCCACGTCACCCACGAGGCTGCCATCGGCAGCGTAGACTCCAAACAGCTGCAGACCCTGTTATCGCGCGGGCTCACGGAGGACGAAGCAGTCGATCTCATCATCGAGGGCATGCTCAGCTGAGATTGGCAAGCCGGGCGCGGTATCCGCAGCGCTCATTCCGCCGCGCCGGGCGTGGCGGACGGTCTTTGTCTTTATTCCGGCTCCTCGACAATGTAGCTTTCCACATGGGCCGGGGCGAAGAAATGCAGCGTCAGCTCCCACAGCAGCCCGAGCCCCAGCATCAGCAGGCCGACGGCGCACAGCGTCGTGCCGCCGAGCAGGAACGCAGCGGTCCACAATCGGGATTTCGCCATGAAAAGGCGCGCCAGGCCTGCAACGAGACCGCCGCCGCCGAGACCCAGCAGCAACAGGCTGAAGAAACCAAAAAAGTGGACCGGACGATTCGCGTACCGGTACAGGAACAGCATGGCGCCAACGTCGATGGCCCCCCGCATGAACCGTTCGATGCCATATTTTGAACGCCCATAACGGCGCGGGTTGTGGTGCACGGGCACCTCGGTAATGCGGTATCCCAGTTCGCGCGCGAGTGCGGGCAACAAGCGGTGCCGTTCACCATAAACGGAGAGCCGCTCGACCACCTCCCGCCGAAACAGTTTGTAACCGCAGTTGATGTCGTGCAGTTTGAGCCCAAGCACCCGCGAGACGATTAGGTTGTAGAGCCGGGACGGCAACACCTTATGCCAGGGGTCGTGGCGCACTTTTTTCCATCCCACGACCACATCGAAGCCTTCTTCCAGTTTTTCGAGAAAGACCGGGATCTCGCGCGGATCATCTTGCAGATCGGCATCCATGGTAAACACCAGGTCGCCCGATACCCGGTTGAACCCCGCCGCAAGCGCCATCGATTTGCCGAGATTGCGCCGAAACCGGCAGATCTCGACCTCGGGATGGGTGGAACGCAGGGCCGTCAGCTCGTCATAGGTACCGTCGGTGCTGCCGTCGTCGATGAATAGAATCTGCACGTCATGTCCGGCGCTGAAGTGCAGAATTCCCTCGACCAGCTCCCGCACCGATTCACGTTCGTTACAGGCCGGAATGACAAAACTCAGCTTCATGCGGGCGGCGCCCTCCTTCCCCCGAAGGATTGTATCACGGATAGCCCGCGCACCGGGCGGGCGTTTCGAGGCGCGGGCCCGGTCAGACTGTGAAGACCCGCACCTGGTTCCCCTCAAGCGTGACTTCAGGACCCAGAGTCTCTCCGGTGAGCAATTCCGGATATGCCTTCGGAAGTGTGAGGGTCTGAGGCTGATCACCGTGGTTAATGACAAAAAGGAACGACCCCTCCTTGCCGCTGCGGCGGGTAATCTCCACATCAGGCGGAATGGCCGTGATCGGGAAGGGCGGAAGCACGGCCGCGGCGAACGCTTCCATGGCGTCGCCCGGAAGATATACGCCGAGGTAATAGACGGCGCCTTTGCCCCGGACGTTGCGCGTCGCCGCGCACTTGCCCTTCAACGCGCCGTCGGCAAACTGCGCGACGGGCTGCGCTTCGCGACAGGCCAGCACTTCAACCCATTTCTCCACGGTGGCCGCAGGCACGGGCGACTGGTCGCCTGCGGGCTCGAGCGTTTCGGTCTGGCCGTGATGATACGGGCGAACCTCCTCGACCGTGAGCCCCGCCATGGTAACAAACGCGCCGGGGCGCGGGTAGGCCCACATCGTGTTCGCAGGAGTACGCGCGCCCGATTGCGGCGTCAGAACGACTGTGCCGCCCGCCTGGGCGAACGCGTCGAGCCGGTCGGCGAGGGCCTTGTCGGCCAGACAGGCGCACGGGGCGAACACCACGGCATATTTTGCAAGATCGCTAGTAATATCGACGAAATCGCAGCCGTGGCCGCTGCGTTTGACCGCGCGGTAGATCTCGTAGCAGTGGTCGTCGTAATGGAACCCCAAAGCCCCCGGTTGCCGTTCGATACTCCACAGCATCGCGTAGTTGCGCAAGATCGCGACCGGCGCCTTGACCACGGTCTCCGCGAGCTGGCCACCGAGTTTTGCCAGTTCCGCCCCCGTTTCGGCGACTTCCCGGTACCGGCGGCGCACCAGGCCGTCGTGATCCAGAATGCCGTGCCAATACTGCTCTGCACCGGACAGACACGCCCGCCAGCGGAAATAACACACGCCATCCGCGCCGTTCGCCACGGCCTGCCAGGTCCAGCGCCGGATCTCCCCGGGTTCGGGCTGCTCGCCCATCAGGCCCGTCTGCGAATCGCCTGTGGGCCCGCTCTTCTGCTCCATAACCCAGAACCGGCCCCTGAACGAGCGCGTGATTTCGTGCTGATACGCCGGCAGGAAAGGGTCTTCCCTGCCCTCGGGATAATTGTCCCAGGATGGAAAATCGGTAGAGGCGGCCAGCTTCCAGTAGTCAATTTCCGGAAATCGGCCCATGAAATTGTGCGTGACGAAATGCTTCGGACAGAGTTGTTTCAGCAGATCATACTGGGACCGTTGAAACGCCACGTGCGTATCCGATGAAAACCGGGCGAAGTCGAGCCAGTGGCTGGGATTCTCGCCGGCCGGCATCTGCCGTGGCAACGGAATCTCGTTCCACTGTTGAAACTCAAAGCCCCAGAACGCGGTGCCCCACACCTGGTTGATGCTGTCGGTATCCTTGTATTTCTCGAGCAGCCACTCCCGGAACGCGCTCTGGCAATGGTCGCAATAGCAGCGAGTCGTGTTGTGGCACCCGAACTCATTGTCCGTCTGCCAACCGATCACCCCGGGCATGTCCGCGTAATGGCGCCCCATTTGATCCACGATCCGATCGGCCAGAATCTGGTATTCGGGCGCGTTCTTGCAGCAATGGCAGCGGGAGCCGGGATTACGCAGCCGCCCCTCCGCGTCCCGCTGAAGCATGCCCGGATGTTTCTGCACGGCCCACTGCGGCGGGATGCACGTAGGCGTGCACAGGACCGTCGAGATGCCTTCTTTGTGGAGCGCCTGAATGACCGCGTCCATCCATTCGAAGCGGTAGCGCCCCTGTTCCGGCTCAAACCGGCTCCAGGCGAACTCGCCCATGCGCAGCACGTTGATCCCTGCCTTTTTCATCAGCGGGATGTGGTCTTTCGCCTGCCGGGGCGTCCAATGCTCGGGATAATAACACGCGCCAAAGTACATCATGCCGGTTTCCCTTCATTCGGTGTCCGGGCGGTATCATAGCAACGACGTCCCGGCCGGGCCAACGCCGCCATGCCCGGCAGAGATCCGGCGCACCCGGCTCTCGTCACGGGGCGTCGTGGAAATACGCTTCCGGTGGAATGAGGCGGTTGCTGATGCCCGGGCCGTCGTAGCGAAGATACAGCGCTTTAGACCCACCCTCCTGGAAATACTCCACGCGCAGGGGATGGTATCCTTTGCGCAGCGCCACGTGCATGAACTTTTCCCGGAGTGAATGCAGGCCGTCGTTGTCGAGGACCTGGTCGCTCAGGGTCAGGCGGCTGCCATCGTTTGAGCCAATGGTGAACGTGTACACGCCGTCTTCCGGCGCCTCAAAATACCCCGAAAAAAGCAAGGCATAATTCGAGTCCTGCGGCCACGCGTCGTCGTGCACGTGTGTCGCGATGCCCTCCGCGGCGGGCGTCAGCTTCGTTGTATCCGGCAGGGCCTTCCAGACGCCGGCATACGCCTTGAAGGCAATACCGGGACGCGGATTCGCAACCGCGACCGGCTCGCACGGTTCGAAGACCTGCGGGCCGCCTTTGAGTGGAATTTCATAGGTCCGGGCATAGTCATCGAGGGTCGTGGTGGCCTCATCCATGCGCACCACCCCCCCTTTGCGGGCCATTTCAAAAAACGACTGGACACGTCGCTCGAACTCGGGCTTGGGTTCCATCGTGAAATGCGCATGGTCAAACGCATACAGCACATCGCCCTTGTACCGGTTCAACTCAAGCCAGCTGTAGTCGTGGCAGAGCCGAGCCAGCTTGACCCGTTCGAGGACCTCGGGATCGTCCGCCACGACCGTCTCGGCGCGGTTCCACAGGATTTCGCCCTTCGCCATCACCTCGTCCGTCAGGAACGGGGCTTCCCAGGGGCCAATCCAGATGTCGCAGTGGATATTGTCGTCTTCCACCTTGTCGTGCAGCAGGTCGATGTATTCGCGGATGGGTTTGGCCGCCTTTCCGTAGACGCCCTCCAGAAATTCGTTGATGGCGCGATCTTCGCCGTAGTCGGGATTCCACAGGAGCTTCGCGTTCAGGTAGCCGCTCAACTCGCTGAACTCGCCGTTCGGCGACATGTAATTGTCCTGCTCGAAAATTCCCGTGACGTTATGCTCGATAAAAAAACGGATATTGTCATCACGCACCCGCAGGTTGGGGTAGGGCACGTAGAAATGGTGGAAACTGGTCACGTAATCCCATACCCAGAGCCGATTGGCGACCTGCGCCCACTCCTCGGCGTCTCGGCAGAATGCCTGATTCGCCTCGCTGTCACAGGTGGCCAGCGGATGCATGAAACAGCATTCGATGCTGCACAGGCGGATGATAACGTTGGGGCGTGGCCGCATGGTCTTGGGCGCCTTGCGCGTCCACTGGTAGGCCAGGGTCTCGATGGCCTTGTCGGGGTAGTCCTGCTCGATAGCTTCGGCGACCTGATTGACCAGTTGCAACACCGGCGCCATCTGGGAGCCTTCCTTTTCGGCCAGCGCCTGGCAGGTCGCGCATTCGCAGTGGTTGTCCCAGTCATTCTGCGATACCGAATACACGAAGGCATCGGGGTCTGCTGCAATGCGCTTTTTCAGCTCTTCCGTGACCAGGGCCACCACATCGGGGTTGGTACAGCAAAGCTGGGTGCGTTCTCTGACACGTTTGCCGTCAATTTCCGAAAAATATTCCGGATGTTCTTCAAACCAGGTCTTGGGCGACACCAGCACGTCGAAGGTGTGTACAAACATGCCTGCGCCAAAGCGCACCTTGCCTCCGTGCCGCTCTTCGAGCGATGCCGCGCTGCTGTTCGCGCGATTGCGTGCGCACCAGTCGCCATCAAAACAATCGATCACGAATGGCTCCCGGTATTCCAGCGCCGGGATCTGCGTTTCATCCAGTGCGGCAAGGCGAAGCGTCGATTTTTTGGGGATGCGCTCGACTTGCGTCGTAAACCATTTGCAGCCCAGATAGTCATCGAGCAGGCCATAAACGCCGTACAAATTACCGCGCAACGCTCCGCCTGCAATGACCAGATGCGGCCCGGCCGTCCGGAGGACATAGCCTTCGTCGCCGAGCGCGTCAAAATCAACCTGCATACCGAGCTGGCGCAAATGCTTGCTGTCGCCCAGGATGATCTCCTGCGTTCCCATCGGCACGGCATCGGTCTGTACCGGAAATTCCGCGCCCGTGATTTCGCGCAGGTAATGCTGCAATTCTGACGCGCCATAGCGGGTCGACGGCGATGCATCTTCCGCGATAACGATGGTGAAACCGGTCTGCCCGCGCTCCGCCAGGGTCAACGAGCGGCCTTCAGGAAGCGACCCCAGCCGCGCACAGCCGCCACACGTCAGGACTACGGCTAAGGCTGCACAGAGCAGCGCCGTCCACCGATAGCAGTTCCGCATGAGACAATCCTCCCTCTCCGTGAATGCAGCAGTGACTACAATATTGCGCCGACACCCCTGGCGCACACACCCTGCGCTGAGCCGACGGGCTTGCCGAGGAGTGCGCAACAGGCCTTCTTATCCGTGAGAATACAACTGCAGGTCCCGGCCTTGGGTGTCGGGCCCGCGCGCTCGGAGTCGAGGGTCAGCGGGCGGCTTCTTCAAGCGCCTGGCCGCCCTTCTGGATATCCTTGCCCATCCCCCGAATCGTATTGCACCCCATGAAACTGAACACGCTAAACACAAAGACAAGCATAGCTGCCGTTAATTTCAACCAGTTCATACACCATTCCTCCTGATTGCCACGCCCACAGGATAGAATTTGCGGCAGGTCCAGTCAACCAGACCGAGGTTGTCAGCCCACGTGAAGCCGGGCACAAAGGTCTGCTGCCGTACGCGCCTGCCACCACCCGGAGCAAAAGCTGAATCCATCCGGCCGATGCCGCGGAAACGCCTGAGATGAATCAATCTGCCTCCTGCGTGCCAACGGCGGCCTTCACGGCCGACAGGAGTTCGCTCATGCGAAAAGGTTTCGCGAGAAATCCGGCTAATTCGCCGCCAGGGAATTGCTCTGTAGAGCTGTCTGGATCGTAGCCGCTGCATAACAGAACCGGAACCGACGGATCGATCTTGCGAATCCGATCAAACGTTTCGCGCCCGTTCATGGCCGGCATCGCCATATCCAGGAGCACCACATCGATCGCACCCACATGTTTTTCTAACAGCGCCAGCCCGCTCTCGCCATCGGGCGCCAGCAAAACTCCGTAACCCGCCATGCCGAGCATCGCGGCCCCCAGTTCCCGCACCTGCGGCTCGTCGTCGATGATTAAGACCTTTCCCGAACCCGCCGCCTCCACGCGCACCTCACGCGTAGCTGCTTCGGGAACCACCGCCCGTTTCGGCGGCAAGAGCACGCGAAACGAAGAACCTTTCCCCGGGACACTGTCGACGCGAAGCCCTCCGTGATGCCGGCGGACAATCCCGAGCACGGCCGCCAGACCCAGTCCACGATCTGTAAACTTGGTCGAGTAAAACGGATCAAAAATGTGTTTCATCGTATCCCGATCCATGCCGCATCCCGTGTCGGTCACCTCCAGATATACGTATTCGCCCGGCCTCATGTTTTCCCCGGCCTGAATCATCTCCGTATCGACTCTCGCCCAGTCTACGACGCCCGTTTCGATTGCCACGACACCCGGCTGGCCTCCGAGCGCTTCGCTGGCATTGGTCACGAGGTTCATCACCACCTGCCGCAATTGCGTGGCGTCTCCCTCTACGAACGGCAGCATATCCGTCAGACGGAACTCCACCCGTGTATTTTTTGAAATCGCCACGCCAATGAGCCCGGCCATCTCCCGGGCCAGATCATTCAAATCCACCAATTCCTGCACCAAACGGCCTTTGCCTGAGTAGGTCAGCATCTGCCGGCACAAATCCGCCCCGTGAGTTGCCGCGGTCGCGATATCCCGCAAATACCGCTGTACAGGGGACGCGGAATCCAGCTCTATCTGCGCCAGTTCGACATTTCCCAACATCGCAACCAGCAGGTTGTTGAAGTCGTGCGCAATACCTCCCGCCAACACGCCCAGACTTTCCAGCTTCTGTGCATGCTGCATCTCCGCTTCCAACTGCCGGTACTCTTCCTGGCCGTGCTGCAACGCCGCCGCTCTGCGATGCAGGGAGCACAGATGCCCCACTAAAACCGCAAACAGCGCCAGGAGCCGGCACTGGCTTTCCGAAATTTTCCGGAGGGTCAGCCGGTTGTCCGCGCAGATGATTCCCACAACGTCTTCCCCGTCCCACAACGGCGCCATGACATGCATTCCCTGCCCGATCGCCTTGCCATTGGCATCACAAAGGGTGACAGGCGAGCGCAACACAAATTTGACTTCATGGTTCAGGACGCGGCGCATATCTTCGTCGTCCGTCAGCTGCATCCGGCACGCGCGTTCGTCGCGCAAGATACCCTCTTCGTCCACCCCGAACGAACCCCGCAGGACACCCGGTTCGGCATCACAAAACCAGATTCCAAGGCGTTCGAAGCCCAGCCGCGCAACGGCAAGGGCTACCGCTGCTTCACATAGCTCATCCAGATCCGATGTTTTGGAGAGTTCGCTCTGAACTTCAAGCAATGCCTGCAACTGGGCATTGAATCCGGCATCTCGGGAGCCGTGCTGTCCCTCAACTGCAATGCCCCTCTGCCCCTGAAACGCTTTTCCCTCCGCCATCCCGAGATCAAAGATCTGTGAGAATTCGTCCGATGCCGCCGCATGGCCCAAAAAACACGAAGAGACACAGTTCGGCTGTTCATGATTCTGATCAGACGTCATGCGGCGTTTCCCCCCGTCGCGGTATGTTTTACACGTCGTGCTGCGTAAAATGCTCCCCAGGACCCCTGAACCACGGTTGTATTGTACCATTTTTTTCACTTACCGTAAATCAGCCCGTAGAGTCAGGGGCTATGGATTTTCATCGGCCGCCTCGCCGCTGGGCAGGTATCCGTGCATACTCGGTATGCGCCTGAGCGGCCACCGGCCCGCGCGACGGCCGGAGAAATTCCCGGTACCCCCATGTGATGGCCGTATCCGTGTATTCTTGTGCCAGCGATAATTTCGCCCGGAATTTTTCCGCCGGTACCGCACGCCAGAACGGTTGCGTCTCCGGACTGTTCACTGAGGTCTTGAGGCCGAAGCGGGCTACGTAGTCTTCCAGACTGGCGACGTCCAGCTCGCCGCTCTCTACATTGGCCCAAAGTGAAGTCCCGGTGGCCGAACACGCCTGCGCCATGGCTTCGAAAAAGGGCCGCCGTTGCGCCAGGGTATAACAGGAAAGATGTTCCCCACTATCCTGCAAGGCGACGATATCAATCGATGACGCGCTCAAAATATCCCTCCAGAAAGCGGCATACTCTTCCGGGCTTGCCCACTGAAAATCCCCAAGATAGCACTCTTCATCGAGCCGGAAAAACGGTGAAATCATCACCGGTTTCTCCGGCGCCGCTGCCTTGCACCCCTCAGACACCCCGACATACAGGTCGCGTACCAACGCCCCCTGGGGCCCCCACATGACATAACACTCGTACGGAATATAGAAGCCCGTGAAACTGGCGTAATGACCATAGGCCTGTTGAAGCGCTGCCGCTCGGTCAGACGCGCGCCGAACCTCTTCTCCGGCAGCCTCGAGCGTCCACCAATGCGGCGCGGACAGCGTGTCGAGGTAGACGCGAAGGCCGCGCGCATCCAGGCGTTCCAGCAGCGCGTCGAAGGCCGTTCCGCCTTCAGGACCCGCATAAGGCCCGTTCAAAATGATCGTGTCTATACCCAGCGCCTGTAGATGGTCCAATTCCTCCTCCCACGCGCTTGCAGACAACGCGAGGTCGTCCGGCGTCAACCACCAGAGCGTTCCCGACAGACCCGCGCCCTTGTCTCGCAGTACGACCGACGCGCAACCGCCCGCGCACACAAGTAGCAGCCCACAACAGACAAGCAGGCCTGCCGCACAAAGAATGCCACGATAACGATTCATATCCATCCTGCTTTCATTGAATTCCACTGATGCGATTCCCGTGAATGGCGGCCGCAATCGCATGCGCTGATTTCCCCACATTTCCGGGCCTTTGGAGCGTTCCATCGAGAATATCACGGGCAAGGAACCACGAAAACCCGCGACCGGTATGCGCAATTTCAGTAAATAGATGTCAACACTACATCGCTATTATTAAATAACATTGGCCAACCACAAGATATAGAGGCAAACAAGCTCCAAAAAGCAAAGTTATCCACAGGAGCGTTGTGGGCTCATCTAAAGTCGGTTTTGAGGAGGACAAAGCCGGGGATCTCCTCGGAACTCTTTGTTATAAGATTTTTAGTATCAATTGGTTAAGATAAAGTAAAATAACAAATAAAAAGGATTATCCTGAGCCAGGAAAAGCCTTATTTTCTAAAATAAACCGGGATTTCCACAACTCATCCACAGGCATTATCCCCGGTATAGGAGGGTTTATCCACACCACAATATAGGGCATAAAATGAGATCATCGAAGTGCTTCATGCGCCAAATCCGCCGGTCTTGCCTGGGATACTACGTCAACGGTTAAATTGATGACTTGGAGCAGTCAAGCTCCCACGCTGATCGCGACAGGGGCAATCCATCCACTTGGATTGCCCCTGAAAACGCTCGAATCCGCTACCAGCTCCAATTTGCGCGCTAGATGCGAATCGGCATGACGATGTTGAGATAATTGTCGACGGGCGCCTCGGCAAAGGGCTTAATCAAGCCCGGGCTCATGCCGTCTTTCAGAACCAGGCAGGTCTTCGGGGTGTCAATATGGCGAAGGGCATCCAAAATGAAATCCGGGTTGAAAGCGATCTCCATGGGTTCCCCGCCGAACTCGGCTTCCATTTCTTCCTGATATTCGCCGACCTCCGGGGTCACGACACGCAATGTCAGTTGATTCTGGTCAAAGATGAAGCGCACGGAATTGAACTTTTCATTGGTCATGGTGCGCGTACGGCGGATGGCTTCCACAAATGCCGCGGTATTCATGTACGCCTCTTTGTCATGCTTCTTGGGGATGACCATGTCGTAATTTGGGAAGGTTCCTTCGATCAGCGCGCTCACCAGGCGGTTCGAATCAAAGACGAAGGCGGCCTGCGTCTCGTCGAAGAATAAGCGCACCTCGCCATCTCCGCTCAGCAAGCGTTCGAGTTCCGAGATCATCTTGCCCGGAATGATGACTTTGATGGAAAGCCCCTGCGGAATGTTCTCGGTCTCCATGCACAGACTCATACGGCGCCCATCGGTTGCCACAACGGTGATCCGACCATCCTGGATCTCACACAGAAGCCCCGTCAGGTTGTAGCGGGTCTGATCCGAGCAGATAGCGAACGAGGTCTTTGAAAAGAGGTTTTTGAGCATCGACTGCTGAAGAATGATCGGCTCCACGTGATCGAAGCTCCGCATCGGCGGGAATTCATCAGGAGACATGCTGAACAGCTTGGTTTCAATCTTGCCGCATTTCAGCAGCACCACGTTGCTCTCCGCCAGAGTCAGCTGCACATCGCTGACGGGCAGCTCCGATACAATCGAGGACAGGCGCTGAGAGGATACGGTCAGCGCGCCAGGCTCCTCGACTGTGCAATCCACTGAACATTCAATGCTGATCTTGAGATCCGTTGCGGTCAGGCGGACCTGGCTCTCTCCCGTTTCCATGAGAATATGCGAGAGTATTGGCAACGCCGATTTCGGCGACACCACCGCTTTCACCTTGTTGACGGCATCCAGCAAGTCCTGTCGCCCGATGGTGATTTTCATTCCCGTGCCTCCCTCCGAGTCCCCGTTGCCCACCGAGTGGGTGAATTTGTTTTCCAGATCGTATGATCTTCTTTTTTTTATCTAAAGATCAAGTATTCGAAGTCATAGAGGACTGTATACTGTGAACAACGATGTAAGCACATTGCGTACCAGCAGTTTAGCTTGTTGATACAATCTGGACAAGCCGTACCGGGTTATCCACAGTTTCCACAGGCGCCACAGGAGCCGAAGCAAATTCTCGATTTCCTCGCCGGCGCCGGTGGATAAATTGAGGAAAAACCACCTGCCTTATCCCCTCTTGTCCAGAAAATTATCCCCAAGCAAATCCTGTCCTTTTTCCACCAAATTGTTCCACACAGGATGATTCTTGTTTGACCTCGATTCACCCTGCCATTGTTGCCGTCCTCGCGCATGGGCTTGAGTGCAGCCTGTGGCGTGGAACATGCCCCGGTCCTGGATACGAGCCCGAATGGCCACCTCCTTATGGATTCCTAAGCCATTTATTCACATGGCTTTATAAAGATGGATTTTCGAGCAAAAAAACGGGGTTTGCGTTCTAACTTGTTTAAAATAATGACTTACGAAGCATGGACAGTGTTTCTCAACCCCATACTGCCCATGCTGTGAGCTAAGTTTTCCACAACTTATCCACATTTGGCCATCTCAGACCGCCGGCCCGGGTCAAGCAAAACGTGCCGGCCGTTGCGGGCGTCTCGCGAGGCACGAGGCCTGCAATCGGTGGCGCCGTCTTCTTATGTCCGGATGACGCGAAGGAACTCTTCCGGCGCGATGATGCCTTCTTTCACCTTGATGCGGCAGCGATCGGCCATGGTCTTGAGCTTTGCTGCGCGCCCGATCTTGTCTGTCGATTCGTCTGCCGCAATCATCTGGCGGATTGAGGAATTCACTTCGAGCAGCTCGAAGATGCCCGTGCGTCCCTTCGCGCCCGTATGGTAGCAGAAATTGCAGCCTTCTCCGCGATAGAGTTTTTTTGTGCTCTCGGGCAGGCCAAGAACCTTCAGCATGGCCTTGGTCGGCGTGAATGCAGTCCGGCATTTCGGGCAGATTTTCCGGACGAGGCGCTGCGCGATGATCGCGGTCAGGGAGCTTGCAAGCAGGTAGCTCGGCACGTCCATATTGCGCAGGGTGCTGAGTGCTTCCGGTGCGTCATTGGTGTGGAGCGTGCTGAACACGAGGTGCCCTGTCATGGCCGCACGGATGGCAATCCGCGCGGTTTCGGCGTCGCGGATTTCACCGACCAGGAGCACGTCGATATCTTGGCGCATGGCGGCGCGAAGCGTATGGGCAAAGCTGAGTTCGATGTCCGGATCAATCTGGACCTGGTTGATGCCCGACAGCTGGTATTCCACCGGGTCTTCGAGCGTCACGATACTCTCGGTGAGCACGTTTTTCTGATTGAGGGCGGCATAGAGCGTTGTAGTTTTGCCGCTGCCGGTGGGTCCGGTGACCAGGATCATGCCGTAGGGTTGTTCGATCAGCGCGCTGATCTTTTTCACATCCTCCGCTTCAAGGCCGAGATCTTTGATCCCCTGGAGCACCGTCGAGGCATCCAGCAGCCGCAATACCACGCGCTCGCCAAGGAAGCAGGGCATCGTTGCCACACGAATATCAAACTCGTTGTCGGCGAAATCGAACGTGATATGTCCATCCTGTGGGCGCCGCGTCTCGGTGATGTCCATTTCGGCCATAATTTTTACGCGCGAAACCACGGCGGCCTCGATCTCGTGATCGATGCTCATAACGTCATGAAGGACGCCATCGATGCGGTAGCGCACGCGCATCTCCGGTTCCTGCGGATCGAGGTGGATGTCGGTTGCGCCCGAATTGACCGCACCTTCGATCATCTTGGTCACCAACTGCATAACGGACGCGCCGGATGCCTGGCGCGCGATCTCCGCGAAGTCCATCGTTGAGCGTTCCACAGCGATTTCTTCAGCCATCACGACGTCATCCTTCTGTTTGGTGCTTTGGGTTGTTGTTTTTGCAGGGGCTTGTTTTTTCTTGGCGGGTTTCGGTGCGGCGTCCTTTTTCTGTTTGGGTGGTTCGGTTTGCGGCTCTTTCAACGGCGCGGTTTTGCGGCTTCGATAGCGTTTCTTGCTCTCTTGCTCAATATCATCCATATGCGTGAGGATGGGGTGAATGCGTTTGCCCAGGAAGACTTCGGCCGATTCCAGCGAATCCCGGACCCGCGGATCGTTGATCAGCACGGAGAGGCGATCACCGTCGATTTGGATCGGAATGAACCGGTATTTTCTGGCCAGGCTTTCCGGGACGGCATCCAGGGCTTCGGCCGTGCTTGTGGTCTTGTTCAGCACGGCGTATTCCAGCTTATGTTGTTTGGCCAGGGCTTTTGCCAGCGCCTCGGGTTTCACAACGCCGTTGTCGAGCAGGATTTTTCCCAGGAGCCGGCCCGTTCGCTTTTGCTCCGCCAGGGCCGCTTTGAGATCATCCTTCGAAATTTCGTTCATCTTCACCAGCGTTGCGCCGATCGATTCGTCGAGTTTTCGTTTCGCCCGGGAGTGGTACTCGAACTTAAACAAGTCCTCCAGTGCGCCGATGCTGATGATCTCCTTTTGAAGGAGCTGCCGGTACCAGGGAACGCCACTGACCTTCTCCTGCTCCATAATGGCGTCGAGTTCTTCGCGGGTCAGTACTTCTTGCCGTACGAGTTCGTCGCCAAAATCATGCCGTCCAGATATACCTGCCATGATTACCCCCTTTTACAAGCTTGGGCATTGGTAAAACTGCTATGCGCCATTATATTCGGGCAACGTGGCAACGTAAAGATGTATCGCTGTATGCACAGGCGTGCCGGTAACGTTCCCTAGTTGCGATAAACGAGCTTGCGGAAGTCCGGATGCTTGCGGTACGCGGCAAATTCTTCGTCGTCACTGGCTTCTTCGCGAAACACTTCCCCGAGAACGATCGCCACATTGAGATAGGCCAGCATGCTGTCCAGATCTCCGCGCCGCGCGGCGGTGCACGCCAGATTGTAGTATGGGGCCGGCTCCTGTGGGTCCAGCGTGATGGCTTTGCGATATTGCGCCTCGGCCTCTTCGACGCGCCCGCGTTTCAACAGGACGTTTCCGTAGTTGTTGTTGTTGGCTACGCTGTCCGGGTCGAGCGAGAGCGCGATCAGGGCCTCTGCTTCCGCTTCATCGAGCCGTTTCGTGTGACGGAGCAGCACCGCCAGATCGTTGTGCGGGCGGCTCCATTTGGGGTCGAGCTGAATTGCATGGCGGTACGCGGCCTCCGCTTCTTCGTAGCGTTCCAGGTGGGTCAGCGTGAGGCCGAGCCCGTTATACGGAAGCGGCCAGTCCGGGCGCAGTTCGATGGCTTTTCGAAAGGCCATTTCCGATTTCGAAAGGGGTGTATTTTTCCAGCGTTGACCGTAGCGGAGCACGCCCAGGGCAAAATAGGTTTCTGCCGTTTGCATGCCCCCTTCTTCCATCAATGCGGCTACCGCTTCTACGAGATAGCGCGTGCGTATCCGCCGCGCCTGGGGATCTTCTTCCAGGCAGACCAGCATCGTCTCGATCAGGAGGTGGGATTGTGCCGGCGACAGGTCTACCAGGTGCGGCGCGTTCTCGGGCGCAGCAGGTTTGCGCATAACGGCCACAAACACTGCCAGAGCGACAATGGCCGCGGTAATGCTCCAAATAACCTTATGTGACCGCATGAATTCTTGCCAGGCCCCGTTCACTCCGGGTCTACGGTACATCAAATTTGGAAAAATTCCGTGGAAACCGCCCTTTCATGTCGGCCGGGTTTCCTTTCCCAACCGGACCATAATATCATGCTGCTCAACCCGTTGCGAGCTTATTTTCGCCGAAAAACGGAGTTTATCCCGATGAAACGACTCGCAGACGCGGATAGGCTTCAAGCAGCGACTCAGGAACTGGGGCGTCCTTCTCAATGCGCAGCGCGCGTTGAATCTCGAACGCGTTGACAACCGCCTGACCGCGGTAGTGGTTGTTGGTGACGACATACAGCTCGGCCGCCCGTTTGCGCAGACGCTCGATTGTCTGCAGCCACGGATCCAGTTCTTCCAGACTATACAGGTAATCGTAGCGTTCGTTGCGTCCTGCATCCTCGCGGAACCAGTCATCGGCATTGCGGCCGTGCAGGCGAACATAGCCCACCGGGGCAGTTACCCGCGCGGTCGGGCCCAGAGATGCGGAAAATAGCGGTTGATCGACATTGCAGAACGCTATGCCGCGTCGTGCAAGTTCATCAAAGACCTCGCGGCGGTTCCACGACGCGTGGCGCACCTCCAGCGCCAGCGGATACTCGGAAAGCGTCCCCAGCACCCGTGCCAACCAGTGGCGGTTCTCGATCGTCCGCTTGAAACTCCATGGAAACTGCACCAGCACCGCTCCCAGACGCTGCGCATCCATCAAGACATCGAATCCGGCGCGCACGGCGTCAATGTCCGACTGCTGCGGCCAGGAGCCCCGCTCGTGGGTGAAGGCTCTGTACAATTTCGCCGTGAATTTGAAGCCGGGGTTTGCGTGCAGAAGATTGACCCAGCGTTCCGCGTTATTGGGCGGGAAAGGGCGGTAAAACGAGGCATTCACCTCGATCGTGTCGAAAAAGCGGCTCAGGTATTCGAGAGGATGCCGTTGGCGCGGCATCTCCGGCGGGTAGACGAGCCCCTTCCAGTCCGGGTAAGACCAGCCTGCCGGGCCGACACGTATCACCGCTCTGCCTGATGCCATCTCGCGCGTACTCCCGGCGCCACAGTACCACGCCCCCGACAGCCGGCGTTAACGCGGCGCCGCAGGCCGGCCTGCCGGGTTAACCTGTCTCAATGCTTGAGGACAGGATTTTCCCGGGCGCCTTGTCGCGCGATGTGCCACTTTTATACCGGGGTGCGCTTGACTTAGGTCGCGAAAATACGCTAAGCTACTGTGCTTTCCGTGTGATAGCGTGAAAAAGAGGGTCACATTCAACGGCGGAATGTCGCTTGTTCCATGCGTATACCCGGCACGGAAGCAGGTGTGTTTTTCGGAAAAGCGGGTAATCCAGGATAAAACTGAAAAAGGACCATCATGGGCAGGTACACGGGACCAAAACACAAGCTGTGTCGTCGACTGGGCTCTTGCGTCTGGGGCGATCCAAAATGCCCCTCAATCAAACGCGCGTATGCGCCGGGCCAACATGGCCCGACCCTGCGCCGTAAGACCACGGTATACGGCCAGCAATTGTTGGACAAACAGCGGATCCAGATGCATTACGGGCTGCTTGAAAAGCAGATGCGGCGTACGTTTGTCCGGGCGCAGCGTATGGGCGGCGTGACGGGCAGCAACCTGCTGTTGATTTTGGAATCCCGTTTGGATGCGGTGGTGTATCGCCTTGGGTTCGTTAGAACGATGCAGCAGGCTCGCCAGATTGTCACGCACGGCCACATCCTTGTTGACGGCGAGAAGTGCAACATGCCCGGATTTCAGGTGAAGCCCGGCATGACGGTCAGCGTCAAGGAAAAGAGCCGCAAGATTCCCGTGCTCGCTGAGGGTGCAGCGAACCCGCCCGCAGTTATTCCGGAGTACCTCGAGCGGGCCGCCGATTCGTTTGAAGGCAAGATGATCGCCACGCCGAACATGGAGACCATCCCGTTCAAGCCGGACACCGCCGGGATCATTGGTTTCTACTCGCGCTGAGTCATACTGGCGTTTTTTCCGGGCGAGCCGCGTCAGCGGGCTCGCCCGTCGTGTCTGTCTCACCCGCGTACCGCCCGGCTGGTCGCGGCATCGCGTGAACCATGGCGCTCGTATTCCCTACATTAGAGGCGGTCGAAGAGGCCGCGCGCGCGTTGGGTGGCCAACCCGGCATGCACGTCGAGATCGTGGGGCCCTGGGGCTCGGGTAAATCCCTCCTTGCCGTGCAATTGGCCCAGGCACGCGGGGCGTCGCTCCTGATTGCTGCGTCGAGCCGTGCCGACGCGGACGCCATCTACGAAGATCTCTGCAGTTTCCTGCCCGGGGAGCAGTGTTTTCAGTTCCCGGCCTGGGAAGTGTTGCCGACGGACGTGATGGAGCCCGCCGACGATATTGTGGCCGAGCGCATGAATGCGCTGATGCGCCTGTCAGAGGCGCTGGAGCGCAGCACTCCGGTGGCCTGCGTGGCGCCGGTGCAGTCGCTGGTGCAGCGGGTCGCGCAGCACGGCCGCCTCCAGGCGCAGAGTCTGACCCTGCGCGTGGGCGACGAGCAGGAGATTGAGGCCCTGCTCCTGAAGCTCACGGACCTGGGCTACGAACGGGAACTGATGGTCGAACGCCGGGGGCAGATGAGTCTCCGGGGCGGCATTTTCGACCTCTTTCCCATTGCGAGCGAGCTTCCGCTGCGCATCGAATTTTTCGGCGACGAAATCGAGTCGATGCGCCGTTTTGAACCCGAAACGCAGCGCAGTGTCGGGCGTGTCGAGCAGGTCCGGATCCTGCCCCGCTCCGAAAAGCAGCTGCTCGAGGAGGGCGCCGGAGGCTTGGGGCTGGGCACGCTCTTCGAGTACCTGCCGGAGACGACCCTGCTTGTTCTGGATGAGCCGGCCCAGCTCGCCGAAGAGGCGGAGGCCCTGTCACGGCTGCATGCGGACAGCCGCTATTTCATCCCGTGGAATGAGCTTCAGCAGGCATTCGAGGCCTTCTCGCGTGTGAGTCTGGCTCAGGTGGCCCTGGGCGCTTCGGGGCGCGTGCCGCGCATCGCCGCGCCGATGCGGTTGATCACCGGCTGGGAACGGGACCGGCAAGCCTTCTGGGACCAGCTCACACGATGGGATGCCGACGGCTACCGGGTGCGTATCTTCTGTGCGAACGCAGGCGAGCGGCGGCGGCTTCACGAACTCCTCGAAGAACAGGGCTACCGTCTCGGGCAGGATGGGTTTGACTTGAAGCTCGAGCTTGGGCGTCTTCGCGGCGGATTTGCGTCTCCGGCCGACAAGCTGACGGTCCTGAGCCAACGGGAGATGTTCGGGCGGCAGTACGTGCGCCGACAACGGCGCCGGTTCGAGGCGGGCGCTGCGATCACCTCATTCGACGATTTCAGGGCCGGGGACTATATCGTGCATGCGCGCCATGGCATCGGGCGCTATCTCGGGCTGCGCCGTTTTGAGGGCAAAGCGGGCGATTTCCTTGCGCTGCAATATTTGGGCGGCGATCGGCTCTATCTGCCCGTCACGCACATCGACGAAGTGCAGAAATACCAGGCGAGTGAAGGCGCGGCGCCGCGCATTGACAAGCTGGGCGGCTCGACCTGGGCGCGCAAACGGGCCCGGGTCAAAAAAGCGGTGCGCGACATGACCGAGGAACTCCTCAAACTCTATGCCGCGCGTGAGGCCCGCGACGGACACGCCTTCTCGAAAGATACCCACTGGCAGGGGGAATTTGAAGATGCGTTCGAATACGAGGAAACGCCCGATCAGGCGCGCGCCATCCTGGAAATCAAACGCGACATGGAGTTCCCCAGGCCCATGGAGCGCCTTCTCTGCGGCGACGTGGGTTTCGGTAAAACCGAGGTAGCCATCCGCGCGGCATTCAAAGCGGTAATGGACGGCAAACAGGTGGCCGTGCTCGCGCCGACAACGGTTCTGGCGGAACAACACTACCAGACGTTTTCGCAGCGTATGGCCGACTATCCCGTCGCGGTGGAGATGCTGAGCCGGTTCCGCTCGCCCGGCCAGCAGAAAGTCATCATCGAGCGCCTTCAATCGGGCGAAGTCGACATCGTGATCGGCACGCACCGCCTGACCTCCAAAGACATCCAGTTCAAAGATCTCGGGCTGGTGGTGATCGACGAAGAGCAGCGCTTCGGCGTGGCGCAGAAAGAGAAGCTTAAACAGCTGCGGACCACGGTCGACGTGCTGACCATGAGCGCAACGCCCATTCCCCGGACCCTCAATCTGGCCCTGCTTGGCGCCCGCGACATGAGCGTCATCAACACCGCGCCCAACGATCGCCTGCCGGTGCATACCTGCATCGAAGAATTTGACGAGCAGCTTATCCGCGAGGCCATCGAACGCGAACTGGCGCGCGAAGGGCAGGTGTTTTTTCTCCACAACCGCGTCCAGACCATTCTGTCGTATGCCACGCTGTTGCGGAAGCTCGTCCCCCGTGCCCGGGTGGCGGTTGCGCATGGCCAGATGCGAGAAAACGAGCTGGAACGCATCATGTCCGCCTTTGTCCGGCGCGAAATCGATGTGCTGGTCTGTACGACCATCATCGGGTCGGGGATCGACATTCCCAATGCCAACACGATCATCATCACCAACGCCACGAATTTCGGCCTGGCCGAGCTGTATCAACTGCGGGGACGCGTGGGTCGCTATAAACACCGGGCCTTCGCCTATCTCCTCGTGCCCGGCGACCGCGCCCTGAGCGAGGTGGCTCAGCAACGGCTCAAAGCGCTGGAAGAGTTCTCGACACTCGGCTCTGGATTCCGCGTCGCTCTGCGGGACCTGGAAATCCGCGGATGCGGCAACATTCTCGGTGGAGAGCAGCACGGGCACATTGTTTCGGTCGGGTTCGAGGCCTATACGAACCTGCTGGAGGAAGCCATCAGCGAGTTGAAAGGCGAGCCCGCCAAACACCGCGCGCTGCCCCCATTCGACGTGGCCGTCGACGCCCACATCCCGAAGGATTACGTGCCTTCGGAGACCCAGAAAATCACCCTCTACAAACGTGTCGGCGCTGCCCGGTCCGTTGAAGAAGTAGATGAGCTTGAAGATGAGATCAGCGACCGCTTCGGCCGTGCGCCCGCGCCCGTACGCCGGCTTCTCGAGATCATGCGGCTGCGCGCTCTCGGCGCCGAGGCGGGCGCGCGCAAGCTCAGCGCCACCCGCGGAGCGGTTGCTATTGAATTCGATACCGGGCGCCATCTCAGCCGCAAGGCCCGGACCTCTCTCGAACACGAATTTCCGGGGCGGCTGGTTTTCGCCTGGCAGGATCAGCCTTCGATCACCTTCAACCTGGCTGAGGGCAGTGAGCCGCTGGTCGCGGCCCGGCACCTTCTTCGCGCTCTGACCGCGCTGTGATGCGGCGAGCTAATCGGCACCCGGTTCCCCGCGCTCAAACCCCAGGGCCTCATACTGGAGGGGGTAGTCACGGCTCAGCCAGCGTTCGAAGGGGTCGGTACTGTACTGGTAGAGGTCAAGCAACTGGCCGATGGGCGCGCCATTGAAAAAGAAGCCCAGTTCATCGCGCGCATCCTCGACCGCCTCGCCTTGAAGCAGCCGGTAACAGGCCGCGGCAATGGCGGCCCGATGAACTCCGCCCTGGCAGTGGACCAGGAGCGGCTTTTCGGCGGCGCGTACCAGGCTCGCAAAAGCCTGCAGCGATTCAGGGTCGGGCGGGCGGCTCATGGTCCAGTCGAGATCATGGTGGGCAACGCCCAGGCTGGAACACAAAGTCCGCTCGTCGCGGTACCACGATTTGTGGGGAGATTCGCCGCGGAGATTGACGACGGTCTTGATGCCGTGCCGCCGAATGGTGATGTCGAGCGTGGTGGGGTCCATCTGGCCGGAACGGTAATAGGCGCCGGGCTCCACGGTCTGGAGGTTGCCCTTGAGGTGCGCGCAGCCGGTGGCCGCGGCGAAAAGCGCCAGAGGAACAAGCCAGAAGAAAACGGCCCGGCGGCCCGCTGCCGGCGCCCTGTCCGTTCGGGTCTTTCTGAAGCCAGGCCAACCCGTGCGCCGCGCGTGTGGCCGGGCGGTATTCTGTGCTGTTTGGGGACGGTGTGGAAATCTGCGGTTCATTTGAGTGAAAATCATTCTATGGTCCTCTCAAGTCCAAGGAAGGTACGGTATTTATCATGAGAAATGCAAGCGGCGTGTTCGTGGTAGTCCTGTTATTCCTGTTCGCGAAGGCCAGCGGGGCGCAAGGCAGCCTGGACGGCGCGTTCCAGCAGTCCTTGCGCAACCTGGGCAGCGATCTGCGGCTGATGTGCCTGGCGGCCCATCCGGATGACGAGGACGGCGCAACGCTGGCCTGTTACCGCAAACAATTCGGGGTGGCGGCCTATGCGGTGATCGGCACGCGCGGCGAAGGCGGCCAGAACGAAACCGGACCGGAACTGTACAACGACCTGGGGGTTTTGCGCACGCGGGAGCAGTTGGCCGCGGCGGAGATCACCGGCGCGCAGGTTTCGTTTCTGAATCTTCCCGAATTCGGCTATTCAAAGACCCGCGAGGAGACCTTCGAACACTGGGGCCGTGAGGAGACCGTCCGGCGTCTCGTGCGCGCCATCCGGGAACTCCGTCCGGATGTGATCATTACGCACCACGACCCTGAAACCGGCCACGGGCACCACCAGGCGCTCGGTGCGGCGGTGCTGGATGCCTTCGACGCCGCCGGCGAACCCGACGCATTCCCAGAACTCGCCGGGAACGGCCTTGAACCGTGGCAAGCGAGCGCTCTCTATGTGCGGGTCTGGGAAAAACCGGAGGCCCCCGGCGCGGTTGAAGTGGACGTAAATCAGGTGGACTCCGTTGAAGGAATTTCGTATGCCGAGATCGCGGCCCGCGCGCTCGAACAGCACAAGTCGCAGGGCATGCAATTCTTCATCGACTGGCTGCGCTCGGGCGAGGCCGTCGCCTGGTACGTTCCGGTAAAAACGGCGTCGGCCGTGGAGGCGCAGCCCGGCGCGCTCCCGCCGCCCAGCGGCGCCGCATTGTTTGCCGGTATCCCGGACCGGGTGACCCCGGAGGAGCGAGCGCTTGCACAGGCCAGCGGTGGCCGCGACGAACTCAAAGCGCGTTTGCTGGCGGCGGCCGCATCCATTACCGCGGATACACCGCTTGCGGAACGCCGATTGCGGCGGGCCACGAAGGCCGCCGCGCTCGCCCTCGAGCTGACCCTGGATGCCGCCGTGAACGACACCGAACTGGTGACCGGCCAAGAAGGTTCCGTGACGGTCACGCTCACGGATGCCGGCGCGCGGGACTGTCAGAGCGCCGAGTTCACCCTGACTTCCCTGGCATGGGCCTCCGTGCAGACGCATCTGCCGGTTGCCGAGGCCCTGGACAGCGGGAAAGCCAGCGCCGTCTTCCCGCTTGCCGTACCGGCGGGGCAAGCGGTGACTGTGCCGCACGCGGAGCATCTGTTTGACGAGGGATTTTTGGCGCCGCAGTTGGAGGCGGTGGCCCGGGTAACCTGTGACGGGCAGGTGTTAACGCTGCGGGCGCCGGTGCACGTGGATATCGCCCCGCCGGTGACCGTTGATTTTCCCGGCGAGCCCTTCCTGGCTTTTGCCGGACAGGATACCGCGGCGCCCTTCAGGTTGCGGGCAACGAACCACATGCCCGGACCCTTCGCGGGCCGGCTGGTTCTCTCGCCGTCGTCGGCGTTCAAGGCCGCCACCAACGCGGAGAAACGGGTCATCCCTCTGGAGTTCGCGACGGAAGGCGAGGTGAAAGAGATCGAGCTTCCGCTGGAACTGTTTCCGGAGATTGGCGAACGTGAGGTTTTTGTTACGGCAATGCTTGAGGGCTTCGATTACGTGTTTCACGGGCGGGGCCAGATTGTGCGGGTGACGATTCCGGAGGACGTCGCCGTGGGCGTGATCACTTCATACGATACCACGGTGATGGATACCCTCGCCCGCTTGCGCGTGCCACATGAAGCGATTGCAGCCGGCGAGATCACGGGCGAGCGGCTCGGGCTGTTCCCGGTGGTGATCGTCGATATCCGCGCCTACCACGCGCGCGAAGATTTGGCCGCGAACAATTCCGTGTTGCTGGATTATGTGTGGCAGGGTGGCACGGTGCTGGTCATGTATCAGAAAACCCAGGAGTGGAAACCCGAATACGCGCCGTATCCCATCCAGCTGTCGAGCAACCGGGTGGGCGCCGAAGACGCTCCGATCACCCTGCTTGTTCCCGAGCATCCGCTGTTCAGCGCGCCCAACGCGATCGCGCCGGAAGACTGGCTGGGCTGGGTTCAGGAGCGGGGGCTGTACATCCCCGACGCCTGGGACGGGCACTATACGCCTCTCGTGCGCACGAACGATTCCGGCGAGGACATCCCGCCCGGAAGCTGCCTGATCTGCGACTACGGCGAGGGCGTCTATCTGTACACGTCGCTGGTGTGGTACCGCCAGCTTCGCGAGGCTCATCCCGGCGCATTGCGCCTGTTCGCCAACATGCTGGCGCTGGGGAAGTGATTTTCGAAAGAGGGCTACGGCATACTGAGGGGCCTTCAACGCGCACAACGAAGAGAGGAAATCGCCATGTCCAAACCTGTTGCCTTTGCCGTGGCCGCCCACCCGGATGATATCGAATTCATGATGGGCGGCACGCTGCTGCTTCTCGGGAAAGCCGGATACGATCTGCATTACATGAATATCGCTAACGGCTCGATGGGCACGGCGATTTATTCGCGCGAAGAGATCATCGCCATGCGCACCGGCGAAGCCCGGCGGGCCGCAAAGACCCTGGGCGCGACGTTTCATGAGCCGCTGGTGGACGACCTCGACATTTACTACGACCGGGAGCTGCCGGGTCGTCTGTGCGCGGTGATCCGGGAGATCAAACCGCGGATCATGCTGATACAACCGCCGACAGATTACATGGAAGACCACACCAACGCATGCCGTCTGGCCGTCTCGGCGGCATTTTTCCGCGGCATGCGCAATCTCATCACGGACCCGCCGAGGGAGCCTATCGCGGACCCGGTGACGCTCTACCATGCCCTGCCGTATGGCCTGCACGATCCCCTGCGCAGGCGGGTGTGGCCGGGGCTTTATGTGGACATCACGACGGCCATCGACAAAAAACGCGAGGCCCTTGCCTGCCACACCAGCCAGAAAGAATGGCTCGACGTGAGCCAGGGCATGGACAGCTATCTCATCACAATGGAGGAGATGTCGCGCGAAGTGGGCAGTATGTCGGGCATCTTCGACTACGCGGAAGGTTGGCGCCGCCATCTGCACCTGGGGTACTGCGCTCCGGAGGACGACCCGCTGCAGGAGGCCCTGGGCCACAAAGCTCTGGTGTCCAGGACCTATGAAGAGGCCCTCGAGAGAGAACCTCAGTAAAGCGCCCGGCGAGGCCCCGTGCGGTCCCCGTGTTCCAGCGCGGGAACGCGCAGTCGCGCCGCGGAGCGCGTTTTCAGCGATCCCTCCTCTGAACGCGCATGGAGAGGTTCCGACGGCGGTTTCGCGGCCTGCCCGGCTTCGGGAGAGATGTATTGTCTCGTACCTTGTTTTTCAAGCTCTCGGCGATGATGTTCCTGCAGTACGCCATTCCGGCGTGCATCAATCCGATCATGAGCCTGTATCTGATGAATAACCTGGGTTTCCCGCCCGGTCAGACCGGTCAGATCCTTGCAGTCGTGGCCATTGGAGCCATCGTGGCGCCGTTTCTGGCCACCTACGTTGTGGATCGCTTCATTTCCGCGCGGCTCCTGCTCGCCGCATGCCATGGCCTGGCGGGTGCGGTCATCGGGGTGCTTTCGGCGTCGCGCGCCTTCTGGCCGGTCTACGTGCTGTATTTCGTCTATGGCCTGTTGTTCCTGCCGACCCACGGCCTGTCCAATACGGTCGTGCTGCATCGAGTCCGCGACGCCAGGCGCGATTTTGGCAGCATCCGCATGTGGGGCACGGCCGGCTGGGTGTTTATTGCCTGGACTTTCGGCCTGTTCTGGTTGAAAGGGGCGCCTGCCGGCGAGCCTGATCCGCGCCTGGTGGATGCGCTGCGTCTCTGTGCGCTCCTGCATCTGGGCCTGGCGGTTTTCAGCCTCTTTCTTCCGCGCGAGGACCGAGCCCAGGGCGCACCGAGCCGTTTGATGCCGTGGGAGGCGCTCCGGGTATTTACCCGGCCCAGCGTGATGGTCTTATGCCTTGCGACGCTGTGCACCAGCGCCATCCACCAACACTACTATTTCGGCATGGCGCCTTTCCTCAAAAGCCTGGGCGCCGCGGAAAACCACATCATGCCGCTGATGAGTATCGGGCAGCTTGCCGAAGTCTTGATGCTGGGGCTGCTGGGTCGCGCCCTGGTCCGTCTCGGCACAAAACGGGTGCTGCTGATTGCCCTCGCCGCGCAGGCCGCGCGGTTCACGGTCTTCAGCATTGGTTCGCCGTTTCCGCTCGTCGTAGCGGTCATCGCGGCGCACGGTTTCTGTTACGCCTTCTTTTTCACCGCCTCGTATATCTATATCGACGAACACAGCTCCCGGGAGGCCCGCGCCGGCGCGCAACAGCTGTTTACCATCCTGATCATGGGCGTCGGCTATTTTCTGGGCCATGTCAGCGCCGGCCGGCTCGGCGAATGGTCTCTCGACCCGCTCACGCAGGCCATCCGTTTCCGGCAGTATTGGGCGGTCCCGGCGGCATGCGCCGTAGTCATCGCCTTATTTCTACTTGTGGCCTTCCGTGCCGAAGCGCCCGAGCCTACCGAGGCGCCGGACTCCGCCGCGGCGCTGGAGTCGTGATCGCGTCGCGCGGGCGCTCGTCCGAGGATGAGCCTATTCGAACACGATCTTCAGGGTCTTTATCTCGAAGGGGGCGATCGGAAGGGTAATGCTGCGGCGGCGGCGCGTCTTGACGGGTGTGTCGCCCTCTTCGAGCAGGTCGCACTCGGAGGCCTGCTTGATGCGCCGGTCGAACGTCAGGGTCGTCTGGCCGCGCGTATTGCCTGCTTCGTAGAGGCGGATGATCACGGCGTTGCTGTCCTCGGCTTTTTTAACTGCCTCAATGACCACGTTCGGATTGGAGACCGAGCAGAATCGTAAGGCCGGGGCTTCTGCGGCCCGGCGGCCCACTTTCATGAGCGCCAGCGGGACGTTGAGGTTATAGGCTTCGCGCACCACTTCTTCGGCGGTAAACGAGCCCAGGTGCGGCAGCAGCGCGTAGGTGAACGTATGCTCGCCACGATCGGCCAGTGGATCGGGCGCCACCGGCGATTTGAGCAAGGTGATCGACAGCATGCCGTCGAGGGTGTCGTGGCCGTATTTGCTGTCGTTGAGCAGGGCGACGCCGTAGTCGCCTTCGGACAGATCGACCCACTTGTGCGCGCATACCTCGAATTGCGCCTGATCAAACGGCGTGTTGCTGTGTGTATTGCGAATCACGTGGCCGTACTGGATCTCGCAGCGGAATTGCGGCGCGTTCAAATCAAGCGGGAAGCCGGCCTTGAGCAGGGTGTGCGTTTCCTGCCAGTCCACCCGCGTCTTGAAGTCGATGCGCGGGCTGGCGGCGTAAAAGGTCATGTCCTGCACCAGCGTGGAGCGGCGCCCCAGCTCATATTTCGAGCGGATGGTGATGCACAGGGGGCCGTCGGTGACCACTTCGCGTGAAACCATCCGGTCCTGGGGTGTGAGTGTGTCGCGGTAATAGCGGTCGATGTCCCACGCGTCCCAGTTCAGCGGCAAGTCCTCGGCGGTATACAAATCGTTCAGGCGGCCGCCGGGCTGCACTAGCTCGCGATCCACGGAGCGGTCTATCAGGCTGGTGATCTTGCCCGCCGCATCAAATTTGACCCGGTAATACGGTGTTTCCAGCGCCCGTTCCGAAAAGGCGAAGGGCGACATGGGCGCGTCGGTGCCCTTGCGCAGGTAGATGGGCAGCGTGCTCAGGGCATCGATGGTCACCGCGATGGAGAGGCCACGCGTCTTGCCGTCGCAGACCCATTGACAGGGCACGGGCTGCCCCTCGGCGTCGTCGACGACCAGGCCTTTGCCGCACTTGATGAAAACGAAGCCCTCGCGGGCCCAGGACAGGGCATTCGAGATGAGGTAGGGGGTGCCCGTGCCGGTGGTGTCGATATGCTCGGCCAGGCTCTTGAAGGCTTTTTGTTTGAGCTGGCTCAGTTCTTTTTCCACCGAGGCATAGGCGGCCTCGGCGTCTTCGTAGACCCTGCGGATCGAGGAGCCGGGGAGGATGTCGTGGAACTGGTGGGTCAGCAAGGTGCGCCAGAGGCGTTCGAGTTTTTTGGCCGGGTACTTCAAGCCGAGCGGCATCGCCTGGACGGACAAGAGCTCGACCTCGCGCAACAGCAATTCGAGTCGGCGGTTGTATTGTTTTGTGCGGGCCTGGGTCGTATAGGTGCCGCGGTGGATTTCGAGATACAGTTCACCGACCCAGCGCGGCCGTTTGATCTTCTGCTCACGCAGCCGCGCGAGGAATTCCGAGACGTTCACAAACGAGGTCTTGATGCAACCCTCGAGATCGCCCATGCGGCGCGCGCGTTCGCACATCTCCCGGGTGACGCCGCCGCCGCCGTCGCCATAACCGACTGACGCCAGCGTCGCGTCCTGCAGCTCTTTCTGCTGCACGTGGTCCCAGCAATCTTTGGATATTTCGGGGCCGACCTCGGCGTTGTAGCCTCCGTTGCGGCAAGTGATGTAATGCGTGAAAATCTCGCTGCCGTCGATCCCCTGCCACCAAAAGGTGTCGTAGGGGAACCGCGTGGTATCGTTCCAATTGATTTTGCTGGTGACAAAGTTGAGTATCCCGCATTTTCGCAGGATCTGCGGCAGGGCGGCCGAATAGCCGAACACATCGGGCAGCCACAGGGTGTCGCTGCTGTAATTGAACAGTTCGCGCGTCTTTTTACGCCCTTCCAGGAACTGGCGTACGAGCGACTCGCCGCTCGTGAGGTTGCAGTCGGCCTCGACCCACATGCCGCCGTTGGGCTCCCAGCGCCCGGTCTTCACTTCCGCTCGGATGCGCTTGATGACATCCGGGTATTCGTTCTGAATCAGGTCAAGCAAGGCCGGTTGCGACTGTAAAAAGCGCATTTCCGGATAATGCTCCATGAGATGGAGCATGCTCGTGAACGAGCGGGCGGTCTTGCGGACGGATTCGGCGATCGGCCACAACCACGCGACGTCGATGTGGGTATGGCCCGCAAGGCCAACGAGGGGCGTCGTAGGCCCATTCTGAAGCGCGAGGAGGGGGGCAATCAGGCGCGCCGCCGCCTTTGCCGCGCCTTCCAGCTCCGTTTCGGATTCCCAATGGAACGGGATCAAGTCAAGGGCGAGGTTCAGGTCGTCGAGGATGCGTGCGCGGCGCAGCGAATGCTCGTCGAGGGTCAGCGCCGTGCGGTACAGCACGTCTGCGCCGTAGTACAGCGACGCAACCGCCTCGCGCTCGGCGACCAGCTCGCTGGCTTTAAGTTCGAGCGGAGGGGGCTGGCCCGGGTCGGCCCCCGTGAACTGATGGAAATAATCAAAGGGGTCTAAGGGCTGCAGATTGGGCATACGATGGCCCGAGTATTGTTCGATGTGCAGCGAGAAACGCTCGCGGCCGGTTGCCTGAGCCGCCAGCAGCACTTCGCGGTGCCAAATGTTCATGCCCGCGAACGGTTTGCCGTTCACGAAGAGGAGTTTGTCCGCGAACGAATCCATGCGGTAATAGACGCGGCGTCCGGCGTAGTCTGATGGAATCCGCGTCTCGCCGCGAAACCACACGGTACCCCATTCCTGGCCCCAGCGGCTGCCGGCCGGCGCCGGCTTGAAGCGGGACGTGGTATCGCCCTTCAAACCCGGGGGCACGCGCAAGTGTTCCATGGTCTCCAGGCCTTCGAGAGGCACCTCAGCGACTGTCGCATACCGCCACTCGCCGAGCCGGGCAATTCGTTGTTTCAGTTTCTCTAATGCTTTAGGCGGGATCATGGACTCTCCTCATAAGGCTTGGGGATGCGGCGCACGAACACGCTTATTTCATGATTTCAATGGGAATTCGCAGTCGCATCGGTTCTCCGTTTTCGTCGGCGACCGGGTCGCCGTAGTTGTCGTAGGCCGTCAGTTCAACGAGATGCGAGCCTGTAATAAGGGTTGACGGCAGGGCCAGGGTGCCGGTCCAGGTCGCATCATTCGGCGTGACGTCCCCGTGGGTACCGTCGTTATAGAGGTCAGCCAGCACACCTTCCGCGCCCACGATCCGGGCGCTCAGGGTATCTACGCGCCGTTCCGGGTCCACCAGCATGACCGACACCGTGATGGGGTCGCCGGGTTTTGCGCTTGCGGGGTCGGCCGCGGGGTGGTAGAGCCCGGGCGTGTCCGGCAGGGCCGCCTGCTCGGCCCGTTCGCCCATCCCGGGGATATCGCCGGCCGCGGCGCTTTGGATCAGGTCACCGTCGGTGACTACGCTGTGCACTTCCAGTCGCAACGGCTGCTCAGCGTCGTCCGGCGACTCAAATCCGAAACCCATGTTGCGGAGCAGCTGCAGAACCGGGAGCATGTCATTCAACGAGCCGCTGATAGATACCGAGACTTCCGGGCCTGAGCCGGCCGCCCAGGCGCTGCCGGTACACCAGGCCGCCGTCAACGCCAGGATCAGGACGCTGCCAACGTATCTGCTTTTCATTGTCGTTCCCCTTTCGCAATCCCACGCGACCTCTTCCGGAATCCCTGTGGAGAGACAGCGCCCGACGAGCGACATCTCGCCGATCATTTTTCCCGGCGTCTGCGCGCCTTTTCTATCAACATGCTATTCCACTTGCGCGCGTACATCAAGCGGCGCTCCGGACGCTGGTCGCAACGCGCCAGCGTAATACGGCCATTGGACATCAGTTTGGCCACGGCCCAATACGAACGCAAGCGCGTGTTTTCGCTCAGGGCCGAGCGGGTCACCTTGAACCGAAGCGTTGCCGTAGATTGAGAGGCGACCGTCAGTCCCTGGGTTCGCGGTGTGATCGACACCAGAGAATATTCGCCCACGTGCCGGGCAGGCCAGGCCTCCAGGGGCGCCACCAGCGCCACCTCCGCATCGATGTCTTCGGAGGTCGGATTCGTCAGATGGACCACGATCGTGTCGCCCTCGTGCGCCGCTTCCATGGTCAGCTCGAACGCCGCGCCGATCTCAAGGACATCCTGGAAGGTCTGTCCGTCAAATTCATAGCGGAGCTTCACCTGCCCTGGCGTATCGGGTTCGGGGCGCGTGATCTGCACTTCCTTCGTGTTATGTCCCAGGGCCGGCAGTTCGAACGCCAGGGTGGCCGGCGACGCCTGCCAGCCTTTGGGCACGGCAACGTTTGCCGTCACCGCGATGGCCGCGTCGGTAAAATCGTTGACCGCGTTGACCTTGATTCGCAGCAGCTGCCCGTTATCTTCTTCGCGCAGGTCGCGGCCGAGGGTGCAGGTGACCGCGCCGTATCCCATCGGGAGAGATTCCGCGTCGTGCTCCCAGGAACGCAGCCAGACCGGTTGGACGGGCTCCGCCTGGGCTCCGAGTATGCGCCGGCCCGCTTTGGGCCCGAGTGTATTGGGCACGAACCCGACCGTTTCGATTGAAAACGGCGCTACGGGCACATCCAATCCGTTCTCGCGAATGGGCAGGGCACGCGACTCTTCTTCCAGCAGATTGGCCAGCCAGGCATCGCTCATGCCGGTCGCAAAGGTGATCCGGGCCGTGCTGTCGACGCCTTCCGTGTCGTAGAGGCGTAGGGTAATGCCGTCGGCCGGGTTGGAGGCCGCCCTGTGCTGGAACGCGGGTACCGGGTTGCCGGCCGGTTTCATGGCCGCAAGAATGACGTTCGCAGGCGATACCGTCAGGAAGGCCTGTTCAGGTGGAAGGGTGGCTTTTGCAGCCGCTTTGACCTCCCGGGCGAGCAGGGGGAAATTGAACTCGTGCGCGGCGTGTTGCGTGTTGGCTTTGCGCCAATCGCCACTGTGGGGATAGAGCGCATAGCGAAACACGTGATTCTTGTTTTCCGGCACCAGATACCCTTCGGGGAAGGTGCTGGTGCTGCCATACCAGCGGCAGGTGTGGCACAGCATCATGCACAGGGTGCCGTTCCGTTCGATACTGTTTGCGTAGGTTCCTTCGTTGAGAAGGGCCACGCCGTAGTCATCGACGACGCCTTTCCAGCCCGTCGCGTCGCACTTCCCGGGGATGCGCAGCACCGCCGCATCACGCAGATCGCTCAGAAGACGGTCGCACGCGTTTGCGAGGTCTTTCGCCGTCGTTGCCTCGATGACGAGTACCGGCATCGGCCCCCACGAGAGGTCTTCCAGCTCGGAATCGCTGGTGAACAGATA
Organism: Candidatus Hydrogenedentales bacterium; assembly: GCA_050950105.1. GTDB lineage: Bacteria > Hydrogenedentota > Hydrogenedentia > Hydrogenedentales > SLHB01 > UBA2224. The sequence goes on along the minus strand of JBMNGZ010000003.1, from coordinate 185,385 downwards.
GGCGAATCCTTTTTCGTTGAGTTGCCGCTGGAATTCCGCGACGGTTTTGGCGCCCTGGGCGTTGAGCAGGTGCTTGGAATACTGGTTGTTGTGGTGAATGCCCAGCGAGATGCGGAACCGCGTGTACAGCAGGTCGTCGTCCATGTGGTCCTGGTACGAACCCCAATGCGGTCCGCCCCTGTCGTGCCAGGGCGTACAGGTCACGCCGCGCTGGATCAGCGCGCGCTGGAGTCCCTCCGCGATACCGGTGATCTCGCTGGCTTTTGGCGTGATTAACCCGACCATGCTCACCGGGTAAGCGTTCCGCCCGGCCTTAAGCTGTACCGAGGGGCCATAGTCCATCCATTTGTTGGCGGCGTAGACCGCGCAGCCGCTGAACATCGCCATCTGATGCGTGCGGAAATCGAGGTAGCCCCGGCTGCCGCCCCGGCTGACTGCGCCGAACCGTTCGTCGAACACCGGCGTGGCGCCGGCCAGGTCCACGGGGAACGTCACGCAGAACAGGTGATCTTCGCCCTGGTAATCTTCCAGAATGGTCTGGAAATCAATCCGGGCGACGCCTTTGGTCAGCGTGATGTCCTGAGTCACCCCGCAAAGCTCGCCCATCCGGTACGTGACACGCAGCGTCTCGCTGACGGGCCCGCGGATGGCGTTTACCGACGCCGGAACCTCTCCCGAGAACAGTTTCAGGCCTGTGGTGTAGAATTCGTGCTGGGTTTCCTCGCGATCGGCGATTTCCTGGAGGGCCGCCAGTTCGTTGCCCACATGCGCGCCCTGCTGCAGCACCTCGCGCTTCGCGTGTTTGTCGTAGAGGCTGACCAGACCGCCTCCGCGCGCCGGATCGACCGTGATCCGGTAAAAGTTGTTTTCGATCGACGTGCGGCCCGCTGTGGTTTTGCGCTCTCTGGGCTCTTTTTCGCTGGATGTCACCTGATACCGGCGATAGCCGAGGGAGGGCATGTCTTTGGCCACAAACGCCACCTGCGCTTCGGTGATGCCGCCGCGCCGGTTGCGCGCCGCGTCGAGTACCTCGAAGGGAACCGCCCGGCCGCGGGGGTCGGTGATCGCAAACCGTTTCAGCCCGCCCACGCGGATCTGCGCACGGACCACGTCCGTCCGTTCCCAGGCCAGGGGATTGAACACGACCAGCGACTGCTCCTCCCCACGTGGCGCCACCGCTTTACCGAGGTAGTGGAGGCTGCGATCGAGCACGTCGGAACCGAGTTCCAGCGCTTCCCGGTAGGAGTTCATCAGGTCAATGTACGAAAGTTCGTTGTGCGTGCCGGTAATCGAGTCGTGGTGGTGGCCGCAGAGGAGCTGCCGCCAGGCCTTGTCGAGCGCCTTGTCCGGGTAGACAGCGCCCAGCAGGCCCGCGAGCGTCGCGAAGCGCTCCGCCATCAGAAGCACGTTCTCACCCAGACGGTTCGCTATTTTCAGGTTGACGCGCGACACGGCGGTCGCCGCGTGGTACAGCGACATATCGCGCGAGGTCAGGGGCAGGCAGGCGCCGCTTTCCTCGCATTGCCGCACGACGATGTCGAAGAGGTCGCGGTACGTCGCCTGCTGCACCTTGGGCAGGAGGGTCTCATGCCAGTCCGTCGGCGGGGTCTGGTCGATGTCACCCACGATGACCGACAAGCCCATGTCCGCGGCTTCGCTCCATCCCCAGTTACCGCGTTTGTGCGGCAGCGAGGTGCCGTCCAGCGCCAGATGCTGGAACAGGGGCGGGAAATTGTAGAGGTATTTGTCCCAGCTTACGCCCAGGCATCCGGCTTTCCGCGCGATCTGCGACAGCTGGTTCGGATGCCCGAACACGTCGCCCGGAGCGTAGACGTGGCAGATGCGGCCCAGGACCCGTCCGTGAAACAGCTGGCCATAGAGAAAGTTGCGTATCAGCGCCTCGCCGCCGCAGTTCATCGCATGGGGCTGGTTGTACATCGCATCGGAATTCGAGCGATTCTCGCGAAATGCCCGCATCAAGGTCTCGCGATCTTCCGGAAACAGGTCAAAATAGGGCTTGAGATAGTCCACTTCCGACAACGTCGACCGGAACTGCGGATCGGCGCGGTGCAGGCGGCAGTACTGCCGGACGATATCGAACGCCCCCATCGCATACACGCGCTGTTCTTCATGGTAGGTCGTGTCAAAATGAAATGAGGTCAGCACCATCTCGACGCCGGTTCCCTGGGGAGCTGCGGCCGCCTCGTACTGAAACGGCGTCGTGAGTTCTCGCCCGTAGAGCCGCGCCGTGACCGTTGCGTCGACGGTCGTTCCCTCCGGCATCGCGGGCAGCGACAGCCGCAGCGTTGTAATGCGGTCTGGCGGCAGGACGGCGTTGATCGTGTCTTCGGCAGCGGGCGCGTTCGATGCACAGGTGAACGCGGCCCGTATGTCCACGCGGGACGTGTTGACCGCGGTCACTTCGATGAGTTGCCGCGGCTGTTCCGGCGTGCCCGTGAACCGGGTCAGGGCCCGAACCCGGCCCAGGGCGATGGGCAGACCCCGTTCGCTCAGCAACGGCGACAAGCGCACATCTCGCACCTGGAAATCGATCCCGTCGGCGATATATCCCGGCCGGAACTTGAGCAACAGGAGATTGGAGCCCGCCTTCAACGGAACAAGCGTGCCGGGCCGGGTCAAACGCACTCCTTTGGGAAAGCCGTACGGCTCATTGCAGACCAGCTGGCCGTTGAGCCACGCTTTCATTCCAGAGTGCTGCGCGTCGAGCAGGGCGCTTGTGTCCGCGTCGGCCTCAATACACGTGGCGGCATAGATCACGCAGTTGCGCTGCACCGTCTCGTAGATCGCCTCTCCCGCGACGCGTTCCCCGTCCAGTTCCGCGCCCACCCACGCGTTCCAGCGCAAATGTGCGGGGCCCAGGCCCGGGTTCCGATGGACGCGCCCCGGCTTGGGCGTTACCGCTGTTTCGCCGCCATCGTCCGCAAGATAGTCGATATCGAGGATGCGTTCGCGTTCGTAGAGGTACTCGCGCTCGAACTGCGGGCTGGTCTGAACCACGAAGGGCCCCAGCACCAGCCAGCGGGTCACGGGATGACCCGCCGCAAGTTCCGCGAGGGAATGGACGTTCATGGTCGCGCTCCTTTGTCTGGCGCCGGCAATCTCATGAGGAAGGCAGCCGAAACTCAGAATCAACGGAAAAGGTCCTGAATCTGCGCCGCAGGCCCGGGTTGCTCTATGGCAATCCTTGCGCCGGCGCAGCCGCGCTCCGGTGCGCTCCCCAGGACTTCAGCTTAGCCTTTTGATGGAGGGCTGCTCAAGCGATCCCCGCTGTCGCGTCACTCACGGCACCCGGATCATCCGGTTCCGTGCCGCGTCGCGCCGTTCTTCAGGGTGTCTTTAATGATGATCTCGATGGAACGGGCGCCGATCCCGGGCAGGCTGCGTCTGTTCATGAAAATGGTGGGGATGCTCTGGACCTGCAGTTGTATGCCCTGCTCAATATCCTGACGTACCGCCGTGCGTACCTCCTCCGATGCCCGCTCCGCGTTAAATCGGGCCAGATCCAGGCCGATTTCAGCCGCGATGGCTTCCAATGCATCTGGAGTCGGGGGAAAATGCGTTTTGAACAGCGTGTCGTGGAATTCCCAGAATTTCCCCTGCCGCTGAGCCGCGACCGCCGCACAGGCCGTCTCGCACGCGCCACTTTCGCCGGCTTCATTGACCACGCTGGGGTTGCACGCCCCATCCAGCGGGAAATGCCGGAAAACCAGCGAGACCGCGTCAGGGTAGCTGTCCATCAGCACCCGCATTTCGCGGCTGAACTGCCGGCAGGCCGGACAATGGAAGCTGCTGAACACGACCATTTCCACCGGCGCGTGTTCCGGTCCACGCTGCGGTTTGTCCGGACTGGCGGGCAGTTCGATTTCCGGCGCGCTGGCATAGGCCGCCAACAGCCTGTGCGGACTGAAGACGTCGCGTGATTCGCATAGCCAGCGCTCGGAGAGAATAAACAGGCCTTCATACAATGCCAGTGCGGTCAGGGCCGCCGTCAACAGCCCCGTCGCCTGCCAGCGCCACTGGGGCGGCCGGCCGCCGGATTTTCGAAAAAGCGGGCGCAGCGCCGAGGCAAGAGCATTGGCCACTCCGGCCCAGGTGGAGCCAAGGCGCACCTTGAGTGCTACGGCCAGGAACGGGTTGATCACGTGTACGACCATGCATAAGGGGCAGAAGGGCGCCCAGCCTCCCAGCAGGAGCGTCGCGAGCACAAGGCTGCCCGCTACTCCCGCCACCGAAACCAGGAGGGCGGCCGTCAGCGACTGCGGCGCGAACTCGTCGCCCAGGGCTCGAGCCATAAGGAACAGCATAAGGAGCGCGCCATAATAGACTAGGCCCCATCCCGCCAGGGGAATGCCCAGCACCCAGGAAGTGTCGCTGACCAGGGTCTTGTCGCAACCGGTCCCGAAAACCGCCGAGCAGACGTCGAACGCATCCGGGTCCTGGCTCATCAGGAGGGTCAGCGTGCGGCCAAAGAGGTAGCCCGACACCAGCAGGCCCAGGAGCGTGAGTGCCACCGGGGCGCTTCGTGCGGCTGCGTGCATTCTACCGCCTGTCATTCAATGGGCCTCCTCACCTGGCTTTGGCGGTAATGCGCCTCGGTGGAATACGCCCGCACGGGGCCGTGGCGCCGTGCGGGAAGCCGGATACGGCGGATTACAGCGATACGGCGGCGCCGGTTCGGGCGGATTCATAGCACGCGGCGAGCACATGTTGGCTCCAGAGGCCGTCTTCGGCGGATACCGGCGGTTCGGTGCCTTGCAGTACGGCTTGCGAAAAGGCTTCCACTTCTGCGCGGTACGTGTTGACGGGTTCAGGCGTGATGGCGATGCCGCCGCCGGCGTCGCGGGTCTGTTGCGCCTCGTATCCGGTGTCGCCGCTTTCGAGATAGGCGATCATCTCGCCGAGTTCACCCTGGCCAATGGTGCCGTCGGCCAGGATGCTGCCTTTCGAGCCATAGAGTTCGAGCCGGTTCTTCGAGCTGCTGTCCGGCACGTTGAAGAAATTATCGACCATGCCTTTGGCCCCGTTTTGAAACTCGAGCAGCACCACGGCGCTGTCCTCGCTGGGGTAATCATGGACCCGGTTGCCGGTCATGCACTGCACCCGGGTGGCACGGCCAAAGAACAGTTCCAGCAGGTCGATGCAGTGGCCGCCCATGTCCATGAGGCTGCCGCCGCCGCTCTGGTCGAGCTGCTGGCGCCAGGCGCCAGGGAGCGGCGGGTACCAGCACGACAGTTGTGCCCGGCCGAGCACCGGCGTGCCGAGCTTGCCATCGCGCAGCAGCCGAAGCGCCTCCAGGTGCTGCGCCTGAAACCGCATCATGAAGGCCGTGCCGAGCTTCACTCCACTGTTGCGGCAGGCCGTGATCATGCGCTCGGCCTCTTCGACGACCATCCCCAGGGGCTTTTCGCACAGCACATGCTTCCCGGCCTCGGCGGCCCGGAGCACCTGCGCACAGTGCGTATTGGCCGGCGTCGCCACGTAGACGATGTCGCAATCGGACGCCAGAAACGCCTCTTCGGTCTCGCATGCCAGCACGTTAAACTCGGCGGCGACTTCGTTGTTCGCCTCCGTGTTCACGTCATATACCACGGTCAGTTCGGCATTGTCTGCCGTCATGATTCCTTCCGGAATCGTGCGGCGCCGTGCGATGCCCCCGGAACCCCAGACTCCCCATTTTGTTTTCATGGCATATACTCCTGCATGCGTTGCGCTCAGATCTTCTCAATTGTAGTGTGAGCATAAAGAAACGAATGCCCTGCCGCAACTTGCCGCCTGGGCACGAAGGGTCTGTTCGTCACGCCAAAAAAAGATGGGGCAGGGCGGTTCAGGGACGGTGAGAAACAGCAATCCCATGCCGCCGCTTCGTCTTTCCGATGACGTTGCTCACGGACGCGGCAGAAACCGCGGACTGTGAGGGGAAGCGAGGCTCAGTCGATTTGGTACCCCCGCGAGTTCAACAGTTTGTACTCGATGCTGTCGACGAGCGCGCGGTAGGATGCCGCGACGATATTTCCCGATACGCCGACGGTATTCCAGACCGAGGTGCCGTCGCTGGATTCAATCAGCACCCGGGTCATGGCTGCGGTGGCCGCCTGGGCGTTGAGAATGCGCACTTTGTAGTCGTCCAGCCGCACATCCTTCAGCTCGGGGTACATCCCTTCGAGCGCTTTACGCAACGCGTAGTTGAGGGCGTCGACCGGACCTTCCGCCTCGGCAGCGGTGTGCATGGGCGTGCCATCCGGCAGCTCTATTTTGACCGTGGCTTCCGAGATGGCCGGGGTGTCGGCGTCATGGCGGTGGACGCTCGTGTAGAAGCCGCGCAGCGTGAAGAAGGTGCGGTAGGTGCCCAGCGCTTTGCGAAGCAGCAGCTCGAGGGAGGCGTCGGCGCCTTCGAATTCGTAGCCCTGGTTTTCGAGTTCCTTCACTTGCTTCAGGGCCTCGCGAGTCTCTGGCGCTTCGCGATCAAGGTCGATCCCCAGCTCCTTGGCTTTCTGCAGCAGGCTTGAACGCCCCGACATCTCGCTTACCGAGATGCGCGTGCGGTTTCCAACCGATTCCGGCAACACATGCTCGTAACTCACCTTCAGTTTATTTACCGCATCGGCGTGCATGCCGCCCTTATGGGTAAACGCGTCGCGGCCCACAAACGGGTCGAAATCGCGCGGCGCCATGTTGGCCAGTTCCGCCACCAGGTGCGACAGCTGCGTCAATTGGGTGAGCTGCTCGTCCGACACGACCTCACGGCCCATTTTGAGTTGTAAATCGGCGATAACCGTGCAGAGATTCGCATTGCCAGTCCGCTCGCCATACCCGTTGATCGTCCCCTGCACATGCACGGCCCCCGCGTGGACGGCCGCGAGCGTGTTCGCGACCCCGCAGCCGCTGTCGTTGTGCGTGTGAATTCCGAGAGCGGCTTCCGGCAGACGTTGCCGGACGGTCTGTACAATGTCAGCGACATCCCAGGGCAGGCTGCCGCCGTTCGTATCGCACAGCGCGAGGACTTCTGCGCCGGCCTGCCAACCGCATTCCAGCGCCGAGAGCGCGTATTCGTTGTCTTCGAGGTATCCGTCAAAAAAGTGCTCCGCATCCAGCACCACCCGGCGCCCTTCGGATTTCAGGTAGGCTACGGATTCTTCGATCAGGCGCAGGTTTTCCTCGAGGCTCACCCGGAGTATCTGCGTGGCGTGCGTTGGCGAGAATTTTGCAAAGATGGTCACGACCGGCGTGTCCGCCGCGAGCAAGGCCTTGATATTAGGATCATCCTCGACCGCGTAGCGGGCGTGGCGCGTGCTTCCGAACGCCGCCATCACCGCCTGCTTCAAATCCAGGTCTTTGGCCCGCTGAAACAGCTCCGCCGCCTTCGGGTTGGAGCCGGGTTGTCCGCCTTCAATGTAGGACACACCAAAGGCATCCAGCTCTTTCACGATCCGAATCTGGTCTTCGGAAGAAAACTTTACGCCGGGTCCCTGCGCGCCATCGCGGAGGGTTACATCATACACCTCAACTCGTTGTGCCACGCTATCGTTCTCCCTGTGCTGCTGAAAGGCGCGTCAGAAAGCGCGCCGCTTATGCTTCCATCAAAGTATGCGCATCCAGCGGTTCCGGTCGCAGGAGACCGGGAACCAGCAGATGGCCTGGATTGACGACCAGGCCGCCCGCGGCCGCTGAGGCTTCGTCGTATTGCCGGACGCCGTTCGAGGCGACGCCAGAGCCCCACAGCGCGAAAGGTACCGGCCCGCCGGCATGCGTGCCGGTCCCGAGGGCCGTTACGTGGTCGGGTGCAACCAGCACGCGCAAGTCGTCGCGCGAACGGGCGGCCGCGAGGCATGGGGCCACCACGCGTTTATCAAAATCCTCGATCGCCCTGATTTTCTTGTCGATATGGCCTTCGTGCGCGCATTCGTCGGGCGCCTCGACGTGGAGGTAGACGAAATCGACCGTTTCCAGCGCGCGCAGGGCGGCCTCGACCTTCCCCTCGTAATTCGTGTCGATGTATCCCGTGGCGCCCGGTACCTGGAGCACATCAAGGCCGGCGCAGACGCCAATGCCTTTGACGAGGTCGACGGCGGAGATGACGGCCCCCGTGATGCCGAAACGCTCGCGGTAGGTCGCCATGCTGGGCGGGCGTCCCTGGCCCCAGAGCCAGATCGACGTCGCAGGGAGCTGCCCCGCAGCCAGCCGGGCCGCGTTTACGGGATGATCTGCAAGAAGCGGGCGCGACCAGGCCATCAGCTCGCGGAGGTAGTCGCCTGCCGGGCCACTGGGCAGGTGCGCTTCAAAAGCCTGACCGGTGATATCATGAGGGGGCGTGCAGACCGCGCGTTCCAGGGCAGCGGGCTTGACTTCGGAGTCCGGGATGACGGCAAGATGCCGGTAGCTGACGCCAGGATAGAGTTTGCAGGCACGCGGACAGGCGGCGTCGAGAAAGCCGATGAGTTCAGCGGCTTCCTCGGTGGAGATGTGATCGGACGTGAAACTTTTCATGACGCCGTCCTGAAGCGTCACCAGATTGCAGCGGAAGGCCACGTCGCCCGGGCCGAGCGCGATCCCCTGGTTCGCCGCTTCCAGTGGGGCGCGACCTGTGAAGGTCTCGTGGGGGTTGTAGCCGAACAGGGAAAGGTTGCCAATGTCGCTTCCGGGAGGAAGATCTTCAGGGATGGGCCAGTACAGGCCGCAGAGGCCCTCGGCCGCCAGGGCATCCATCGCCGGGATCGACGCCAGCTGCAGCGGCGTGCGATCGCCGCGCTCAGGAAGGGGAAAATCGGCCATGCCGTCCCCGATCAGACACAAAAACTTCACGGGTGGGTCTCCACACGGTTATCGCCCGAGAATGAACACGGGAGAATACCATACGAGCAGAGCGTTGTCAAACACACATCCCCTTGAAACTACAGAAGTTCGGCAAAACTTCCCGGAACCCCCAAACTAAGAAAAATGAGAAAAAACGAAAACAGAAAGAGTCGCGGTTCAGATAGACCCAAGCAGCTCCCACAAGCCTGCCGACAACTCCTGCGGCAATACTCCAGCATCGAGCCGGAGGCAGTAGACGTGGCTATGCAGGGGTATTGTGCGCTTATTCAGAAATGGAACCCCCTGGCGTCCCTGGTCTCTTCCCGGGACGTCGGGCAACTGGAAGTGCATGCCGCCGACTCGCTCAGCCTGCTGCCGGCAGTCCAAAAGTACGGTGGCCCGAGTCCCAGTCTGTTTGATATTGGAAGCGGAGCGGGGTTTCCTGCTTTTCCGCTGGCTCTTGCCTGCCCGGAGCTTGTGTTCCAGCTGACCGAGCGAACCCGCAAGAAATCCGGCTTTCTCGAGCTGGCTCTTGGCGAACTGCGGCTGTTAGAGCGCGGGAAGGTCAATGCAGGAGCCTTTCCGCAGGAAGTGACGCTGGAGAATCCGTCGGGATGGCTTATCACAGCGCGGGCCGTTGAAAAGCCGGGAATCGTGTGGAAAGGCATCCGGGAGCTGGTCCGGGAAGGGGCGATCTTTCTCTGCCAATGGCCCGAGCCGCCCGTAGAAGCCGCCGAGATGTTCCACGTGGAACGCATCGCTGACGAATGGGGCGACCTGGGGCTTCGGCGCGGCACGCTCCACATCATCCGGGCCCGATAAAAGCCCCCGCTCCGCAAAGCCCCATGTTCCACGTGGAACGTCCCTGCATCTGGCGCTTCAGGAATTCAGGGAAATTCAAGTACACACCCCAATTTTGCATGCTGCCTTTCGCTTCTTTGGGCTATTCTTGCTCCTTATGGCATTGGAGCCGCGCCTGTCGTGGGGCTTCTCGCTGCCGGACCCCGGAAGAAAGATGTCGCAGCAGTGTGCTCGCTGTAAGCAGAATAGGCCTTTCAAGGCCGCGCAACGGTGAGGCCTTCGCCAAAGCGGAGGTCGGTGCGATGAGACGGGCCGCACCAGGGCCTCAAAATCGGAAAAGCGGGTCTCTTCTATTCAGGCCCGCCTTCACGTTCTCTGCCACCAAAAGATTCCTGCAACGCAGGCGCATACGCATAGGGCAGCCAAGAATCCCAGTATCCCTTTTTCCAATCCGAGGCTGGTCCTGGGGCCCTCGGGTGCAGGTGCGTGGCTTGTGTCCACGGGCTCCTCGTCCAGTTCTCGAGCAGACCCGCCTTTCGGCACTTCTTCCGTCGCCGCCGCCTGCCCCTGGACTGCGTGTGCGTCATGGGAGTGCGCATTGTTATCGTCTGTCCCCGCCAGCAGTGCGCCTATCTGGCGCTTCATTTCCTCATCGGAGGCTCGATGCATGACCTCGTGCCGTTCATCAGCAACGCTTTTCCCTACAACGCTGTCTGGAAACAGCCGCAACAGCTTTTCGTAAGACTCACTTGCCGAGTCATACAGACCCAATTTAAAAAGGGCACTGCCTTGATAGTAGAGGCCTTCCTGATAAGCCGTGTCAACGCCGTAGCGCTGGCGTGCATCCTGGGGGACATACTCGTAGTTCTCTTCGAGCTTTGCGATCAGGCGTTCTGAGAAATCCCGGGCGCCCAGATAATCCTCCGCCTGCATATAATAGAGAATAACCATTCTCCCGATATTATAAAGCTGATGATAGGATGAATCCTCGTAGTCCGACCATATTTCTTCGAACAGAGCACGCCTTTTTGGCGAGTACTTCTCGAATCCATGCGCCACCGCCCGGTGGTACTTGAGCGTGATAATGGAACCATCGTCCATCCCATAATCCGGCATTTCTTCGAGGATTTGGTCGTACATACGCACCGCTTCCTCATGGGCGCCCTGTTCCAGACACTCATCTATCCTCGCTTGCAGTTCTTGATCTTGCCCAATCTTGCCAAGAGAGATAAGCTCCGTCTTATCGGCATCTTTCGCCTCGCCGTTCGCAATCGCCGCTAGTGAAATCAGCCCCGCCAAAGCTCCCGCCGCAAGACAAACGCCGCAACTCATACGATTTCGGGCGGTGCAGGTCACACAGACAAACGCAGCGACGAACACGGGCCGTGTCGAACGAATCAGTGCACAGCTCATTTGCCTACACCTTCTTTCGTGCTTTGTGTTCACTCCTTGCCGGATCGACTATTCAGCCTAAGTCAAGCTCCGGCCCGCACCACGCACACGCATAGAGCCGCTCCCGCGCCAGGGAACAGGCCGCCCCCCGGCCCCGCATGTGCCGAATTGCGTTTGTGATGCGTTTTCCCGTCAAAAAACCACCCTTTCGCGGCGCCTCCACGATCCTATCCGTATATATATGTCGCGAGGGGGCCAAATTCCGCCTACTTTTCTGAACTTTTTTTCAGGTCTTTTTCAACGAAAAGGGTGGGTTTTCACTTAAGTCACTCATTTTGTTGCACTTATAAATGTGCCGCCTTCCCGATCCTGAATGAGGGATTTCAACTGCCTCAAGGCCCTCTTTTCCCGCTTCACGATTGCGTTCACGCTGCAGCCAAGCGCCTCCGCCGCCTGTTTTCGGGTCATACCCCGGAGATAGACCAGCTCAAGGACTTCGCGGGAGATTGCGGGGAGTTCTTCGAGCCGTTCACGGAGACGCCGCGTGGGATAAGCGTCGGAGTCTTCAGGTTCGAAAGGGTCATTCGAAGCGCCGGGGTGAACTGCTCGCAGGATGTCGCCACGATGGCCGTTGATCTAGCGCTCTCGTATCCGCTTCTTCCGGCGGTGGGCCATGAGGATGCGTTGTGCGACGCTCGACAGATAGTGCCGCGTCTTGCCATCAAGAATGACTTCGCGCTTTGCCCAGGCCACTGCAAAAATGTCTTGGGCGAGGTCGTCGACCTCGTCGGTAGAGGCGCCGTGGTTGAGAAAAAACCGCCGCAGGCAGCGCGCGTTCTCCTTCAGCGCCTGTACGAGCTGCTCTTCGTCAATCCCCCGCATGGCGTTGCCCCCCGTCGGCGATGCCTTATTCGCCGGGGCAACATCCATTACTGACCTGAATAAATGCCGTCCCTCTTGTGTCCAGGTCCTTATATGCCCTTAAGCCTATCAGAAACGTGTTGATGTGTAAATCCTCCGAATCGCGCCCTCTACGATCGTAGCGGGGATGGTATCGTCCTATCATTTGCGATCTTGCCGGAACTTGGAAGGCAAGACGATGTCTGGAGGGCGGATTTTGAATGGATTGCACACGTATTGGAAACGTTATGCCTGGGCTAATCGGGAGGGATGTTCGGCGCTGTTGCACGAATTTTGGGCCAAGGCCCTGCGGCTGCGTTCCAGATTCTACGGACAACCCCCATGCGGTTGCGGAAATCAGGATGTACCGCGGCAACCCCCATGCGGCCGCGTTCCGGTGTAGGGGCAGACCCCTGTGTCTGCCCATCCGGATCGCCCCCGTGGCTGCCTCTAAGAAGGGCAGACACGGGGGTCTATCTCTACGCGCTGCGTAGTCACGATGGGCCGGGGAACCTACGCGCTGTGCAATCTGCTTGGGCAGAGATAGCCCACGCCAGGGCAGGGCGCACACCAAAAAACTCCCCCGGACCGGCGTCCGGGGGAGTTTTCTAAGCGTTGATTGTCAGACCGCGCTATTTATTCAGCTCTCGAATCTGAATGTTGCGGTAATCGAGGCGCGAACCGTGGTTCTGCAGGCCGATGTAGCCGTTTGTCCGGGCGACGCCCGGATGTTTCTCGATTTTGTCCTGGTGCTGGCTCATATCCGTTTCAGTGATGTGGAACCCGTTCAGCCAGACCGTGATGTTTGGGCCTTCACAGCGGATGAACATGCGCTGCCAAGTCCCGGCCGGCAAGGTCACGCGCCGCGACGGCGCGGCAAGCTCATACACGCTACCCGTGTACTGCCACGGTTTGAGCGTTGCATACTGCTCCGCGTAATCATCCAGCACCTGCACTTCAAAGCCTTCGTAGGCGGGGTTGCCTTCACGCGGTGTGCGACAGAATACCCCGCTGTTGCCGTCTGCCGGCACCCGGAACTCCAGCGACAGCTCAAAATCGTCAAATTGTTCTGTCGTCGACAGCCACCCGCCATCGCCGGCGTCGGTGTAGAGCATGCCGTCCTCGACGCCCCAGGTCTGTTCTTTGCCCCCGACCTGCTCCCACCCGGTCAAGTCTTTCCCATTGAAGAGTGGCCGCCATCCTTCGCCCGGGAGGATCTCCCGCAGATAGACGTTGGTGAACCAGAGATCCGACCCGTGATGCTGCAGCTCGATCTGGCCCGAGGGATAAATGGGGATCTCCCGGTTCCAGAAGTTCTCCATGATGACCTTGTTGACCACCAGCGTGTTGTTCAGATAGACCGTCACCCGTTCCCCCACCATCTTGAGGTAGAACGAGTTCCAGTCGCCGATGGGATTGTCGGCACACACGAGCGGTTTGCTCGGGTTGTTCTGGTTGTTGTAGAGGCCGCCCGATCCTTCCGGCCATTCCGCGGTGTCCCAAATCTGGACTTGAGGTGAGCCGCGCAGGTAGAGCCCGCTGTCGCCTTTGGCCGGGATTTTCCAGTCCACGATCATCTCAAAGTCGGCGTAATCCTGGGCCGTGCACAGGCTGGAGCCTTTACCGTCATATTTGAGGGCGCCATCCACGACGCTCCAGTGTTCGTTCATCAGCTCGTTGGCCTCGGCCTGCGCCGCGGCAAGCTCGTCGGGCGTCAGCGCCGCCCGCTCCTCAGGATTATCCAGAGGCCCTTTCAGCAGCCCCTTCCACCCCGTCAGATCTTTGCCGTTAAACAGTGCGACATAGCCTTTCGGCGGATTGTCTGGCGACATCGTGCCCAGCAAGCGCGCTACGGCCGGCTCCATGGCCCGCGCCCAGATCCAGTATCCCTGCGTGTTCGGATGGAGCGCATCCGGCATGACTGATTCCGGCAGCAGGCCGTCGTTATTCAGGAATTCCTCGCCAATATCCAGGAAAAACACATTTTGGCCGTCGTTCAAGTCCGCCAGGATCTGGTTTGCCGCGGCCAGTTTCAGCCGGTTTTGGCCGTCCGGGGTGGTCTCTCGGGGGAAGATTCCCAGCAGCAAGACCTTGGTCTGCGGCAGCCGCTCCCGCAGGGTCTGGACGATCGCCGTTACGCCCTCGGCGATCTGCTCTGCCGAGTGTATCCCGTGGTTGTTCGTCCCGATCATGATCACGGCCAGTTTCGGCGATACCTGGCTGAAATCCAGGTCGTCGAGGCGCCACAACACGTGATACGTGCGATCGCCGGAGGTGCCCAGGTTCACCGCGTTTCGGTCGGCGTAGTAGAAATCCCAAACCTCTTTTCCCGCGCCCTCCCAGCCCTGCGTGATCGAGTCTCCGATGAACAGCAGATCCGCGTTGCCTTCGAGCAGGCGGGCTTTCATGGCGTTATGGCGCGTCATTTTGCCTTCGCTGGGCGGCGCCACCCGCTCTGTCGGGCCCTGATCGTTCTGCGCGGCAGCACACAGCGCTACCGTTCCAAGCAGCAACGCCAGGCACACCCCCAGCGTCATTCGAAATGGTGCATTTGTTCGATGCATAATCTGTACCTCTCGTTCGTGGTGGGACAGGGATCCGTTCCAACGACCCCCAGAGCGTCCTATTGTGCCCCCTGTGACTCTGCGGTGCAAGCACCTTTTCGGTTACCGGGCGCGCAGCTCATACTTTTCACCTGGAATCATGCGCGCCACCAGGGTCTTTGTCACGGAAAAGGTCAGGATTCCGTGTCGGTGCGATCTGGTAGAGAAGGGGCATCTGCGCCCTGACCCGGCCGAAGTCGCTAAAATTCGAGTTTGCCGAGGACTTCCAAGGCCTTTGCCTCATAGAGCGCCTGCCATTCCGGCGCCAGGAAGCATTCCGTCACTTCGTAGCCCCCTTTGGGATAATCAGCTGCCGGTGGTCCATACTGGAGGTATCCGTTGGAATACGCCGCGACAAAGGTATATTCAAACGGCGATGCCTCTTTCAGGTTCAGTCCAATTTCCACGCCCAGCTCCGTCGCCGTGGTGATCAGCACGAACTGCCCGATCCGGATGCCCTGCACCTCCGTGGTGATGGTCGGTTCGCCCGAAGCGAGATTAAATTCCTGGTGCTTGCGCAGCGTGGCGATCTTGTCCTGGATCCGCGCCATCTTCTCCATCGCCAGGCAATTTCGCATGTATTTGTCCAGGTGCGCGCGGTTCTGTGCGTCAATTTCTGACAATTCATCCGTGCCCAGCAGATCGGATTGCAGGTAGCGGTACGAATAATAGGACGGATGTTCCGGGTTCAGGCGGTATTGGATATACAGGGGCACGAAAGTCTTGATATTCAGGCTGGTGCCGCGCAGCGATCTCAACAGCTGCGCCTGTTCTGCTTCCAGTTCCGCGACCCGTTCGTCGAAATCGGTTCGCCGGGGCAGATCGAGCGTTTCGTTGATCACTTTCAGTTTCCCGGCCCCGGTCTTGATGTCCCGCAACGCCTTCAAGGTGCTCAATCCGAGCATGGTCCCCAGCGGTTCGGAATCTCTCGGACGATGGACATCCTTATACAAAATCTCCGTGATGTCGCCGCCGGCGCCCTGCAGGAACAGCGCCATCGCTCCGTCGCCCAGGTTTTCTTCAATCACGGCCGACGCGAAGCCGGGGAAATCCGCCGTGACCCCGCCTCGCGGCACGGTCAGGTACGGGTGGCACGCAAAATTGTAGATCACTGCAAAAGGCCGCCCGTCTGTCCGGTCAATCCGGAGCACCCCGATCTCCGGGTCCATGGGCCCGACGCCCGCCACCTCGTTATCGGGCGGGCTGGGGTTCGTGTGCCGGATCGTCCAGGCCTTACCGTCTTTCAATTGTAGCGTGCGGTTCATCGATATTCGCTCTTCATGCCCGGCGCCCGCCCCCACCCGCACTTCCGTCATGTTCGCCGCGGCGCGGCGCACTGCATCAAAGGTTCGCTCCAGCTGTTCGGGCGGATCACACAGCATGCGCACCGGCGGATGGTTATGCGAGGCATTCACGAGCACGTGGGCGCCCGGGATCTCCAGTTCGTTCTCGATTCGTGCCCGCAGGGCGGGGAGAAAATCATCCCCGATTTCTCCAATGCCGCCGATGGCCGTCACGTCCATGGCCACAATGGCGAGCCGCGCCGTTCCATCGTCCATCACGAGCGCCTTGGCGTAGAGGGGATCGTTGATGCGTACCCCCTCTGCGCTGGTGGTGATGTCGCTTTTGGCCACGCCTGCGCGCAGTGTCCCGCCGTCCACCTGTGCAGCGGCCGCACCTGCCGCCAAAATCAATGCCAGCATCGTAACCACTGCGCTCTCGATCTGCATTCGAAAAACTCCCCGGGGAACTCCGTCCGTGTGTAGCCGTGCTTCGGTGATTTCAGCCGCGGTCCCCATACCAGTTGTCTTTGCCATACAGCTGCTGTGCTTCTTTTGTAAACAATTCCTTTCGGGCCCGCGCCAGGCTTTCCTCCCAGTCCAGCTCCGCATACAGCGGCTGCCAGCCATAGCCGTCCGCCAGAACACCAAACACGCGGAACAAATTAGAAAACGGGCTGCCAATACCCAGGACCTGCCACGGGCTGTTGCTTTCGATCAGCGTGAATGCGCCGTCCACGAGTGCCCAGATCCCGAATGCCATCTCCGTCAGCACCTGGTCGTGCTGAGGCGCCAGACTGCCTTCCCGCACCGCCTCCTCAAGGATCTCGTAGAGCAGCCGGATCTCGCGGTTCTCAATGTGGATCAGTTCGTTCAGCCTTAGTGGTGAGGCTTTCTCCCGGATGATCCCCGTTGCCATGTGGAGAATGCGTGAATTCTCCGGGTTGAGCCGGGTATAGAGCCCCACCGCTTCTCCGAGCGCCACCACGCGTTCCCGCGACCGACAGCGGTACGCTGCCGCGCGTTCCATCATCTCCAGGCGGGCGCCCGCATAATGCACCGCAAGCCCCATGAGCAGATCTTCCTTGCATCCGAAATGCTGGTACATCGTGCCCTTCGGACATTCACTCAGCGCGGCGACCCGGTCCATGGTCAACCCGAAATATCCTCGCTCAAGCAATACCGATCGCGCGGCTGATAGGATCGTTTCCTCGCGATGCCGAAGCTCTGTTTGCCATACGGACCATTCGGTCATGAGTGCATTCTCCTGCAGGTTCCCGCCATGTCGGTATCATATCACATCGAAATGGCCGTGCCCCGAATGGCTCCAAAAACTTTAAACAGCATCCCACACCGTGCTCGAGGGCAGTGCCGCAAGCTGCTTTTACCTGTGCACGGCATCTGCCATAATCGAGTCCGCCATACCGGTCAGGAGGACGAACTATGACGTTGCGGGAACGTTTTATCGCCGCATTGGAGCGCCGCCCCGTTCCGGGACGGGTGCCGCATTTTGAGCTGGTGTTCTTTCTGACGATGGAGGCCCTGGGCAAGGTTCATCCCAGTCAGCGCCATTACGAGCAATGGAACCAGATGAGCGAATCGGAGCGCGCACTGCACCGCAACGAAATGGCGGACATCTACATTGAAACCGCGCAAAAATATGAGCACAGCGCGATCTTTCTGCATCCGAATCCGGACACGGAGGATGAAACACTGCGCCTGATCGATCTCGTGCGTGAAAAATCGGGCGACACCTACTTTCTGATGCTCCATGGCGACCCCACGTATGCCATCCCATCGGGCGCCGACATGATGGAGCAGGCCGCCTGGTTCTATGAAAAAATGGACGATGCCCTGGCAGAGGCCGACCGCCGTGTCGAGGCGCAGCTTGCCTGCTGCGAACGTCTGAAGGCCCACGGTGGACTCGACGGCTTCGCCCTGTGCTCGGATTACTGTTTCAACGACAATCCCTTCCTGCCGCCGGACCTCTTTGCCATCCTGATCACGCCCTACCTCAAACGGGTCATAGCGGGGATGCGGGAGATGGGGTTTTACGTCATCAAACATACCGACGGCAACATCCTGCCCATCCTCGATCAGCTGGTCGACGCCAATCCCCACGCACTGCATTCCCTCGACCCCCAGGGCGGGGTAGACATCGCCGAGGTCAAACGCCAGTACGGCGATCGGGTGTGCCTGATCGGCAACGTCAATTGCGGCCTGCTGACCTCGGGCAGCGACGAAGAAGTCATTCAATCCGCGCGCTACTGTATCCAGCATGGCATGCCCGGAGGCGGCTACGTGTTCTCCACCAGCAATTGTGCGTTTACGGGCCTGGCCCTCGCCCGCTACGAACTGATGTGGAAGGTGTGGCACGAGGAAGCGATCTACGCCGGGGAATGACGAATCCCGTGGCGAAGCGAGGTCTGAAAGGGGCACGAAAGGTTCCGATTTGGTATGCTATAGCGGGAAGGGGGAAACGGCATCGCCTTCACCTCTGACCACGTGGGACAGAGGCTCCGTGAGATACAAGGGAGATCGACATGACCCTCGAAGAACGTGTAGCTGCGCTGGAAGCCCAACTCGCCAGCCCCGCACCAAGAGAAATTGTCGCCTCGCGGCTCATTCTGGCCGACGAAAACGGCAAGGCGCGCGCGCATCTGTACGTATCGAAATCGAAAGAAGGGCCAGCTTTATGTCTCATCGATGAAAACAGCAAGACTCGCTGCCAGATTTTCGTGTCGCGCAGCGGACCCTCGCTCTGCCTGGGCGACGAAAACGGCAAGCTTCGCGCCGTGCTGAATGTGACCCGAAACGGCCCCATGCTCTCCCTGAACGATGAGAACGGAAAAAACCGCGTCCAGGTCGTCGTGGGCGATGAAGGACCTCTGCTGCGGACCATGGATGCGGCGGGCACGCTCCGCGGGCAATTCGTGCTCACGCCCGACGGGCCCGCGGTGCAACTCAATGACGAGACCGGCCTGACGCGTACCGAAGTGAGCGCTTACCGGGAAGGCCCCGCCGTGGGCCTCGGCGATGAGCATGGCGGACTCCGCGCGCAGATCGTCGTGACCGAAGACGGTCCTGCGGTACGTTTGGGCGACGAACACGGCGACCTGATCTGGTTTGCGCCCTGACGGCATCGCTCTTCTCTGCTAAAAGTGCCCGGCGGCTCACGCGCGTCCGGGCGCCCGCATGAAGCCCGGCGCTTTACCTTGCTCTCAGGCGTTTGAGTAATTTGCGGGCTGCGACGCGTATTTCCTCCAGCACCTTCAGCAGATCTTCAACCTGACGCGGAGTCAGCCCCAAAAATTCCAATTGGAGGCCGCTGATCGCCGGCGCTTTCCAATCGCCGGCGTCGCCAAAGCCCGCCTGCCGCGCCAGGGTCTCCGCGAGCTGCACTACCGCAATTTCTTCGGCGTATTTCCCTTTGGCCGTGGCAGGGCGATGGATATTGCCGATGATCTCGACGATGAGCGCGGGAAACCGCCATTTCGCGGTAAGCCAGCGCCCCACTTCCGCGTGATTTACGCCCAACCGCTTCTTTTCACATTCGTGAAGGGGCATCTTCTGATCCGTGGCCTGGCTCAGCACGGCACGGTATTCGTTGCGAAGCACCAACGCCAGCAAGTACCTCCCCATATCATGCAGCAGGCCTGCCGTGAAACACGCTTCCGGCGACGGCAGTGTCACGGGTCCTTTACACAAGAGTTGCGCCGCTTTGGCGGTGCCGAAGGCGTGCATCCAGAAATCTTGCGGTTCCAACGTGAACTGGTGCTGGCTGAGGAACGCCTTGAACACGGACGCCGCCAGGGTAAGCTGATAGACCGCATCGAACCCAAGCACCGTCACGGCGCGGCGAATGGAGTCCATTTCGTCGTGTGCCCCGTAATACCTGGAGTTGGCGATATCCAGCACGCAGACTGAGATGGCCTGATCCGTTTCGAGCAGCGCCATCATTTCGTCCGGCGAGAAATGTCCGCCTTCGGTCGCCTCCAGCAACGTGACGACTGCCTGCGGCAGGGTAGGCAAATCGTGGAATTCGATGAGTCTGTGGAAGACGCGATGGCTGTACATTCACATAGCCTCCGGCCTCATAACGGTGTACGGATGGCTGACATGGTTATGTGGTTTTGCGCCTGTCCGGCGGCCGTTCGCGCCGACCATACAACGCCCCTCTGTCAAAATCGACCCCCGCATGGCCGGAAAATTCCAGAATCCCACCCTATTCTGGTCAACAATGCCCATGATTCCTGGTGAAAGGCGCGTTTCAGCGATCTGCACGCGCCTCGATTTAAACGGAATTATATACAAAGCTTATCATCAAAGCTACTATTACGGATTAAATCATTTGGCTATAAGACTTTACCCTCTGGAGAAGGGGAAAGTCCGAAAAATCCGGTCAAGTGGCCTCTTTCTGCCGTTATTCCACGCTGTTTGCGCTAAAATGCCTTTCGATGGCCCCGGCGAGCGCCTCCGCGAAGCTGCGGCGCGTTTCCGGTTGCAGGAGCAGGTGTTCTGCCCGTGCATCTTCGATGGATTGCGGCTGCACCCATACCGCCGGGCAGGCTGTCTGCTGCAACAGATACGTGACCGATGTCGTTACGGGCAAGCCGCCCAGGGCGCGTGCGATGGTCTTCGCCAGACGTTCGCCACCCGAGCTGCCGGGGTAATGCGCCGCGAACTGCACATTGTTTCCGACCAGCAGGCCGCGCTGGTCAACCACTTTCGCCGTGGCGGAATCCGCGCCAAACGCCACCACAACGTGCACATTCGCGCCCGCTGCATCCGACAGGCGAACGCGTTCCAGGAGGGATAGATCGCTGTCGTCCTCGCGGGCCATTACGACGGTCGCTCCGCGTTGGCGCAGGCGCGTGGCCACGCGGCGCACGACATCGAGCGCTGCATCGCTGGCGCGCATCCCGGTGGGACCCACGGCGCCGGCGTTGCTGCCTCCGTAGGCGGCGTCGAGCACGATGGTTTTACCATGAAGCGTTCCGCCGGCCGTGGGGATCAGGCCCACCGCGGCATACCCGCCTCTCAGCGCGACCGTGATCTCATCGAAGCCGTTCTTACGCACGGAAAGGCTTCGCGTGGCGGCGGGCAGGGGCAACCAGCCCTCGCTGTTGCTCGTGCCCAGGACCCGCCCTTCTGAAAATGCCGTGACGCCGGCCACCGGCCGGCTTGTCCGGACATCGTGCAAGCGCACCGTGCGAAAGGCTTCGGGCCCGAATCGAGGCGTGACCTGTTCCGTGACCTCTCCCGCTCGGATGGTCAATTGTGCGGGCAACGTGTCTTCGAGAAAGTAGCAGCGTGCCCTGCCCGACGTTGTGGGAACCTTCAACAGGGTATCGTTCACCGCCACGGAAGTGCCGTCAGCCACCGGCAGGCCGAAGCGGTCGGTCACGTAGACTTCGAACAGGTACTCGATGCCGCTGGCCTGTACCGGCGCCTCCGGGTATTGGCGCACGGCGATGAACGCGGGCGGTCGTGATACCGGGATGGTGGTTTGGCTGGAAAGCGATGCCCCCCTCGTGTTCCGGGCGAAAAAAGCGATCTCGCGCGGACCGTTGTCGAGAATGTGGTCAAGATACCAGGTCAGGGTATTCCCGCTTTCAGCGGCGAGCCCGTCGACGAGCTGCCCGTCGACGCGCAGCTCGAGCGTATCCCGGTCCAGCGGGAGCCCGCCGCTCAGGGTGTAGACCAGGGCCTGGCTGCGGCCGTCCGCGTGTTCGACAAGGTCCTGGCTGAGCACGCTCACCGGCGCCATGGCAAAATACGCGGCCAGACCCGAAGCCAGGCCCGCGGCTTCCTTCTCCACGCCGTAGCGCGTGGCCATGAACTCCGCGTTGCGGGCATTGGTCATGTAGGACGTCTCCATGAGCACGGCGGGCACGCGGGCTTCGCGCAGGACTTTGTAGTTGCCCGGGAGCAGGCGTTTGGGCTCGGGATCCTGGCGCATGCGCAGGGCCATCTCGCGCATCATGCACTGGGCCAGATCGAGACTGGGGCCTGCGTCTCCGAGTTTGTAATACACCTCGAGGTCATTTTTGTCGGAGCCCTCGATAATATGCGCGTTGTGATGAATGCTGATGAAGGCCTCCGCATTCATCCGGTTGGCCAGATCCGGGCGCGCGGACAAGTCCACTGTCAGGCGGCTGGCGTCCAGCGCGGTATCCGTTTCGCGCGTAAGGAGCACTTCCGCGCCGGCGGCGCGAAGCAAATCGCGTAACGCCAATGCCACCTGAAGGTTGACGTCGCTTTCGCGCAAGCCATTGGACGGCGCGACCGCGCCCGGCCAGCGCCCGCCATGGCCCGGATCGATGCAGATGCGGCGGCCTGCCAGTACCGACAGGTCGGGCGACGGCACGTCCTCCAGACGGAACGGCGGCGCGGTATCGGTAATCGGCACGAGCGGCGGCACCGAGATTTCAGGCTCCGGGGGGATTGTCTGGCAGCCGATAGCGGCCATGCACAGGATAGCAATACCAAGACGTTTCATTGATTTTCCTTCGCGATTTGCGGCGCATATCGGCGCAGGGCGACTCCGGACCGGTGAGAAAACTACCACGCGGCGCTAGAGTATGGCAGAGCGCATGAGCCGCTCGATGCGAACGCGCACCCCGCCATCCGTACACCGCGGCATACGCTACCCTGAACTTCGTGCCACATGCAAGCGGCTTGGGGTCAGCGCGCTTCGAGGGCGTCGTAGATCGCGACGAGCGCCTGGTGGGCGAGAAAGGCGAGGGGGGGACGCTCGCCGGGCGCGAAAAATTTCGCCTCGAGCACGTCGGACCGGGCCACGGGCTCGCCTTCCCAGTCCTCGATCACGTAGCCCATGACCACTACGGCGCCGTTGAGCCTGCTGGGCTGGGTACTGGCGCCGATGAGCCGGGCACGGGCGCCGCGGAGTCCGGTTTCCTCCTCCAGCTCGCGCAGGGCGGCTTCTTCCGTGGTTTCGCCCAGCTCGACAAAGCCTCCCGGTAATGCCCATTCGCCGATGCACGGCTCGACGGCCCGTCGCGCCAGTAGAAGCGCGTCTCCGTGCGCGACCAGGCAGCATGCGGCCGGGACGGGGTTACTGTAAAAAAAACGGGCGCAGGCACGGCAATGGGGACGCGGCCGTTCGCCGTCGTTGGCCAGGGTCAGCGCGGCGCCGCAGGTGGGGCAGAAATTCCATTCGACCGGCCGGATGTCAGAACTCATGGCGTCACTGTAGCAACCCGTCGCGGGTTTGTCTATTCAAATGCGCGCCATTCAAAAATGAACGGGGCGGCCGTGTGCACGACCGCCCCGAACCGCATTTCAGATGGATCCTCAGCCGTGGAGCTGGCGGATCTTCTCGAGGATATCATCGGAGGCCAGGCCCTGATACGGCATCTGTTCCGCTATGCCGCCGCGTCCGGGACGTATCGCACCGATATGCGCGTATTTCGGGGCAAGTCCGCGTTCGAGCAGCCAGGTGCCATAGCGCGAGCCCAGGCCGGTCTTGACGTTCTGGCCTTCCACGACCAGCACAAACGGCGCCCGGCCCGCTTTCTCGAGCATGGCCTCGTCGATCACGTTGAGCGTCGCCTTGTTGATCAAACCGACGTTGAGCCCGTGCTCCCTCGCCCGCTCGACGGCATCGAGCGCGCGGCAGAGGAGTTCACCGTACGCCACCACATACCCGGCACTGCCTTCGCGGATCAGGTCGTCTTTGCCGCGCTCGAAATCGTAGCCGTCGCCGAAGAAGTGCGAGCCGTCTTCCCGGAGGATATACGGGAGCTTCGAGCGGTTGGAGAAGATGAAGCGGATGCCCGGGTCATGGAAAATGGTCTCGAGCGCTTTCCGAAACTGGTGGGCGTCGGCCGGAAAGTAGAGGCGGGTGGTGTCGCCTTCGGGCAGGGCGCTGTCGGCCAGGAAATTGTTGATGCCGAAGTGGCAGGTGTTGTCGGCGATCTCGTCGACGCCCGCGTGCGAGAAGTGGCAGAGCAGGTTGGCATGATTGAGCCGGGCCATGGTCACTTCCGAGAGCACCATCTCGAGAAATGCCGAAAAGGTCGCAAATATCCCCTGTTGACCGGTATCAAAGCCAAAACCGGCGGCGGCAGACAAGTTGCCACGCTCCATGACGCCTCCCGACACAAAAACCTCCGGGTAATTCTTGTGGATATGATCCAGGCCGCACGAGCCTTCCAGGTCGGAGTCAACCACAAACACCTTTTGTCGGCGCTCTTCGGGCGTCATGGGAGCAAGAATATCGCAGACGATCTTGCCGAATTCGCTGCGGTTGCCCACCGATTCGGTGGAACTGCCTTTGAAACTCACCGAGACCTTGGGCTTTTCGATGTGGTTGAGGTAGGCGACGGCCTCGCTGTGGCCGCGTGCGTCGAGATACTGGATGGCGGCGTCGGCCTTGATCACGTCGTGGCCTTTGGGCGAACCCTCGATCGCGGGGATGCCCGGCGCCATGGCGCGGCGGTTGATCAGCGCTACGGGCCCGTCGACCAGCATGGCTTTCCGGAAGCGTTTGTACAGGGCCGCGAGGTCTTCGCCATCGCCCACGTCGACCGTGAGGCCGTGGCCTTTGAGGGTGTTTGCCAGGTCGTAGCCGGGCAGATAATTCCGCGGGTGGCCGGAGATGGTCACGTTGTTGTCGTCGAGCAGGAGCTTCACATTGAGTCCGCGGGCCACGGCGAAGCGGGCCGCCTCGGCATCGTTGCCTTCCTGCTGCGACCCGTCGCTGCCGTAGAGGAGCACGGCCTGTCCGGGATTGGCCCTGGCCACGCCGTTGACGAACGGCCACATGTGGCCGAGCCGCCCCGACGAGAATTTCACGCCAAGTTCCGGGTCGCGTTCCGGATGCCCATAAAGCCCTTCGTTGTATTCACGGTAGTGAAAGAGCTTTTCGAACGGGATCTCGCCGTTGAAGGCGCTCATGGCGTACTGAATCGCCACCCGGTGCCCGGCTTCGTCAAACAGCGCCGGATACACCGCCTTCGAACCCCGGATGAAGGCGTCGCCGATCAAGACCTCGGGCACCATGCTGTACGCGCCGCCGGTGTGCCCTCCGTATCCTTTGAGCCCCGCGATTGCCGTGAAAAACACGATGGTGTCGCGCACGAGGGCCACGTTGGTTTCGAGTTGCTCATTTCGCTTCGCGGTCAGCCCCGCCTTTGCCGGGTCGAGGCTCAACGGTTTGTACTTGGCTCACATCAATCGGAAAACTCATGGTGTTCACTCCTGTAGCCGTTGCCTGTCGCAGCCGAAACGTACACGCTTGCCTACCGTCAATCACGGGGCAGTCTCAGCCTGAACTGACTCGTCATTCTGGATTGCAGTCATGAAAGACGCGCCGGTTCGCTCGGGGCCTGCCAGTGCTGCAGGGCCCGTGTCACGAACCGGAATTCCCTGCGCAGTATAGCATTACCGCCCCGCCCATTTCCCGTTGTGGACCCCCTGTCGGTGCTGGCATGGCTGGGCGGGTTGAGCAGGATGCCGGGTGGGCTGTGCCTCTAGAGCCGCCGCTTGAGATGAGGGCATTTATGCAGTAACCGGCGGGTTATTCCGGCTTGAAATGGGCCGCGCAAAGTTGCGGCAGTCGGAGTCACGAATGCGCAGTCCATGCTTCAAAATCCGTTCCCGAAAAAGTCCACCCCCGAATCGGCTGCCGCCGATTCACCCCCGCCACCCGGGGGACAGGTGCGCCGCACGGAAATCTCTCCAGTTCGGGTTCTCATGCCCCTCGCTGAACCGTGTGCCGACGAGGACGTCGGCGCTCCCAGGGTACCTATCCTCCGCGGGCAGGGGTGGACTCTGTGGCCGCGCTGCGTAAATCAGTCCCTGCGGCTGCGTAAATCAGTCCCCGCGGCGGCGTTCCGGATTATACGGGCAACTCCCTACACGCTGTGCAAATCAGTGGTCGTGGGTGGGCTTTTATCTCATCTTTCCCGATATCTGACATCTTTCCCGATATCTGAGTCGAGGAGCTTCTCTTACGGTGGTAACTGGCGAAGGCGCAAGATCCGCCCCACTGCACCGAACAGCAGAGCGGTCCGCCTGGATATACCGCTTGAGAAGTTTGCTCAAAACGCTCTAAATTTACTCTCCGGCATCATCTTGGCCGCCCTGTTTCGATGCGAGCGCAACGGCTCCGGCGCTGCCGGTACAGGCCCAGATCCTGGATGGCGCGAGTCGCCGCCTTGACCCCTCTGCCCCGGTAACGCACAATAGAGACCAACGTTTGAGTGCGGTACCATGACGATTCAATGCGAATTATGTCCCAAGAATTGTCTCATTGCGCCGGGGCAGAGCGGTGAATGCCGGATTCGCGTCAACATCGACGGCCGTCTGGTCGCGGTCACCTATGGGCGGCCTTGCGCCGTGCATGTGGACCCGATCGAGAAGAAGCCTTTGTTTCATGTGCTGCCGGGAAGCCGAATCCTCTCGCTGGCCACCGTGGGCTGCAACCTCCATTGCAAAAACTGCCAGAACTGGGAGATTTCGCAGGAAAACCCTGAAAATTTGGCCGCCAAGGAGTTGGCGCCCGGCGACGTGCCCGCTCTGGCCCGGCAACACGCGTGCCAGTCCATCGCCTATACGTACACCGAGCCCGTCGTCTTTTATGAATACACCCTGGATGGCTGCAGGCAGGCGCACGATGCCGGGCTCAAGACCGCGCTGGTTACGGCAGGATACATTAACCGGGAGCCTTTCGAGCGCCTGGCGCCGCACGTCGACGCGGTCAACATCGATCTCAAGGCGATGTCCGACTCATTTTACCGGGATCTCTGCGAGGGCAGTCTGGCGCCGGTCCTGAACACGCTGGAAAGCGCAAAATCGGCCGGGATCTGGGTGGAGGTGACCAACCTGGTCATCCCCACGCTGAACGATTCCGAGGCCGACCTGCGAAAACTCTGTCGTTGGGTTGTGTCGCATCTGGGTCGCGAGACGCCCCTCCATTTTTCGCGCTTTCATCCCGCGTATCGCATGAAAAATCTGCCGCCAACTCCCGAGGAAACGCTGGTTCGCGCGTGTGAAATTGCCCGCGCGGAAGGGTTGCATTACGTGTATATTGGGAATGTGACCCGTGCGGGGGCGGAAAACACGTACTGTTTCCAGTGCGGCGCAGTGATGATTGAACGGCAGCGGTTCACCATTATCGAAAACCGGCTGCGCGCAGGGGCATGCCCCTCGTGCGGCACGAAGGCACACGGCGTATGGACGTAGCACGGCGCAGATTTGTGAAGGTGCTGCTGGCGGCCTCGTTGCTCTGGCCGGGGAGCCGTCGTTCGCCACGGCCGCTTCTCCGTGTGCGCTACGCGGAGAAGCCGCAGCGTGACGAGTTCCGGGGCGTTTTCGTCCCGTTGACGCCGGAGGAGACCGCGCGCCCGGCCCCATGGGCCGGCTAGCCGCGCCTGGATATAGACGTCGGGGAGATGACGCATGGCAAAACACCCGTACCTGGCCGGGGCTGCAGTTGTCCTGGTCGTAGCAGCGGTGGCAATCGCCGTCTGGATGGCGCGCCGCGAGGAACGCAGAGAGACGTCGCGCCCAACTCTACCACAGGCACAGGAGGCCGAAATGCCCGAACAAGCCCCACGCCCGAAACACGTGTTTGATTCGCCCCTGGCGGGACGATGGTATCCGGCCGATCCGCCCACGCTCAACGAGATGCTCGATCTCCAATTCTCGGCTGCGGAACAGGCCCCGATGGACGAGGTGTGCGCACTCATTCTGCCCCATGCGGGCTACCAGTACAGCGGCCCCATCGCGGCGTACGGGTTAAAGGCCGTGAGCGAACGGCGTCCGGCGCGCATTGTGCTCCTGGGCCCCTCGCACCGCGTGCCCATGCGCGGATACGCCAGCCTGCCCGGCGCGACGCATTACCGCACGCCGCTGGGCGAAAGCGAACTCGATACGGCGTTCATCGAATTGCTGCTCCAGCACGGCATGTTTCGGCGGGTCGCGCAGGTCGAGGAAGTCGAACACAGCGTTCAGATCCTGGTGCCGCAGATTCAACACGCGCTCGGCGCGGTGCCGCTTGTGCCCATCGTGGTGGGACAGCTGACCCTGAACGAATCCCGCGCCATGGCGGGCATTCTCCGCGACCTGCTGGATGACGATACCCTCGTAATCGTGAGCAGCGATTTTACTCATTACGGTCCCAACTACGGGTATCTGCCGTTCAGAGATGACATCCCCGAGAACCTCGAGCGTCTCGACATGGCCGCCTGGAAAGCCATCAAATCGAAGGAGCCCGGCGCGTTTGAAGCCTGGGTCGAGGCCCACGACGCCACCATCTGTGGGACCTGCCCCATCCTGGTTCTGCTCTCCATGCTTCCTGAAGACGCCGGACCCCATCTGCTCCAGTACGGCACCTCGGGCGAGATCACCAACGATTACGAGAATTCGGTCAGCTATCTCAGCATCGCGTTTACCGGTTCCTGGAAAAGAGAAAACCTTGCATCCGATACCACCGCAACCGCCCTGCCGCTCTCGCAGGAAGACAAGGAGGGCCTGCTCCGGCTCGCCCGTGAAACCCTGCAACGCTACGTCGCCGAGGAAAAAATGCCTGCTCCGGAAGAGCTGGGCATCGACCTCAGCCCCGCCATGCAGCAGACCATGGGCGCGTTCGTCACCTTACACGCCCACGGCAAGCTACGAGGATGTATTGGCGAGATCGAGCCGCGACGACCCCTCTACGAAGCCGTCATGGCCCATGCCGTCAACGCCGGACTCAAGGACCACCGGTTTCCCCGTGTCACCGCGGCGGAACTCCCCGAACTGGAATTCGAGATCTCGGTCCTGACGCCGCCTCAGCCCGTCGACAGCCCTGAGCGCATTGTCATTGGCCGCCACGGGATGACCGTTGAAAAAGCGGGCCACCGCGCCGTGTTCCTGCCGCAGATTGCACCCCAACAGGGCTGGGATCGCGATACCACCCTCGATCATCTCTGCTTGAAGGCCGGACTGCCCGCGGATGCCTGGCGCCAGGGCGCTGCCTTCACGGTTTTCGAAGCCGTCGTGTTTGGCGAGGCCACAGGATGAGACCGGCCCGTGCCGCGGTCATATTTTCTCTTGGATTCTTCGCGATCGCGGCACAGACGCTCCTGTTTCGCCAGTTTCTGACGGCCTTTGAGGGCAATGAGCTTGCCATCGGGGTCTTTTTCTGCTCCTGGCTGCTCTGGGTGACGGCCGGCGCCTGGCTGGCCCGGGCGTTGCGACGGCTCACCCCGATGGTGACCCGCCGGTTTCGGGGCGCTGCCCTGCTTTATCTCCCCGCGTTTGTGCTGCAGTATGGCTTGCTCGGACAGGTGCGCGAACTCGCTGGGATAGCGCCCTACGAACAGTTCCCGCTTCTGCTCATGCTTGCCGTCTGTATGCTTGCAAACAGCTCGGTCAGCCTGCTCACGGGCGCGCTGTTTACGTGGGCCTGCCGCTGGGCGGCCGGCACGGCAAACGGCTCATCGGATGCCGCTCTGACCCCGGCCCGCGTATACCTGCTGGAGGCGCTGGGGGCCGCAGCAGGCGGCGTCTGGGCAACGCTGTGGCTTGTGAACGGCGTTTCAGGCGAAACCGTGTTTTTGTTGTCGGCTCTCGTTCTGATGGCCGCAGGGTTTCAACCCAATCGTCTGGGCCTGCTGCGTGCCGGAGGGGTGCTCGCTCTGGCCCTGGCGGTCGCCCTGGGGGCGGGCGAAACCTGGTCCACGCACACGCACCAGCGCCAGTGGCGCCGCCTGATCCCCGCTGGATACGAAGGGCACATCAGTACCGCTCAGGCCGAATACCTCTACGGCGAACACGACGGCCAGTTCGCCGTCATGGCCTGGGGCAGCGTGTGCGAGACGCCGTTTATGCTGTCGCAGGGCGCTGAGGACGCCGCGGCCATTCTGCCGCAATGCCCGCATGCCCGCCGCGTGCTGGTGCTGGGGGCGGGCGTATATCCGCTGTGCACGGTGCTGTGCCGTCTGCCGCAGATCGAGCAGGTGACGTGGTTTCATCCCGATCCCGCGTATCCACCCGCCCTGGCGCACTTGCTTCGCGAACGCGGGCACGGCCTGTCGGAGAAGCTCGAAGCGCAGGGCGGCGACGCGCGCGTCCATCTTCAGAAAGCAGTCGATCAATACGATCTGGTGATCCTGAGCCTGCCCGACACCACCACGCTGGTGCTCAACCGCTATTCGACCGCCGAGTTTTTTTCTGCGGCCAAGCGTGCGTTGAAGCTCAACGGTGTGGTGGCCACGCGGGTGCCGGGCGGCGCCAATTACCTTGCAAGTGAATCCGCGTTTCTCGGGTTGTCGATGATGACCACCCTCGAAACCGCCTTCGAAAACACGGCGTTGAAACCGGGCGAGTCTTCCTGGTTCTTTGCATCCGACGGCGACGGCCTGATCAATGCGCCGGAGCTACTGGCCAGCCGCTGGCAGGGCATCGAAGGCGCGCAACCCTGGTATCCCGCTGAAGGCGTGCGCGATTTTTACAGGACAGCGCGCGTTGCGCAACAACTTGACGCCTACCAGGCCGCCCGCGCTTCCGTGCCTTCC
Source organism: Candidatus Hydrogenedentales bacterium (assembly GCA_050950105.1). Taxonomy (GTDB): domain Bacteria; phylum Hydrogenedentota; class Hydrogenedentia; order Hydrogenedentales; family SLHB01; genus UBA2224. Next base: position 155,070 of record JBMNGZ010000003.1, on the reverse strand, counting down.
GAGGTGCTGCTCAATACGGATCTCAACCCCCGCGCGCTGCTATTCGGCATCCTCCTGGAACTCCGGCGCGCGGGATTGCGTCCCGCGGAGACCGTGCCGCCGCTGCTCTTAAACGGGGTATATCTGGTGGCCGCCGCACTGTTGGCGGGCGCTGCGAGCCGGCTCGTCTTTTTGCTCAGGCACGGCGGTTCGGGTCTCCCCGCCGTTCTGGACACGAACGTGCTGATCGCCACAACCGGCCTGGCCAGTATGGCCCTGACCACCGTCCTCCTGTTTTTCTACCAGACGCGGCAGGGAGGCCTGTTTCTGCACATCGGCCTCATAGCTGCGCTGGTGATGCTTGGTGCGTGGGCCGGCAGCCTGCTCGTGGGCCGGATTCTGGCGCGCCGGCGCAGCGAATCTCACGGGCTCGTGCTCGGAATTCTCGTGCTCCATGCCCTGGCGCTCGGCCTGCTCGTCTGGATGGGACCGGATGCGTCCATGTGGCTGTTTCTCGCTGCATTTTTCCTGTGCGGAATGCTCACGGGGGCCTATTTCCCGGCAGGAGCGCTGCGTCTGGCCGATGCCGGCCAGCCGCCGGATGCTTCCGGCGCGCGGCTTGAAGCCTTCGACCATCTTGGCGGCGCCGCGGGGGCTGCCCTCACCGGACTGCTCTTCCTGCCGTTTTTTGGTACGTCCCGCACATTGATCCTGCTTGCAGGCTTCCTCGCGCTGAATGTTCCCACGTTGCTGCTGGGCCGCCGCGCACAGCGGGTGCGTCCCGTGGCGGGCGATGGATTCGATCGGGCGGTCCGGCCGGCCGCCTATATATTGGCGACTTCAGCGGCCCTGGCGCTCGCTGCGTCCAACATACTCTCCGTATCCGGAGCTTCCCAGAAGTCGGCCCCATTGCTCGACGAAGTGCAGTCTCTGGCCGGATCGGGTGTCTCGCTCGAGTCCGTATCCACCACGCTTCAGGATGGCGCCGCCTTCACGTATTTCAAAGAAACCGGGCCTGAGGGCGAGACGGCAGGGTATCTGTTCGCCACAGACACGCTCGCGGACGACGTGTACGGGTACGGTGGTCCGCTGGTGCTGGGAATTTCCGCCGATTCGGCGGGCATCGTACGCGATTACCGCATCCTGCACTCTCTGGAGACTCCGGTGTACCTCGATTTTGTGCAGTCCTGGCGCGAGAAATTGATCGGCAAGAATATCTTCGAGGCGCAGCCCTTTGCGCAGGTCGACGCGCTGAGCGGTGCCACGCTGACCTGCAACGCGCTCATGGCCGCGTTCGAACAGGCCGGCCATCGGTTTGCGAGCGAGGTGCTCGGCAAATCAATGGCCCCGATAACTCCGGGCAGGCGGAGCACCCGCGAATGGGCCGGCCTGGCCTGGCTCGTTGGATTATCTTTGGCCGCCATGTTCGCGCGCCGCCGGCCCACGCCCTGGGTGCGCCGGATCATCCTTGCGTTCGCGCTGCTCGTCTGCGGCTGGTACTTCAACGTCCAGTATGCCACCCTGCAGGCGGCGAGCCTCGTTACGGGAACCCTGCCTCCCTGGACGCTGTCCGCGCCGGTATTTCTGGTTCTGGCGCTCCCTTTGCTCACGCTTCTCTTCGGTAACTTTTATTGCGGCTATCTGTGCCCGTTCGGAGCGGCGCAAGAGGCTATGGAAGAGGTGACCCGCGGAGTTCTGGTCGTCGAGACGTCCAAAGGGGTCTGGCGCTACGCTCGGGGGGTCAAATACCTCCTGCTTTTCCTGCTCGCGCTGCTTTATGCCGTGCATCGCGACGGCGCCGTACTGCAGGCCGACCCGCTGATCAGCCTATTCAGCGGCATGCCGGGCCGATTCGTGTTTTGCGTGGGTCTCGGGGCTTTGGCGCTTTCCCTGGTATTTCGCCGCTTCTGGTGCCGGAATCTGTGTCCTGCCGGGGCCTTCCTGTCGCTGTGTAACGGCCTCCAGGTGTTCCGGCGGCTCCGGCCTCCCGTCGAGCCCGCGAACTGCCCCCTGGGCGTGCGCGCCGGGACCGAATTCGACTGCATTTGCTGTGACAGGTGCCGCCATGAAAACCGCTGACGCCCTGTTTCTGGTTTGTGTGGCCGTGGCCGCGGCGCTGTTCGTGGTCGCCACCCTGTCGCATACCGATACCGCGCTGCCGTCTGCGCTCCCGGCGGCATCCGACGGGGCGGGCCGCCCCCGCGACCTCGATATCGATCGAGTCCGGAAGATGATCGAGCGCGGCGATCTCTCCGATCGCGAAGCAGAGTTTTACCGTGACGCGCCGGACGGGCCTCAAAAAAAATCCGCCTCCCCACCGGAGTGAGGAGGCGGTGTTCGTTCGGGTTCGGGCTACAGGATGCCGAGAGCGGCGTTGATCACCAGTTGCACATCGATGGCATTCACGCCATTTTGCCCATCCACGTCGGCATCGAGACCGCCAATGTCCAGGCCGAGCGCCGCGTTGATCACCAGTTGCACGTCGACCGCGTCCACATCTCCGCTGCGATTGATGTCGCACACGTGCCAGGCAGACGGATGCACATCAAACAGGCGCGTCATCGTGTTATTGTCTGGATTCGGGTCGGCGGGGACATCGCCTTCGCAGTCGGCAATGGCGGTTACGGCGTACCCGTCGCCTTCAGGCAGGGTGACCTTCCGCTCCACCACATAGCTTTCCCGCGCGCCCAAGGCCCGCACGGGATACGTCAGTGGTGCATCATCACCCGTCATTTCAATGGAAAGCACGGACGGTTCGGCATCGTTAAAGCCAAGATTCATGACCGTCACTACTATCGTGAACTCCTGGTCCGGCTGAGGCGCCGGCGGATCGAACGAGATGTCAATGACCGCCAGATCAGGTGTCGGGATGAGTTCGCTGGCGCCCATGTCGTAATCCGAGCCGTCTCCCGGCGGCGGGGGGCCGGTCGGGCCGTCGCCACGGCCATCCTGGCCCCGGGCGACGCCGTCGATGTCGGTCGTGACGGATCCATAGGCGGGGTCACTGGTGTCACGGCCGGCGTCAATACAGGGCGACGTATCGTACACGCGCCAGTCAAACGCTGTGAATGAGATAGGCGCAGTGAATGTCCCGCCCTCGGTCGCATCCCCCCAGACCGTAATTGAATTGGCATCGTTTGCCAGGATCAGGTAGCCTCTGACCACTTGGCCACCCCCTTGATCCTCCCCCTCGAGTTCCATTACTTGTCCGGCCAGGGTGCCGGGCTGAAGCGTGGCCCATCCCCAGGTCGCTGTCGAGGTGAAAGTGGCCGGATTGTACGAGAGTTCATCGGCGATGGTGGAGTAGTACGGGAGAAATAAGGGATTTTCGTCGATGTTTCCCTCACCAGCCAGACCGCCCTCAACGCAGTTGTACGTCAAGGATCGTGATCCCCAGTAACCGGTGACGATGATCTCATTCGGCTCTGTGGCATAATACCGTTTCCCCCAGACAATACAGTTGGTCATTCGGAAGAAGTCGGCGCCGAGGTAGATACTGCTCTCCCCCCAGTTTCGGTAAACGGTACAGTTCGTCAAGAACATGTTGCCGTCGCCCCATTTGTGCACTGCGCCGCCATAGTCTCCGACATTGTGCATGAGCACACAATTTACGGCGGTCATGTGTCCGTCTTCGGAAAAGAGTCCACCGCCGTCCGCAGCCTGATTGCCAATAAACCGGCACCCGGAAAAGGTGGCGTTTGATCGTCCCGTCATTGCGACTGCCCCGCCTTTGGTGGAGGCGCCGGTGGTCACTTTGTTGCTGGCAAACGTGCAGTCGCTGAACAGCAGATTGGTCGAGCTGCCGGAACCCCATATGGCGCCGCCTTCCGATGAGGCCATGTTGCCCACGAAAAGGCATTGCGCCACCGTGCCGGTGCTGCTCGATGCGAACAAGCCTGCCCCCGAATCTGAAGCAGTATTCGCGAAAAATCGGCACTCCTTCACCTTTGCGGAAGAGTTCGACAGGGCCAGGCCGCCGCCCTTATTCGCCGAATTTGCCTGAAACGTGCAATTTGAGATGGTGGGACTGGTGTTCTGGCATTGCATCCCTCCGCCCCAGTCCGTGGTCGTGGGTACGCAGCGCCTGATCAGAAAGCCATCGATACGGGCGTCATCTGCCCCCTCGACTCCGCGGCGCACACCCTGGCCGTCAATGACTGTCACATGGAGCAGGTGGTTGCGCGCATCAAACTGGTCCGCGCTCTCGGTGCCGGCAAACCCGCCATAGACCTCCACATCGGCGGCCAGGGCCACCACTTGGTCGGCCTCGCTGGTATACACGCCTTCGGCCACCCACACCTGGCCGCCGCCTGCCAGACTTGCCGCGTCCACCGCGCTCTGGATGTCCGTGAATGCCGTGTCCCAGGTGCTCCCATCCTCGATCCCCGATACATTTTCCACATTGACCAGCCAAATGGCGCCCGATGCCGGTGCAGAAACCGCGAATAGTGCTGCCAGACACGCCATCCATGTCATTCTCGTCATCGCATACCCCTTTCTTTGAGCCACAGCCCTCTCAGGCCAGCTCCAAGTGTCCACCGGGCGCCCCTCAAATGCAGACAAAGACTACCACACTATCTGTCTAAAACGAATTGAATTTTGGATACATTTCAAGGTGAGTGGGGGTGGAGCTGATGGGTTTGCGCCTTACATCCCCGACGCCTCATGAATTGACGGAAATCCTGCCATCGAAGACAACGGCGCCCCGCAAAAGTGATGGTATTGGCTCTGTCGAGAGCTGTTCTTCCGGAAAAGCTCAGTTAACGACATTAACGGGAGCGCCGGCGAGAAAAGCGGCGATATTCTCGGCCGTGGTGCGCATGAGTCGTTGCCGGGCCGCCAGGGCGGCCCAGGCGATGTGCGGAGTGATAAGGCAATGTGGCGCGGTAAGCAAGGGGTTGTCCGCGGCGATGGGCTCCGAGGAGACCACGTCGACGGCGGCTCCGGCGATGAGGCCGCGATGGAGCGCATCGGCCAAATCCGCCTCATCGACCAGCCCACCCCGGGCCGTATTGATGAAGAAGGCATGCCGCTGCATGCGTTGAAGCAGGGCCGCGTTGACGAATCGGGCGTTGTCGGCGGTCTGAGGGCAATGGAGGGTGACGAAATCGGCTCGGGCAAACAGGTCGTCGATGCTGCACCACGTAAAGGGGGCATAGGGCGGGTCGTTGCTGGGTTGCACGTCACTGGCCAGCACCTCCATGCCGAATGCGTGCGCGAGTTCGCCCACGCGTCGGCCGATGCGTCCGAACCCCACAATGCCCATGCGTTTTCCTGCCAGCTCGATGAGCGGCGTATTCCAATAACAGAAATCGGGGCTGCGGCTCCATTCCCCTGCTTTCACGCCGGCACTGTGTTCGGCCACGTGATGACACAGCTCCAGGGTCAGCGCAAAAACGAATTGCGCCACCGCATTGGTGCCGTAAACCGGCACATTGGACACGGGGATATTCCGTGCGCGCGCGGCGGCCACATCAACGATGTTGTAGCCCGTGGCGAGCACGGAGACAAAGCGGAGCTTCGGGAGTTGTTCCAGGGTCTGGGCTGAAAGCGGCGTCTTGTTGGTAAGAATGACCTCGGCCTCTTTGGCGTGCTCGATGATCTGCTCCGCAGGCGTGCGCTCGTAAACGGTCAACTCGCCCAGGGCGGCTACGTCGTCCCAGGGGTTGTCGCCAGGATTCAAGGTATACCCATCGAGCACTACAATCCGCATGATATTGCTTCTCCTGTACGTCCGTGCGACTTCGGTCGCTGATTAAGATCAGCCGGCTCGGTGTGAACCCGTTCCGGCATTTCAGATCGTCCTCGTTTTCGAGGGTCTCGAGCCGTTCCTGGTATGCCGTCTCAGGAATACCGTGCGACGATGGCCAGGCCCGTGGCGACGCTCGAAAACGTGTCACGCCGGCGGATGCGGTCCGCGCCATAACGCGCTTCGAGCATGTGCCGAACGGCGGGGGTAAGGCTCGTGCCGCCGGTGGTCAGGACCAGATCGATCTGCTCCGGCCGCAACTGGGCCGCACGTTCGGCTTCTTCGACACAACTCATCATTTCCTCGAGCGTTTCCTCGATGATCTCGTTGAATTCGCCGCGACTGACCCGCTCGGAAATGGCGATCGGCCCGTGATGAATGTCGATCAGTGCTTCGATCTCGAAACTGAGCCGTTTTTTGGCGGCCTCGACAATCCGCCGCACGGGGTATCCGTAGTTGTTTTGGATGAGATACCGCAGTGCGCGCAGGCACTGAGGTTGATCGGAACTCGCCTCGGCGGCAATGAGCCAGTTGATGATGTCCTCGGTATTGAGCTTGTAGAGGTTCTGCCAGTCCGCGATATGTTTGAACAGGTACTGGGGCATGGGCAGCTGTGCGGGGCCGTAGCGGGCCCTGCACCCGAAACTCGGATAGAGTCTCGCGCGGATGAGGTCGCGATCGACTGCGTCGCCGGCGGTGGGGACGCCCGCCACGCTGAGGATGCGGCTGTTGGCGAGGCGCTGGGCTTCGCCCGCTGCGCCGCCAAATTCCATAATGCACACATCGCAGGTGCCGCCCCCGATATCCACCACCATCAGTCGCTGCCGGCGGTCGGTGGCTACGGCGTATTCCACGCATGCGGCTACCGGCTCGTAGAAGAACACCACGTCCTGGAACCCCGCGATCTGCGCCGCCCGGCGAAGGCGTTCTTCTGCGAGGCGATCCTCGGCCGGTCGGTGGGAAAAGCGTACCGGGCGGCCGAAGACGGCACGCTGGACGGAGATGCCGGCGGCTCGTTCGGCGGCTTCACGCATGGGCGCGAGGATCATGGCCGTCAGCTCTTCGATCTGGAAATGCTCACCGAAGACCTCGGTGCTGCGAAAGCCGTCAAAGCGCAGGGAGCTTTTCAGCGACTGAAACAGCCGCCCGGGCGAATTGACCTCGACCGTGGCCTGGGCGCGCACGGCCTCACGCCGCTGGTCGGGTTCGGCGCCGGGGCGGTACGCCTCCGACTTGTCCGGTTCGGACGCCACGTAGCCTTCGATGCTGATCCCCAGATCGACCTGTCGGAGCACGACCTCCCGGTTGACATTCCGCTCGATGAAGGCATCGGCCGCACTTCGCCCGACGATCCGCGCGCCTTCCCGCGTGATGTACAGCAACGAAGGCAGCGAAGTCACGTTGTCGTTGGCCTGATCGAGTTCAAGCACCCGCACTTGTTGGCTATTAGCCAGCGCTACGCTCGAATTCGTCGTGCCAAAGTCCACGCCGCAAAAGGTCTCGGTCATACCATTCCCCGTGCTCCGGCGATCATCCGCGCCGCTCCACACGGCGCAGTATTTTTCCCGTAACACCACGCGCCGCGAAGGCATTTCCACCCCCGCGACGCGCGTTCTGCACTGGTTATCAGGTAATTGCGAATTTTGCCATATTCAATGCGCAGGAATCCAGTTGTTCGCAGCTCTGGCGGTCATGCAAATACTAAGTGCACCGTTTTTGGGTTTAGCTCCTTTCCTGTGGGTGCGTCTTGAGCGAGGAGGTGAAAAGGAAGAAGACACCGCGACCCCTTCAGTATTCTTGGAGGCAGCAATCAACCAAGCGCGAAAGGAATCCCGATGTCCTGCCCCCATCAACCCTCAAGGGAGCGCGCAAAGATCTAATTTCTGTCGAACAAGGCAGCCGCGCGTGCTATCCGGATGGGCAGACACAGGGGTCTGCCCCTACACCGGACCGCGTCCGCGTCGGGTTTGCCGGGTACATCCTGAGTTACTCAGCGCGCGTGGGGGTTGCCCACAAATTCCGGATGGGCAGGCATAGGGGTCTGCCTCTACATTCGAAAAACTGCAGGAGATTGTCGATGGGGTAAACAACCGGCCAAAAAATGCCTCGGATGCCGGACTCCCAATGAATTCTTCTCGCAAAAACGAAAAATCGCTTTGCGTGCACGCAGGACTTCAATGTGGGGCGCAATGCATGCTTGACTCTCTTTCGATTCCATGCAACGATAATGGGAAATCTTCGAACTGGACTATTCGAAGGAGGCGCACAATGAAAGCAGCAATAGCGAGCGTTGTAGCTCTGCTCGTGGGATTGGGTGCGGGTTTCTGGTTCGGAATGGGGAGAGTAAACGCCCTCCAGGACGAACTGGAAAAAGTTCGGGGCGATGGCTCGGATCTGCAGGGCAGGGTTCAGGCTCTGCAGAGCGATCTGGCCGAACGTGAGACCGAGCTGGGCCGCTTGCGCCAGGAATTCGAACTGGCGCGTTCCCAGCCTCCCGTGGAGGCCCCGGCGGATGCAATGGAGCTGGAACTGGACGACTTCGACAGTGCCGAATTGTTCGCGCAGCTGGCCCAGGCACTTGATGAGGCGGACGAATCCGGGCGGCAGCAGGGCCGGTTTGGCGATCGCTCCGGCGATCGCTCGGGCGAACGATTCAGAGGCACGCGGCGGCCACCCGAAGAAGGCCGCGAACAACGCGAAGATCGACGGCGCAGCTATGCGGATGATTACCGCACGCGTATGAATGACTTTTTCTCGAACGAGATCGAGGCCAGCACCGATCCCGCCGAAAAAGCACGGCTCGCGTCCATCAGCGAGTACTCGCAGAGTCTCATGGAACAGCGCCAACTCCTGCGCGACGCCCAGTCCGACGAGGAACGCCAGGCCATCTTTGAGACCATGCGGCAAAACGGGGACACCTTGCGGAGCATGGTCGAGGAACAGCAAGATCAGGTCCTGCGCGACGCCCTCGCGCGCCAGGGCGTCTCAGGCAGAGCGCAACAAGATGGCATCATCGGCGCCTACAAAGAAGCACAGCGAGGCCCATTTTTCAGCGGCCCGTTCACGTTTTTTGGTGGCGGCGGACGCGGGCGCGGCGGCGGACGGCCCCTGATGGCGTCTCCTGGAGGCAGATCGCGCTGAGGACCCGGCCTGCCCTTTCATCAACAAGGCATTAAGCGGCACGCCTGCGCTGCGCTCATCGGGAAGGACTCACGCGCAATTTCTGCCCGAGCTGAATCGTATCCCCGTCCAGATTGTTCCATCCCTTCAGTTCGTCGATGGAGACGCCATACCGCAGCGATAGCCGCGTCAACGTGTCCCCTGGCTGAACCTCGTGGTGCGTGGCGGCCCCCCCACTCGACGCGGCTTCAGCAGGCGGCGCTTCGGGAGCCGGTTCGGCCGGTTTTGGGGGTTCTGGGGCAGGATCGGCCGCTCTCGGCGGTTCTGGCGCAGTTTCGACCGGTTTTGGGGGTTCTGGAGCCGGTTCGGCCTGTTCAGGCGTTTCTGGCGCAGGATCGGCCGGTCTCGGCGTTTCTGGCGCAGGATCGGCCGGTCTCGGCGTTTCTGGCGCAGGATCGGCCGGTTTTGGCGCGGGTTCTACTTGTTCAGGCGTTTCTGGCGCAGGATCGGCCGGTTTTGGGGGCTCTGGGGCAGTTTCGGCCGGTTTTGGGGGTTCTGGCGCCGCCTCAGGTGGCGTGACCTCGGCCGGTTTCGGTGTTTCCGCTGCAGTTTCGGCCGGTTTTGGCGTTTCGGGAGCCGGTTCTGCTTGTTCAGGCGCTTTTGGGGCGGCTTCAGCGGGTTTTGCGGGTTCGGGCGCGGCTTCGGCCGCCACTTCGACGGGGGTCGAGCTTTCCGGGGCGAGTTTGGGCACCCCGCCCGGCAGGCTCTTCGGCGTCTTCAACCAGGTCTGCATGGCTTCCAGACGGCGCTTGCTTTCATTGAGATTTTCCCGGGCCAACGTGCCGTCATTGACCGCGGTCTCGATGGTATCGCATATTCCACGGATGCGCTCCGGCGAAGGATCCGCGAGGATCAGCGCGTCACATCCCGCGGCCAGCGCCAGTACCGCGGCTTTCCCGGCATCTCCGCCGGTGGCCGACGCGGCCAGCGCGATATCATCACTCAAAATCACGCCTTTGAAGGTCCAGCGCTCACGCAAGATCTCGCGTACCAACACCGGCGACAAGGACGCCGGCCGCTGCGGCTCATTCATGTCAAGGCGCGGTACCGCGATATGCCCCACAAGTATCCCCGGCACGCCCGCCACCACGGCTTGTGCGAAGGGGTACAGCACTTTTGCGAGGTCGTGGCTCTCGTTCAAGTCGATCACCGCCAGCGTGGTCTGCGCTTCGAGTTTCGCGGCGCCGTGGCCGGGGTAGTGCTTCCCGACCGGGAAGACACCCGATTGCATCGCGCCGTCGGCAAAGGCAAGGCCGAGCGCCTGCACCACGTCCCGATCCTTGCCGAAGCTGCGTGCCTTGATCACGTCCGGCGCGCCGGGCAGGACCACATCGAGCACCGGCGCCAGCAGCACCGCGATGCCTCGATCTTTGCAGGCTTTGCCGAAATTCAGGCCCACGGTATTCGCAGCCTGGGGGTCGCGTTTGGCGCCAAGCTCGGGCGCACCCGGCGCCGATTCCAGATTCAGCCGGTTGAATATGCCGCCCTCTTGCTCGACGGCGATCAGGGGCAAATCGTAGATCTCTTTGCCCAGTCCTACGGCTTCTTTAATGCTCGACACCAGCTTTATCGTCTGATTTCGGTTTTCGATGTTGCCATCGAGCAATACCACGCCGCCCGGTTTCAGATCGGACAGGAGTGTTTTGGTGGCGTTGTTGAGTGTTCCTCCGCTGATGGCAATGAAGAGATGCCGGGCCGGCCACACATCTTCGAAGATCATCGGTGGCGAGGTTGGCGGCATTTCCTCCTCGGCGGCTTCTGCGGGCGGCTCGTCTTCCAGGGGCTGTGGGATGGGGATCTCGTCTGATTCGGCTGCCGCGTCCAGCACCTGCGCCACCTCCGGAATCCAGGTTTCGGGTGGTGGCGCATCGTCGACCGGCGCGGCTTCCGGAACGGACGGCTCGTCGGGCACGGCCACTAATTCGACAGGCAATGGTGCGTCCCCCGGCTGCTCGGGACTTCCCCGAAGCACCCAGCCGAGTGCCACGCCCATGAGAAACACCAGCAACACGGTGACCACTTGATGAGTGGTGCGACGCTTGCGCGTTCTGCTTTCAGATTCCACGGTTCCCTCCAGCCTGTTCGGCGCGTGCTTGGTCTGGCCGCCGGGACAAAATATGCCCGCGCTCGGCGGCCTCTGCAGCCCGTTGAACTCCCCGTAGGGCTGCGCACTGTATAATATACCGCGAATCCGGCGCCGCGTCCATTTGATTCGAGGCAGCGTGCCGGGCCGGCGTGCTGGTTGTCCAACAGGCGCCGATGCGCTAAGCTTCTTGAGGCAAGCAGCAAACCTTCACGGCAGGAATGGACCCCATGAAGACTCCACGACGTGTCATCAACGCGATGGCGCCCATCCGCATTTGTGATCTGGGGGGATGGACCGATACCTGGTTCGCCGAGACCGGCGCGGTATTCAACATCGGCGTGTATCCGTATGCCGAGGTCCAGATCTATGTGCGCGAGACGCCGTCCGATGCCCCGCGCATCGTCATCCATGCCGAAAACTACGACATGCGCTACGCCATCGACCCGCACAAGATCGCCTACGATCGCCATCCCCTGCTCGAGGCATCCATCGACATCATGGACCTGCCCGACCACCTCAGTTTCGAGGTCAATCTGTATTCACGCGCGCCTGGCGGTTGTTCCACCGGCACCTCCGCGGCCATCACCACCGCGCTGCTCGGCGCCCTCGACCTTCTCACGCCAGGGCGCCGGACCCCGCACGAAATCGCCCGGCTCGCCCACCGCGTCGAAACAGAAAAACTCGGCCTGCAGTGCGGCATCCAGGATCAGATCTGCTCCGCCCATGGCGGCATCTGTTTCATCGAGATGTATCAATATCCGCTGGCCAGCGTCTCCAACATCCACGTCCCCAACGCTATCTGGTGGGAACTCGAACGGCGCCTCGTGCTCGTGTATCTCGGTCGCACCCGCTCTTCCAGCGAGGTACACGGTCATGTCATCCAGCGTCTGGAAACCAAAAACGCCGATAAATCAGTTCTCGAGCCCTTGCGCCAGGCCGCGGTCGCCGGCAAAAACGCCATGTATGCGGGCGACTTCGATGCGCTCGGCGCCGCGATGATCCGCAATACCGAGGCCCAGGCCGCGCTGCACCCCAAGCTGGTGTCGCAGGAAGCCCGGTCGGTCATCGAGGCGGCCCGCCGCTACGGTGCCGTGGGTTGGAAAGTCAACGGGGCCGGCGGCGACGGCGGCTCGCTCACCATCCTGTGCGACGCGGAAGGCGAACATAAACGCAAGTTCATCGAGGCGGTGCCCGGCATCGACCCGCTGTTTCAGGTGATCCCGACCTACCTTTCCCGGGTCGGCCTGCGCCGCTGGGAATGCTACGAATAGGCTTTTGGGGGCGCATCCGCCCATCCCCTGGCGTTCGCCCTCCGGTTGTCGAGGCAGACCCCTGTGTCTGCCCATCCGGATAGCCCCCTTGGCCGCGTTAAAGAAGGGCAGACACGGGGGTCTGCCCCTGCGCGCTGCGTAAATCAGTCGCCGCGGCTGCCCATCCGGGGGGATTCCTTTCGCTCTTGGTTTTTGGTTAGCACCTCCAAGAATAGCCAAGGGTTCCCGATGTCTTTTTCTTTTCCAGCTGCTCGCTCAAGACGCACTAACGGGAAAAGGGTCAAATCCAAAAACCGTGCACTGAGTAGTAGAATGCGCGCAAGTTGATCGCGCGGAGGTGCGCGGATACCATGGCGCTATGTTTGCTTTCCTCAAAGGGGTAGTCGCGCAGAAGAGCCTCAACCGCGTTGCGCTGGATGTCGGTGGCGTGGGGTTTGATGTGCAGGTGCCGGCGGGCGTGCACCGGCGCCTGACCGCGCATGCCGAGGCGACGCTGCTCACGTATTGCCATATACGCGAGGACAGTTTTCAGATCTTCGGTTTTCTTCGCGACGAAGAAAAGGCTTTGTTCGAATTGTTGCTTGGCATCACGGGGATCGGTCCCAAGGTGGCCCTCGCCCTGATGTCGACCCTGTCCGTTCAGCAGTTTGGTCAGGCCGTACAAGAAAACAACGTGACGACGCTGACGAAAGCGCCGGGCGTAGGCAAAAAAACGGCCCAGCGTATCGTGCTGGAAGTGAAAGCCCGGCTCGGGCAGGACACCGAGCTGAGCGCCCTGCTCGGCGAGGCCGAGTCCGATCTCTACCCGCAGGAAGACGATGTGCTCGAAGCGTTGACCGCACTGGGCTGCACCATCGGCGAGGCGCGCCGGGCCGCCGCGCAGGCGCGAAGCCGGCTCGGGGCCGAAGCGTCCCCCGAAGAGCTGGTTCGCGCGGCGCTCCAGTCGCTCGCCCGGACAAAACTGAAATGAGTGGACCGCGCTGTGCCCGGCACTCCAACGACAGACGGATATGATGCGTAAAGACGAAGTCCTGGATCCAAGCCCTTATGACGGCGAAAGCGAGCTGGATGAACAGATCCGTCCGCATCGCCTGGACGACTTTCCGGGACAGGAACCCATCAAGGAACGGTTGCGCATCTCCATCGAGGCCGTCAAGGCGCGCGGAGAGCCGCTCGATCACATCCTCATGTGCGGCCCGCCCGGGCTGGGCAAGACAACGCTGGCGCGCATCCTCTCACACGAGATGGGCGTCGACATCAAATCCACCGCCGGACCGGTCGTTGAGCGCCAGGCCGATCTCTCGGCCATCCTGACCAGCCTGGAAGAATTCGACATCCTGTTCATCGACGAGATCCACCGGCTCAATCATGCCGTCGAAGAGACGCTCTACTCGGCCATGGAGGATTTTGAGGTCGACATCATGCTGGGCAAAGGCCCCACCGCCCGTTCGCTCAAGCTCGGGCTGAAACCGTTCACCCTCATCGGGGCTACGACCCGGGCCGGGCTGCTGACCCCGCCGCTCCGTGCGCGCTTCGGCGACATGTGCCGCTTCGATTTCTATTCTCCCGAGGAATTGAAGATCATTATCATGCGTTCCGCGCGGATCTTCTCGACCCCCATCGACGACAGCGGCGCGTACGAGATCGCGCGCCGGTCGCGCGGCACGGCCCGCATCGCCAACCGCCTCCTGCGCCGCGTGCGTGAATACGCCGAGGTCAAAGCCGGCGGCGACATCACCCGCGAAGTGGCCGATGCCGCTTTGCAGCTGCACCGTATTGACGAGCTTGGCCTGGATGATATGGACAAGACCATCATCGTCACCGTGATCGACAAGTTCAGCGGCGGTCCCGTGGGCGTCAATTCCCTGGCAGTCGCCATCGGCGAAGAGCCCCAGACCATTGAAGAAGTCCACGAGCCCTACCTGATCCAGCTCGGGTTCATCAAACGCACCGCGCAGGGGCGCGTAGCCCTGCCCGCGGCGTATCGGCATTTTGGCCTCACAGCCCCGGAAGGGCCGCAGAGCGCGCTGTTCTGACGCGAGTTTACGCCGTAAATCCCGCATTTTTTACACGATTTTCGTGTTCTTCACTATAGGGGAACTATTTACGCGGCACGGTGATAAATAGTCGTAAAAGTACGCTTTGTGCCCTCGAGAAAAAAAGCGTGTTCGGCGGTCGACCCGCAGCTCAAATGCAATTGAATGAATGGCACGAGGCAGCGTCAGTAAATACAAGAAGACAGCGTGGGCATGAAACCGCACTGAACGGCAGCGACTGGCGCATCCGATACCACGCAACTACAGGGATCTGGTTAGCAATGGAACGCAGACGGCACACACGACATTTTGTTGAGACGGGCGCTTGGCTCTGCCCGCCGCACGAGCGGCAGCCGGTCCCCGTTCGCTCCGCCGATCTGTCCGTGTCCGGCGTGCGGCTTCACTGCATGAAGCCCATCGCCCCAGGCACGCCGCTGCTGATCCGTTTGCAGTTGAGCGCGACCGGCCCGGCCCTCGAGTGCAAGGGCCGCGTGTGCTGGTGCGCCCCGCTCTCAAACGACGCATATCAGTTTGGCGTCCGTTTTCTTGACGTGACCGATGACGAATTCGAAGAAGTGGAGGGGCATCTCCGTTCTACGAGGGCCAGGCCCGTATTGGCAGCCGTGTAACCTCCCATACGAGACACCGCATTTGCCAACTCCCCCGATCCGATCCCGCGGGCCTGGCCGCCACTTTTTTCTCCCCCGCGTGCAGAAGCTGCGCTGGCCAGTCAAGCGGTGATTGTCAGCTTCGCTTCGTTTTGGTACACTGGCATTCATGGCACCACAGAATGTTTCGATGCGCAACAAAGCTTCGCAGCCACGGGCGCAAGTGCTTGTGGCGAGCGGAGATATGCCCTATGCCAATACGCTCGCGAGCTTCCTTGAAGGCGAAGGATACCAGGTTGAACGCTGCCATGATGTCCCGGGCGTGTTGCGCGTGGTGGGCCGGAACGCCTTCGACATCGTCGTCCTGGATCTGGAACTGGACGAAGCCAGCGACCTGGATCTGGTCACGTTCATCCGGCGGCAGACCCCCGACGCGCAACTGATCCTGCTGGTCGAGATTGCCCGCATTGAGAAGGCGCTTGCGGGCATCCGGCGGGGTGCTTTCTTCTATCTCCCGAAAAACGTGGCCCCCTCCGACGTCGCCCTGGCCGTGAACAAGGCGCGGCGAAATCTCCAGACGCAAAGCGCCGCGCACGATTACGAACAGACTCTGTTTCAGGAATTTATCGGCGACAGCCAGGCAATGCAGCGCGTGATCGAGGTCATTTCCAAGGTCGCGCCCACGGACAGCACGGTCCTGATCCTCGGGGAGAGCGGCACCGGCAAGGAAGTCATCGCCAACGCCATTCACCGGCTGAGCCGTCGGCGGGACATGCCTTTCATCGCGGTCAACTGCGCGGCGCTTCCCGAACAGCTCCTCGAAAGTGAGATGTTCGGCCATCTCAAGGGGGCATTCAC
This sequence comes from Candidatus Hydrogenedentales bacterium, assembly GCA_050950105.1. GTDB lineage: Bacteria > Hydrogenedentota > Hydrogenedentia > Hydrogenedentales > SLHB01 > UBA2224. The sequence continues at coordinate 139,303 of JBMNGZ010000003.1, read as the reverse complement.
CGGCGCCGATGCCAATAAGCGGGGTCTTTTTGAAGAGGCGGACGGCGGCACCATCTTTCTTGACGAAGTCGGGGAAATGAGCCTGGCAACCCAGGCCAAGCTGCTCCGGGTGCTTCAAAACGGCGAATTCCGGCCCGTCGGCGCATCGACGTCATCGCACGTCGATGTGCGCGTGCTGGCGGCCACCAACCGCAATCTGGAAGAGGCGGTCGCCGAACGTCGTTTTCGCGAAGACCTCTATTTTCGTCTCAACGTCATCCAGGTGCGCATTCCGCCGCTGCGCGAACGCCTGGATGCCCTGCCTCAGCTGGTCGGACATTTTGTGACGCAAATGAGCCGCACTTTCGGCAAACGCATCCAGGGCTTCGACGAGCAGGCCCAGGCCTATCTGCGCAACTACGCGTATCCCGGCAATGTGCGGGAACTGGAAAGCATCATCGCCCACGCCATCATCATGGCCGATGACGAGACGATTCGCGCGCGCGATCTGCCCGACCAGGTCCGCGCGGGCGGCAGCGCACCTTTCGCCCTGCCCCATTACGCCACCGACACCTTCCCCTCGATCAAGGAAATGGAAGAGCAGCTGATTCGCCAGACCCTCCAAAAGCTTGACGGCAGTCAGACGGAGGCCGCGGCCCGGCTCGGCATCTCTCGCTCGACCCTGTGGCGAAAAATGAAGGAATACGAGATCAGCGCTGGCTGAGGCGGCCGATCGACCGTGAGCATGGGGCGTTCGCGCCGTTCCGCATTCACTTTCCCCGCTACAATGCCTTGAGAAACTTCAGGTTGGCTTTGGGAAAGGCATAGCGCCCGAAGCCGGCCCGAGGCACCCACTTCAACTCGGAGTGCGACACCGGCCGGGGCGAGCCGGACCGCATGGTGCAGCGGTACACGTTGAGCGTGACTTTGAAGTGCGAATAGGCATGATTGACCACCGCGGCCAGTCCGCCCACGCAAATTTCAACGCCGAGTTCGTCGCGGATCACGCGTGTAAGGGCCTGTTCGTGGGTTTCACCGGTTTCAACTTTTCCTCCGGGGAACTCCCACAAGCCGCCGAGCAGCCCGGACGACGGCCGTTTCCCCAGCAGGAAACGCCCGTTCTCAGCAATGACCGCCACGACCAGCTCATGATGCGGTGTCGCAGGTTTTTTTTGTCTGGCGGGACGTTCCGCCTGGGTGCCCCGGGCGAAGGCCTCACAAACGCCCCGCACGGGACAGCTCGTGCAGGAGGGCGCCCTGGGTGTGCAGACGATGGCGCCGAGTTCCATAAGGGCCTGGTTGAAATCACCGGGGCGGCGCGGCGACACGAGCGCTCCAGCGAGTGCCCAGAGCCGTCGCTCGGTTGCGGCCTGGCCGATGGGGGTCGCGATGTCGAACAGGCGAGAGAGAACGCGCTTCACATTCCCATCGACCGCCGGCACGGCCTCACCGAACGCGATGCTGGCAATGGCCCCGGCGGTATACCGGCCGATGCCTGGAAGAGCCTGCCAGGCCTCTGCCGTCTCGGGAAACTCGCCGCCGCGTTCGTGCGCGATGAGCCGCGCGGCCCGGTGCAGGTTGCGCGCCCGTGCGTAGTAGCCCAACCCTTCCCAGAGTTTCAGGACGGCGTCCTCAGACGCGCTGGCCAGGGCCTCGACGGTCGGAAACGCCTCCATGAACCGTTCAAAATAGGGCCTGCCCTGTTCAATGCGCGTCTGCTGCAGCATGATCTCCGCGACCCACACGGGATACGGATGCCGGCTGCGGCGCCAGGGCAGCTCGCGGGCGTTGCGCGCGTACCACGCCAGCAACGCACGCCGAATCCGGCGCACGGTATGGGTATCGATTGACGTCTGGATGGCTTGGGCGGATTTGCGCAAGGGCCGTCCCGCTATTTCAACACAGTCGCGTAGGCGTTCCGCACCTCGGCGAGCACATCGTCGCGCCCGGCCCAGGGCTTGTAGACGAGGCGCATGCGCAGCCCGTATTCCTGGCCGGCCACAACGTCAGGGACGATGAGCTGGAAGTCCCAGGCCGGGTGGGTGTCATCGCCGGCCGGCGTGGGGCCGGCGCCCGATGGCGAATGCGAGAAACGAACCGTCGGCCCGCGTTCGAAAATGAAAATCAGGACATGGTCGCGAAAAAGGCCGTAATAGAAAGGTTCCGCGTAGCGCAGCGGCGACAACTCTTCAAAGAGTGAGCCCGTGCTCTGGCCGGGCTGGGCCCGGAAAGTATCCGCCTGGTGCACGACGGTGCTGGCGTGGCCGTGCGCCTGCGTACAATACTGCACCCATTGCGGCTTATCGAGCGTGGACCCGGCTTGCAGGAAATAGAGGCTCTTGTCGGCGGGTGCATTGATGTACGACGCCCAGAACACGCCCATGAACCCGCCGATAAACTCGTTTTTGTGCGGGATGCAGCGGAAGGTCATGTCGATATGGCGCGGCCCGGACAGGGTGAATCGGGTCCAGCTTTCGACGCCATAGAAAGGCGTGGTTGCCTGGTACAGCTCCACGGCGTTATCGTCGATGCGGCGAAGTTCCATGGGAACGTGGCGGGGTTCGAAAAACACCGCGTCATTGTCGGTACGGGCCTGAGCATCGAAATAATGCTCGAGGTTGAGGCCTGAAAACATCGGGACAAACGGGGATTCAGCGCGCTCCGGCGTGGCGAGCGCGAACACTCCGTTGTATCGTCTCCGATGATGCTCGCCCATGGGTTCGTTATCGCCAATCACCGCCGTGAGGGCGCCCGTCTGTAATTCAGTCCAATGCACGGTCTCCGCCGTGGTTGCGTCGCCCGATGAGGCGGCAGCCATCGCGAGTGCCGCGGCGACGATCCAATTCACCATCATGCTTGTTCCTCCAGGTTTCGTACGAGCAAAGGCCGGCGTACTTACCAGCCGGCGTCGTCGGGGAAGCAATTAACGTATCGGACACTCTGGCGCGGCTCGGCCATCATGTCGGCCACCGTATCGCGCCATTGCTGATAGTGTGCCGTCTCTTTATGCCGCGCGGGGTCGGCTTCCGTGCGGTACACTTCAAGTAGCACGAAGCGGGCCGGGCGATCCGGCTGCTGGAGCACATCGAAGCGTGCGATGCCCGGCTCCTCTACGCTTTGGCGCGCGTTTTCGAGCGTGGCCTCCCGAAAGGCCTCCACGTATTCGGGTTTTACATGCACATGAACCACAACGACGAGCATGGCTTTGTTCTCCTGCGTTCGGTCAGCGGCTTGTCTCGTAATCGAGTGGATCGGCGACGCCCACTTCACGAAACGCGTTCAATCGTTCGACGCAGGTCGGGCAGGTGCCGCAGGCCTTCCCTTCGCCTCGATAGCAGCTCCACGTATGCGCGTAATCGACGCCAAGGTCGAGGCCCAGCCGGAGCGATTCCGCCTTCCGCATGGCCACAAAGGGCGCATGGAGCACGATGGGCGTACGGCGGTTGAGCGCCAGCACCTGGTTCAACCGTTCGACAAACTCCGCCGTGCAGTCCCAGTAGCCATATTCCTCCTGCGCCTGGGCGCCATAATACAGCGCCGTGATGCCGCGGGCTTCCGCATAGGCCGCCGCCACCGCCAGAAGGATCAGGTTGCGGTTGGGCACATACGTTGACGGCTGTTCCCGGTCAGGGGCAGCAACACCGGCAAGATCGGGCACCTCGGCGCCGCCGCAAAGCAGCGCGCTCCCGCCCCGCAGCAGATCGCCCAGAAACGTCACCTCCAGCACCCGGTGGTGTTCGGCGCCGACCGCCAAGGCCTGCCACGCCGCGCAGTCAAGCTCCCGCGCATGCCGCTGGCCGTAATTGCAGGAGATCGCATGGATCGGCCAGTGGCCCAGGGTTTTCACGGCATGGTGCAGCAGCGCTGACGAATCCATGCCTCCACTGAGCAGGACAACGGCGGGTTTTTCCAAGGCGGTCATGGGAATACGAAGCTCTCTTTCCCTGTGTTCCAGCGTCAGGCCTATGATACGGAAACCCCGCCGGAGCGTTCAATGACCGGCTCCGCGGTCGCATGAAGGGGCTGCACGGTTGCCTGACATGCGCAGGCGTCCCTATAATCAAGATTGCTGCGGAACAGAGGGAAAGGATCCAAGATGAGGGCGAATTCAGGGAAACCCAGGGCAGTTATCACCGGCATCACCGGCCAGGACGGCTCGTATCTGGCGGAGTTTCTGCTCGAAAAGGGCTACGAGGTGTTTGGCGTCATTCGGCGGTCGAGCACCGAGAAATTCGAGCGCATAAAACATATCCAGGAGCGCATTACGCTGATGCACGCCGATCTCACCGACCAGGGGTCGATGATCGACGTCATCACCGAGGCGCAACCCCGTGAAGTCTACAATCTGGCGGCACAGTCGTTCGTGCCGACGTCGTGGAAGCAACCGATGCTGACGGGGCAGGTGACCGCTCTGGGGGTGACCTGCGTGCTCGAGGCCATTCGCGTCGTCGATAAATCGATCCGCTTCTACCAGGCGTCCTCGAGCGAGATGTTTGGCAATGCCCAGGAGACGCCGCAGCGCGAGTCGACGCCCTTCTACCCACGCAGCCCCTACGGGGTTGCGAAGGTCTACGGCCACTGGATCACCGTCAATTATCGAGAGAGTTACGACATGTTTGCCGTGTCCGGCATCTTGTTCAACCACGAATCCCCGCGGCGGGGTCTGGAATTTGTCACGCGGAAGATCTCGCTCGGCGTGGCCCGCATCAAACTGGGCCTGGGAAGCGAAGTGCGGCTCGGCAATCTGGACGCCAAACGCGACTGGGGCTTCGCGGGCGACTACGTCCGCGCCATGTGGCTGATGATGCAGCAGGAGGTCCCCGACGACTACGTGGTATCGAGCGGAGAGACGCATTCGGTGCGCGAAGCCTGCGAGGCCGCGTTTTCACATGCGGGCCTCAACTGGGAAGAGCACGTGAAGGTCGATCCGAAGTTTTACCGGCCCGCCGAAGTCCATCTGCTTCTTGGCGACAGTACGAAGGCCCGGAATCAGCTCCAGTGGAAACCCGAGGTCTCGTTCCGGGATCTGATGGGTATGATGGTCGACGCCGATATCGAACGGCTTGAACGTGAAAACCGGCACGGCACGGCATGACGATGCGCGCGTTAGTTACGGGAGCAGACGGGTTCGTGGGCGGGGTCTTGTGCCGCCATCTCGCCCAATCCGGCTGGGAGGTCCGTGGGAGCGTGATGCGGGCCGCACAGGATCCCCAGGGCGAGTTCCCATGCGATATTACCGATGCGGAGCGGGTGCACGCACTGGTGGCCTGGGCCGGCCCGGTCGATGTCGTGTTTCATCTGGCGGCCGTGGCGCTTGTGCCGGATTCGATCCAGGAACCGCAAAAAACCATGCGCGTGAACGTCGAAGGCACCATGAACCTCCTCCAATCCTGCCGTGCCCAGCTGCCGGATAGCCGGTTAGTATTTGTCAGCACGTCGGAAGTGTATGGTCCGCCCGTGGAGTTGCCTGTCCGCGAAGATCATCCGCTGAATCCCCAGAACCCGTACGCCATTTCGAAAGCCGCCGCGGACAGCTACTGTGCCTATGTGTATGAGAGCACGGGCTACGATGTTGTGCGACTGCGGCCGTTCAACCATTCGGGGCCCGGCCAGTCCGACCAGTTTGTGCTGTCGAGTTTTGCGCGGCAACTTGCGCGTGCCGAAGCGGGCGTGGATAAACCGCTGCTGCGGGTGGGCAATCTCGAGGCGCGGCGCGATTTTCTGCACGTGGATGATGTGGTGCGCGCGTATGAGCTTATCGCTCGAACCGGTGTCGCCGGGGAGGTCTACAACATTGCATCCGGGCAGGCGGTTTTGATTCGCGACGCGCTGGAAATGCTGTTGCGCATGGGGCGCGTGACGATGACGGTCGAGCCCGCGCCCGAGCGCATGCGTCCGGTCGAAGTGCGCGAAGTGGCCGGTTCCAGCGAACGGCTGACCCGCGCTACCGGGTGGATGCCGCAACGCTCGCTGGAAGCCCTGCTTACGGATGTCCTCAACTTCTGGCGGGTTCAGGAGGGCGTTTCCGCGCCCTAATGCGGGAAGGGAGAGCCGTTTGATGGGATTTTTCGATACCTTCAGCAGCCCGGCGGTGGTGCATGCGCTGGCCGTGCATACGCCCATTGCCCTGGCATTTTTTGGCGTGCCGCTCGTCATTCTGGCCGCGGTGCTGGTAGAACGGGGTGCGGGGATACGGTGGCTGGCGGTCGCGGCCTATCTGGGGCTCGCGGTCGCTGCTTTTGTCACAGTGCATACCGGGGAAGGGGCCCGGAACGCCCTTCCAAACGCGCCGGGCCTGATCGACGAGCCGGTCTGGAACCTGGTACGCAACCACCAGAGCATGGCGGGCAAAGTCTGGCTCTTCGCGCTGGCTACCGCCCTGTTGACGGCCTGCACCGCCGCGCAAAGCCCGCGCATGCGTCTCACCATGGGCACTCTGGCCGTGGTGTCGGCGTGCGCGACGGCGGTGTGGCTGGGCCTGACCGGCCACTATGGCGGCACGCTGGTCTATGTGCATGGTCTCGGCACGCCCGCCCTGCACTACAAGCAACAGCTTATTGCCCGGGATGAGACCCCCTCCGCCGCACGGCCATCGGGGCCCGCGGCGCCGGGCTTCACCGAGACCGTACCCGCATCCGGAGCACCTGAATCCGCCGGGCCGGCCGCCGCCATTCTTCCACCGGGGGTGGTGGAGACCGAGTCGGCGATTCCGGCCCCGGTCGTGCGCGACGTGAGCTATGCGCAGGAGGTGATGCCGATTCTTCGCGAGCATTGCTACAGTTGCCACGGCAAAGCGAGCGGACTGAGCCTCGAGACCATCGATGCGATGCTTGTAGGCGGAAGAAAAGCGGGGCCGGCCGTCCGCGCGGGCCAGCCGGAGAAAAGCCCGTTGATCCTGTACGTGACCGGAGAGTTGCAACCTCGTATGCCTGAGGGCGGCGAAGCGCTGTCTGAGAACGACATCACCATTCTGCGCAACTGGATCGCCCGGGGAATGAAAGACGATTCGCCGGGCTGAGCGGCGTGGCTTACGACGGGCGCTTTCGGGACCGGCGGCGCTGCCATTCGCGCCCGAGGGTCAGGCCGTGCGTGAGCAGGGGGTCCCGAGTGAGCCCCCGGGCACGCATTTTTTCCGCCACCCATTGTTCGAGAATGGCTTCACACTGGCGCGCGCGTTCGGGCTTCTGTTCGGCGAGATTATGAAACTCGTGCGGGTCTTCCCGGAGATCGTAGAGTTCGCGCGGGGGGTGCCGTAGAAATCGGGCTGCCGGGCCAGGATGAATTTGTGGTCCAGCGTGCGCAATCCCCATTTCATCTGCCAGGTGCATTCCTGGCATACCACGAAATCGCGCAACGGCGCATCGGTCTCGCCGGTCATCAGAGGCGCCAGGGAGAACCCTTCCATTTCGCCGGGCGCCTGGACAGCACAGAAATCCAGCATGGTGGGCGCGAGATCCACGTGTGCGGTCAGCTGACGCACGCGCCGGGGCGTCAGTGCCGGATGGCGCACGAGCAACGGGACGCGCAGATTTCCCTCGTAGAGGCCGTGATGATCGAAGAAAATTCCATGGCGGTACATCATCTCGCCGTGGTCGCTTGTCACCGCGAGGACACTGCGCTCGGACAAGCCCAGCCGGTCGAGAGTCTCGATGATCTGGCCGATAGCCTCGTCGCAGTAGCGGATCTCACCGTCATACAGGGCTTCCACATAATCGGCGTCGGTCACGGTTTTTCCGCGAACGAGCGTGTTGAGCCAGTTTTCACGCCAGATTTTTCCCAGTGGGTGGCGTTCGAGCTTCAGGAGTGACGTGTTCTCGGGATCGCAGGGGTCTTTTTCAGCGTCGTAAAACAGACGCCGGTACGCTCGGGGCGGCATGTAGGGCGTGTGCGGGTCCCAGTAGTGAATGAACAGAAAGAACGGCTCTTCACGGTTCTGTTCGAGCCAGGGGATGGCCCGGCTATTGATGTCGCGGCTGTCGCAATTGATGCTGAGCGCGCGGCGCGACGCCGGGTTGATGTAGTATTCATAGCCTCGCCCGAACCCGTGGTGCCAGGGCGCAAGATTGTCGATTGCGCAGGTTGTATACCCTGCTTTCTGAAGCAGGGCCGGGAGCCAGGGGACCGTACTTTTCAGCGGGATTCGGCCGCCGTGCGCCACGATACCGTGCGTGATCGAATACTGGCCGCTGCCCAGTGTGGCAAACGCGGGATGCGTGGGAATGGCCGGCGTGATGTGCTGTTCGCACAAAACCGATTGCCGGGCCAGCGCGTCCAGATTCGGCGACGTATCGCGGTGATAGCCGTAACAGCCCAGGTGGTCCGCGCGCAAGGTGTCCACGACAATCAAAATCGCGTTCAAAGGGGATTTCATGTGCTGTCTCACTTCCGGTGCCGCGCTACCCGTTTGGCCCATGACCCCATCGTGTATCACGACGAGTGAGCCGGGCGCAAGCGGAAAATTGCGCGCAGGCTCCACGGAGACCTCTGCGGGCCGTTCCGGGCGCGTAGTCTCCCGGCTGCTGCGGGGCCGTGGTATAATCCCTCCATGAGCGAGGCCGATCCTCAAAACGTCCAGTCCAGGCAAAACCGCAGCATCATGGCGGCCGTTGTGATGCTCTTCGGTGGCGCCGTGCTGCTTGCGCTGGGGCTTGGCCTTGGATTCTGGTTTGCCAGTCGCTACGACATCTCGATCGCACGGCGTGGCGCCGCTGCGCCCACCGGGCATCCCGCTCCGGCGGCTCAGCAGGATTCGTGGGCTTCCGCCCACCCGGGCGCACCCAGCCGGCCGGCAGCTCCACCCCGCGACGCCGCCGCGGCAACACCGCAGACCGTCACTACCTCCGAGGCCCTGTGGCCGCTGAGCCCGGCGGAGCAGAGCCAGGGCCAGGCCGACGGCCCCTTTGCCTTCAAGTTCACCCGCGACGAAACCCTCCGCTACCGCGTTGCCACGGAAATTCGCGGCAAAGGCATCGAAGGGCTGACCGATTCGGGCGTGTTGATGAACTTCGAAAGCGGTATGTCGCTTCATACCCGCGATGTAGACCCGGCGGGCAACGCGCTCCTGCGCATGACCTTCGATCAGACCTCGCTTCAGGGCAGCTTTCTGGACGAGCAGTTCTCGATGGAGGTGACGCCCGACGACGCGCGCGTCGACACCCGCGGCCAGACGCCCGTGGACACCCGGCGCGACGTCGGCTCAACGCAGGGCATCCCACAGCTCGAGTTTCTGCAGGATCCGGTCGACCTGGTAGTCGCGCCAAACGGTCAGGTGCTCAAACTTTCCAATACACAAAACATGGCCGCGATGCTCACCGCCGTACCCCGTTTCGCGACGCTCGAATTTCCGGGTGGAGCGCTGGCGCCGGGACAGCAATGGGAAAGCCGCATCGCGCTGCCCGTACCGGGTTTCGGCACCGCCGCGGAAACGCGACTGCTCAACACCTTCGTGGGCTATGAACACATGAAAGGGCGGCTCTGCGGCGTGATCGAGCAACAGTTCCTGTCCGAACAGACCGGCGGCGCCCTTCACGCCCCGGAAAGCGCCCTGGGCCAGGCCCTCAATCTCTCCATGCCCGTCTTTCAACTGTCCGGGGAAAACCGGGTCTTTTTCGACACCGCCAACGGCCAGCTCGTGCTGGCCGATCTGGATCTTGGCCTCCGCATGGATTTCAGCAACGTGCTCGGCAATCTGTCCCGGGCGCTGGGCGGATTGCTCGCCCATCCGGACGCGCTGTCCGGCGCTCCCGCGTCTGATCTGGATGAGCTGCTCGGCCTGGGCACAGGAGGCCCGTCGCCCTTGCTCAGCTTGGACCTGAACCTCCTGGGTTCAATGGAACTGGTCGACTAGCAAGAGCGGATAGCGGCCAGTTCCGACAGAACTACGCTGGGAAACTCACCACTTCCAGGGTTTGGCCCTCAGGGTTTTGCGCGCTGCAAAGCGGCCGGGGCCTTGCTTTGCATGGAGTCCGCATAGATACTATTCAGACCTGCGCGCGTCATGTCCCTGCATCCGCCGGCGGGAAAGCACTGAAATTTCACGGAAATTCAATGAGGAAAAATGTCTGTACTGGTCAATAAAGGCGTGGGGCGCACGCTGTTTTCGATGGCGTTTCCGATGCTGGCCGGCACCTTTGCCATGAACGCCTACAACCTCACCGACACCTGGTTTGTGTCGCGTCTGGGCACGCTTTCCCTGGCGGCCATGGGGTTCACGTTTCCGGTGGTGATGCTGCTGACCTGCGTTGCGCGTGGCATCGGCTCGGGAGTGACCACGCTGACCTCCCACGCGATCGGCAGCAAGGACCACGAAGGCGCGGTCCGCCTGGTCACGCACGGGGTGATGCTCACGTTTGCCGTCACGGCGGTGATGTCGATTGGCGGCTACCTCAGCATTGGGCCCGTGTTTCAGCGCCTGGGCGCGGATGACGCCACCCTGCCGCTGATTGGCGAATACATGCGCACCTGGTTTACGGGGGCCCTGTTCATGACGCTGCCGATGGCAGGCAGTGGCGTTTTGATCTCCATGGGCGATTCAAAGGCAGCCAGCATGCTCATGATCGCGGGAACGCTTCTTAACATGATCCTGGACCCCATCATGATCTTCGGGTTCCTCGGTTGTCCGGCCATGGGCATTCGAGGCGCCGCCCTGGCGACGATCATCTCGCAGGGGGTGTCGACCGTGTGGCTGCTTTACCTGCTTCACCGCAGGCATCGTCTGCTGGCCTGGCGGGCCTGGAATCTCTCTGATTATGGAGCTTCGTTGCGACAGATCATGCAATTTGCGATACCCAGCGTGCTCAGCATGATCTTGATGCCGGTATCCGCCAGCGTGATTACACGCCTCCTCAGCCATTTTGGAAACGGGGCGGTCGCCGCCGCCGGGGCGGCCAGTCGCGTTGAAATGGTCGCGTTCATCATCCCGATGGCCCTCGGCATTTCCCTGACGCCGTTTGTGAGCCAGAATGTCGGCGCGGCCCGTCTGGACCGGGTCCGGCGCGCCAAAAGCCTGGCTGTCGGCTTCGCCCTGGGCTATGGGGGTTTCTCCACGGTTGTGTTCTTCATCGGCGCCCCCTGGTTCGCGCGCCTGTTCACGGACGACCCCGAGGTTGCCCGGATGTTTGTCGCCTATACGCGCATCGTTTCTTTCGGGTACGGGATGATGGAAGTCCACCGGTATTGCGGGTTCTTTCTGACGGGCCTGCGCAAGCCGCTCTCCGCAACCGCCCTCAACGCGATCCGGGTCCTCGTGCTGCTGATCCCGCTTTCCTGGCTTGGTTCCCACGTATGGGGGCTCGAAGGCGTGTTCTGGGGCCGGCTGACCACGGATTTCACGGTGGGCGCCGTCGGCCTCGTCTGGTTGTCTCGCGCATTTCGCGGCATCCAACGAGACCGGGAGGCCTAGGCCGTCCTCCGCGCATTCGCCCATCCCCTGGCGTTTGCTCTCCGGTTGTAGGGGCAGACCCCTGTGTCTGCCCATCCGGATAGCCCCTGCGGCTGCCTTTAAGAAGGGCAGACACAGAGGTCTGCCCCTACGCGCTACGTAAATGAGTCCTCGCGGCTGCCTTGTTCGACACTGCTTTGTTCGCGTGTTGCATCGGTCGCGCCGGAGCCGTATGATCTGCCCTTACTATTTTCCTGCCCTCAACGGTCGCGTGCGACGATACGCATAGCCTGGGGTTCATCTATACGGACATCCTGAGCGTTCGGCCCGCGTGCAGGGCGCGGGCGGGAGCGTGCCAAGCCATGGATTGTCGGGAGTTGCCGATTCGTGCGACGCAACATAGTACATGAAGGTGCGGCCAATCTGAGCTATGCCATCCGCGAGATCGTGGCGGTAGCGCATGAGATCCGCGATCTGCGGCAGCCCATCACCTGGGAAAACATCGGTGATCCGATCGAAAAAGGCGAACGGGTGCCCGAATGGATCAGCGACATCATCAAAGGACTGCTCGACGACCCCAAATCGTGGGGCTATTGCGATACGGCGGGTGTGCCGGAGACGCGCGAGTTTCTTGCCGGTCTCGTGAACGAACGCCCGGGCGGGGTGCAGGTAAACCCCGGCGACATCATCTTTTTTAACGGGTTGGGCGATGCCGTGGCGAAAGTCTACGGGTTTCTACGGCGCGAGGCGCGGGTCCTGGGGCCATCGCCCGCGTACAGCACCCATTCCTCGGCGGAAGCCGCGCATTCGGGATACAACCACGTCACCTATGAGCTTGATCCCTACAATGGCTGGCTGCCCGATGTGGACGACGTCCGCCAGAAGGTGAAATACAACGATTCCATCGCGGGGATCCTGTTGTTGTCGCCCGACAACCCCACCGGCGCGGTGTACCCGCGCGACATCCTCGAGGAGATCGCAGAAATCGCCCGTGAACACCGTCTCTTCGTGATCGCGGACGAGATCTACGCGCACATCGTCTACAACGGCAATCCACGCATGCACATGAGCGAATGGATCGGCGACGTGCCGGCCCTGGCCATGCGCGGCATCAGCAAGGAATATCCCTGGCCGGGCTCCCGCTGCGGTTGGCTTGAGGTGTTGAACAAAAACCGCGATGAGAACTTCGCGCGTTACGTAGACAGCCTGGTCGCTGCGAAACGACTCGAGGTCTGTTCGACGACGCTGCCGCAGATGTCGATCCCACGCATCATGCGCGACCCGCGCTATAGCGCGCACCTCAGCCAGCGTGCAGCCCTGTATAACCAGCGCGCCGATGAATTCGTGAATGCGTTTGAGGGCTGCGACTCGGTCATCGTCGTCAAGCCTGGCGGCGCGTTTTATATCACCGTCATGTTCAAACCGGGCGCGCTCAACGGTCACCAGACGCTGCGGATTGCCAACGAGCCGGTGCGCCGCCGCATCGAGGAGATGGTGAAGGGCGTTCCCCCGGACCGCCGTTTTGTGTACTACCTCATGGGCGCCACGGGGATCGTCGTGGTGCCGCTGTCTGGATTCCACAGCAGCCACGACGGGTTCCGCGTGACTCTCCTCGAAACGGATGACACGCGCCGGGCCTGGATCTTTCAGACCATTCGCGCCGCCATCGACGAATACGTGGGGTGCTGACCCCGGCGGGCTTCCGGTGCTGCGTTGTTCGGTGAAGTCCGGAGCTACTTTTTCACGGCGTCGAGCTTGCCGGGCTCATCCAGGGCGGCCCGGTGATAGCAGTAGATGTGCCCGTCTTCCGCACCGACAATCAGGTCCATCTTGCCGTCAGCGTTCCAGTCGACGACCTGCGGCGCGGTCGTATGTCCGGCCAGCTCGCGGATGGGAAAATCCCCCCGCCACGTGAAGCGATTTTCACCGGTGTTTTCAAACCAGCCCGTATTTTTCGTATTTCGAATGAGGTCCAGATCGCCGTCGCCATCCCAGTCGATGAGATGAAATTTGGCGCGTCCGCTTTTGCCGGCTTCGCCGTCGTTCAGGCGAAGCGGTTCGCCCTTTTCGTCGAGAAAGACGCGTTTCCCGGGCTCGAGAACGTCCCCGGTGTTGCGGTACAGCGCGAGATAGCCTTCGTGATCGATGGCGATGAGGTCCTCGCGGCCGTCCCCGTCGTAATCGAGCACGTTGGGCCGGGTTCGCCATTGGACGACCAAGTGGTCCGGTTCGGGTTTCCACCAGTTCCAGGCGGGATACGGTGGCTCGCCGGGCCACGCGACGCGAACGGGTTCGCGTGATACCAGCCCGGCCCGTTGGAGGGAGAGCCGTTCGATGCGGCCGATGATCGAATTGTAGATGATTTCGTTCTGGCCGTCGCCGTTGAGGTCGCCCAGGCAGGGCACCGTATAGCCCCATTTTTCTTCCGCGGGACCCTGGATGCTGAGGTTGTAGCCCGCCATGATGCGGAACGGGGCGCGACCTTCGCGCAGGTATTGCCCCTCGAGATAGGCCCCGTCGCGCACGCGGAACTGTTCGATGTAGCCCGCGGTATTGCCGCAATACAGGACGCCGGTGGCGGTATCGAGCCAGGGTGTGACCAGGCCGCCGGATTTGATGGGCGGGTCGATCTCTTTCAGAAAAAATTCCTCGGCAAACAGGGGTGCGCCGCGGCTCATCCCCAGATTGATGATTACGCTGACACGCCCGTCTTCCTGGCCGACGATGAGATCGGGCCGGCCGTCGCCGTTCCAGTCGCAGGGCAGTGGATTCATCATGCACAGGTCGATTTTGAGCGGGCCGTTGCGGGTCATCGCGGGCCGGGGCCGGGCGAGGCGCGGGTTGGTTCGCGTGCCGACGTTTTCGTAGTAGGTGAACCCGTCGCGAAACTCGCCGCAAAGCAGGTCAAGGTCGCCATCGCCGTCCCAGTCGGCGATACACGGGCAGGGGTTGCCGTAGACGTCGATGGGGGTGTCGTCGGCTTCGAGGCGTATCCCTTCGGCATAAACGGGATTGGCGTTTGTGCCGATATTTTTGTGAAACCAGAGGTAGCCGTGGAGGGGACCGCGCGTCCAGTTGCCGGTCTCGTCAAACGCCCGGTCCCAGCCGTAGTCCTCCCAGTCGCCCGCGGCGCGGATGAGGTCGAGCAATCCGTCGCCGTCCCAGTCTACCTGGCGCGACAGAAACGCCCGGATGCGCCCTTCGGGTTTCTTGAACGGGCCGTCGTGTTTGGTCCAGCCCTCGGGATCGCGCACACTTTCCCACCAGTGTTCGCCGCCGACTAGGTCTTCTTCGCCGTCGCCGTTCATGTCGGCCAGCGCGCAGTACCAGACGCCATCCGTAAAACGTCGGGCGAGCCGAAAGACGTTCGGCGCCTCCTGAATGTAAAGATAAACGCCGCTCTGGGGCTTGTCCTGGCAGCTGTAGAGGAGATCCCAGTCGCCGTCGCCGTCCCAATCGATGGGCATGGCGGTCGCCCAGAGACCGATGCCGAGATCGGCCGTGACCCCATAGCGGCCATAACTCAGCATGTCGCCCGCTCCGACGAACACGGGCATGGCGGCCGGCATCACGCCGGTTTCAATGGTGTAGGGGGTTGGACGCGACCCGTCGTCCGTGCGGGTCCAGTAGACGTAGCGTTTGTCGAGCTGCTGCTGCACCTTGGCGGGGAGTTCCTGACCGGTGGCCGGATCCAGCACACGGGCCACGGCCTCGGGGCCGAATTCCGTGATATCGAATTGCGCGGGCGCTTGATCCCAGGGTTGCGCGAACGCGGGCGCCTCCACCTGAATTGTGGCCCCCGACACAAAGAACAACAGCGCAGCAAACATAAGCAAACTCCTTCCATGCCTTGCAGGGCGGTCATGGTACCCATTTCCAGCGCCTGCAACAAGAACCCGGATCTGGTCCTCTCAGCGTTTTAAGGCCGATACCGCCGAATTATCTGCGCCCTTGCCGGCACATCCCGGTTTTTGCAGCGCGTAGCGCAGGCATCTTGCCTGCGTTCTTCTCTTGCGTAGCGCAGGCCCACGTGCTTGCACTGAATCAATCCACCCCCGGCCGCTTCGCGGCCACCCCCGCCAGCGGGGGACACAAGATGCCGAGCAGGCAACGGCTTACGTGGATCTCCATCGGCTCCCATTCCGGCGAGGCGTCACAGGCCCTAACCCAAGAGATTCAGATGCAACGCGCTGTCCCCCGCTGGCGGGGGTGAATCGGCGATAGCCGATTTGGGGGTGGAGTTTTGAAGTCAATTGCAGCTGACGGCTTCAACTCCAGCAGTGTCGGGTCGGACGCCATTCATTCCTCTCCTAAGTGAGCGCCCGCCGTCAAACTGCAGAGGCCCAGGTGCGAAGGACATTCCTGTTTCTGCACACGGATACGTCAGAAGAATCCGCGTAGCTCGCGCATCAAACAGGAATCGTGGGGATCCACCTTTGCCCACCCCGCCCACACAGTCCACATGGTCCACATGGCCCACACAGGATCGCCGGTTGCACCGATCGGGCGAATGGGCCACAATGGCAACGACGGCCACGCGCTGAGCAAAGATTCGCCGCTGGCGGCTGGACAGGGGGTCAGGGCGTTGAACTCCCGCGGGGCCAATCGTCAGCGACAGGCACGGACCGGGTAGAAGGTGAGCCACATGAACTACGAAGTGAATCGCCGGACGTTTATGATCTCGTCGGCCGCCCTGGTGGCTTCGGGGATGCTGTCGCAGGCGCACGCGGCCAGGTGAATCCGCGCTGCTGGCCGCACCGCGCAGCAAGAACCCCGCGCGGGTGCGGGGCGCCTTCTTCTATCCGCCGAAGGAGGTCGTGCTCGAAGGAAAATGCGAGGATTCCTGGAGCAAACATCAGTGGTTCACGTGGCCGGGGAACCAGTTCGAGCCGGAGGCCCAGCAGGCGGCCTTTGAACAGCGCCTCGTCGGAGATGACGCGCGACCTCAGCGCGGAGCTCGAGCTGGAGCGCGCCCCCGTGTTCACCGACGCGGGTATCGAGGCGTTCATCGCGGATATTACGGCGAACAAGCCCGATGCGCTTCTGCTGTTCAATTTCTGGAACTCGTTCAGCGCGAAGATCGTCCCCATTCTCGACGCCTACGACGGCCCGGTCATCCTCTACCACCCCCTGGGCGCGAACCACCAGCTGCCGCCCGAACGTTTCCGCACGGGAAAAGGCCTGCACTACATCCATTCCATCGAACACTGGGACGCCCTTGAACGCGGCCTGCGTGCAATACACGCCAAGGCCCGCATGGCGCAGAGCCGCTTGCTGCGGGTCTCGGGACGCCTCGAAAAGGAAGCCGATGACCAGGTCGAATTCTTCAACCTGCCCGTTCATGGCGTGCCCGCGAGCTATTTCAACGATCTCTACGACGCCACGGCGATCACGCCCGAAATGAAACGTCTGGCGACCAGGATCCGACGGCGGGCGAACAAAATCATGGATCTGGAGCAACAAGCGTTTCTGGACGCCGTACGCGCCCATGCCGCTGTTCTCGCGCTTATGGAGCAATACGATGCCGACGCCATCACGATCGAGTGCCTCTTCCTGAAACACCGGAAACCCTGCCTGAGCTTCTCGATCAACAACGGCGCATTGGTCCCCTGCGGCTGCGAAAACGATCTAAACGCAACGCTGACCCTGATGTTGGGTGCAAACCTCTTCGGTCGTGGCGGTTTTCAGCACAACCCTGAATTCGACACCGAAGAAAACCTCTACTTTGCCTCGCATTGCACCTGCACGACCAAATTGCACGGGCCGGACGGAAAAGAGGCGCCCTATACGCTCAGACCCTTCTTTCACCAGATGCCCAAAACGCTGGCCTTCGATGTGAGCTGGCCCGCAGGCGAGCGGATCACCTTGGCTAAATACCACCGCGACGAGAACCGCCTCGATGCCTGGGCC
Organism: Candidatus Hydrogenedentales bacterium; assembly: GCA_050950105.1. Lineage (GTDB taxonomy): Bacteria > Hydrogenedentota > Hydrogenedentia > Hydrogenedentales > SLHB01 > UBA2224. Next base: position 122,034 of record JBMNGZ010000003.1, on the reverse strand, counting down.
GGCGAGATTATCGATTCCCCGCAATGCCCGCCCAGCGGCGGATGCGCCACCCGCGTGCTCGCCCGAATGGACAAAATCGACGACATCTGCTCGATATACCCCGGCCCGCACCCGGTCGCCTGGTGCGGCGATTTCGCCCGCCACGCGAAAACATTTGCCCGCCTCTACCAGCTCGACCTCCGCAGCAACTGCTGACGCCGCGCAGGGCGAACGGAGGGCGTCCGGCCACCCCCACCGCCGCCCGAATGCTTGCAAACGGCGTGATGCGCGCCGTATGCTGAAGCGTTTGTAATGGAGTGTAACACGCATGGGGAGCCGGTGCTTGTCGGGCGATGTCGCGGTATCCCGGCGCCGTGCGGACGGAGGAGATGCTGATGCCGAAGATCAAAGGCAAGTACCGTTTCTCGTTTGGCCCGTGGAACATCGATGAAGGCTCGGACCCGTTCGGCCCGGAAGTGCGCAAGCCCATCGCCATGGCCAAAAAGTTCAAGGCCGCGAAAACGATGGGGTTTCAGGGCATCCAGTTTCACGACGATGACGTCGTGCCGGATCTGGACAACAAATCGCACAGCCAGATCATGAAAGAGGCGCGGGCGCTCAAGCGCGCGCTCGACAGTGAAGGGTTGAAAGCCGAATTTGTCGCGCCGCGCCTGTGGTTCGCAACGCAGACCATCGACGGCGCGTACACCAGCAATAATGCACGCGATCGCAAGTACGCCATCGACCGCACGAAGGTCGCCATCGACATCAAGAACGCGATCGACGCGCAGAACATGGTGATGTGGCTCGCGCGCGAAGGCACCTACATCCGCGAAGCGAAAAATCCGCGCACGCAGGTGCTTCAGATCGTCGAGGCCTTCAACCTCTTCCTGGAATACGACCCCAAACTCCGGATCCTGGTTGAGCCGAAACCCAACGAGCCCGTAGACAGCGCGATCATCTCAACCATTGGCCACGCCGTCGGTCTGGGCTATTTGACCAGCGACCCGGCGCGCGTGGGCGTGCTGGTCGAGACTGCCCACTCCGTTCTCGCGGGCCTCGACCCCTCCGACGACATGGGCTATGCCCTCGCCCACGACAAACTCTGGAGCGTGCACCTCAACGACCAGGGCGGACTCAAATTCGACCAGGATAAATCCTTCGGCTCCTACAATCTCCGCCGGGCGTTTAATCAGGTTCGCGTGCTCGAGGACTACGGTTACGGCCGCAACGGTGAATGGATCGGACTCGATGTCAAGGTCATGCGCACGCAGAAGCAAAACGTTTCAACAAAGCATCTCTCCAACAGCGTCAAGATATTCAAGCTGCTGTTGGACAAGGTCGTCACGCTCGACCGCGAACTCGAAGCGCAGCTCATCAAGAAGCGGGATTACGAAGAGCTTGACCGCTACCTCCTCTGCCATCTCATGGGCGTGAAATACTGAGCCGAGCCCCGCGAACTACCGACTTCACAACGCCTGGCCTCGCGCCAGGCGTTGTTGTTTGCCTGCGCCCTGCCGGGCGCCCTCCCTTGGAGGCTGCCCCGGTACATCCAGGTTACGCAACCGCGGGGACTATTTTCCGTAGCGCGTAGGGGCAGACCCCTGTGTCTGCCCTTCTTAAAGGCAGCCACGGGGGCGATCCGGATGGGCAGACACAGGGGTCTGCCCCTACACCGGAACGCGTCCGCGTCGGGGTTGCCGAGGTTCACCCTGATTTCCGCAGCGTGCCGGCGTTGCCCGTGTAATCCGGATGGGCAGACACAGGGGTCTGCCCCTACACCGGAACGCGTCCGCGTCGGGGTTGCCGAGGTACACCCTGATTTCCGCAGCGTGCCGGCGTTGCCCGTGTAATCCGGATGGGCAGACACAGGGGTCTGCCCCTACACCGGAACGCGTCCGCGACGGGGTTGCCGCGATAGGTCCAAGTTGCGGCAGCGCGCGGGGCGTTGCCGCGTAATCCGGATGGGCAGACACAGGGGTCTGCCCCTACAACCGGAACGCAAGCACGGGGGCCTGCTTCTACAACCGGAGGGCGAACGTCAGGAAGCCGGTTCGACCGTCAGGCGCAAGGTTTCTCCGGCTTCGACCGCGATCGCCAGGCCGCAGTGCAACTGGCGGCCGGTGTAGAGCGCCCGTGCGCCCGTATCCACTCGGGTAACGGCGTACTGGTGTTCCGGCTCAACCGTGAACCACTCGGGAAGCGTGTTCATGCGGGGCCAGTCTTTTTGAAAACCTAAATACATGCGGTGGCGGGGCAGGTCAAATTCAAGCACGCCGCGGTAGCTCTCGTGGGCTCGCACGACAATCGCCAGGCCTTCGCCGCGGGGCGCAGCACCGACTTCGAGACCTTGTTGCCAGGGCCGGGCGATCAGCCCGCGCGTATGCATGAGCGAGTGCATCAGCACCGTGCGCACGCCGTTGGATTGCAATTTCATGGTACCCCAGAGTTCGCCGTTCTCGAGGCGGGAGGGATGGTCGACCAGATTGTTTTTTGTCTCGCGGTCGACCCACGCGAAACCTTCCGCTACGGGGACGCGGTTCAGGAGATACAGCGCGCCTTCGATGGAATCGGCGTATCCGTCGATGGATTCACCTTCCCACGCGTAATTCTCGTACATCGGTTTCATGAGGTTGCGCAGCGTACGCGCGACCTGCGGGCGGTAGGTCTCCGTTCCGGTGGCCAGGTCATAACAGAGGTAACCGGCATAGTTGTAGCCCCAGCCGTCGCTGAGTTGCCCTTTGCCCTGATCGAGCGTGTCGTACATCAGGCCGTCTTCATTGCATCCTCGGGCGAGGATCGCGTCGTAGATCTGTTTCAAACGCGGGGCGTGCTCCGCAGCTTTCGCGGGTCGGTGCACCACTTCGACCGCGTGCAGCAGGCCCAGCCCGCCGATGATTTCACAGCCGTGGTCCCGCAGACGCGTAGGGACAAAATCATCCTGCGCGAAATAATAGTCGGCGAGCCGATCGCCCCAATCCAGGTATTTTTCTTCGCCCGTCATTGTGTAGAGCCGGGCAAGTGCCTGCAGCTGTTCGCCGTTCACCTCGATGTTTTCGGAGGGGATATTTCCGAACGGGGTTTCGATCTGCGCCCTGGCCCAGAGGTCGTCTTCAATGCCGCGCATGCGATCAAACCAGGCGTCGGGGCCCGTGACCTCTACGATGGCGATCAATCCGTCCTTCACGTATTCCGAGGCCTGAAACACCACCTCATCCCAAGGGGTATCTTTTGCGGGGGCGCCGCTTTCGAAATCCCAAGGGACCGGGATGCGGCCGTAGTGGTTGCACAGAGCCTGCTCGCGGGCGAGGATGCTGCGTACCGGGCCGTTCATCGCGTCCCGATCCACCACAAACGCCGCCCACAACAGAAACGGGTAGCAGTCCGCGGCTGTATCCCGGTAGTTCCATTTTTCGTCTGCTTTGTACAGGCCGGTACCCGGGTCGATCTTTGGCAGGGCCACTTCGTGCAGCCATCGATGCACTTTGCTCAAGGCGTGCCCCGCGATCGCAGCGGAGGCGGATGCCTGCTCGAATGTGTCCTGGGCCTGCACCGTCATCGCGGCCAGTAGAGCCATACCCACGGCCACCCGCACGAACCATTTGCTTGTTTTCATGATGCTCTTTGCTCCCTGGCTGAGCCCGGACAAGCCTGGCTCTTCTCGAAACGTGAAGAATCCACTGTAAATCCTTTGCTACTTACTTGTCATCTGCGCGGCAACTGCACTGGACAGCCTAAAATAGCGCAATACGTCGCCAGCCGGCAAAATCGCCGCGCTTATGGCCGGAAAAGGCCGGGCTGAGCGAACGACAGAACGCCCCGAGTCATTCCAGCCGGAATTCGCGGTCAAGTTCCTGAAATTGTGGAGTTCTCACAAAAAAGGCCCGTCCTTATGAGTTTTTTCGCTGCGGGCACAGAAAAACGGCGCTCGGATGTGCTGAAAACTCGTGATAGTTCCTCCATGGCCGATTCTCTGCTTGCCTTTTCGGAATTCAGCAGTCAATATTTTGGTATCCTAGATACCTTACAGTTGCGCGAGCACGCGCAGGTACGGAGGGCGTATGCAGGCATTAGAGGTACTCGCTGAAGTTCATCCGGTGTGGCAGGCACTTCTCGCCACAATGTTCACGTGGTTCACGACCTTGATCGGGGCCGTGCCGGTCTTTTTTACAAAGAAAGTCAACCCCAAGATGATGGATGGCCTGCTCGGGATGGCGGCAGGGATTATGATTGCGGCGAGTTTCTGGTCTCTGCTGGATCCGGCGATCACCTTGAGCGTAGAGATGGGATACCCGGGCTGGGGGCCGCCTCTGGTGGGGTTCCTGGCGGGCGGTGCTGCCTTGTGGGGCATCGACCGGGTCTTGCCGCACCTGCACCCGGGGCTGGCCATGTCGGATGCGGAAGGCGTCCCAACCTCCTGGCGTCGGAGCACTCTGTTGGTGCTGGCCATCACGATTCACAACATCCCGGAAGGCCTCGCGGTAGGCGTAGCGTTTGGCGCCGCGGCGGCGGGGATCCCCGGGGCGACGGTCGCAGGAGCGCTGGCCGTGACGCTGGGTATCGGGCTGCAGAACCTGCCTGAAGGTGCTGCGGTGGCGTTGCCGTTGCGACGCGAAGGCCTGTCCCGAACCAAAAGCTTCATGTACGGGCAATTGTCCGGGATGGTTGAACCGGTCGCAGGAGTTCTCGGTGCGGCGGTGGTGATCATGATGCGCTCGCTCCTGCCGTATGCACTCGCATTTGCAGCAGGCGCGATGATTTATGTGGTCGCTGAAGAATTGATCCCCGAAGCACAGCGGCGGGGCGACACGGACATCCCCACCATCGGCGTCATGGTGGGATTTGCGATCATGATGTTTCTCGACGTGTCGCTGGGATAAGCGCGGGTCGTGCGCTGCGCTCCCTGAGCTGGGCTCCCGCGTTCCCTCCCGCTACAGGGCGACGCCCGGTTGGCGTTTCAGATAGGTGACGGCCGCTGCAAGATCGGCGATCGGATTGCTCCCGCATTCGCGCTCGATGGTCAGATATCCTGAATATCCGAGTTCATCGCGAAGAATATGGAGGTATTGCGCAAAATCGACGTCGCCTTCCCCAAGAGGCATTTCCCGGACCTTCTCATCGTCGATGACCGCCCGAGCGACGCCGTCTTTTGCGTGCGTGTGCACGATGTAGTCGCGCAGGACGTACAGGCCGTCCAGAGGATTAAATCCGTGCATGACCAGGTTGGCGGGATCATAGTTGACTTGGGCGCCGCCGCTGTCCACGCGTGAAAGGAATTCCGCGAGGGTTTCGGCGGATTCAGGCCCGGTCTCGATGGCGAGACAAGAGCCGCGATTGGCGGCGTATTCAGCCACGTCCCGAACGGCACCGAGCAAATCGCTGTAGTCACGGCTGGCCGGGTCGTCGGGGACAACGCCGATGTGGGTCGTGAGGATGGGTGTCCGGAGGTCGACGCAAAGCTCGAACATCAGTTTGGTGCGCGCGATGCGTTCATCCACGGTCGCGGGGTCGGTAAACCCGCCGATATCGCCGCACAGGGCAGCGCGTTCAAGGCTGAGGGATGCCATATAGGCGATGAACTCTTCACGTCCGCTCTGGGTGAGGTTCCGGGGATCGAGGTCATTATCGACGATCCAGAGCTGGACACCGTGCGCGCCGAGTTCTTTCGCTTTTCGGAGGGCCCTTCTGGTGTCCATGGGCAGGGATGCGGTGAGGATTCCAACTTTCATGAAGTGCCCTTCCCTGGTGAAACATTCTACGGTTCGGTGCTGCGCAGCGCCCTTTTAAAAGATCCGCATGGGACTGCAAAGCGCCTGGCGCCTCACTCCCACTCGATCGTGCCGGGTGGCTTTGAGGTGACGTCGTAGAGCACGCGGTTGATGCGCGGCACCTCGCTGCAGATTCGGCTGGCCGTGCGCTCCAGCACATCTGGCGGAAACCGGAACCAGTCCGCGATCATCGCATCTTCCGAGATCACGGCGCGCAACGAACACGCCTCTTCATAGGAGCGCTCATCGCCCCGCACGCCGACGCTGCGGACGGGGAGCAGGCAGACCAGAGCCTGCCAAATGTCGTGGTACAGCCCCGCCTGTTTGATCTCATCGATAAAGATCGCGTCTGCTTCACGCAGGGCATCCAGGCGTTCCCGAGTCACCGCACCGACGCACCGCACGCCGAGGCCGGGGCCGGGAAAGGGGTGCCGATCCACGATTTCGCCAGGCAGACCAAGCGCACGGCCCAGAACGCGCACTTCATCCTTGAAAAGCTCCCGGAGTGGCTCGAGGAGTTCCAGGCTCATCTTTTCCGGCAACCCGCCGACGTTGTGATGGCTCTTGACGGTGACCGCGCTTCCGCCGCCGATGGACACGCTTTCAATGACATCGGGATAAAGCGTGCCCTGGGCCAGGATCTCGACATCGCCGATGGCGCGGGCTTCTTCTTCAAACACGTCTATGAAGAGTTTGCCGATGATCTTGCGTTTCTGCTCGGGGTCGCTGACGCCCGCCAGAGCAGTCAGAAAGCGGTCCGCCGCATCAACGTAGCGGAGGTCGATGTGAAAATTGTCGCGAAACACCCGTTGCACCAGCTCGGGCTCGCCTTTGCGCATCAGGCCATTATTGACAAAAACGCACGTAAGCTGCTCGCCAAGCGCGCGATGTATCAGCACGGCCGCTACGCTGGAATCGACGCCCCCGCTCAGGGCGCACAAGACGTGGCGCTTGCCCGCCTGCGCCCGGATCCGCTCGGTCTCCGCCACGATAAATGAGTCCATGGTCCATCGGGCAGTAAGCCCGCAGGCGCCGTGGAGAAAGTTGGCGAAAATAACATTGCCTTTGGGAGTCTGAGCTTCTTCGGGACGAAACTGAACCCCATAGAAGCGGCGTTTGGGATCGGCGATGGCGGCGTTGGGGCAGCTCTCCGTGGCGCCCAGAACCTCGAATCCGGGAGGCAGTGCAGCGACGTCGCCGCCCTGGCTCATCCAGACCGGAGTGCCCGGCTCGACAGACTCGAAGAGCGGCCCGGCGCCGCTCGGTGTGAGATGCTCGATGCCGGATTCGCGCCGTTCGGAACAACGGACCTCTCCCCCGAGCATGTGGGCGAGCAGTTGTGCGCCATAGCCGATGCCGAGAATCGGCACGCCAAGCTCAAACACGCCGGGATCAGGCAGTGGCGCATCGGAAGCCAGAACGTTCGCCGAACCGTCACTGAAGATCAGCGCAGCGGGCGTGAGCCGGCGAAGCGCGTCGAGCGGTATGCCGTAGGGGACAATGAGGCTGAATACGTGATTCTCACGGACACACCGCGCAATCAGTTTGCTGTAGTGCGTGCCGAAGTCCAGGACAACGACGGGGTGCTGCTCGGCTTCCATGAGTTTATCCCGGAATCTGGTAATTGGGAGCGTCCTCGGTGATGGTTACGTCGTGTGGATGACTTTCGCGGATGCCCGACGCCGTCACGCGAACGAACTGGACTTTGCTCTGAAGCTCCGCGATGCTGCGACATCCGGAGTAGCCCATACCGGAACGCAAGCCCCCAATAAGTTGATGGACGTAGTCGGCCAGGGGGCCGCGAAACGGTACCCGGCCTTCAATGCCTTCAGGGACAAGCTTGCCGGGGTCTTCCTCGAACTGCATGTAACGGGCCTTGCTACCACGTTGCATCGCTTTGACCGACCCCATGCCGCGAATGACCTTATAGGTGCGGCCTTCATACAGCACGGTGTCGCCGGGACTTTCCGCCGTACCGGCGAAGAGGCTCCCGATCATGACGCAGTCGGCCCCGGCGGCGATGGCCTTGACAATATCACCTGAATACTTGATGCCGCCGTCGGCGATGACGGGAATGCCCTGCTCCCGGGCCACGCTTGCCACCTCCAGGATGGCGCTCAATTGGGGCATGCCCGCGCCAGCAATGACGCGCGTGGTACAGATCGAGCCGGGCCCGACGCCCACTTTGATGGCATCCACGCCGGCCGCAATGAGATCGGCTGCCCCTTCGCGGGTAACGACATTTCCGCCGATCAGGTCGGTCTCCGGAAATGCCTCCTTGATCTGACGCACCGTCTCGATGACGAGTCTGGTATGGCCGTGAGCAGTATCGACTACCAGCACATCCACCATCGCCTCGATGAGCGCGCGGGCACGGTCAATTTCGCCGGGGCCTACCCCCAGCGCCGCGCCGACGCGCAGCCGGCCCATGTCGTCTTTGCAACTGGAGGGATAATCCCGCGCCTTCATGATGTCTTTGATCGTAATCAGGCCCACAAGGGTCCCGTCGTCGGACACAATAGGCAGCTTTTCGATGCGGTGCTTGTGCAGAAGCTCCTTGGCGCGCTCGAGCGTTGTCCCCGGCGGCACGGTGATCAGATTATCTTTGGTCATGACCGATTCGATGGGGACGTCCAGGTCTTCCAGGAACCGGCGGTCGCGGTTCGTCAGTAACCCCACCAGGCGCCCGTTCTCATCCACGATGGGCACGCCCGACACATGAAACCGGGCCATCAGGTCTTCGGCATCCTGCACGGTATTGTGGGGCCGCAACGTGATGGGTGCCGTGATGATACCCGCCTGGGACCGTTTGACGCGGTCGACCTCGGAGGCTTGTTCGTCAATGGCGAGGTTTTTGTGAATCACACCGAGACCGCCCTCCTGGGCAATGGCGATGGCGAGCCGGGCCTCGGTGACCGTATCCATTGCAGCGCTCAAGAGCGGGATCTGGAGCGGGATATTCCGGGTCAGGCGTGTAGACGTATCGGCCTCGCGCGGGAGAATTTCAGACTTCGCGGGGCGAATCAACACGTCGTCGAAAGAAAGCCCTTCGGAGATACGGTTGTCTGCATTCATGATTTTCTGAACCCCGGTCTGGATGACTTTTTGCGACCAAGTAGAAAGAAGCATTATAGAAAGGGCGATTGGGCGTGTCAACGCGCGCGTTGAAACGTGTCAAAACTCTTTAAAAATGTCACAGGTCTTAGCTCGTTAGAAATGTCACGTTGCCGTGGTTTTCGGGTTAGTCGCTGGGCGAGTTTTCCAAGGGCTGTGGGCCGGAGCACGACTGGGGGCGACTCGCGGGGACGGGGTGGATTTCCGTGGGCATCTGCACGGGAAAAACCCTGGCACGCGGCACGCCGGGATGGAGTACATCCCACCATTTTCTGCCGATACGCGGGCTATTTTCTTTACTTGATGGCGGGTCGTATGCTACAACTCGCGTTTCAGTGGCCCGTATCCTCTTGGCAGCAAGCAACAACTGAGCGAGATGTAGAGTGGACCTGTTTAATTCCATTGCCGAGTCCGTAACGAAGGCTTTTCCAGAGATCGCGCGAACGGATTTGGTATTCGCCCCGACGCCCCGGCCCGATATGGGCGATGTAGCGCTGCGGATCTTCGACGCCGCGCGCCGGCTTCAATGTCCGCCGCCGCAACTGGCTGCGCGCATCGCCGGCGAGGTCGTGTTTGGTCCGGAAGTCGTGGAGGCCACCCCGGCCGGTCCCTATGTCAATTTCAACGTGGACCGGGAGCGGTATGCCCGGCGGATCGTCGCGTCGGTGCTGGAGGCAGGCGAAGCGTTTGGCACGAACAGGACGGGTGCGGGACAGCGGGTGCTTATCGAGCATACGAGCATTAACCCCAACGCCAGCCCTCATGTGGGCCGGGCGCGCAACGCGTTGATCGGCGATTCGCTGGTGCGTCTGTTGCGATTCGAAGGCTACGAGGTTGCGGTCCATTACTACGTCAACGATATGGGCCGGCAGATCGGGCTGCTCGTGCTTGAATGCCCCGAGCCGGAGCAGCTTTCGTTCGACCAGATCCTCGATATCTACGTGAAAGCCAACCAGCGGGCGGAAGCCGAGCCCGAATTCGCCGCGCAGGGCTACGAGCTTCTGGTGAAGATGGAGGAAAAGGATCCTGAAACGGTGGAGAAGTTCCACCGAATCACCGAACTCTGTCTCCGGGGCCAGCTGGCCGTGCTCGAACGCATCGGTGCGCGTTACGACGTGTTTGATCGGGAATCCGACTACCTCCGCGACGAACGCCTGGAGCAGGTGCTGGCGGCATTGCGCGAAAAGGACGCCGTTTTCACGGATGACGATGAGCGCGTGGTGGTCGATCTGGCGAAACTGGGCCATGAACGCGACGAAGGCCGGTATTTTGTGCTCATGCGCGCCAACGGCAGCTCCATGTACGGTTGCCGCGACCTGTCGTACACCATTCATAAGATGGGTCTCGGCGCGGATCTCAATCTGATTGTCCTGGGCGAGGACCACAAGCTCTATGCGGAGCAGGTGGCCCTGATCCTCGGCGCCGCGGGGTTTAGCGCGCCCGAACCCATTTATTATGCTTATATCACGCTCAAGGAAGGGAAGATGTCCACGCGCAGAGGCACGGTCGTGCTTCTCTCCGACTTTCTGGATGAAGCCGAGTCGCGCGCTGCCGAGAAAGTCGAGGAACAGTGTCAGGATCTGAGCCCTGAAGAGCGGCGTGCAATCATCAAGCAGGTAGCTGTCGCCGCGGTGCGGTTCGCCGTTCTACGAGTGAACCCCAACAAGAACGTCGTGTTCGAATGGGAATCCGCCTTGTCGTTTACGGGCGATACCGGCCCGTATGTGCAATATTCGTGTGCGCGTATCGCGTCGATCCTGCGGAAATTCGGCGATTGCCCGGATTCTGTGGACGAGACGTTCCCGATCGACAGCGCCGCGGAATGGGCCCTGTTGATGCAGTTGGCGTCGTTTCCATCGCTGGTGGCCGGCGCGGTGGCGCAGCGCAACTGCGCCTCCATCGCCCAGTACGCCCTCGATACGGCGCGGGCGTTCACAACGTTCTACCACGAATGTCCGGTGATCGCGGCGCCCACGCGCGCGCAGCAGATTGCCCGCGCGCAACTGTGCCGGGCGACCCGCCAAACCATCCAGAATGCCCTCGGACTGCTCGGCATCGCTGCCCCCGACCGGATGTAAAACACGGGAAGCGTCTCGCGGGGTGGATTACCGGTCGTGGTACTGTTTGCGGTAGTACTCCAGGAACTCGCCGGTCTTGATTTTCCGCCACCACCATTCGTTGTCGCGGTACCACTGCACCGTGAGCGCCATCCCCTCGTCCCAGTCCATGCGGGGGGTCCAGCCCAGGGCGCCCAGTTTTTCGGCGCGGATGGAATAGCGCCGATCGTGACCGGGACGATCCTTGACGAGTTTGATCAGGTCTTCGCTTTTGCCGAGCAGCTCGAGGATCTTGCGGGTCAGGACGATATTTCGCCGCTCGTTGCCGCCGGCGACGTTGTATATCTGGCCGGGAAGGCCTTTGCGGAGCACCAGGTCGATGCCCGAGCAGTGGTCGTCGACATAAAGCCAGTCGCGGACGTTGTCTTCACCTCCGCTGTAGAGCGGAAGGGGCTGGTCGTCGATGGCGTTGGTGGCGAAGAGAGGCAGGATCTTCTCGGGGTATTGGTACGGTCCGTAGGTATTGGAGCCGCGCGTGATCGTGATGGGGGTGCCGAAGGTATTGAAATGGGCGAGGGCGATAAGCTCGCCGCCGGCCTTGCTTGCCGAGTAGGGATTGCCCGGGTGGGGGGGATCCTCCTCGCTGAACGAGCCTTCGTCGCAGCTGCCGTAGATTTCATCGGTGGATACGAGGAGCACGCGCGGGGTACTGAGTTCCCGGGCGGCCTCGCAGATGTTGTAGACGCCGGTGACGTTGGTGTCGATAAAATCGTCAGCGCCCATGATACTACGATCGACATGGCTTCCGGCGGCGAAATTGACGATGGCATCGCAGCCCGTCATGGCCTTGAGGATGGCGTCCTTGTCGGCGATGTCGCCTTGAACAAAGGTATGCCGGCCGGGGTCGAGGTCTTTGAGGTTATCGAGGTTGCCGGCATAGGTGAGTTTATCGAAATTGACGATGTGCAGTTTGGGGTAGGCGGCGAGCATGTTGCGCACGAAATTGGAGCCGATGAATCCCGCGCCACCGGTAACGACGATCCGTGTCATACCGCTTCTTTCCTCCGTTGAAAGTAGTGAGCCAGGGCCTGCTGCCAGGGCCGCATCACGTAGCCGCATGCCCTGGTGAGTTTACGCGTGCAAAGTACCGAGTAGTTGGGCCGGGGCGCCTTCATCGGGAACTCGTCGGTGGTGCAGGGGTAGAGGGGCGTGCCGATATCGGCGAGGCGGAAGATCTCACGGGTGAATTCAAAGCGCGAGCATTGACCGCTGTTGACCGCGTGGTAGGTGCCGTAGGCGGTGGTCGCGCAGAGCGCCCGCGTCGCCTCGGCGACGTCGAAGGTGTGGGTGGGTGAACCGATCTCGTCCTGCACCACTTTTACCGAAGGGCAGGTGGCGGCTGCCTGCAGGATCTTCTCGACGAAATTGTTGCCTCCGGGGCCGTAGAGCCACGCGGTTCGGATGATGTAATGGTCGGGGTTGGCGTTGCGGGTTGCTTCTTCACCGGCCGCCTTGGATTCGGCGTAGACACCGCGCGGCATGATGGGATCGCTGGGATCGAGCGCGTCGTCCTGGGCGCCGAAGAAAACGTAATCGGTGCTGTAATACACGACCGGGACGCCGGCCTTTCGCGCCGCGCCGGCGACACGGCGCGCCCCGGTCTCGTTGACGGCGAAGGCGAGTTCGCGGTTGTCTTCGGCGCCTTCAACGTCGGTAAATGCCGCCGCGTTGATGATGATAGCGGGCGCGGTGTCGGCGACGCAGGCGTCGACCTTGCTTTGGTCGGTGATATCGAGTTCCGGAAGATCGACGCCCGTCACGTCGGCGTCAGCGCCAAAAAACAGACACAGTTCGCGACCGAGTTGGCCTTTTGCGCCGAATACCAGAACCTTCATCCGGATGGCCTCTCCCGTTGGTTGGTTGCCCGCGCTCCACGGAACGAATCGATTGTAGCAGAGCGGCGCGTGTGAAGCTACGCAGGCGGGCTGGAAGCTAAAGATCCGCCCCTGTTCTGCCGATACCGTGACTGTCGACAGTTGAAGCCGTAAGCATCCGGGCAGAAAACCTGAGTCCATGTGCTGTCTGCTGCACCGGGGTGTTGTCCCGCATCCCAGGCAACGAATGCTTACCCTCCTTGAGTGCGCCGCAATGTCCCAGTTGTGGCGCCTCTTTTTTTGCTGCCCAGCGCCCGCCGTTTCCCTCTGTTTCGACGCTTTGCCTGCTTTGCCGGCTGCGAGTGCCGCGCCGCTAAAGTTTCGGGAGCCAGCGCCGATATAAAGGGCGTGATGGCCAAGACAGGGAGGTCAAGGTCGACTTCAGACACGGAGGTCGCCGCATAAGACCTTGGAGCTTTTCGTGCGTAGCGAACGAATCGGGGCGAAGTGATTCTATCGCCTGGAAAAGCTGAATACGAGGTCTTCTTTTTCAGGATGCGCCACGGTGTTTGCCGTGGCGCATTTCTTATCTAACGTCAGGATACAGTACTTCCTTCAAAAAGAGGCCGTGGGGTGGAGCCGTGTACCCGTGATACGGCCCGGGCCGGTGGAGAAGCGTTTCCAGATGCTCCGGGGGCAAATTTCCCCGCGCAATGTACACCAGCGTTCCGACCAGGTTCCGGACCATCTTGTAAAGAAACCCGTCGCCGTGGAGTTCAAGACGCCAGACGCCGGGCAGGTCCTGCGGCCCGACGAGCGGTCCCGGGCGGCGCGCTACGGAGAAAAGCGTCCTGACGGTCTGACGGCAACTGCTCCCCCTGCATTGAAATCCCGCAAAATCGTGCGTTCCCGTGATGCGCGCAGCGAGAGCATCGAGCAGGGCCAGGTCGAGTTCCCAGGGGATGGCCCAGGCGTAGCGATGGAGAAATGGGTCGGGATGGCGCGTCAGATGGAGCACATACGCGTAGCGTTTTGAATGGGCGCTTTTGCGGGCGTGAAACCCGTCGGGCGCCGGTTCAATGGATTCGATGCGGAGGCGCGGTCCGAGCATTTTGCACAAGGACCGCTGGAGTCTTCGAAGCGAGGCTTCCCGGGGCCATTGCCAGGAGAAGACCTGGCCGAAGGCGTGCACGCCGGCATCGGTGCGCGAAGCGCCGTGGATGCGCACCGGCCCCTTGGCGAGCCGCGAGAGCGCTGCTTCGATGCAGCCCTGCACCGTGGTTTCATCGGGTTGCACCTGCCAGCCGGCATACGTCGCGCCATCGTAGCGGATCACGGCCTTGAGGGTCGTGTAGGCGGGCATCGGCGCCGGACCCGCCTCTTCGTGAGTTTTTTCGTGGGCGTTCATAGGCTCGAATTATGGATTTTGAAGGCGCAATACGCAATCAGGCCGGGTTCGTGGGAACCGTGCGGCCGAGTGCCAGAGTTCGAGCCCGCGGTTCTGCCCCATCGCCATTGGCAATCACGTTTGCGCCGCGTTTGTTTTGAGTCTTTGTTTGACAGACTTCGCGCGGCTTCGCTAGTCTGGAGTACAGCTGTTGGCTGCACCGGCATGGGTGCGCGCCCACGTCATATGTCAAAAGAGTGCTGGAGAAGAGGCAATGAAGCGAATTGCATGCGTCCTTGTGCTGACTCTGTTGATCGCAACGGGCCTGGGATGCGACGCCCAGAGGCGCCAGCCGCGCCTGACTTCGGCGACGATCACGCCGGCCCGGCTGCAACCGGGGGATTCGGCCGTCATTACCGTGGCCGTTGAGCGGGACCGCTTTGCCATTGTCGACCAAGTATGCGCGGTGGTTCAGGAAGACCGGCGCATGCGGTTTGACCTCAAAGACGACGGAAATGCGCCGGACGTAGAAGCGCGGGATGGAATCTGGTCGCTGATGGTGGATGTGCCGTTCATGGCGCCCCCGGGGTCCTTTACGCTGGAGTTCACGGCGTACGACGTGAAAGGTAACATCATTTCGGTGACCGGGCCGCAAGGCGGCGGGGCGCCTATGTCTACAACCTGCGTATTCAGCGTGGAACATTCTCTGGCGGAGGCGCCGGAAGCGGACACCACGGAGACCCAGCCCGCTGAGAACCCGTAGCTTCCCATGGCCTGGATAATGATGTTTATGGCCGCGGCAGCGGCGCCGGACGTGTTTTTTATCACGGTGGACACCCTGCGCGCCGACCACCTGGGTATGTATGGCTACGAACGGCCCACCTCGCCCCATCTCGACGCCCTCGCGGCGAAATCTCTGGTATTTGAAGACTGTGTGTGTGAAGTGCCGCTGACCTCGCCGTCTTTCGGCTCCATGCTGTCGTCGCGGTATCCGCGAAGCACGGCCACGCCGCGAAACGGTTTGCCCATGCCCGCATCGGTGCCGCTGGTTACGGAGCGTTTTCGCGACGCGGGCTACCAGACGATCTGCATTCAAAGCAACTGGACGCTGAAACGGGATCTTTCGGGCCTTGACCGCGGGTTCGAGCACTACGACGACGATATGAAAGCCAAGCGCTGGGGCGTACTCAAATCGGAGCGGCTCGGAGATGAGGTCACCCGCCGGGCGCTTGCCGCCCTCGCGAAACGCGATCCGGCCCGACCCTTGTTCTGCTGGCTTCACTACTCCGATCCGCATGCCCC
Organism: Candidatus Hydrogenedentales bacterium; assembly: GCA_050950105.1. Taxonomy (GTDB): domain Bacteria; phylum Hydrogenedentota; class Hydrogenedentia; order Hydrogenedentales; family SLHB01; genus UBA2224. The sequence continues at coordinate 106,553 of JBMNGZ010000003.1, read as the reverse complement.
GTACCGGTTTCACAAGCGATTTCACCCGTGGGCTGTGCCGCTGCGCAAACTGGACGATGTTTCCCAGACCCGCGCGCGCTACGATTCGGAGGTGGCATTTACCGATCGCCAGATTCAGCAGGTGTTGAAGGTTCTGCCGAAAGAGAACGCGTATATCCTCTTCGTCGCGGATCACGGGGAAAGTCTGCACGAACACGGCTATGTGGGCCACGGGCGGCGCCTGTATCAGCCGGGGGTTCATATCCCGCTGTTCATCCACGGTCCAGGCATCGCCCCGGGCAGGACGGCATTTCCCGCGCGGGCGATAGACATCGGCCCGACCTTGCTGGGCTTCGCAGGACTGGAGCCGCTTCCAGGAATGGAAGGCGTGGACCTGCTACGGAATCAGGAGTCCGGACCTCGCGTGCGTGTGCTCGAAACCTATGGCGGCGCCGTTCCGAATCTGCCCGGAGCCGCGGCCTTCATGGGTAGCCAGCCGCCGATACGGCAGGCGGTGCTCGATGGCGAATGGAAACTCATCGTGGGCGGGCCGCGCAGCGAATTGTTTCATCTGGGAAACGATCCGAAAGAACTGACGAACCTCTACGAAGAGCGGCCGGAAGAGGCGGCACGGCTGCACGCTCTCTTGGAGGAATGGGATGCCCGCGTGCCGCGGGTCGAGCCGCAAGAGGCGAGCCTGACGGAGGACGACCTCGAAGCGCTAGAAAGCCTGGGTTATATTGAGTGAGCGGCCTTGCAGGTAGGGGAGCGGGTTGATCGGCCGGGCGTTCTGGCGCACTTCAAAATGCAGATGAGGCCCGGTAGAACGGCCCGACGAACCCACCTTCCCAATGGCCGTGCCCGCTTTCACGGTGTCGCCTTGCTTGACCAGGCGGTCTGACAAGTGCCCGTAGCGCGTCTCGCCGCCGTCCGCATGCTGGACGATAACCAGCCGCCCGTAGTCGCCCCGCCAGCCGCTGTACGACACGCGGCCTTCCTGCAGGACAAAGACTTCCGTGCCTTTCGCCGCCGCAATGTCAATGCCGCTGTGTTGTTGCATGCGCCCCGTGAAGGGATCCTTGCGCAGGCCGAAGCCCGATGAGATGCATGCGGGGCCGCCCAGCAGCCCGTTGAAAGAGGTCTCGGCAGACTGGGCCGCCTCCGCGCTGGATTCGGGTTTGAGCAGCCCCGCAACGGCGCCCCGGGTCTGCAGGGCAGCCTTTTTGGCGCGCCACAGGGCCTCTTCGACGGAATTGGACGTGGTTGCGGGTCCGCCGGCGCCGGCCGGAACGATTTTGGCCGTGCTGGCCGCGATGGGCCTCGCGGGACGCGGATTGGCCGCTTGCCTTAGGCCCAGGACCGACAGGTCAAGTTGCTGTCCGGGCACGATGAAGTCGGCATCGGCGATACGGTTGGCGCGAGCCAGTCGCTGAACGGCCTTGGACACGGCGGCGGCGCTGGGCGGGTTGCCCGTGTTTCCGAGATGCGTGCGGCAAATTGACCACAGGGATTCGCCCATGGCCACCGTATGGATGGCTTTCCCGCCGCGGGTAGGAGGGGCTTTGGTTGCAGCGCTGAGCGCCGCCTCGAAGGCGCCAGGCGCGGTGGCCCGGCGTGGCCGGGTCCGCTCCGGTATCGCCCGGGCGAGCTGAAATCTGGTGGCAGCAACGTCCATGATCCCCCTCCAGAGAGTATCCCACGCTTCAGGGGAGCAATACTCATGCCTTTGCGGCCATTCCGGCGTAAGTTAATTGTTTACAAGGCTTGCAAAAGACTTGCAAAATGACGCGCCGCTGGAGACCGGCTGCCGGCCGGAAGATATTGCCCCCGGCCAGGCGAAAAGTGCAGCGTCGCACGCGCTTGCGGCGGAGGGCATCAAAAGAGTTCGCGCAGATATCCGTCAATCTTTGCCTGCAGGGCCGGGTCGATGGCCTGCGGGAAGGGCCAGGCCTCCGAATCGGCGAGTTCGGAGAGAATGGCGCAGGCCGCCTCGGCGGCCCAGGCGATTTCTTCGCAGGACACGACCTCGAGGGTGTTGTGTTCGGAATGGTGGTACCAATAGCCGGGCAGGTGGGTTTTCCGGCTGAACCAGACGCCGGGGATGCCGTGTGCGGCAAACCAGAACTGGTCCTGATACGGGCACACCTCCGCGTAGACGGTGCCGTATTGGAGGCGTGCGTCGATCACCGCGCGGACATAGGCTTCCATTTCCGGTGTGCCGGTACACATGACCTCGGACAGTCCGAAATGGGCGCCGATGCTGTCGAAGTTGCAGGCCCAGGCGAAGCGCTCGAGATCAGGCGCCTGCTCGCGGACGTAACGGCCAGCGCCCACGGAGAGTTGCTCTTCCGCGCCGAAGCCGATAAAACGCAGCGTGTGCCTGTGCCTGTCCCGTTGCAGACGGCGCGCGCATTCGAGGGTGGCCGCGATACCCGTCGCGTTATCGTCGGCGCCCTGGCCGACGGCGACGGAGTCGAGGTGGCCGCTGACGACAATCACGCGGGCGTCCGGAGCCTCGCCGGGGAGGTCAGCCACGACGTTCCAGGAGTTGGCGTCTTTCATGGTCCCCGAGCAGACAAGGCGGACGCGTTCCACCCGCTTCCGGGCGAGTTCGTAGGCGTCCATGAGCGAAAGATAGGCCATGGGCTTCGTGATGTGCTTCCTGAACCGCTCGCCGACACCATTGGCGATTGGCCAGGCGGTCTGCAGGCGCGTATCGACAAAAAGCAGCGCTGCCAGCTCGGACTGGTGCAGTTCGCGGAAGACACGTTCGGATTCGCCGTACCCGCCGAGAAACAGGCCGATTTTTCCGTGCAGCCCTGCGCAACGCAGCCCGTTTTCCCAGTCCACAGGTTCGAAAAAGAGCAGATCGCCTTCGATGCCTTCGGGGGCTGTGGCAGGGGAGTGTGCTACTTGCTGCGCCGCGACTACCGGGCCGCCGGGCTCGATGTGGAGCGCCGCGGCGCCGGGCAGCCAGCGTTTACAGGAAAAAGGCAGTTTCCGGGGGTTTGTGAGACCTTGGGCGCGAAAACGGTCGACCAGATAATCGGCGGCGCGCTCTTCTTCCGGAGAACCGGCCAGACGAGTGCCGAGGGTACCGCACAGGAAGGCCATGTCGCGTTCGATCTGTGGAATACCGCTGGGTTCGCTGAGATTTCGCATGGTTGATGGGCGTCCAGGTAAATAGTTCGCGCGGACCGGCCCGATTTGGCATTTTCGATGCGCGGCCACTCGGATGGTAGTATGCGGATTCAGCGAGCGCGTCGCAACTACGAGGGAGCCATGTTTGGTTTTTTTAAGAGCCGCCGCCGGCGGCGGCTTCGCGCAGAGCCGTTTCCGGAGGCTTGGGCCGGGATTCTCGAGACGAACGTCCCGTATTACCGCCATCTTCCGGAAGAGGACCGGCACGAACTGCGGCAGCATGTCCAGGTGTTTCTGGGGGAGAAACATTTTGAAGGCTGCCGCGGGGTTCAGATCACCGACGAGATCCGAGTCACCGTGGCCGGCCAGGCCTGTATTTTGCTCTTGCACCGCGATACCGACTATTTTCCATCATTGGTGACCATTCTGGTGTATCCGGGTGCATTCGTGGTAAAAACGGAGGTCCAGAACCATGAGATGGTCGTGGTGCACGGTGAAGAAGAACGGGAAGGCGAGGCTTGGCAGCGTGGCGTGATCGTGCTCGCATGGGATTCCGTGCATGAAGGATTTCGCCACCCGCATGACGGAGACAACGTCATCCTGCATGAATTTGCGCACCAGCTGGACCTGCAGGACGGCGGCGCGGATGGCTTGCCGTCCGACCTGCCCGAGGCACTCCGGCCGCGTTGGGGGCAGGTGCTCCATGCAGCCTACGCTGCGCTGTGCCAGGACGTCGAGCGTGGCCGGTCCACCGTGCTGGATCCCTACGCTGCGACCGATCCGGCCGAGTTTTTCGCCGTTGTTACCGAATGTTTTTTTGAGTGTCCGCGCGACTTGAAGCAGGCCCATCCGGACCTGTACGAGGTGTTTCGCGCGTACTATCGACAGGATCCTGAAGCGCTGTATGACTCGGGGAAAGGAGCAAGCTGATGAATGAATCTGCCAGCCGCCGAACATTCTTGAAAACCGCCGGCGCCGTCGCTGCCGCGATGGCCCTGCCCGCCCGCGGGCAAGAGGCTCCGCCTGCGTCGGCGCCGCACATTGTTGCCGGCCCCTATCTGCAAAATGTCTCGCCCGAAGCGGCAACCGTGATGTGGATCACGGATAAGCCCTGCGTGAGCCGGGTGGACTACGGGCCGACTCCGGAGCTGGGGAACCGCGTCCAGAACAGCCACCACGGGCTCGTTGACGCGCACGACCTGATACATCGCATGTACCTGACCGGGCTGACTCCCGGCCACCCCTGTTATTACCGCGTTAGCTCCCGGGAGATCACCTTGTTTGAGCCGTACAAGGTGGAATTTGGCGAAGAAGCAGAAGACACCGTGCGCCAATTCACGCCGCCGCTGCCGGGGGCGGGCCGCGTTGATTTTGCCGTGTTCAACGATCTGCACGAGACGGCTGAAACGTGGGCGCGGGTTCATGAGCTGGCCGGCCAGGCTCCGTATGATTTCCTCGTGTTCAACGGGGATTTGCTGAATCACGCCGAGAACCACGAGCAGGTCACGAGGCGTTTTCTTGCGCCGGCCACCGCGCCGATGGAAGGCGCCCGACCGTTCGTGTTTGTGCGCGGCAACCACGAAGCGCGCGGCGTCCATGCGCGGCATCTGCTCGACTATTTTGACACGCCGAACGGGGGATACTACTACGCCTTCACCTGGGGGCCCGTACATTTTCTGGTCGTGGACACCGGGGAAGACAAGCTGGACGAGAGCAAAGAATATTTCGGCCTGACCAATTTCCAGCCCTATCTCGAAAAGGAAGCCGCGTGGGTGGCGGAACAGGTCCAGAGCGATGCCTTCCAACAAGCGGCGTTCCGAGTGCTGTTGTGCCATATCCCGCTGAGAACCTCGCGCCCGAACGATTATCGGCTGCCGATCATCGAGGCGCTTAACGGGACGGGCATTGACCTGTCGATTTCAGCCCACATGCATAAGCCGGCCTACCACGAGCCGGAGCCGGGCCGCGATTTTCCCATCGTCATTGGCGGGGCCCCCAAACCTGCGGAGGCGACGGTCATCCGGGTCGAAGCCGAGCCCACGGAGATGCGCATGCAGATGACTCTCGCCGACGGGACCCTGCTGGAATCGCGAAACTATTCCGCCCGCCGCTCCTGATGCGGCCACCGCGGGCACTCATTCGGCGCTGGATGGGGTGCCGAGCTGGCGCTCCATCCAGTCCGCCATGATCGCCACGTCTTCGCGGATGCTGGGCCAGGGATGTCCTCCACCAGGCTTGACGATGAGTTCGGCCTTGCCGCCGGCGCGTTTGAGAGCGTCGAGCAGGGCCTGCGACTGCGACAGAGGCACCAGGGGATCGGCGTCGCCGTGAATGAGCAGGCACGGCGGCGGCGCTTCGCCAATCTGCCGGACCGGGGAGAGTGATGCGGCCTTGGCGTGGATCTCCTCTTCAGAGTGCCCGTTAAGGCCGCCCCGGAAAAGCAGCGGGCCGATCTCCTTGAAGTCGGGCATCTGCCCATCGCCGCCCCAATTCAGGAAGTCGGTGGCCGGAAAGAACACGGCGAGCGCCTGGACCCGTTCCTGCGGGCTGGCGCTGAGAGCAGTCAGTGCGGCCAGATGGCCACCGGCGGAGGCGCCTACCAGGCCGATGCGCCGGGGATCGATGCCGTAGGCGCCCGCCTGGTCGCGCACGAAGTTCAGCGCCATGCGGAGGTGGGCGAGCATTTCCTCGCCGGTGAAGTGGGAGACGGAGCCGGGGCGCACCGCGAAGACGGTGAAACCGCGGGCGCAATGGAAGTCGTACATGCCCACGCCCCAATGTTCGGCGAGCTTGCCCCGGTCGGAGTACCAGAGGCCGCTGATCACATCGATGATCGCGGCGCCGTTCTTTTCGCCGCGCGGAACAAAGACATCCATGATGAGCCCGATGCCGTGGGCCTCGCCGTACACCACGTTCTGCGTGTGTACAAACGGCGGGCCCCCGGACTCGGCGGGTGCCGCGCACTGGGTCAGAAATACCAGGCATGTCATCATGATTGCTCCTCCCTGGCAGTGCAGCCCGCGCGCGGCTTTCCGGTCAGTTGGCAAACTCCCGTGCGATCTGCCCCAGCCATTGCGTGAGACGTTCCTGGGTCTGTTCGGCCTGGCAATCGACATCCAGGACGAGGCCGACGAATTCGCCATCAACGACGGCCTTGGAGCGCCGGAATGCGTAACCGCTGGCCGGCCATGTGCCCACTACGGCGCCGCCCAGTTCCTGCACCTTGTTATACAATTCGAGCAGGGCGTCCGCAAAGCTGTTGGGGTAACCTCCCTGGTCGCCCAGGCCGAAAAGGGCCACGTGTTTGCCTGAGAGATCGATCTCGTCCATCTCCCAGATGAAATCGGCCCAGTCTTCCTGGAGAGAGCCCTGGCCATAGGTTGGTACCCCGAAAATGATGGCGTCATAGCGGTCGAAGATTTCGGGGTCAAAATCCTCGTGGATTTTGTGCAAATTAACGCTGCCGGAGTACTGCGCCCGGATCATCTCGGCGATCCGTTGGGTATTTCCGCCGGTGCTGCCGTAAAACAAGCCGATGTTCATGAGAAAGCGCTCCTTCTGGCATGATCGCGGCACAAGCCGCAGGGTTTTTTAGTATACGAACAATCCCGACGTGGAAAACATGTCTGGAACCATCACGGGCACGGCGGACCCTTCCCGCCCCCTCCGGCGGCGCGTGTACCCGAGCTGCCGGCGGCTGCTGGCATGCCGCCGGCCCGACGGCCGGAGATCGCCTGTTTGACGGGCCCGCCGGGGCGCTTTACAATTCAGGCGTGGAAGATTTGCGTTTGCCCGTGCCGTCGGAGCAGCCGGGAAGCCGATGCGGATGCATGAAGGAAGTGTCAACTGCGGATAACAGCACCCTATGGAAGAAGAACAAGACGATATCCTCCTGCGGCTTGAGTCCGTAATTGACTCGTGGACCACGGAAGTCGACGAGGCTCAGCGGCGTCTTGCCGAACAACTCGCGGAAACGCGTGGCCGTCTCCAGAATCACGCGGAGACCGCGACGGAATCGCTGCAGTTCGACATTGACTCCAATTTCGCCATCCTCCAACGGCTCCTGGAAGACTGCCGGGAGGCCGTGCGCGACGCATTCAGCCGCCTGGATGTGCTTGAAGCCGAAGTCCAGCAGCTGAGAGACGAGGTAGCCGAGCTTCGTGAATCCAGGGCGGCGGAGCCTGCGCCCGAACTCAAAAGTGAGCCCGAAAGCCCCAAGCCCATGGCTTGGCGGCGTACTCGCAAGGTGACGATCAAGCCCTTTGACGAAACGGGCGCGCCGCGCCGCATGGGCCAGATCCTGGTTGATGCGGGCCTCATCACAGCGGAGCAGCTGGAGACCGCGCTGGCGTTGCAACAGGAATCGCCCGAGCGCAAGTTGGGCTCGATCCTGGTGGAGCAGGGCTACACGGGCGAAGATGTCATCCCTCAGGTGCTGGCGCGCCAGCTTCGGCTGCGCTACATCCGCCTTCGGGAGGGGGCCTTTGATCCCCGGGCCGTGACGCTGATCTCCGGCAGTTTCGCGGAGAAGCATGCATGCATCCCCGTGCGGGCGACCAAAGACACTCTCGCGCTCGCCATGGCGAATCCCCTGGACATTATCGCCATTGAGGACGTTGAAAAGGCCTCAGGAAGGCGAGTCCAACCGATTATCGCCCGCGAATCGGAAGTCCTTGCGGCGATTGCCCAATGGTACGAGGCGGAAGAGGAGAACGGCGCGGACTCCTGACACTCAGGGCGTGCCGAAGTGCGTTTTCAGGAAGTCGAGGCTTTTTCGATTGCTCCACTGGTGTTCCCCCTCAAAGAAATCGCTATCCAGATTGCCGGATGCGCCCAGGACGGCGTAGGTCTTTTCCAGCGCGGCGTAGGCGCGCCGGGTTGCGTCGATGGGGAAAATTTTGTCCTCGTCGCCGCTGATGATGAGCACAGGCCGGGGGGCGATGAGTGCGGCCACGTCGCTCATTTCACCCCACTGCATGATGCCGGGGACACAATTGCAGATGCAGTGATGGATGGTGAAGATCGAGTCGCGGAACGTGCAGTAATATCCCGCTATCATCGCCAGGCGGATGCGTTCGTCGCGCGCGGCGAAAAAGAGGGTCGTCGTGCCGCCGCCGGAGAGGCCGGCCGCGCCGATACGGTCGGGGTCGATGTTATCCTGCGTCTGGAGAAAATCGACGACGCGCATGGCGTCCCAGGTTCGAAGCCCGACCGGCGTCATTCCCAGTAGAAACGCGTCCATGGTGACGCGATGGCAGCTGTGGGGCGTCTCGTGGCGCGTCTCATTCCATCCGCGCTGCACGATTGCGGCGGAGACGTAGCCGGCCTCGGCGAATTTTACGGCGTAGCCGAGTTCGTGCTCGCGGCTTTTCTCCCGTTCCTTGTCGCTGCCTTCGTCGATGTAGGGCAAAATGCCGGAATGGCCGTGAAGACAGATCATTGCCGGGCGTTTACCGGTGCTGTTTTTTGGGACGAAGTAATACACGGGCACCCAGTAGTTCGCTTCGGATTGCACGTAGATTTTCTGTCGGGTGAAGTGGGCGGTTTCCATTTTTTCGTCCGTCCACTCGACGTTGATAGGCACGGATTCGGGGTTTCTTCCGAGCAATCTGAGGAATTCCGGTTCGAACGCGCCTCTCCAGGCGTCGTGTTCCGCGCTGGATGAGGCGTTCCACGGCAGCGCGGGGCTTGTGGCGTCGGCGGCCTGCTGGAAATAGTCATAGATCAGGCTGTTGCGTTCTCCCGGGGACTCCGGGGTGTTTTCGGCCCCGGCCAGCACAAGCAAGGCGACAGCGATGAAGTTCATGGCGTTCTCTCCCGTGAAGCGTGCTGCCGTGGAACCGTGCGGCGCACACGCACATTGATGTGGTGTGGGCGCCATGCCTGCGGCGGCACCTGCGACCGTATGGACACGGACGGGGCAAACCATGGGTGCCCGCTGTGTCCGTGTTTCGAGGCATGATACCGAAGGCTGCAGGTGAAGACAAAGGCTGGCAGCCCCGCGGCTCCGGCCGGATACAGCCGGGTACAAGCTGGACGCATTTGTTCTAAAATCTCTTTGATTTGACGGGCGGTTCTGCTATCATGAGCTGCCCGGGGAAGAGGAATCGGACACAAGGCCTTGTAATATGAGGGTTTATGGCTGTCCTCGGGAGTGAATCCCAGTGTAAAAGAAGGGTGCGACTGTGTTTGGATTCTTGAATTTTATTCCGGGGTTGTTCTCGCACGACATGGGCATCGACCTCGGCACAGCAAATACCCTGGTATACGTGAAGGGCCAGGGGATCGTCCTGAGTGAGCCTTCCGTGGTGGCGGTCAATAAGGATACGGGGCGCGTGCGGGCCGTCGGCAACGAGGGCAAAAATATGATCGGCCGCACCCCGGGCAATATCGTGGCCATTCGCCCGATGAAGGATGGCGTCATCGCGGACTTCGAGATAACGGAGGCGATGCTCCGCTATTTCATTCAGAAGGTGCACAACCGGCGACGTCTGGCCTGGCCACGCATAGCGGTCTGTGTACCGTCGGGCATCACGGCGGTCGAGAAGCGCGCGGTCACCGAAAGCGCCGCGCAGGCGGGCGCGAAAAAGGTGTTTACGATCGAGGAGCCCATGGCGGCGGCGATCGGCGCCGGCCTGCCGGTGCAGGAGCCCCAGGGCTGCATGATCGTCGACATCGGCGGCGGCACCACCGAGGTGGCCGTGATCGCGCTTGGCGGCATTGTGTTCTGCAAGTCGGTCCGCGTGGCAGGCGACGAAATGGACCAGGCCATCATCCAGCATTTGAAACGCACCTACAACATGATGGTTGGCGAGCGGACATCGGAAGAGATCAAGATCACCATTGGTTCGGCATTTCCTTTGAAAAACGAGCTGGAGATGCAGGTCAAGGGCCGCGACCAGGTGATGGGCCTGCCCAAGATACTGACCATCACCTCGGAAGAGATCCGGGATGCGTTGCGCGAGCCCGTCGGGGCGATTGTCGATGCCGTGCGCGTGACGCTGGAGCGCACACCGCCGGAGCTGTCCGCGGACATCGTGGATCGCGGCGTGGTCCTGGCGGGCGGCGGAGCGCTGTTGCGCGGGCTGGATCAGCTGCTTTCGAAAGAGACGGGTCTGCACGTGAGTGTTGCGGAAGATTCTCTGACGGCCGTGGTGCTGGGGACGGGCAAATACCTCGAGGGGTTGAAGAGTTTTCAGGACGAGGAGCTCTGAGCCATCGGCTTGACCGCCCACAACGCTACTGGCCCGGCTTCCGCACTGACCGGTTTGGATGACGACGCTTGAGCTTGAAGCGACGCATACGCGAGCACCGTCCCATCATCATTCTTGCCGTGCTGATGGTGCTCTGTTTATCTTCGCTGGCCATTGGCAAGCGAGGTTCCCTGGTGAGCCGAGTCGTTCGCAATGCGATATCGGTGGCGTCGCATCCCTTCTGGCTGTCCCTCGATTTTGTTGAAGAATCCTACGACTATGCCGCCGCCTTTGTGCTGGACTACCACCGTCATTACCGGGAAACACAGCGTCTCCAAGCCGAGTTTGCCGAGGTCACGCAGCGTCTGGCGGAGTTCAAAGAGCTGAAGGCGGAACAGGAACGGCTTCGCACGATGCTGGAGTTTGAACGCAGCGAGACCGTGGCCACGCTGCTGCCGGCGAAGATCATCTCTCGTACCCTGGGGGCGTTTACGATCGACCAGGGCCGCACGCACGAAGTGACGCCCGCGATGTGCGTGCTCGCGCCGGATGGCGCGGTGGTGGGCGTGGTCTCGGAAGTCAGCCCGTTTAACGCGACCGTCTTGACCCTTCACAATCCCGATTGCAAGATAGGGGCGTTGGTCGAGCGCAACCGCGTTCGCGGGATCGTGCGGGGCACGGGGCAGGTTGCCGATGCTCTGTGTGAAATGGAATACATCGACATGAAGGACCAGATAGGAAACGGCGATCGGGTATTGACCATGGGCACGGGCGTCTATCCCGCGGGGCGCCCGATTGGCACGGTCATCGGTGTTGAGGCAGGCAAGACGCTGCAGAAAAAGGCGCGGGTGCTCCCCGATGCCAACCTGCAAAGCCTGGATGAGGTATTTGTAATCACCCAGGCGCTGATTCCGGCGGATGAAATGCGCGGGCAGCCGCGGCCGCAGGGTGCGGTGTCGCGGGCCTATCCCATGCCCGACGAACGGCCTCCCCAGGAACGGTACGCACCGTAAAATGATACATAAGAATATCATATGGGTTGTGTTGGCCATTGCAACGGCGCTGATTCAGACGACGTGGCTGGCGGAAGAGAACTTCCGGGTGATGGGGGTTTCTCCCAACCTGGTGCTGCTTGTGGTGATCTATTTCGCAATCACAGAGGGCGAAGAACGGGCCATGTTTACGGGCGTGCTGGGCGGGCTGTTTCAAGACGTGGGCAGCGACAGCGTGCTGGGTCATCACATCTTGTGCTATGTGGTGGTGGGGTTTCTGTCGGGCCGGATTGCCGTGCGGCTGATTACGCAGCACCCGGCCGTGAAGGTGGGGCTGGTGTGTATTGCCGGAACCGTGGACGGCATCCTGTACTCGGGCATCGCATCGGTCCAGAACGCCCAATGGATGGTGTTTTCGGATCTGAAACGTATTGTCATACCGGCAACCCTGTACACCGCACTGCTGACTCCCGTGGTATTCTTTCTGATGGATCGCCTGTTCCACCGCTTTTTCGCGGCGCAAACGTAGGAAACGCACGATGCTCGTGGAACGAGACAAGCCGAAGCGATTTGAAGGCGCGCCCTGGCGCCTGCGGCTCTTGATGCTTGGACTCCTGGGGGTGTATTCCGTTCTTGCGTTGCGCCTGTGGGATTTGCAGATCATACACGGCGACGAATACGCCAAGGCCTCCAACCAGAACCGGCTTCACTTCGAGCGCCTGGAAGCGCCGCGCGGGATCATCTACGGGCGCACGGACGATGTGGTGCTGGCCGACACCCAGCCCGCCTGCGACATCATGTTCGTGCCCGCCGATTGCCGGGAGGCCGATCGGGAACGAGTGGCGCTCCGGCTGGCGCACCTGCTGGCGATCAACCCCGACAACCTGCTGGCGCGGATCGACCAGTATCGCAAAAAACCGTTTACGCAATTGCCGGTCAAGCAGAATGTCTCGAAGACGGAGCTGGCGCGGGTTGAGGAATACTCCTTCGAGCTTCCGGGGGTCTACACCACGGTGCGCCCGTTGCGGCGGTATCACCACGGGGAGGTGGCGGGGCAGGTCCTGGGCTACATCGGTGAGATCAGCGGCGACGAGATCAAAGCGCGGGGCCAGGCGTTCAAAATGGGCGACCTCATAGGCCGGATGGGCGTGGAACAGATGTATGATCCCATTCTCCGGGGGCGCGACGGTCAGCTCTGCGTTGTCATCTATAACCAGAGCGAACCCCAGCTGCGCACGGATGAACTGGGCCGGCCGGTCGTTCAGACTGACAGCCTGGGCCGGCGCCTGCATCAAGAACTGGAGTTCAGCCGGGACCCGGTACCGGGCAAAGCGCTGTCCCTCACTCTCGATATCGGGTTGCAGGCGAAATGCGAAGAACTGCTGGGGACAGAGCGTGGGTCCATCGTTGTGTTGGCAGCCAAGACCGGGGAGGTGCTTGCCATCGCGAGCACGCCGCGCTATGACCCGGGCGTGTTCGTGCGCACCGGCTACGGGCACGAGCGCACCGCACTGCTCAATGCGCGTCCCAGCCCGATGCGAAACCGGGCGTTCCAGGAACATTTTGCTCCCGGTTCTATTTTCAAGGTGGCGATGGCCATCGCCGGGCTTGAGGAAGGGGTGATCAGCGAGCACTCGACATTTGGCTGCGACGGCTATTTCTATCTTCCCGGCGTCAGCCGCCCGTGGAAATGCTGGCGCTACAAGTACGGTGGGCACGGGCGCCCAGCCCTTGTGGATGCGTTGGCGTACTCCTGCGACGAGTATTTCTACAATGTGGGTGTCAAGCTGGGGGTCGACAACATCAACAAATGGGCGGAGATGCTGGGCCTGGGCATTGTCACGGGGCTGGATGTGCCCCCCGGCTCGGAGGAAAAAGGGCTGATACCGTCCACCGAATGGAAAAAGGCCGCCTTTGCGAACGCGGCCGACCCGTCGGAACGAAAATGGTATCCGGGCGAGACGGTCAACGTGGCGATTGGCCAGGGACAAGTGACGGTGACGCCGCTGCAGGCGGCCGTGATGATGGCAGCCGTCGTGAACGGCGGCCACCGGGTCCGGCCCTACCTGAACCGATCGCTCGGTCCGAACCTGACCCCGCTGCCCATCAGCGACCAGTCGCTCGAGGCGGTGACGCGGGGCTTGCGCAAATGCGTCGAAAAGACCGAGCGGCCGAGCGCAGGCACCGGGATCGAGGCGCGGGTGCCGGGCATGGTCGTGCTGGGCAAGACCGGCACGGCCCAGGTGGTGCGTTTTAAGCATTACGACAACGAGATGGATATCCCGTACAACGAACGCGATCATGCCTGGTTCGTGGCCGCTGTGCCGGAAGAAGAGCCGCCGATCGCCATCTGCGTGCTCATCGAACACGGTCTTCATGGGAGTTCGGCTGCGGCGCCGATCGCCAAGAAGGTCATTGAGTATTTTTACTCGCATCTGCCGGCGGATTTGCGCCTGGCCAAAGCCGCGGAGGACGAGCCATGAGCCAGATTGCGCGCGATTTGAATCTGATGGATTCACACATCCGCATTGTCAATTGGCGCAATCTGCGGCATCTGGACTGGGTGCTGGTGATTATGGTGGGGGCGCTGGCGTCTATTGGTCTGTCGAATATGTACAGCGCCAGTTACGGCTATGAAGGCGCGGAGTCGACCGCTCATTTCGCCCGCCAGAGCCTGTTTCTGGGGGTGGGGAGCCTGTTGGCCCTGGCGCTGGTCTGCATTGACTACCGGTTTCTGGTGGCGCTGGCCCCGTTGTGGTATGGATTGGCGCTTCTGACGCTTTTGGCGGTGCTGACGGTAGGGCTCACGGTGAAAGGCGGCCGGAGCTGGTTTCGGCTGGGTTCTTTCAGTCTGCAGCCATCGGAATACGCAAAACTGGCCACCATTTTCATGCTGGCCTGGTATTTGGCGCAGATTGGTCCCCGGATCCGGAAATTTCAATACCTTATTCTGGCGTTTGTGATTGCGGGGGTGCCGAGCGCGCTTATCGCGGCGCAATCGGACGCAGGTACCGCACTGACCTATGTGCCCGTCGTCTTCATCATGGTATTTGTGGCGGGCTGCCGAAAGAGGCACGTCGCCGCGCTTGTCCTTCTGGGGGTGGTACTGGCGCCAGTGGCGTGGATGCATATGCAACCCTATCAGCGCGACCGGGTGGAGACCTTCATGGACCCCACCAAGGCCCCGGCCGACGAAGGGTATCAGATCATCCAGACTAAAATTGCCGTGGGCAGCGGGCAGATGTGGGGAAAAGGCGTGGGTCAGGGCACACAGACCCATCTGCGTTTCCTGCCCGAGTATCGTACCGACTTTATCTTTTCGCTGCTGGCGGAAGAACGCGGCTTTGTGGGCGGAGCCATCCTGATCGCCTTGTTCGCCGGCTTTTTGATTCGAGGGCTCATGTTGTCGGAGGCCTGTCGCGAGCCTGCCGGCAATTTGCTGGTGGCCGGTTGCGTGGCCATCCTGGCGTTTCATGTGTTTATAAACGTGGCGATCACGATTCACCTGATGCCGATTACCGGGTTGCCCCTGCCGTTTCTGAGCTACGGCGGTTCATTTTACTTGACCACGATGATGTGTGTCGGCACTATGCTCAGTGTACACGTCAGGAAAGGGATGTTTACGGAAAAATAGTGTTGGTCGGATCGCGGAGAAGGCCTGGATGAGCGTATTGCGTGTCCGCTTGACGCGAGGGCAGGTCCTCCGCGGGCTGGTTTTCAGAGAATTCGTCGACTTGATGCGTGAGGCGGTCGAGCGGGCCGGCCTCCCGGTGGCGCGGAACAGGCGGGGTACGCCGCGGCTCGAGACCGGACCGCATCTGGCGCCTGCGCACACGAGTCGATGCGAATATATGGATTTTGAATTGACGGATCCGATCACCGGCCGGGAATTCCTGCAGCGCCTGTTGAAGGAGCTGCCCGCAGGGGTCGAGGCCGTTTCGGCACGGCGGCTGCCGCCTGGCAGTAAAAGTCTGAAGGCGGCGGTGAGGGTTCTTCGCTACCGGGTGTCCGGCGATTTTGCGCCGGAGCAAGCGGAGCGCTTTCGTCAGGCCGGCTCCTGGCCGTTGGTCCGGATTCGGAAGGGGCGGGAACGTTGCCTCGATTTGCGGCGCAGCGTCGCGAGGCTCGATGTCGGCCCCGGAGAAGTGACTATGGATATTCAGGTACGTGCGGACGGCACCCCCCGGCCCGAGGAGGTGGTTGCGTCGGTTTTTGGCATCCCGCTGGAAGCGGCACTGCTCCTGGAGACGGAGCGAAGCGGCATGCTGTTATCCGACCGCGCCCCCGCGCGTTCCTGAGAGGCGGCGTCCGCCGCCGGCAATGCGGAGATAGAATGAAGGAGTTTGTCATTAATGTAGCCCCGCTGGAGACCCGGATCGCCCTCCTGGAGGATAAGCGACTGGCCGAGCTTACGGTGGAGCGCCACGAAAACCGCAGCCTGGTCGGCAATATCTATAAAGGCCGGGTGGATTCCATCGTTCCCGGCATCCAGGCGGCATTTATCGATATCGGGTTTGAGAAAAACGGTTTTCTCTACGTGTCCGACATCGCCGGCGCGGAGGGGACCGGCGATTTTGAGTTCGATGAGGGCACGGCAAAACCCCGAAAGAGGTTGCAACGACGCAAGGCGCCCGCGATCGAGACCATTATCAAAAAAAACCAGTACATCATGGTGCAGGTGAGTAAGGACAGCCTGGGCTCGAAAGGGATGCGGCTAACCAATTACATCACGCTCCCCGGGCGCTACGGCGTGCTGATGCCCACCGTGAACCATCTGGGCGTCTCCCGCAAGATTGAAAGCGAACGCGAGCGCGACCGGCTCAAACGCATTCTGCATCAGGTCCGCCCCCAGGGGCTCGGATTGATCATGCGGACCGCCGCCGAGGGCAAGAGCAAGGCCGATTTCCAACCGGACGTGCAATATCTGGCGCGGCTGTGGACCAAGGTCTGCGAAAAAATGGAGTCGGTGAAAAGTTCCGCTCTGTTGCATGAAGACATCGGGCCGATACTGCGGATCATCCGTGATGCGTTCACCGCGGATGTGAACCGCCTCACCGTAGACAGCGAGATCGAGTACGAGCGCATTTTGAATTTTCTCGACAGTTTCGCGCCCAGCCTGCAGAAACGCTGCAAATTGTACCGGGGTAAAATGCCGGTGTTTGAGAAGATGAGGCTGGAATCCGAAGTGGACAAGGCCCTGAACCGCAAAGTCTATCTCAAAAGCGGTGGACACATCTGCATCGACCAGACCGAGGCGCTGATCGCGATCGACGTAAACACGGGCCGTTTCACGGGAAGCAAAAATCTCGAAGAGACCGTGCTGCAGACCAACCTGGAGGCTGCCGAGGAAATTGCGCGCCAGGTCAGGCTGCGCGACCTGGGCGGCATCATTGTGATCGATTTCATCGATATGCAGTATGCGCGCAACCGCCGTGAACTGCTCAAGCGGCTTCAGGAATGCCTCAAACGTGACCGGGCCAAAACCACGATATCCGAGATCTCCGAACTCGGGATGATCGAAATGACCCGAAAACGCGTCAAACACAATTTGGTCAAGGCTTTGTCTCAACCCTGCCCGTATTGCGAAGGGAACGGGCTGGTGCGCTCGGTCACAACCATGACCTTCACGGCACTCCGGCGGCTGGAAAGCCTGTTCTGCCAGTCAAAGGAAAAATCAGTACTGGTGCAGGCGCACCCGGACGTAGCGCGCCGGCTGTGGCATGAAAACAAGGATCTTCTCGACGCCATCGCCGGAGAATTTGAGCGCGAGGTGTCGGTCGAATCGGTTTCAGATTTTCACATCGAGGATGTGGCGTTTCTGAGCGCCCGTACCCGCAAAGAGATTGGGAGCGGGCAGGGGGCGATTCGCGGCAGAGCCGGATAGGCGCGCCGCACGGATTTGTGAATAGCGAGCTAGGCGGAGTACACTGGCAACGGGTTTTGAGTGCCGGGTGGGGGAAGGGGAAGCCCACGCGTGATGGGGCGCCGATACTCCCACACGGGAGACCCTGCCGTTTTTCGCGGAAGCCACGAGCAAGGAGATGGGTTGGCCATGCCGAGCAAAGAGCACGCTAGAGTGGTGTCGGGTCTCGACAAGCTGTATGAATTCGACCGCGAGCCCGTAACGGACGACAAACTGCAGCCGGGGCGGTATTTTGCCGGCCTGCTGGCCGGCGAGCACGTCGCGGGCACGGAGTTTGTTATCGGGGCCTCGTTCGTGAGCTGGGGCGCCAGCCCGATGCACGTGTTTCTGGGGCTCGCGCTCGGCAACCTGCTGGCCGTACTGACGTGGACCTTCATGTGCGCGCCGATCGCGACGCAGACGCGGCTGACCCTCTATTGGTATCTGCGCAAGATCGCGGGTCCGGCAGCGACCGCCATCTACAATGTGTTGAACGCGATCATGTTCTGCATTCTTGCGGGATGCATGATCACAGTGTCGGCGTCGGCCGTGCGCATTCCGTTCGGGATTCCGCCGCAGGTCAAGTGGTATCCCGAGAGCGCGGGGTTTGTCGCGGTGGTGCTGATCGTCGGGGCGTTGGTGACGCTTCTGGCGATCCTCGGCTTCAAACGCGTGGCGCAGTTTGGCTCGGTGTGCTCGCCGTGGATGTTCCTGATGTTTCTGGGCGGCGCCGTGGCCACATTGCCGGTGCTGGCGATGCAGGCCGGGTTTTCTAACATCTCGACCTGGGCGCAGTTCTGGGAGGCCGCAAACCGGTTCATCTGGACGGGCTCGACGCCGGACGGTTCACCCGGGATGTCGTTCTGGCAGCTCACGGCCTTTGCGTGGATCTGCAACCTCGCCATGCACGGCGGTCTGTCGGATATGGCGTTGTTCCGCTACGCGCGGCATTGGTCGTATGGGGCCTACTCAGCCTTCGGCATGTTTTTCGGGCACTACCTGGCGTGGATTTTCGCCGGGGTGATGGGCGCGGCCACGGCGCGTCTGATGCAGGTCAGTATGGCCGATCTTGATGCGGGTGAAGTTGCCTGGCAGGCCCTGGGCGCTACGGGCATCCTCACGGTCATCATTGCGGGATGGACGACCTCGAATCCGACGATCTACCGGGCGGGCCTGGCGTTTCAGGGAGTGACGCCGGGCTGGCCCCGCTGGCTGGTCACGCTGCTGACGGGCGCCGCGACCACCATCATCGCCTGTTTCCCGTTCGTGTTTACGAAACTGCTGAATTTTGTCGGCCTGTACGGGCTGCTGCTGGTGCCGGTTGGGGCGATCGTGTTTGTGGAACACTGGATTTTCCCGCGGATCGGGTTCACGCGCTACTGGGTCTCGCGCAAACGGCTCTTTGTGAGCTGGCCGGCGCTCATCAGCTGGGGCGTGGCGATCGCGGCGGCCTTGTGGCTCAACTGGTCCGGCACCCTGCATCTGTTCTTCCTGTTTCTTCCCATCTGGTTCCTGACGGCGATTCTGTATACGGTTCTCGCGGCCCTCTTCGGCGCGCGCGAGACCTTGCCCGAAGACGACGGGATCGAGACGGCGGAGATGCGCGACACCAGCGCGCAAGGCGATCTCAAACCCGCGAAAACCACGACGGAGCCGGAGCAGGCGGATATGCTTTTGTGGGCCGCCCGCATTGTGGCGCTGCTGGCCCTCGCGGCGTGCCTGGTCCTGCCGCTCTGGGTGTATTCAAAGGGCGTGAGCGGTTTCGAGTCTAGCATGGCCGTCATGAAGAAGGTCCTCATCTGGCCCACCCTGATCTATTTCATCAGCGGAACGATCTGGGCTGCCCGGCGTGACCGGATAAAAGATCCGCAAGGTCCAGAGGCGTAAGCCCGCGGGGCACGAACGGGTAACGCGTAGATGCTGGGGCGAGACGGCCTGACCGGAACGAAATCCTTCTTGGGCGCCGCGCCCGAGCCATGGGGTTTCGCCGCCGTTCCCAATTGAGTGGACAGAGCCGGCCGTATGGGTTCGTTGCCGGCGACCCCCTTCGCTGCCGTCGCTGCCTGGCGCTTGACCTCCCAATCGTGACCCGAGCGGCGCAGGGGCGGGAATTCTGTTGACAAATAACGGATCATTTGTGCTATTCTTACTTTAGCGCCTTGGCAGTACGCCAGCCCTGAAGCCAACGGGGGGGTGCGCGCTTATTGAGGACAGGTGCTACCGGTATGCGAATCGCGATCCTGGGAACCCGTGGTATTCCAGCGAATTACGGGGGTTTTGAGACGTTCGCCCAAGAGTTGAGTGTTCGGCTCGTGAAGCGAGGGCATGAGGTGTGCGTCTATTGCCGCCGTTCCAATTACCCGGAACCGGCTCAGGAATATCGGGGGGTGCGTCTGGTCACGCTGCCGACGATCTACACCCGGGCCTTTGACACGCTTTCGCATGCCCTGCTGTCAACCTGTCACGTGTTATTTCAGCGCGCGGATGTCGTGTTGTATTGCAATTGCGCCACCAGCTGTTTTGCGTGGCTGCCGCGCCTGGCTGGGGCCAAAGTGGTCATGAATCCCGATGGACTGGAATGGGAGCGGGCGAAATGGGGCTGGGCCGGCAAGACGTTTTACCGGTTTTCCGAGCATCTGGCCGCGCGCTTTCCCCACCGGCTCGTATCGGATTCCCTGGTGATTCAGGCCTATTATCGGGAACGATTCGGTCGGGACAGCGATTTCGTCGCGTACGGCGCGGACCTGCTGGAGCGGGGTACCGGGAAAGAGCTGCTTGCGGAATTCGGTATTGAGCCGGAGCGGTATTTTTTGTTTGTGAGCCGGCTGGAGCCCGAGAACAACGCACACCTGGTGGTCGAGGCGTTCGAGCGAGTCGAGACGGACATGCATCTGATGGTGGTGGGCAGTGCGCCCTTCGCCGACGACTATATCCGGCACTTGACGCGAACGAACGACAAGCGGATCATCTTTCCGGGCGCCCTCTACGGCGACGTGTACCGGGCGCTGCAGGCCAATGCGTACACCTATGTGAACGCCATGGAGGTCGGCGGGACACACCCGGCGATCCTCGAAGCGATGGGCGCGGGTAACTGCGTTTTGGTAAGCGACATCGCCTATAACGTCGAGGCCGTAGCCGAGGCGGGCGTGCAGTTCAAAAGCAGGGATGTGGACGACTGCCGTGCGAAGATGCAGTGGCTGGTGGACCATCCTGACGAAGTGAGCCGGTTTCGGCAGCACGCGGTCGAGCGGGCGCGGTCGCAATACCAGTGGGACCACGTCGCAGCGGAATACGAGCGGCTTTTCGAAGCGTTGCTCGCGGGTTAACTATTGTGTAGCGCAGGCCGACGCCGTTCATTGTGGAAGCGGCGTCGACCCGGGCGGGAGAGCGCGTATGAATTGGCGCGACAGGAAAGTGCTGATCACCGGTGCCGCGGGATTCATCGGCAGCCACCTCTGTGAACGCCTGCTCTGGGCGGGCGCCGATGTGCGCGCGATGGTCCATGGCAATATGAGGGGCAGCATCGGGCATCTCGCGGCTATTCCGGAGGACCTGCGAAAAGGCCTGGAGATCGTCGGCGGCAACATCCGGGACGGGGCGTTTGTGCGCGATGCGACCGTCGGCGTGGACACGGTGTTCCATCTCGCCGCGATTACGAGCGTGGTCTATTCGTATTCGAACCCGGACGAGACCGTGATCACCAACGTGAGCGGAACGCTGAATGTCTGCAATGCGGCGCGCCACGAAAACGTGCGGCGTCTTGTGCATACCTCGTCGGCGGGCGTGTACGGCACGGCGTCGGGCGATACCCCGATCAGCGAGACCCACCCGGTACGGGCCTACAACCCCTATACGGCGTCGAAGCTGGCCGCGGACAATGTGGTGGAGAGCTTTTATCTCTCCTATGGCCTGCCCGTGACGATCGTGCGTATTTTCAACGTATATGGCCCTCGGATCGGTCGTTTTCTCGTGATTCCGACGATCATCCTGCAGCTTCTGAAGGGGGGCGATCTCAAGCTCGGCAGCCTGACGCCCACGCGCAATTTCACCTATGTGGACGATATCGTGGATGCGTACCTCCTCATGGCGGAACACGAAAGTGTGGTGGGCGAAGTGGTAAACTTCGGGTCGACGGAGGCCTTGACGATCGCCGAGCTAGCGCAGCTCATCGCGAGGCTGATGGACCGTGAGGTGAGCATTTCGCAAGACGACCGGGCGATTCGGCCGGCCAAGAGCGAGATCGAGCGCGTGTTGGCCGATGTCACCAAGGCCAGGCAGCTCCTGGGCTGGCGCCCGGCGGTGGCGCTCGAGGCGGGTCTCAAGAAAACGATAAACTGGATTTCGGCCGGGGGATATGACGATTTGCCGGCATGACAGGACCGGCGCCGGACCGATTTGACGGCTCCAGGAGCAGAACATTGGATGGCAGTCATGGCGGATAGTGAACGAAGAGGAGGCGCCCGCGCCCAGGCCGTCCCGCGTACCTCACGGGGAAGGTGGCTGGCTGCGGCATCCGCCGTGCTCTGCGTACTGGCAGCCGGCGCGGCGGGCGGGCAGGAGGCGCTGCGTCACCATGGATTCCGCCTGGACGAACGCCATCTTCTCCTGCTCGAGCAGCGCCACCGGGAGATCGAGATCGGAATTGCCACCCGCAGCCGGAATATTGGCGATACGGCGCGAACGCGGACCCGCGACGAGAGCAGCGAGGCGGCAGGCCGCTTCGAAACCGTGGACTATCTGGTGAAGATCACGGCGGAAGTGTTGAAGCCGTCCGCGCCCAACTACCTGAGCAATCCCGGAGAGCGGTACCGGCTTACGGTCGAGGGATTGAGTCTGGATCCGGATTATGTCATGCAGGCCGAAGTCGATGCGATCGTTGCACGGGAAACCGTACTGTCGGCACTGGGCGAATTGAGCGCGCGTGCGTCGGGTATTCGGCGGGAGGCCTTGCATTATGCGGGCCCCTATGTGCTCCAGGTGCTGAATGAAACCGGCCTGATCCCCGCGCCCATACCCGAGTCCATCCGGGAAAGCCAGGCCGGGCGGATTCGTTTTGATAATCCGGCGCTTCAGCGGGAGAGCCTGGAGGCGGGGCGGAAGTTGTATGCCGGAGAGAAATCGAAACCGGCCACCCGGCCACCGCTGGCGGGGCAGGGCGGCAAGGCAGGCAGGCCAGGTCGGAAATCTGAGCAGCGCAAAGGGGCCGGCGCGGGCCGGGGAGGCTGAGATTCATGAAATTCGCGGTACTGAAGAGCGTGGGCGGCATGGCGTTTGTGGCCTGCCTGGCGATAGCGCTGGGATGCCAGACGTCCTCCGGCATCCGGGTGATCGACCCGAAGGGCGAGACCCGTGAGCTGACCCCGGAAGAGCTGGAGCAGATGACGGCGGGAGAATCCGACCCCTATCTGCTGCAAGTGGGCGATCAGGTCCAACTGATCTTTGCCATCCGGAACATTCAGGAAGGCGAGACGCCCTGGGATTATAAGATCGAGGTCGGCGACAACATGGAAGTGCGTTTGTCGTCGGATACGGTCTCCACGGCGACGTATGTGATCGATTACGGCGATGTGCTCGGGATCTCGTTTCTAAACAACTGGCCGCTGAACATGAACCGCACGGTCCGTCCGGACGGCAAGATCAGCGCGACGGAGCTTGGCGACGTTCAGGCAGCGGGCCTGACCACCAAACAGCTGGAAGACCGCTTGACCGCCCTGTATGAGAAGACCGGCATCATCCAGGGCGACCCGCAGATCAGCGTTAACGTCGATTTCGCCAATGTCGACCGCCTCGAAAGTATCAGCCGTGATGTGACGGTGCGGCCCAACGGCGCGATCAGCCTGCCCATGCTCGAACGGGAAGTGAAGATTTCAGGCTTGACCGTGGCCGAGGCGTCTCAAGCCATCGCCGACGAAGCGGCGAAAGTGCTCAAAAACCCGCCCACGGTGGGCCTGGTCGTGTTCCCGAACATCAATATGTCCCTTTCGGGCATGAATACGGTCGCCAAGATACGTTCGGACGGGCGGATTTCCGTGCCCCGGGTGCATTATGAAATCCAGGCGGCTGGCTACGGCGTGGACGAACTCCGCGCGATGCTCACGGAGGCTGCCCGGGGTCTGATCCACAACCCGGTGGATGTGTCCGTGGATGTGCTGCAGGCGACGGGCGCGCGGATTTACGTCGGAGGCGAGGTCGGTCTACCGGGGGTTTACCCGCTCGACAGCTGCCCGACGGCCTTGCAGGCGTTGATCATGGCGCGGGGCCCGGCCAATAGCGGGCGTTTGAACAGTGTGATTGTAATGCGCCGCAACCCGGACGGGAAACCGTATATTTTCAAGACCAATCTGCGCGCGGCCATGAGCAAGGGCTACACGGAAAACGACATTCCGCTGAAGCCGTTTGACGTTGTTTTCGTTCCCGAGAAACTGGTTGTTCGCGCGAACATCTTCGTGGAACGCTACATCGACCGCATCGTGCCGTTCGACAACTCCCTCGGGGTCAATGCCACGTACTACATAAACGAACAACAGGTGAATACGAAATCACGCAACATTGGGGCTACGGCGGTTGTCACGCCGTTTCAGGCCGGCGGCCTTGTGGTCGCTCCCTGACGCGGACGGCTCGAGGGCGTATTCCGCGGTAAGGTAACTGCAAGAGGAGCGTCAGATGGACCAGCGGCAGCTTTTCCTCAGAGACGTCTTGACCGTGCTGTTCAAGCGCAAGGCCTTTATCCTGGTCTTCCTTGTCATGGTATTTGGCGTGGTGCTGGCGGGCAACTACCTGTGGCCGCCCGCCTATGAATCGATAGCGAAGGTGCGCCTGATCCGCGGACGGACGACCTCCCAGCCCGACCCGACCGTGGTGCATACCGAGGCGGGAACGCTGATGATGCAGCTGTCACGGGAGGATGTCTATTCCGAGATCGACTTGATCTATGCGAATGACGTGCTGGCGAAAGTGGTGGACCAATTGGAGCTGAGCCGTGCGATGCAGCGCGGGACGGGACCCGTGCAGCTGGCGCTGCGCGGTTTTCGCGAACTCGAGTACGCGCTGCGGCTGAAGCGCCGTCCGGAGCCCCGTCAACAGGCGATCGATGCCCTAGAAGAATCCATCGAAGTCAATGCCGATGACAAAAAGTACGTGCTGGAGATCCGTTGCCGGCTGGGCGACGCGCAACTGGCGCACGATGTGCTGGTGGCACTGCTCGAAGCCTATCGGCAGAAACATGTCGATGTGTTTGATCAGCCCGGCAGCGCGGCGTTCTTTGAGGAGCAGGTGGCCCGGGTGACCGGGGAGCTGGCGGAGGCGCAGCACAAACTTGAAGCGTTCCGCGGCGAGCACCAGGTGGTGTCGCTGGAGGCCGAGAAAGAGCTTTTGCTCAGCCAGTATACCGAGGCGCGCAAACTGCTGTTGCAACTGACCGAGAGTCAGGAGGCGGCAGATCAGGCCGCCGCGGGCAAGACGGATCAAGTGCTGATCGCGACGCTGTCGGGGAAAACCGAGAATACGGTGGTAACCGAGCTGCAGCTCCGCTTGCTGGAACTTCTGCTCGAACGAAACCGCATTACCGAAAACCTGGGCCCGAAACATCCGCAGGTTGTGGCCATTCTCAATGAAATTGACCGGGCCGCAGAACGGCTGTCGGAGGCCATCGAGGCGACGCGGGTTACGACCCAGGCCAAGATCGCCGACCTGCAGCGGCGCATCGAGGAGCTGAACAAGCTCGAAGGCGAGCTGGGCGACCTGCAGCGCGTGGCAGAAACCACCGCCGACACGCTGGTGTATTATACCGAGAAGCGCGAGGAAGCAATTGTCGCGGATGCGATGCGCGACAAGCAGATCTCGAGCATTCGCGTCGTAGAAAATCCCACGGTGGCGGTGAACCCGGTCAGCCCGCGCAAACTGGTGAATTTGTTCATTGCGCTGGTGGTGGGCCTTGTGGGAGGAGTGGCGCTGGCATTTTTCCTCGAATATCTGGACCACGGGCTGAAGACGCCCGAGGACGTCGATTATTATCTGAAAGTGGCCCCGCTTGCGTCGTTTTTTCATTCCGGGCGCAGACAGGCTTTGAATAGAGACGAGGCTCAACGGCTTAGCACGATGATCGATGCGGTGCAGGAAGGCGCTCCGAATCAATTGATCGAAGTGACCAGCGCCGTGTCGGGCGAACAGGCGGGGCCGGTGGCCGCGGCCCTGGCGAAAGCGCGCGCGGAAAATCCGGAGTGGCGGGTGCTGTACATTGATTTTGCGCCGCGTTACGCGGAAGGCGCAATACCGAAAGGCCTGACCGACCTGGCCGCAGGCCAGGCCGACCTCGAGGAAACGCTTAACCAGGATGGCAATCTCTATGTTTTGTCGAGGGGAAGCGAAGAGTGCCCCGGCTATCTCTGGGAGTCCCGCGGAATGCAGACCGCACTGTCGGATCTGCGGCAGCGTTTCGACAGCATCGTGCTGCACACCTCGCCCGTACGCACTTCGGGTGACGCGATCAATGCTGCCCGTTACGCGGACGGTGTGGTGATCGTGGTGAAAGCCGACGCGACGCGCAGGGAAGTGGTGAACCGCGCACTGGAGGTGCTCCGCCAGGCGAAAGGGCGCGTCCTCGGCGCCGTGCTGACCGAGCGGAAACAGGCCATTCCCGGAATGGTCTACCGGCGCATCTAGCGCGCACCCGAACGAACGCATCGCTGGCCGTGGAGTACGACGCATCCGTGTCTGTCGACCGTGGCATTCGCGAGTGGGTCTTGTGGGGGATGCGAGGCGAGGGGACGGCAGCGATTTTCTTTTGCTTGCATAGCAGAGGCCGGTGCTTGTCTGCACCGGCCTCTTATGACTGAACTTGTTCTGGGGAGCCACGCTCAACCCGCCGCAAGTTATTTTAGAGGCCCAGGAACCAAGTTCCGTGGGCCTCCGCGGAAGGAGAAACGCCACATGTGGCGCTGACCAACTGAATTGTACCACGGCAGGGCAAAAGAACGCAACCACCTGTGAATCAACTCTTTACATGCCGTTCATTTAGCGTAGTTTGGCCGCCTTAATCGAATGATTCCAACCACTTAGCGCATCGAGGCGTTGCGCTGCGCTCCATTGAGGGATAAAGCTGCGTTCTTCCTTCCAAATCCCGCGGAGGGCGTCCGGATTCGGCCAGAATCCGACCGCAAGTCCTGCGAGGAAGGCCGCTCCAAGTGCTGTGGTATCAGTGATTTTGCCGCGAACGACGGGGACGCCCAGCAGGTCGGCCTGATGCTGCATCAGGAGGTTGTTGGCAGCGGCGCCGCCATCAACTTTCAGTAGAGGTATCGCTGCGCCCGTATCGGACTCCATGCAGCGGATGATGTCGTGGGTTTGAAAAGAAATTGATTCGAGTGCGGCGCGCACGAGGTGTGCCCGCTTCGTGCCGCGCGTGAGGCCCACGATGATGCCGCGCGCGTGCATGTCCCAATGGGGTGCGCCGAGGCCGACGAAAGCGGGCACGACATAGACGCCGCCGGTGTCGTCCACCTGTCCGGCGATGCATTCGCTTTCGGCTGCGCTGGCGATCAGTTGCAGTTCGTCGCGGATCCACTGGATGACGGCGCCGCCGATGAAGACGCTTCCTTCCAGCGCGTACTGCACGCCCTGGCCAAGATCCCATGCGATGGTTGTGATGAGGCCGTGCTTTGACTGTACCGGGGCCGCTCCGGTGTTCCCGAGGAGAAAGCATCCGGTGCCGTAGGTGTTTTTGCTTTCGAGGTGGCCGAAGGCGGTCTGGCCGAAGAGCGCGCTCTGTTGATCGCCGCAGAGGCCGCCGATGGGGATCCTGCCTCCAAACGCGGACGTCTCGCCGTAGACGCAGCTCGAGGGCTTCACCTCCGGGAGGATCTCGATGGGCACGTCGAGGTGGCGAAGAAGTTCGTCGTCCCAGCGCTGCTCGACAATATTGTAGAGGAGCGTTCGGGAGGCGTTGCTGGGGTCGGTGGCATGGCGGCCGGTAAGCCGGTGGAGCAGCCAGGTATCGACGGTGCCGAAACAGAGTTCGCCCTTGGCAGCCCGTGCGCGCGCACCGGGGACATGGTCCAGCAGCCATTTGATCTTGGTGCCGGAGAAATAGGCGTCGAGCACAAGACCGGTGCGCTCGCGAAATGTGCTGCTGAGACCGGCGGCGTCGAGCTGCTCGCACAGGCCTGCGGTGCGCCGGCATTGCCACACGATCGCGTTGTGGATGGGCTCTCCGGTGTTTCGGTCCCACACGACGGTGGTTTCCCGCTGGTTGGTGATGCCGATGGCCGCGATGTCGGCGGGCGGGATTCCGGCTTCGTGCAGGACTTTTTTCGCGGTAGCGCACTGCGTGCGCAGGAGGGCTTCGGGGTCGTGCTCGACCCACCCGGGCTGGGGATAGATCTGCGGGAATTCCTCGTTGCACGAACCGTGGATGACGCCTTCGCGGTCGAACAGTATGGCCCGCGACGACGTGGTGCCCTGATCCAGCGCGAGAACAAAATCTTTGGCCATGGCTCCCCCCGAGAACTTGGTGAACCCCGATTTTTATTGCGATACGAAGCGCATTTCCCCGTATTTTTCGTACGAATGGAACCCGTGCGGCGCATCTCCCGGGAACGATTTGAGCAAGAGCGGCTCTTCAAACCGCTTGGAGTAATCGTAGCGGAAGGCGCCGAACGTCCATTCCGTGCCGATGACGGGTTTTCCCGCCTCGCGAAAGGCGGCCCAGGGGATCGCGACCTCTACGATGTAGCCCTGGTCGTCGTCCCGGTGGTTGTTGTCGGTGCCGTTGATGGTGGTGGCGATGCGGGCGCCCGAATCCCAGGTTTTGAAGCGCTTCGCTCCGCCCGCGCCGCGGCTGGGGTACCAGGCGTCAAACAGGGCGCCGTTGGGCGCCATCACGAATTCATAGTAGAACGCCTGGTCGCGAAACGGCTTCACAAAAAACTCGACGGCGTCGCCGTTCCACAGGGAATCGTCGGGTTCTTCCGAAAACGACCAGATGTCCAGATCCTCGCATTCATAAGCCAAGTAGAGGTATTCGCTGTCCCACAAGAGCCGCAGGACGGTCGGCGACGTAAAGGAGCTGTTGGCCGGGCGGAAGACGAAGAAGCGGTTGAACACGCCGGCCCGCTGCCAGGCGGGCTCGTCAAGGCGGCCATCGATGGTGAGGGGTTCGTCGGTTTGCCGGACGAGGTAGACGCCCGGCGGTGGCGCGGACAACGGTGCGAGCGACTGACAGGTGATTCCCGTCACGACGATCGCGATCGAAAACGCGATGATAAGGCTGCGTGGCATGGTCTTTCTCCCCGGATACTTCACGGGTTGGCTTTCTAATGACTCTTATCATAGCGTTCCCGGGCCGGCGCGTCACCCCGGCCGCTGTGCGAGCATGCAACCGGCGATTGGCCCGTGCTGCGGGGCGCCATAGCGGGCCTGCCGTCGCCGAAGCCCTGCGGGGAATGATCAAGTCCACAGCACGCCAGATTTCGGTCGTCCATTGCCTTTTTGGCGCTATCTTTGTTAGAATCAATAGCAGAGTATCGGAGGTATCTCGCGTGGATTCCTCCGGGGGGATTCGTTTTTTGCCTGCCGGGGTGAGCCGTTTGACGTCTACTGAAGATGGGGAAAACAGATCGCCGCGCCGTTGGTTGTGTGAGCTGACCGCCGGCGCGTTTCATCCGTCGTTACCGGCCCTTCTGGGTGCGCTGCTGGTTGCCGCGGTTCTTTTTCTTTCCTGTGTCGCCCTGCTCACGCAGGATCTGCTTGCCGAGGCGAATTGCGGCTATTTCATGGTGGATTGGAAAGACGATTATGCCTACCTGACGTGTACGACGCTGCAGGCGGCGCGGCGCAGTTCTCCGGAGCCGGTGATAGCGCTGATCGGGGCATCTGCGCTGCGAGAATCCATCGCGGGCGCGGATGAGCTTGCCGGTCTGATGGAAGAGGCGCTCGGCCGGACGGTCCGCGTGGTTCCTCTGACGGCCGCGGGCCTCACGCATTGGGAGGCCGCGGGCATAGCCGGCCTCGTGGCCGGCCACCTGCAGGGGGTGGTGATCCTGGAAGTGTCGCCGGGGAAAATGGCGTTGCCGCGCGGGTTTTTCGAGGATCTGGTACGGCAGCCGCGGCTGGCCCTGGATTCCGGCGTGTTTGATTACGAAGCGGGCCTAGCGGGCATTGGAGTGCCGCGGCGTACGGGGAACTTCTTCCTGGACCACCACGGTTTCTTTTCCGCCCGGCCTACGGCGGTGCTCAATCTGATGACCGGCCCCGTGATTCCCGACCTGCACCAGGCCCGGACCTGGCGGAGCCTCTCCGAAGACGAATGGGCGAAAGCGGAGACCTCGCTGTTTCACCGGGTAGGAGCATATCCCGAGAACGGAGCCTGCAATTTCGAGGTGATGGGGCGCACTATCGAGCGTCTGCGGGAGGCCGGCGGCATTCAGCCCGTGCTCTTGGAGTCCGTGAGAAATCCCCGTGCCGATCAGATCATGCGGGACTCTCCGGCCTGCCGGGAGGCGCTCACGCGATACGAAGAGGACGTGCGGGCGTACGCGGCGGCGTGGGATGTGCCGTATCTGGACATCACCGCCGAAGCCGAGCTTACGCCTGAGGCCTTCATCGATACCAGCCACCTCTGGGATATGGACGCCGCAAAACGGTATACGCGCGTGCTCGCGTCTCATGTGGCGGCGCTTATGAAGAATACGCAAATCGACAGGGAGGACTGAGGATGGGGTTTCCCCGCCTGCTGGGCATTACATTGCAGGCCCTGGTGCTTGGCACACTGTTGTTTCTTGCCGTTGCGCGGCTCGTGGGCTTGGAGTCGGGCGCGCGGATCTTCCGGTATCAGGCGTTTTAGGCGATGATACAATCCGGCGCCTTCTGGCAGGCCGTTCTGGCATCGGCCGTCATTTTCTGGTTGTTACCGCAGCGCTTTCGCACCGGTTTCCTGGCGCTGGCGTCGATGGGCTATCTGGCGACGCTGGCGCCGTTCAGTGTGTTGGCCCTGGTGGGCTGGACGGCGGCCTTTTACTATCTGGCGCCGCGGGCTGCGGGCGGGGATGGCGCGAAGCACCGGCTGCTGTCCATTCTGATTTTGTCGATTCTCGGATACCTGGCGTATTTCAAATACATTCCGCCCCTGGTGCAGGCGTTTTCGCCGGGTCCCACGGAAAAACACCTGATCATTCCGCTGGGGATCAGCTATTTCACGTTCAAATTCATTCACTATGCGATCGAAACAGCCCGGGGCAACATTGCGCATCGATCCCTGCCGGATTTCTTCTGCTATACCTTCCTGTTCCCGACGTTTACGGCGGGCCCCATCGAGCGTTTCGACCATTTCGTCGAGAACCGCGAAAACACCTGGCAGCTGCAGTCCACGGTGGAAGGCCTCACGCGCATCATTCACGGCCTGGTGAAAAAACTCGTGCTCGCCGAAATGGTGCTCCGGCCGCTGCTCCGGGACATGTCGCCGGCCCTGTTTGTGGCGCGGCTGGACGTATTGCCGACCTGGAAAATCTGGATTTACCTCGCGGTCATGTTTCTCATCTATTACATGGATTTCAGCGCATATTCCGACATTGCCATCGGGATCAGCCGCCTCTACGGCATCCAGATCATGGAGAACTTCAATTTTCCCATTATCGCTCCGAATATCAGCAATTTCTGGAAGCGCTGGCACATGACGCTCTCGGGCTGGTGTCAAACCTATGTGTACATGCCGGTCATCGGTCTGACGCGAAATCCATACCTCGCGACGGTTGCCTCGTTTCTGGTGATGGGCCTCTGGCATTCGGGCTCGCTCACGCGCGTGGGCTGGGGTTTGTATCAGGCGGCCGGCGTGGCCGCCTACCTGACGTGGACCCGGATCAAGCGGGCGAAACGGTGGCGTTTCATGGAGCGCGCTCCGTGGCGTTACGCCGGCATCCCGCTCACCATGATCTTCGTCGTGCCCAGCACGGCGTTTCTGATCATTGAATATCAGTTTTCTGTGTATGCAGCGCTTCGAATATTGGCCCGGCTCGTCTTTCTTCACCTCCCTGCGTAAGGGGGGGCTCTGAGACGTCCCGGAGCCGGGAGCGAAAGGCGGTACCCGTACCGGCGGAGGTTGGCAGATCATGCTGCTCTACACTCTCTACGATCTACTCGAGAAGAACCTCTGTGACCGTGCCGACAAGACGGCGCTGGTGCTCGGCGGCACGCAGGTCAGCTACCGCGAACTCGCAAACCGTGCGGAAGCTCTGGCGGCCTGGATGCATGAACGGGGCGTCCGGCGCGGAGACCGCGTGGCGGTGCACCTGCACAAGAGCATCGAAGAAATCATCGTGACGTTTGCCGTGGCGCGCATCGGGGCCATCATCGTCAACGTGAGTTATCAGCGCAGTGTGCCCCAATTGGCGCACATCCTGCACGATTGCCAGGTGAAACTGCTGTTTACCGACCGTCGGCGGGCCAAGCTGACGGAGAGGGCTGGAGCGCTGCAGGCGGTGCAGGAGGTCGTCGTGCTGGGTCGGCCCGATGGCATCACGAATGCGACCGACTGGGAGCAGCTTCCGCAATGCGCTGAGGCGCCCGCGAGCCGCCCGGTCGACGCCGACCTGGCCTCACTTCACTATACCTCCGGTTCGACGGGTATGCCGAAAGGAGTTATGACCACCCACCTGAATCTGATGGATGGGACCCATCGCGTGGCGGACTACCTGCAAAACAGCGTCGAGGACCGTATCCTCGGGCTGGTGTCGCTGAGCGCGCCGTGGGGCCTGCTTCAGGTTACAACCATGTTTCTCCGGGGCGGCACGCTGGTTCTGCAGCCCGTGGCGCTTCCGTCGGAAATTGTGGCGTCCATTAACATGCACGGGGTGACCGGCCTGGCCGCGTTTCCCGTCACCTGGATCGAGATCGCGGCCTATCTTCAGCAGGACCCGGTCCCGATGCCGTCATTGCGGTACATCACCAGTTCGGGCGGCAAGATTCCGCAGCCGACGCTCGAGGCGTTGCCTCAGGTTTTGCCGGGGGTGGCTATTTACCTGACCTATGGACTTACGGAGGCGTTTCGCTCGACGCTCCTGCCTCCGGAACGCTACCACGACAAGATGGGCTCGCTTGGGCAGGCTTGCCGCAATGTGGATGTGTTTATCGTCGATCCCGCAACCGGGCTATGCGGTCCCGGCGAGCAGGGAGAACTGATTCACCGCGGAACCCTGGTTACGAAAGGCTACTGGGGCGATCCGGAAACCACGGCCAGGAGCTTTCGAAGCTGCGAGGCGCTTCGGCCGCTGATCGGCGATGAGATTGTCCATTACAGCGGCGATATCGTGCGCATGGATGACGAGGGGTTTCTGTGGTTCGTCGAGCGCGCGGATTCCATCATTAAATGCAGCGGCTACCGCGTGAGCCCGACCGAGGTAGAGGAAATTGTGCAGGGCAGCGGGCAGGCGCACCATGCCGTGGCTTTCGGCGTGGAGGACGACTCGCTGGGCCAGGTGGTGCACGTCGCGGTCTCAGCGGAGGGACGTGACGTGGATCTGGGCCAGCTGATGCACTATTGCCGCCAGCACATGCCCACGTTCATGGTTCCTCAGAAGATCCATACGTGGGAGGGTGCGATGCCCATCGCGGGCACGGGAAAGATTGACCGGCGCGCTGTCATCGAGGCGTGCCAACGCAATGATCGCTAATGGAGTTCCGTGGCGTCGCAGCGGAGATGGTCTCCGATGGCGTTCCGGAGAGAAGATCGCGGAAGGAAAGACGAATGGCGCTTGTCCGAGACGCACTCATGGATTACATTTGCTCCACGTTTGGCCTGGATGATGACGAATTGGATGATAACACCGTGCTGTTTTCCGACGGGCTTCTGGACTCCTTCTGCATGGTGTCGCTGATCTCCTACGTGGAATCGGAAGCGGGAATTAGGTTCCGCCCGACGGAAGTTAATCTGGACAATCTGGATTCGGTCGCGCGGATCCTGGCGTTTGTTGAACGAAAGACGGCGTAACCTTCAGAATGACTCGCGGCATGCCGTGCGAGAGCCCTGTGTGCAGCAACAGGCATGGGAGAGGCGGGTTTTTGAGCGAACAACGAGGAGTGGGACGGCGACGTGCTGCACGGGCGGCGACGGCTCTTCTTGCCGTGTATGCACTTGCCGTTGTGATCAAGATCGCGGTTCAGACGGACCGCTTCCAGGTTGATTTTCAGCCCTATTACTACGCGGCGCTCGCTTTCAGCCGGGACCAGAACCCCTATGATTCCGAGGTTACGCGGGAACTGGCCGGCGGCGAATTTGTGCTGCCATACGTCTATCCGCCATTGACACTGAATCTGCTGCGTCCGTTTGCGCTTGGCAGTTTTGAGACCTCATACCGCTGTTTTCTGGCGCTGAAATGCGTGGCGCTCGGGCTCTGTCTCTGGCTGTGGCAGCGAAAATTCCTGGGAAGCGGTACCGACAACCTGTTCCTGTTCGTGTGCCTGATCGGGTTCAATTATGCGATTTACTGGGACCTTCACTCGGGCAACATCTCTTTTCTTGCCCAGACGGTGCTGTGGCTCGGCCTGTATGCGTATGTCCGCGGGTGGCTGGGGTGCTTCGTGGCGCTTACCGTGGGCGCCTCGCTCTTCAAATATACGCCGGGGTTCTTTCTTGTGCTGCTGCTCTTCGTGGAGGGCCGGAAGAAATGGGGGTGGTGCGCGGTGGGAGGCGCGGCCTTTATTCTCCTTCACGGCGCCTCGTATGTGCTGTATCCGCAGTTGATGCCCTGGTTTCAAGAGAACATCGGCCAGATTCAGGGGCTGGTTCGCGTTGAAGGCGGCCCGGTGGAGAATTTTGCCGGTGCGCCGGCCACCTGGCCTCTGGTCAAGACCCTGTTCACAAACTTGGGTGAAAAGCTGTCCCTATCCATCCTAAATGGGCTGCCCGTGCTCGTATTTGGTGCGTCTGCCCTGGCGCTCTGCGGCATCACCTGGAAGGTCCTGCGCGATTCTCCGTGTACGGAACCCCGGGAATACAGGCTCGTACAGGTCGTGTTTGCCTGCCTGGTCTACCTGATGCTGACGCCCCGGCTCCTGGTCGGCGAATATACGGTGGGCCTGCTGCCGGCCTACTACATCATCCGCCGGATGCGCTACGCGCATGCGTCTTTGCTGCTCGTGGTGCTGATGGCGCCGGCACCGATTACGGGCCGTCCCCCCGGCTTCAAATTCCTCGTAGAGACCTGCACCAACTACTATCCGCTGCTGACCGTTTACGCGCTCTGGGCGCTGGGGATCTATGTTCTCTGGCGGGAGCGCTCTCATTTTCTTGATGCGGGAGATGCCGTGGACTGACGGTAGCGTGGGCCGCATCGCTTATGGAAAGGCATGCGCCTCCCGCGCGAGATGCGCGGGAGGCCTTTGCAATGCCTGTCAGAGCGATTCGCGGCTAGTTTTTTGCCCCGGCGGCTGCGGTAATACTTGGGCGACGTGGGCAGCTTGTCGCGAACGATGCGGAATCCCAGGGTCGGGCTTTTCGCTTCGGGTGCGGCCTGGGCTCGCGCGGCGACGCGGCATTCGTCCGCCTTGGATTTCACGGAGCCCCCGCGCACAACGCGGGCCACAGCCTTCGGCCTGGGCCTCCGCAGGCAGTGGCAGCAGCACCGCGTGTAGGCGTCTTCGCGGTACACGTCATAACACCATTCGCTGAGGTTGCCGTGGACGTCGTAGACCCCCCACCGGTTCGGGGCCCGCTGTCCGCCATATTGGACTTCTTTGTTCGGCGCGTTCACGGCATACCAGTCGTAGATGTCCAGCAAGATCGGGTCGTTTCCGAAAGTGGTATGCCCCGGTGCCGCCGGCCCGCGCGGCATATTCCCACTGGGCCTCGGTGGGCAGGCTGTAGGCCGCTCCACTGTCGGCGGAGAGTTTCGCGCAGAAAGCCATGGCGTCGAGCCAGCTCACGTTGGTGACCGGCATCTCCTCGCGCTGGACGGCCGAGGGCCTCTCGTTCATGACGAGCGCGTACTCTTTCTGGCTGATTTCGCGGCGGCTGATCCAGAACCCCTGGTCGATGGTCACCGCATGAACCGGGCCTTCGTCGGCTCCCCGGCCGGGCTGGGCGTCCGGGCTGCCCATCTCAAAGGTCCCAGGCGGGATCCACACAAATTCGATCCCGTGGAACTCGGTGGGTTTTCACCTTCGTGTGCGGAGCCGTGGTCTTCGGGGTAAAAGAACAGCATCCGGCCCCGACGGCGATGACCAGGACGATGGTGAAAACGAGGTGCGGCTTTTTGGCGAGGCTCATACATCTCCCTCCTGACGTGTCGCTGATACAGCACTCCACTACCGTTCCCTGGGCTCCCCACACAGACGAAAGGATGCAGCGCCTTTGGCGCGCCCTGCACAGTCCCCATCGGGCGGCCAGCACAGTAAGAGTGTACCACGTCTACCGTTAGTATAGCATGTGAGTTGACAAAAGGCACGTCTTGCTTTGTTTTCGCAGTTTCGCTTGACGCCTCCCGCGTTCTGATGTACGATACCTGGGTCTTGGGGCTGAAGCAGGTACAAATGGTGCGACTTCAACATGTTGCGGGTCGGATGTTCCAACGGTTACCATGGGCCGGCCGCCAGGCATTGCTTGCGAAGCGGGCTCGGCAGGCCCGGGTGCCAGAACACGTTGACGCAGTTCGGTTCGTACGGTGGAAGGAGAAAGCTCTATGGGCGACATCAAGCGTGCGGCCGTGCTCGGCTCGGGGGTGATGGGAGGCGCGATCGCTGCACATCTCGCCAATTGCGGTATTCCCTCCCTGATGCTCGACATCGTCCCTCCCGGTCTCAGCGCGGACGACCGACGGGATCCCGCAAAGCGCAATGCGTTTGCGGCCGCGAGCAAGGCGGCGCTGCTGAAGGCCAAACCGGCCCCCTTGTACTTGCCCGAGAACGCCGATCTCATCGAAATCGGGAATTTTG
The DNA here is from genome assembly GCA_050950105.1 of Candidatus Hydrogenedentales bacterium. Classification (GTDB taxonomy): domain Bacteria; phylum Hydrogenedentota; class Hydrogenedentia; order Hydrogenedentales; family SLHB01; genus UBA2224. Next base: position 70,428 of record JBMNGZ010000003.1, on the reverse strand, counting down.
AGGATGATTTCCCCCGGATTGCCGAAGCCGACTGGGTGATCGAGGTGGTCAAAGAGGACCTGGCCGTCAAGAAGAAGGTGCTGGGGGAAGCGGCGAAACACCGCCGGCCGGGTTCCATCATCAGCACAAACACCAGCGGCATCCTCATCCAATCGATGGTTGACGGTTTGGACGACGACATGCGCCGGCATTTCCTGGGCGCCCACTTCTTCAATCCGCCCCGGTACCTTCCCCTGCTCGAACTCATCCCGGGACCGGACACGCTGCCCGAGCTGGTCGCCTCCCTGCAGCAGTTCGCGGAAAATGTGCTGGGCAAAGGCATCGTGGTCGCCAAAGACACGCCAAATTTCGTGGCCAACCGCATTCTGACGTACGCCTGTCAATACATCATGCGCGAATTTCCCAAAGACGGCCTTTCGGTCGACGATGTGGACAGCCTCACCGGCCCGATAATCGGCCACGCCTCTTCCGCCACGTTCCGGACCTGCGATCTCGTGGGCCTGGACACCTACGTGCATGTGATCGGCAATGTGTACCGCGGCTGCCCCGGCGACGAGCAGCGCGAGCTGTTCCAGCCGGAGCCGTGGCTGCAAAAGCTGGTCGACGAGAACCGGCTTGGCGAAAAGACCGGCGCGGGGTTCTATAAAAAGACGGACGAACGCGACGAAAAAGGCAAGCGCGTGATTCTCTCTCTCAACGTGAATACGCTCGAATACGAGCCTCCGCGCAAGACCCGCTTCGACTGCATCGGCGCGGCCCGCGCCACAGACGACCTGGAAGAAAAGGTCCGGATCATGCACACCGGCGAGGATGCCGGCTCGAAATTCGTGTGGAAGCTTTTCGCGAACACCGCGCATCTACGCCGCCAACCGCATCCCGGAGATCGCCGACGATATCGTGAGCATCGACCATGCCGTGAAATGGGGGTTTGCCTGGAACATCGGCATCTTCGAGACGTGGGACGCGCTCGGCTTCGACTACGTGTGCGACCGCATGGCCGCCGAAGGGCTCGCGGTGCCGGCCATCGCGCGGGCGCTGCGCGACGCCGGCGGCGCCTCGTTCTACCGGCTACGAAAACGGCCGGACACGCTACTTTCGATCTCGCGTCGAAAGGGTATAAGGAGGTCGAGCGTAATCCCAACGCGCTTTTTCTGCTCGACCTCAAGCGCGGCAACCGGACCGTCCGGGAAAACGCGGCGTGCAGCCTCGTCGACCTCGGCGACGGGATCCTGTGCGCCGAGTTCCACACCAAGATGAACACCATCGACGCCGACCTGCTCGAGCTGCTCAACGCGGGGACGGCGCGGGTCAACGAGGGCGCGTTTGACGGGATGGTCGTGGCGAACCAGGGCGAACATTTCTCGGCGGGCGCCAACCTGTTCATGGTGCTGGGCTACGCGATGCAGAACGACTGGGACGCCTTGGCCAGCATCATTTCGGCGTTTCAAGACACGAACATGGCCTTGCGTTTCTGCCGGGGGCCGGTGGTGGCCGCGCCGCATCATTACACGTTCGGCGGCGGCATCGAGACTCAGCCAGCATGCCGCCCGGGTCGTGGCCGCTGCGGAAACCTATGGCGGGCTGGTCGAGGCGGGCGTGGGCATCATCCCCGCGGGCGGCGGCACCAAAGAGATGCTCCGCCGCGCGCTGGCCTATGTGCCGGACAGCATTCCCCAGGGCGACCCGTTCCCGTACGTGCGCCGGGCCTTCGAGACCATCGGCATGGCCAAGGTGAGCACGAGCGGCCCGAGCTGATCCCGCTCGGCTATTTGACGGAACACGATTTCGTGTGCGTCAACGGCCAGCACCAGGTGAAACGCGCCAAAGACGTCTGCCGCGGTCTGGTGCTCGCGGGTACACGCCGCCCAGACCCGCGAAATTGACCGTGCTGGGCGAGCCGGTCCGGGCGGCGTTCCGGTCGGCGGTCTACCAGATGCAGCTGGCCGGGTGGGCATCCGAACACGATGCGCTGATTACCGAATACCTCGCCCGGACGCTGACCGGCGGCGACCGCCTGCCGGGGCAGGTCATGAGCGAACAGGACGTGCTCGATCTCGAACGCGAGGCCATGCTGTACTTGTGCGGCACCGAAAAGACCCGCGCGCGCATGCAACACATGCTGAAGACCGGGAAACCCTTGCGGAACTAGGCGCATGCGACTTCAAAGCGCGTCATAGGCATCGAAATCACCTGCGCGGGCGCCCACGCCGGCCCCTTGCAGCGTCAGGAGGATGAGGCATGCAGGATGTGTACGTCGTTTCGGCCGTGCGCACGGCCGTGGGAAAAGCCAACAGGGGCTCGCTGGCTCCAGTGCCGCCCGGATGAGATGGCGGCGGTCGTCGTGAAAGAGGCCATCGACCGCGCGGGCGTGCCCGCCGGCCGCGTCCAGGACATCGTCCTCGGGTGCGCGTTTCCCGAAGGCAGCCAGGGGATGAACATTGCGCGAGTGGCTCAGGCGCGCGCCGGCGTCCCCGACAATGTCCCGGGAATGACCATCAACCGGTTTTGCTCGTCCGGATTGGAGGCACAGGCCCTTGTCGGCGCGAAACTCGAGGCGGGCCTGCTTGATGTTGCCGTGGCCGGCGGCGTCGAATCCATGAGTTCCATCCCCATGGGCGGGCTGAAATATGAGCCCAACCCCACGCTGACGCGCGAACGTCCCGAAGTCTACATCGCCATGGGCCACTGCGGCGACTATGTGGCGCGCGAATTCAAAATCTCCCGCGAAGAACTCGATGCCTGGGCGCTTCGCAGTCACCAGCGTGCGGTCAACGCGATCGATCAGGGCCTGTTCGCCGGTGAGATCGTGCCTTTGGACGTGACCACGCCCTCCGGGCCGATACGCTTCGATACGGATGAAGGCCCCCGCCGCGATACCTCGCTCGAGGCGCTGTCCCGCTTGAAACCCGCGTTTGCCGTGCCCGGCCGCGGGTTTTGCACGGCAGGCAATTCGAGCCAGACCAGCGACGGCGCCGCGGCCCTCTGCCTGATGAACGGGCGGGCGCTCGAGGAATTTGGGGTGAAACCGCTTGCGCGCCTCCGCGGATACGCCGTGGCCGCGGGCGACCCGCGCTTTCTCGGCCCGGCCCAGCTCGACGCCATCCCGAAGGCTTGCGAACAGGCGGGGATTGCCGTGAGCGAGCTTGGCTTGATCGAGAATAATGAAGCCTTCGCTTCTCAGTGCCTTTATGTCATCCGAGAAATGGGGTTTGACCCCGAGAAAGTCAATGTCAATGGTGGCGCGATCGCGCTGGGCCATCCCCTCGGCTGCACGGGCGCCAAGCTGGCCGTCCAGCTTCTGCACGAAATGAGGCGGCGCGGCGTCCTCTACGGCCTCGTGACCCTATGCATCGGAGGCGGCATGGGCGCTGCCGGCGTGTTTGAGCTTTGCGAATAGGCGGGTGGCCAGCGGCAGCCTTCGTCCGAGGTTCATCGTCGGGAAAAAGGCCAACTTCGCAGCTCTGCGCTCCGTATTCGCCGGCCTGCGGAGATTATGCAATTGCGGCAAAACGCGTGGAGATGCTATACTCAGAGGTGCGCTGCGAGCGGAAATCACACAGAGCCACGGGAGATACCGTACGATGTCCGGTCATTCCAAATGGAGCACGATTAAACGAAAAAAAGGCGCTCTGGATGCGAAACGCGGCAAGATTTTTTCGCGTCTGGCCAAAGAAATCAGCATGGCCGCCAAAACGGGCGGGGGCGACCCCGACATGAATCCGCGTTTGCGCACGGTCCTGCTGGCGGCACGGGCCGAGAATATGCCCAAGGACAATATCGACCGCGCCATCAAAAAGGGCACGGGAGAACTGCCGGGGGTCAGTTATGAAGAAGTGCGTTACGAAGGGTATGGCCCCAGCGGCGTGGCACTCATTCTCGACGTCTTGACCGACAACAAGAACCGCACGGTATCGGAGATCCGGCACCTGCTCACCCGGTATGGCGGCTCCATGGCTGAAAACGGAGCTGTCGTGTGGAATTTTGAGCAGAAGGGCAGCATTGCCGTTGAACGGGGTTCCATGACCGAAGAACAGATCTTCGATAAGGCCATCGAAGCCGGGGCGGAAGATGTCGATACCGATAGCGATGACGTGTTCATCATCTTTACCGAGCCGCATGATCTGCACGCGGTGGCCACTGCCCTTGAAGAGATGGGCCTGCCCGCGAAGAGCGTAGAACTCACGATGATCCCCAAAACCACGGTTCAGGTGGAAGGCGACGCCGTGTCGACCGTGCTGAAACTCATGGAAGCGCTCGAGGAACACGACGACATGCAGAACTTGTTTGCGAATTTTGATATTTCCGACGAGGCCATGGCGGCGGCGCTCGAGGAGTGATGCGCGTCTTGGGTTTCGACCCCGGTACCGCGACCACCGGCTACGGTGTGGTTGAAGGTCGGGGGACACGCCTGCATCACGTCATCCACGGTGTGATTACTACCCCAGCCGGGATGCATTTCGCGGAGCGGCTCCGCATCGTGTACAGCAAAGCGACGGAATTGGTCGGGACCTATGCGCCTGACGCCGTAGCTATCGAGAAACTGTATTTCGCGCGCAATGTGACGACCGGCCTCAAGGTGGCGGAAGCGCGGGGCGTACTTGCGCTCGCGGCGGCGCAATCCGATCGCCCCATCGGGGAATTCTCGCCGTTGGAAGTGAAAAATGCCGTGGTCGGCTACGGTAAAGCCACCAAGAAACAGGTGCAGGAAATGGTGAAGCTTCTCCTGAACCTGGACGCCTTGCCCCGTCCGGATGATGCCGCGGATGCTCTGGCCCTGGCCATCTGCCAGCTTCATGCCGGACGCCATGACAGCGCGCTCCGGCTCCGGGCGTAACTGGTCTTTCGAGGCCGAAAAGAGTAGGCTTGATCCAGGCAAATCTCGTGGAGGGGATTGCCGGCGGTTAACTCTGTTCGGGGTCGGCCATGCCATCACAACAGTCGCCGTTTGTTCACAAAGCGCTTGTATGCCCGGCCTGCTTCGAAAAGACCGCGCATCGTTTCTTTCGCCGGCGCGCCTACGTGGTTGAGGAAACGGAGCCGGACCAGCATGCCCTGCGGTACCGCTGGACCAACGACCAGATGCAGCGCGTAAACCCGCTGTATTATGCCCTCTTTTTCTGCCCGCACTGCTTTTATGCCGACGTCTCCGAAGATTTTGCAAAACCGCCCGAAACGGAATCGCACACGGCAACGCTGCACGCCTTCAAAAAAGTCGGGCCGGACGATGTCCGGTTCCAGCTGCTTGGCCGGCACATCGACTACGTGGACATCGATTTTGAGGCGGCGTTGCGCCTGCATTTCATGGCAGTGCTGATTCATTCGCTGCTCGAGAAGAGCCAGCAGGACGCGTACAAGCTGGGGCGGCTCTATCTCCGCATTGCGTGGCTGTACCGTGAGCAGATGGCGGGTCTGCCGGCGGGGCTCGAGCCCCCGGCCGGGGCAGATTCAGCGCCGGAAAACAAGCTGCCGGCCTGCGACTCAGGCAGCGCTCCGCTTCTACTGGCCGCGGCCGATGCGGCACAGGAAGCGCTGAAGCAATTTCAGCCGCATCGGCAAGCGCTCGAGCGTCTGGCCGGACAACGTGCGGACGAGTTGTCTCGTGCCTCCCACGATAATCCCTACCGGTCTTGTCTTGCGCTCCTGGTCTCTGCCAGCGCACAGCTCGGACAGGATCTGCACGCGTTGCGCGATCTCGCGTTTAGTGATGTGTCGGGCCTGCTGCACCGCGACGACGCGAACGCCGTGTCGAACGCCGCGCCGAGTGAAGTCCCGAGCCAGGAGAAAGTTGGTTCACACCCGCGTGCCCGGTTTGTACCGCATGCCGCCTTCATGCAGAGTCTGGCCGTGCTCTGGGACGGTGTCCCTCGCAATGAGCCGGAGGCGTTGGTGCTGGCGCTGGACGCATTCCGCCGGGCGTTGACGAACGATGCACGTTTTGAAAATCCTCAGAGGCGACTTAAGGTCTCGGCACTCGTGGCCGAGCTGGCGATGCGCCAGGGCGATTTCCGCGGCGCCCTCGAGGTTACCCGCAGCCTGCACCAGCTTGCGATGGCTTCACGCCAGAAGCTTCAGGCCAGGTGGCACGAGGAAGATCTGCTCGACGCGGATGCGCAGCGCCTGGAGAACCGGATACACAGAGTGACCGCCACCCTCGAAAGCGCCGCGGACCTGCGTGAAACCATTATTCAACGCATGGCGAAGGCGGAATTGCCGCGGATCCGGAACGCGTTCGCCACGCTTCCCGCCCGCGCCAGGCCAAAGGATTTCGAGGCGGCCCTTGCCGCGCAGGGTATCGAGAAGGAAGTCATTACCTATCTCAAAAAACGCAACATGCAGTTACCCACGTAGGGTAAGGGTTTGACGCGGCCGCGAAAGGACACAGCATCCCACAATCCACGCCAGTTCTGGAGCATGACGGCGGGAATACGGAGGATTTGAATGCGTGAGCTTCCCGCCGGTTTCGACCTCAACATTGTGCTCATCGGGATGCCGGGCGTCGGCAAGAGCACCGTCGGCGTGCTTCTTGCCAAGGCGCTTTCCCGCCGTTTTTTCGATACCGACCTGTATATCCAGTCCTATGAATGCTGCCGCCTGCAGGAGATCCTCGACGAGCGCGGCAGAGCGGTCTTTCTGACGCTCGAGGAGCGGTATGTGTTGAGCCTGGAGCTTCAAGGCCACGTGATCGCGACGGGCGGCAGCGTGGTCTACAGCACGCACGCCATGGAGCATTTGGCGGCGGGTGGCGTTGTCGTGCATCTCGACCTTCCGTTCGAGCGGTTGGAGCGGCGCATCAACAACCTGGCCATCCGCGGGGTGGTCATGGGGGCCGGGCAGACGCTGCGCACCCTGTACGACGAGCGCGAACCTCTTTATCGCCGTTACGCCGACCTGAGCATTCCCTGCGCCGGATTGGGCCATGACGAGACGGTTCTGGCGATTGTCGAGCAGCTCCGTGGCGCTGGCTTCCGGGTCTGAGGAAAATCGCGGATTTCCGGTCGTACAGGGCCCCTGCGGGAACTTGAAGGGCTGAGGCGGGGTCAGGCCCGGTTGGCGAGACGATCGGCGAGGCGGGTGTTGCGCTGGGTGGGGCGGATATTGCGCACGGCACGCCCGAGGGCTCTGGGATCGCCGACGATAACCACGATCTTGGCGGCGCGCGTGACCCCGGTGTACAGAATGTTGCGCTGGAGCAGGAGGAAATGTTCGCTCAGCATCGGCATCACGACCGCTGGGTATTCACTCCCCTGGGCCTTGTGCACGGTGCTGGCGTAGGCGAGGCCGACCTCATCCAGGTCGTCGAACCCGTAGAGCACGACGCGGTCGTCGTACGCGATCTGCACTTCGCGCAATTCGGTGTCGACGAGGGTGATGATGCCGGTATCTCCGTTAAACACATCAAGCTCGTAATTGTTGGAGAGCTGCATAACCTTGTCGCCCAGGCCGAAGGGGCGGCGTTCGATGCGTTTGCCGCCGGGGTTGAGGGCCTCCTGGAGGGCCTCGTTGAGACGGGTGACGCCGGTCTCGCCCCGGCGCATCGGCGCCAGCACCTGCACCTCGCGTTTCGGGTCGAAACCGAATTTCGCCGGGATGCGTTCGGCCGCCAGCTGGACGATGGTTTCCATGGCCTGGCCGGGGTCTTTGCGCTCCACGAAGAAGAAATCGGTGCTATTAAATTCGGGAAACTCGCCTTTGTTGATGCGATGGGCGTTGGCGACGATACCGCTCTGGGAGGCCTGCCGGAACACGGTCTTCAGCCAGACCACGGGCGCCGCCTGGCTGGCAATGACGTCGAGCAGCACGTTTCCGGGCCCCACCGAGGGAAGCTGGTCGACGTCGCCCACCAGAATCAGCCGGGCTTCCGGTGGAATAGCCCGGAGCAGGCTGTGCATGAGGGTAATGTCGACCATCGACGCCTCGTCGATAACAAAGAGCCCGGCTTCGAGTTTTCGGGCCTCATTTCGCTGAAATCCGCCTTCTTTGGGGCTGAATTCGAGCAGGCGGTGAATGGTGCGGGCTTCGCGGCCTGTGGTGGCTTCCATGCGCTTCGCGGCGCGTCCGGTGGGCGCGGCAAGTTCCATGGAGACGTTTTTTGCGTTGAAAATCGCGAGAATGCCGTTAAGGATGGTCGTTTTTCCGGTCCCGGGACCGCCGGTGATCACGAGCACTTTGGAGCGGATGGCGGTGCGCACCGCCTCGCGCTGCTCGTCAGACAGCTGGATCGACTGGGTGGCCTCGACCCATTCAATGGCTTTGTCGATTTTGATCGGCACGGTTTCGGCGGTGGCCGCGATAAGGCGCTTGAACAGGCGGGCGCATTCCGTTTCGGCCTGCCACAGCCGCGTGAGGAAAATGGAGTCGTCTTCCCGCTTGACGAGCCCGCGCGATTCGAGGGAGGCCAGAGCCGCCTCGAAGGCCCCGGTCTCCTCCTGGATCTCGAGGAGTTCTTTCGCGTCTTTGATGAGCATGTCTTTCTGTTCGAACACGTGGCCCGAGTCGCCCGCGCGGTCGAGCAGATACGCCAGGCTCGCTTCGATGCGCTGCGGCGCATTGCGGGCCACACCCAGCTGCTCGGCGATCTTATCGGCGCTTCTGAACGCAATGCCGGCAATATCCTGAGCCAGACGGTACGGGTTTTCGCGTAGGATGGCCGCGGCTTTTTCCCCGTACTGTTTATAGATACGAATGGCCTGGCTGGCGCCGATGCCGTGGCCCTGCAGAAACAGCATGATCGACTGCACAGCCCGTTGCTTTTCCCACGCCGCACAGAGTTGTTTCGCGCGCTTTTGCCCAATGCCGGGGACGGTCTGCAAACGCCGGGGTTCTTCACTGATGACTCGCAGGGTATCGACGCCGAACGCTTTGACCAGCCGTTTTGCATATTCGGGCCCGATACCGGGAATCAATCCCGAACCCAGATATTTCTCGATGCCGTGTACGGTGCTGGGCAGTATGGTCTCGTAGCGCTCCATGCGGAGCTGGCGGCCGAACCGGGCGTCATTGACCCAGCGGCCCCAGAGGCGAATGGTCTCGCCGGGCGACACCGCCGCGAGATTGCCCACAAAGGTGATTTGCTCGTCCGTCGTTGAATCGCGCAGACGCGCCACGAAGAAACCCGTATCGGCGTTCTCGTAAACGATCCGCTCGAGCACGCCTTGAACCCGGTCCAAGTCATCCGGGACGGGCGGCCGGTGTCCGGGCGCGTGGGACTTCTGCCCCCCGCCGGCCTCGGGCCAAAGCGTGCCGTCAGACTGGTTCGTGTCGTGCCAGTGCGTCATGGAAGCTCATTTTGCCAACAATGGCAGGCCCTGTCCATAGCAGCTCATTAAACATGCGGCACAGAGGACGATTTCAGGATTTTCACCTCAGGATGGGATGGCGTGTCTGGGCGCCGGTGGTCTCGAGCCGCTTTGGGCGTGCGCGGAGGGCGCAGAGGAAGCGGCGCTGCTAGTCAGGTTGCGGGCGCGGCATGCCGACGGGGCTTACCTCGACTGCTTAAAGAGCCATTTGATGGTCTTTTTGTCGCGGTAGGCGGGATCCCAGGAGTTGTGGTCAGTTTTTTCAAACTCGGTGTAGCGGACGGTTCCGCCGGCGTTCTTGACGGCTTCGACCATTTGGCGCGATTCTTCGGCTTTGACCACGCTGTCGTCGGCGCCATGGAACGCCCAGATCGGCATGCGGGCGAGGGCGGGGGCATCGTCTACATTGCCGCCGCCGCAGATGGGCAGAAGCGCCGCCCATCGGTCACTGTGCTGGGCGCCGTACATCCAGGTCGCATAGCCGCCCATCGACAGGCCGGTCAGGTAGATGCGCCGAGGATCGATGGAGTATTGCCTGCGGGTCAGCTCGTAGGCGCGCTCGATATCTTCGGACGCCTTATCCCACCACACGCCTTCCGGGCACTGCGGCATGACCACAATGGCGGGAAATTCGTCGGCATGGCGGCGAATTGCGCTCGGAAGACCGACTTCGGTTTGCAGCAAGCCGTCGTCGCCTCGTTCGCCGGCCCCATGGAGAAAGACGATCAGAGGCCAAAGTTTCGCGGGGTCGTAGTTTCGCGGGACAAAGACGGCATAGCAGCGCTCTTTTCCCTCGATCTCCATGGATTTGTTGATGAATCCGGTTGGAGTCCCGGGTTCTCCGGTGCTTCGAGCCCTCATGGTAGTTGCGCATCCTCCAAGCCACAGAACACTCAGTAAAAGCGCCACGGCCGCACAGGTAGTTTGTTTTGTCATGGTTTGCCCCGGGTAAAAACTACTTTAACTGGGTGCCGTGTACGATAGCAGAATGATTACCCGTGGGCAATGCACTTGCACGGTGTGCTGTGCCGTCGCGGCCCTTTGATGAAGTCGAGAAAGGCGCTTGTCTTTACCCGGTTGAGTCCGTATTGTATGCCGACATGGGAAGAGACACGGTTCGATTCAAATGCCATAATTGCGGCCATTGCTGTACGGATGTCGTGTGCCTGCCGACGCCCTGGGACGTGATCCGGATTGTGAAGAACACGGGCGAGTCCCCGTATGACTTTCTGGAATTTCTGGGGCCGGATGAGATCAGCGAGGTCGAGGACAACGACCCCACCTGGCTGGAGTGCGGGGGCAAACGCTATCTCATGGCGCTCAAACGGGGCAGACACGGCTGCTATTTCCTCGATAAAAAGACCCGGTTCTGCACGATCTATGAGCATCGGCCGATCTTGTGCCGCCTGTATCCGTTCAAACTGCAGGAGACGCGGGAGGGAAAGTTCAAAGGCTTTACGCTCCATTCCGATGTGGGATGCCCCCGCCATCGCAACGGCCAAGTCGCGACGAAACCCCTGTATAAGCTCTACCGGCAAGATTGCGGCAACCAGGCCGATTACGAAGACCTGGTTCGTGTATTCAACCGGCGCGAGGAACCCGGCAAACAAGCGTCTGACTTCATCCGGATGTTCATCGAGGTTCAATGAACGCGATCGACGTAACCCTGGCCTGCAGCGGTTCATTTTCCGAGGATAGGGTGGCGACGCTGGAGCAAATCGCGTCCCGCCTGCAGGAATGCGGCGTCACCGCCGAATTCCTGGTTCTGGCCGCCGGGGAAGGAGCCCCATTACCCGGACAGATTGGCGGGTTTCCCTTGCGTGACCTATCCCTTGCGCGCGATTGCTGCGGGGATGCGTTGCGGGCGGCAGCGGAGGCCGCGCGCGGGGAATGGCTTATCACGCTTGACGACCCGAGCCCCAGGGACGCCTCTCTGGTCTTTGCTTTCTGCCACCATAGAGACCGGGGCGACCTGATCATTGCGTCGCGATACGCCCAGGGCGGCTCGTCCAGGATGCCGTGGCTGCGCAGCATGATCAGCAGAATCCTGAACCGATTATACCGGCAGGTCCTGTCGCTTCCCGTGCATGACCTGTCCTCCGGACGGCGCATGTACCGCAGCAGCATGCTCCGTCACACGCCCATTGAGGGCGATGGCTACGCGGTGCTCATGGAAGTCCTGTTGCGATGCATGTCCCGGGGCGGCGAAGTGAGAGAGCTGCCGTTTCATTATGAATCAAACCTGCGCCGGAAGGAGCCGGGCACGATGATGGGACAGGTCTGCAGTTCGCTGCGCACCCTGTGGCGCATGCACGCGCTGCGTAACAGCATCGATTTTCCGGACTACGACTACCGGGCCTACGACAGCCGCATCTGGCTGCAACGGTACTGGCAGCGAAAGCGGTTCCAGATTGTGCGGCGATTCACCGATGGACCCGGGCGCGTGCTTGATGTCGGTTGCGGTTCGAGCCGCATCATCACCACCCGACCGGAGATGTTCGGGCTGGACATCAACATCAACCGCTTGCGGTTTCTGCGCGACAAGCTTCCGCGAAGGCTGCTGGCGACCGCCGGCGCCCTCCCTTTTGCCGACGAGCAGTTCGACACGGTCCTCAGCTCACAGATGATCGAGCACACGGCCGAGCTGAATTGCGTGCAGGAAGCCGTGCGGGTCTGCCGCCGGGGGGGCGTCGTCGTGATCGGCACGCCGGACTACAGCACGCTCTGGTGGCCCGTCATCGAGCGCCTCTACGCCCTGCTTCGGCCGTCCGCGTATGCCGACGAGCATATCATGCACTATACGCGCGCCTCGCTGATCCGGGAATTGAAACGGTGCGGCTGTGAAATTGAAGAATGCGCCTATGTCTGCCGGAGCGAGCTTATCGTGAAGGCCGTTAAGCGCCGCCACTTGCCGAAGGGGGATGGACCGTGCGCGCTACGCCTCAACCGGGACTGAGCGGTCGAGATTCGGCGCGCCGGGCGCCCTTTCAGCACGCCGTATCCAGCTCAATTCCGGGTACTTTCTTTACGCAATTACGCATTGTAATAAAACGATTTAAGGGCGATTTTCGGGCTGTTCTTCCGTTGACTTCGTTTTAGTGCCGTGCTATAGTCCGAAGAATAGCTGGAACTGAAATGAGACTTCAGGGATAAAGTTGGGGAGACGCGTGGGAGCTCAATTGGGGAGATTTCGCACCCTCACCCGTTCCAGGTAAAGTGTGCTTTTCTCTACTCGCGGGAGTCCGGTTTATATGAAGAAGTGGACTGTGATGATGATCCCCCATGGCAAAGGGGCGACTCGCAATCTAAGCCTTTCTTCCTTTCATCTCTGGGTAACGGTCGCAGGTTTCTGTGTTCTGGCCTTCGCCTCCACCTTCACGCTTCAATTATACCGCAGTTCGCTCGCCCACGTGGATGCTCTGGAACGGCAGACCTTTCATTTGCGGACGGCCACACGCCAGGAGCCGTCGCGTCCCGCTGACGGCATCTCTACGGAGGAGCTGGCGGCCATTGAAAGCAAGTACCGTGAAGATTACAAGAAGAGCATCGATTCCATTACAAGTAAATTGAATCGCTTGTACGAACTGGAGTCTCAAATTCGCGAAGTGCACGATCTGCCGGCCAAGGTGCGGTCGTCCTCAGACTATATCCGCGATGGTGTGGGCGGCGTGGGCGGTCCTCCGGCCGACTTGAGCGAAGTGGTGGCGCCGGACGACGACGAACTCACCCGTCCGTCGAACTGGATTTACGGTTTGTCTCAACCTTCCGCGGACCTCATTATCCAGGAGATCAACCTGCGCGTCGCCAGCCTCGAAGAGCTGCTGACGGCCACCGCCGAGAAGCGCGAGCGCATTGCCTGCACACCGAACATCCTGCCGACGCTTGACGCGCGGCGGCGGATCAGCTCCCGCTTCGGCAATCGTAAAGACCCCTTCTCGAAGCGCCTGCAGTTTCATGCCGGTCTCGACATCTCGGCCACGCCGAGGTCGCCCGTGCTGGCTACGGCCAAAGGCAGCGTGATCCGCTCTGAACGCGACCGCGATTATGGTAATGTGGTTGAAATTGATCATGGCAACGGGTTCCGAACCATGTACGCGCACTTGGACAAGCTCCTGGTGAAGGTCGGCGACACGGTGACGCGCGGCGATACCATCGGGTTGCTGGGTACGACCGGCCGCAGTACCGGGTACCATGTCCATTACGAAGTTTTCAAGAACGGTAAGAACATTGACCCCGAAAGCACTGTGGTTAACTGAACATGCTTGATTCTGGAAGAAAAAAGACCTACAACGAGACGAATGTAGTCACCATTATCGGCCAGGGCACGACCATCATCGGCGAATTGAAGTCGAAAGGCACGGTGCGCATCGAAGGCGTCATCTCCGGCCGCGTCCAGTGCGAGGACACGATCGTCGTCCAGGAGACGGGCCGGGTCAAGGCCGAAATGATCGCCGGGCAGATTATCATCGGTGGCGAGGTCGAGGGCAATGTATTCGCCCATGACCGCCTGGAAGTTACCTCCAAGGGTAAACTGCTGGGCGATATCACCGCGCCGCGCATTGCCATTGCCGAAGGCGTGCTCTTCGAAGGCAAATGCCAGATGAAACCGCCGGGTCAGATCAAACCGCCTGCCGGTGAGGCGCCGGCCGCCCCCGGGCAGACGCCCGCTGCGCAGGGATAAGCTACGCCGCGAGTGCCGGCAACACAGGGCCGGCATCGGTTCTTCTCACGAGCGACTGGCTACCATAATGTCTACAGAGCGCGCCAGAATTGTCGTCGCCATGAGCGGGGGCGTGGACAGTACGGTCGCTGTTGCCCTGCTGCAAAATGCCGGACACGATGTGATGGGCGTGACCATGCGTCTCGTCTCATCGCAGCGCGGGGGCCCGGATCCCTGGGAGCAGGCCATCGAGGACGCCCGCCAGGCCGCGTCTCGTCTCGGCATCCCGCATCATGTCGCGGACCTCAGCGAGGCCTTTCAATGCCAGGTCCAGGATTATTTTCTGAGTGAATATCAGCACGCCCGGACTCCCAACCCCTGTGTCCGGTGCAACCAGCGCATCAAGTTCGGGGCGCTCCTCGCGCAGGCCCGCGAGCTGGGAGGACAGTTCCTGGCGACGGGCCATTATGTTCGCCTGATCTCGCACGAGGGCCGCCATGCGCTGGCCCGGGCCGTCTGCCGCGAAAAAGACCAGAGTTACGTGTTGTCGGGGCTCAGTCAGGAGCAATTGGAGCACGTTCTCTTCCCGCTGGGCGGGCTCACCAAAGAGGAGACACGGGCGCTCGCCCGCTCACTCGGGTTCGACACCATCGCGGAAAAGTCGGATAGTCAGGACATCTGTTTTCTGGCGGGTGGCGATTATCGGAGCTACGTCGCGCAGGCCGGCGTGTCCGGCACGCCGGGGCCCATCCTCTCCAGTACGGGCACGGTGCTCGGCACGCACACCGGCCTGGCCAACTACACGATCGGGCAGCGAAAAGGCCTCGGCATCGCGGGCCCACGACCCTATTACGTGCTGCGGCTCCTTCCCGAGCGCAACGCGGTGGTGGTGGGATTTCATGAAGAGACGTATGCTACGCGCCTTACAACCAGCGATGCAGTGTGGATGGGGATTCCCCCGCAACGCGAGCCGTTTGAATGTCAGATCCAGATCCGATACCGCCACGAGGCCGTCCCCTGCACGGTCGAACCCGCGCCCGGACAGTTTACCGCCGTGTTCCACACGCCTCAGCGTGCCGTGACTCCGGGACAATGGGCAGTCCTGTACCAGGACGACCTGGTCCTCGCATCCGGCGCTATCGACACCTTCGAGTGAACTGCATTGCATCCGGTTTCGGAGGGTGCTAGACTGCCGCGAAGCACAACCCAACCGCGAGGATCGCCATGACTGCACGAGTCATCGCCCTGGCTGCCCTTTTTGCCCTCAGCGCACTGCTCTCGCCGGCCTATGGCGCCGAGCGGCAAATTACCACCTCCCCCAAGAACCATAACCTGGACAACAACGATAATTTCTCGTCCGATGGCCGTTTTTTGTGCTACGACACCCGGGAAACCGTGGGTTCAGGCATTGGGAACGGTCAGACTATCGAGAAAGTCGAGCTTGCCACCGGCGTGGAGACGATCCTCTACCAGCCGGAAAAGACCGTTATCGGTGAGGACGCGGCGCCCGGGGTGGGCGCGGTCACGTTCTGCCCGATCGCCAATGCGGTTGCGTTTATTCACGGCCCCCCCCTCGATGAAGTGCCTGAGCGCGGCTATTACGACAAAACCAACCGCGTGGGTGCGGAAGTCATGGCCGACGGCAGCCAGCGGCGCGTCTGGCTGGATCGGCGTGACGTCGCCATCGACCGCGACACCCTTCCCGGCGCGCACCGGGGCGGAACGCACCGGCACGAGTATTCTTTCGACGGCAAACGCATCGGCTTCACGTACGACGACGCGCTGTTGACGGAATACGGCCGTACCATCGGCATGCTGCTTCCGCATCCCCAGGCGCCGGACGGCGCCACGCATTACTTTGCCCTGCTGGTCCGCGTCGTCCCCAAAGGCACGTCGCAGCCCGGCGAGCTGGAGTCGGCCAAGGGCGATTCGTGGATCGGCCGTGAAGGTCTCATGCGGGGCTTTATCGGGGCCGTGCGCGAGGCGGATAGCTCGTTTCAGGATTCGCTGTTCGTGGTGGACGTGCCCGCCGATGTGGATATCACCACCGCCGACAGCGGCTCCGCGAAACGCTATCCTTCGCCGCCCAACGGCGTGAGTATTCGGCGGCTCACCCATACCTGGGCCGCGGGGAACGTTCGCGGGACGCTTCAGGGCGATCGCATTGCCTATTTCGCCAATGCGGACGACGGCACCCGGCAGGTCTTCATCATCCCGTCGGATGGTTCGGATCGGAGCGACGAAGCTGCGAAACGGCCCGTCCAGGCCACGCATTTCCCTGGCGGCGCCGCCAGCGGCATCCGGTGGCACCCCAGCGGCAACTCGATTGCCTGCATCGTGGACGACGGTGTTGCGGTCACCTGTGTCGCGCCCGGCCCCCGCTTCGGCAAGAGCGTATTTCTGACGCCCCAGGGCGATACCGAGCGCTCCGGCCTCGTCTGGTCTCCGGACGGCTCAGTGCTGGCCTATACCCGGGCGGTGGAGACCCTCGATGGGGATGGCAAACCGATCCGCAGCTACAAAGACAAGGATCTCAGCCAGATTTTCACCGTTGAATTTCCCGACGCCGATGGCGACGGCATTGCCGACACGCTGGAATAATTCCGGCAGGCAAGGCAGGGCCTAAAGCAACGGTTTACCCATCATTACGCGAAAATCACAATACGGGCCACCCGGTGGCCCGTATTGTTTCGCGCTGAGGCGTTTATGAGTTCACACCGCCGCTTCGGCGGTCCGGCGTTTTACGGTTTGACCTCCTCGACGATCTGCATCAGGCGACGGCCGTATTCGGTATAGGTCGAATAGAGCTTCTCTTCACTCGTGGTGCGTTCGCCGGTGTGGATGATGGCCGCGAGGTGGGGCTCGATCGACAGCCCGCCGTCGTACCCGTTCGCCAGGAGGTCGCCGACGATCTCGCGCACGCAGCCATCGCCTTCGCCGCAATAGACGTAGTGGTCCTCGCCGTCCACCTTCCGGATGTCCTTGATGTGCACGTACACGATGCTGTCGTACACGGCCTGGTAGTATTCCCAGGAGTTCTGTCCGTAGCTGACGGGGTTGCCGGTGTCGAACACGACCTGGAGCGCCGGACTGTCGACTTCGTCGAGGAGGATGTTGCTGTTTTCAGCCGATTGGCCGCCCCACCCGCTGCAGTTTTCGTGGGCGAGGATGATGCCGCCGTCTTCGGCCATGTCCGCGAGCACGCCCATGCGCCGGATGGCCTCGTCGCGCCACGCCGGTTCCGGCAGGGGATGGTTGGGGTCGTTGGGGTAACTCATGACGCGGATGAAGGGGCAGTTGAACCGGTGCATGCGCGGGAATGGCCCGTTTCAGGTCGTCGATGTCGATCTGCGGGTCGCAGGTGATGGGCCGCGCCCAGTTGGCGATGGCGCTGCCGAGACAGGACACCTGCATGCCGGCGGCCGCGAGACTTTTTCGTGGACCTCGTCGAGCTTGGCGTCGGAGACGGCGGTGATGTTCTCGCCGTCCACCAGGCGCAGCTCCATGTGCGTTCCACCCCAGTTCCTGGTGCGCCCTGATCTGCGTGTCGATGGCCTGGCCGGATTCGTCCGAGATGCCGGAATAGAACATGGTGAACTCCTTGCGGTGCTGCGCGCGGCGCCGGCAGTTGATTCGCTCGCTGAATGTGTGGCCGGTTGATCGCCGCAAGCCCATCGTACCGCAGGGCACCCTGGATGCGTGCAACTGGCCGGCAGCGTACGTGAGATGGCAGAACAAAGAAACCGGGCGACGTCCGCTGGAGAACGGCGCCGCCCGGAAAGCTCGACTGAATCTGGACTGAATGCCGGCTCCGCGCTAGCGAATACTGGCCTCGGTCCAGGAATCCGCCTGTGGCGCTGTCGCGGGCACGGTAAGTGTCGCTTCGGCTTCCGCGGGCGCCGATGCGGACGCTGCATCGCGAATTCCGAAGCTGAGAAACGCGCTCAGGACGATCAGGGCCGCGGCCACACCGACGAGGATGCGCAGGCTCTGGCGGATGTCCAGTTTGGCCGCGTACTTGCCGATCAGGCTCGGCATCAGGATGGCGCCCAGCAGGCCGATGCCGAAGATCAGGCCGAACACGCTGGCCGAGTTTTCTGTTTTGTTGAACGTGACGCCCACCAGGGTCGGGAATATGGGGCCCAGCACAAAGCCGGTCAGGAGGGTGGCGCCAATGCCGATCCCAGGCGACTTGGCGGCCACCATCGCGCCGATCGTTATCACGGCGGCCACCGCCAGGGCGGGTACTACATATTCGGATGCGCCGGTGGAATGGTGAACGCTGCGGTGAGACGTGCAAACATCAGGGCGATCCAGAACCCCGACAGGGTCGTTCCGGCTTTTTCATCGGACAGTTCATGGCTCTTGAGATAGGTGGTGATGAATCCGGCCAGCGTGGTCTCGAGGCTCATGTAGCAGAACAGGGCCAGACCGCCCCCCCAGACGCCCACGCGAGCGAGCAGGCCCAAGGCCTGCGTGATCTTGAACCCTTCGGGCGGCGGCGGGAAGGTGCCAAACGCCGCAAACAGGATCGGGATCAGCAGAATCGCGCCGATAAGGCTCACCGTCTTCCGGTACCCGATTTTTCCGAGCAGGGCCGCGATGATCAAGGGGGTAATAAACGCGCCGACGCCGAAGAACACGTTGAGCAGGTTCGAGGCGGCCGGATAATTTTTCCCGCCGAACAAAACCGCCGGTCCAAGCGTGTTGCCGACGGTGTTGACGCACATGGCCGCGAGACCCAGCAGCAGACAGGCGACGAGCGCGGCTTTGTAGGTGGTTGCGTTCGCGAGCAGCCACAGGCAAATCGCGCCGGCAACGAAACCGATGAGGGCGATGGCCCGGAAGCCCAGCTTGTCGGTCAGCGGACCGATGAGCAGCACAAACACCAGGCTGCTGAACATCAATGCCGAGATCAACTGGCCTACCTTGGCATCGTCGATCTTCAGCTGTTCCGCCAGCTTGAGTTTGACGCTGCCCAGTACGGAAAAACAGATCCCGAGGGCAAAGACACCTGAAAACGCGGTCAATGTGACAGGACTCATGACTTTCTCCTTCCCCTGTGTCCGATACAGGACGCCCTCCGGGAACGGCTGGCGGAATGGAACTCCGCACCCGCCCCCGCGCGGGGCACACATGCCGTTCTCCCGACGCACCGGCTTTCGGAGTCGCCCGAGACCGGGTCCCCTGTTGGATACGATGGTACCTTTCGCCGACTTGTGCGTCAAGGCCGCGAATTTACACCACGTGCCAGCCTGCGGCCAATGCTGGTTTTCGGATAGAATGACGCCATGGCGCGTTTTCTGTTGATAGGCCTGGACGGCGCCGAGCCGTCGCTGGTGGAACGCTGGATGGACGCGGGGCGCTTGCCGAACCTGGCGCGGCTCCGTGCGTCGGGGGCGTATATGCCCTGTGCCAGCACGACGCCGCCCGCGACCTTCCCCGCGTGGGCGACCTGCGTCACGGGCGTGAATCCTGGAAAGCATGGCATCTTCGATTTTACGGTCATGCGTGAGGGGGCCTATGCCCTCGAGTTTGTAAACAGCACGGCGCGGAGGGCCCCGGCGCTGTGGAATCTTCTATCGGCGGCGGGCAAACGCGTAGGGGTGCTGGGCGTTCCCGCAACCTATCCGCCCGAACGTGTGAACGGGTTCATGGTGTCCGGCTTTGATTCGCCGGTGTGCACCCGGATCGACCGATCGTTTGTGGCGCCCCCGGACTGGTACGCCGAGGTGCGGGACTGGTGTTTCGCCGATTTCCAGGAAACGGCCCCGGGACCCGGTTGGCATGCCCGGGCCCTCTCCCGCCTGCTTTCGGGAGTGGCGCTCAAGGAAGCCATCGCACTGCGGCTGTACCGCAAGGAACCCTGGGACTTTTTTATGGTGGTCTTTGGGGAATCGGATACGGTGGCCCACCATTTCTGGCTGTTTCACGACCCGGATTCGCCTAGGCACCGGGCCGGCTTTGAAAACGCCATCGCCTCGGTCTACGAACGCCTGGATGCGGCGGTGGGGCGGCTCGTGGATGCTGCGGGCGATGAGGTGACCGTTGGGGTGGTGTCGGACCACGGTTTTGGCGGTGCAGGCACGGGCGTGGTGCATCTGAACAATTGGCTGGCGGCCCAGGGCCATCTCACATTTTCTGGCGCGGGTTCTTCACGGCTCAAACGGGCCGGATTGACCCTGGTGCCCGAATCCTGGCGCGGGGCATTGTTTCGGCGGCTGCGGGGCGTCGCTGCGCGGGCGGAAAGCGCTTCCCGCTTCGGCGGCATCGATTGGAAGCGCACGACTGCCTGGTCTGAAGAATTGAACTATTTCCCATCGATCCGGGTGAATCTGTGCGGCCGGGAACCGCAGGGGAGGGTCAAGGCGGCGGATTATCGCCCGTTTTGTGAGCGTCTGTGCGCCGAATTGCGGGCGTGGGAACCCATCGCGAACGTATGGCATCGCGACGAGCTGTATGAAGGACCCTGCGTCGGGCGCGCCCCCGACATCATCCTCGAATGCGCCTTGGAGGATGGTTATTCGCATTCATGTCTCCGGGCGCGCGGCGGCCCGCCGTTCCGGCGGATGGGCCCCGATGAATACCTCGGTGGCAAGGAACGAGGCATGAACGGCAACCACCGTCCCACGGGCCTGCTCTTTCTCTCAAAACCCAGCCCGGTCGGCTATGCGCGGCTCGAAGACGTCGCCCCTACCGTGCTCGCAGAGCTGGGGGTCCCGGCTCCCCCCATGGATGGCGCGAGTCTCCTGGAACCCGGTCTGGCTGAAGCCGCGGAAACCCTGCCCGTCGCAGCGGAGCGCCGGGTCTATTCGCAGGACGAAAACGAGGCCATTGAGCGGCGGCTCCGCGACCTGGGATATTTTGAATGACACGCCGTATCGTCATGGTTGCAGCATGCCCGTATCCGGTGCCGCAGGGTTCGCAGGTCCTGATTCGCGATACCGCGCAGGCGCTCCACGAGGCCGGGCACGCGCTCCATCTCGTGGTATACGGGCATGGAGTCCAGGGACCCGCAGACGCCTTTGCCGTGCACCGTTCGCCGAAGCTGCCCGGGTACCGCAGCACCTCGTCGGGGCCTTCGCTTCTGAAACCTGTGGCCGATGCCTTCCTCGTGGCTACGCTGTGGCGCGTGCTGCGCCGCGAGCGCCCCGAGGTCATTCACGCGCACAACTACGAGGGCCTGATGACCGCGCTGGCGTCCCGGGCGCGGCCGGTGGTGTACCACGCCCACAATGCCATGGCCGACGAGTTGCCCTGGTACTTCTCGGGGCAATCGTGGGCGCGGCGGCTGGGCGGCTGGCTTGATCGGACGCTCCCCCGGCGGGCCGATCACGTGCTCGCGCCGCACCGGGCATTGGCCGACTACCTGATTTCCAATGGCTGCGGCCCGGAGCAGGTGACCGTCCTCCCGCCAGCGGCAACCCTGGGCGACTTTGCTGAGCCCACGTATACCGACATGCCCGCGGAGGTCTTGTACACGGGGAATCTGGATGCCTATCAGAATCTCGAGCTTCTGCATGAAGCCATGCGTGCCGTGCGGGATGGCGAACCGAGCGCAGGCCTGCTCGTGGCTACGGCGGCCACCAACCCGGCCGCCCATGTCCATGCCGCGGAGATCCTTCCTACGCCGGACATGGCCGCGCCGCGCGACGCCTTGGCGCGCGACGTCATCATGGTTTGCCCTCGAGTGGCCTGGTCGGGCTACCCCATTAAAATTCTCAACGCCATGGCGGCCGGAAGGCCTGTTATTGCATGCCGTTCCGCCGCGGGCCCCATCACCGATGGCATTGACGGCGTGATTGTCCCCGATAACGAGCCCCGTGCCCTCGCGGACGCCATTCTACGGCTGCGGCGCGACCGGAGCCTGCGCGAATACCTCGGTACCGCGGCGCGCGAAACCATTCGGACCCAGCACAACCCTGCGTTGCTTGTCCGCCGGCTCGAAGCCGTGTACGACGCAGTCTGCGCCGCCGCCGGCCAGGGCCGCCCTGCTTGGCGCGACCAACGCGGCTCCTGAGCGCGCAGCGGGACCGCCTGTTTCTTGGATGGAGCCGGCGCAATGTGGGATGATGGCAGGAGGTCCAAACCGGAGGCGCCCGGTGTCAGCAATCGTTTCAGACGAACCGGCCTCGTGCGGCCAATTGGCAGGAGAATTCGACGTGAGACACTCCATTTTTGCCTGGATGCTCGTTGGGATTGTTGCGCTGTCCGGTTGTAGCGGCGAAAAGCCGATTACGCCTGAGCCGCCCGAAACCCTGGCCCCGGCGGAACCCTCCGAGCAGCAAATACCGGTGTCGCCACCGCCCGAGCCTGAATCCCAGACGCATGCCGTTCCTCCCTGGCCGCCGGTGGATGCCGGCCGCTTCATCACTGCATCGGGCCAGCGCTTCATCGATACGGAAGGGCGCGAAATTCTCTTACACGGGGTGAACGTGGTCGACAAGTCGCCCCAGCGCAATTACCTCTCCTGGCACAGCGAAGCCGATTTCGCCCGCTTGCGCGACTGGGGGATGAACGTGATCCGCCTGGGCATCATCTGGGACGGCCTGGAGCCCGAACCGGGTGTATACGACGACGCGTACCTGGCTGAGATGGATCAGCGCGTCGCGTGGGCCGCGAACCAGGGTCTCTACGTTGTTTTCGACATGCATCAGGACCTCTTCAGTGTGCGCTATGCGGATGGCGCGCCAGAATGGGCGACGCTCACGGACGACCAGCCGCATATCAGCCAGGGCGATGTCTGGAGCGACGCCTATTTCACCAGTCCAGCCATTCAACGGGCGTTTGAGAATTTCTGGGCGAACCAGGCCGCGCCGGACGGCGTCGGCATTCAGGATCACTACGCGGCGGCCTGGCGCCGCGTGGCCGAACGGTATGCCGGCAATCCCGCCGTCATTGGCTACGATCTGATGAACGAGCCGTTTCCAGGCGCCGCGATCCTGCTCGGGCAATCGCATATGATCGGCAAGGCAGCCGAGCTGCTTCGGGCCCGGTTGGGCGAGGACGCGCCAACGGCGGAGCAGATCATCGCCATGTGGCTCCAGGCCGAAGAACGCGGCGAGCTCATGCGCTACATGGACGACGTCGACTTTTTTGCACAGGTCATGGACGCGTCCGCTGCGGCCTACGAAGAGTTCGAGAAAACGCAGTTGATGGGCATGTATCAGCGCGTCGCCGACGCGATCCGCGAGGTTGATACCAACCACATCCTTTTCCTGGAGCCCAACTACGCTTCAAACGCGGGCGTCTACTCGCACCTTCAAGCCCTTAAAACGCCGGATGGCCGCCGCGATGCCCAGCAGGCCTATGCGCCGCACGGTTACGATCTCGTGGTGGATACACCGCACCTGGCCCTGGGGAACAATGCGCGGGTGAATCTCATCTTCACGCGGCATCGCGAGACCGCCGAACGGCTGGAAATGCCGATGCTGGTGGGCGAATGGGGGGCGTTTGGCGGGCACGGCGCAGACGTGGTGCCCGCAGCCTGGGGCGTCGTGGATGTGCTGGAATCGATTGGCTGCAGCGACACGTACTGGGAATATGGGGAATACCTTCCCGGCGCGGCCTATCTGCCTGCGCTTCAACGGGCGATCCCTGTGCGGCTGGCGGGAACGCTGCTCTCGTACGACAACGACATCCGGGCCGGGACGTTCACCTGCACGTGGCATGAAGATCCGGCCATTACGGCCCCGACGGTCCTCTATATCCCGGCGAGCCTGGATGCGGCCAACAAAACCGTTGCGCTCACTCCGGAAGGCTCGGCCTACAGCACCGAGGCTGTCGCGAGCGGGTCGCCGAACCAGTATTACATCATCCCCGGGGCTGGGGTCGCCGCCGAACGGACATTGAGCATCCGGTAACGGAGTCTCTGCCGCGCCCGGCCGCCTAGGGCTCGGGTTCGGGTTCTTGCGGCGGTTCGTCCGCCTCAGGAGTCAGTTGCGGCGTGGGCTGCTGGGTCTTGCCGCCGCCGAGAATGTCGCGCAAAATGCCCGCGGAGCCTTGGATCACATCGACGACCGTCTGCTGGCCGGCCTTAGCGGCGCCACGCGCCGCGCCCGTGACGGACCCGGTTATTCCTTCGCCGGTCGTGAGTCCCTGCACGGACACCTTGGGATCCTCCGGCGGCCCCGAAATGGCGAGGCGATAACTGGATTGTTTTCGGATTTCGTCGGCGACGTCGCCGAGCTTGACGATGTCGAGCACCTGCGTGGCCATCTGCAGGAGATGGATGTCCACGGTCATGTGGGTGTCGTTGTTAGGAAAGTCGATGGTTCCCTTGCCGGCCATGGCGAGGGTGGGGCTTTTGAGATCGAATTGTTCGATGGTCATGAACCCGGAATCCAGCACGGCCCTGGCGCCGCAGGTATCAAAGGTGATGCCTTCATCTTTGGTCGGAGGCAGGCGCAGACGGATGATCTCGGTGGTTCGCATAATCGTCAGCACTTTGGTGGCGATACCCAGCCTGCCCAGCGTGCCGTTTCGCGAAGTGAACTGAACCGCACCCGTCGCACCGTGTGTCGGGTTCACGCCGGTCCCGAACGGCGCGGAGACCTTGACCGTTCCTGAAGTTGTTCCCTTGAGGCCCCGGGGCGCCACGAACGCGAGGCCATCGACCACGCCGAGGTCGACATTATCCATGGCGAGATCCAACGCGATGGTCGAGGGGCCGGGTTCGGACGGCATCCGCAGCTGCGCGGCGCCTGTAATGCTGCCTCCGCCGGGCGCCATGGAAAAGTCGCGGATATCGTACACGCCATCCTGTCCGGTCACCCGCGCGCGCACAACGCCGACTTGCGCGGTGCGGTACAAGACTTTGGCCAACTGGACGTCAAGATTAACGGGCGGCAGCGGTTTTTTCACGGCCGATTTTTTTGCGTCCGCGTTTGTTTTGCCCTCCGTGAATCCCCGCAGCGCGGCGGTCACTGCATCCACGTCGAGCTGGTTGCCGCTGACGCTCCCCTGCCAGACGCCCTCCGGCGTGGTGGACAGGGCCAGGGTGAAATCGGAGTTGAGCCCGCGCACGGTGAGACCGTCGACCCGGGGCGTCTCGCCGGCGTAGGCAACACGGCCGTTCACCGAGTCGAAGCGCAGAGTATCCGAGAGCGCCAGGCCGCAGTTTTCGAGCTGCACCTCGAGTGCCACCGGATTGGTCTTGAATGACCCCCGGGCGCGGCCATTTGCCTGAACGTCACCCGAAAACAGCGGTCGCAGCGAGGCGACTTCGAACGCGAAATCACTCACGATGCGGTCTTTTTCAACGCGCGCCACAAAATCCTCGCCACCGTAATGCAGCGTAGCGGTCTGAGGTTTCCAGGCATTGTCTACACGCGCTACACGAATGTCGGCCGTTGCGGGATCGCCCGGGCGTTTGTTTACATATTCCCCGATGCGCAGCGCCGCCTGTGTGAGGTCCACCTGGGCCTCAAACGAATCCTGGTTCAGCGGTACGGCGGCCGACACGGCTGCGCTTCCTTCCAGGTGCAGCGAAGCGGGGACGAGTTCGCGAAGCGCAGCCAGAGGCACGACGGCGCGCGTGTCGGCCGTGGCGGCAGAGATCGCGCCCTTCGCATGCGCCAGCGCAACGGTGGCCGAAAGTTCAGGAGCCCCCTGCCGCGCGATGCGGAGAGCCCCTTCGGGCGCCGTTGCGCTGGGCAGGGCTACCTCGAAATCAAACGCCGATGCCCCGTAGGCGCGTGCGATGTTCCTGGCGGCGTCACGGGCGGCCTCGTCTTCCAGAAACGGCAGGTCAAGCCGGGCAAGATCGGCCTGAAGCCGCCCGGTGACGCGCTGTTTTTCCGGCGTGATCCGCGCGTCGGCGCTTACGGGCCCGAGAAGCGTTGATGCGCATGAGCCCGTCACGTTGATCGCGCCGGGTTCGGCGGCAAAGCGCCCGGAAATGCCGCTCAGGGTCTCCTCCAGCTCGCCGAGCACGAGCGTGGCCTGCGCTTTTTCAAGCGCGCCATCGATTTTGAGGTCGTCGGGGAGCGTCTTTCCAGGTTCAAACGTGCCCGCGATGCGTTTGAAGGCCAGGCGCCCCGACAGCCCTTTGATGCGCGCATCGTCCTTCAGGACCGCGGCAACGACGCCCGGAGAGAGCGCCAGCTCGGCCTGGAGGTCGACAAAGGCGCTTTCGCGCTGCAGATCGGGCCGGACCAAACCCTGCACGGCAAGCCCAGAACCCTCGACTTTGTCGACACGGACCACGCCCTCGTCGAGATGCACCTGCCCGTGAATATCGCCAAACGGTTTGGAGCCGTCGGCCAGGGTGGGCTGTACACCGGCAAACTGGACCTCGCCCTTCACCAGCCGCAGCGCGCCTTCGGCATCGAGGCCCACCAGCAGGTTGCTCGCGGTGATCGACGCGTCCTTCTGGGGTGTAAGCTGGAGGCGCTCAGAATTGACCATGGCATACACGGCCGCGAGCGCGTCGCCCCGGACCTGCAGCTCCTGGATTTCGCAGGCGATGGCGCCGTCTGCGTTGCACGTGGCATCGGCCAGCGCGGTCAGGCTGGGCGCGCTCAGGGAGAGACTGTTCAGCGTGACCTCGGAACCGCGGATCCAGAGCATCCCGGTGAAGGGGCCCGCGGCGGCGCGCAGCAGCTCCGGCGCGTCGCGGGCCGCGAACACCTCGCCCGCGACCTTCATGCCGATGAGTTCGTCGGTGACCTCATCAAAGGTCGCACGGACCGCGAACTCGAGCGGAGGCATGGCCTCGCGTTCCAGGACCTGCCGCGGATCGATCCCTGTGACCTCAAGCCATCCCGACGGGACCAGCAGGGGCTCCGCGTCTTTCTGTACGGTAAAGAGCAGTTCCCCCTCACAACGCGACGGCTCTCCCAGAAACGGAAGCGTACCGCCGAGCGCGACTGGGATGGCGTCTGAGAGTGCGTCACGGGCCTCGAAGTCGCCTTCAAACACGGGCAACTCGAATCCGGAGACCGAGATTCGTGCCGAACGGGCGCGAATCCGGTCGACGGCGGCTTTCCAGGAGATCGGCGACGGTTTGGCTTTCATCCGTTCCTGAATGTAGTCAATTCGATCACGAATGACTGCGATTTCGCGGGGAAGAGACGCCGTCAGCCCGTCAAAATTGACGTCGGTCACCGTGATCTGCCGCGCCGTCAATCCGTTCCAGGTCGCAGTCGCCCGCGCCCGGGTGCACTGGGCCTGAAGCTCCCCCTCGCCGATAGAGACGTTATACGCGGCCACCGACGGCTGCGGAAAGAGCGCCAGCTCAAGGCGTTCGATCGACACGGGCATGCCGGTGCGATCCTCAAGAATCTGCACCACGTGGCTGCGGTAGCGGTCAATATGGATGAAGCGCTCCACTACCTGGATGGCCACGAACAGCGCCACGGCCACGATCGCGAGCGCGATCAACCATTTATGATGACGGCGCGGCCGGGGTTTTCGGGGAGCTGTAGTGATTTCGTTCATTGCGGTCTCACCAATCGGGCACGCACAAAACGGTTCGGCCGTTCCCAAACGCGAGCCTCTGAGGTTTTGCTGGGATCTGCGCCCGGCATTTCAAGAAAATCGGCCTGCATGTAGTGTATCACCTATTGCAGAGACCAACAACGCCATGCGAAGTGCAGCTCAAGCCGGTCGAGGCCTCAGGCGCCGCTGCGGAGGAGGGTGAGGAGCCACGAGACGGGATTGATGCCGAAGATCAGTTGGAGGCCGGCAATCAACACGAGCACGCAGATAATGCGGTTGAACACCCTTTCGGAAACGCGGTGATGCAGCCATTTGCCGAGCCAGGAACCGGCGGGAATGAGGGGTACGAGAACGGCGCCGAGCATCAGCACGTCTTTTTCGATCAAGCCGGCGGCAATATAGAAAGGTAGTTTGGACAGGTTGATAAGGGTGAAGGTCCAGGCGACGGTGCCGACAAAGAGAGTCTTCCCGAGGTCCTGGGTGAAACTGTAGAGGCTCACGATGGGTCCTGCGGCATGGGCGATGGTGGAAGCGAAACCGGCGGCCAGTCCTGCGATCACGCCCACTCCGGCGCCGGGCCGGAACCGGCTCACCCAGGACATGGCGGCCTCTTTCGCGATGATGTAGAAGGCGAACACGATCGCGATGACGCCCACAAAGCGTTTGATCCAGCTTCCGTAGCGTTCGACGCCTTCCCGGCCGATCCACCACCAGACCGCCGCACCGGCCAGGATCCCGAGGAGTGACGGCAGATAAAGCCGCAAAATCGTCGGCCAGTCTCTGTTGTGACGGTGATGGTAAATGGCGTTCATGTCGCAGAGGATCAACAGGGGAAGCATCACGGCTGCGGCGCGGTTCACGGGCATCACAAAGAACATCAGCGGCATCGAAAGAATCCCCGCCCCGCCCGCAAACCCCGATTTGCTGATGCCCTGAATGATGATGGCCGCGCTCACAAACAGCCAGAATACGGCCGCCGGCACGCCTTCGTTGATATAGGAAGAAAACATGGGCAGGATTATACTGGCCGGAACCCGGTGATTCGAGCGGGAAATCCACGAGACTGCGCCAACAGACACCGAAATGCCTGCGACGGGGGATTGGATAGAGTCTTTGCCAGCCTGGCAGAACCTGGCTGAAAATCGGCCTCTGACCCCCAGTCGGCGCGCGTTGGCGGAGGATATTGATCTTTAATTCGGTTCAGGATCTGGCGGGGTTTCCGCGGGTAGCGCGGAGATTATTCGTTCGTTTTTTCAGAGCTTAGCCGCGTGTTACCATGCCGGTCTTGGAACAAAGCCATCACATTGGGTGTTGGTGTATGGATGTTGGGCAGGGGGCACGGTCCCCGACAGATCCCGTGCCGTCAGCAAAGGATGGTGTCACTGTGTTACGGACATTGGCGAGATATAAGCTGCTTTTGATTGGGCTGGTGCTGCTGACGCTGGTTTGCGTCCCGGCGCTAAGCTGGTATGTGTCGGCCTCCCCGGGCGATATGAAGGCGCTTGCACCGTACGCCGAGAAATACACCCTGACGCGGCTGCTCGACACGCTGGAGGCGGGTGGGCCGGCCCCCGAGTCTTTTTCGTTTGTGGTGTTCGGGGATACGCGCAACAACGTTTTTGTGGCGTCCAAAATATTTGAGCAGGCAGCGCAGGAAGCCCCCACGCTCGCTTTTCACACGGGTGATCTGATCCGCGGCGGGACGGTTACGGAGTATCTGGAGAATTTTCTTCCCTTGCTTGAGATCACGGATCCAGTGCCCGTGTTTTGTGTGCCGGGCAACCACGAGCGCGGTGCACGGCGTGATTTCGCGGCCTACAAAGCGATCTTCGGGGGCGACCGCTTTTCTTTTGATTATGGGTCCTGCCGCTTCGTTGGATTCAACGACAGCGGAAGCATTCGGGTATCCGGGTCCGATTTGGCCTTTCTGGATCGAGAACTTGGAAAACCCGGCGCTCAATACAAGTTTGTCTTCTTTCACATCCCGCCGGCCTATTTCGAAGATGCGGTCATCGGCGATGACCGGGCGCGCGGGTTTACCTGGAAGGCCGATGCCTTTCGTGCGCTGCTGGCACGACATCAGGTCACCGAGGTGTTCATGGGCCATATCCATGGCTATGCGTCGACGGTGCTCGACGGCGTGCGGTACACCCTGTCGGCAGGCGCGGGCGCGCCCCTGAGCGAACGGCTCCCGGCAGAGTCGCAAATTTACCATTTGCTGGTGGTGCGAGTCTCTCCGGAGGGCCTGTCGCAGGAGCTGGTGCATCTCGTGCCGGGCTCACTGGACTGGGCGCGCCAGACCGTGTATTGACCGGAGGCGGACTGCAGCCCGCCGCAGGAGAAAATAATCCGGCACGCGCCGGTTGTTGGAATAGATTGAACTTGGAGATAGGGCGCGCAGCGCCCGAGATGAGGATAGGAGATGTTGTACAATGCACAATCGCATGCTTTTCGCTTTGTTGTTGTCCCTTCTGATCTTTCCCGCGAGCATTTTTGCCGCTGAACCGGGCGCCGTTCCGAAAAACGTGATCGTGATGATCGGCGACGGCATGAGTATCGGCCAGGTCACGGCGGCGCGAGTCGTGAAAGGCAGCCTCGAGCTGGAACGCTGTCCGGTGGGTGGTTTTTCTGCCACACATTCCGCCGACAAAATGGTGACCGATTCCGCTGCCGGTGGTACGGCCCTGGCCACGGGATTGCGCACCAACAATGGCATGGTCGCCATGCTGCCCGACGGTACGCCGATCAAGACGCTGCTCGAACATGCCAAAGACGTGGGCAAATCCACGGGCATCGTGGTAACCTGCTCCGTCACCCATGCCACGCCCGCCACGTTTGTTTCGCACGTGGACAGCCGCAGCAAGCAGACCGAGGTGGCGGAACAGATCGCGGCGGGAACTGTTGATGTGGTGCTCGGCGGCGGCCAGCAGTTTTTCATGCCGAAATCCGCATCCGGCAGTAAGCGGAAGGACAACCAGGATCTGGTCGCGGCGCTTCGGGAGCGCATGCCTGTAGCGCTGACGGTCGAGGAACTGCGAGGACTGGGTGATGTGGACTCGTTCGCGGGGCTTCTCGCGCCGGACGATCTCGGTTATGCCGCTGATCGTGTGATTTCGCTTGCGGAAATGGTTCGCCTGTCGCTTCAGGCCTTGTCGAAGAATCCAAACGGCTTTGCTGTGATGGTAGAGGGCTCGCTCATTGACTGGGCAGCACATGCCAACGATGAACCGAAAATGCTGGCTGAAATGATTTGTTTTGATGATGCCATCGGTGCCGCGCTCGATTTTGCCGAGGCGGACGGCGACACGCTGGTGATCGTGACCGCGGATCACGACACGGGCGGGTATACCCTGCTCGGCGGCTCTCTTGCCGATAAGAAGGTGACGAAATCGGCGTGGGTGACCGGCGGCCACACCGCGATCATGGTTCCCGTGTTCGCGTATGGCCCGGGAGCCGATGCCCTGGGCGGCATCCTCGACAACAGCGCCATCGGCCAGAAATTGATCGAATACGTGGAGCAATCTTCCGCAAAAACGGCTGAGAGCGCCGCGCTGGTTGGCGCAGCCTCCTGACCCCACGTTAAGCTGCCCCTTGGACCCTTTTGGCCCCGGAGCCCGTTCCCGCCTGACCGGCGAGGGCCCGGGGCCGCCGCTTTTCCCGCCAATCCGGTTCAGACAAGCCTGTAGGCCGGGCATGGAACCGCTCTGCTTATCCTGCAGCGAGCGCCTGGTCCGGCGTTTTGTTGGCGCGGCTGAACCGGGCCTTCCGCTCTATCCCGAAAAGGCGATTCCCCTGGACGCCGCAAAACAGGTATGCTGAAGGCGTCTGGTCTTGGGGGCCAGTCATTTGTGTGCGGGTTGGAGGGGACTTGTGGGAATGCACCCAGACAAAGCCGGGTCGCAGCGGCCATCCGGCGTCGCCACCGTGCGGAACGCCCGGTCTTTCCGGTTTGCGCCTGCCGCCTTGATTCTCCTGGGCACGGTCTTCTTGTGCGGATGCTCCGTCATCATCCCTGAGCCTGGAGACACGTATGTTGACGGCCGCCTGCAAATCACCTACTGGGAAAAATGGCCCGGGTTTGAGGGCGAGGCCATCCAGCGGGTGGTGGACCGGTTCAACGAGCGGCAGGACCGCATCTACGTCAATCTGGTCACGATGAGCCAGATCGACCGGAAGGCGCTGGTGGCGATCGCCGGGGGCGATCCGCCGGATCTGGTGGGCCTGTGGAGCGCGGGCCTGTCGCAGTTTGCCGAAAAACGCGCCCTCTTGCCTCTCGAACCGTTCATGGAGAAGGCGGGGATGTCCAGCGATGCGTTCCTGGAGGTGTTCCTGGAGCAGAACAGCTACCGGGGCACGCTATACGGACTGCCCACCACGCCCGCCACGGCTGCCCTGCATTACAACAAGCGACTGTTCCGCGAGGCGGGGCTGGACCCGGAACGCCCGCCCCGCACGCTGGCCGAACTGGATGAAATGGCGGAGAAACTGACCCGCTACAACGAAAACGGCCACCTGGTGCAGGTGGGATTCACGCCGTCGGAACCGGGATGGTGGCCCTGGTCGTGGGGGTACTGGTTTGGAGGGACACTGTGGGACGGCGAGCGCGTGACGTTTGACAGCCCCGAGAACCTGGCCGCCTGGGAGTGGATCCAGAGCTATCCCGAGAAATACGGCGCGGAGGAGCTGCGCCGGTTTCAGAGCGGGGTTACGGGGCAGTTCGCGTCGCCGCAGAATGCGTTTTTCGCCGAGCGGGTGGCCATGATCGTGCAGGGGGTGTGGATGGCGAGCTTTATCGACACCTTCGCGCCTGCTCTGGAATGGGGCGCCGCGCCCTTTCCTGCGGCGGTGGCGGGGCTGGAGAACGTGGCCATGGTTGAATGCGACTCGATCTGCATTCCGGTGGGCGCTCGCCATCCGGACGAGGCCTTTGAATTCATGCAATACCTGTGTTCGCAGGAAGGGCTCGAACTGCTCAACATGGGCCACAAGAAGTTTACGCCGCTCAAAGAGGTGAGTCCCGCATTTCTGGCCGGACATCCCAACCCGCATATCGAGCTTTTCATCGAGCTGGCAAAGAGCCCCCATGCCTTCTATGCACCGGTGATGAGTACGTGGTACGAATACAATGATGAGATCACGCCGGCCTTCGATCGAGTCATGTTCGGCGAGAGTTCGGCGCGGGCGGCCGTGACGCTGGTGCAGGACCGCGTCACCGGCATATGGGAGCGCGCGCGCCAGGGCATCGAACGCCGCGAACGCGCGGAAAAGGGGGCAGGGCCATGACGAGCCGCGAATGGCGAAACTTCCGCAACGGTTTGCTGTTCATTTCGCCGTGGATAGCCGGTTTGCTCGCGTTCACCGCCTATCCTATCGGCGCATCGCTCTATTACAGCTTCTGCGATTTCTCCGTGCTGAAGCCACCCGTGTTTGTGGGCGGCGCGAACTACCAGGAGCTGTTTCAGGATCCGGTGTTCTGGAAATCGCTTTTCAACACGGTGTATTTCGCGGTATTTTTTCTGCCTCTGGCCACCGTTCTGGCGATCGCGCTGGCCTTGCTGCTCAACACGGGCGTCAAAGGCATGACCGTGTACCGCACGATTTTCTTTCTGCCGTCACTTACGCCGCTGGTCGCGCTGGGCATTCTGTGGATGTGGATGCTCAACGGCGAGTACGGCATCGTGAACTACGTGCTCAACCTGCTGTTGCAGCCGCTGGGCTTGCAGGCGCCGATCTGGCTGCAATCGACGGCCTGGTCGAAACCCGCGATCATTCTCATGAGCCTCTGGGGGGTGGGGTATGCGGTCGTGATTTATCTCGCCGGGCTGCAGGACATCCCGAAGCCGTTGTTCGAGGCGGCGGAGCTCGACGGCGCCCGGTGGTTCTCGAAACTGCGCCACATCACCCTGCCGCTGTTGTCGCCGGCGATCTTCTTCAACGTGGTCATGGGTCTGATCGGGGCGCTGCAGGTGTTCGCGCTTCCGTATGTGCTGACCGACGGCGCGGGCGGGCCTGCACGCTCGACCCTTTTCTACACCATGTACCTCTACAATTCCGCGTTTCGGTACCTTCGCATGGGCTATGCATGCGCGATGGCGTGGCTCCTGTTTCTTATGATCCTCGGCCTGACGCTGCTTGTGTATCGCGTGTCGCGCAAACGGGTGCATTATGGTCGATAGACCCACCCACACCCTGGCGGAGAGTCCGCGGCGCGCGAATCGCGGTGCTTCCCGGGCCAACCCTCTGAGGCGGCCGCAGGCCTTCGTACTCCATGTCCTGTTGCTCGCCGGAAGCGCCCTGTTCCTGTTTCCGCTGGTGTGGATGCTGTCGACGGCCCTCAAGCCTCTGGATCAGACGATGCTCATGCCGCCGCGCTGGATTCCCGGCCCGGCCCAATGGGCAAATTTCCGCGAGGCCGTCAGCTACATCCCTTTTTTCACCTATGCACGCAATACCCTGACCATTGCCCTGCTCGGCACGCTCGGCACCCTGGTCAGCAGCTCGCTGGTTGCCTACGGGTTTTCGCGGATCGAGTGGAAAGGCCGCGATACGGT
Source organism: Candidatus Hydrogenedentales bacterium (assembly GCA_050950105.1). GTDB lineage: Bacteria > Hydrogenedentota > Hydrogenedentia > Hydrogenedentales > SLHB01 > UBA2224. The sequence continues at coordinate 36,481 of JBMNGZ010000003.1, read as the reverse complement.
GTTTATCGTGCTGCTCGCGACCATGATGGTACCGTTCCCGGTGACGATGGTCCCGTTGTATGCCGTGTTCCGCTATGTGCACTGGATTGGCACGTTCCGGCCGTTGTGGGTGCCCGCCTGGTTCGGGGCGAGCGCGTTCAACGTCTTCCTGTTGCGCCAGTTCTTTCTGACGATCCCGCGCGACTTCGATGATGCGGCGCGTATAGACGGCTGCACGGAATTCGGCATCTTCCGACGGGTGGTGCTGCCCCTGTCGCGTCCCGCGCTGGCGGTAGTGGCCCTGTTTCATTTCATGTACTGCTGGAACGATTTTCTGGGACCGTTGATCTACCTTATCGACCAGGACCGCTTCACGTTGGCTCTCGGGCTCCAGTTTTTCCAGAGCCGTCAGGGCGGCACGCCGTGGAACCTGCTCATGGCGGCATCAACGCTCGTCGTAGCGCCGATCATCGTGCTCTTCTTTTTCACGCAGCGCACGTTCATCCAGGGCATTACCATGGGCGGATTGAAGGGCTAGCGGGCGGCCACCGGGCCTGTCACGCCGCAGGAGCCGGCCCCCTGGGCGTTCAGCTTCGCATCAATCCGTCCTCGACCGATTTACGCTTTTCGGGCCCCTCAAGCGCCTCGATGATGGCCAGGGCGAAATCCATGGCCGTTCCCGGCCCGCGCGACGTGATGACCTTGCCGTCTTTTTCTACGGCGCTGCCCGTATAGGTCGTCGTGGGCAGGTCCATTTTGTCGACGAAACCGGGGTAGCTGGTCGCTTTTTTTCCATCCAGCAGCTGGGCATTGGCGAGCACCTTGGGTGCCGCGCAAATCGCTCCGACGAAGCGTCCGCTGTCCGCGGTCTTTTTGAGGATCTGGTGGATACGCGCGTCGTTGTCCAGATGGTCGGCGCCGGGGAGTCCGCCGGGCAGGACGACCATGTCGTATTCCTTCTTCAGGGCTTCGTCGAGGGTGCAGTCGGCCAGGATACAGACGCCATGCGCCGCCTTGACGGCTTCGTCGCCCAGACTGGCCGTGACCACGTCAAACTCTGCGCGGCGCAGGATGTCTATCAGCGTAATGGCCTCGATTTCTTCGAACCCTTCCGCAAGCGGCACCAATACACTTGGCATGCTTCCGTCCCTCCTTTTTTAGTGTGTGCCAGATCGGGAGTCCGCAATTCCCGTTTCACCTATACACGGTAGGCAATCCGGAGGGTTGCATGCAAACCTGTGCGGATCACCTACTGGGAAAAATGGCCCGGGTTTGAGGGCGAGGCCATCCAGCGGGTGGTGGACCGGTTCAACGAGCGGCAGGACCGCATCTACGTCAATCTTGTCACGATGAGCCAGATCGACCGGAAGACGCTGGTGGCGATCGCCGGAGGCGATCCGCCTGATCTGGTGGGCTGTGGAGCGCAGGCCTGTCGCAGTTTGCCGAAACACGCGCACAGTTGCCCAGAGGCAGAGCATTCTATGCGCGCGGCTACGATATGCTCCTCCTTTCACCCTCCTTTTCAACACGATTCGCGGCGGAGGCGGTGTCGCCCAGTACGAGATTGCGGAGTTTTCGGACCGCTCGGGAGAATTGCAGGACGGTGCGCGCGATCGTGCCTACGCACAGGCCCGGCAGTCCCGGAAAGAGGGGATTCAAATAATACCTCAGGCGCCGTTTCCAGAAAGACTCTGTGTGGTATTCCAGGGTGATCATGACAAGCTGGTGTCTCGAGGGCCACGCGGCCCACACAAGCATTCGGAGCATTCGCGTGAACCGGTCAAGCGCCCAAAGCTTGGCCGCGACGCGGTAGTTGCCGTAGAAGACGCCAAAGGCCGCCTTTCGCCGGCTTGTGCGGCGAAGCAATGGAAGGAGGATGATGCGCGAAAACAAACGGCATTCTCTGTCCGTGGCGGACGCGCGGAGGCGGGGCAGGAAGTCCCCCAGATGCGGCATGGTCTCGTCGCGATAATATTCGTCGAAGAAATGGGAAAAGAAACGAAGAATCCGCAGAAATTCGCACACTTCGGCCTGTTCGTACACATAATCCCAATCCATTTCATTTCCACACACGCGAAGCATGGCCGCCACGTCCACGCAGACCTGAAGCATTCCCGTGTCAAAATCGTGGCCATGGCCCAAATGGCGGATGAGATTCAGGAATTCGTCCTCATGGGACAGCCGCCACTCGGCTCCCGCAACGTGCCGGGCTCGGTTCCACACGAGATTCATATCCTGCGAAACCTTGCCTATACCTCCGTTGCCCGTGAACAGCCAGTTCACATCCACCAGCATCCTCAGTTCCGGGTGCCTGAATTCCGTCTGTCCAACGTAATTCACGCGCGCATCGTGCAGAGCCTTGCACGGGTGCAGCCGAAATCCCGCATCTATCAGAGCAGACTCGACTTGGTGGCGGTCTGCCTCCGGGATAACGAGATCAACGTCGCCGCAGACTCGCAGGTGAGGCCGAATCCAGTACCGCTTCGCAAAAGGAATCCCCCGCATGAAACTATACCGCGCATCTGTTTTCGCCAGAATCTCACGTACCAGGGCGATTGTGGCTAGTACTCTTCGCCGATGTCGGACCCAGCGGCGCCAATCTCGCCGCAAATTGTTGATGGCAACCTCTAGAAAGCGTGAGTTATGAGGAAAGCAGAGGCGAGACCGAGACAAGGTCGCGTAGGCGAAAGAGGTGACCTTCTGTAGTTGGCATCTTTGAGCGAAGATATCACCGTTCGCGCGCCCATAGTGTGGGTGTTTCTGGAAGTCAGGGGAAGGATGTCGCTCACGTGCGGCTTTGACCAAAAACTCAAGTTCGCCTCTCATGAATGGTCAACGCCGGCCCGAGTTGAAGGTTTCCGCGATTAGGGCCGCAGTGGCACCTAAGTCTCCGTTGACTACTCTGAAAAAGGCCGCATCCTCAATGAGTCTTCCTGCAATGCTCAAGCCCATGTCATAGTGTCTCGGCGATGCGCACTTCAGCGGTTTGATCATCTTACGATCTGCGAGTCGTGCAGCCTGCAGGTGCCAGAGGGACTGCTCAGTCGAGCACGGTTCTAGCTTGCTTTGCGCTCCGAAACGCGGCACCAAAAAGAAAAAGTGCGTTGGCTTTAATGGTTTGAAAGCCTCAACTATCGGGAAAACATCCGCAAAATTGACTATCCACGGACCTGCATCCGTGTCGGACAGTCGCATGTGTGGAGCCTTGAGAGGTTCAATGTCAGGAATCAGAGTGAATGTCTTCTGCGAAAGGGTCGAACCCAACGGGAATGCCAGTATAGATGCATCATTCATCAGCAGTGTGTAGTCGTCGATTGCGAAACGGTAACCGTATCGCAATAGAGCTGCTGTCACACTTGTTTTTCCTGAATTGGAAAGGCCGGATATTACAGCGGCTTCGCCCCTCTCGTTCGCGACACAACAAGCATGCAAGGGGAAATGCGGTCTTCCCATGTTAATGATTAGGTGCAAGAGAAGACGCCTGAATACGAACCAAGCAGTTGAGGCCGATGCAGCTGTCTGAGCAACCCCGCATTCCGGGCAACACAGGACTATATGATGTCCAGGTGCCTTGAAAATGGCTAGGCGAGACGTTGTCCCAGCGGAGTTAGAAATGGGGATGGCAAGCGAGCTCAAGAAGTGAGTGATGCGGTGCTTCATTGTATCCGACTCGGACATCAGAAGAAGGTACTCATCGAATATTCTGAATAGCAGAAGCCCATCAGTCTCCAATGTGCCGGATTTCCGATGAGAGCCGAACAGTCCGGTCGAATCACCGTGGCGGCTCCTACCGTTTTCAGTTTGGCTTAACATTCTTCACCCCTGAATGGCGAAGCGGAGAGGACAGCTTTCTGTCTCGCCGACATGCCATCCGCTGAGATTTGCTGTGAAGATCTCTTAAACCCTCCACCAGACCGCGATCAGAGAGCGACCTGCAAAGAAAACTCTTCGCCTTCATTGATCGTCACGGTCTCCTGTTTCCTCCGGTGCATGCCCCCTGTTTCGGGAACGGACGCGTATACGGTCAGCCTATATTGACCTGGTTCGAGGGCAGGAAATGTGTATTCGCCTGCCTCTAGAACTTGCGCAAAGGCGGCGAAGGACGATTGCTGCATTAGGGATGCCACAAGATAACCTCTGCTCCCTGGCGTGCTCTCCGGCAGCACATCAGCGTCGCGTGAAGGGGTGAGAAGCAAGAATGCTGAAAGAGCACGTGCTTCGTGTGACGCAACCGCAATACGTATTGCCGCACTACCGGCAATCTCGAATCGAACACGAGTAGTGCTGCCGGATGTCACCGAGACCCTCTTGAATGCGAAGTTCTCCGAGACTGTTTTCAGATGATATCTGAGCTTGATGGTGTAGTCGCCTGGTGCCAGGACCAGTCTCCCTTTCCACTGGCCATCCTCGCTTCTGTGCCACCCGTCCTTACCTACCAGTCTGGTTGCCGCAGCGCCTACAAGCATTTCAGCGGCATTCTCTAGTGCATACGATACGGGGACATTGTATTCATTGGCACAGTAAGTGTAGTCCCAAGGATACGCATCTTTAGTTGTCAAGACGCTTTCTGGGAAGACCTCAAGTGCACACCATAGGTTTTCCAATTCTTGAGCCGGGCTCACGGGCATGGCTTCCACCTCCAGCACGCCAGGCGCTTGAAGGACAATTTGGGCCTCCGTGGCTCGACCTGGTCTTACCGTGACGCCGTCGCGGTGTAAGGAGACGCCAAATTCGGGATGAATCACCTGTAGCGTGACCTCGCCCGCGGGGACATCCGGCAATTCAAACCTTCCTTGCTCATCAGTCTTCACCCCTTGTTCCTTGTAGTCCATCCGTGTTCGATCGCCCCAGTCAGTATAGACCTGCCATACGGCGACCTGAGCCCCGATGACCGCCCTGCGGGACCCGCTTACACGGACGTTTCCGGTAATGCGTCCCCGGCACCAGTCAACCAAGGAAAGGACCACGTCTTTGCTCCCCATCGGAACATTGGGGGCGTGAGCGGGCTCGTATCCCTCCGCTTTGCAGAAGAGCTCCACAGGCGATGTAGCGAACTTGCCGTCCGCGCCGATAACACGTGTGCTTACGCAGTCCAGCCGGAAACGGCCTTGTTCGTCTGTGGGCCGGGTGGCCGTGGTCCGTTGTGGCCCGCCGAGCAGACCGGACCAGACCGTTGCACCGGCTACACGCCGCCCGCGAGAGTCCTGCACAATTCCTTCGATTATGTACTGGGCGCTTTCGTCATTCAGCTTGAGTTGCACGCCTCCGCGGTGTTCTTCTTTAGCGAGCTCAATGATGAAAGGGCCTTCTTCGAGAGTTGCGCCTAAGACATCCATGGTTGCGTTGACTCCCTTAGGCACCAGGGCACAGTACCCCGATTTCAATCCATGGATAGAGAAAGCGCCGTCCGGTCCGGTGGGGTCGGAGAAGACTTGAGGGGTATACGTAGACTCATGTTCGGGGGAAGCGTGAAATCCATGTGCCGCTCCCACAACCACATTCTGAACCGGCTCGCCTTGGGCGTCGAGTACCCGGCCCGAGACGGAGCAAAGAGTGTATAGGCAGAGTTTTAGACCTGCCAGGCCTTCCTCGGGAATCAGCTTGCGAGCCCCAGCGGGCTGGAAACCCGGCGCGCCAGCACCAAAGACGTACTTTAGTCCCGGCGCTGGAATCTCAATCGAGAACTCCCCATCTTCGTCCGCTGTACATGACTGCGCCCAAGGTTCGATGTTGAGAGAATTGAGCTCTCCGGTATCGTCGATAGGCAGTCTGACGCGTACTTCGGCCCCGGCGATCGGCGCTTCGTCGGAAGCACGTACCACGATGCCCGAGACCGTTACAGCGGCGGGTATGGCCGGCTCCGGTGGTTCCGGGGGCGGGGGTGGCGCCTCTTTGGGGAAGGAGATCGGCGGCACCGCTGTTTCCGGTGCCGGCCGGGCTTCTGGCGTGGTATCGGCGACCATCTCTGCTGCCGGAGGAAGACGACGCGAATTCGTGGACATGGTGGACCGATACCAGTTTACAAAAACAGCAGTCAATCCTAGAACGACCAAGAGAGTGGCAAGTATTCTCGTTCTCATCTCCACTTCCTCCGTCCCGCGGGCTACGCTATTCCGAGATGACTAGGCCACATCGTCATAGCCTGCGTAGTTTCGGTTGCAGAAGTCGTAATCCTCATCCGAAGCATGCTGTGCGGGACAGGAGTCGCCGATTTCGTAGCTTCCGCCCATAATCAGTGTCCCGCAACTATCTCCTCCTTGTGGCCAACGGCTTATATCGTCGTTAAGGCCATCTGGGCACACGTCGTCAGATTCGTAATTTGTACCATCATATCTGTAGGCAATACATTCATCCTCACTCTGAGTCCCCGTGTCTTCCGGGCAATAATCTCCTGTCTCGTGAAAACCCTCGCTAGGAACGAACTGTGCCTCGCAATGATCTGTAGTGTCGCTGTTAGGCGCTTGGCCACACACGTCGTTAGTTTCACGCAAGTACTGATTATTGTCCGCGTACACCTTGCATAGATCTGGAGAGTATTCTGGGTTGCAGAAATCAACCTTGTCCTTGATTGTACCTCCCGATCCGTCAACATATATGCAGGAGTCCTCGTTGCTCTCATTGCATTCGTCCGTGCTGGAGGAAAGATCCTGACCCGTTTCACACAAGTCGGTCTGAGCGAGCGCCTTCTTGAGGCGACCACCAACGAGTAAGAAGTGTGCGAATCCAGCCGAGAGCCCAGCCAAACTAGCTTTCCTTACAAACTCCCGCCTGCTCTGGTTCTGATCGAAGCGCTCTTGGGCGTTGGCTTGCTCGGCTACCCACGGCTTGCGTTCATCGTTCTTGTTCATTCTGAGCACTCCTCATATAGGACTCGCGCCATGCCCGACACTGCTCTGCATACGCTCATCTACACAAGCCTCTACATTGCTGGCTCTTTTGTATCATTCGTGTTTCTTCGCCGCTCGTCGTATCTACTCAACGTGAGGGTCTCGTACATATCGGGATAGTAGGTCTGTATGTGCCAGTGCATCATCATGCCTTCTTCCACAGCACTCCGAGTCTTGTCACACTTCCAAGATCCTTGCATATGAAACGAGCCATCCTCTTGGGCAATCTGCCACGGACACGGCCGATTACATGCTCTTCTCGCCCAGCATTGGGAGCATGTTTGGCCTACGGCATCCTCGTATCTTCGCCAAAACTCTTTGGCACATTCGATGTCGGGACCGTTGGATATGTCGCCGCACACCCAATTGCGCATTCCGACGAATCGGTGACATGGATACATGCGGCCGTCTGCGCCCACTGTCGAGGTGCCCCGACACGCACCGCAGCGGAACATGGACACCGGTTTTTCTTGAGTGTCTACAATGCGCTTAATTAGCGAAGCATATGGGAACCAAGACGGAATTCTTCCTTCCGCCAGTTCCCCCAACATCCATGGTATCAAGTGTTCTTTCTGCTGGTTTTCGAAATCCTCGAGTACCTCTTGGTCACAATCAAACGAGGATGGTGATACGGGATTCATAGCAGCGCCGAGGACGATTCGCGTGAAGCCGAAATCTTCAAAGAACCTTACGAGATCGAGCAAGCGGGGCATTGCATTGGTCACCGTACAACGCACGGTTACTCGCTTCCGCCTCTTCATGAGTCGTTTTATGCCCTTGGCGGCCATATCAAACGAAGGTCCCCCGTCTTGCGTCGGACACTGCGCATTATGGATTTCGGGAGGTCCATCGAGGCTGACCATAAGGCCGAAATTGTGTTTCTTTATGTAATGAATCACCATGTCGTCAATGAGGGTGCCGTTTGTGGTCATTGAATAGTGAATTCTCTTGCCATGTTTTTTGGCGAGGGCGTCGCTGTAGTCCATGACAGACTTGAAGACAGGCTTGTTTAGCAGGGGTTCGCCGCCGAACAACGTCAGGCTCAGTTCTTTGGCGTCCCCCGATGCTTTGAACAGCCAATCGATAGCGGTTTGCGCCACTTCTTCGGTCATGAGCCCCTGATTGGGCATGTCACGCACTGCGGAACAGTAGCAGTATTTACACGCAAGATTGCAGGATTCCGCAAGGGCCAATTCAAGGCGTGTCCATGGGGTGGTGTAACGATGCGTAAGTGCTTGTTCCTTCTCTGCCGTGGACAGCCAATTCCGAACCGGTCTGAAGAAACCAGCCTGCTGCAGGCGGGAAACCTCCGACATTATGCTTGCCACCGTGTCGGTATCGTACTTCCCCTCTTGCAGCAGGCGGTCGGCGGCTTCCGCGAAAGAGCCTTTCAGAGCCCTGGCAAGGAGATCGTACGTCGGCCGGTCGATATGGAAGGCGCAGTCACGCTCCAGGAAATATGCGAAACACTCCCCCGAGTGTTTAAAGACATGGTAGGGTGGGAGAAAACGACGCGCTGGTGCGTCATTCGCTGGTCTATGGGGAGAATGGGAGACCCGTAAGTCTTGCATGTCTTGCCCCTCTACACAACAACATTCAAATCATACCCTATATGCAGTTGTGTGTCTAGGTGCCCAGGCCGCCGCGGGGGCCTGGAACCCATGGAGACCGGCCACGCGCGCCGTTCGCTTGATTCAGGCAGATCCGGGCGCTATGGTGTGGAATCCGGGTGCACAGGTTCAGGCCGCAACTCAGTCCAGGGAGAGTATTACGTCCATGCATGACGACCAGGAGCGCGAACTTCATTTTGGCCGGCGGGCCTTGTTGGCAGGGGGAATGGCGGGCGCGGGGCTGTTTGCTGCCGCGATCACCCAGGCTAAGGAACAGTCGCCCACCGGCGCTGCCGTGACCGCAGAACTGCCGGGTCGTCTGGAGGACATCCGCGCGGCCTGGTTTGAAATGATGGGGCCGTTTCCTGCGGAGAAACCTCCGGTGGACGTTCAGATGCGCCAGGTAGACGATATCGACGGGATCGAGTGCCATTACCTGACGTTTTTGTCGGAGTCGGATGACCGCGTGCCCGCGTACCTGCTGATTCCGAAGGGGGCGCGTCCCGGGCCGGCGCCGGCGCTGATCTGCCCTCATCCGACGAGCGCGGGCGCGGGAAAGTCACAATGCGTCGGGCTGACCGGCCGGGCGCCCGGAGAACCGCCGCTGCCGCCCGAAAAGAGCCGCGCCTATGGCCTGGAACTGGCCCGCTGGGGTTACGTGACCCTCAGCATCGATCTGTTGTGCGACGGCGAGCGCATTCCGCCGGGGCATACGCATTACGATTCCGAGCCTTTCTACACGCGCCATCCCGAATGGTCCATGTTTGGCAAGAACGCGTGGGACTGTATGCGCGCAGTGGATGTGCTGGAGACGCTGGACTTTGTGGCCCGGGACCGGATCGGGTGCATCGGCCACTCGCTGGGCGGCCACACGACCTTGTGCGCGGCGGCATTCGATGAGCGCATTGCCGCAGCCGTGAGCAACTGCGGCGAAGTGGGCTGGGAACGGGGCACCGATCACTGGTCGCGTCCCCAGGACCCGAATAAGAAGCGCGGACCGGTGAGCGATTACTGTTATCTGCCGAATTTCGCGCCGTATGTTAAAGAGCCCACCCGGCCGGTTCCGTGTGATTTTGACGGTTTGATGATGCTGGTGGCGCCGCGTCCGCTTCTGATTCAGGGAACGGAGGACGAATTCAAACGGCTTGGCACCGTCGAGCAGGTGATCAACGCTCAGGAGACCTACCATACGCTCGGCGCAGGCGAACGCCTGGGAATGACTTCATTTCCGGGCGAGCACAATTTTTCGCCCGGGGCGAAGCGTTTTGCGTTCGCGTGGCTGGATCGCTGGCTGGGCCATACGCCCGCCGTGCCTACGATCTGGCCTGGCCAGGTGCTGTGACGCCATTTCGATGGGGACGACCGCGCGGGGAATCCGCGCAGCGTGGAGGGAGGCAAACGATGCGAACGGCAAGGTATGTGGTGGCGGCAGTGTTTGCCGTGGCGGCATTCGCCGCATTCGCGCAAGACGCGCAATACGAACCCACCTGGGAATCGCTTGAAAGCCGCCCTCTGCCGGGCTGGTTCGAGCACGACAAATTCGGCATCTTCATCCACTGGGGGCTGTATTCGGTGCCCTCCTGGGGCCCGAAAGGGCGGTATTCGGAGTGGTACTGGCATGACATGCAGGACAAAAACGGCGAGACCTGGAAGTTTCATGTGGAAAATTACGGGGAAGACTTCAAATACCCCGATTTTGCGCCGCAGTTCCGCGCAGAGATGTTCAATCCCGCGCATTGGGCGGAGATCTTCGAGCGCTCGGGCGCGAAATACGTTGTGCTGACCTCGAAACACCACGAAGGATTCTGTCTGTGGCCCAACGCGGAAAGCTGGAACTGGAACAGCGTGGACGCGGGCCCCGGGCGCGACCTCTGCGGCGAGCTGACCGAGGCGGTGAAGGCGCGCGGGCTGAAAATGGGGTTCTACTTCTCGCTGTACGAGTGGTTCAACCCGATTTACCGCAACGACCCCGAACGCTATGTGGAGCAGCACATGCTGCCGCAGTTCAAAGACCTCGTACTGCGCTACGAGCCGGACATTGTGTGGCCGGACGGCGAATGGGATCACCCCGACACCCTCTGGCGCAGCACGGAGTTTATTGCGTGGCTGTACAACGAATCGCCCGTGCGCGACCGGGTCGTCGTGAATGACCGCTGGGGCAAGGGCTGCCGCAGTAAACACGGCGGATTCTATACCACGGAATACGGCCAGGTGGGCTGGGGACAGGACCTGGGCAGCCAGCATAAATGGGAGGAATGCCGCGGGATCGGCAAGTCGTTCGGCTTCAACCGCAACGAAGAGATCGACGATTACATGACCCCGCGCGAGCTGATCCGGATGCTGATCTCGATCTGCAACGGCGGCGGCAACCTCTTGCTCGACATTGGCCCGACCGCCGACGGCCGCATCCCGGTCATTATGGAACAGCGGCTTCTGGCCATGGGCGACTGGCTCCGGGAAAACGGCCAAGCCATTTACGGCACGGGGCCAAGCCCGTTCCCGAGCCTGCCCTGGGGCCGTTGCACCAGCGCGCCCGGCAAGCTCTATCTGCACGTGTTCGACTGGCCGGAGGATGCCCTCGAGGTCCCCGGGTTGAAGAACGAGGTCACGAAGGCCTACCTCTTGACCCGGCCGGATCTGCCTTTGACCGTTACGCGGACGGGCGAGCGGGCCGTCTCCGTGGCGCTGCCCGAACACATGCCCAATCAGGACGCGACGGTCGTCGTGCTCGAGATCAGCGGCGCGCCGGACGTCGACATGACCATTCATGCCGCCGAAGACGGCCGCCTCACGCTGCCCGCGGCTCAAGCCCAGATCCTCGGGAAAACCGCCCGGTACGAGGCGGAGCGGGATGCCATCGGATTCTGGACGGAGCCCGGGGATTCGGTTTCCTGGCACATCACCGCCGGGCAGCCCGGAAAATTTGAGGTGGCGCTTACCTACGCCTGCAACGACGGCTCGGGCGGTACGCCCGTCGAGATCCGGGTGGGCGACTCCACGGTGACGGCCCGCGTCAAGGAAACCGGCTCCTGGTCCGATTTCATCACGGATGTTGCGGGAATCATCGAGATCCCGGCCGCCGGCGTCTTCCCGGTGACGGTATCGCCTGAAGGCAAGCCCGTGGAAGGGGTGATGAACCTGCGGGCCCTTTCGCTGCGCCCTACGCAATAACAGAGCCTGTTGCGCTCTCGCGCAAACAGGGTTTCTCGGAAACGGCATTACCGCTGGAGGTGTATATGCGCCGCATCGCTATCGTTTTGCTCCTGGCTCTGCTTCTGGTGGCCACCGGATGCCGCCATCTTCCCGAACGGCTGGCAACGGGTCCTCTGCATCCGGCCCGGCTGACCTGTGAATACCTGCAGAATCCACTGGGTATCGATACGGCCGTGCCCCGCCTGGCCTGGATCAACGAAGCGCCTCATCCGCGGGCGCGCGCCAAGGCCCAGACCGCATACCGGATTCTGGCGGCCACTTCGCTCGAACGGCTCGGCCGCGATAGCGCCGATCTGTGGGACTCGGGCCGGGTGCCGGGCGCGGACGCCATCCAGATCCCCTACGGCGGCCGGCCGCTTGAAGCCCGGCAGCGCGTGTACTGGAAGGTGCGCGTATGGGACGAGTCGGGCCGCCTGTCGCCCTGGAGCGCCCCGGCGTGGTTTGAGACGGCCCTGCTGAACGAAGATGACTGGACGGCCCAGTGGATCACGCGCAACGAAGAGCCGCCCGAAGATGAGGAGGCCCTCTTCGGCGACCACCCGGCGCCGCTGTTTCGCAGAGAGTTCCGCGTGGACAAACCCGTGCGGCAGGCGCGGGCGTATGTGACCGGACTGGGTTATTACGAGCTGCGGCTCAACGGTGAAAAAGTCGGCGACCACTGCTTTGATCCCGGCTGGACGACGGTCTCCGAACGTGTCCTGTATTCCATTTATGACGTGACGGACGCGCTGCGGAACGGCCCGAACGCCGTGGGCATGGTGCTGGGTAACGGCTGGTACAATCCACTGCCGCTGCTCATGTGGAACCGCATCAACATCCGCGAAAGCCTTACCATCGGGCCGCCCCGGGCCATTCTGCAGCTCGAGATCGACTACGACGACGGCACGCAGGACCGTATCGTGACCGACGGCGCCTGGAAGGTCGGAGACGCGCCCATCGTGCGAAACAGCGTCTACCTGGGGGAGGTCTACGATGCCCGGCTCGAACAGCCGGGCTGGGATGCGCCCGGCTTCGATGATGCGCAGTGGGAAGCGGCGATTCCTGCATCCACGGCAGTTGGGCCTCTCAGAGCCCAGATGGCGCCGCCAATCCGGGCGCTGCGGACGATCCGCCCGGCAGCCGTGAACGAACCGGTTCCCGGAACGTATATCTTCGATATGGGCGAGAATTTCGCTGGTTTGGCGCGGCTCCGCACCCAAGGACCCGCTGGAACGCGGGTTGTGCTGCGCTACGGTGAATTGCTGCACGATGACGGCACCCTGAATCCCATGACGGCCGTGTGCGGGCAGATCAAGAACCAGGAGCGCCCGGCGGATTCAAAACGGCCGGTCACGGCATGGCAGGAAGACGTCTACCTCCTCAAAGGCGAGGGAAACGAGACCTATGTGCCGCGGTTCACGTTCCGCGGGTTCCGCTATCTTGAAGTCACGGGCCTTCCCGCCGCGCCGTCGCTCGACAGCGTGGAGGGGCTCGTCTTGTATTCGGCCATCGCGCCGGCAGGCACGTTTCAGTGTGCGAATACCCTGTACAACCAGGTCCAGGAGGTGACGCTCCGTACTTTTCTAAGCAACGTGTTCAGCGTGCAGTCCGATTGCCCGCACCGCGAGAAATTTGGCTACGGCGGCGACATCGTTGCGTCGAGTGAGGCGTTCCTGCTCAACTTCGACATGGCACAGTTCTACACGAAAGCGGTCGAAGACCTGGCCGATGCAGTCCGGCCCAACGGTGGATTTACGGAAACCGCGCCCTTTGTGGGCATTGACGACGCGGGATTCGGCGAAGGGTCGGGCCCCATCGGCTGGGGCACGGCGCATCCGATGCTGTTGCAGCAGCTCTACCAGTATTACGGAGAACGCCGGCTGATTGAAACCGAGTACGAGCGCGTAAAGGCCTGGGTCGAGCTTATCGAATCCAATGCGCCGGACCACATCTACGTAGGCGGCATCGGCGATCACGAAAGCCTCGCCGAAAAACCGGAGCTTTCGGGCACCGCATTTTACGCATACAATGTCGCGCTTGCCCGGGAGTTTGCCCTGTTGCTGGGCAAGAACGATGATGCGGCCCGGTTCACTGCGCTGCGCGAACGGATTGCCGAGGCATTCAACGCCCGCTACCTCGACCCCGAAACGGGCCGTTACGGCACGGGTACGCAGGCGTCGCAGGCGTTCGCGCTCTACCTGGATCTCGTGCCGGAGGCCCTGTGGGCGAGTGCGCTCGAGGTCCTGGTGAATGACATCGCGGCGCACGAGGGCCACCTCTCGACGGGCATCTTCGGCACAAAGTATATGCTCGACGTCTTGAGCACCCTGGGCCGGCACGATGTTGCCTGCACCCTCACGGGCACCCGGACGTTTCCCGGCTGGGGATACATGCTCGATAACGGCGCCACAACCCTCTGGGAACATTGGGAAGGCAGCGACAACACGTTCTCGAACAACCATCCCATGTTCGGGTCGGTGAGCGAATGGTTCTATAAGCACATCGCAGGGATTCGGCCCGCACCGGATGCCGTGGGCTGCGACCGCGTCCTCATCGCGCCCGGCCCGCCGCAGCCGGGTCTGGACTGGGCCGAGGCCTCGTACGACTCGATCCGGGGACCCATCGGCGCTGCGTGGCGCCTGGAGGGCGGATGGCTTCATCTGGATGTCAGCGTGCCGGTCGGCGTGACGGCGCATGTTCTGCTGCCGGTGGATGCACAGGCGGAGGTGCTGGAAAGCGGCGTGCCCGCGCACCAGGCCGCCGGTGTAGTGCCCGTGTCCGAGAATCTCTTCTGCCCCGCGTTTGAGGTGGCCTCGGGCAGCTACCAGTTCAGCGTAAAACAGTAAGCGGAAAAACGGCGCTCGCCCAGGGCCCCGGGATGCGGAGAATTTCGCTCCGGCCGTCATCGGACCGGGTCGAGACATGAATCCGGCGGGGCGAGCGGCTGCAACGCGGCTATGATGGAAGCCCCGGGCGCGTTGTGCGCTGCGCTTGCGCCTCAGGGGGACGATGGCGCGGATTCGGGGACGGCCTCGCTATCGTCTGCGTTCGACGGTGCGGCCTCGCGGGCAAGTTCCTCAATCCGGAGCACGGCTCGCTGTTTGTCGCCTCCAAGCGTCTTATAGTGGATGTATTGGACCAGCGCTTCCTGCCGGTTGCCCTTGGCATAATGGAAATCTGCCAGCATCAGCACGAGTCTCAGATCATCCGGGAGAACAGGAAGGGTCTTGGACAGCAGCTCGATGCCCTTATCGTATTCCTGCCAGCGCAGGTACTGTTTTCCGACGGTTGGCACCAGCTGCAGAAGATAATGACGCGCGCAGGCGTCTTCCGGGTCATGGTTGAGCGCCTCGATGAAGTAATCCTCCTGATTCCCGCCGACCATGCCGCCGTAATATGCTTTAACCCCTTGAAGGTCGATTCGCCGTGCGTCGTGGCGGCGCTGGATCGCGTCTCGAAGCGCCCGTGCCTCGTCCTCGGGAATTCCGTCAAATGAGAGCCGTGGAACCGGGTTTTCGAAGAAGGGGATCAATTCTTCGAGGATCTTGTCCACATGCCGCTCGTACATGAGTTTTGGCGCGACGAATTCGGCCCAGGGCCGATCGTCGGTCATGATGGTGCCGCCTTGCGTATACGCGTCGAGGGCTTCCTTTCCCATAAAATAGCTGGCCAGCAGCTCGGGGATGTCGTGGTACCCTGCGGCCGTCAGCGCGGCGCTCACGTCGGGATTTTCGAGGCGTGCGCGCAGGGCTGCCATGTCGAGCACCAGAGGCTGGTTGGAGCCCGAGAGGAACAGGTCGGCGTTGACGAACCAGGCGCAGTAGTCCGGAAATACCGTCGTGAAGGTGTACACCAGTGACCGGACGATCTCGGGGTTGAGGCTGTGGAGCGGCACCCATTGGGAGACCATTCCGCCCGGGGCGAGGTGGGCCAGGCAGGACTCGTAGTATTCGCGGGTGTAGAACGTCGATACGCCTGCCTGGGCCATGGGCATCGGTTCAAACGTGATCAAGTCATACCGGTTGGGGGTGGTGAGAAGAAAATTTCGCCCGTCATCAATGATGAAGTTGGTTTTTGGGTTGTCGATGACGTTGAGGTTGTACTCGTTGAAGTAGTGGGCCGCTTCGAGCACGTTTTTTGAGAGTTCGACCGCGTCAATGCGCTTGAAGGCGTCGGAGAGGCCGAGGGTTCCCGCGGTGATTCCCGAGCCGAAGCACATGAACAGCACATTTTCGGGGTTGTGCGCGAACATAAGGGGCAGTGCGCCCTGGAGGCGGTTCATCCGCACGCCTTTTTCGATGGAGGCGGTGGCCTGCATGGCGTTGATCCACAGGTAACGGCCCAGCTCTTCGTCTTCTTCGTCTTCCTCGGCAACGACGACCGTGCCTTCGACGCCCTCGTCATAATGCAGGATCTCGCTCTTTTCGGGGAGATAGGCCTGGTTGACGGCCAGTCCCACGTTGGCGGGCATGTGGGCCAGCGCCCAGACCAGCAGGCTGGTTGCGGCGGCAGTTGCGATGCCTTTGCGCACCCAGGAGCGGCCGGGGCTCGCCAGGGTGACGAGCAGTCCGCCCACGAAAAGCGCGGCGGCGAGCGTCACGATGCCCCAGTGCGTTCCCAGCAGCGGAATGACCAAAAAACCGCCGGCAAGGCTGCCCAGCACCCCGCCGAAGGTATTGGCACTATACAGCACGCCGATATCGCGCCCCAAGCGCTCCCGCCCCGCGGTGACCGCGCGGACCACCAGCGGAAACGTCATGCCGAAGATAAAGGTGGGGAGAAACAGCGCGGAGAACGAGAGCAGGAACCTGCTGCGCATGATCCCGGCCCAGCGGTATCCTGCGTCCTGCATCATCGGCCCATATTGCCCGGCGATTCGCGCAAAATTGCCCAGCATGAGAATGCAGGCGATGCCGGCGCACATCTCGGCCACTCCAAACGCGAACATGGGGCTTTTGGCCCGGTCGGCCAGGGCTGCCGCGACAGCGCTCCCCAGAGCAATGCCGCAGAGCATGGCCACCAGCATGGTCGTAAAGGCGTAGGTGGTGCCCGTGAACACCAGCACGAGAAGCCGGGTCCACACCACCTCGAGCGCCAGCGCGCAGAACCCGGACAATGCAAACACGGCAAGCACGAGCGCGGCCTTCCCGGTCGGCAGCGCTGCGACACTGCGGGTATCCGCGGCTTCCAGCGCCTCGTCGCGCGCGGAGGCGGTCAGGGCGAATCGGGACAGCACTATGGCCAGCACGCCGGCGGCTGCGTTGGCTGCTGCGCCGATCAACGTCGTGCGAAAGTACCCGTATTTCGCCAGAAGCCAGAACCCCGTGACTGCGCATCCGGCGACGGCTCCGAACGTGTTGATGCTGTACAGCGCGCCGATTCGGAGCCCGCGGGTGCGGTCGCCGGCGGTCACGTACTTGGCCAGCAACGGCAGCGTGGCCCCCATCAGCACGACCGGCACCAGTAGGAAGAGGAGCGACAGCAGCGCCCGTAATCCGACCGCGAATGCGCGCTGGCCCGAAAACAGGCGCAGCACCGGCACGATCATCCCTTCCGCAGGGCTGATCGCCACAATAAACAGAAGGGCCCACACGCCGATGAGCACTTCAAACACGCCGTAGAGGTAGAGCGGATTCCTGCTGCGGTCCGCCAGGCGCCCCCCCCACAGGCTGCCCAGCGCCAGGCCGAGAAAATAGATCGATAGTACCGTACTCACGGCATAGGCAGCCGTTCCAAACAAAAGCACCAGTTTGCGCGTCCAGACCACCTGGTAAAGCAGTCCGCAGGCGCCCGAGGTGAAGAAGAGGGCAAGTACGGCCAAAAATACCGCCAAGGTGCGCACTCCGGACCGGTGGTTTCGGAAAAAACGCACGATGACACTGCGCGAAGTATCCATTATTGCTGTCCCTCGATTACTGGGTTGAATGAGATCTGCGGTGATGCTAGCTGACGGCCCCGCGATGTGTCAAAGCACCTGTGCGTGGACGCAGGTCCCTGTGTGGGAGAAAGTGAATTCACGGTCTGAGCGATGCGTGGCCGGCCAATTCCTGGATTGAGGATTGCCGAACGTCTTGTGTAAGTCGTATCCCCTGCGCATTTTGCAGGGAATTTCCCGCTGAGCCTTGACATTCTTGGGCGACTTTGCTAGCATTATTTTCGTTATTAAGCCTTTTCTTAGGCCTTTGCGTTTGGTGCTGTAAGCTCAGGTGTAGGTAGCCCGTTGACGACCTGTATCGCGCTATTATTTTTTATCCGGGTGACTTGTAGAGGAAGGCGCATCCATCTGTAAGAGAACCAGGAGAAATCAACGTGGCTGTATTCAAATACTCAGCCGTAGTGAAAAACCGTGAGGAGATGACGGAATCGGGCACCATTGTCGCACGTGACGAAGAACACGCGCGTGTGAAGCTGGAACGTCTGGATCTCATCGACATCCGGCTGAAACGCATTGGCGGCATTTCGGGCCTGCTCAAATCCTTGACGGCGGACATTCGGTAACGAGCAACGCTATGGCGCGCGCTGCGGGTATTATCCCGGCATTTCGCGAAGCACCGCGAGCGCGGGTGCGAACACGTCGACTGTGTCTGCCCCGGCCTTCAGCAAGACCTCCGCAATCTCGCCCACCGTGCATCCCGTAGTCACGACATCGTCGATCAGCAAGACATGGCCTGCGGCCAGATCGGCGGGGATGCCCACGGCGAATGCTCCCTGGATGTTTTTGTGTCGTTCGCGCGGATCGCGGAGGGTGCTCTGGGTGCGCGTGGGCCGGATTCGGCGGAGAATGTCAGTCGGCGCGGCGTTTGGAAACATCGGGGCAAGTTCGCGGGCGAGGAGACGGGCCTGGTTGAAGCCGCGTTCGCGCTCGCGTACGGGGTGAAGCGGCACGGGCACCAACAGGGTATAGCGGTCGCATTCCAGCTCGTGCTCCGCGAAGGCCGCCATGAGGTCCGCCAGAGGCTTTGCCAGACGCTGTTTCCCGCCAAATTTGAATAATTTGATGGCCTTTTCCATGACGCCGTCGTAGCGGGCGACGCCATAGCAGCGGCGTACCGGACGTGCCGGTCCCGCGGCTATGCACTGCCCGCAGGGAAAGTTTGAACGGCTGCCCAGGCCGACGGCAGCACGGTGGGGACGGCCGCAGACGGTGCAGAAAGGCCGTTCGATGCGCGGCATGAGTTCCCAGCAGGTGGCGCAGAAATAGCCGTTGTCATCGGTCAGGAGCCGACGCCCGCATTCCTGGCAGAAAATGGGAAAGACCAGATTTTTCGCGGCGAGGGTCCATTCGTTCCACCATTCCCCCCGCGTCAGGTTCATGGCGCCTCCCGAATGACGGGCGCGTCCCACAAGACCCAGTCGCAGACACAGGAGCCGGCGGATGCGGTGATCAGGGCAATCACGGCAGGTTGGCCCGCCCATGGACTCAGGTCGGCGTGGAGCGCCCTCAGCCCTTCGCCGGGCGCCACCCTGGCGCTGGCAACTTGCTGTCCGTTGATCTCGACCATGCATTCGGCTCCGTCCGAGTGATCCGCTCCGTCCCGAAGGCCTGCGCTTGCCTCGAACGTGGCCGCTGCCGGCGGCAGGAGCACGGAATACACGAGCACGGTCATCCCGTCGTTGGGGGGATGGACAAACAGGCCCTGGACCAGTTGCCCCTCCACCTGGCTTTCTCCGGGCCGGGCCGTCGCGTGCGGCGGTGCTTCCAGGCGATGGCCCAGCGTATCCAGGAAGGCCGTGGTGAACGGCGCTGCGGCCAGGTCGAGCGGCAGGTTCACGGCTGCGGGCGCCTGGTCGATAAAGTAGATGGCGCCCGGCAGGGGGACTTCCACGGCGAGGCCGGCCGGACCGGAGCGCACGGGGACGACCTTTCCTCCGGCCGCCGCATGGGTGTAGTCGGGGGCTGCCGCCACTTCGATGGTTCCCCTGCCCTGCAGGCGGTGCATGATTCGCGGCGCATGCCAGCGGGCCCAGTCGTAGCTGGGGTCATTCTCCGGACCGGGATCTACGGCCAGCTCCAACGTGATCGTGCGGCCGGCGAACGGTGTCAATTCAAGCTGCAGCGGAACCGGAGTGTCCCCGGCGGTGTGGACCGTCTCTTCGAGCGTTTCTCCCTGCGATTCGGCGCGCACGGTGAACGTCGCGCCATCGGAAAGCCCCACCGTGTTCTGATCCATCGCTGCGGCCGATTCGAAATACAGGCTGCCGGAATCGGGCAGGGAGAGGTCGAAACGGGCATAGGCGGCGCCGATACCGTCTTTCCAGGGGGGATGGATGTGCAGGATATCGCCATGGGGCTCGAAAAACGCACCATCCGGGGAAGGACCCTCATTTTCGAATGGGCGCTCGCCGCTCCCGGCGAGCCGCGAGCCCCGTTCGGCCTGCCCCAACAACGCAGGAATGTCGGCGAACAGAGCGCCTCGCTGCACTGTCCTGAGAATGCCCAGACATTCCTCCAGCACCAGGCTTTCTGGGCGATAGTCATCCGGCAGGGCCGAAAGGTGGGGCCTTGAGAGGTCGCGTGGTTCGTCGAAATAGGGATACCAGGCGTCAGGCGAGAGGCCGAAGAGGCGCGTGGCGTCGTACGCCTGCCAACCGGGAATGCTGCCGGGGAGGGCCGTCGCGTTGACTCCCGAGATGGTACGGGAGATCTCGCGGCCCTCGAGCAGGAGACGGTGGTCCGTGGTTCGCAGCACCTCTTTTCCGTCTGCGGCCCGGTAGGGGAAGGCGACGGTATCGGGCCAGGGTCCTTCGAGGGCGATTTCAGGGCGGGCCTCAAACCAGAAAGCGACCTCTTCCCGGAATTGGCGCATAAATCCATTAGGATGGTCCAGCGTATTGTTGAGGAGCTTGAGGGTCGGAATCACACCCCAATGCTCGTAGGCTTCGTTCCAGGCCGCGTAAAGTTGTCCGGACGCGGGCGGCGCGCAACCCAGGTACCCCGTGATGACCGTGTACGGCCTGAACAGGTACGAGCTGATGGGATGCGCGGCCTCGAGCAGGGCACGGTTCCAGGTGCCTTCGACGTGCTGTAGTCCCCAGACATGCCGTTGCGCGAACGCCTCGTGGGCGTAGGTGATCTCGTTAAGGCCTTCGCCGCTCAAGGCGACCTCAGGCAGGGCCTCGCGAAGCTGCCGATGCAGGGCGATGTTGCCCTCGGCCATGGTCATGCCTTCGATCCGGCCGTTGTAATCGTTGTAAATGCACAGGGTTTGATCGAGATGGAGTGCATCGGCTCCGCTTGACTCGCAGAGACGCACCATGCACTCGGTGAACAGATCTCTCCAGGCCGAACACGCGGGATTGATGTAGGCAAACTTGATCTCGGGCGTAGCACGGGTCCACAGCCACCATTCTTTTTCATGCGGCGCCCATGGACTCCGCACCTGGTAGGGTTCGAACTGTTCGTACAGCGCATTGAGCGGGTCGACGCCGAAGTAATTGACGTGCAGCATGACTTTGAAGCCAAGCTCGTGGGCCCGGTTGATGAAGGGTTTCAGTTCGGGGTAAACATCGCTGTAGTTGGGGTAATCGCGGTCGTAGCCGGGAGTGCGCCAGCCCGGGACGTACAGCAGGGTCTGTGCGGGGTCGAGCATCTTCCCAAGCTGTTCGAGCATCTCCAGATCGAGCTTTATGACGACCAGGCAACGCATATCCTTCACCCACGACGGATGCTGTTGTTCAACCGGCGTAGGGTCAAAGGTGCGCAGCATCCAGTCGCGGTAACGGCGCGCCGGGACCCGCCAGTCGCCTTCATAAACGCCCAGCCGCCACTCGGGCGTCACGAGCCTGCTGCTCTCTTCGAAGGGCGCGTGGGCCATCGCGACGAAGCGGAGGCGCCAACCGCTCCGTCTCCGCTCCACGATCAGACGCTTGAACTGGGTTTCCGGATCCTGTGCCCAGACATAAAATCCACTGCCGACGCCTTCCACAATCGCGAGCTGCGCTTCCCACGTCATCGGATACTCGAATGTAAACTGCCTGCCCGGCGTGGCTTCCGTGAGCCGCACGCCCGACTGCCCCGGCACGATGATGTTCCGGTCGAGCGGGATGCCGGCGACACTCCACTCGACCCCCCACAGGTTCTGTTGAGGAGATACGGCTTCCTGCCGGACAACGATTTCATCCGCTTCACTGGTCACGGTGGTCTGTGCCCAAGTACCGGGCAGGTCCGGAAATTCAGCGCGGCGCCAGGACCATCCTGCGGTTTCGGCCTCGACGGTATGCGTCTGGGCCTCCTCAATGGTCGCGGTGGCATCGATCCGATGCAGGCAGGCAAAGTCGCCCAACGGCCCGTCAAAAGCGGCCCATGTGCGCCCAGCAGTATCCGACAGCCTAACAAGCGTTCCTTCCTCGAAAACGGCGGTACACGAGTCCGTCGCAATGGTCTGGGGCTGGGCCAGGGCGGAGCCGGCAGCAACAAGCAGGAGAGCCAGTGCGGCAACCGCGTTGGAGGTCGAGTGGTAGTGCTTGGTTTTCATGGCCGCATTATGGCCGCGTGTGAGGCAAAATGCACGGCTGGAAGGCCGCCGCGTGCGCCTGCTCCGATCCATCCAGGTTTCCGCAGCGCAGGGGCTATCCGCATGGCCGGCCGCGACGAAAAATTTACGCAGCGCCGGGGCGTAACCCGTGTAATCCGGAACGCAGCCGCGGGGATTGCTTTCCGTAGCGCGTAGGGGCAGACCTCTGTGTCTGCCCTTCTTAAACGCAGCCGCAGGGATTGATTTCCGCAGCGCGGCTACACGGCCACAGAGTCCACCCCCGGCCACGCGGGGCGCGTGTCCACCCCCGCCCGCGGGGGACACAAGACCCGGAACCGTGGTGGCGGCAAGGCATACATCTTTGCTTCGCCCGCGAGGGACATAAGAATCCGAATCGGCACACGCGGCGCTTGGTTAAGTTTTTGATCCGTGCTTTTCTTCGGGGGACATAAGAACCGGAGGGCCAGAGTCTTATGTGCGGCGCACCTGTCCCCCGCTCACGGAGATCAGTAAACGGGTTCGACCGTTCGACAAAACGCAGTGCAACCTGTCCTCGCGGGGGGGCTGAACCGTGTGCCGACGAGGACGTCGGCGCTCCCAGGGCGCCTGTCCCCCGCGGGCGGGGGTGAATCGGCGGTAGCCGATTTGGGGGTGGAGTTTTGCTGGCTGGATTTTGGGCTGTGGCTTGCAGCTCACAGCGTTCTGTCGCAACGCGTGGGGATTGTGTCCATATAATCCGGATGGGCAGGCTGGGCCTGCCTCTACATTAGAAAAACTCCAGGAGATGGTCCAGGAGATGGTCGATGAACTAAACAACAGACCAAAACCGGCCAAAAAAATGCCTCGGATATCCAACACCCGATGAAATCTTCCTGCAGAAACGGAAAATCGCCTTGCGTGCACTTAGAATGTGACTGTGCCCGTTATCGGAGCAAAAACCTGGGAAGTGGGCGGTTCAGGACGTCGGCTTGCATCCTCGTCGGCGGCTTGGCAGAATGGCCCGCATGTTACGTAATGACCACATAGCGTTTCGGGTACGCGATCTCGACCGCGCCCTGCGTTTCTATACCGAGACCCTCGGGATGCGGTTTCTTTTTCGGGAAACAGACGAGGAACACGGCGAAGCCTTTGCCTATCTCGAGCTCGAAGGAGGCAATCTGGAACTGCTCCAGTCGCTTGACGCCGCGATGCCGCCCGTGTCTGAGCCCAGTCCTCCCTATACCCCTCATCTTGCCATTGCAACGGACGATCTGGCTGCGCTGGCCGAGACCCTGGCCGGAAAGGGCATTCCGCTCCTGAAAGGGCCGATGACCATCCCCGGAAAGGTCACGTGGCTCTATATCGCCGACCCCGATAACAATGTGCTCGAATTTGTGCAGTGGCTGTAGCCTCGATCTTGTGGCGCGAAGCAGGAATGAATGCCTCGGGTTCGAGTGTCTGAATAGGAGCAGCAAGCGATGCTTGGGCTGACATTCCAGCGGAGCATCCGGATCTACATGCACGCACACAAAAGGCGACCATGGCTTGACATACAGGGTGGGAGCCATTATGATTGAGACCGGACTGTGGAGAAGCGTCGAAGACGCCAGAGAGCGTTTTGCGTTTTCGGTAGGCGAGGCATGCACCACGCTCATAACGAGCGCGGTGCAAGAAACTGGAAGGGGTACGTAGCATGGAGAAAGGTTTTTGGGATTTTAACCTGTCAAACCCGGGGACACTGTGGTTCTGGGTGTTTCTGCCCATTTCTATCTTCGTGTGGCTGTTCAAACAGTTCTAACGCGCATGTCAGCGGCACGAGTTGCCGCTCCCAAAAATACCATTTGTAGACAAAGGCTGGAGGCCGCGAGTCTCCAGCCTTTGTCTGTTTTCAGTCCCGTCTGCTTCGCGGCGCTTCTGTACGTTGCTGTACAGTAAAGGCAGGCTTTTCTTTTCAGCCGCGAACCTGAGAAGGAAGACAGCGTGCCTCCGGCGAGACCGAGAAGTGATTTTGACCCGCCTGAACGGCATTCCGCCGATTCGGGGCAAGAACGGCTCCCGCGCGCAGTCATTTTAGGCGACGAAGACGCGCAATGGCTTGCCGAGCAAGGGCTGGTCATTTCCGCTGGGCCTGAGTCGCTCACCATTCGTGCGAACGCTCATTTCCAACCCGGCGACCGGATATTCATCGAGTTTCCCGTAGAGGTCTTTGAAGAAGCCGGCCGCACAGCCATCATTCGCGGGCAGGTCACTGAAGTGCGGGAAAGCGAGGGCGCGTTTCTGCTGGAAGTGCGCCTGAAACTGATGCCCGGCCTCAGGCCCGCGCACGTGGATGGTCTGCCGCAGAACCGGGGCGAGGCAGCTCGGTTGCTTCGGGGGGCACAGGAAGACCTGGAGTCGGCGGGGAGAAGCGGGGCGCTGCCGGTGGCGGACATCCAGCGGTTTCTCGGCCCGCCGCACAGACGTCATCCCGCCACAACGGGCCGCTGGCGGCGGCAGATCCTGGCGGGCACGGTTCTGGCTGCCATAGTCCTGGCGCTGCTTCTGGCTGCGTGGCCGGTTTTCCGCCTTCCGGCGAATGCCTGGCGTGTCACGGGGCTGGCAGGCCGCGACCCGGCCGCGTCTCGAGAAACGTCCGCCAGCGACAGCCCCGATGAATCCTCGGGAGCAGGCCGGCTTACGGGCAGCACCTCCAATAAAGATGAGTTCCTGAGCGCCGAACCTTATACCTGGCAGCCGGGCGACTGGGTACGCGTGGATGATGAGAGTGCCTCGGAAAACGGCCAGCCGGGCGCGGCTCTGTCGCCGAGCGGCTGGATCCTGGCCACCCTGGAGCCCGCCGCCTCCACTCGCGCCGGCGAGGGGCAGCCGCCGCCCGCCCTGGCGCTGCTTGTGTCAGAAATGTTGGGTGCTCCAGACCAGTCGCCTTCCGAGGCAACGGGCGTGTCTGGTGAGAAGACCGCATCGCCGGGGAGAGAGCCGGGGGAGAGGGCGGCCGCCGATTCACAGACGACCGAAGGAGTCGCTCCATTTTCTTCCCCAGGCGCCGCAAACGCGGGCGAGGCCGCTCCGGCAGATGGGCGGCCTGAGTTCTCCCCCGCAGAAACGGCGGCACGCGACCGCAATGCCAGCCCGGCGGGTTCGGAGGCGCCAGCGGCCCGGGCAGGATCTCCGGCAGGGTATGCCCCGGGTTCGGTCGCGATTCGTGTAAGCAAACGCGACCATACCCTGAGCATTCACCGCGGCGACGCCCTGCTGGCCCGGTTTCCGGTCGGCCTGGGGCGCAACAATGCAACGCCTGAGGGGGATTTTCTCATTGCCAATAAAGTGACCGATCCCGACTGGTCGGACCGGGGTCGCATCGTGAAAGCGGGTGATCCGGAGAATCCTCTTGGTCGCCGGTGGCTGGGGCTCGAGAAAGAGGGTCGCGCTACTCCGTATGGCATTCATCCCACCAACGAGCCCCATTCCATCGGCGCGGACATGAGCCGCGGATGCATCCGGATGCGGCCAGAGGACGCCGAAACCCTGTTTCAGTGGTGCCCCGTCGGCACGAAGGTCACCGTTACGCCGTAATCCGTTGGTTGCGCGGGAAGAGGCCAGGCTGTAGCATTGGGGGTATGGCTGAGCTACTCAGAAGATCGATTGAGGCCCTGCAACGAGGCCGCCGATTCGTCACCTACGATGTCTGGCGTATTGGCAAACCCGGCGAGCAGGTACCCAGCGGATTTCTCATCAAACAGATCCGCGTGGCCATCCTGCTGTTTCGCGGCTTGATGAGCGACGTCCTTTGGCTTCGTACCTCATCGCTTGCGTTTGCCACGATCCTCGCGATCGTTCCGTTTCTGGCGTTCGCCTTTTTCATCATGCAGACCTTCGATCTGGCGCAGAGCCTCACCGACGTACTTGAAAACAGCATCCACAGTTACGCTGAGCGTATGGGGGCCGTGCGGGACGCAGCACCTGCCCCGCCAGCACAGGAGCCATGGGAACGCGCCGAAACCATGCGGGCGCCCGGGGCCGCTTCCAGCGATCCCGACGAACGCGCCCGGCGCAACCGTGAACTTCTCGAATCGGCCCTCGGCTGGCTGCTGGAAGGGGTGCCGCCTCCCGAGGAGGGACAGGAACGCCTGGCGGCGGAAAGCCCGCTCAAAGTGATCCTCGAGATGGTCGAAGAGAGCGGAAAAAGCACGGCCATGGGCACGTTTCTGGGGATTGTGTTCGTCTTTTTCTCGGTTTTTGGCCTGATGAACGGAATTGAATCGGCGTTCAACGCGATCTGGGGCTCAAAACGCAACCGGTCCTGGTTTCGTGTCTTCACGGACTACATGCTGATTGTCTTGTTCCTTCCGTTTGTCGTGGCCTTTGTGGTTGGGCTGACCACGGCGCTGGAAACGGAAAATCTGGCCTGGGGCTCCCTGCGCCTGCTTCTCAGCGTTGCGCGGTACCTGGTGCTCTGGCTGGCCCTGGCCACGGTCTACCGTGTCGTGCCCAACACCCGGGTACCGGCCCGATACGCGCTGCTGGGGGGTATCGTTGCGGGCACGATCTGGATCCTCACCGCCAAGGCCTTTCTGCATTTTCAATGGGGTGTCGCGCGCGCCAACTTCTTTTACGGTAGTTTTGCCCTGATTCCGCTGCTCCTGGTGTGGATCTACACCTGCTGGCTGATCATTCTGTTTGGCGCCCAGATCACGTTTGCCTACCAGTATGAGAAAACCTTTGCCCTCGAACGCCTCGCCGAGCACGCCAGCCATGCCTACAAAGAGGCCCTCTGCCTGCGCTCAGTCATTGAGGTCAGCCGCCGCTTCGACCAGGGCCTGCCTCCGCTGTCCGCAGTCGAATGTGCGGCCGAATGGAATGTCCCCGTGCGTCTGCTGAACGATGGGCTCGACGAACTCGAAGAAGCGGGCCTGCTGCGCCAGGTCAATTCGGAACCCATCCGTTATCAACCCGCCCGATCCATCGACAAGATCACCGTCGGGGCGGTGCTTCGCGCCGTACGCGAACACGGACGCGATCCTTCGGCCCTGCGCGACGATGAGACCATGAAGCGCCTGCTGGGGCGGCTGTACGAGCGTGAGGGAGGCGTCTTCGCGATGACCATTGAAGAGGTCATACGGGAATTTCATCTCGAACCCGCCGCCGCCGCGGATTCCCGCGAAGCCCCGGAGAAGGTCTGAGCGCCGCTCTGGAATTTCATGCGGGCTGAATGACGTTGCTACGAAAATGGCTATCGGCCGCGGATTTGGCTCACTCCCTCGAGTACGGGTATGATTTCAGCCTGGCCCGGTGCCTCCACGAACGCTGGACGGCATTGTGCCAGGCCGCTCTGGGCAGGCTATAGCCGCAGACACCGGCGCCGTGGCCGTCTGCGGTGTTTGAAAGAGCCGGCGGCTGTCATCGTCGGTCCCGGACCCGCGGGCTGTCCGCCTACGTATGTTTTTGCCACGCGCGGTATCGCGCCGAGGAGATTTCTATGCCGAGCGAACACGAAGTACTTGATTCGATGCGCCATATCATGGACCCGGACCTTGGGCGCGACATTGTGTCGTGCGGGTTCATCAAAAACCTGAAAATTGAGGGAGGGCACGTCAGTTTTACCCTGGAACTGACGACACCGGCCTGTCCCCTGAAAAACCATTTTCTCGAGTCCTGCAAAAAGGCCGTGAGCGGGCTCGCGGGCGTTACCGGTGTGGAGGTGACGCTGAGCGCGCAGGCGCCGCGCCGATTTCAGGGAAAGGGGGCGCCGGGGGTAACTGAAAACCTGAAGGACATTGAAACGGTGATCGCGGTTTCCGCATGCAAGGGCGGGGTGGGGAAATCGACCGTCGCCTCGCACCTGGCCATGGCCATGGCCCGGGAGGGGCTCGCCGTCGGCCTGCTGGATACCGACATCTACGGGCCGTCGTTCCCGACCTTGTTCAACAAACATCGGCCTCAGGTGTTTGGCCACGCCAACAAGATCGTGCCGCTGAACATTCATGGGCTGAAGGTGATGTCGCTGGGGTTTGTGCTGGGGGAATCGCCCGCGGTGATGCGCGGGCCGATGGTGTCCAACTACACCGCCCAGATTCTTCTGCAGACGGACTGGGGCAAGCTCGATTACCTCATTATTGACATGCCGCCGGGAACGGGCGATGTGCAATTGACGATTGTGCAGCAGGTGGCGCTCGATGGCGCGGTGATCATAAGCACGCCGCAGGCCCTGTCGCTGGTCGACGTCGCCAAAGGCATCCTCATGTTTGAGAAGGTGAATGTGCCCGTGCTGGGCGTGGTCGAGAACATGTGCTCGTTTACCTGCGACGGATGTGGCAAAGTCCATTACCCGTTTGGGCGCAGCCAGGGGATGCTGCAGGACCGCTTCGGCCTGCAGACCTTGGCCGAACTGCCGATCGTGCCCGGCGTGTCGGACCTGTCGTCACCGAACGCGGGGGCGGACATGGAGGTCATGGCGCAGCTGGCGGAGAATGTCCATCGCGCGGTAGGCAAGAGCCGTGCGGGCCAGGAAGAGCTGCCGGATGTGGTCGAACGGGAACGCGCGGTGCAGCTCACCTGGCCGGATGGTTTTGTGGCGGAAGTGCCCAACCGGGCGTTGCGCGCCGCGTGTCCCTGTGCGGTCTGCGTGGATGAACACACGGGTGAAAAACTGCTCGACCCCGCCAGCATTCCGGAGGATATCCGGTTTTCCAGGATCAATTATCTCGGCAATTACGCCATATCGTTTGAGTGGACCGACGGGCACACGACCGGCATCTATTCGTGGGATTACCTTCGCAGCTTGGCGCAACAGGCCAGCGTGAAGGCGGAGAAGGCGTAGAGCACAGCCCTCTCCGAGAACGGGTCCGCACTGCGGCCTTCTGTTCGGAAATCGAGACCCGGGGTCACTCCGTCAGGCGTCGGGGCGCTGGACTGCCGTCCTCTCGCGTCTGCGCACCCTCATCGCCGCGAGGCTGGCCCAGAGGACCAGGCAGAGGATCCCCAGGGCGGCGGCAAGCGGGCGGCCAAAGAGGGAGGCCAAGAGGCCCTGGGAGCCGCTGAGGGCTTGAACAAAGCGCTCTTCGAGAGGGCCGCCAAGGATGATCCCGAGCACGATAGGTCCTGGCGGGATATCGCGGCGTTCGACGAGGAATCCCAGGATGCCCATGGCGAGCATGACCCCTACGTCGAAATAGCTTCCGTTTACGGCATACGCGCCGACAATGCAGAACATCAGGATCAGTGGCAGCAGGATGCGGCGGGGGACGCGGACCATGGCCCCGCCGGCCTTGATCGCGAGCAGGCCCACGGGAATGAGCACCAGGTTGGCCAGAATAAACAGAAGATAGATGCTGTAGACGAGGGCGGTCTGTTTTTCAAAGATCTCGGGTCCAGGCCGGATGTTTTTCATGAGCAAGACGCCGATGACGATGGCCGTGATCGAGTCGCCCGGGATACCGAATACGAGCGCCGGAATCCAGGTGCCGGCCAAAGCGGCGGAGTTGGCGGTGCTGGCGTCGCCAATGCCGGATAGGGCGTGGTTGTCGCTGTCCGTATCCGGGGCAGGCCGCGCCGCGCGCCTGGACGCACCGAACGAGACCCATGCGGCAATGTCGGCCCCCGCGCCGGGCAACATCCCAATGAGCGCACCGATCGCGCCGGAACGGACAAATGCCAGTTTCCTGCGACCCAGCAGCCGCAGGGCGGGCCCGGTACAGGCGCTCGTAATTTTTGACGACGCAGGTTCCGCTCCTTTTTCTTGGTCGAGGACCAGCACATTGCGCAAGACCTCTGAGAACCCAAACAGACCGATCATGGCCGGGACAAAGGTGATGCCCTGGAACAGCTCGGGCCGCCCGAAGGTGAGGCGTGCCTGGGCGTGCGCTGCGCTCAGTCCGATCGTTGACAGAACCAGCCCGAGCAATAAGGCGAAGGTGGCTTTCGCAGCGGATCCCTGCGATACGAGCACGGCGCAGCTCAACCCAAGCAGATAGAGCCAGAAATATTCGACTGCGCTGAACTGGGTTGCGATGCGGGCGAGCTGCTGGCCGAGGCCCATGAGTACGAAGGCGCCGAAAAGGCCTCCGGCCACGCTGAACACAAGGCAGACGCCCAGGGCCCGGCTCGGTTGGCCCCGCCTGGTGAAGCGGTAGGCCTCGTTGGTATAGGCGGCGGAGGCGGGCGTGCCGGGGATGCGCAGCAGGGTGCCGGGGATGTCGCCCGCGAAAATGGCGCAGGATTCCATGGTCACCACGGCGGCGAGCGCGGCGATGGGGTCGAGCCAATAGGCGATGGGAATGAAGAGGGCGACCGCCATCGTGGCTGTCAGCCCCGGGACCGCGCCGACAAAGGTGCCGTAGAGGGAAGCGCAGAGAACGACGAGCCAGATGCGAGGGGTCCCGGCGGTCTGCAGGAGGGCCTGAGTAAGCGCTTCGCTCATGTTATCCTCCCCAGAACCCGCGAGGCAACGGCACGCGAAGCCAGCCGGCGAAAATCTGATACACCGCCAGCACGGCCAGGACGGCGACCGGGAGAGCCACGCGCCCGCGCACGCGGAAATGCCGCAGCAGTATAAAAACCGCGAGGCCCATGGCGGTCACAAAGCTCAGACTTTCGGCCAGCAGCAGGTAGGCGAGTGTGACGCCGGTGACGAGGGCGATGCGCGTGGTTCCGCGGGGCGTCACGGGTTCGAGTTGCGCCGATTTGCGGAATTGCCCGGTAATTGCCAGGAACAAGGCGTTGAGGGCGAGCAGCGCGCCTGCAAGATACGGAAAAGCCAAGGGGCCGAGCGGCGCGGACTCAACGCCCTTGAAGGCCTCGCTTGTGAGAATGGCGCCCATCTGCGCGTCGTTTTCGTTGAGAAAATCGGCGAAAGCCTCAGGGCCGAGCGCGATCGGGCTGAATCCGGCCTGTTCCGCAAACTCCAGGTAGTCGCGGCTTTCGACGACGGCGCGGACGGCCTCGAGCAGCACCGCCTTCCGGGCTTCAGGAACGCCCGGAGGAAGCATGAGGCCGCGCCAGGTACCCAGGACCCAGTCGACGCCCAGTTCACGGAAAGTAGGCGCGGCAGAAAACGCAGGCAGGCGTTCCTCGGACATCAGGCCGAGGCAGCGAAGCTCGCCCGCGTCCAGCAGGGCCTGGGCCTCGGGGAGGCTGCAACAGACGGCATCCAGTCCGCCCGCCATGAGTTCCTGGAGCGCGGGAGCAGCCCCGTTGATCGAGAGCCAGGTCACGGCGCCCGGCGAAAGGCCGATCGTATCCAGCCAGCCTGCGAAAGCGACGTGCCAGATCCCGCCGTAGGCGGTTCCCGAAGCTTTCAGCGAGTGTGGCGCATGGCGGATGGCTTCCTGGAGGGCATTCAGAGAGTCCCACGGCGCATCGCGGCGGACGAAGAGGGCCGCGTCGTCACGGTTGATCAACATCACGGGATCGTACGCGACATGGGCGATGTTGGTGAGGCCGCGCCAGTGGAGCATATTGAGTTCGGCGGTCACCAGGGTGAGGGTGTAGCCGTTGGGCCGGGCCAGCGCGCCGCGCGTGTGCCCGGTCACTCCAGCGCCACCGATGGCATTGACTACGTTGACGGGCACGCCCAATTCGCGCTCGAGCAAGGTGGCCACGTGCCGTGCTACCCGATCCGTGCCACCACCCGCTGCCCAGGGGCAGAGCATGACCAGCGGCTGGCTGGGGTAGGATGCACTGCGTGCGCATGCGCTCAGAATGACCGGCAACAGCAGTGCCACCGCCAGGGCGCGGCCCAAAATGTGGTTCGTGCTCAACGAAAATCCCCCTCGGTTAGCAAAGCCTATTAGAGCAGGTTGCCACCCTACGGCACAAACCAAGAGGCGACCCGCCTGCCTCAGGATGCGGCTGGAACTGGATAAACTGTATACACCGTATTTGATTCCAACAAAGCTCCTTTTTGGGCTCTTTTCGGGGAAATAGCCCCTCTTTCGCCCGACAAACCGGCCCCTCTCCAAATAAAATGAATAAAATGCGCGCGAAAATTGTCAATAGAAGCAGTTGACGTCGAGTGGTAAGTGTGCTAAACTTGTCAACGATTACTGGGGAGTAACGGTTGCAAAAGCTTTCGTGCATGGTACGTGTGGCCGTTCCCTAACAGACAAAATGCCGTGAATGGCATGACAAAACCATCATTGATGACCTCATTTTAGAGCCGAAAGGAGGGATGCAGGAGTCTAAAAGACCGCTCTGAGGCCGTCAAGCATCGATGTGTTCGATAGATTCAGGGAGAAACGTCAGAACCCACGCATGGGGACATCAAACCTGCGTTGGGACTGGTATGTATACATTAGGGAGAACACGCAAGATGCGTAAAAGCATGTTTCTTGTACTTGCAGCAGTCGTAGTGCTTGCGGCAACGCCGGCGCTCGCCGAGCTGCAGAATGTGATCGTTGGTGGACAGATTCGCATTCGAGGAAACTATTACAAGAATGTTACGACGAACGTCGTTCGTGACAATCTGTTTTGGCCGGCCGGGCTTCTCAGCGGCCGCTCGATTGGCACCGGGCAGAACTACAATGCGCGCGGTGTCGAAGGGTTGATTGGTTGGGACCGCAAAGAGCACTCGCTTGGTTATGTCGAGCAGCGGACTCGTCTGAACGTGAAAGCGGACTTCTCGAATGAAGTCGCTGCGTTCATCGAGCTCGATTCGTACGACTGGTGGGGCGATGAAGACTTTCGTTCCGACTACATCACCGGTGCGGATTTCCGTGCTACCACCGATGACGACGTTGAAATCTACCAGGCCTACATCGAGGCGAACGAGATGTTTGGTCTGCCGCTTCGACTTCGTGTTGGCCGCCAGGAGCTCAGCTTCGGCAGCGAATGGCTGATCGGTGTGAATGACTATTCTTCGGGCTTCGCCGGCCTTTCCTTTGATGCAGTTCGTCTGACGTACGCCACGGACATGTTCTCGGTGGATGCGTTCATGGCCGAGCTGTTTGAAACGGCCGCGATGGAAGAAGACGGAGATGTATGGCTGTATGGCGTATACGCCAGCTATCTTGGCCTGGAAGACATCGTGCTCGATGCCTACTGGCTGTGGCTGCGCGATGCCCGCAGTCTGCGCGACACCAACCTCACCTGGTTTGGTGAGTGGTGGGAAGACATCTTCGGGATCGATGACTACGATCCGACCAATCTGCACACCGTTGGCCTCCGCGGAGCTGGCACCATTGGCGCGTTTGACTTCGAAGCCGAGGTCGCCTATCAGTTTGGCGACGCCGACCAGGTCGGTTACCTGTTCCGTCCGTACATCTACGGTGACGACCGTGCTGATTTCAGCGCGTGGGGTGCCAACCTCGAGGTCGGTTACACCTTCGACATGGTATGGCAGCCGCGTGTCTGGGTTGGCGGCGCATACTTCGAAGGCGAAGACAAGCGTGACATCAGCTGGTGGGAATGGATCAGCCCCTTCAGCAAACCGCGGGCGAGCGTGAGCTTCAACCGCCTGTTCTCGAACTGGGAATACAGCCAGTTCATTGATGACACGACGCTTTCCAACGTGTGGCTGGTGCGCGGTGGCGTGCAGGCCATGCCGACCGAGAGCATTGAGCTTGCCCTGGTTGTGAAGTACTTCCGCGCGCTCGAAGCGTTCGACGCGCCGGCGCACGTCACGCTGGGCGGCTGGCGGATCCCCATCGCTCCGTTCTTCAGCTTCTGGACGTCGAAGAACGATCGCGACCTGGGTATCGAGACCGAGCTGAAAGCGACCTACCACTACAGCGAAGACCTGGTTTTCGAAGCGGGTTGGGCGCACATGTTTGTTGACGATGGTCTTACCGATGGCCAATACGTGCTGTACAATGGCCTTGGCTTCACCGGTGGCACCAGCGACAAAGACGCCGATTATCTGTACCTGGAGACTCGCATCCAGTTCTAATGCGTGTCTCACGGCCGGATAACCGGTCAGGACAAGTTCCGGCCCCCGCGGGCATCTATCCGCGGGGGCCGATTTTTTATGCTTGAGCGATTGGGGTGCCGACTGGCGAGGGGCCGGGGGGGAAGGCCACAGCGCGGGCCTCGCTGCGAGCTTTGACTTGGCTCTGGCGCCGGCGCTGCGCCCAGGGTCTCCATCCAGCCGATGATTGGGCCCCTACTTGTCCGCGCTTATTTCGACCAGGGCGGGCTCTTCGGCATACGAAAATGAAAACTGGTGGCGGCCGGGATCGGGAACAAGCGCGGTGCCGTCGCAGAGCTTTTTCAGCACCGGACTGTAGGTGTACACTTCGACACGGCTTTCATCCGGCAGGAAACGATACACGCGAAAATAGCCGTCGCGGTAATCCGACATAAGCTCATGGACTACGTTGCCGTGTACCCCGATCGCGGTCTGATAATACGCTTGGGTGCGGCTCTGGTCGCCCGCGAGGATCATGATCAGGTTGGGATGCCGGGAGAAGCATTTGTCCCACATTTCCTGAGGGGTGTTTCCGGCTTTGCCGTGACATTTTTTCCACTTCATGCGCCCCTTGGGAGCGTCGATGAAATCGCTCTTTTCGACCGGTTTTTCGCGTGGGCCCAAGTACATGTGTGTGGTGATGATGAGGCGGCGCTCCGGATGCGCGGCGATGACGCCATCGGCCCAGGCCAACACCTCGTCGGGCGCGTTGCATTCGAGATGAACGATGAGAAAATCCATGCCCGCCGCAGAGAAAGTCTGCCAGCTGTTGGCGTTGTTTCGGTACGGGCCGCCGTACCAGTCAAAGTCGAGGAAGAGCGAGGCGGGGAAGGTCGCCTGGAAATTACTGCTGTCTCCGGTACTGCCTTTCATATCGTGGTTGCCGACACCGAGACCGTACGGGATTTTGCCATGCAGCATCGCGAGGCTTTCGCTGGCCACGGCCCATTGTTCGGGGGCGTTGTTGTTGTCGACGATGTCGCCGAGATGGGTCACAAAAACGATATTTTCGCTTTCGATGTTGTCGAGAATCCACTGCATTTCCGCGGCGAACACTTCCGGCGCCTTCGCGGAGTAGGCCTGGGTGTCGGGCAGGGCGACGAGGCTGAAGGCGCCCTCGGGTAAGGGGGGGAATTCCGCATTCGCTGCGTTGCCCGCAAGCAGCAGGCCCGCAAAAGCAACTGAAATGAGACGCAGAGTCCATGACGATTTCATAGCGGTATATCCTTTTGTTGCGGCGGCGCTTTTTTGCGTGGCGCACGCCTGACGCGTATCTGGGCATGAACGGGCCACGCCAGGGGCGGCGAGGCCCGTGACGTCACGGCGCTTCGCTGAGAGCGGCGTGGGCGGCGTTGCGCATGGCGTCGAGCGGTGCAGGGACGCCGGTCCACCGCTCAAACTGTAGAGCCGCCTGGTTGAGCAGCATTTCAATGCCGAGCAGGGTGGTGCAGCCGGCGGCTTCGGCGTCGAGGATGAACTGCGTTTTATTGGGCCGGTAGACCATGTCAAAACAGACGTGGCGGGGCTGCAGCCATTCCCGGGGCACGGGCGATTGGCCCGGGTTGGGATGCATCCCCATGGGCGTGCCCTGAACCAGCACATCGCTTCCCGCCATGGCGTCTGCAAGCTCCGAGGACAAGTCGGCGGCCTGGATCGGCTTGCCGGTTTGCGCGGATACGTCCTGAGTGAGGGCCCGGACGCGTTCGATGTTGCGCCCGATCACGGCGATGGTTTTGGCACGGGTGAGTTCGGCCACGGCGAACGCTACGGCGCGCACTGCGCCGCCCGCTCCGATGAAGAGGACGCGTTTTCCGTCAAGCGAAATGCCGGCCTCCTGGAACGCCCGCAGCGTGCCCGGGCCGTCGGTGGTCGAGCCTGTCAGGCGGCCGTTCTCGTTGGTAATGGTATTGACGCTGCCGACGCGGCGGGCCATGGGCTCAATTTCATCCAGGCAGGCCATGACGGCCAGTTTGTGCGGGATGGTGACGCTCATGCCGCGGAAGCCGTGCATCGCCCGCATGCCGGCAAGGCAGGCGGGGACATCTTCGACGCGAAACGCCGCGTAGAGGTAGTTCAGGCCCGCTGCCCGGAACGCCGCATTATGCAGGACGGGCGAGAGGGAATGTTCGACTGGATTCCCGATCACGGCGCAGAGGCGGGTGTGGGCATCGATCTGCATGGGCTGTCTCCGGTCATCCGGGGGGCCAGGTCATGGTCCGTCCGCCCAGGATGTGCAGGTGGAGGTGCCAGACCGTCTGGCCGCCCCATTCGCCGCAATTGATGACATAGCGGAAGCCGTTTTCCGCGAGGCCTTCCTGCTCCGCAATCTTGTTGGCGGCGATAAACAGGCGTCCCATCAGGGCGGCATCGGTTTCCGTGAGGTCGGTCACTTTCGGGATGGGTTTGCGCGGAATGATCAGGATGTGCACCGGCGCGGCCGGGTTCACATCGCGAAACGCA
>JBMNGZ010000002.1:0-144602 GCA_050950105.1 Candidatus Hydrogenedentales bacterium | reverse complement strand
GAATCCGGACCTGGAGAAATTCAGAGGCGGCGCGCTTGTCCTCGCTGGCGGAGATGAGTAAACGGGTTCGACCATCCGACAAAACGCAGTGCAACCTGTCCTCCGCGGGCGGGACTGAACCGTGTGCCGACGAGGACGTCGGCGCTCCCAAGGCAATTGTCCCCGGCGGGCGTGGGTGAATCATTGGGCAGCGTGTCGTCGTTGTTGCGCGGCTACCTGTCCTAGCGGGGTGAATCTTTTTGATCTATCAAAATCGCCTGCTGTACTGGGCTTGCCCCACGCTGGCGGGAGTGAACCGTGTGCCGACGAGGACGTCGGCGCTCCCAGGCTACCTGTCCCCCGCGGGCGGGGGTGAATCGGCGATAGCCGATTTGGGGGTGGAGTTTTTCAGGTTGGATTTTGGGGTGTGGCTTGCGCCTCACAGCGTCCCGTCGCGACACGGGGGCTTCCCTGGTCATCTCTGTTACGTAGCGCGTAGGGGCAGACCCCTGTGTCTGCCCTTCTTTAACGCAGCCGCAGGGACTGATTTCCACAGCGCGGCCACGCGGCCCACAGAGTCCACCCCCGACCGCTTCGCGGCCACCCCCGCCCGCGGGGGACACAAGAACGCGAACCGGCACACGCGGCGCTTGGTTTAGTTTTTGATCCGTCCTCTTCTTCGGGGGACATAAGAACCCGAACTGAAGATTGAGATGCGTCGCACCTGTCCCCCGCGGGCGGGGGGTGAATCGGCGGGAGCCGATTTGGGGGTGGATTTTAAGAATGGAGTTTCTGGGGGATTTGCAGCCCCTGTCCGCAGTTGCAGCAATATTGCGTTGATCTCCCTCCATTCCTCCACGGGCTGGGCGGCATCTCCCGCGAATTCTGCAGGAATTTTGCTGGAAAGGGAGAGATCAGGCACGCATACGCGCTGATCCACGCCGCAGACACCACCCCGCGGCCGGATGACTTCATACCCGCTTTCGAATAAAATTGAAGCTGCGCCGCGCGACGTGGTTTCGGGAGGTACGGCGCCTCTCTCAGTCTGAAGGAGGAACACGCATGATCCAGCGCCTTGGTTTGACAATATGTTGCGTGGGCGCGCTCATTTTCTGCATGAAACCCGCGTTCGTTGCGGCCGCAGTGGATGAAGAGAACCTCCTCCGAAACTCGGGGTTCGAGGAAGGCGTGTCCGATACCGGAGTTCCCCTGGGCTGGAGACTCTATGGTCGGCAGGATGAGCTGCGGGCCTTGTCGCTGGTGGACCTGCCGGAGGGAGGAGGCCGGGCCCTGCTCATTGCCGACAAGCATCCCGATGAAGAGCTTGGTATTGTGCAACGGGTTCCTGCGACGCCCGGGACGCCCTATGTGGCGGAGGTGTCGGCCATGCAGGTGGAAAATGCCTCGCCAGCCGGCGCATACCTGCAGCTGCGATTCCTGCCGTCGGATGAATATTTTCAGCGGCCGCTTATCCCCGGTCCGCCGGGCTCGTTCAACCGCGTCGAAGTGGGACTGGTCGCTCCGCCGGGCACACGGGAAGCAGCGGTTTATCTGTACACGCACCGCAGTCCGATCCCGCAGGTGCTTGTGGGCGACGTCATGCTGAGGGCCGTGGCGGAGCTGCCGCCCGGCATGGGATTGCACAATGCCCCCCAAGTGCCTGAAATCGAGGCGCTAAAACCCCTTTACCTCGAGACGGCCGTGGCTGCCGGAGGGCACGCAGCCGCGCTTATCGTGGCGCCGCCCGCCTACGCGGAGCAGGCGGCGGTGGTGAAAGCGGCGATTCAGGCCAGCACCGGCGCCGAATTGCCCGTTCTGTCCGATGACGCCGTGGGCCTGCCCTTCGCTCAGAACATCATCGCCCTCGGCAACCGCTCCACGAACCGGTTTATCGGTCTGCTCTACGACCGCTTCTACACGCTGCTCGACTTGCGGTACCCCGGTCCGGGCGGGTATGTGGTCCGCTCACTTCACAACCCCATGGGCGATGGTCACAACGTGATCTTGCTGGGCGGGAGCGACCTGGCGGGCGTCAGCAAAGCCACCGCGGCGTTTTGCGCAGCAGGTCTCGGCAAGGCCGCCCCGGGCCGTCGCTTGAATTGCCGTGGCTGATGGAGATTCGAACTCGGGAGACGGGATCACCTGTCCCACAGATCTGAAGGAATTTGAGACCTGGGATGCCTCGGCGGCTCTACCGGTCGGTCGGCTATTTCGGGTGGAACAGCATCAGCAAACGCATGGCCATGTATTACATGACCGGCGACGCGTTTCACGCGCATGAAGCGCTTCGCCTGGCCTTTTCCCGACGAAAAGGCCAAGGCGGGAGATCGCCCGAGATCGATGAGCGAACGCATCGAAAACAAGGATCTGCCCCTCGGCCGGGCCCTATCACTACAACGCCCACCACCTCATGATCCTCTTCTGGGACCTCATCGAGGAGAGCCCGTTGTTCACAGAACGAACTGCGTTTGCGCGTGACCCGGGCTTTTCGCGCAGCAGCTCGCCCACCCCGGTATCGCTTCCGCCTATGCGGGCCCTTACGCGGCCATCCCGACGCAGGTCGGCTCACGCCATGGCCAATGGGCAGCGCTCTCCGTTGTACTGCCTCGGCAGGTATTTCGCGAAAGACTACGACGACCCCGTCTGGTCCGTTTGCGAGCAAAACGGCTTGAACCATTTTAAATCGCTGCACGCACACGCCTGGTGTGAGCGGCGAAAACGATAATCTGTACTGGATATAACACCGCCATTGCGCCTGTTTTGACCTACTAGCTGCGCTGAGCGGCGACCGACTGCCGCTCGAGAACGGCGGTCACCGGGGAATTGTTGCGCGGACTGGAGATTCTCGCGTCGGGAAAAGACAAGGACTGGGCGCTGAACTATGCCTCAATGGGGGTTCCTGCATCAGGCCGCCTACCTCATGCAGGACGGCCGCTGGCTCACGTACCCGCAAGCGAACGGGCGTGGAGTACCTCGCTTTTCCGGCTCGGACAGTCGTTTTGGCCGGAAGAGCATCTGCAGCCCGTAGCGCCGGAGGACAGGCTGGGCAGCTGGCAGATCCACGCCTTACCGAAGCCGATGTGGAAAGCGCGTAATACCGGGTTCCCCCTCGAAGAATCGTTCCAGTTTATGAGCTACCCGAAACCGTCCGGACGCAACCGGCGATTTCATCCTGTTGGATGGTTTCAACGGCGCATCCCGCAATCCGTACCACACGTTTGCGATCCTGGCGCTGCGGCAGGACGGCGCTACGCTGCTGGAGGGATATCTGAACCAGCTCCGCACGCGAGCCGATGGGCTCACGGAAAAGACCATCGCGATGGATGCGGCACTCAAACACTGCCGGGTATTGGGGTGAATCGGTCGTCGCGGTCGGCGGAAGTGCCAGGATATGCCGTTCGTCTCCTGGCGGCGCGCGCTGCTCCAGTACTCGGGCCGCTACGCGGGTGGTTGTTTGATGAGTTGATACCGCGCAATCGACACCGAAAATCTCGAAGTCCAGTTGCTCTGGGAGACCCGTGGCGGCAGGTGGCGTGCTGAACCGGAGCACCCGAACCGGCTCCGTCTCGATCGGCCGCTCGATGCACCGACGCCACGCATCCCCGTGATCGCTACCGCTTCGGACGTCGCTCTTTTCTGTGAGCGGCACGAAGCGACCATGCAGTGGTTCGGGCCGGCCCGTACCGGAGAAAAGTTGCGGTTCTTTTCGCTGGTCACCG
Organism: Candidatus Hydrogenedentales bacterium; assembly: GCA_050950105.1. Lineage (GTDB taxonomy): Bacteria > Hydrogenedentota > Hydrogenedentia > Hydrogenedentales > SLHB01 > UBA2224. The sequence continues at coordinate 140,904 of JBMNGZ010000002.1, read as the reverse complement.
GCGTGTCTGCGGAGCCGGAAACCGACGTGGCCTGCCTGCGCCTCGCTGAAAACGCGGCGGTCCTGTTGACCCCCGAACTTGCCGTCGCGACCCTCGGCGACTACGAAGGCATTGAAGCCGACTTCGCCCTGGTGTCGGAAACGCACGTTTACGGCAGGAACGTCGTCCAGCTGGCCGTGCCGGGCTTGAGCCCGGTGTTCAAAAGCGCGGGAACCCATGGACATCGATTGGGACCTGGCGCGCGGCTCGATGACCTTCGCGCCTTCAGCCAGGGCCGAGGAGCCGCCGGAGACGCGTTCCGCTCCTGTGCCCGTCTCGATGCTTCCGGCCCTGCGCGCATGGTTGTCGGCTTGTCTGGAACAAGCCCAGGCCCACGCCGAACAAACGAGCGATGCGACTGCCACGGCGGACGACTCCCTTCCCGCCCTCCAGAGCACGGTCGTGAAGGCAGGAGATGCGCCGATCGCGAGCCTCGTCACGCCGACGGACGGCACGCCGCTCTACGCGGCCGAAGGCCAGACGATCCACGCGTTGTCGCTTTCGGGTGAGCGAATGGGGTCGTTTTCGACAGACGGCTCCATCCGCATGCTCCACTGGTGGCCCGAACCGCAATTGCTGCTGGCCGGGTGTACGGACGAAAAGGTCATTGCGTTCGATCGGGACGGCAACCGCCAATGGGAGTTCGTGTCCAAGATGGATCCGGAAGTGTAATCGCGCCGCCAAGGACTACTGGTTCAAATCAGCGCCGGGACACGAGGGCATTCACGGCCTGTACTCGGGACCCTTTATTGACGGAAAATCTATGGCATTTGTCGGTTCGGCCTGCACGCTTGAAATTCTGGACGAAACCGGCCGGCTCGTTCGCCGCATGCCGCAATTCTGGGGTAAAGTCTCCGTGATGAAGCTGATTCCCGGTCCCGACGGGTCCCATACCCTGCTTGCCGCGCGCCGGTACAACGGCACCAACACCCTGGGCATCGTCAACAGCGTGATACTGGATTCCCAGTCCCCGCGGATTCTATTCCGTCCCGGAAGGCCATACCCACGTGCCCGGGTGGTCCGCCATGAACCGCGAGCACATCTTTTTCGACGATTTCGACGGCGATGGCGAACCCGAGGTCATGACGGAGATCAACGGCGTATGGAACCGCGTCACCGTGTGGGAGCCGGACGGCACGGCGAAATACGACGCGAGTTTCGGTCCGGGCAAATCCATCCCCTACGTGAACATGCGCGGTATCGATATTGCGGATCTCAGCGGCGACGGAGTGCCCGACATCGTCGTGGCCACCGTCGACCGGCTGTGTGTGGCGTTGACCGGCCGCTGCGAAAGGCTCTGGTCCGCGGCGGCTCTCCTTTGTGCCCACGGTACTCGCCTGCATCCCGTCCGGCGACGGCAAGGCCCCCTGCATCGTCATCGGCGGGGAAAATGGAAATGTGCTGGTACTCGACGCCTCTGGAACGCCCCTTCGCCAGGATCGGCTCCCGGACAGCCCGGCCAAGGTCCTGTTCCTGCCCGAAGAGCGCGCCGTGGCGTTCGGCACGCAGGGCGGCCATGTCGGCGTGTGCCGCGGCTTCTAGACGCCCTCCACGCCGTGCTGGCGGAGATAGGCGCGGATGGCGGTTCCGTTGCGCAGACCTTCAAACAGCACCGCTTCGCAGAGGGGGATGCCGCTGCGCGGCGGTGTGCGGCCTTCCGGGGTGAGAAGGGCGTGCTTCATATCGAGGATGAGGCGGCGGGAAGGCCCGTCGAGCGCGTCGCGGATGCGTTGCATGAGCGCGTTGTTTTGCTGAATGTGGGTTTCGTCAACGGCCCAGATGTCGAGCATCCATTCTTCGCCATTTTCGGGGTTGAGCAGGCGCACGCCCCAATAGAGCCCGCCGGGGTGTCCGGGCGCCGGTTTGCGCAGAAAGTTGCCGAAGGCCATGTGAATCACGCCGCGTTGCTTTGCGATTTGGTGGCCCAATGCGAAAAAGGCGTCGAGTGGGTCCCACATTTCATAGAGCACCAGATGGATGTCCATCGTGCGCCATGCCATGAGGTCGAGCGCGTAGCTCCCCGTCAAATAGACCTGCCCATAGCCATGAAGCACGGCCGCAAGGCCGGCTCGTTCCAAAAGCAGGCCGCCCTCAATACGAAGCGATTCGGCGAGTTGTTCTGGAGCGTATGCCATGCCGTTTTCCTTTGAGACCACATGCCATGAACGCCTAGTCTCTTTTCAGTATAAACGATCGCGTGGCCGAACGGTGTGCGCCATCTTTGTCGATGGCAACCGTGATGGTGGGCCGGTCATCGGGCAGAAAACAGGCCAGGCAGAAGTAGCCGCTGTCGCGAACCGGTACGGCTTTGCCATTGATCAGCACGGTGGCTCCGGGCTCGGTCAGGCCGCGTACACCGACGTTTCGCGGTCCGGCGGGCACAAAGGTGTTTTCCGGCGGCGAAGTCTGGACCACCAGCAGCGGGGCTTCGGCGAGGGCTTCGATCTCGTACGCGAGCAGGCGGCGGGTCTCCATCAGCACCTGGGGGTCGCGCGTGTGGTCGTAGAACGACTGCACCACCCGGCGGCACAGTTCGAGGGAGCGCTGGCGCGGATCGAGCCAGTGGGCGTCGGCGCCCACGCGCTCCTTGAGTTGCCGCAGGCCGTCTTCAAGCAGCCAGAGGTACTCGAAATCCTGCAATCCGTCGCGCATGGTGCTGAACCGGAGCGAGCCGAGGTATTTGGTTTCGCCAGGGTAGACCACGGCGCGGTCGCCGAGCGGCAGACCGTGGCTGATGGCCTCCTGCGTGTAGGGGTCGTCGCCGTAGAAATGGTTGAGGCCCCAGTGCAGGAACCCGTCGAGGTCATAGAGGTAATTGATCCAGAACAACGCGCGCCCTTTCAGGAGCGACTGGTCGAGAAAGCGGTTTGGATAGCGTCCGACCGGGTGGCAGCAGGTGTAATACCAGAGTTCCTTGCCCTCGCGCTGCACTTCCTGAAAGCTGGGATACCACAGGTTGAGGTGGCTCAGTTTGGGCACGTAGATGTCGAGGTCGCCGAAAAACTCGGCTTCCACCGCCTCGATCACCCGGACGCTCGGCGCGAGCTGATGCACCTGGCTGACCACGGCCGCGTACGACTGTTCGTGATGGATGAACGGTTCGTCGGAGATATTGACCGCGATGCGGCCCTGCCACTGGCGCTGTTGTATCACGGCCTCGAGGGCTGGCAGGCGGTTCATGGCCGCGGCAACCGGTTCGATGCGGCCCGCGGGATCGGTGTGGTTTCCGGTGCGCGTTCCCACGGCGTGCAGATGAATCTGCCGGATGCCGTGCTCGAACGCCGTAGCGGCGTACCGTTCGAGCCGCGACGTGTCGTAGCTCACCTTGCCGTCGGCGCCCGGGACCTCCTGTATCAGTTCGTTCAGAGACGACTGGATGTCGGTTTGGCGATGGGCCGCGAGAAACGCGCAGCATTCCCCCAGAAACTGATAGTACGCGTCGGAATAGGGTTCAAACCGCCCGTCAAACCCCAGCCCCGGAAACCGCCACCAGTTCACGACCGAGAGGTGCCGTTCGTCCGGCACGGCGAAGTTCCAGACATGCAGGGCGACCGCCAACTGGGCGGTCTCGCCGTCCGTGGTGACCGTCAGCGTCCCGTCGTAGTGTCCGGGCGCGGCGTCGGCCGGAATGGCCGCCTCGAGCCACACCGCCTGGGTTTCACCGGCCTGGAGCGGGATGGTTGCGGCCTCCCAGAAGGGGTCCGGGATGCTGTTGGGCGCTGTGGCAACGAGTTCGTCGCCGGGGAGCCCGGTGGTATTGCGATCGATGGCGATATACCGTTCCCACTGGAGGGTTACGGCGCTGGCGGGAATCACGGCGCCGGTTTTGCGGTGGACGAGGTCCGAGATCGATGCCCGGGCGGCCGCCACATCCGCGGCGGGGCGCACGGCCGCCTGCGCGCTGGCCGTTTCGTTGCGGGCGCCTTCGATAATCAGCGGGCCGGGCCCTTCGGAGGGCGGAACGGCGTCGCGCAAGACCTTGGCCAGCGGCGGGGGCGCCCACACGCTGAGGGCCGTCGGCTCGGCCGCATAAATGCCCAGACTGACGGCCACGGAAAGGGCCAGGAACAGGTGCGTTTTCATGGGTAGCCTCTCCTTCTCGCCATGGATAGTCCCCGCGCGGGCTCAGCGGACCGCGCTGAGGCAGGAATCGCGCAACCGGGGTCAGCATATCCCCGTCGGGCGGCAGGCGCAACTGGAGCGAGGCCCCCGTATCCCGGGGACCGGGCCTCCGCGAACCCATACCGGGGGAAGGGTTCGTCCGGGGGTAAATTGACTGGCCCCGGCGATGAATGCTAAAGTGAGTGTTACGCTGTTTTGGCGCAGATTTTGAGTTTGCCCGCGCTAGACGGGAAGTTAGCGGTGTCCTGCACTCGCAATCCGCTTTAGCGAGGTCGAATTCCCACCCGAGGGCGTCTTACCTTTTGGTCAGGCGCGGGGTACGAGGCGCTGACGGCTGGGTCCTACTCAACGGGAAGCTGCTGAACCCGGTCAGGTCCTGACGGAAGCAGCCGCAGGCGGTTCTTCTCGTGTGCTGTAGGGACGCCTGGCCCGAGTCAACGGCCCCGTGGCCGCTCTGGGTAAGCGTTCGACGGTGGGTGCGCGGGCATTTTTTGTTTTCCTGGCGCAAGCACAGGGGGCACTTGGAAGCGGCCGCAGGCCAGGGGCGTGCGGCCGCGGAGGCGAGGGTGGTCATGGCGGAAGGGCACTACCAGGTTTTGGCGCGAACGTGGCGGCCCCAGGCCTTTGACGAGGTCGTGGGCCAGCAGCACATCACGCGCACCCTTCAGAACGCCATCGAGAATCAGCGCATCGGCCACGCGTACCTGTTCATCGGCTCGCGCGGCATCGGGAAGACCACCACGGCGCGCATCCTGGCCAAGGCGCTCAACTGCCTGTCGTCCCCCGGCCCGACCGCGAATCCCTGCGGGACCTGCGAGAACTGCGTATCCATCGCCGCGGGCCGCAACATCGACGTGCTTGAGATCGACGGCGCCTCCAACAACAGCGTCGACGATGTCCGCCAGATCCGCGACAATGTCCGTCTGGTGCCCTCCTCATCGCGTTACAAGATCTACGTGATCGACGAGGTGCATCAGTTGAGCGGATCGGCGTTCAACGCGCTGCTCAAGACGCTCGAAGAGCCGCCTGCCCATGCGGTGTTCATCCTCGCGACGACGGAAGCGCACAAGGTGCCGGCCACGATCATCTCGCGCTGCCAGCGCTACGACTTTCGCCGCGTGGGCCAGGACGACATCTGCACCCTGCTGCGGCGCATCCTCGACCAGGAACAGGTGACTTGTTCCGACGAGGTGCTGCTGGCCATCGCGCGCGCGGCGGACGGGGGCATCCGCGATGCCGAGAGCATCCTGGAACAGTTGATCTCGTATTGCGGCCAGGAGATCACCTTCGAGGACGTGTTCGAGGTGCTGGGCCTGGTGGACTGGGCAGCAGCTCAACGCGCTGTGCGACGCGCATGCTGGACAAGCGACATCGCCGCGCAGCTCCAGATCGTCGAGGACATCGTGGCGACGGGCAAGGACCTCTCCCAGTTTGTTCAGGACATCATCCGGTATTTCCGGAACCTGCTGGTGTGCAAGACCGCGGAGGCCCAGGCCCGGGAACTGGTGGCCTTGCCCGAACACGAGCTTGTCGCAATGCAGGAGCGGGCAAACCGCTTCACGCTGCTCCGCCTTATCCAATTGATAGAACAGTTCGCGGAACTCTCCAAGGGTTTCGACTCGCAGCTGGCGCAGCGGCTTGCCCTCGAGACCCTGCTGATCCGCGTGTCGAAGGTAGCCGCCGAGGTGTCGCTCGACACCGTGCTGGAGAAACTGGTTCAGCTGGGCGCAGGCGGCTTGGGCCCAACCGCCGCCAGCCCGCCGCCGCCGGCATCCGCCCGGGCCGGCTTGCGCAAGGGCTCATCCAGCCCCCCTAAACGCGCGCCGGCGCCGCCTCCGGTTCCGGCGCAGACTTCCGAGCATGAATCCCCCGTTGCGGCGACCCGATTGTCGGTTACGGAAGCCAACTTGCGTGAGGCGTGGCGCCGCGTGGCCGAGCACGCCGGTTCCGAGAACCTGAATCTGGGCATCTGGCTCGGCCAGGCGTCCCCGGCTGGTCTTGAAGACGGCAGCATCCTCCTCGAATTCACCCGCGATCAACAAAATGCCCGCGATTACCTCGAGCGCCCGGAAAGCCGCGCCGAAGTCGAGCGTGTCCTGCAGAAGGTGACGAGCAATCTGACTGCTTACCGAACGCGGGCCGCTGAACAGGCCCCGAAAACCCCTCGGCCTGCCCAGCAGACCCAAACCTCCGCGGCGTCCACGCATATGAGCCCGGAGATGCTGCGGCAAGCCCTGAAAGACCCCCATATCGCCAAAGTCGTCGATATCTTCAAGGGCGAGATCATCGACATCAAACGCCAAATCAAAGAATAGCGCCCATACGGCGGGGACTGGGGTCAGCACGGGAACAGGCCCATCGGAGCGAGCGGATTGGCGACCTGGCGCGGAATACTCCGCAGAAGCGTGAGCCGTGGGGGGAGAGCCCGTGAAGTCCGCATAGCCTGCCCGTTCGGCAGACCGCCCCGAGAGCCCGCCTGAGGCCCCCGCGGATAAGCGCGCGCAGGACTGCTCCGCAACTACTGCGGCCGGGTTAGCGGTCGCGGACGCCCTTCAAAGCCTCACGGACCTTGTCGATGACCGACTGGTTGATATGGAACACTTCCGGACGGCCCTCGACCGTCGCAAAACGCAGGTAGGATGGGTCGGGCAGCGGGTTGCCGATGCGGAGCGGTCCGGTATCCACCGCGCCTCCGGATTCATTGGACGTCGTTATGGTCAATTCCATCAAGGGGGCATCGAGCCCGTACGGGGCCAGATCGTCGGGTGCTGTCAGCGACGCCATGCCTGACGCATCGATTGTGGCCACGGCCTCAAGCAGCGCCTTGGCGTCATCCTGGCTGTCCCAGACCTTCCCTTCGGGCGCTTCGATCGTCCAGCGTCGCCCTTTCGCGAACGTGTAATCTTCGCCCTCGAAGCGCAACTTGACGCGCGACGCGGCGTTGGCATCCACTTTGAAAATGCGTTTCTCGCGGAAATCGAACAGTTCGCGGGTGATCGCTCGAACGTGCGAAGAGGCCACCAGCGTGATGACCCCGGTGTCCAGCGTCGCATAATGCTGCTGGCCGTCTTCCGTTGCGTTTCCGATTCGAATCAGCACCGGTGCGTTATCGTCCTTGAATGTCAGCTTGAGGGCAATCGCGGGCTCCGCCAGGCCGGCTTCGGCCAGCGAAATGGGCGGAAACGATTCGCCGTAGACTTTCAGCAGGGCGGAGATAAACCCCGACATCATTTCCTGGTCGGCGGGTTCCTGCAGCGGTTCTGCGAGCCGCCAGCGTTTATCCTCGCCTTTGGTAAGAGTCACGCTGACCTCGCCCGTCTGATAATCGATGCGTTCGAGGTCGAGCGCGCTGCGGGTGAGGAGCCGGTTCTCGCGGTAGGCGTCGGGCGTTTTCGGGAAGTACCCGTACAAGGCGCCGTCGATCTGGAAGACGGTCGGGGCGTCGGCGCGTTTCGCGAACAACATCGGTTTGTCGTTGGTGCGCGTTCCGCCGCCGATCAGCAGGGTCTGTGCGGTGCCGTCCGGGCCGGAATAGATGGTAATGCGGGCGCCGGGCGGGTTCAGGTAGTACTCGTCCAGGCTGGCGGGTTTGTCGACGTATTCTTGGCCGACAGCGAACTGGAGTTCCCGGGCCAGGCCCAGCACGAGTTCCGTGTTGGCGCCGGCCTCGAACGGCTCCAGCATCTGCCATTGGCCTTCGCTGACTTGTTCGACAACGACCACACCCATTTCTTCAATCGGATACGGGCCTTCGGGTTTGGCCTCCTCCTCCTCGGGCTGTCGGATGCGGGCGAACTCAATGCGCGTGATGCCTTCGGGGCCCGTGTCAAAGATATAGCGTTGCCGCAGGTCAAGCAGCTGCCGGTTGAGCTGCTCGTACTGCGCGTGGGGCGCCAGTATCACCTGGCCACCGTCAATTTGCGCGTACCGGTTGACCTGCATCGGCCCGATCTTGCCAAAAACCACCCGGTGGGAACTGCCATCCGCGGTGGTGAATTCGATTTGCAGGCGCGGATCGTCCAGTCCATACGACGCGAGGTCTCCGGGGGCGTCCTCAATGAGGCGCTCCCGATAGAGTTCGGCGAGATTGGCGGCCACCTTGGTCCATACTTCGTTCTGGGCCGACAGTTCATACGGTGCGCTAATCCGCCAGTGGCCATCGCCGTCCGTGACGCCCACCGTTGGGCTGCGATCCTCCACCTGGATGGAGACTTGCCGGAGCGCATCCACCTGGAAGTCAAACAACAGGCCCGCCTGAAATTCCGTCTGGCGTGCGCTCTCTTCATGGCGCAGCATCAGCCAGTAGGCTCCGCACAAGACCGTGAACACGGCGAGCAGAGCTATCGCGGCGCGCGGATTCACTGATACTTCCTCCGCAACACATAAATGACCACGCCGATGACGGCAATGGTTTGAAATGCCCCGAGAATGGTGATCCAGGCGATCGCGCGGTCCTGGGCGGGCGTCAGGCGCAGTGGCGGGTCTTCCTGACGCGCGGGCCGCACGCCCACCAGTTCCTCGGTTTCTGTCAGCCAGGCCAGGCTGTTGAGCAGGAAATTCCAATGGCCCACAATGCGGATCTTGTCGTTGGAGACGAAATCCTGGTCGCCAACCGCTACGATGCGGGTGTCGCGCAGCCGGTCGCTATCGGCCACCTGCACGCCGGTATGTGCGGTAACGGCCACCGCAACCCCCACGGGGCCTTTGAGGTCACCTTCATCCAGATTGGCTTTGCGTTCATCAAAGAGCTGGTTGAGATTGGTCTCCGCCCACGTGCCCGGCAGTGAGTAGAGCAGGACATCGCCGATCACGCCCTCAGGCAATTCCGGCAGGAGATTGACGCTGCGCGACAGCGAGAACACCATGTTCTGGTCAAAGCCGCGCGTGATGAGATGTTCCTCGTTGTACGAACCCCGGCGAGGAATGTCCGGCGCGTCCACTCCAATCAGGCCCAGGTTCGGCGTGAAAACCACCAGCACCATCTCCTGCGGCGATTTCGCCCGCGACAGGATGATGTCGGTTCCCACATCGATGCCGTAATGCTGCCGGAGCATGGGGAGAAAGTGTTCCACACCGGTGGAGATGACGCGCCAGGGCTCCAGAAGTACCAGCATGCGGCCGCCGCGTTGCAGGTATTCATGAATCGCCTTGACTTCGGGAAGTTGCAGGTCGCCTTTGGGGCCATTAATCACCAGTACGTTGCAGTCGGACGGGATCTGAGGATCCAGCACGTTGATTGCGAATTCCTCCACCTCGTACGACTCTTCCGCCAGCCGGGCCGTCAATTCCGACAGGGTCGGGAGCGGCGGCTCGTCGTGGCCGGTCAGAAAATACAATCTCGGCACCGAATCCCGGGCCACATAGATCAACCCTTGCGTGAACGCGCCTTCTTCAAGCCGGTCGTTGACGTTCGAGAAGTTGATGATCTTGCGCCGCGTGCCGCATTTGAGCACCACCGCGCCCTGTGGCGAGAGGGTCCCGAGTTCCAGGTCCTCCAGCTTGAGCACGTTCTGTTCGGGATCGAAGAATTCAACGTTCAGATTGCGGGTATAATGCTGGCAACGTTCGAGAAAGCGGCGGGCTTTTTCGCTGCGGATCTGCACGTCGCGGTCGCCCGCTTTCAGGAATATGCCGTAGACCGCCACGTCCCGGTCCAGTCCGCGCAGCAACTGCACCGTCTGCTCGGACAGCGGCGTCCGCCCTTCGCGGGTGAGATCCCACGAGAACCCGGCGTGCCGCACGAACGCATAGAGCACGACGCAGATCCCGAGAAAGGCCAGTGACGCCACGATGGCGCTCAGGGTGTTCACCGTTTTTCCGCGCTCAATGGACTCGACCATGCGGCTCACGCCGATAGCGACCCAGCCGCCCGCGCTCAGGAACCCAAAACACAGGGGCAGCATGACCGAGAAGGTGAAGGGGTCGCGTTTGAACACCAGCACGTTCAGGCCCAGGGCCAAACCCGCCAGCGCGAGGATTCCAAAGACTGTGCGCACGTTTTTCACCGGCTCAGGCTCTCCATAACCGTGTATCCAGGACCCGCAATGTCAAAAAGAGCCAGAACGCCGAGAACAGCAGGTAGTAGACGATATCCTCCGGCTGCAGGACGCCCTGCGCCATGTCCCGGGCGTGCACATCCAACGGCAGCTCCGTGGCCAGCGAGCGAAAGAGGCTATAGCCGAAACCGGCCGCGCGCATCGCCCCCGGGAACCAGTTCTCGGGCAGGTCGATCGCGTCAGGGAGATCCCGGCTGAGCGAACCCAGCACGTACGACACAAACCACAGGCCAAAGGTCGCCGTGCCCGCCGTCACCTGGTTGCGGGTGATCGCGGAGACGAAGAGGCCCATGCTGAGGAAGGCCGCACCCATGAGAAAGACCGTAACCACTCCGAAGCCCAGCACCGCCGGTTCGACATGGGGCACGAAATACCACACCACGGCCATCTGAATCGATACCACGGCCATCATGACCAACAGCATGCCCAGCGCCGCGCCGTATTTGCCAAACACGATTTCGCGGTTCCGGAGCGGGTGCGTGAGCAGCAGCTCGGCAGTCCCACGGTTCTTTTCTTCCGCCAGCAGCCGCATCGTGACCAGCGGGCCAATAAACATGATCAGCAGGCCGCAAAACACCAGAAACGGGCTCAACAGCGTCTCCTCGAAGTCCGGCACGCCCGTGTAACCGTAAGCCGTCGGCGACTGCGTCGCACGGGCGTAGCCGATGAACGAGGCCGCAAACCCGATCCCCGAGATCAGCGCGAACACGCCCGTGACCACATAGCCCACCGGCGTGATGAAAAAACAGACAAATTCGCGTTTACAGACCGCCCAGGTATTTCTCATGCCGCATCGCCCTCATCGGCTCCGATGGCTTCGATGAAGACGTCCTCGAGGGTGCGCGTACGTTCACGAAGGTTGTCGACTCCGTGGTTGGCCCGCACCAGCGCGGTGGTCAGGAGCACTCCCATTCGCTCGTCGGGGTCAGTCGTGATGCGGTAACAACCGCTGGATTCGACCGCCACCTCGCGCACACCGTGCACGCCGGCCAGGGTGATCCGGACCGCCGTCTCATCGCCCAGAATGTCCGCGTCAAAAATGCGTTTGTCGCCACTGACGCCCGCCAGATTGGCCATGCTGTCCTCAGCGACAATATGGCCCTGGTTAATGATCACCACACGTTCACAGACCATCGCGACTTCAGGAAGGATGTGCGTGCTCAGCAAGACGGTGTGTTCCTGGGTCAGGCCCTTGATCATGTCCCGGATCTCGACAATCTGCCGGGGATCCAGCCCGACCGTCGGTTCATCGAGGATCAGCACGGGCGGATTCCCGAGAAGGGCCTGCGCCAGGCCCACCCGCTGGCGGTACCCTTTCGAGAGGTTGCCAATGGTGCGTCCGGCCATATGCGAGAGACCGCAACGCTCCATGACCCGCCCCACTTCATGTTGGCGCTTTTTGCCCCGCAACCCTTTAATTTCCGCAACATAACCGAGGAATTTGCGGACCACCATCTCCCGGTACAGCGGAACGCTTTCCGGGAGATAGCCTACGCGCCGTTTGACCTCAATGGGATGGTCGTTGACGTCAAACCCGGCGATTTTCGCCGTTCCCCGTGATGCCGCCGTAAATCCCGTAAGAATGCGCAGGGTCGTGGTCTTTCCGGCGCCGTTCGGCCCCAGAAAGCCAATCACTTCCCCCGCTTCCACGGAAAAGGTCACGTTTTCGACGGCAGCAATGGCCCCGTAATATTTCGTGACGCCGGTAAGTACGATCATGAATTGGTCAATGCCTCTGGAAGATGCTCTTTTCCTGACACTGTATACTCTGAATGAGGCTTGAGTTTCAAGCCGCAAGTGCCGTATCACTCACGCCATACACCGCCGGAAATGCCTCATTTGAAAGAGGAAACGCTCTTCGTCGCCAGAATTCTGACACCCCGGCATCTTTTTCCGCGCCCCAGGCCTCGAACGTGAGGGGCCCCCTATGGCGCCAGGAGCGCAGGTTTTCCGCCCAACCCGCGTGTTTGTAAAGAGTTAACCGGGCGAAAGGCCTGAGATCGGTCGTCTGGCACGCGAAATGCTCCTGTAAAGGCGCAAACAGCCCGGCCGGGATGGCCGCGATGACAAGGATGGGAAAGCGATGGCAATGCAAGTTCAATGTTGTGTGTGCAAGAGAATCCGCCTCGAAGACCGGTGGCATTCTGCGGAAGGCGCTCTGTCTCCCCTGGTGCGCATCAGTTATGGCTACTGCCCCGAATGTGCAGCGGAAGCCGTAGCCAAGCTTCGCCAGGAAGCACAGGGTACGGCCTTTTCGCAAGCCTCCGTTGCGTAAAGGTTCTCACGGCCAGCCCGTTGTCCACCGGTAGCGGCCTGCTGCCCCTCCGTGTCTTATCCTGCCGATTGTCGCAGTGACCCAGCCCGAAAGAATATGGAACTTCTTCCTCCCTTAAAGAATAGATCTTAGATAAGAAACCGGTTCATTTGAACGGGCCAGGAAAAGCCTCCATCGGCTGTAATGTCAGCCGGGCAGTGCTTTTGGTTCCTTAGAAAGCTGCGGGCGAAGCCCTGCTATGCCAGGTGGCGCGACGAAAAAGTCGTCCGCCCCCGTCAGTTTCAGACAGCCCCATGGCCCTGGGAAAAACATCAGAGGTGGTGCAAATAATGCGTGACTGGGTTCCAATTTATGTGTTGCTGGGTCTGGTCGGAAGTATGATGACCTTGCTGGTGATCGGTGAAGAGCTGACGATCAAACGGAAAAAACGGTTTTTCGCATTCAGTGTGGGTGACATGATCGATGCCGTGCACCACCGGCCGCACCGCAATGGACACAACTTTCTTGAGGCCATTTCCTTCCGGACGGTGGTGGTCACCCTGACCGTCTTCGGGTTGTCCGGCCTTGCGCTCACCTTTCTTATCACGTTTACCCGCGTCAAAGCACTCGCCCTGCTTGCAGGAGCGATCGCCTTCTGCTTCGAGCTGTGGCTGGCACAGCGGCGCGAAGCCCGGGAAGAACAGAAAAATCAGTGGACCGCCCAGGATGCAGTGGGCCGCCTTGCCTACATCACGCTCACCATTCCCGGGGCAGGCATTGGTCAGGGCGCCGTAGCCCTTCGCTTTGCGGCAGATGAAGAGACGGAGCCCTCGACCTTTCATGCCGTCACCCAGGGACAAGGCCTTACCCAGGGCAGCTACGCGCAGGTGCTACGGGCGATTTCTACAGACACCGTGGAGGTGCAGCCCGCACCCGTGAGCGCCGTTCCGCCTCCGCTTCCTTCCCAGTAAGCCGTTGGGCCGTCGAAGAACGACCCCTGCTTGTATTTCCGGCCGCTCGATATCCCGCGGCCGGAAATAACCGGCTCACGCTCTATTAACGTGGCCCCGGGAGAACATCCTTTTTAAACGGTAGTCCAGGCGTCATCAGTTTCGGATCGATAGCGGCCGGACGCACCGACCGTTCACGCGTTACGACATGCAGGTGTCTCATTGTTCCCGCTCCCTGATTTCGTACTGCGCCACTCACCAATGCGAAAACAGTCCTCGGGCACAAGGTATTCCGAATGGCCAGGGGAGGGGATGCGCGGCGCTCCGTGCGGGCTCTAGCCTTTCACCACGCCGATTGGCCGAATGCGTGCAACGCGGCGCGCGATCCCGGCCATGTCCAGTACGGCCGTCACCGCATCGATGTCTTTGTAGGCGCTCGGACTTTCCTCCGCGACGGTCTTTTTGCTGCGCGCCATCACGACGATGCCCTGTTCTTCCAGTTCGCGCAACAGGGTGGCGGCGTTTCCGCTCTTGCGCGCGGAAGTGCGGCTCATGACGCGCCCCGCGCCGTGGCAGGCGCTTCCAAAAGTTTCGCGCATGGCCTTGCGGGTGCCGGCACAGATCCAGGAGCCCGTGCCCATGTCTCCCGGCACAAGCACCGGCTGACCCACATGGCGGTAGGTCGCCGGCACCTCTTCGCGGTCGCCCGGAAACGCGCGCGTCGCTCCTTTTCGGTGCACACAGAGGCGGCGGCGCTCGCCGTCGACCTCATGCATTTCGAACTTGGCGATGTTGTGGCAGACGTCATAGACCAGGCGCATATTGAGCGAAGCTGCGGATGCCCGAGCGTGTTTTGAATCGATTCCCGCGCCAGATACATCATGATCTGACGGTTGGCCCACGCATAATTGGCCGCGGCTGCCATCGCCGCCAGATAATCGCGTCCCGCTTGGCTTTTGACGGGCGCACAGCACAGTTGGCGGTCCGGCAGATCGATCCGGTACCGGGCGGCGGCACGCATCATCACCTGGAGAAAATCGTCGCAGACCTGGTATCCCAGCCCGCGGCTGCCGCTGTGGATCATGAGCGTGACCTGCTCTTCGCGTAATCCGAACGCGGCCGCGGCGTCCGGATCCACGATGCGGTCGATCAGGCCCAGCTCGAGGAAATGGTTGCCGGAGCCGAGCGTGCCGAGCTGGTCTTCGCCCCGGCTCTTCGCGCGGTCGGACACCACCCCGGGATCGGCGCCGTTGAGCCGCCCCTGTTCCTCGGTGTGGGCGAGGTCTTCGGGACTGCCGTAGCCTTGCTCGACGGCCCAGGCGGCGCCGTTGGTCAGTACCTGCCGCATGTCTTTCGGGCTGAGTTTGGGAATAGCGCCACTCGAGCCCACCCCGCAAGGGACATCACGGTACAGGCCATTCACGATATCGCGCATTCGGGCCCGCAGCTCCCCGTAGTCCAGGTTCGTCGTCATCAGCCGCACGCCGCAATTGATGTCGTAGCCAACACCGCCGGGCGAGATCACCCCGTCGTTGTCGGGGTCGGTGGCCGCGACGCCGCCAATGGGAAAGCCATAGCCCCAGTGTGCATCTGGCATCGCCAGCGAATAGCCTACAATGCCCGGAAGGCACGCCACATTCGCCACTTGGGTCGCAGCGTTGTCCGCCTGGATCTTCCGGATGAGCTGCCGATCGGCGTAGATCCGTCCGGGCACCCGCATCTTGCCCCGCTTCGGGATTTCCCAGAGATAATCGTTGATTTGTTTCAATTCAATGCTTGCCACGACAGGGTGCTCACTGAGTTGTCACAGGTCGAAGATGATTTCTGCGCGCCATCCGGTTTCGGTCTGCCGAACGTCCATTCCGTGGTACGTGGCCGCTTTGACTTCGTCCTGGCGGTCTTCCGGCTGATAGGGACCGCCTTCCACGACGGCCTCGATGCACTGGGCGCTGGCTTGACGAAAATCAAACCGGGCCGGAGCAAGCCGTTCCACATCCATAAGGTAAATGAGTTCCTGCAACCACCGCACTACGGCGTCTTCCGGGCCGTCCGCCTTGATCGAGACCAACCGTTGGATCTCTTCGCCGTGCTTTGGCACGCGCCGAAACGCCACGGCGAGCAGCGCGCGTGCGGCCGCCTCCAGCAGTTCCGCAAACGTGCCGCCGGTACATTCGACCCGCGCATCCGCGGTATGTTCCAGAAAACGGTAATTCATAGTCTGGTGCGGCGCGCCCATGTCCACCGGCCCATCAGCGTCAGGCGTGGGTCAGGAAGCTGAACATGAACCGCACGCCAAAAAGCAGTTCGGCCACGAAGAGGCGCGGCAGCAGCAATACATTGAGCGTGAGAAAACGCCAGGACCTGAACCGGGCGATCACGTCCCGCCGGTACGCATTGAACTTCCTGCGCCGGGCGACGTGGCGGATCGCCAGTTCTTCGTATCGCTTTACGAGCGAATCGGCCACGAAACGTTCGGCATCGGCGATGGACCGCCAGGTCGGCAGTTGCACTTCGAAGCGGCTCAGGTACTGCCGGATGTCCTCGGCCTGTTTTGCGAGGCGCTTGCTTACCCGGCGGCTGTGCACCCGGGAACTGTCGCTCAATTGCTGCAGCCGCTCAGCGGCCGACGTGAGCGTCGCCCGGATCTCCTGCGCCGCCACGTCGTAGCGGCCTTTCAGGCTGGATTCGCTGAGACGGCCCTGCAGGCGGGCCCAGGTTCCTCGCAATTCGGCCAGGGTGGCCCATTTCGGGTCATCCGGTTTGCGGGTCAACATCCAGATTTCCTGAAATTCAAAAAAGATCTGCACATAGGTGCGAAGCGTCCAGGCGGTCTCTCTGACGCAGCGCCAAAGGAAACGCGGCACGCTCTCCCGCGGGAACGACGGCCGGCGCGCTTTGCGTTCGCGGCGTTTCAGCAGGCCCGTGAACATGGGATGGCTTCCTTCGAGCGTGGCGTAGCGGTACCACATGCCGATCCACAGCATCTGCCAGTACCGGACCCGCGGCGTGCGCAACAGCACATTCACCAGGTTTTCCTTGCTGTAAAACGTCTCCCACGCGTCTTTATACGCCAGAGTCCATTCGCCCGGTGACATGCGCGGATGCCCGAATGTCTCGTGAAGACTGTCAAAATTGTTGAGATCCGCGTCGATCGGGATGCATTCCTCCACCATCCGCTTGTGGTCGGCAGAACCCGGCAGCGGCGTCAGCATAAAAAACGAGGCCTCATCCACTTTCACCTCGTTCATGAGCGTTTCGATGTCGCGGCGGACCGACTCGCGCGTGTCGTCCGGCAGCCCGATGATGTAGCCCACGTGCACCAGCGCGTTCGCCTTGTGCCAGACCTCAACCATGTGCGCGTAATCTTCGACGTCGTTCTGGCGCTTGTCCATCGCCTCGATGTTCTTGGGATTGACGCTTTCCATCCCGACGAACACCATGTAGCACCCCGCGCGCTGCGCTTTCTCGACAAAGCCGGGAATGGCGTACGCGCGCGTGTCCACCTGCGTCATGAAGGTGATGTCCATCCCCTCGTCACGCATCGCGGCCAGCCCGTCAAAGAGCTGCTCCCAGACCGGGCTCCGCGCCAGGTTGTCGTCGGTGAAAAACCACATGTTGATGCCGCGCTCGTAACTCGTGCGGATCGATTGGAGAATGCACTCGGCCGACCGGCTCCGCAGCCGGCGCCCCTGGACATTGATGACCGTGCAGAACGAACAGCCGAACGGGCAGCCCCGGCTCGTGTCGAGCGTCCCCATCGAACTGCATTTGAAGTGTTTGAGATAATCGAGGTCCGGTTCGGGCGCGCCCGAATCGGTCAACACCGGATACTCCGTCTGACGGTAGATCGGCTGCAGTTCGCGGGCCAGCGCGTCGCGCAAGAGACCGGCCAGCGCGTCCGGGGCCTCCGCTTCGCCCTGAAACAGCGACACGCCCAGGTCGAGCAGGCGCTGAAGGTCCGGCGTGACGTCATCGAACATGGCCAGCATGCCGCTGACGTGAAATCCTCCCACTACCACCTGCACCCCCAGATCGCGGAACTGCGCGGCGAGATCCGTGGCCCGGATGAACTGGTTTGACTGCACCCCGACCAGCCCGACGAGAAGCTCGGTGTTGCGCCGGCGGAGTTTCCGGACGATGCGCCGCACCGGGATCGGCTCGACCGTATCGTCGTAAATGGATACCTGGACGGACACATCGTCGCCCAGCGCGCCGCTCGCCGCCACGTCCAACGTCAGCGAACGAAGGCAGTTCAGCGTGTTCGACGGAAGAATCCCCCGGTAAAAACGCAGAGGATACCCGTCGTCGTCATACGTCGAGCAAAGGATATACGCGACCTGCAGAGTTCGGTTTTTCATGTGATCTGGCAGCCTTTTCTGCACAAGATGTGCAAAGTAGAGTCTATCACGATTGGTTGCGAATGGAAAGGCGGGATTATACAGGCCGTTCAGCCCGCAGCCGCCCCGTGTCGATCATCCAGCGGAGACTGTCTCGAAGACCTTCCCGCACGGAGACTTTCGGCTCATAATGAAGCACACGGCCCGCCTTTGAGCTGTCGATGCACATATGTTCACAAAGGAAGCGGAGTCCGGCCTCGTTCGCGCGGCCTGTCGCCAGGATCTCCTCCATGGGCACGCGGCGGAACATGGAGCTTGAGCCCAGCAGCTCTGCGGCCAGTTCAGCGTATCGGGTCAACGTGACCGCCCGATCCGACGACAGGTTAAAGACCTGCCCGGTTGTGCGGGACGGGGCTTCCACGGCCGCCCGAAACCCCCGCGCCAGGTCGTCCACATGCACGGGCTGCAACAGAGTCGTGCCGTCTCCAGGGAGCCAGATCTCTTCGCCATCGACCAAACGTTGAAAATACTGCGGATTTCGCGCCCCCCAGATGTCGAGCGGCACGTCGCCCGCGCCAAACACGTTGCTCACACGCAATGAGCATACGTGAAAGCCCGCGTGCTCGTGGTACTCCAGCATCACCCGGTCCTGCGCAAGTTTTTCTGCGAACCCTCCCAGTTCCGGCGCGCAGGGCGTCGGATCGTATTCGCGCGCGGGCACCGTCGTCATTGGCGCGTACACCCCCGTCGATCCGCAATGCACGAGCTGGCCCACGGTTTGGTGGAGCAGCGGGAGGTACCACTGGAGGTCGTCGGAGGTCAGGATCGTGTCCACGACCGCGTCGAAGCGGCCGGGTTGGAGCACCGATTCCACAAAGGCGCGGTCGCGCGCGTCGCCCAGGAGCTGCTCGGCTTCGGGCGGCACGTTTCCAGAGGTCATTCCGCGATGAAGCAGCGAAACCCGGTGTCCGTGGGCCACGAGTTCACGGGCCACCGCCGCACCCAGAAAGCGAGTGCCCCCGACAATCAGGATGTGCATGGTAACCCTCCCGTGCGGCTGACCGCGTTACGCCCGGTAGAGGCTGCGGCCGATGCCCATGGCCGCACGAACCGCCTCGACGGTGTCCAGCGCCACGGGCGTGACCTTCCTGGCGTTCTCGCGCAGGAATTCCTCGACCGCCTCATTGGAGTTGCCGGGCGCATTGTATTGTTCAATGATCGGCGCGTTGAATGCCGACACATACTCCGCCAGCGTGGTTTTCAACGTGCCGTAAAACTTCTCGCCACGGCGGTATTTTTCAACAAAATCCAGGTACACCGCTTCCGGCGCCAGCAGATTCAACAGGCGGTACAGGGCGCCCACGCTGTTGGGCATCCGCGGAATAACGTCGTCCGGATGGTCGCTGTCGCAGCCCAGGGGCTCGGGATCCGTCGTGGTGGGCACCGCTTTGATCTTTTTCAGCGCCGTGGCCGCATCGTCGAGCAGGTCAAGCGTGTTGTGCTCGCTCTTGCCCATCTTCGCTCCGCCGTCCAGGCCGGGCAGGCGCAGGGCGTTGCGCGCGATCCCTTCGGGCAGCGTGAGCGTTTCCCCAAAGCGGCTGTTGAAGCGCTGAGCGATGTCGATGGCCATTTCGAGATGCTGGCGCTGATCATCGCCCACCGGCACCTTATTGGCCCGAACGATCAAAATGTCCGCCGCCATCAGCACCGGATAGCCGAGCAAACCATACGACAGCGGGTTGCCGTCGACGCCTCCCGGCCCCTCCTCGAGTTTGCCCATCTTATCCTTGTAGGTGGTGCCGCGGGCGAGAAACCCGATATTGGTGATCATCCCCAGCAGCAGCGCCAGTTCCGCCGTGCAGGGAAGATCGCTCTGACGGTAAATGACCGACCTCGCCGGATCCAACCCGCAGGCCACGTAAGTCCGCAGCATCTCGAGGGTCTGCTGATAGAAATCTTCGTGCTCTGTGATGGTCGTGAGCGCATGGTAATCCGCGATGAAATAGTAGCAAATGGTGTCCTGCGACTGCAGGTCGATGAAATTCCGGATCGCGCCGAAATAATTCCCGTAATGCAAACGACCCGTCGGACGAATCCCCGACAAAATGATCTCTTTCGTGCCAGCCATGATACCTCTCGTGCCCCGGCGCCGTTTCCGGCCGCTCTCGCTCTTTCCGGGTGGGCCATGCGCGCGGCTCAGCATGCAACGGCTGAAAAAACCGCCGCGGAAAACGACCCCAGGGCCACGCGCGTAGACAATCACAGCGCGCCATGAACCACCCTCAACAACGGGCGTGAGCATACAAGAAACCGCACCGCGGATTCCAGAATTCGCCTCACGCAGCGCCCGGGGACGGGCAGGCCGCGCCGAGCAATCTCAGCGGCCAGACCGTATGCTCACGCACCGCATATGTACGGGCAGGCCCTACAATCCGGAAGGCAACCGCGGGGGCCGTCCTGTATCGATCCAAGTCTCCGCAGCGCGGGGGCAGACCCTCTGTGGACGCGCGTGGGCTTCCCTGGTCATCTCTGTTACGTAGCGCGTAGGGGCTTCCCTGGATTATCTATGCTCCGCAGCGCGTAGGGGCAGACCCCTGTGTCTGCCCTTCTTTAACGCAGCCACTGGGGCTATCCGGATGGGCAGACACAGGGGTCTGCCCCTACACCGGAACGCGTCCGCGTCGGGGTTACCAAGGTAGATCCTGGTTACGCGTCCGCGTCGGGGTTGCCAAGGTACATCCTGGTTACGCAGCCACTGGGGCGATCCGGATGGGCAGACACAGGGGTCTGCCCCTACACCCGGAGGGCGGCCATGCAGCCCACATGGTCCACCCCTGTCCATGTGGTCCACGTTCTCATCTTCTGTGGCCGTGGGCAGCCGTTTACGGCCCAGGCCTGTCCACCCCCGGCCGCTTCGCGGCCACCCCCGCCCGCGGGGGACACAAGAGCCCGAACCGGCATACGGGGCGCTTGGTTTGGTTTTTGATCCGTCCTCTTCTTCGAGGGACATAAGAGCCCGATGACCAGAGACTTATGTGCGGCGCACCTGTCCCCCGCGGGCGGGGGTGAATCGGCGTTAGCCGATTTGGGGGTGGAGTTTTGAGGTCGGATTGCAGTCGCCGGCGACCACTCGCAGCCATGTGACGCGGGTCTCCGTCCATCCTACGTTACCAGGGGGCACAAGGATCCGAACTGGAGAGATTCAGGCGCGTCGCACTTGCTTCGCTCGCGGAGATGAGTGAACGGGTTGGACCGTCCGGCAAAACGCAGTGCAACCTGTCCTCCGCGGGCGGAGCTGAACCGTGTGCCGACGAGGACGTCG
The DNA here is from genome assembly GCA_050950105.1 of Candidatus Hydrogenedentales bacterium. Classification (GTDB taxonomy): domain Bacteria; phylum Hydrogenedentota; class Hydrogenedentia; order Hydrogenedentales; family SLHB01; genus UBA2224. The sequence goes on along the minus strand of JBMNGZ010000002.1, from coordinate 119,824 downwards.
GCGCACCCAGGGTACCTATCCTCCGCGGGCGGAGCTGAGCCGTGTGCCGACGAGGACGTCGGCGCACCCAGGGTACCTGTCCCCCGCGGGCGGGGGTGAATCGGCGTCAGCCGATTTGGGGGTGGAGTTTTTCAGGTTGGATTTTGGGGTGTGGCTTGCAGCTCACAGCGTCCCGTCGCGACACGGGGGCTTCCCTGGTCATCTCTGTTACGTAGCGCGTAGGGGCAGACCCCTGTGTCTGCCCTTCTTCAACGCAGCCGCGCAGGACTATGCGGCCACATAGGGGTCGTCCCGGTCCCTCCAGGTTATGTGGACGCGCGGTGGCTTCTCTGGTTTATCTCTGTTCCGCAGCGCGTAGGGGCAGACCCCTGTGTCTGCCCTTCTTAAAGGCAGCCGCGGGGGCGATCCGGATGGGCAGACACAGGGGTCTGCCCCTACAACCGGAGGGCGAGCGCCAGGGGATGGGCGGATGCGTGGGGATGGGCGCGCGCATAATCCGGATGGGCAGGCACAGGGGTCTGCCCCTACATTCCGGAACGATGCCGTGTCGGGGTTGCCCAGGTACATCCAAGTTACGCAGCCACTGGGGCGATCCGGATGGGCAGACACAGGGGTCTGCCCCTACAACCGGAGGACGGCCACGCGGTCCACGCGGCCCTCAGGGTCCACGCCAGCCGGCGCCGGCGAGCGCAAAAAAACCTCCGTCCCTGCCTGAAAAATAAAACTAGTGTACGTAGAATATGGACCCAATATGAAGGTCCCTTGACATAATTCTGGACAGCAGCTATAAGAAAACGAGAACTGGCAGAAGTTTCATCAACAGGGGCGCAACGATGGACTCATCTGCGAGACATATCTGGGTAAACACCACCTTTCCAGGCCAATAACACCTTCTTTCTCGCCAGAGATCCGCCCGCGCGCCTCAATCCGGCGAGGTTTCGCGCGCAGCGCCGCGAAACCCGGGTCGAGGTCCGGGGCGATACGCGGTGGTTCAAGACGTGGCATGCGCCGAACACGCTGATTGACGGCAGCCCTGAGGAGAGCGAGGTGTTTCGTCTGGGCAACCTGAACCCGGTGGTCAAGGCCACGAAGCGGGGCTACGGGAGCGTCACCGTCGCGCCGTCTTCGCATGTGACGTTTTCGTGCCTGCCGGTGGGCGATCTGTCGGATGCGATGTACACGGAGCCGGACCCGCGGGGCGGCACGCGGTATTGCCTGCCGGAGGGCACACTGCCGTGCGGCCTGCGCGACACCACCTCGATCGAGACCTCCTGTGCCGAAGGCCGCCTGCGCGGCCTCGCCGAGACCGTACAACAGCCCACGTTGGAGGAGAAAAACCAGGTATTGACATAGTTTGCCCAGGCGATGTAACGGCACTACGATAGCAGCGCCCCAGGAAAGGTGGCCGAAGATGGTCCTAGTTCTTTGTTTCTTGAGCCTTGTTGTCCCCTACTCAGAGTTCGACCGCGAGAAGATACAGGAGGTTGTCGCGCAGGATCATCTCACGAGTCGCGTGCGTGACATGGCAATTCAAGCGGGGTTGAGAGAGCCGGATTCGAGCGTACTGGCATTCGAGCTAAGTCGCTCATCCGTTTATCCCCCTCGCCAGGACTATGTTGAGTATTTTGAGCAGACCAGTTTCGGTCTCTTCCCATTTCTGAAAACCATCGTGCTGATCGACGAGTTACGATTCGAGCGCCGTCCGTATTGGAGATCTGGGATCTCGCGATTGACGGTGCTGAACTGGATAGCCCTGTGCAAGGATGTTGATTCCAGCAAATGGCTTGTTGGCTTCGTGGAGGACCAAATGAAGGGTCCAATTGAGACACAAGATGACGTCGACAGAATCAGCGGTCTTTTGTATGCGTTGGGCTATGATGGCGGTGACAAGACACTTGACATTTTATTTTGGTTCCAAAGTAAGGAAACCTGGCTAACAGATCCGCCCATTCAGATTGGGGCAATTGCCGACACGCCCGAGTCAAGAGAGGAAATTATCCGTACTCTTAGGTACGCCGCCTTGGCAGGTCTCGCCCTCTCGGGGAGTGACAGAGCGCTTCGCACGTTTGCCACGGGACAGGGCCTTGCCGAGGATCTGAGTGCCTTCGAAAGTATGTTCGATACTGCCGCGCACGCGCGCTTGGGGATGTACAATATTCCATGGCATTACAAAAGGGGCTTGGACCCCGGTGTGGAAGAGAAACTGAGGGCGATCTATGAGAAGTATGACATGGAATACCGGTGCAGAGATATGTATGAAGCCCAAGTAGCGCCTGAATAATGCAGCCGAAGATGTATAGGTCAAGTCGCTTGAGTACATACTACAGGAAGTCGTGGCCACCGGGTCGGACAGCGCGTATCTGCCGAAAACAACGCTGACGCTGGCCTCGGCCGCGGGCGAGGGGCAGTGTGCGTTTGTGGGGGCTGCTATCCCGGTCCATCCAGATTGCGTAGCGCGCAGGGGCTGAACTGTGTGCCGACGAGGACGTCGGCGCTCCCAGGGTACCTATCCTCCGCGAGCGAGGGATGAACTGTGTGCCGACGAGGACGTCGGCGCTCCCAGGGTACCTGTCCTCCGCGCGCAGGGGCTGAACCGTGTGCCGACGAGGACGTCGGCGCTCCCAGGGTACCTGTCCTCCGCGGGCGGGGTGAACCGTGTGCCGACGAGGACGTCGGCGCTCCCAGGGTACCTGTCCTCCGCGGGCGGGGGTGAATCGGCGGCAGCCGATTTGGGGGTGGAGTTTTGGCGGTTGGAGTTTGAGGCTGGATTTTTAGGTGTGGCTTGCAGCTCCCAATCTCATGGCAAAAATCCCCAGGCCTGACAAAAGACAAAGGATATGGCGACGTGCCCAGGCAATACCCGAAAATGACGGAGAGAGAGCGCCGCTGTGCAAGTCTGCTCGGCAACAACCCACAACTGACAAATGAGCCGCCGGCTATGATGAAACAACGGCGCAGTGGGTTAATCCAGATGCTATTCGAGCCTTCATGTGCAACGGTCTGCATCTTTGCCTAAGCCGCACGCTGGGGATATGAATGAGGCGCTACAATAAACTGCAAATCACTCGGTGACAACTCGCGGATTGGAGTATACTCCCGCCCAAACGAGTGCCCAGGGCCGGCAGGCGGCCGGGCGCTCAGAGCGGGGGATTGTGGATCAGGAAGGACGGCAGGCATGGCGCATGTGCTGATTACAGGGGTGGCGGGATTTATCGGCTCCTCCCTCGCGGACCGACTGCTCGCGCGGGGCGATACCGTTGCCGGGCTGGACAACTTCAACGACTACTATGATCCGGCCATTAAACGGGCGAACATCGCGGGGGCTCTCGCGAACGAACGATTTACCCTGCACGAGATCGACCTCTGCGACGAAGCGGCCGTGATGGCGTTGATGGAAGGCGCCGGCCCGGATGTGGTGGTGCATTTGGCGGCGCGGGCGGGGGTGCGTCCGTCGCTGGAGGACCCTGCGCTCTATCACCGGGTCAATGTTATCGGCTCACAACACGTGCTCGATGCCTGCCGCCTGTTCAACCCGTCGCACCTGGTGTTTGCGTCCAGCTCGTCGGTGTACGGCGGATGCACCGACGTGCCGTTTGATGAAGACAACCCGGTATCACGGCCGATCAGTCCCTATGCCGCCACCAAACGCATGAACGAGCTTATGGGCCACGTCTACAGCCATATCTACGGGTTGAACGTCACCCTGTTGCGGTTTTTTACCGTATACGGGCCGCGCCAGCGGCCGGATATGGCGATCCACGCCTTCACGCGGCTCATCGACGCCGAAAATCCCGTCCCGCGGTTTGGCGATGGCTCCACCCGCCGCGATTACACCTACATTGACGACTGCATCGATGGCGTCGTGCAGGCGATCGACCGGCCCTTCCGCTACGAGATTTTCAATCTGGGCGAGAGCCGGACCACCAGCCTGCAGGAACTCATCGAGCTGATCGGCAGGCACGTGGGCAAAACGCCTATCATTGACGCGAAACCCCTGCAGCCCGGCGATGTGGACATCACGTACGCCAACATTGAAAAGGCCCGCCGCATGCTCGGCTATAATCCAAAAATCGACATGGACGAGGGCATCCGCCGTTTCGTGGCCTGGTACCGCCACCACAAGGCCCCCTGACCTCACCCTTCTGGCACGTGGACGGCCTGGCTCCCCGGCTCCAAAGGCGATTTCGTCTGTACAGGGCCAGGATGCCGCGTGTTTTGGCGGTATGCTATGCTGATCTGCCGGAGTGTGCGGACTTCGGCCCGGTCCGGGAAAGGTCATTCACGGCGCAGTAAGAACGCTTTTGGGATTGTCGCGGAACATGCCAGCGAAACGCGCATATATTCAGACATTCGGCTGTCAGATGAACGAGCATGACAGCCAGCGGATGGCGAAAATACTCGAATCGGCAGGGTATGGGATGACGGACGACCCGGCAATGGCCGATGTCGTGCTGATCAACACCTGCTCCGTGCGGGAGAACCCCGAAAACAAGGTCTACAGCCTCCTGGGCCGTCTGCGCCGCCTTAAACAGGACGGGGCCCGGCTGATCATTGGCGTGGCGGGCTGCGTCGCCCAGCAGGAGGGCGAGGCGATCCTTCGTCGCGAGAAATGCGTGGATCTCGTTTTCGGGCCCGACAATTATTTTGAACTGCCGGACATGATCGCGGCGGTCGAGCGCGGCGAACGCGTGCTCAACACGGAATGGCTGTCCGGCCGGCAGAAGGTCCGGAATTTCATTCCCGAGGAGCGCATGGAGCAGGTCGCCCTCGAGGGATGCAAGGGCTACATCGCGATCACCAAAGGCTGCGACAATTTCTGCTCGTTTTGCATCGTGCCGTACACGCGGGGCCGCGAGGTCAGCCGCGAGATGGACAACATTCTGCGCGAAGCCCGCATGATGCTCGAACAGGGCGCGAAAGAGGTCTGGCTGCTGGGACAGAACGTGAATTCGTACACGGCGGACGGCGCGGGATTTTACGAGCTGCTGGACGCCGTGTCGCGTCTCGATGGCCTGTTGCGGCTCCGTTTCACGTCGCCGCATCCCAACGACTGGAACAATCGCCTGTCGGATTTGATGGCGGAGCGCGCGGTCATCTGCAATCAGCTGCACCTGCCGTTTCAGGCGGGCGGCGACCGCGTGCTCGAGCGGATGCGCCGGCGTCACACGATCGAAGACTATCTCGAGAAGGTGCGCTATATGCGCGCGATCAATCCGCAACTCGAGCTTAGCACCGACATCATCGTGGGATTTCCGGCAGAGACCGAGGAGGAATTTGCCTGCACGCTGCGCGTTATGGATGAAGTGCGGTTCTCCCAGGTGTTTGCGTTCAAGTATTCAGTTCGGCCCGGCACGCGCGCGGCCGGGATGCCGGACGACGTCCCCCGCGAGGTTAAAGAGGAACGCCTGGCACGCGTGCTCGAACTGCAGGAACGCATTACCGAAGAACAATTGCGCGGGCTGGTCGGGTCGCGTCATGACGTGCTGATCGATGGCGCGCACCTGCGCCGGCAGGGTGTCATGAACGGACGCACGGAAGGGTACCGGCCGGTATCCGTGCCCGGTGCTGAGCTGGAGATCGGCGACCTGGTTCCGGTGCAAATCACCGGATACCGCAGTCATTGGCTTGAAGCGGAACGCCTGCTCGACCTGTCCGCCTCTGGCGGGCGTCCGACTGGACCAACTCGTTCCCTGGAGGTATGAATTCACATGATCGTCAACGTGACATCTCGCGCGAAGTTTGCGTTCCCGGAAGCCCCCTGCGCGCTTGCCCTGCCCGTGTTCGAGGATACCTTTCCCGTCGCGTCTCCCCTGCTCGACGAAGCGGATGCGCGGACCCTGGGACGCTGGCACGAAAAGGGGCTGGTGCGTGGCAAAGCGGAGGAAGTCCATTTCCTGCCTTCAGCCGGCGATGGATACGAGGGCGTTTTGCTTCTGGGTCTCGGCAAGCGCGACGCTTGCAGCACGGAGACGTTGCGCCGTGCCGCGGGCCAGGGATGCGCCACGCTGAGCGCCCACCGGCTGGTGCAGGTCGTGTTCGACGCGGCATCTTTACCGGAGCTGGCCCACGGTGTTGTCGAAGGGCTCCTGCTGGGCCAGTACCGCTTTGACTCGTACAAGGAGCACAAACCGGGCGAAGCGGCCGCGCCGCAAGTGGAGAGCATCACGGTTGTGCTTGAATCAGAAGCGCCGGCCGTAATGCGCCGTTGCGAACAGGCCCGGCTTGCCTGCGAAAGCGCCAACTGGGCGCGTGACCTCGCCAATACCCCGCCCAACGACATGACGCCGTCGCGCCTGGCGGGTGCGGTGCTCGAAATGGCGGAAGACGCGGGATGCACGGGAGAGGTATTTCACCGCGACCAGTTGGAAGCGCTTGGAATGCGGGCGTTTCTCGGGGTCGCCCGCGGCAGTGTGGAGCCGCCCACGCTGACGGTGTTGCGCTATACGCAGGAATCGGCGACGCAGACTGTCGCGCTGGTCGGCAAGGGCATCACGTTCGACACGGGCGGCATCTCGTTGAAACCCGGCCAGGGCATGCACGAGATGAAGTTCGACATGTGCGGCGCGGCGGCTGTGGCCGGGGCGTTTCGCGCCATCGCCGCGCTTCGTCCCCCCCTTAACGTCGTGTGCGTCATTCCCGCCTGCGAAAACGCGCCCGGAGGACATGCGCAGCGGCCCGGCGATATCGTCCGCGCGTATAACGGCAAAACCATCGAAGTGCACAACACCGATGCGGAAGGCCGCCTGATCCTGGCCGACGCGCTTGCGTATACCGTTGATCGGCATCGTCCCGATCTCGTGGTCGATCTGGCCACGTTGACCGGCGCCTGCGTCGTCGCGCTCGGGCACTATGCCGCGGGATTGATGACCGATGACGAGGCCCTGGCCACCTCCCTGGATGCGGCCGGGACCGTCACGGGGGAGCGGGTGTGGCGCCTGCCGCTCTGGGACGAGTACGGTAAACTGCTCGAAGGCGCCCATGCCGCGCTCTGCAACATCGGTCCGCCGAGAGAAGCGGGCGCCATCCTGGGAGGCTGTTTTCTGAAGCATTTCGTGGGCGATACCCCCTGGGCGCATCTCGACATCGCGGGAACCGCGTGGGGCGGCAAACATATCCCCTATCTCGACGCGAAACACGCGACGGGATACGGTGTCCGCCTGTTGACTGAATGGGTCGTGGGGATGAGCGGGGAGGCGGCATAGGGCGCCATGGCTGAACGCGAAACCAGAACTGATGCCGCGCCGCGATCGGGCCGGCGGCGGGCGGCTATCCACACGCTGGGTTGCCGGCTGAACCAGTCTGAAAGCGGCATCCTGGCGGAGCTGCTCCGCCGGGAAGGCTACGAGCTTGTGCCGTTCGGCGAGCCTGCTGAACTGGGGGTCGTTCACACCTGCACGGTGACCCGCGAAGCCGACGCCAAATCGCGCCAGCTGATCCGCGCGTTCATCCGCACGAACCCCCACGCGTATGTGGCCGTTCTCGGCTGCTATGCGCAGACCGGATACCAGGCGCTCGCCGCGATCGACGGCATCGACCTCATCTGCGGCAACCAGGAAAAAATGAACTTGCTCGAATTCGTCAGGCAGGGGAAAAACATGGCGCCCCTGGTGGTTCGTGATCGCATTCAGCGAGACGATTTTACGATCGAATTTGCCGGCGACGCGCCCACCGAGCGCCGCGCCAACCTCAAGATTCAAGACGGCTGCAACTTCCTGTGCAGTTACTGCGTGATCCCCTTTGCCCGCGGGCGGAGCCGCAGCCGCGAGATGGACAACCTTGTCGATGAGGCCCGGGCGTTGATTGCACGGGGCGCCAAAGAACTCGTACTGACCGGCGTCAATCTGGGCTGTTACACCTGGGAAGGGCACACGATTGTCGAGGTGGTCGACCGCCTCAACGAGCTGCCGGGACTGGCCCGCATCCGTATCAGCTCGATCGAGCCGACCACCGTACCCGAAGAGCTGCTCGAGCGCATGGCCGAGCCGGCGCACGCGCTGACGCCGTACCTGCATCTCCCCCTGCAATCCGGCTCCGACACCGTGTTGCGCCGCATGAAGCGCAGATACACCTGCCGTGAGTATGTCGAGTTCGTGAAGCCGCCTGCAGCCGTGTACCGGACCTCTGCGTCGGCACGGATATCCTCGTGGGCATGCCGGGGGAATCTGACGCGGAATTTGAGGAGACCTGCGCCGTCTTGCGCGACGCGCCCATCGCCTACGCCCACGTGTTCAAATATTCGGAGCGCGACGGCACCGCATCGCAGCGCATGCCCGACAAGGTCGAGCCCGGGCTCGCCAATCGCCGCAGCGCCCGGATCCGTCGCCTCAGCGCGGCCAAACGCCAGGCCTTCTACGAGCGCTGTCTCGGACCTCTATTGACGTCTTGTTCGAGCAGCAACAGGACGGCTGGTGGGAAGGGTATACGGGGAATTATGTGCGGGTGGCGGCACGTTCCTCACAACGGCTGCGGAACAAATTTGGCCGCGTGCGGGTGGACAGCATTCGGGGCGACAGGGCCATAGGAGTGTTCAATGACTGAGCCGGCCGTTGGGGTCTCTGGCCCCGCTTTTGAAAAAGAAGAACGCCTGAAGGCGATCCTTTCCGGTTATGGCCGCCTGGCCGTGGCCTATTCAGGCGGAGTCGACTCGACCTATCTCGCCGCTGTCGCGCACGAAGTTTTGGGAAAAGACGCGGAGCTGATCATCGCGGATTCGCCGAGCATCCCCCGCTCCGAGCTGGCCGCTGCGAAGGCCATGGCCCGCGAACGCGGCTGGAACCTCACCCTGATCAAAACCAACGAATTTGACAGCGAAGAGTATCTCCAAAACGGCCCGCTGCGCTGTTATCACTGCAAAACGGAATTGTTCCAGCAAATGGAGAAATACGCCCGCGATAAAGGCGTGACGGTCACAACGTACGGCGCCATCGCGGAAGACGCCCTCGATCTGACCCGGGTCGGGCATCGGGCCCGCCAAAGAACGTGCCGTGGCAGCGCCCCTCCAGGAAGTCGGACTGACCAAGGACGAAATCCGGGAATTGAGGCCGCCGCCGTGGCCTGCCCACCGCCGACAAGGCCTCGTTTGCCTGCCTGGCGTCGCGCTTTTCCCACGGGAATCCGGGTGTCGCGTGAAGCGATGTCAGCGGTCGAACGGGCAGAAGAAACACTCAAATCGCTCGGATTCCACCAGTACCGCGTCCGGCCATCATGGCGATTTGTGCCGAATCGAGGTCGACCCCCGTTGATTTTGCCAGGCTCCTTGAGCCCGGGCTCCGCGACGCCGTCCTAACAAGCTGTCGTGATGCCGGTTACCGCTTTGTCACCCTCGATTTGGCCGGATACCACAGTGGAAGTTCGGCCATCGCGCCCGAGGCCGGTTAGGGACCTGCATCCGGCGAGGCGGCGCCCGGACCTCTCCGATATTTCGCAGGACACCGATACTTTCAGACAAATTCCGTGTCCTAAACAAGTGAATGAGCGCGCTGACCCCGGCTTGCGTTCGGTGCTTTGAGGGTTATATCATACGAGTGTGTGAGTTCCGGCGGAAAGGGCGTCGTCAACGCGCAATGGCAATGCCCGGCCGGTTCGTCAGCCGCTTTCGAGGCTAATACACTGGAATCAATGCGCTGGGACTGACTTACCGCGTCAGAAATTGGCCGAATGGCGCGAAACCATTCGGGTAACCAGGTTGGCAAGCCCAACATAGGTGTAAGGAGACGACCGATGTACAGATTTTTTATACTCGCTCTGGTTTTGACGGTGAGCGCGTCGTTCATGGGGTGTGGCGCGCCGACAGAAACGGCGCCGCCGAGTGACGGCAGCCCCGCCGTGTCCACTCCCCACCGAGGCGCCTGATGAAACCGCGTCGGCCGCGCAGGTAGAGACGGCTCCCGAAGCGTCTGCGGCTCTGTCCGGCGACGAGGCGAGCGTCGATGATGCGGACGACTGGGGGGAGTTTGAGGTCATCCCGTCCGCCAGCGCGAGCGCACAGAAAAAAGAATAGCGCACGGTTTGAGATTGCTCCGGCCTCCCCTCCCCGCCATCGGGAGCGAGGCCGGTCGTTTTTTTGGGGGCGCTTCGGAAGAAACCCGGAGGCGCGCCGCATGGCTGCAGCCATGCCCGGCACGGCAGAGCGCCGAAGACCGGAAACAGGTATGAAAGGCCAGCGAATGACAACCAAGGCTGTAAAAGCTATCACCTTTGATCTTCTGGCGCACGCTTTTTCTCGCGATGCGGAAAAGGACGAGCGCCAGCAGTCTCCGCGTCGACGCAGTGCATGAGGCCACCGGTGCGTCGCACGAAGCCATCCAGGCCGCGCTGGATACCGTCTGGCAGGAATTCAGCCGGCACCACATCGAAGAGCAGCGCACCCTCCGGCCGGAAGACGCCGTACACCTGGCCGCGAAAGAACTTGGCGTCACGCTGGATTCGGCGCCGCCCGGCGCCAGTCTGGCTGAAGTGTTTGCGACCGCGATCGTACACCACAGCCCCGTGCCCATCGATGGTGCCTTTGAAGCGGTCCAGCGCGCAGCGGAAAACCGTGCCCATCGCGCTGGTTTCCGATACCGGCGTCAGCCCGGGCCATTCCCTGAAGCAGTTGATGGATCGGCACCAGTTCACACCTCATTTCATCGCGCTGGTCTTTTCTGACGAGGTGGGCGTGTCAAAGCCGCAACCTCGAATGTTCGAGACGGCGGCGCGGGCCATGGGCGTCGAGACCCGGAATTTGCTCCACATCGGCGACCTCGAACCCACCGATATCGCCGGCGCGCACGCTCCGTCGGCGCCAAGGCCGCCCTGTTTACCGGCGACAACGCCACGCACGGCGAATCTACCGTTGCGGACTACATCTTTGCGCACTGGAATGACTTCATCGCCCGGTTGCCGGAGATCGTCTGAGTCCTGGACGACGGCTCCCGCACGTCACAGGTACGGGTCGGTTGTGAAGACCTGTCCCGGGGGGCGGGGGCAGGAAAGGGGCGAATTGGCCCTGGTTCGCCTTGTATACGAGCCAGACGTACCGGGGATCGTCCACAGACGTCTCGAAATGATATTCCACTTCTTTCGGGCGGCCCCGCCGGGTTACCGCCGTGATCTCGACCCGGATATCGCCCAGATCGATGGTATCTCCAGGGGAAAACGGCTCGGCATTGTCTCGCATCAGGTACCAGGAGAATCCGCCACGGGGGGTCACGCGCAAGGTTTTTTCATCGATCCGGGCGATGTCGTGGGGCTGAGGCAAGGGCGCGTTCGCCGACAGCGTGCGGACGCGTTCCGGGACGGGAAGCGCCAGGACCTGCCGAATGATCGGAAAATAACTGGTGAAATACACGTTGGGCGCGTTCGCGAAGATTACCGTTCGGTTTTCGACGCCCGGAGGAAGCGGCGCGGTCACCACGCTCTCCTCGATGATGTCGCCCACGGTCGCAAACGCGAGAATGCGCATGGGCAGCAGCAGTGGCGCAAGCACCACGTGGACCGTAACAAGCAGGAAGGTGAGCGGCGGGGCAAGGACGCGTGCAACGTCGGCTCGATCTCCAGAGTTCACGCCGCTCGGCGCGCGCGTGCAGGTACTGGCCCAGCAGGCCGAAAGCGCCGATGCCCGGCCAGAGCAAGAGCCGGTCGGAACGGAAGCGCCGCGCAGGCCGGAAGCAGAGAAAGCCCCAGACCCACGGACCAGAACCGAATTCGAGCATCACTCCGAGCCATCGGAAACAAATACCACGGCAAGCACCAGGAACAGTAGCACACCCGCGATCCACAGCAGCCACTGCCCGTCGCCAGGAAGGGCCAGATGAAGGTCCGAGGGCGGCAGGCCCCATTGACCGAGAAACAGCACGGGAGCGCGACATAACGCCAGCAATGCGAACTTCCCCGGCGCCGATATCGGATCACCGTAGGAGGCGGAGCCCGTGACCCCGTGCCCGAGCCCCTGGTACAGAAGGCGCCAGAGCAGCACCGTTCCGGCATAGGGAAGCAGTGACACGATTCGGCGTGTCAAACGCCCGGGATCGAGAAAGAGGGCGTAGGCGGCGAGGTAGGCGCAGGTGGAAATGCCCTCTTCTTCCGAGAGCAGGCTCAATACCAGGCAGGAAACACTCAGTGCAAAGCCATTCGTTGCGACCCTCTTCGCGCCAACGCATGTGCGACCACAACGCGAGCAATCCCCAGAACAGCGCGATGGCCGCGCTGCGGTCTGCCAGCCAGCCGGCGGGCATCGCATGGGCATCGTCGATCGCGAACAACAGCGCCGCCAGCCCGGCCGCCCAGGTCGGCGCCAGGAGCCTGCGATAGACCAGGCCCGCCATCATCACCGCCAGTCCGAACCACGCCAGGCTGTGCAGGTGCATCATGAAATACGAATTGGGCCACAGGCGGTGGTCCAAAATATGCATCAACACCGCGAACGGCCGCCAGAACGACAGCCGCACGGTATCCTGCGTCCACCACGGCAGAAATCCCGACTGCACGAGCGGCCGGGTATGCTGCGGCTCGCCGTCGACCAGGCAGAACATGGCCGATGAGGCCGCGTCGTCGCCTGAACCCGCTGTCCGGGCGGATAATTTGAGATGATGCAGCCAGTCATCGAGCTGATATCCGGTCATCAGCGACGGTGCTGCCAGAACCAGCGCCAATATGGCCGCAACTGCAATGCTCTTTCGATGCGACAAGCCCCTCCGGATAGGATCTGCCATCGTCCCGGCTCCCCATGAATGAGAATAAATACAGTCCTATCTGATTATAGTCGAAAATCTGCTGAAATGGGGTGCGCGACAAGAAATTCTTTGATTGGCCGCAAATCCAGCCCGATGGCCTGCGCAGACGCCTTAAAAATACGCATCAGGGCGTCGCAGCGTGGCATGAATCCGCTTTTCAGCGCTGAGAGGGCGGATTAGCGGCGTATTGCCGCTCCCAGGCCGGATCAAGCCGGCCGGGCGGAGCGCAAGCGCCCCATCCTGCCCGCGAACCCTGAGATCGGGTTTGGCCGGCTGGTCGGCTGAGCCGGGCGCGATAAACGGCCGGGTTCTGGTTATTCGCTCTGTTCCCCCGGTGCAACTGCTGGAACAGGTCCCTGACCGCGGCCATGATGACCTCGGAGGCGTTGGGTTCCAGATAGCTTGACCGGGCGCGCCAGGTCTCGTAGCCGCCGAGTTCATGCTGGCGTGGCGTAGGCAGGTAGCCGTAGTATCCGTTGGCGAGTTCGATCGTGAATGCGTCTTCAAAGGGGCTCTCGGCCTTGATCTGAAGCCCCATTTCAGCGAAAACCTCGCAGGGAATGGCCGCGATGCTGAGGCTGCCGATGCGCAACGCCTGTACCGGCGCTATCACGGTCTCGGGGTATTCGTTCAGCAGGATGGTCTCCCGCGCATAGATTTCCACCATCGTTTCCATGATGGGCCCCTTGGCAGCGGCAACGACATCGCGAGCGCGCGCAACGTCTTCCTCACTGGGAAGTCGCACGCCGAGTTCGAGGTCTTTTGTCATGGCGCCGAGGGCGACCCAATCCTGCCATTCCAGACGATTGTAGGCGGCATACACGACATCCGCGGCGGCCTGGGCCACGTGCGCCATCTGTTCGCCGGGCTGCCGGCTCGTGCCCGGCTCCCGGAAATTGATGTTGTTGATGTCGCCGCTGGTGCCGTTGGACATAATGCCTACAAATGGCGGCTGGAGCCGGTCCGCTCCCAAAAGTTCCTGGATGCGGTCAGCAAACAGGCCGTAGTAGTCCGCAGAAACATGGGAATCGGATATGCCCCCGACATAATGCAGGGAATAATTGGCCAGCACAGCGATGGGGCGGTTGTCGATCGATTCAAGCGCGATGATGGAAATTTCCGGGTCGGTTGGGCCGGCCGGTTCAAGCAGTGCTTCGCTCGCGCGCCCGGGGTTCATTCGAACCTGGTCACGGCCGCCGAAAGGATTCTCGAGCACCGTGTCCGGCGTGAGAAACCAGCGCCGGTTGAACACCTCGCCGGGGAGTTCGCCGCTGCCCCAGGCGATCCGCGCGGGCTCCAGGTTGTTGGCCGCGCGACGGACGCCGTCGGCAATGCGCCGCTGCAGAAACGGCAGATAATCAACGTTGGGATCGCTCTGGAAGATGCCCGTCGCTGTGGGCGTGGAATGACTGTGCGTCGCGGCCATCAATACGTGCGACGCAGGAATGCCCGTCTCGTTTTCAATGAGCTTTTTGGCAGCATCGAAGACCTGCCGCGGGATCAGACAGTTGTCAACCTGCACCAGGGCGATGCGGGCCGAGCCGTCATCCAGCACTACGCAGCGCGCGTGCAATTCATCGCGCACGTGGGTCGCGCTGCGGTCACGCATGGCGCCGCCGAGCGATACGCCCAGCGGCGGGGTGATGTTGCTCGTCGCCGCGCCCGCGCGAAACACCCGTTCCTCCGGGGCCTGCGCCTGGGCCGTCTTCACGCTCAGCAATGTCAAACCAAGCGCCACCGCCACACCAATCATTACAAGACTGCCCGTAAACCATTTGCTGAATCGCACGTCAGATACCTCACGCGTTTTGAAAATCTAGAAGCTGCCCAGGCAACTATTTCACCTGGAAATAGTATACCCAAGAGCGCCGTTTAAGTCAGATTAACCACCCAGATCGCCAATATACTCCCCCCCAGGGTGCTCGAGCCGCGGCGCAGCCCAAAAACGGCCCGTGGTGCAGCGTCGGCGCGGTTGCATTTATCTGCTTGGGAATGCTAAAGTATTACGAAAGTTCGAATCGTAACACTCTCCCGGACCGTCAAATTGTGTCGGAGGACCGCTCCATGCGCCAAAAGGGATTCACCCTCATTGAATTGTTGGTCGTCATCGCCATCATCGGCATTCTCGCCGCTATTCTATTACCCGCCCTCGCGCGCGCCCGGGAAGCCGCCCGCCGCGCCAGTTGCGCGAACAATTTGAAGCAATGGGGGCTGATCTACAAGATGTACGCCAACGAGAGCCCGGGAGAGGCCTTCCCGCCGCTGTCGCCGTTCTCCAATCCCAACGGCGTCCCCATGTTCGCCTCGCCCGACCCGGATGCAATATACCCCGAGTATGTCACCGACCTGGAGGTGGCTCATTGCCCGTCGGATACGGATGCAGACGCGCCGGGCGCGTACGTGGCGGCCCGCTTGCCTGACGGCACGATCGAGCAGCACATCGAAGCCGTGCTGCTCGCGGATGACCCGGTGAGCCGACGCTACTTTTTTGCGGCGGCCCTGGGCCGGTCGTATTGGTATCATGGCTATGCCATGAGCAGCGTGGAAGAATTTTACGGAGTCTGGAACGCCACGGGCCATGGTTCCGCGCTGGGTTCGGTCTCTCCCGTTGGTGCCGCACCGGTGACCATGCCGGTTACCATCAAAGACTGGAGCGGCGATTTGGACCTGCCCGGGAAGCTTGACTGGACCGCGATCGTGGGCGCCGGCTACGGCGGTGGCGACAAGGTCCTTCGCCTGCGTGAAGGTATCGAACGCTTCTCGGTGACCGACATCAACAATCCCGCGGCTTCGGCCCTGGCGCAGAGCGAATTGGTCGTCATGTTCGACACCTACGGCAGCTTCGCGGATTCCGCCAGTGCTGCGGGCGGGGTCATCTTCAACCACATCCCCGGCGGCTGCAATGTCCTGTACATGGATGGCCACGTCAATTTCATACGCTATCCCCAGCAGTTTCCCATCGTAGACGACGCCGAAAACGACTACGGCATCCCCCGTCAGGTGGGCCATTATGGTCTTGGATAATCGCCAACGGAAACGCTGCGGACGCGCGTGGCCCGGTATGCTTGCCGGCTGCGTGGCCGTGCTCTGCGCACTTTCCGCTTGTGCCAAACACAGCGCTCCGGTGGTGGTCGGCACGGCATTGCTGCAATGCGCAATTCAGGACTTGGACGCCGCTGTTGCGGCGCCGCCGGTGCTGGTGCCCCCGGGGGGCTGTCCCGGCCATTACGATATGCGCCCGGGCGACGTTGCCCGGGTTGCCAATTGCGGCGCCCTTTTTCTTCACCCCTGGCAGGAGGTGCTGCCCAACGTTGCCCAAATTATTGAGGCCTCGGGCATTGCTTCCGAAAAAATCGTTGTGATTCCCGTACCTGGAAACTGGATGCTTCCGGAGGTGTATGTTCAAGCTCTGGAGGCCGTCTCATCCGCATTGACCACCCGCGGACTCGCCTCCGCCCAGACAGAGGATCGCGTGGCACAACGCTGTGCTGAACTGCGTGAGCTGGGGGGCGCGTTCCGGGATCAGTTGCTCGCGGCGGGCGCGCCCGATACGCCGGTGATCTGCCAGGAGATGATTGCCCCGGTGGTCGAATGGGCCGGATTTCCAGTTGTCGAAATCTTCGCCCGGTCGGAGGACCTCAGCGTGGGCGCTGTGCAGGCCTTGGTGCAGCGCAGCAAAGACGAGGCGGTGGCCCTCGTCATTGATAATCTGCAAAGCGGCGACGAAAAAATGGGTACGGCGCTGGCCGCCGAATTGGGAACTCAGTGCGTGGTCATCTCGAATTTCCCCGGAGGATTGCCCGAGACCGACACGTGGGACCAGGCCGTTGCGGAGAACGTGGAGCGCCTGCTGAACGCCCTGCGGCAACTCCACGAGCCCGCGGCGTAGCCGGGGCGGCTTTCATGCAATCGGATGCAATAGTCCTGGAAAATGTGGCGGTTACGGCGCACCATGCAACCATTCTGCACGACCTGTCGTTTCGGGTCGCGCACGGCTCTTTTGTGGGCGTTCTCGGCCCCAACGGTGCGGGCAAGACCACGCTATTGAACGTCATCAACGGCCTGATCCGCCCATCTTCAGGCCAGGTAACCGTGCTCGGTAAAAAGCCGTTCCTGTGGGAAGGGCACCGCCTCCGTTCCGAGATGGGCCGCGTCGCCCAGGCGGAGCCGCTCGATCGGCGCCTGCCCATCACCGTGCAGGACACGGTCCTGGTAGCCCGCTACGGCCGCCTCGGATGGCTGCGCCGGCCCGGTCCTGACGACCACGCGCGCGTGCGTGAGGCGCTTGCGGCGGTCGGCATGGAGTCGTTCGCCACCCGGCCTCTGGGCCATTTGTCGGGCGGAGAATATCAGCGTGTGGCCATTGCGCGCGCCGTCGCACAAGACCCGCGTCTGTTCCTCTTTGACGAACCGACCGCGTCCATTGATCCGCGGGTACAGGCCGAGATCGTGGCACTGGTTGAAGAGATCCACGCCGCCCGCGGGGTGACGTCGCTCTACGTGACGCACGACCTGGCCACGCTGCCCAAAACCTGCGAGACGGTGGTCCTGTTGCGCGAGGGGCGGATCTGGGCCAGCGGTCCGCGCGCGGCCATGCTCGAAGAGGCGCGGCTGGCGGCGCTCTACGCCAGGAACTCCGCTGCGGATGCTCTCGTCTGATGGGAGCCATGCTCGAACACAGCTTCATGCAACATGCCGTATTGGCCGGGCTGTGCGCGGGCATAAGCTGTGGGCTGATGGGCGTCTTCGTTGTGATCATGCACCTGTCGATGCTGGGCATCTGCATCGCCCATGCGGCGTTCGCCGGGGCAATGCTCGGCATCCTGCTGGGCTTCGAGCCTCTTTGGGGCGCCCTGCTGTTCAGCCTCGCGGCGGCTGCGTTTGTCGGGCCGTTGGCCGACCGGGGACAGCTCAACCCGGACAGCGCCGTGGGCATTGTGTTCTCGTTCATGCTCGGGCTGGCCTTCCTCTTCGTCGGGATGACTCCCGGCGCGAAGACACACGCCCTCAGCCTGTTTTGGGGAAGTATATTGACCGTATCCACGACCGATCTGGCCTATCTCGCGGTTGTGACCAT
This sequence comes from Candidatus Hydrogenedentales bacterium, assembly GCA_050950105.1. GTDB lineage: Bacteria > Hydrogenedentota > Hydrogenedentia > Hydrogenedentales > SLHB01 > UBA2224. The sequence continues at coordinate 102,034 of JBMNGZ010000002.1, read as the reverse complement.
CCTGCTCGTGGTGCTGCTCACGCTGTTTTTCAAGGAGATCCAGGCGGTTGTCTGCCACCGCCGCGTGGCATTTGCCGTGGGGATCCGGCCACGGTAGTATTTTATGGTCTGCTGTTTGCAACCGGCGCCACCGTGGCCGTCTCCCTGAGGACGGTCGGAGGGTTGCTCATTTACAGCCTCCTTCTGAACCCTGCAGCCGCCGCATTTCAACTGACCTTCAGTCTCAAACGGATGTTTTTGCTGGCAGCGGCTTTCGGTGTGTTTTCGTGCTGGCTGGGCCTTGCAGGGTCCTATTTCTGGGACCTTCCCACCGGCGCCTCGATCGTCATCGCCTCGTCGCTCCTGTTCGCCGTGGCGCTGGCAGTCTCGCCCAAACGGAGGATGAGCACATGGCGCAGATGAACCGACGCGACATGAACCGCCGTATCGAAGCTTTTTTCAGCGACTTGGCTCCCACCTGGGACGAAGAATCCGCCTTGCCGTTTGCGGAGCGGCTCGCAACCATGGTCGATGCGCTCGGCATTGCCCCAGGACAGACGATCCTCGACGTGGGGGCCGGCACCGGCGTGCTGGCGAGAGAGCTGGCCGGCCGCGTGGCGCCGGGCGGTCGGGTGGTCGCGGTCGATCTGGCTCGGGGAATGGTGCGCGACGGCAAGGCGCGCTGCCCTGACCTCCACATTGCCTGGATACAGGCGGACGTCCTCGATGCGCCATTCATGCGCGGCGCGTTTGACTGGGTCATCTGTTATAGCGTGTTTCCCCATTTTCTCGACCAGCAGCACGCGGTCACCGAACTGGCCGCCCTCCTGAAGCCGGGGGGCTCCTTCGCCGTCCTACACAGCCAAAGCCGCGAGGCCATTAACGAGTTCCACCAAAATATGGGCGGCATCGTCGGCGGACACGTGCTCCCTGACGACCCCGGCATGGCCCATCTCCTCCGCAATGCCGGACTTCAGCTCCAGCGCCTCGAAAACTCCGACGACGGCTTTGTCGCCCTCGCTCAATCTCCGGCGCGCCAAGCCTGATTGACCGCAGACACGGCCCATTCACGTTCTACATGTACGCAAAGCGATTTTCCGTTTCTGCAGCAAGATTTCGTGGGGATTCGGTTTCCGAGGCGTTTTTTTGGCCGATTGTTTAGTCCATCGACTATTTCCGGGAGTCTTTCTAATGCAGGGGCAGACCCCTGTGTCTGCCCATCCGGATCGCCCCCGCGTTGCGACGGGACGCTGAAAGCTGTAAACCACACCTCAAAAAATCTAACAAGCAAAGCTCCACCCCCAAATCGGCTACCGCCGATTCACCCCCGCCCGCGGGGGACAGGCGCCCGCGTCCGCAAATGAAATCAGTCCCTGCGGCTGCCTTCCGGATTACATGGGCAGCGCCCACGCAGTTGCGTAGCCTGGATGTAGCGGAACAACACCGACGCGCTAGCGTTCCGGAATGTAGGGGCAGACCCCTGTGTTTGCCCATCCGGATCGCCCCCGCGTTGCGGCGGGACGCTGAAAGCTGTAAACCACTCCTCAAAAATCTAACCAGCAAAACTCCACCCCCAAATCGGCTACCGCCGATTCACCCCCGCCCGCGGGGGACAGGTGCCCGCGTCCGCAAATGAAATCAGTCCCCGCGGCTGCCTTCCGGATTACACGGGCAACCCCACGCAGTTGCGTAGCCTGAATGTAGCGGAGCAACACTGACGCGGTAGCGTTCCGGAATGTAGGGGCAGACCCCTGTGTCTGCCCATCCGGATCGCCCCCGCGTTGCGGCGGGACGCTGAAAGCTGTAAACCACACCTCAAAAATCTAACCAGCAAAGCTCCACCCCCAAATCGGCTAGCGCCGATTCACCCCCGCCCGCGGGGGACAGGCGCCCTGGGAGCGCCGCAACGTCCTCGCCGGCACACGGTTCACCCCGCCCGCGGGGGACAGGCGCCCTGGGAGCGCCGCACGTCCTCGTCGGCACACGGTTCACCCCGCCCGCGGGGGACAGGCGCCCTGGGAGCGCCGACGTCCTCGTCGGCACACGGCTCAACCCCGCCCGCGGGGACAAGTGCATCGCATCTGGATATCTCGAGTTGGGTTCTTGTCCCCTCCGGTAGCGTGGCATGGACAGAGACCTGCATCACATGGCTTCGGGCTCTGCCTCTTGTGTCCCCCGCGGGCGGGGATGGCCGCGAAGCGGCCGGGGGTGGATGGTTACGTGTTGCGCGCGTCATCAGCACTGGACAACGTGGAGCGAGTGGGCAAAGTGGACAGGGCCGTCGAGGTGGACTGTGTGGACTCTGTGGATCGCGTGGCCGGCGCAGGACTGCGCTGAGAGCACTGCCGATTTCGGGTTTTTTTGTCCCCCGCGGTCGCCCATCCGCATCGTCTCCACGCGCGCCCCCAGTCCTGCGCGTTCGCCTTTAAGAAGGGCAGACACAGGGGTCTGCCCCTACGCGCTGCGGAAATCAGTCCCCGCAGCTGCCTTCCGGATTACATGGGCAACGCCCTACGCGCTGCGTAACCAGGATGGATCTGGATAGCCTCCTCGCTCAAGACTCAGCCACAGAAAAAGGGCCAAACCCAAAAACCGTGCACTTATGCACTTAGTATTAGAATGCGCGCGAGCTTCCCGAAGAGGAAAAACGCTCCAATAGTGAGTATACTCACGCATTATGTATGCGAAATTGATGAAACGGCGGCAGTTTTTTTCGGCAACCTCCGGGGCGGTGCTGGCCGCGGCGCTGGGTGTTTCGGGGCGGCGTCTGTCTGCGGAGGAGCAGCCTGCGGTGCGTCCGCTGCACGTCCACCTCTGGTGCTGGGATTCGCGCATGACGTGGGATGATGAACCCGACGCGATCTCCCTGCGCATGGCGTCCGCCGACCAGAAGTTTATCTATCCCAAGCGGCCGGAGTCGTTTTTGGTTGGATTTAAGCGGCTGGTGGATTATTGCGCCCGGATCGGGGTCCACAGCATCACCATTTGGGGGTTTTTACGCGACGCCCATGGCGGAGTGAAAGCCGCCGCCGAGTTGTGCGAATACGCCGCAGATCGAGGGGTTGGCATCTTGCCGGGCGTAGGATTGTGCTCGTATGGCGGGTATTTTTACGAGGGCGACCATCGTTTCAACCTGGACACGTACCTGCGTGAGCACCCGGAGCACGCCTCGAGTGCCCGGGAGGAGCGCGGGGGCCGCGTGGTAGCGCCTGTGCTGGATCCCTCCCTGGCCGCGAACCAGACCTGGTGGCGCGACGGCCTGGAATGGATGCTCGAAACCTTCAAAATCGCCGGGATCAACTATGAAATGGGCGATTTTGTGATCAATGCATCGCCCGAAGCCGCGGACGCCCGCGCCGCCCTGGGCTTCGAGGCGGACGGCAACATCCTGGACATGGTCGTCGCAACGCGGGACCTGATGGACTACGCGCACCGGGCCAAACCCGACGGCGTTTTCATCAATTGCACCTACCGTGGCTGTCAGGATATATCCGGCTTTCCGAAGATGCCCTATGTGAACGCCGTGCACCCGGGCACGGTCTGGGAATACACACTCGCGGGTATGGTTCGACGACCCGGATTTCCCGACGAGTTCGCGGGCATGCCGGAGCACCGCAAATACGGCTATCTGCACTGGTTCAACCCGTCCACCAAAACAACGGATACGGACTATGTCGCGGAGATTGCCCGGGTCTTTCCGGGCCTGGTGCAACTCGAGTTCGATTTCGCGGGAACCTACGGTGAAGTCTCCGCACTCGGAAATCTGCTGGCCGACCGGAATTATCAGGCGCAGGTGGCCTGGGCGAAGGACCCGGCCTTGACCCTCGACGCCTTCAACGCAGGATTTCAGCCCGCATAACGCAGCGTCTTCGAGTCAGCGGAAAGCCAGGAGGCTCAGGGTAAAAAAGGCCTCGGATCGATGGCCTCGCCGTAATGGCGCACTTCGTAATGGAGATGGACGCCGCTCGCGCGTCCGGTCTGGCCGGCTTCCCCCACAACCTGCCCGGCTCGAACCCAGGCGCCGGCTTTAACGCGGATTTCTGACAAGTGTGCGTAAAGTGTGCTGTACCCGCCCGCGTGGTTCACGATGACATGCTTTCCGTAGCCACTGCGATCGCGCTCCGCACGTGCCACGAAGCCGTCAGCCGTGGCGTAGATCGGGCAGCCTTTCGGGGCGCTGATGTCGATGCCTTTGTGCAAGCGCGAGGCGCCGCCCCCGGCGCTGCGCCGCTCCCCGAAATGCGAGGTGATCACGCGGGCCGTCGGCGGCGTCGGCCAGATGCAGGGCACGGGATAGGCCTGCGGAAGCACCAGCGGGCGCGTCGCGCAGGCGGCCAATCCCATCGCAGCGACGGCGGCTGCCAGCGCCCAGACGGTCGCCCGTTCCCCGAGCGTTCTTCGTATCCCCAGCATCTCACGTGACCACTATATGTTGTGTTTTGTTTGGTGCGCTTTGCGCTTTTCTTTGAGAATAATACAATATATAGTCAATGTAAAGCATAAAATACCATATATGGGCCTTGTCTTGTGTTTTGGGTGCTCCGCCTGGGTGTGTCAGCCGGCTGCGGGCCTGGTCGGATGCCTTTATCGGCTGGATTGTCCATGGGTACCCCAAAAAGGCGGATGTCATCTCCCGGGCGGCCGTGCTATGCTCTCACGAGTGCGCGTTCCCCGGCGCGTTTCCAGCGTATTGTGGAAGGTTGGGTTTTTGCCCCAGGAACACCTCCCCCGTGGAAAAGCGATGTACACAGAGCCCGCGCAGCGCGGGCCACGTATCCATTGCCGCAGAGGAACCGCACGAAAACCGCCGACGGGCGGGTGAAAACGAGCGATGAAAGAAGGAGTCCAGGTCATGTCGCATCCGCACTCGGTTATCCGGGGAATTCTCCCCGCGTTGTTGACGCCATTTAAGGATGGCAGCGTCAATGAGAGCGAGCTGAAAAAACTGCTGCGATTTCAGCTCGACCAGGGCTGCCACGGTTTTTTTGTCAATGGCAGCACGGGCGACGGCTTTCTCATGAGCCGCGAAGAGCGCAAACGCGTGCTCGACGTGGTGGTGGGCGAAGTTGCGGGCCAGGGCAAGGTGATCGCCCATGTGGGCGCCATTTCGAGCGATGAAGCAGCGGCAATGGCGGTAGATGCCCGCAAAGCCGGCGCCGATGCCGTCGCAAGCGTTCCCCCGATCTATTACCCCGTAGAGCTCGAGGGTTTTGAACTGCACATGCGGACCATCGCCGAGGCCGCGGATTTACCCACGTATTGTTACTACATCCCGGCCTTGACGGGCCATTCGCTCGGCGGCGACCAGTTTGTGGACGTGGTCCGGCGCATTCCGAATCTGGTGGGTTTCAAGTACACCCATAGCGATCTCTTCCTCTTGTGGTGGATTCTCGATGCCCTGGGCGACCGGATCTCCGTCTTCAATGGAAACGACCAGATGCTGATGCAGGCCCTGCTCACCGGCGCCTGCGGCGGCATCGGCTCGACCTACAATTACCAGACCCGGACCATCGTCGACATTTATGATGCGGTGGAGGCGGGCGATTGGAAGAAGGCGCGCGAAGCGCAGTGGCGGGCCAACCAGGTGGTCCAGGTGCTGTTCCGTTTCAAGGCCGGCGGGGTATCGGTCGAGCGCGCCATCCTCCAGCTGATGGGCTTCGATGTGGGGGCGCCCCGCGCGCCCAAAGTGCCGTTTCCAGACCATACCCTCGCCGCGCTGCGCACGGCGCTCGAAGAGATTGGCTTTTTGCCGTAGGCCGGCGAGCCTGCGGGCGGGAGCAAGAGCATGGCGAACGTTCACAAAGACTTTCACGGGGCTTTGAGCTTCGGCATTCAATTTCTCGAGGAGCAATACGGCCTGGCCGGGCTCGAGGACTTCTTCAGCCGCGCCGCAAAGACCGTCTATGCCGCCTTGATCGACGAGCTGCGCTGCCGCGGCCTCGATGCGCTCAAGGAGCATTGGGACACCGTGTTCACGCTGGAAGAGGGCGACTTTGAAACGCGCTACGAGGGCGACACCCTGGTGCTCGACGTGCGCGCCTGTCCCGCCATCCACCACCTGCGCGCACGCAATTACCGCATAGCCGGCCATTTCTGCGAGCACACCCGCATCGTCAACGAGGCCGTGTGCGCTGAGGCGGGGTATGCCTGCAGCGTCGAGTATGACCAGGACGGCGGGCGCTGCGTACAACGTTTCTGGAGGGCCGGGCCATGATCTCGTGCGTCGACTACATCTATGTCTACAGCGAGTTGTTTCACTATCTCGAGGAGCGCGACGGGTACGCCAAAGTAGTCGAGTTCTGGGAAGGCATCCGTGAGGAATTCCTGGCCAATCTTCGTGAATACATCGCCCGGGACGGCCTCAAAGGTATGTACGCTTACTGGGCGCATACGCTGGGCGAGGAAGGCGGCCGCCATCACATGAGCCTCTATGACGACCTGTTCGTGATCGACATGCACGACTGTCCGTCAGCGAAGAAGGTGTTCCGGGAGGGACGCATCAAACCCTACCCGAAGTACTGCGAACACTGTCCGGTATTGTACCCCCCGCTGATTCGCGAATTCGGGTACGAGGTTGAATACCATCTTATCGACTGCCCATCCGGGCAGTGCCGCCTTGTGGTGCGCAAACCGCCGGGCGTTTCCACCCCCGATGACAAATGAAGCTGTGCCGCAGCGGCGTCGGCCGGGGCTATGCCCAAACTTCTCTAGGAAGTGGAATAGTAATCCCAGTTTTGCTTCTGGCGCCGGTACCAATTGTGTCGCCACAGGCTGGGCTTTGGCGGGTGCGGGTTCGGCTCGGGGTTGGTGAAGATCTTGATCGTGCCGGATTCGTCGAGGACGATGACTTCCTCGCGCGAGTCGCCTTCAATATCCGCCACGTAGAGCCGCAGGGCCCGGGTCCGGAAGATGGCCAGGAATTCCCCGGTGACGGCGTCCACGATCGCGCCGGCGCCCGCTCTGTGCCGTTCCTTGGCGGCCAGGTAGTCTTTGTCGCTGCCGTCCCAGTCGATCCGGCTGATTTCTTCCAGACCGCGCCCGGTCCACCAGTCAGGTTTCGTGTCGTTGAGGTAATACTTGGCTATCAGCTCTCCCTGGGCGTCGAGCACCCAGGGGCCCTGTTCCTGCGCAAACGGTTCCTCTTTGCTCCGTGGCGCCGTGCCATCGCCCCCGGACGAGCGGTTGAAGATTTCAAGGCCAGGCCGGCTGGGGTCAAAGTTTCCCACGGCGAGTTTGTCCGGATCTTCCCAATTCCAAGGATTCAGCACACGCCAGACCATTCGCTCGGGATTGACCACGACCGTACAAGATTTCGCGCCGACCTGCTCGGCCAGGGCGACTTCCAGCGGGCCGCCGGGCACGATATCGGCGATGATCATGGAGTCAATCCAGTCGTGGTGCCCTTCATAGACCCATTCGTGCATCAATCGCCCGTCATGGTCGATGAGCGCTGCGCCGGCGACTTCATCCCGCCCATCGCCGTCCAGGTCTGCCAGACGGATCGGGCTGTGATCGATTCCTTTGTATTCATGCGTTTCCCAGATAAGCGCGCCGTCTTCGCCCTGGATAGCCCGGAGATGGAGGAGATCATACTGCAGCACAATGTCCCGGTCGCCCAATCCGCGCAGATTTGCGACGGCCATAGCCGCAGGCTTTCCGAGCTCGGTAAGCCGGTATTTCTCCTCTCCCGTCACGGCATTCAGAACCAGGATACTGTTGTCTTTCAAGAAAAAAGCGACCTCTTCATCGTCGCCGCCGTCAAGATTTCCGGCAATCACGCTGGGATGATGCATGTACTCGAAGAGGCGGATATCGCCTTCCCAGACCCACATTTTCGTCCCGCTGTGGCTGTACGCGCCCACATGCCCTTCGCTCGAAACGACGAAGTCCATGCGCCCGTCTTTATTCAGGTCATGTACGAAGAAACCGCCGTGGAATGCGTCGGCCCGAAACGGCTGCGCGAGGGCAAATTCGCGGCTGGGCGCGATTTCAGGGGGCGTCGCGGCCGGGGATGCCCCGCACGCGATGAACAAAAAAGCCGATACGATGTTCATGGTTATCTCGACTCCCTCTTGCCAGCGAAGAGCAGAGGCTCTCCTCATGATGCCTGATATCCAGCACCTCGAGGCTGTCTCAGGCGAATATACGGGCATTTCTCGAGGTTTTCAATCTGTGCCCCAAAACGGCGATTTGATCAAGACATAAATTTATTAATACTAGGTATAGATCACGAATCTGAGCGGCTAAGGGCAGGATTATTCGCACCGGGTCAACGGTTTCTGGAAGAGGGGTGGCGTTCTTCGTACAATGCCGGCTCACCGGGCTCGAAGCTAAACACAGGAGGGCACTGATGGCCAAGCAGCGCGAATTCACGGGGCGGATCAATGATCTCGCAACGGCATTCCGGCAGTCCGCAGTCTTATATGCGGCGGTAGAGGCGGATGTCTTCTCGCATTTCACGGCGGGACGAAAGACAGCGGACGAGGTGGCGGAGGCGCTGCAATGGAATCGTCGGGGTGCGCGGATCTTTCTCGACGCACTGGTGGCGCTTGAACTGCTGGATAAACGTGGCGACGCCTACGGCAACACAGCGCTTGCGAGCGCCTGTCTGGTGCCCGAAGCGCCGGCGTACCAGGGAAATATTGTCCGGCATCTCAAGGCGGGGTATATGAACTGGTTTCATCTGGAAGACGCGCTGCGGACGGGCGAGGCGGTGCGCATGGAGGACGACAAGAATCTCCAGGGGGAGCGGCGCTCGCCGGACGACCTGCGAAATTTCATCCTGGGTATGGGCGATATCGCGCGGATGAGCGCGCGCCAGATACTCGACGCCGTCGATCTGGCCGGTTATCGCCAGTTGCTGGACGTAGGAGGCGGGCCGGGGAGCTACAGCATTGCGTTTGTGAACCAGCATCCGGAGCTGCGGGCCACGTTGTTTGATCGGCCGGACGTGGTCGATATTGCCCGAGCGCAAGTGTCCGCCGCGGGACTTGACGGGCGAATCGAGTTTATCCCGGGTGATTTTATGGCGGATGCGCTGGGGAGCGGGTACGACCTCGTGCTGCTCTCGAACATCATCCACAGCTATGGCCCGGAGAACAACCAGCGTCTGGTGAAGAAGTGTTTTGAGGCGTTGGAACCGGGCGGGCTGCTGATCCTCAAAGATTTCATACCGGACGACGATCGCTCGGGGCCGCCGTTCAGTCTGCTGTTTGCGTTGCATATGCTGATTCACACGGGAGAGGGCGATACCTACCCGTACGCAGAAGTGGCTTTGTGGACGGATGCCGCTGGGTTCGCGCCAGGCCGGGAAGTGGCTATCACGCCCCAGAGCCGCTTGTGGCTGGCCGAGAAACCCCGCTAGGGCGGCACCGAGGCCGGTCGCCGCGTCGCTCTGCCCACTCAGTGCCTGCAGAGTGGTGCGGGCTGCGCCCAGTCCAAGGCGCTCTCCCGATGGATAGTACCAGCTTGATAGTGCGGGATTTTCGGCCCATTTGGGAAGTAAACTGGCGGGATGCCGTTGTTTACAGAAAACAGAGGGTTTCGCACGGTTTTTGGGGTGAAGGTAAATCTTGTGGAGTGGTTGGTTTTGTGTTAAACTTAAATAGGAGATTCCGGGGAGTTCTAACGGTCGGTGCACTCTCTTGAATTGATGGGGAACACCGTCCTCCCGGCGGCTTGACAGCCCCGTAAGAGTATGGTTAAATACGGTTTGTAATTGGTTGTACAGCGGAGAAGGAGAAGACCACAATGAGAAAATCGTTAATCGGCGTGCTGACCATCGGCGTCGTGCTCATGTCAGGGGCAGCGTCGGCGGCCATCTATCAGCCTCCAAAAGTCTGGGACGACCTGTCCTGGTGGGGGAATAGCGGCGCTACCCCGGAACCGGTGAAAGATCCGGTGCGCGCAGCCTATTGGTGGTGGCCGACCAAACCCGCCTCGAATGTGAATGACACCGAGATGTGGGGCAATCGCGGCAAAGTGATGCATACATGGGAAAAACCGGTCGATGCACCGCCGCCCCCGCCGCCGCCCCCGCCGCCCACGGAAACGCCGAAGAAGACGCACGTCGCGCCGGTTCTCAACCACATCTTGTTTGATTTCGACAAGGCGGTTCTGAAGCCGGAAGGCAAGGCTGAAGTCGACAAGGCCGTCGCGCACCTGAAAGAATGGCCCGGTGACACCGTGCTGATCGAAGGCCATACCTGCGACATCGGTGAAGCGGCGTACAACGAAGGCCTCGGCGGCCGTCGTGCGAACGCAGTGAAGACGTATATGGTGGAGGCTGGCATCAGCGCTGACCGCATCTCGACGAAGAGCTTCGGCGAGACGCAGCCTGCCGTAGCAAACGACTCCGCAGCGAATCGCAAACTGAACCGCCGCGCGGTCATCGTGACTACCCTTAAAGACTAGCTGATTTACCCAGATAGCGAATTCTCGGCCGCTTTCGCGTCACCCGGCGCGAAAGCGGCCGTTCTGTTTTGTGTCCACGGAGCCGATGCCTTGCCGGGCCAGAGGTGAAAAGAGACAGCGGAGCCCTCACGGCTGCGATGGAAGCCGCACGCTACGCCGCAGGGAGGAAGCGGCGCCTGTGCCGCTCAGGAGGGGGGCATGTGCCGTGGCGGTGCGCTCATCCGCGCCCGAAGGAGCGTCCGCCAACGGCTTTTCTTCGGTGAGGCGACGGGATCAGAATTTTTCCCAGTGAAGCACTTCGTCGAGCTTGCGTTTCTCAATATTTGGCGACTCAGCGGGGTAGCCCAATGCAACGAGGCTGATGAGCCGGTAGCGCTCTGGGACGCCCAGCAGGGCGCAGATCTCCGCCGCGTAGGCTTTCTTGTCGCCGGCCACCCAGCAGCTGCCCAGGCCATGAGCGCGTGCGGCGACAAGGATGTTCTGCGTTGCCGCGGCGCCGTCTTCCAGATAGTACTTCCCCTCTGCGCAGAGGACGGCGACACAGGCCGGGGCATTCGCGATGAATTTGCCGAAATCGGTGGCGTCGGCAATCTGCTTACGCAGGGCGGGGTCGGTCACAACGACAAACTCCCAGGGCTGTTCGTTTCGAGCCGTTGCCGCGTGCCGGCCGCAGTCGATGAGGTCTTCAATAGTCTCTTTTTTCAGGGGATCCGGCTTAAACGATCGTACGCAGCGACGGGTCTTGAGAGCTTCAATAGCGTCCATAGTCAATAAATCTCCTCGTAGCACAATAGTCTGTGTTGAGCCTACAGCGAAGAGGACAGAAGATCAAGCTGTGCTCGCATTTGACTACTAAGTGCACGGTTTTTGGGTTTGGCTTGCAGCTATAGCGTCCCGTCGCAGCGCGTGGGCTATCTGGCTGGCCGGCCACGCCGGGATTGATTTCCGCAGCGTGGGGGCTTCCCCGGTTTATCTATGCTACGCAGCGCGTAGGGGCAGACCCCTGTGTCTGCCCTTCTTAAACCCAGCCGCAGGGGCGATCCGGATGGGCAGACACAGAGGTCTGCCCACACAATCCACCCCCGGCCACGCGGGGCGCGTGTCCACCCCCGCCCGCGGGGGACACAAGACCCCGGACCTCCGGGGATTCCGGTGCGATGCACTCGTCCGCCGCCGACGGAGATGAGTTAGCAGGTCTGAGCGTTCAGCAAAACGCAGTGCACCCCTGTCCCCCGCTGGCGGGGGTGAATCGGCGGCAGCCGATTTGGGGGTGGATTCTCCGTGCGGAGTCTGGTGGCGCATGGCACTCCCCGAGTCCAGTCCCGGCAATGCTACGCTGATCTCCAACCAGCCACGCGTTCGCTGCAGTCCCGCGCCGGCCACGCAGTCCACAGAGTCCACCCCCGGCCACGCGGAGCGCGTGGCCACCCCCGCCCGCGGGGGACACAAGACCCGGAACCCGTGGTGGCAGCGAGGTATACATCTTTGCTCCGTCAGCGGGGGACATAAGAACCCGAACCGGCACACGCAGCACTTGGTTTAGTTTTTGATCCGTCCTCTTCTTCGGAGGACATAAGAACTCGAAGGCCAGAGACTTATGTTCGGTGCACTTGTCTCCACTCACGGAGATGAATAAACGGGTTCGACCGTTCGACAAAACGCAGTGTAACCTGTCCTCCGCGGGCGGGACTGAACCGTGTGCCGACAAGGACGTCGGCGCTCCCAGGGCACCTGTCCCCCGCGGGCGGGGGTGAATCGGCGGTAGCCGATTCGGGGGTGGAGTTTTGGAGGTTGGATTTTGGGGTTTGGCTTGCAGCTATAGCGTCCTGTCGCAGCGCGGTGGCTTCCCCGGTTTATCTACGCTTCGCAGCGCGTAGGGGCAGACCCCTGTGTCTGCCCTTCTTCAATGCAGCCACTGGGGCGATCCGGATGGGCAGACACAGGGGTCTGCCCCTACACCGGAACGCGTCCGCGTCGGGGGTTGCCCCTACACCGGAACGCGTCCGCGTCGGGGGTTGCCCCTACACCGGAACGCGTCCGCGTCGGGGGGTGCCCCTACACCGGAACGCAATGGTATGGAGGTTGCCCCGGCACATCCAGGTTGCGTAACCGCGTCGGGGTTGTGCGCATATAATCCGGCAGGGCAACCGGGCGGGGCTATCCGGATGGGCGGCCGCGTGCGGCCTGCACACGCGTGCTGTGCCGTGTTTCTTGATCAGCGCCTGGGGGACATCCCAAGCCAGGCCCAGGGCGATGCCAATGAAAATATTCCGCGGAATGGCCCACGCGGGCGGGCCCCGGGTTTGTGTTGTTCCAGGTTTATTCTGCGTCGCTCAGGTTGTATTTCTGGAGGCGGTAGCGCAGGGAGCGCGGCGTGAGGCCCAGCAGCTCTGCGGCCCGTTTTTGTGAATAGCGGCCGCGCTTAAGGGCCTGTTGAATGAGTCGGGTTTCGAGGTCGGCGATCAGCTGCTCGAGGTCGAGCCCGCCTTCGGGGAGGTCGCTCAGGGCGGGTTGAGGATCCGGTGTGTAATCGCGGACATAGGAGGGCAGGTCGGACAACTCGATGCGGTCGCCGCGGCAGAGGGCCACGGCCCGTTCGAGCACGTTCTCCAGCTCGCGGACATTGCCCGGCCAGCGGAAGCTGTCGAGGGCTTCCTCGGCCTCGGGCGCGATGTCCACGGGGGAACGGCTCAGGCGCTGGGCATGGGTTTTGGCGAAGTGGCGGGCGAGCAGCGGCACATCGCCTTCACGGGCGCGCAAGGGCGGAACCGGGATCGGAATGACATTCAGGCGGTAATAGAGGTCTTCGCGGAATTCGCCGGCATTGGCCATGGCTTCCAGGTTGCGGTTGGTGGCGGAGATGATGCGCACATCGACCTTGATGGTGGTGGTGCCGCCGACGGGCATGATGGTCTGGTCGTCGAGCACGCGCAACAGTTTGACTTGCAGCGCCAAGGGCATTTCGCCCACTTCGTCGAGAAACAGCGAGCCGCCATCGGCTACGACAAAGAGGCCTTCTTTGTCTTCGACTGCGCCGGTAAACGCGCCTTTTTTGTGGCCGAACAATTCGCTTTCGAGGAGGTTTTCGGGGAAGCCGCCGCAGTTGAGCGCGACGAAAGGCCGGGCGGCGCGTTCGCTGAGCTGGTGGATAGCCCGGGCCACGAGTTCTTTGCCCGTGCCGCTTTCGCCGTGGATCGCGACGGTGCTGGGCAGCATGCCGACCCGGCGAATCATCTCGCGGGTCTCCTCGATGGCGTGGCTTTTCCCGATGATGTTGTCAACCGCACCTCGAAGCGCCTGGCTTTTGCGCAGGGCGATGATCTCGCGGTTCATGTTGCGCTGGGCGATGGCGCGTTTGATGAGGAGGCGCAGCTCGTCGTTCTTGAAGGGTTTCATGATGTAGTCGGCGGCGCCGCGTTTGAGCGCCTCGATGGCGGTCTCCATCGAGGCGTAGGCCGTGATCATGATCGCGGGCGTGGTGGGCGCGTTTTCCTTAATCCACGACAAAAGGTTCAATCCCGCCGTGTGGTCATTCTGCATGCGCAGATCCGTGATCACGGCATCATACGGCCGGTCGTTCAGCGCGGCGATGGCCTCGTCAACGGTCGCCGCGGCCGTGACATCGTACCCGTCGTTGCCCAGCACGATCTCAAGCAGTTCACGCATCCCTGCTTCGTCATCGACCACAAGCGCTGAAAATTTACTGGACACGCAATGCTACTCCTCTTGCCGTATGATGGGAAGTCGTACACTGACAGACAGGCCGCCGCCCTCGCGCGGGGTAACCCGGAGAGTGCCGTCATGGGCGGTCACAATACGCATGCATACGGACAGCCCCATGCCGACGCCATTGGCCTTGGTAGTATAGAAAGGCTCAAAGATGCGCGCAAGCTCATCCGGGGCGATGCCCGGGCCCTCGTCGTCAAAGCGGACCTCGACCGACGTGGCGTCCGGGATGATTCGAATGTCGAGCGTTCCCGGTTCATCCATCGCCTCCAGCCCGTTTTTCGCGATGTTCATAAACACCTGCCTGATTTGCGATCGGTGGCCCGACACAAGGCAGTCCGGCGCCGGATAATGCGTTTCGACCGCCATGTGCCCATTATCGCGGCAGGAGTCGCGCAATAGTTCCGTTACTTCTTTCACCGATTCCCGAATCGAAAACGTCTCGCGCTGGACCTCAGGACAGCGCGCGAAATCAAGGAAATCCGCCACAATCTGGTTGAGATGATCGGATTCGCGGATGGCGATATCCGCCAGCCGCTGGGCGATCGCCGGCGCCGCAATGCTTTGCTTGAGTTCGTCCACGGCGCCGCGAATGGCGGCCACGGGGTTGCGGATCTCGTGGGCCAGGCCCGCGGACAGCTCGCCCACCGCCGCCAGTCGGTCCTGCCGTTTGAGTTCTTCACGTATCGTGGCCATTTCCGTGAGATCGGTAAACGAGGCGATGACGCCGGTCAGATCGCCCTGGGAATCGTGAATGGGGCTGGTCGTCAGTCCCAACAGTATCACCGCGTCGCCGCTGGTGCGGGCATGGAACTCGAAGCTGGTAAAATGCCGTCCCGTGCGCAAGGCCGTCAGCACGGGGCATTCCACCCCCGAATCGACGCGCAGCACCTCGTGCACAGGCCGCCCCGTGGCGGCGCTCTGGCTCAGCTGGAGAATGCGGCCCGCCGCTTTGTTCTGCGCGACGATGACCCCGTTCTGGTCGGTAATCAGGAAGCCGTTGCTCATGTTATCGAGGATTTCATGCTGGAACTGTTGCATGCGGTGTACCCGCATATTCCAATATCCGCTGATGAAGGCGGTGAGGTAGTATCCCAGCCCCCGCACGATGAAGCCGTACCAGTGGGTAAAGACTTCGAAACCGTCGGCCGTTGGGAACCACTGAATGGTCTGAATCAGCGTGAAAAGCGTGGCCAGGGAGGCAAAGATGAAGCCCTGCCTCTGGTCCAACAGCAATCCGCCTTCGAGGATCACGATCACGAAAAGAAAGGTGAAGGGGCTGTCGGCGCCGCCGGTAAATCCGACCGTGGCCGCGACCACACCGAAATCGGAGAGGATTTGGGCCCAGGTCAGCAGCAGAGGGGGGACTTCCGGACGGAACAGCCGGTATTGCGAATACAGGCTGGTGATGAAGCCGAACAGCAGAAACAAAGGCAGCCAGGAGATGCCCGGGCTCCCGCGCTCCGCAAGCCGGTATGTGCCGATGGTCACTACGATCAGCATGCCGATACGGGCCAGACCCACCACCCATGGCCGGCGGTTGATGCCTTCCAGGGGAAAGCGCGTAGAAACTATGGCGACATCCTTACTCACATTCCCTTCTCGATCAGGCGTTGCAGGCCGTCCGGGTCGCTGCTCCGCTTAAAAGCCATCTCGAGAGAGATGATGTTGCGGCGGACCAAGCGGAAAAGTGATTGGTTCATCGTCATCATGCCTTCCGATGTGCCGATCTCAATCATCGACGGAATTTGCTCCAGTTTTTCCGACCGGATGAGCGAGCGGATGGCCGTGTTCGGAATCATCACCTCCAGCGCGATCGCACGGCCCATGCCGTCGGCGCGCGGAATCAGCTGCTGCACCACGACCCCTTCCAGTACGAACGAAAGCTGTGTGCGGATCTGATCCTGCTGGCCCGCGGGAAAGACATCGACGATGCGGTTGATCGTCTGCAGCGCATCGTTTGTGTGCAATGTAGCAAATGCGAGGTGGCCCGTTTCAGCAACGGTGAGTGCGGCTGAAATGGTCTCGGGGTCCCGCATCTCACCAATGAGAATCACATCAGGATCCTGTCGCAGCACATGGCGGAGTGCCGCGCTGAAGCTGTCGGTATCCGCATTGACTTCGCGCTGGTTCACGACGGAGCGCTGATGTGAATGGAGATATTCGATGGGGTCCTCGATGGTAATGATGTGGACGCTCCGTTCCCGGTTGATCCGGTCGAGAATCGAGGCCAGTGTGGTCGATTTGCCACTTCCCGTCGGCCCACAGACTAAAATCAATCCGATCGGGCGGTGGGCGAAGTCCTGTACCACGCGGGGCAGGCCCAGCTCGTCGGCGGTGCGGATCTCGAATGGAATCGAACGAAAGGCGGCTACAACCGAGCCCCGGTCTCGGAAAACATTCAGACGAAATCGGCTCAGCCCGTCGATGCCGAACGACATATCGCATTCTTTGGTTGCCTCGAACATGGCAATCTGTTCTTCGCTCATCACCGTATAGATGATCTCCTGGGTGTCTTCCTGCCGTAAGGCGGGATACCCCTCAAGCGGGTGCAGGTCGCCGGCCAAACGGACCACCGGAGGCACCCCCACGGCGATGTGCAGATCGCTTGCACCCAACTCGATCATCTTGCTGAGCATCTCTTTTACGCTGATGTTCATCCTGCCTCCCCTTTTCTAGCGCGGGCGCCGGGCGTCGTGCCGTTGCCTGGCTTTCGGCGCGTGTTTCCCCGTCGAAAGCAGTTGTTCGCCCAATGCGACGCCTAATCCGTGGCAGTAGCGCGCAATACTTCCTCGATCGTGGTCAATCCGCGTGCGGCCTTCGCGAGCGCGTTTTGGCGCAACGACCGCATGCCGCATTTCAACGCCGTCCGCTTGATATCCATGGTGGGAGCTCGTTTCATGACGAGATCCTGCAATTCGGGATAATTGGGCATGGCTTCGATCACGGCGAGACGGCCTTTGTATCCAGTTCCTTTGCAATTGTTGCAACCGCGGCCGCGCACAAATGCGGGTTTTCCCTCACACAGGGAGTTGTTGAATTGAATGCGTTTGAGCACGTCATCCGGCACCTGGATCTCTTCTTTGCAGGAGATGCACACGCGTTTCAGCAGGCGCTGGGCCGCCGCGAGCATGACGGAGGATTGGACCAGAAACGGCTCGAGTCCCATGTCGGTCAAGCGGGTGAAGACGCTCGCCGCATCGTTGGTATGCAGGGTGCTGAGCACCAGGTGGCCGGTCAGGGCCGCCTTGACTGCGATATCGGCGGTCTCCTCGTCACGAATCTCACCCACCATCACGATATCGGGGTCTTGGCGCAGGATACTGCGGAGCGCCGCGGCAAAGGTCAGGCCGATCTCGCTCTTGGTCGGCACCTGGTTCACGCCAACCAACTCGTATTCAACGGGGTCTTCAACTGTCACGATGTTGTGCGACGGTTTATTGATCTTGTGGAGTGCGCTGTACAGCGTGGTGGTCTTACCGCTTCCCGTTGGGCCCGTCAGGAGAATCATCCCGAAGGGAAGCTTCAGCGCGCTTGCAAACGCTTCCATGGGCTGTGCTTCGAAGCCCAGCTTATCGAGGTCGAGGGTCAGGTTGCTTTTGTCGAGCACGCGCATCACGACCTTCTCGCCGTGGTAGGTTGGGAGAAACGAGATGCGGAAATCGATCTCGTTCCCCTTTGACACGATGCGGAAGCGGCCGTCTTGCGGCAGTCGATGCTCAGCAATATCGAGATGGCTCATGATTTTGAGCCGCGATATCAGGGCATTCTGCATGGATTTTGGCGGGCTCTTCGTCTCTTCGAGAACCCCGTCGACGCGGTAGCGAATGCGCAGGCTTTTCTCATACGGTTCGACGTGAATATCGCTGGCGCCCAATTCGAGCGCATTCAGCAAGATCAGGTTGGTGAGCCGAATCACCGGGCCGTCTTCGGCTTCCGCAGTCATCGAGGCCAGGTCGGCGATATCCTGCGTCTCTTCGACCACTTCCATCTGGGTAGCCGTTTCGCCGTTTCCGGCGATGATTTCGTCGAACAAATCCGAGCTTTGCCGGCCGCCATAATGGCGTTCAATGGCATTTTCCAGCTCGGATTTCACCGCCACCACCGGCTCGATCTCGTAGCTCGTGAGCATTTGCAGATCGTCGAGCGCCATGATGTTCAACGGATCGGCCATGGCCAGGGTCAGGACATCGCCCGTTACCGACACCGGCAGCATGAGGTATTGCCGGGCCAGTGAGGCGGGGACTTCGCGCAGGATCTCATCGGGAATATGATAGTTTGCCACCCGGATATGCGGGATGCTGAGCTGCTCGCTGAGCGCGATGACCAGATCTTCCTCGGCCAGATAACCGCGTTCTAAGAGGAACTGTGCCAGATTCTGGTTGGAACCGCGTTGCAGCGCTACGGCTTCCTGCAACTGCGCTTCCGTGACCAGGCCCTGTTCGAGCAGGACATCGCCTAAACGGCGTTTTCTCGTTTTGGGTGGCACTGCACGTTTCCTTATTTCATGATAACCGTGATGGCAAAGGCGTGAAATCCTCCTCCCATAACACAGCCATCAACTCGTATTTCCCACGCGCTGCGATTAGGCCGCATCGACCCCCAACTGGCTCAAAACTTCGCCGGCGAGGTTCTTGTCTATCGCATGACCGGATACTTCCGCGTACGCGATGACTTTACGCAGGGCGCCGATCATCTTACGCATGTCTTCCTGGATCTGCGTGGCAATCAGCCGCACGATGTCTTCGGGCACATCCGCCTGCGCCTGCCGCGCGGTGCGCGAAAGGATCTCGACCCGGGCGGTCCGCTCAGGCGCACGCACACACGACACCACCCCGGAGAAGAGCCGCGACGCCAGGCAGGGGTCGAGCCCACCCAGCTTTTCCGGTGGGGCATTGCCTGCCAGGAGTATCGGCCGCCCTTCATGGTAAAACGCGTCCATCAGGTACAGGGCTTCTTCCTGGGCGTCGTGTTTCTGCGCAAGCAGATGGATGTCGTCGATGAGCAGGATGTCCATCTCGCAGTAGCGGTCCCGGAAGGCAAGCGCTGCGTCGTCGGCCAGCGCTCGGGCGAATTTCCGGGCAAACATGCCTGCCGACACATACCCGATCCGTAAATCCGGGTTGCTGGCCATAATGGTGTTGCCGATGGCATTGAACAAATGGCTCTTGCCCAGGCCCACGCCGCCGTAGAGATAAAACGGCGTCAGGTCGTCGACCTGGCCGGCTGCCAGTGCCCGGCACAGGGTCACCGTGAGTTCATTGCTCTTGCCGCCGACAAAATCCGCAAACGTGTACCCGGGAATCGGATGTTCATTTTCGCGGGCGGCCCGCACCTGTTCGTGCGTCCGTGCGGCCAGTCCGGGACTGTCCAAGGCATCCAATGCATCCAGGCCCGGCTCGAGAATCTTTTTGGAAGGGGCATGAGGGAAGGCGCGCACGTTGCCATCACCATCTGCCTCGACTTCTATCTCGGTGTCATCGGCCTCGTCCATAAACGCAGGCAGGGCCACTTCCTGCGCTTCCTGCATGGCCTCGACGGCTTTTTCGGCGGTCTCCGCCGCACGCCGGGCGGCCTCTGCGATTTCGATGATGCGTTCGGTCTGAGCTTCCCCGGATGATTTGTCATCGGTGAGGGCGCTTTGCAGGGTGCGCAGGAGTTCCTGAGTATCGTCGGTGCGTTTCGCTTCTCGTTCGAGCGTCACGAAAAATTGCTCGGCTATGGTGCCCAGCGCGTCTTCCATACTCTCGGAGACCGCTTTGGCGAGTTCATCCGCCGTCGGGCCGGCGGGGATCTCGATTTTCGGGTTGGCGTCTTTGAGGCTTTTTGCCAGCTCGCCCACGGTTTGCTGCATCGTGTCTTCGATGCTCGAGCGGAGTGTTTCCTGCATCGCCACGAGGCTTTGCTGCGTCGTGTCGGTTCGTTTTGCCTCCAGCTCCAGGGCGTCGGAGAATTGCCGCGTCACCGCACCCAGCGCGTCTTCCATGCTCTGGGAGACCGCTTTGGCGAGTTCATCCGCCGTCGGGCCGGCAGGGATCTCGATTTTCGGGTTGGCGTCTTTTAGGCTTTTTGCCAGCTCGCTCACGGTTTGCTGCATCGTGTCTTCGATGCTCGAGCGGAGCGTTTCCTGCATCGCCACGAGGCTTTGCTGCGTCGTGTCGGTTCGTTTTGCCTCCAGCTCCAGGGCGTCGGAGAATTGCCGCGTCACCGCACCCAGCGCGTCTTCCATGCTCTGGGAGACCGCTTTGGCGAGTTCATCCGCCGTCGGGCCGGCAGGGATCTCGATTTTCGGGTTGGCGTCTTTGAGGCTTTTTGCCAGTTCTCCCACGGTCTGCTGCATCGTATCTTCGATGCTCGAGCGGAGCGTTTCCTGCATCGCCACGAGGCTTTGCTGCGTCGTGTCGGTTCGTTTTGCCTCCAGCTCCAGGGCGTCGGAGAATTGCCGCGTCACCGCACCCAGCGCGTCTTCCATGCTCTGGGAGACTGCTTTGGCGAGTTCATCCGCCGTCGGGCCTGCGGGGATCTCGATTTTCGGGTTGGCGTCTTTTAGGCTTTTTGCCAGTTCTCCCACGGTCTGCTGCATCGTATCTTCGATGCTCGAGCGCAGCGTTTCAGCCATCCGCTCGTGGGCGGCCGCATTTTCATCATCGCTGTCTTTGGCCTTCTTCGCGAGGCTGTCCTGCATCCCCTTGAGAAGGCTTTCGGTCGAGTGCGCCATGCCCTGCTCGACACTTTCGCGCATCAACCGCGCCAGCTCGTTGTAATCGGGCGCGGGTGCGGCGGCGCCGGCCGAACTTGCTTTTTCGAGCGTGGACACCGCATCCAGCAGCGCTTCTTGCACGCTCTCCCGGAGCTGGACCGCGAGGTCGTCCGCGCTCACCTCCGGCAAGGGCGCCAACCGTTCCGCAGTCGATTTTGAAGACGTGCGAGGAGGCCCCTCTTCGGTCACCTCGATTTCTTCTTTCGCGGGCCTGCGTATGCCGGACAGCTTGGAGTCCGTTTTTTTACCGGATTTCGCGCCTTTTTCCGCGGAAGCGCCTTTATCCGGCGTTTTTTCTTCGGACGTAGATGTCGTTTCGGGGTCGTCGGACTCTTCATCGGGCATCAGGCCCGGATGTTCCGACAGACCAAAGGAGCTGGCGGTGACTCTCGAGGTGTCTTTACCTTTTTGAAACAGGCGCTCGCAGGCCGGGGCAAAATGGCTCCAGTCGCAGAGAATGGGTTTGATTCGCAGATCCGGGCAGACCTGGCGAACGGCTTCAAGCGCATTGGCGTCCAGCGGATCGACCATGGCCACGGTCAATATTTTGCCCAGCTTGTCGATGGGCAGCAGGCAGTGTTCGAGGCAGATCGCCTCAGGGACCAGGCTCAGCAGTTCCTCGCTGATCTGATAGTCGGCCAGGCTGATGTGGGGAATCTTGCACTGCTTGACCAGAAAAGAAATGAGTTCGTTCTGCTTGATATACTTCAGATCTACGAGGATCTGCCCGACAAAACCGCCTTCTCTCTCCTTGCGCTGCAGCGCCTCATTCAGTTCGTCGCGAGTGATGATCCCTTCGCCGACGAGCATTTCTCCAAGCAGACGACGATTGTCGGGACCCGTCGACTCCGCCGCATTCCCTTTGGAGTCTTTGCTGTCCTTCGCCGCTTTATTCTTCTGCGCATCTTTAGAAGAAATTGGGCGTGATTTGCGGTCGGGCCCGCCAGCTTTTTGGCCTGACGCCGAAGACTTCGTTGACGTGCCAGCTGAACCCTTCCCGCTCGACTTATCTTTCCGCCAGCTAAGCATAGTTCATTGCCACCCACCTGCTGTTACGGCTCTCGGCTAAGAACCGACCGCTAACGTCCGAATTGTACCACGGGATCGCTCGCCTGTCAAGTAATATCGAGCTGTAAAGTATTGTGTGGCAACAATTTGTCGAGTTGACAGCTTTTTGTCGCCGCCCCTCGTGCGGCTCTGCTGCACCCCAATATACGGCGGTGTTTTTCTGCGATACACCGACATATAGTATGCCGGGGAAGGCTCTGGCCAGGGTGGATTTTTATGAAAAGGTTACGGTTTGACGGGCAGGCCGGAGCGCATTGATTCGTTGGCAGCCAGTGAAACGAGCAGAGATTTTACGGCATCGTTGTAGGTGGACCGGATGCGGTTTCGTTTTTGTGTTTTTACCGCATCAATAAAAACCCGTGCTTCTTCTTCAAAACAGTCGATTTTCGACCGGACTGTGGTGCTGCGCTCCTTCTCGTGCAGGGTGAGCCGGCCTTCTTTGAAGGCCAGTTCAAGGTCTGGACAGATGATGTTGACGCCGGCCGCTTTGCGGCTGCCATTCACACAAGAGGAACACACGGCCCCGGATGCGCCGTTTTTGAAGCGCAGGGAAACGACGCTGCTGTCATGAATATCATAATCAGCAACGTGGCTCATGCAGCCGCTCGAGCCGATGGCATGCACCTCTTTGATTTCCCCGCAGAGATAGCGTAAGAGGTCAAAGATGTGCGTGCTTTGTTCGTGAAGCTGGCCGCCGCTCTTCTCAAGCTTGCGCCACCAGGGCGCTTTCTGCAATCCCCCGCGCCAGTACCCGGTCGCCAGGGCAATAGGCCGCCCTTTCAATTCCTTTCGCGCCAGGACGGCCGTCTCGAAATAGCGGAAGCAGTAGCCTACGCTGCAGATGACTCGGGAACGGGTAATGGCCGTTGCGATGCGCTGTGCGGTTTCCCGGGTGAGCGCCACGGGTTTTTCGATGAAGAGATGGATCCCCCGCTCTGCCGCAGCCTCCTCCATGCCGCAATGGGCATAGGGGGGCACGGAGATGAAGGCGGCGTGGGGGTTTGTTTTGTCGAACATTGCGTTGAAATCGGCAAAAGCCTCGCCTCCGAACCGGGCCGCCGCCGCTTCGGCGCGCTCCAGCTCGATATCGCAATGCCCCACGATGTTCACGTCCGGATTGCGGCTGAGATTGGCGCAATGCACACCCTGGATTCCCCCGGAGCCGACAAAGGCCACCTTGAGCATGATCTTGCCTCCCTCCGCACGGATTGACCACTATGAATACGACGATGACGTCCTGATAGCGGGACTGCGCCAGTAACATCAAAAAGAATGCCTGCCCAGCCCCGGACTTGATTCACGCAGCCTCGGGCACCTGCCCTGCGTTAGGCCCGCTCGGTTTTTCCAGACGCTCCCCGGGCGCAGCCGGCTGAATGAGAGGGCGCCGTATATCCTCTCCGCACGGCAATACATCCGAATGGCGTGATATCCCGCACCTCACAGCCTCGAATACGTCGCGCCAGCCTCTTGAACCAGCAAATTTTACCAGACGCAGGGCGCGAATGAAACCAGGCGTTCCGCATGCCAGAGCCTTTGCCGCGTAGTCGTCCGCCGGGTCCACCTGCTCCACGTGCTCCACGATCTCATGCCCTGAGTTTGGCGGTAGCCGTTTAGCGTCCACCCCCGGCCACGCGGGGCGCGTGGCCACCCCCGCCCGCGGGGGACACAAGAGACCGAATCGGTGGCGGCGGCGAGGCATACATCTTTGCTCCGTTAGTGGGGGACACAAGAGGCCAAACGAGCCACGCGAGCGAGGCAGTCTCGCGCCGGCACCGCGGTCCACAGAGTCCACGCAGTCCACCCTTGTCCACAGGGCCCACGTGGCCCATGTTGTCATGCCCTGAGTTTGGCGGTAGCCGTTTAGCGTCCACCCCCGGCCACGCGGGGCGCGTGGCCACCCCCGCCCGCGGGGGACACAAGAACCGGAACCAGCGCGGGCTGTGGCGGCCTCAATCTTTCTCTGGCCGACGAGGACACACAACGCCAAACGAGCGAATGCAGCGGCTGGTCAGGTTTTTAATCCATCCTTTCTGTGCGGGGGACACAAGAACCCAAACTGGAGAGATTGGGATACGAGGCACCTGTCCCCCGCGGGCGGGGGTGAATCGGCGATAGCCGATTCGGGGGTGGAGTTTTGGGGTCGGATTGCAGTAGCCGGCGCCCACTCGCAGCCATGTGACGCAGGTCTCCTTGCTCCATGCTATCTACCCCTACGTGTCCGTCAAAACAGGGTAACCCCATAACCCCATTCGGCAAAATGCAGCGCAACCTGTCCCCGCTGGCGGAATAAGTCGGCAGGCGCGACCATTCGACAAAATGCCCAGCAATTTGTCCCACGCTATTGGAGGTAAACAGGTAGGCCCGCGTGTTGCACAAAATGCAGCGCAACCTGTCCCCCGCTGGGGGCCTGTCGAAGAAGTGGATTTGTGGTTGCGAAGAGAGAGCTTGGACGGCGTTTTTTTGTTGCATGTCCACGTCGTCGGACTTTTTGGAGAGCATTAGCGGACTTTTTGGAGGACGCCAGGGGGCTTTTTTGAGGGCGTCAGCGGGCGTGGGAGGCGTGGGAGAAGATTGATGCGTGCGTGAGGGGCGGTTTCGTGCTGTCCATGAGGAGTTTGAGCAGGAGTTTCAGGTTGTAGGCAAGACAGATCCAGCTCCATTCAGTTCGGACCTTGTCAAGACCGCGCAGCAGGAACTGACGTATGCCCATGTGACCCTTTATTCGGGCAAAGACGGTCTCAATCAGGGGGCCTCGTCGTTTGTATAGTTGGATTCCCTCGGGCGTCGCCATGCGGCGGCCAACCGTATCACGCAGGTCCTGGTATTCGTCGCGTCTGAGGGTGCGGAAGCGCGTGTTTTTAAACAGGCATCGCCTGGCCAGAGGACAGCCCTTGCCGCCGGGGCATTCGTACACGCGGTAGCGTGCCCCATGACGATTCATGCCGCAGCCGCGCGGCGTGAGCCTTTTGCCCATGGGGCAGCGGTATTCGTCGCGTTGGGCATCGTAGACAAACGCGCTGGAGGCAAGCCTGCCGCCATTCATCGGCAGTTTGCCCCAATGCTCCCGGGGAACAGCCTGGCTGGGATCGGGTCGGTTGGCGGGATTGGTATCGCGAAAGTCGGTTTGGGTCGGCATGCAGGCTTGCACGCTTTCGGCATCTAGTTTCTTCAGGTTTGGGCCGCTGGCGAAGGCGCTGTCGCCCACGATGCACTGCGGGTTTCCTCCCAGACGCCGGGCCCGTTCCACGGAGGGCATAACAACAGAACTCTCCCGCGTCCCTTCGGGAACATCGGCGGAGATGATGGCGCCGCTGGCGGCGTCCACAACCGCGGTGGGCGTGTAGTTGGGGGCGAAACCGCCGTCTTTGTTCGGAACAACCATGGCATCCGGATCCGTCAAGGGAACCTGGACCGCAGTGGCCTTAACGCCTTCCTTCCGGCGCCGGGCCGCGTCGCGCTCGTCGGCCACTTTGGCGGCCCGCTCGTATTGGGCGAGCTGGGCGCGCACGCCTTCGATTTTCTCGTCCAGCGCCGCCTTTTCCGGCGCCTCTTCGTCTTTCCGCGCCTTGCTGTCGCCCTGCGCCATCTGCGCCAGCCGATCGTTAAGCAGCTGGGCAACGTGGCCAGCGTGGCGCTTCAACGTCTCCCCCGTAAGTCCGCCGTGCACATTACTGTTGGCCCGTATGCGCGTTCCGTCACACACCAGCAGGTTCAACGCGTTTTCCACCGCCTCGCACAGGCGCTGGGCGAACCAGTCGTTCAGACCACTGAGCAAATCGCCGAAATCCGTGCGGAACTTTGCGAACGTGGCATGGTCGATGCTGCGTTTACCGAGAAACCACTGGAAGTCCAGCCGTTCCCGCGTGGCATCCTCCAGCTGACGGCTGCTGCGAACGCGCACCATCAGCCCGTAAAGGATGCATCCCGCGAGCAATCGCGGGTGAATCGGGGGCTGGCCTCGACGCGAAGGACGGTAGCGGTCTTCCCAGGGCGACCAATCCACCTGTTCGAGTAACGCATCCACGACCCGAATCCGATGGTCCAGCGCAAGAGAATCGTCCAGCGTCGTCACCACGTACTGGCCCCGCAAGAGTTCCGGCTCCGCCCATTTCCGTCCTGACATGCTGCCTCCTCCTCGTTTAATGGTCCACGTGATAATTGTAGCAGAAATGGACATAAATGTCTAGGAAATTCTTCGACAGGCCCACGCTGGGGGTGCGGTCATCCAGGGCGAAGGTGACGAGCGTGGAGGTGCTGAGCGCCCCGGCCACCGAAGCATTCGCGTCAAAGAACGCATCCGGCCCGTTCAGGCGCAATGCCGTGGTCTGCGTTCCGTCGTCGAGCAGCCGAAATTCAAGCTGACCCGATTCGTTGCCGGCGCTGCTCTCCTGGATTTTGCCGGAAATCAGCGCATAGGACGTAGGAGTGGACGCACTGTTGAGTCCGCGAAACGCGACGGAGCCCAGCGTGGCGTCTTGGGCCGGCGTGCCGGTGCGCTCCAAGTTTAGCGTTGGATGAGTGATGTTGTGAAGGCGTATCTGGCCTTGCTGCTGAAGTTGCGATGTGGTGACCGCGAAATTCGAGGAGGCCATCGTAAGTGTTGCCATGCCGTTGGCGGCAGAAACGCTGAGGTTGCCAAGGGTGCTGAGGTTTCCACCCTGGAGTTCGAGGTCTCCGGCGACGGTGACGTTGTCGCCAAATCGGCAGGCGCCGCGCCCGGTATAGACGGCGTAATTGGTCGTCGTACCCTGAATGATGTCATCGAGATAGAGCCCGTACAGGTTGCTGACCGTGCCCGTGGTCCCGGAAACCCGGCCGTGCAGGGCCATGCCGCTGGTCATGCCGCCGAGCTGGTTGAGCAGCACTTCGCCCCGGACGCCGACCCCCCGGTTGATGGTGCTGAAAACCGGTCCCGGCATCACACGTCCGGCGGCGCCAATGAGGTCGGTTGCCGAGGCGCTGTATCCCGAGCCAATGGTGGCGCTGCCCGCCATGCCGTGAATGTTTGACGCGGTATGAAATCCGCCGGACCATACCGTATGACCTTCGAGTGCGGCGCGGCTGCTTGAGGCGAGCGCAGTGGAATCTTCAAACTGCGCTTTCAACAGATACGAGTTGCCGGTAGCTGTTCCAGCGGATACCGGGCCTTTTACGTTGAGAGCGCCAGGCAATACGACGTCGCCCGTGTTCTGAATGCGAAGCTCCGGGGCGTTCAAAGGCTGGATCGCGCTGCCCGTATCGCTCCACAGTTGTTCGCCGGTTCCACTGAGAAAATCCGCCCGCGTCATTTTGCGCGTGGCGCCGGCGTTGGCGTCGTGGATTAAGAGCGTGTCGGCGTCGTCGGCCTGGGATGCGCTCTGGGCAGCCGGGATGTCGAGTGCGCCCGCATCGAGCAGCCCGTCGCTCGTCGTGAGAATATTCCCCTCTGAACCCGCCACCAGCCGGCCCTGAAAAATAATGTCGCCGTCGCTCCGGATCTCCCCGTCGGCGTCAATATCGACTCCGCCGTCCGGGTCGCCGTAGCCGCCGCCGATGCGCAGCGATTCCAGGTAGCGCGGTGCGGCGCCCAGGGCCGTCAACAGAGCGAACGCCAGGCCGATACGGAATAACCAGGGGCTTCTACGCATCATTCGTCCTCCCAGAGTCCGCCTGCCCCCACTTCGATGGGCAGATGGAAGTCGCGTCGGGCCGCAGCCAGCGCATCATCAAGACCAAGCGCCCGGGTCCCGGCCACGAAACGAGTGCCCTGCGAGCCCGAGGCGACGACGGAGCCCTCGGTCACTTCAAGCACGTCGCGCAGTACGCAATGGCACAGATTTTCGCCGTAGCTGCGCCCCGGGATGTGCTCGCAGGTTCGCAGATCTTTGCCGCAGACCGAGCATTCGGGCTTGCGGAATGAGAAACCGATCGATGTCTCCCGGTACACGCCGCCTTCAATGTTCAGGATGAAGTCCTGATTGGCGCGGGTGCGGAGGACATAAACATCGGGCCGGACTGCGAGTTGCTCTCCGTCGGGATGAAGGCGCGAACGGAAAAACGTGCCCCGGGGCAGCGAACCGCGCACATCGTGCCGTTCCATGAGGGGGCGCCCCGGAACCAGCGCGTTGATCCGCTCCAGTTCTTCTTCGGGAAAGCGGCTGAAATGGCGGTCGATCCGGTTATTGCACAGGTCGAGCGTGAATACGGCAAATTCCTCCGCCGTCAGGGGCCGCAGGGTAAACGCATTGACCTCGTCGACCGTGTCGGCCAGCGTGCCGCGGTCGCGTGTGCCGACGAGGACGCCTTCGTGGCGGAAGACAAACGGTTCCAGTTCCATCGGAGTTCCTTTCCTCGCTGTACGGTTTCAGGAAACGGTGATGCCCAGGGATTCCGCGGCCTTTTCGTGGGTGAGGAAGCCGGCGTCGCGCAACAGGATTGCGTTGTCAATCTCGTGGCGCCGGGCCTGGGCTTCGCGCACGATGTCGGCGGTGCGGTGCGAACGCATGTGTACGGCGGCACGCGCGCTGCCCCACATGAGAGCCAGCTCAAAGTTGTACAGCTGTTCGAGCAGGCGTTTCACGCAACGATTCACGGCAGTAACCTGGCGGGTAATGATCTCGAATTGCGCCGTGCCATAGGTTTCGGTGGTGCCGTAATTGCGTCCGAGGAGGATCGGCATCAGGTGCATGCCCGTGATGACCTGCTCCTCGACGGCCTTGTGGTTTTCGTAGAAGATCTGGGAACGCTGGTCGCCGCGCACCAGCGACACACTCACGTTGTCAAAGGTCACGAGATTCTGATCGGTCTCCAGAGAACTCAGCTTTGTGCGCAGTTCGGAGAAATTGGCCTCAATGCGCTGCTGATAGGCCTCAACGGATTCGCCCCGCTGCCGTTCTTCGGGCTGGTACTGAACGTGGAGTTTCGCCCAGCCCGCGTTGTGCGTGGCCTTGGCCATGTCTTCAAGAAGGCGCTGCTGGATCTTGACCATGAAGGGGATCGCCCGCAGCATGGACCTCCCGTACGGATTGGTGCCGTCGCGATCGAGGCCCACATACATAAAACGCTCCCGGGGCAGAGGGATCTCGCGGCCTTCGTGGAGCTGGAAAGCCTCCAGCCCATATTGCCCGCGCCGGAACCGCACCGTCCAGACATCCACCGGCACAACATCCCAGATGGATTCACGGCTCTGCGACAGCACAATCTCAACCGCGGCCGCCCCGTACGTGAACAGGGAGGTGTAGAAAATGTCGAGCAGGCCATCCATGCCGCGATCGCCGCTGTTGACGCGGCGGCTGAGAGCATCCAGCAGAGATTCCGCCCGGCGCCGGGCCGGGCCCGATGAGGCCTGCGTGATCTCGACGTCGTAACCCGTCTGGCAAAGCCGTTTCCAGGTCCAGATGGCATCCGAGATGTCGGGGATGCTGTCGCGAAGAAAACGATAAACCTGCAGCATGTAGAACGGAGTCTCGTTGGGCAGGCCAATCACATCCCCAAGGGCCCCCTGCAGGCGGGTGGCGTCTTCCGGCATCGTGTAGGTCCGGGGCGGTCGTTCGCGGAACGTCTCCGCGAGCACGGTGCTTTTGCGCCGGGCCCGGCGCCACGGCATCGTCCGAAATCGCTCCAGCCATCGTGTCATCTTCGCTCCTTGCGGGGGGTTGCAGCCGCGTCTACTACATTGGAGCGTGTATTGTCCCGACAGCGAAGCGCATCCGCTCTGGAAGCTGTTGAAGTGACGTGTCTTAGGACGGACTGCCTCGGGCCTGCATGTACTCCTTCAGCGCAGTGGCCGGCCACAGAGGCTCAAGCGAACCCAGGGGAGGAAAGGCTTGGTGGGCTGGTCAGATCGTGGCCCGTCAGCGAAGTGCTGCGCCGCGGCAGCCGGGTCAGCGGGCTGTTTCGTCCATCGCCTGTGTGGCAGGCCGGGGTGTGCGGTAATTGAGGTCCACGGGCGACGCTTCGGTCGTCGGCAGTAATTCGGCGAAATAGACCTCGTTCTGTTCACGGAGCCGCAAACGGCGGTGGCAGACGCCACAGTTGAACTCGGTACCGGGCTCGCCGGTCTCCGGGACGGGCACGTACGTACTGCAGAACGGACACGACACGCTGAGGTCGTCTTTGGCGTAATTCTGGAAGATCGCATCGACGCGCCCGGCCCGGTAGGCCCGGACCATGGCATCGACGATCTCGGGGTCGAACTGCGTGCCTTTGCCTTTTTCGAGTTCCGCGACGGCGATTTCCGGGCTGAGCCCCTTGCGGTATGGGCGATTGCTGGTCATGGCGTCGAAGGTGTCGGCCACCGCAATCAGGCGGCCCTCGATGGGGATCTCTTCTCCCGCGAGGCCGAACGGATAGCCTTTGCCGTCGTAACGTTCGTGATGGTACAGCGCATACGGGATCAGCGGGGCCAGAGCAGGCACATCCTGCATCATGCGCGCCCCGCGCTCCGGATGCACTTTCATTTTCTCATATTCGTCGTCGTTGAGGCCGCCGGGTTTGCGTAAAATGGCGTCGTCGATGGCGATTTTGCCCACGTCATGCAAAACGCCGCCCATTTCGCATTCACGGAGCTTTTCGTCGTCCCAGCCCAGTTCACGGGCGATCGCGAGGGCAAAATTGGTGACGCGCCAGGTATGGCCCACCGTGTAATGATCGCGGGCCTCGATGGCGTTGGCCGTCATGACCAGGGTGCCCTGATACGCGCACTCGAGCTTATCGACGTATTGCGCATTTTTGATGGCGATCGCGGCAGGTCCCGCGAGGGCCACAAGCAGTTCGAGATCGCCCTCCGTAAATGCATTGGTGGTGCCCCGCGTATCGACGTAGAGCACGCCCAGCGTTTCATCGTGCACCTGGAGGGGCGTGCACATGGCCGAGGCAATGTTGTGCAGAATGATGCTCTGGCCATGGCCCAGGCGGCTGTCGTCCGCAGCGTCAAACACGAGGAGGGCCTCGCCCTGCTCGTAGGCCCGCTGCACGATGGTGGAACTGATCGTCACGTGCTCATGCCCGTCGCGGCCCTTGCGCATGTGAGCAGGTTCCAGGCGCGATGTGGCCGCGTCGCCCAGCAGAATGGCCCCGTTGTGCGCCGGCACCAGCTCGAAGATCTGGTCGAGAACGCGCTCAAAAAGTCGGTTTAAGTCGCGCTCGCTCGAGATCGCCTGATTGGCCGCATAGACCGCCGCCAGGCGCTCCTGGGCCTTGCGCGCCTGGTCTGCGGTCTGCGCAAACAGAGGGGCGGCAAGAAACGTGCGGTGAACGTTTTCCGCGGTCAGGGCCTGCACATTCTCCACGCCGCCTTCCTCAAATACCACGGAGGGCGACCCTGAGTGACCGGGCAATTCCGCCGTACAACTTTCAAACCGCAGACTAATGGGCCCGATGGAAATGACGTCGCCGTGAGACAGCCGGTACTCGACAATCCGGTGGTTGTGAACATAGGTCCCGTTACCGCTTCCCAGGTCGCGGATAAGTGTGCCCAGCGCCGTCTGTTGAATCACCGCATGCCGGCGGGATACTTCGAGTTCATTGAGTTGCAAACCGCTTTTCGGGCTCCGGCCAATGGTCAGCGTACCTGTGATTGGGCACGTTTCACCCTTCCTGAGGCCGGTCAGAACTCGGATTGTCTCGCAGGATTTCATTCAGTCAGTCGCCCATAGACCGGAATTCACGAATTCCCGCCCTTGCCCAAGGCCTGGAACATTTGCCCCCAAACCGCCGCCTCGCGTTGTGAGGCCGGGTGCCTGCGTTGCCACGCCCCGCACCAATTCGCACCTGGAGTTCATGCGAGAAAGGCTTTCTTTCCGCACGTCCCCTCCTTTATAGCACACAACTCCGCTGATATTCGCGGAAAATCGCATGCGATCGTCCGTTTAGTTGACAGCTGTCCGGCGAGTTTCTATAATCGCAGTGTCTACGGCGGGAATTCTGAGTTTTCTCGCTCACGTCTTTGAGAGCGGGTCGTGTGAGATCCCTGGGATTTGTCAGGGAGGAATCAGATGCGAGGCCGCATTGAAGCAATCGATGATATCGCGACCCTGCCCGAGGTTTTGACCCGGATCATCGCCGTGGTCCAGGACGAAAGCACCACCGCCCTGGATCTGGCCGATGAGATCGTGCGTGATCAAGCTCTGGCGATGCGGGTCCTGCGTGTGGTGAACTCCAGTTTCTACGGTTTTCCGCGGGCCATTTCAAACATTCCCGAAGCGGTGGTGATACTGGGCTTCAACGAAATCGAGCGGCTGGCCCTCACCATCTCCGTCATCAACCTGTTTGGGAAAAGCCCGGCCCATGTGCGTGCCCTGCACAACCTCTGGCGGCACAGCCTGGCCTGTTCGCTGGCGGCCGGAACGTTCGAACAGCATTTTCGCCGGCTCTACCCCGAGATTGCAGGCGCGCACCTCGCAGGGTTGCTGCACGATGTCGGCAAAGCCGTGATTATCCAGTATTTTCCCGACGAACTGACCCGGGTGATCCACCGGGTGGAAACCCTGGGCTGCTCGGCCTACGAAGCGGAACACGAGGTGTTCGGCGGCATAACCCACTGTGAAATCGGCGCGTGGCTGGCAGAGCGATGGCAGCTGCCCGAAGTGCTGGTACAGAGTATCGCCGGGTCTCATCGGCCGTCGGAAGTGCCGGGCAATCCGATCATGCCGCATGCGGTTCATTTGGCGAATGCGTTGATCAACACGATGGGCATCGGCGCGCTGAACGATCAGCCGCAGGCCCTGTCTCCAGATCCCGAGTCGCTCGAAAAACTCCCCCTGGATGAGGGGCTGGTAACGCGAATTCAGGAACGTCTCAATAAACAGCGGGGATTGCTGGGCGCGGTGGCGACAGGTGCACTGAGCTGACCGCGTGTGGCGGACCCGGTTTCGGCAGCGGTATACTGCACCAACAGGATGGGCTTGCGGACAGGTGATTTCCCCCGTACTCTGCACACCCGGAAGGAGAATTGACATGATGATGCGAGTAGCCTTGGCTGGAATGATCGCGGTGCTGGGATGCCAGGCAGCGCTTGGCGGCGAGCAGCCCGTGCCCAAAAACGTCCTCTTTCTGCTGACTTCGGAAGGTTTTGTCCACAGCCCGACCGCAGCGAAAGATGGCGAACCACCGCTGGCGGAGAAGATCCTGCGGCCCATTCTCGAGAAAATGGGGGCCACGCTGACGGCGACGCACGACGCCAGCACTATCAACGCGGAAAACCTCAAAAATTACGACCTCGTCATGTTTTACACCCAGGGTGACCTGACCCGGCCCAATATGACCAATACTCCTCCCATGGGGCCGAACGGCCAGGCGGAGCTGATTCAATGGATCGAGAAAGGCGGCCGCTTTCTCGGATTTCATTCCGCAACGGACACATTTGATGTGGAAGGCGACGTAATCACGCCCTATATCGCCATGATCGGCGCGGAATTCAAGACGCACGGGCAGCAGTTTGTGGGCAAGGTGCAGGTAGTCGATCCCCAGCATCCGGCCATGGCCCGTGTCCCCGACGGCTGGGAGTTCAACGAGGAATGGTACTTGTTCCACAAGTTCAATGTGGATGCGATCCATGTGCTGGCCCTCATGGATCCCGGTCCGGAACGCGCGAAACAGGAGATGTACAACATCGCTCCGTATCCGATCATCTGGGTACGCGCCCTGGGACAAGGCCGCGTGTATTCCACCGCGCTCGGACACCGTGAAGACCTCTGGGAAAACGAGCGCTTCCAGCATGCCTTCATCGACGCCGTACACTGGCTCATGGGCACCGGAGATCCCCAGGCCGAGCCCAACTACCGGCAGGTTGTGCCGGACGCGGCAGCAAAATAACACACCGGCCGCTGACAATCCTGCGCCCGGTAACGCCGTGAGAGCGCATACACTCCAAACCAGACAGTCAACCGGCAGCGGAACAGGCGATACAGGGTCCGAAGAGGAGGACACAATGCTTGAAATGGATATTCTGGGGGTCAGCTTGAGCGAAGAGCACCATCCGCCGGTTGTGCTGCTGCGCCATGGCGATCGGGTCCTGCCCATCGTCGTGGGCCGCGCAGAAGCGCAGGCCATTCATATCGGCATGACGCACCAGGACCTTGGACGGCCCATGACCCATGACCTGGTCTGCAATGTGCTGGCAGGACTTCGCGGCGAACTGAAGTCGGTCACGATCTATAAACTCGAAAACGAGACTTTCTACGCCCACCTCAATGTCGAGCAGCAGTCCGTCGACGGCCAGGTCGAGCAGGTCCTCCGTATCGACTCGCGGCCCAGCGACGGGATCGCCATCGCCATCCGCGTGAGCTGCCCTATCTTCGCGGCCGAGGAAGTCCTCGAAATCGCGGGGCAGGACGTGGCCAACCTGGGACCAAGCGATGACGAAGACGAAGAAGACGATGAATTCGAGTGAGGCCCGGTGCGGATGCGCCAAACCCGCGCGGCCAAAAAGCACCGGGACCCGCAGCCCCCATGCCCCGGCCGCGGCGCCGGATAAAGCGCCGGCGCTAAGCCCGGCACGATTTCGAAGGCCTGCTGCTCGTTGCATTCTTCCCCGTGGAACGTTGGGGCCGGCCAGGGTTTTCTCAAAACCCCGGATCGGCTATCATGACGGGCAAGATGGCGTCTTGGGGGACATATTTCAGATGGGCTTCGCTGGCGGTGGTTGTGGCGGGGAGCGCGTGGCTCCTATGGCCCCGGGCCGGCGACCAGTTCGCCTCGGGTGCGCCGGAGCGGCGAGGTAACGGCGCGGAGGCCCAGTTTGTCATCAAATTCGTCCCCGGTCAACAGTATATGCCGGGCACGACCCCGTTCGGGCTGGGTGAACCGCTGCGCGGCATTGCGGACGTGGTGCGGGATTTTGAAGCCCGCTTTCCCGACACACGAGTGGAACTCATCACCGTGCCCGGCGTGCGTGAATACCTCGTTACCCAGCTCAGCAGCGGCAGCGCCCCGGACATCCTGATGGTCAACGTCGAAGATGTCTGGGTTGATGTGCAAAAAGGCTGGTACGTGCCCCTCGACCCCTATTTGGAGGCACCCAACCCGTTTATCCGTGAGAAAGGGGACCCCGCGCAGCCCGGATACCACCAGTGGTGGGATATGTTCAAGTACCAGGCCATCAGCCGGGGAAAGGCCGCGCCCGACAACCTCAATTACTGCATCAGCTTCGACATGGTCGAGACGGGCATCTTCTACAACAAAAAGATCTTCCGGGAAGTAGGCATCGAGCCGCCGGCCACCTGGGACGACTGGCTCGCGTCGATGGAAAAGTTGAAGACCGCCGGCTATATCCCCCTCTTGATGAACCGGGAATACTTCAACGACTGGGCCGTCGACCTGGTATTTGACCAGCTGTACTATTCCATTTTGCCGGGCATCGACCTGGTGCAGGACCCCGTGCGGGAGGCCTATCTGGAAGGCTACCTGGACTGGGACGAGTTGTGTTTTCTGTTTCGAGCAGGGATATTTCACGGAAAAAGACCCGCGGTACGTCGAGTTGTGGACGCATCTGCGCGACCTGCGGCAGTACTGCAATCAGAACCTGATGGGCACCGACCTTGCCCGGGAGTTCGTGACGCAGCAGGCGGCCATGCTGTGGATGGCCACGCCGTTCACGTACCGGTTGACGGGCGACCGGCAGCTCGCGTTCGACTGGGGCGTCTTCTATGTGCCCCGCTTCACCACGCAGACCTCCCGGTTCGCCTCCAACGCCGACATGTGCGTCATCGGCGGGGCGGGCACGCAATACGAGGTCAGCAACAGCGCCTATGGCGATACGGGCGATCCGGAAACGTCCGAGCGGTTGAAGCGGGTGATCGCCCTCCTCCAGTTCCTCATGGTGCCGGAAAACTACGAACGCGTCGTCAATGAGTATCCGTCCATGCTTCCCAATGTGATCGGCGTGCCCGTGCTGCCGGCGGTGCAGCCCTTCGCCGACATCCTCGAGCGGCGCTACACCACTACGAAATGGGTCTATACCTTCGATCTGAAATTCAACGACATCCAGGAACGGATGCTCGAGCTGTATCTGAACGACGGCATCGGCCTGGAGGAATTTATGCGCTGGCAGGTGGATAACGTGCGCACCGCAACCCGCAACCTTCAACTGCGCAAGCCTCTCGACCTCACGCGCCTCGAAGCGCGCTGGAACGAGCTGGCCCCGTTGCGAGCGGGCATGGAGGGGCTTGCCCCATGACTAAGACGGGCAGATCGCTGTTAGGGCATCGGACGCGGTTCACCCTGACCTGCTACGCCCTCCTCGCGGTGCAGATGACGCTGCTGGTGGTGTTTGTCTACGTGCCGGTGTTCTGGGCGTTCTCGAAATCGTTTTTCCAGTTCGAGGTGGGCAGCGAGTCGCATTTCGTCGGATTCGCCAACTACACCGAGCTGCTCCTCCGCGATCCCACAACCCTCCCCTCGCTGCTGCATATGCTGTTCCTGACCGCGTTCGCGGTCTGCGTCCGGCTGACCATCCCGCTGGTGGTCGCAAAATTAATCCATTCCCTCTCGCGTGAGAAAAGCCGCTACCTGTTCCGGATCCTGTTCCTGGTGCCCGTGGTGGTTCCGGCCGTGGCCGTGCAGTTGATCTGGTTCGGGATGATCTACAGCGACCGGGGCATGGCCAACGAGCTGCTCCGCGCGGTGGGTCTCGAACACTGGGTCCGGGGGTGGCTGAGCGACCCCTCCACGGCCCTCGTGGCCGTCGCGTTCGTGGGCTTCCCCTGGGTGGGCGGATTTGAGGTGTTGATCTACTATGCCGGCCTCTCGTCCATCCCCGAAAGCGTGACCGAAGCGGCCCTGCTCGAAGGATGCACGGGAATCAAGAAATTTTTCCGCATCGACATCCCCATGGTGATGAGCCAGCTCAAGCTCATCCTCATCCTGACCATCATCGCGGGCGTGCAGTCGTTTGAAAATCTGTTCATCCTGACCAAAGGCGGGCCGGGCTTCAAAACCATGGTCCCCGGATTGTGGATGTATTTTAACGCGTTCAGTTTTCAGCGTATGGGCTACGCCTGCGCCATCGGCGTGTGCCTGTTTTTCATCATTTTCGGGCTGACGGTCCTGAATATGCGCTATTTTCGTTCCACCACCGAACTGGAGGGACAGGGATGACTGGAGAGCGGCGGAAGCGCGCGCGCGACCTGGCGCTGATGCTCTGTATCGGCGCTTTCGGCGTGCTGACGCTCATTCCGTTTGCGTTTGCCCTCAACAACTCGTTTCGTGCCAATTACGAGATGGACCACGCGTTTTTCGGATTTCCGGAGAATTTCAAAGGCCTGGCGCGGGCGGCGGTCGCGGCAATATCGGGCTCGGACAGGGTTTTTCGAGTTGAAACCGACGCGGGCGACCTGATCGAAGCCTCCGGCTGGGGCGCCGTGGGCCGCTACTGGCATGCGGCTACCAAAGGGTACCGGGTCTCATGGGGCACGCTGCGACCCTATATGATCAACACCTTTTTCGTGTGCGGCGCGACTACCCTCGGCGTGGTGGCATTGGGCTCGATCTCGGCATATATTCTTTCGCGGTACCGATTCTACGGTTCGCGAATCATCTTCTATTTCATCATTGGCACCATGATGTTTCCCGCGGCGCTCACTCTCGTGCCCTCGTTCATGGTCGTGCGAAGCCTCGGCCTGCTCAACACCTACGGCGCGATGGTCTTGCCCTATATCGCGGGAGGACAGGTCTTCGCGACCTTTGTGTTCAAAGGATTCTTCGATGGCCTCCCGGAAGAGCTGTTTGAATCGGCCCGTATTGACGGCGCAGGCCATTTCAGGATCTACCTCGACATTGTGCTGCCCCTCTCCAAACCGGTGCTGTCGGTCGTGGCGATCATGACCATCCTCGGCACCTGGAACAATTTCCTGTGGCCCTTTATCGTCAATACCGACGGACGCTATCACGTGATCGCCTCGGGACTCT
Organism: Candidatus Hydrogenedentales bacterium; assembly: GCA_050950105.1. Lineage (GTDB taxonomy): Bacteria > Hydrogenedentota > Hydrogenedentia > Hydrogenedentales > SLHB01 > UBA2224. The sequence continues at coordinate 64,203 of JBMNGZ010000002.1, read as the reverse complement.
ACGTGCTGGCAACAACCAATTTCGCGCAAAATTACAGCAGCTTGTTCGCCGCCTACATGACGGCCAGCATTCCCTTGCTGCTGCTCTTTACCTACGCCACGAAGCCTTTCGTGCAAGGCGTGACCTCGGGAGCGTTCAAGGCGTAGCCGGAGGATCGCCTCCGGGAAATCATGGCGACGGCGGAACGGGTTGACTCTAGAACTAACGCGCAGCGAAGCCGAACGCGGGCGCGTGAAAAGCTCGGGTCTGCCACAACCACGAGCACTGCGCAGCCTGTTCTGGGCGGTTTGCTCGTCGTAACATATTGATTTACAACCAATTAACTGGCTATTGCCGGAAGGGTGAATCTTGACAGTTCCGGCAAAATACAGTAAAATTCTCACTACGTGCCCTTCGTGGAGGAGAAGCGCGGCCCACGCATTCGATCCAGGGGGCTGGAAGGGGAAAGATGGCAGTTCGTCGACAGTCCAGGCTGTTCAGGCTGGGAGTGGCGCTTTTGCGACCTGGTATGCGCGGTGTGCGCCTATGTCGGGACGCTGCTGCTGCTCCAACCCGAAGGACAGTCGCTTCAGGACTTTGCACGAAGCAACCTCGCCTATTTCTGCGTATTCGCCCTGGTATGGTGCGGCACGGCTACGGATCAGCATTTGTTCGCTCTTCCGCGCGAAGACAACCTGAAACGCCTGGCGTGGGCGGTGCTGAAATCCGTGGTTGTGGCGCTGATATTCAGCGGATTCGTGATCACCTTTTTCACCCGGCAGGGCGTCGGCCGCGAGTTTTTCCTGACTTTCGGGTTGCTGGCGCTCACGTTCATCCTGGTGTTTCGGCTGGCATTGCGGGCAATTCTTGAATACGTGCGGAAACAGGGGTTCAACTTCCGCCGGGTGGTGGTGGTCGGCGCCAACGAACGCGCGCATAAACTGGTCGATATCATCCAGAGCCACCTGCATTACGGCTACCACATCATTGGGTTTGTGGATGACGAAGCGGAACGCCAGGAGGCGTTCAAACCGCACCAGCTCGACTACCTCGGGAACTGCGACGAACTGGAGCAGATGCTCCAGGAAGGCGTGGTTGACGAGGTCTACATCTGCCTGCCGGTGCGTTCGCATTACGAGAAAATCCGCCGTATCGCATTTCTCTGCGAAGGCATCGGGCTGCCCGTGCGCCTTGTCGCCGAATTGTTCCCCTTGCGCCTGGCTCGCAGCCATCTCGCGCACTTCGATGATCTGCCGCTGTTGTCGCTGTCAACCACGCCGGAGACGTACGGCCAGCTGCTCATGAAGCGGCTGATCGATTTTTCCGCCTCGTCTCTGGGCTTGCTGGCCACCGGATGGTGGTTGTTCCCGATCGTGGCGATTTTGATCAAGCTGGAATCGCGCGGGCCGGTCTTCTTCAAGCAGGAACGCGTCGGGCAGAACGGCCGGCGGTTCCATATCTACAAGTTTCGCTCGATGGTGATCGACGCCGAAGCGCGTAAAAAAGACCTGGCTGCGCTCAATGAGGCCGACGGACCCGTCTTCAAGATGCGCCGGGACCCCCGCGTCACGCGCGTGGGCTCGTTTCTCCGAAAAACCAGTCTCGACGAGCTGCCCCAGCTGCTCAACGTGTGGCTGGGCCACATGAGCCTCGTGGGGCCGCGCCCGCCGATCCCGTCCGAGGTAGAGGAATATTCGTGGGAGCAACGGCGGCGCCTGAGTGTCCGGCCAGGGCTCACGGGCCTCCAGCAGGTCAGCGGCCGAAGCGATGTCAGTTTCGACGATTGGGTGGCCATGGATCTGGCCTACATCGACGAATGGTCTCTCATGACCGACCTCCAAATCCTGCTCCTGACGATCCAGGTGGTCTTACTGGGTAAAGGAGCGCGGTAGCGCGCGCGCTGTGAACGGCACGGCCGAGAGCCCCTCATACACCTTCGCGCCCCGGCCCGCGCGCACCTGGATGCACGCCTTCGGGGTGGTCCTGCTGATGCGGGTAGCGGCGGCCGGACTGGCCTTTGCCGTAACCGCGATGCTCGGTCGCCAGCTGGGCGATGCCCTGCTCGGCCGCCTCGGACTGCTGCTGGCCACCATGGACGTCGCGGCCGGCCTGGTGGGACCCGCCCTCGACACCACGCTGGTACGGTTTGCCGCGCGCCACATTGGCCCCGGCCGTGACGCTTCGCTCGCGTATTTCCAGCGCATGTTCCGGCTCAAGCTGGTCGTGGCCGTGGGACTGCTCGCGGTCGGCGCGGTGCTGGCGCGCCCCATCTTGCGCTATGTGATTGCTCCGTCCGCAGGCACGGCCATTGGCCCGGGCGGGGTCGTACTGGCGTTTGCAGGCGCGGCAGTGCTCAGCCTGATGGGTTTTGCCCAAGCATATTATCAGGCGCATTTTCAGATGGCGCGTTACGCGTTCATCGAACTGGCCAACAGCCTGCTGCGCCTGATGGTTGTGGGCGGCCTGCTTGCCGTGCTCGGGCAGCCATCGGCCTCGCTCCTGCTGGGCGCGTTCGTGGCAAGCTCGGCGCTGGCCGCTGCCGGAGGCCTGGCACGACTGCCGGGAGCGGTATTCCACAAGACCACGGACGACGCGGTCTCACTGCGCGCAGCACTGGGTTTTGCGAAATGGGTGGCGCTGGCCGCCGTTGCCACCACTCTCGCTCAGCGGGCGGACATCTTCATTCTGGGCCTGACAGGGACAAGCGGCCCCGCCATTGGGCAGTATGTGGCCGCATTCACGGTGGCACGGCTCGGCGATCTCGCGATCATGACCCTTTTCAGCGTACTGCTTCCCCGTGCGAGCGCGTTGACAGCGCCGGACGAATTCCGCCGCTTCCTGAATCGCTTGCTTCCGCTCGTTCTGGCAGCCTTCGCTGCCGGTCTCCCCGCCTTTTTTGCCTCCCGCTGGGCGGTAACGCTGGTCTTCGGCGCGTCTTTCGCGCCCGCGGGCCTGTTCTGCGGGATCCTCTGTCTGGGCGTGCTGGCCTCGTTCGGTGCAGCGCCGGCGGGTGCGGCGCTCTACGGGATGGGGCGCTCCCGTGAGGTCGCCGTGCTCGAAATGTCCAAACTGATTGCAATCGCCGCGCTGGGTGCGTTTGCAGCCAGACAGTTCGGCGTTGCCGGAATGGCATGGACGGTCTCGGCAGTTCGCGCTACAATAGGGATTGCGACCTATCTCTGCGCTTATCGCGGTGCGAAGCTCTACGCACACGAGTCCGTCGCCAGGGGAGATTACGCGCTGTGACTGTCATCGCCGGCAAGCCATCGCCTGTTTCTGGAAACCTCGCTGCGGTCGCGGGCGGCGCTCTCTTGGCTGTTTTGGCGGGATGTGCCGTCCTGGCCGGAGGAGTCTATGCCCTGCTGGCCGAGCTGGGCCTGATCGTCTTCGTACTGATACTTCGCTGGCCCGTGCTGGGTCTGTATCTGACCACCGCGCTGCTCCTCTTGTCGGGTCCTTCGGGCGTGATTGGTCCGCTTCGCGTAGCCATTCCGGTCACGGCGGCCAAGGTCGTTGGCGCAATGACTTTCGTCAGCTGGCTGCTTAATGTCACCCTGCGCCGGGAACGGTTCCGGATGGGCTGGGAATCGGTGCCGCTGCTGGCGCTTTTTTTGTGGAGCGCCCTGGGGGTATTTCTCTCGGATACCTGGCGGCTGCAATGGCCGGAATGGTTCCGTTTGGGCACGCTGGTGGCCTACTATCTGCTTTCGGTCAATCTGCTGAACTTGCAGCAGCGCATTCATGTGTTCACGATGGTCGTCATCTACTGCGGTGTAGCGATGGCGCTATTCGCCGTGGCGCAGTACTTCATTCCCGCGTTCCACTTGCAAACGGAAACGGCGATTGCCGATATCGGCGCCGGCGTGGAAGGAGCTTTTGTGGACCCGGAATCGCTGAGCGGCGGTGCAGCGGTCCGGGTCAGCGGCCGTGCAGGCCATTCCAACTGGCTCGCGCTCATCATTTTGATCATCATGCCGCTGAATGTGTACTGGTATGCCGCAGCAAGGTCGCGGAAAGCGCGCGTCTGCTGCGTGAGCGCGGTGCTTCTGGAGATATTGGCCCTTATTCTGACGTTCACCCGAACGGGCTTTCTTGTAGGTCTCGTGATATTCGCGATCCTGGGCATGCGGCGTCTGGTACGAATCAACCCGCCTCGGCTGGCCTATGCCGCGTTTGCAGTCGTGCTTGTGCTCCTCACCCTCCCACCGGCGTACAAGGAACGTGTTTTTGACCCTCGCAAATATACCCGGTCGGATTCCGTCCGGCACCGCCTCCAGCTGCAGGATGCCGCGTGGGAAATGATGCTCGAAAAACCGCTCTGGGGTGTCGGTTTGTCCGGCTATGGATTGCGCATCGTAGACGGCGACTCAGAAGTGGCGCACATTATGCGCTGGCTCGTCGACGAAATGCACTGGGATCCGCGAATCATCGGCACGCACAACATGTATCTTCAGCTGGCCAGTGAAACCGGCCTGGTAGGTCTCGCGTTCATGTTCCTGTTCTTCGGGATCATGCTGCGTTACCTGGGTCAGGCGGAGCGCTTTCATCTCAGACTGGGCAATGAGCGTGCCGCAACCCTGATCATGTCGCTGCAAGTCAGTTTGTTGAGCTTCCTGCTGTGCGCGGTCTTCCTGCATGCGCTGCAGCAGAAGATCTGGTGGATGATGGCGTCCATCGCGGCGGTCGTGCCACTGTATACCGCCGGCGCCGCGGGCCGGCGAAACGATGTGCCTGTCGCCGCTGAAAATACGTCATTCGCCGGTGGATCCTGACCCGAGAAAACGCGCACGGAGATGCAGATGCCAAAACGCCTGAATGTACTGTACCTGGTCCGCACCTGGGCCATCGGAGGCTCGCACACCATCATCTTTCTCCTGCTTCGGCATCTGCCGAAAGACCGCTTCAACATCATCTGCGTCCCGTTTGACACCCCGTCCCAGAGCGACAAAGCGTTCGTGCGCGCGTTGAGGCTTCGTGACCTCCCCGTCTCGGACGATCGCATCCCGTGGCGCAACCGCCTGGGCTGGCGGAAAGCCCGAAACACCATCTCCGCGCTCATAGAAAAATACGACATCGATCTCATCCACACGCATGATCCGCAGTCCAATGTGCTGGCAGGTCTTGGCCGACATCGCTGGCCCTGCGCGGTTGTTGCCAGTCCGTATGGATGGTGGGCGCGCATGTTTCCCCTGCGGAGCCATGTCTACAACTGGATCGAGCGATCCTGGGCCCTGCCCGGCGTGGATCAGGTCATTACCGTGTCGCGGAATATGAAGCAGAAAATCCTGCGCGGTCCAACGCAGGAAGACCGCATCAACGTGGTGCATACCGGACTCGATCCCGCTGAAATGCAGGGAGGCGCGCCACGTGAGGAAATCCGCGCTGCTCTGGGCATTCCCGACAACGCCTGCGTCGTGGGTACCGTCAGCCGCCTCTATATCGAAAAGGGACACACCTTTCTGCTGGATGCCCTGTCTTACCTGGCGGATAGCGTGCCGCATCTGCAGGTGCTGATCGTGGGTGAGGGGCCGTTGCGCCCGGCGCTGGAACGCCAGGCGCAGAATGCCGGCCTGGACGGACGCGTGCATTTCACGGGGTTTTACAACGATCTCCCCGGAGCGCTCCGCGCGATGGACGTGTTCGCGCAACCGTCGGTGCTGGACGAGGGATTCCCCACGGCCGTGCTCGAAGCCCAGTTGACGGGCCTGCCCGTCATCGCCTCAGATGTCGGTGGTACCGGCGAAACCATGCTGCCGGGAAAGACCGGGCTCCTCGTGCCGCCACGGAACGTGGAGGCCCTGGCGGAGGCGATCCGCACACTGGCCGAAGACCCGGAGCGCCGGATGGCCATGAGCGCCGCCGGACCCGAGTGGATCCAGCGCTCGTTCACACTCGAAACCATGCTCCGCCAGGTGTCGGATGTCTACGAAAAGGCCGTCACGGCCTATCGCGCGAGGAGTCGATCTACGTGATCCGGCTCGCGATCGATGCCCACACCCTCGGGACGGGCGCGGGAGGCAATGAGTCCTATATCCGGGCGCTGCTGGACGCCCTGTCCTCTCCGGCGTCGGACATTGCACCGATGGCCCTGACTCCTCCCGGATGGCGTGAGGAGTTGCCCGCAGGCATCGCGTCGCAACCTTTGCGCACGCAGCGCTCGTGGCTTCGGGTGGCGCTGGACCTGCCGTCCCTCCTGCGCCGGGGAGGCTTCGATCTCTTTCATGCGCAATACCTCGTGCCGCCGGCCTGCCCATGCCCGGCCGTCGTCAGCATTCATGATTTTGTATGGAAACGGCATCCCGAAACCTTGCCGCCACTCGTCCGATACCGCCTGCAGGCGCTTATTCCCGCCACGCTCAGGCGCGCCCGCCGGGTCTTTGTGCTTTGCGAGGCGATGCGGCAGGAATTGCGCGATCTCTATGATTTTCCTCCCGATCGAATTGACATCGTTCCCCCGGCCGTGCACCCGCGCTTCCATGCCGTGATTGAAGCGGAGGCAGTAGACCGCGTGCGGACCAGGCACCGGCTGCCCCCGGAATATGTTCTCTATGTGGGCGCATTGCAGCCGCGCAAGAATTTGAACCGTCTACTGGAAGCCTTCGCGGCAGTACGGCGCGAAGGCCTGCCTCACCGACTCGCCATGGTCGGACAGGAGGCGTGGATGGCCCGGCCCCTGCGGGAGACCATACGCCGGCTGCGGCTGGAGGACGCCATTGTCTTCACGGGCTACGTGCTAGACGCCGATCTGCCCGCGCTGTACCGCGGCGCGGCAGGCTTTGCCTACGTTTCCATCTACGAGGGTTTCGGCATCCCCGTTGCAGAAGCCCTTGCCTGCGGGACGCCGGTGCTCACATCGAACAGCGGGGCGCTCGCCGAGGTCGCGGGAGACGCAGCGCTGACCTGCGACCCCTTCGATGTGGATGCCCTCGCGGACGGGCTCCGAACCCTGCTTACCGACCCGGAGCTGCGTCAACGTTTACGAGATGCCGGACCCGGCCGAGCGCGCGTGTTTTCTCACGAAGCCATGAGGACGGCCGCGTGTCAGGGATACCGCCGCGCTGTCGAAGATGCCGGGCGCCTCAACAACTGACGAACCCGGAGCGGGGTCGGAAACATCACGGCTCGCGCTGCCGTCAGGAACTCCTGCGGCGCGCGGAGGGACCGACCGTCTACGGCGCGCGCGCGGTGATAGCCTCGGCGAGCCGTGCACGAAGGCGCGGCAGCGCATCGGGGTCTTGGTTCCAGCTGCCCCAGGTCGGTACGGCTTCGCGCACGATCGCTTCCACCAGCTCCGCTCCGCCGCGCTGTTCCAGGATCACGAAGTACTCGTAGTCTTCCATGCCGTCGCGCAGGCTCTTCAGGCGCAACGAGCCGATGGGCCCTTCGAGACCCGCGTCCGCACCGGGATAAAGCAGCGCACCGTCGCCATTCCAGTACCCGCGAAAACCCGGTTCATCCCACGGATTGCGGTCCGGGCTGCCCCAGTAGCACGTAGACCAGTAGAGCAGGCCGGTGATGCCGTAGCGGCGGTTCAGCCACGGCGCAATACGATAACTCACCAGCGGGACATCGATCTGCCAGTATGGCGGATCCTCGCCTTTGACCTTCTCATACTCGGGATGATAGTCCGGCGCCCGCTGGAAGAGCGCGGTATAACTCCACACCTCGTCCCCCTGAGCCTGTTTTTCGGCGACGCTCGGTTCGTGGATGAAGCCGAACAGCGGGCACCAGATGTCGAATGCGCCATCGAGGACCCCCCAGGCGGGGTTCTGGGTATACGGCTGTTCCACTACCAGGCGGCGGATGCGCGGTTCGGCCTCGTTCACCAGCGCCCCCAGCTTGCGCACGGTCTCGTATTCGTCCGGCGTGTTGGGCTCATCGAGCATGTAGTGGTACGAGCGGCCTGCCCAGCCCTTGCCGTCGAGATAGGCATACCACGACCGCATGAAGTTCTTCGCCTTCTCGCGGTTCTCGCCCAAGGTGTCGCCAAAGGGCGCGCGCGGGATCTCGAGATTGGTCACATGGAACTGGTCAACAAACGCCGAGATAGCGTCATCCACCTCGGAGAAATCGGTTGTTCCGTCGTCCTGAATGGCCGGCCAGAGACGGCGCGGAAACGCCGGATTGATGCGGTGTTCCGCAAGCAGGGCTTCGTAGCGCTCCTCGATACGATGAAATTCATCGGAATTGCGCTCGAGTCCAAGATAGGAATGCACGCGCTCCACTCCGCCGAAATGGTTCTCGTGTGTAGGGCCGTCCGGCAATGCGAAGTCCCAGACCGTCAGGGTCACCGGCAGTTCGACGGCGTCTATGTCTTTCGCCGATAGGGTCAGCGCGCCTGTGTAAGTCCCCGCCGGCGCGTCTTTGGGCACGGCGATATCCACCCACAGCATCTGATTCTGGTCCGGCCAGACATCAAACGGGCTGCCGCCGAAACGCCCCGGCAGCATTTTGGCCGCGTCGCCGCTCCATTGGGCCTTGCCCAGCGCATCGCCGGTATACGGGTCGACCAGAGGCACCAGCGGATCCCGAATCAATCCCGGTCCCTCGCTTGCCCGGTAACCCGAGCGCCGGATCGGCACGCACTCTTCGCGGTACAGACGCACACGGGATGCGGGAATCACATAATCGCCCTGCGTCAACGGGCCGGCTTCCACGCGCACACCCTCAAGTGGCCCGCCCTGGGCGAGGATCGCAACTTGAAAGGACTCGACTTCATTCTTCGCAGCAGCGACCGTGGCGCTCAGTGCGCCCTCTACGGTCTCATACGGGCGGACCCGCACGGTGGACGGCACTACGCGCACCACGGCCTCCGGTTGTGCAACCGCAACCGCAGTCGTCAGAGCCAGTAGCAGTGCAAATACAGGAATCCGGCACTTTCGCATGTGCATATCCTCCTTATTCTGGGGAAGTCCGGCCAGAGGGCTTTTTCAAAGGGCAGCCAAGTGTAGTATATTAGTTCTGCTGTCCTATTTACACTAGGATTTCTCCATCATGAACGCGAACGCCAAGAAAAGGAACGCCGGGCACATCGAAACCCGGCTCGCCGCACTCCGGGCGCGGTGCAGCGAATGCGGGCTCCGTTTTACCCCACAGCGACGGGAGATCTACCGCGAGATGGCTCGCGCCTGCGACCATCCCAGCGCGGAAACACTCCATAAGCGTATTGCCCGCCGTATGCCGGCCATGACGCTCGACACGGTCTATCGCACGCTGGGAACCTTTGAAGCGCTGGGGTTTATCGAGCGCGTCGGCGCAGTTGGGAACAGCGCGCGTTTCGAGGCCAACCTGGCGCCGCACCATCATTTTGTATGCAAACGCTGCGGTATGATTCTCGATGTGCCTCCAGGCCGCTTCGATCCAGCTGAATTTACGCGTGATCTGCCGGACGGCAGCCTGCTCCATTCGGCCCGGCTCGACATGCGAGGCATCTGTTCCCAGTGTGCGAGGTCTTTCGTATCGCAGCGGCAGTCCGCCCAGCTCATGGAGTAGAGCAGAGCCGGCCTCACGACGGGTTGCGCCGTCCCCGGAAAGCACAAAACCCAGGATGTTCGCCCGGCATCCTGAGGACGTCCGCTGTGCCATCCGGCCGGCGCGGAATCCCGAAGGCGCCGGCAACCGTTTACTTTCTCCCGTGGTCCCGGTTTCTTATAATGGTTCCCGTCGGTGTACGCGCCTGCGGACAGAATGGACGCGCGTGACGCCGCGCAACGTCAGGAATGCGTATGTCATCACCTCCGATACCGCCAGACGATGCCTTGAAGCATCCCGCGCGCCCGGCAAAAGCGTCCGGGAAGACGCTCGTCGTGACCGAGATCTACCGGAGCATCCAGGGCGAATCGACCTGGGCCGGCCGGCCATGCACCTTTATCCGGCTCACCGGCTGCAACCTGCGCTGCGTCTGGTGCGATACCCGGTATGCGTTCCATGGCGGCACCCGGATGACGATCGCGGAGATCCTCGCGGAATGCCGCCGCCTCGATGGTGCACTGGTCGAGATCACCGGCGGTGAGCCACTGCTGCAGGCGGAATGCCCGCACCTGGCAGAGGCCCTGCTGGCGGAAGGATACACCGTCCTCTGCGAAACCAGCGGCGCCCTTCCGATTGCCGTTCTCCCCCGCGACGTGATCAAAATCATGGACATCAAATGCCCCGACAGCGGCGAATGCGAGAAAAACGACTGGGCCAACCTTGACGCGCTCGGCCCCCGCGACGAGATCAAGTTTGTCATTGCCAGCCGCGCAGATTACGAATGGAGCCGCGGTGTATTCAAGAAATACAATCTAGCCGCACGCTGTCACGCGGTCTTGTTTTCCCCCGTCTTTGACGCCATCGCACCCCACGATATTGTGGCCTGGCTCCTGGAAGACGGCCTCGATGCCCGCTTTCAACTGCAGCTGCACAAATTCATCTGGCCCCCCGGCCAAAAAGGAGTCTGATTGAAGGTTCAACTCACCAAAACGTTCTTCGCCGAAGCCGCTCATCGAAACCCGGGCGGACCGCCCAAAACGCGCCGCCTGCACGGACACAGCTACGAGATCGTGCTGGTGGTCGAGGGCGAAGTCAGCTCGGAATTCGGCTGGCTGATTGACTACGGCGATATCACGGCCGCATTCAAGCCAATCTATCAGCAGGTGGATCATGCGTACCTGAATGACATCCCGGATCTCGATGCGCCGACCGTACCCGGGCTGCGCGATTGGATTTTCCGCAAACTGGCGCCCGCGCTGCCCGGCCTGAAAGACGTCCGGGTCGCGATTGTCGGCGATTGTACGTACGCCCCCGAGCTGATCCCGCCGTGTCCGGAAACGAAGCAGCCCGGCGCCATCCGCTTCACTTTTGAGGCGGCACAATCGCTGACCCAACTGCCCGAAACCCACAAATGCCACCAGATGCATGGCCATAGCTACCGGGTGGAAGTCGCAGCCGACGATCCCGACGCGTTGCGCGGACCTCTGCGCGACGTCTACGAACTCCTGGATCATACCAGCCTGAACGAGGTGCCCGGACTCGAAATCGCCACCTGTGAAGTGATCTGCCATTGGCTCTGGCAACGGCTCGCGGCCTGCCCCGCCGGCATCCGCGCCATCGCCGTCCAGGAAACCCCTTCCGCGAGGTGCACGTACTATGGAGAATAAGCCCGCAAAGGAGCAATTCAAAGCCCTCGACAAGACCCTCCCGTTCAAAGGACCCGAGGCCATCGAATCCGGCCTCCTCGAGTGTTTTCCCTACGAATACGCGGGAAAACCCATTGGAAACAGCCTGGAAATCGTCACCGAAACCACCGAATTTACCTCCGTATGCCCCTTTTCCGGATTGCCCGATTTCGCGCGCGTAACCATCACCTATACCCCCGGCGAGCGATGCCTCGAACTCCGCTCGCTCAAATACTACCTCCTTTCGTACCGCGACGTCGGCATCTGGTACGAACACCTGGTTAACCGCATGCTAGACGACCTGGTCTCCGCCTGCCAACCCCGCAGGATGAAGATCACCATTGTCTGTAACCCCCGCGGCGGGCTCACCAGCACCGTCACCGCCGAATATTCGCAGTGACGCTCCCGGCGACCGGGCAAAAGCATCGATTTCCCCTGGATCACCCGCCGGCTCAGCATCCGTTTACATCAAAACACCGCCAGAAACCAGAAAATCTCGATCGCGACAAATTCAAGGTCCGGGCAAGGGGCGCAGGGGTCAAATCCGCTCGGATACGGCCGCTTCGTGCCTAACTTCTTTCACACCATAGCTTCACGTGCGATGGCCGCCGGGCCGACCCGGCGCCCGCGCGCTTGACAGGCGCCTGGGCATGTGGTAATATCCGCGCTTGTTAGCACTCAGGCGCAATGAGTGCTAAACGGCGCCCCAAGAGGCCGAACCGGGCGTGCATGCAACGACGCTGCGAAACTGGCGTCCCTGTACCAACGCCAAAACCTTTGCGTAAAACCGTTTACAAAATAGTGCCGAAGAACTAGCCACGGCCCCGCCCCCCGCGGGGTGCGCGCGAACACAGCACAGGCAGAGTGGAGGATAGTGCATTATGGCCAAGAAGCTGGCTTTTGACCACGAAGCTCGGACCGCGTTGTTGACCGGTGCGAATACCTTAGCCGACGCCGTCAAGGTCACCTTGGGGCCCAAGGGCCGCAATGTGGTCTTGGAAAAGTCGTTCGGCGCCCCCAGCATCACCAAGGACGGCGCGACAGTCGCCAAGGAAATCGAGCTGAAGGACGGCTATGCCAACATGGGCGCCCGAATGCTGCGACAGGCCGCAAGCAAGACCCAAGACGTGGCCGGCGATGGGACGACCACCTCGACCGTGCTCGCGCAGGCGTTGATCCAGGAAGGCCTGCGCCATGTGACCTCCGGCGCCAACCCGATGCACATCAAGCGCGGCCTCGACAAAGCCCTGACCAAAGTGGTTGAATCCATCCAGAAACAAAGCAAAAAGGTCCGCGATTCGTCGGACATCGAGCATCTCGCCACCGTATCCGCCAATGGCGACACGGAGATCGGCAAGATTATCGCCACGGCCATCGAGGAAGTGGGCGATGACGGCGTCATCACCATCGAGGAAGGCAGAGGCCTGGAAACCGAGATGGAAGTCGTCGACGGCATGATGTTCGATCGCGGCTACCTGTCTCCCTATTTCGTGACCAATCCCGACAACATGACGGCCGTGCTCGAGGATTGCCTCATTCTCATTCACGAAAAGAAGATTAGCAGCATGAAGGACATGCTGCCCCTGCTGCAAAGCATCGCCCAGACCGGGAAACCGCTGCTCATCATCGCGGAGGACGTCGACAGCGAGGCCCTCGCGACGCTGGTCGTCAACCGCATCCGTGGCATCCTCCACGTGGCGGCCGTCAAAGCGCCTGCCTTCGGCGACCGCCGCAAGGAGATCCTTCGCGATATCGCCATCCTGACCGGCGGGCTTTTCATCTCCGAGGACTTGGGCACCAAGCTCGAAAGCGTCGACCTCAAGGATCTCGGACGCGCCAAGCGTGTCGAGATTACCAAAGATGATTGCACCATCATCGAAGGGGCGGGCAAGAAAAAAGACATCACCGCCCGCTGCGAGACCATTCGCCGCGCTATCGAAACGACCACCTCCGACTACGACCGCGAGAAGCTTCAGGAGCGCCTCGCCAAGCTGGCCGGCGGCGTCGCCGTGGTTAGCGTCGGGGCCGCGACGGAAACCGCGCTCAAGGAAAAGAAATCCCGCACGGAGGACGCCCTCAACGCTACACGCGCGGCAATTGAAGAAGGCTGGGTTCCCGGCGGCGGCGTCGCATACATCACCGCTCGAAACAGCCTCAAATCCCTGCGCCTCGAGGGCGACGAGCAGATAGGCGTCAATATCATGTTGCGCGCCTTGCAGGAACCGCTCGTGCAACTGGCGAACAATGCTGCGCTCGAGGGCGCCGTCGTCGCGAAAAAGATTGGGGCCGGCAAAGGCGCCCTGGGGCTCAACGTTGCCTCCGGAGAATACGAAGACCTGGCTGCAGCGGGCATCATCGATCCCGCCAAAGTCCTCCGCTCGGCCATTCAAAACGCCGTCAGCGTCGCCGGATGCTTCATCACCACCGAATGCCTCGTGACCGAGATTCCCGAGCCGCCGAAACCTGCCCCGAGTCCGGGAGGCCCCGGCGGCATGGATGGAATGGGCGGCATGGGTGGTATGGGCGGTATGGGCGGCATGGGCGGTATGCCGGGGATGATGTAATTCCGCGCCCTGTTCACCCCGCACATTTTGCGCCGGCACCGTTGTGGAGCCGGCGCTTTTCTTTTGTGCGCCCGAACTCCTCAAACGCCTCAAAGCGGCCATTCGGCCGGTAGGTCGGCACGGGCGAGGGCATGGGCACTATCCGGCTGAGCGGATGCGCAGAGATGCGCGGGTGCGCAGGGGCTATCCGGCTGGACAGCCGCGCAGACTGCTTTCCGCAGCGCGCGGGCTTCCGTGGTTTATCTATGCTGCGCAGCGCGTAGGGGCAGACCCCTGTGTCTGCCCTTCTTAAACGCAGCCGCGCAGGACTGGGCGAATGCGTGGAGACGATGCGGATGGGCGACCGCGGGGAGGTGATCCGGACGCAGGCAAGATGCCTGCGCTACATGGCCTGCGCCACGTAGACACAGTTCCAGCCCCGGCGCATCCACGTTGCGGTAGCGTGCGGGCTTCCCTGCTTTATCTATGCTGCGCAGCGCGTAGGGGCAGACCCCTGTGTCTGCCCTTCTTAAAGGCAGCCGCAGGGGCTATCCGGATGGGCAGACACAGGGGTCTGCCCCTACAACTGGACCGGAACGCTATCGCGTGGGGGTTGCCCCAGTACATCCAGGTTGCAGCAGCGCATGGGGGTATCGCCCGTGTAAGCCGGAAGGCAACCGCGGGGACTGATTTCAGTAACGCGGCCACGGGGCCCACATGGTCCACCCCTATCCATGTGGCCCACGTTCTCATTTTCTGTGGCCGTCGGCAGCCGTTGACGGCCCCGGCCTGTCCACCCCCGACCGCTTCGCGGCCACCCCCGCCCGCGGGGGACACAAGAACCCGAATTGGAGAGATTGAGGTGCGTCACACCTGTCCCCCGCGGGCGGGGGTGAATCGGCGATAGCCGATTTGGGGGTGGAGTTTTCAGGTTGGATTTTGGGGTGTGGCTTGCGCCTCACAGCGTTCCGTCGCGGCACGGGGTGGGGCTTCACTGCTTTATCTCTGCTACGGAGCGCGTAGGGGCAGACCCCTGTGTCTGCCCTTCTTAAAGGCGAACGCGCAGGACTGGGCGGATGCGTGGAGACGATGCGGATGGGTGACCGCGGGGGGTGATCCGGGCGCTGGCAAGATGCCTGCGCTACATGGCCTGCACACGTAGACACAGTTCCAGCCCCGGCGCGCCGGCCTCTCCGCGAGTTGGTGCGTGCCGTGGCTGTCCCTCAAGCCTCTTTATTGTTCAGCGTGCAGTTCCTACAGTACGAGCTGCTTCGCCATGCGAGCGGCCACGAGCTTCACGACCTCCTGAACGCGGTGTGTACCCTGTTCAAGGTTTCGTTTTGCTTCCGCGACCCGCTCGGCACGGACGTCGTCGCCGGGCGATTGCAGGCGCGCTGCCTGCGCCGCCCTGGCAGTGGCCTGGGCCTCCAGACTGATCTCGACGCCATCGGCCGCCTGGGCGGCCACCGGGGCTTGCCTCACTGGCGCCGTGGCCTCTGCCTTGCGTACAGTGGAAGGCTCGGGCACACCGGGTATGCCATTCACGCCAACCATTGTCGTGCTCTCCCTAGCCATTCGCGGTGAACCTCCGTGTTCACCCTTTCTGTCCTTGTTATCGACAGAATCCGCGCGGGACTTTAGCGATGCCCGTCCCTGCGACCGCGGCCCCGGATTGCCCCGGCGCTGCGGATGTGCTTGAATAGCGGTCGGTCTATGCACCATAAACCAGGGGGTGCCGATGAGCAGTCAAGATCAGGGCGGAAGCGCGGGGGTGGGCGGCCACAGGGAGCAGTCCCTGCAGCATCAGGAGGGGGCGCCGCGGCCTTCGCTCCATTTTTCAGGCATCGGCGGTACGGCCATGGTCGCGGGGGCGCGTCTGGCGCTGGAGGCGGGCTGGGAGGTGCGCGGAAGCGACAGGGCCCTCTACCCGCCCACGTCGCAGATGGTGGAGGCACTGGGCGTGCCGGTGGCCAGGGAATACGCCGGCGCCAATCTGGACTGGGACCCGGACTGCGTCATCCTGGGCAACGCGCTGAGCCGAGGCAATCCAGAGGTGGAAACGGCACTTTCGCGCAAACTGCACTACCTCAGCCTGCCCGAATGGCTGAAAAACGCGGTGCTGCGTGCGCGCCGCAGCGTCGTCATCGCGGGCACGCACGGCAAAACCACCACGGCCGCGCTGGCCGCCTTTCTGTTGGATGCCACGGGCCGGGCGCCGGGCTTCCTGATCGGCGGACAGCCGCTCAATTTCGCCTATTCGGCCCGACTGGGAGCAGAGGGGGCTCCGTTCGTCATCGAAGGCGACGAATACGACACGGCCTTTTTCGATAAACGAGCGAAATTCTTTCATTATCTGCCGGAATTTGCCGTGGTCACCTCCGTTGAATTCGACCACGCCGACATTTATCCCGATCTGGAGTCGATTATCCGCGCGTTTCGGCTTATGTTGCGGCAGATCCCGCGCGAAGGGCGCCTTTTCGTGTGCGCGGACGACCCCAACGCGCTGGCGCTCCGGGAACATGCCTTCTGCCCGGTGGAATCGTACGGATTCGATGCATCGGCCGACTGGCGCGGGGAACTCGCGTCGTTTTCGGGCATTCCCGACGGTTCTGTGGGCCTGCGGGTGCACCATGGCGGCGCGGTCTGGGGTGAAATCGCGGTTCCGATGGCGGGCCGACACAATCTGCGCAATGCGATGGCGGCCCTGGTCGTCGGCGCGGCCCTCGGCGTGACCGCGACGGAGGCCGCGCGCGCGCTGCCGGAGTTTCGCGGGGTCAAACGGCGCATGGAGGTCTTTCTGGAATCGCGGGATATCACATTTATCGACGATTTCGCTCACCATCCGACGGCCATTCGCGAGACCATCGCCGCGGCGCGGCAGCGCTGGCCCGGGCGCGCGCTGCATGTGCTGTTTGAACCGCGCTCGAACACGGTGGTCACCAATCGCTTCCAGGCGGAGATGAACACGGCGTTTCGCGAGGCCGACGCGGTCTGGCTGGGCCCCATTCATCGCGCCGCCTCGCTCCCCGAATCGGAACGGCTCGACCGGGCGGCGATCGTGCAGATCCTGGAGGAGCACGGTACCCGCGCGGCCTTCAGCGACGACGTGAGCGAGCTGGTGCGCGGTCTGGAGGCGTCGGTCGCGCCGGGCGCCGTGGTCCTGATCCTGAGCAACGGAGCCTTCGGCGGCATCTACGACCGGCTCCGGGAACGGTACCGCGCCTGAAGCGAAGAGGAGCCCGGCGGTTGAGCAGGCCGGCGGGGAGAGGTACAATCGGGACGCACGGCGGGCGACAGCTGCCGAACGGGTGAAACCGCTTCGGCGCGCCGGATACCGTGCCCTTTTCGTGGGGATGGGGGTAGTTATGAACGCTCTCGACCGCTTTTTCGGCATTCGTGCCTCGGGTTCGACGGTCCAGCGTGAACTGGTCGGCGGTCTGACCACCTTTGCCACGATGAGCTACATCGTATTTGTGCAGCCGGCGGTGCTTCAGGTGGCGGGCATGCCCTGTGGCTCGGTGCTGCTGGCGACCTGCCTGTCGGCGGCGGCGGCCTGCCTGCTGATGGGGTTGGTGGCACACTATCCGTTCGCGTTGGCTCCGGGCATGGGCGAGAACTTCTTTTTTTCGTTCACGGTGGTGTGCACGATGGGGTTCTCGTGGCAGGCCGGGCTGGCGATCGTGTTCATCTCGGGCCTGCTGTTCCTGCTGCTGTCCTTGTTCAGCGCGCGCGACCGCTTGATGCGCGTCCTGCCGGATTGCCTCAAAAACGCGATTGGGCCGGGGATCGGGCTGTTAATCGCCTTCATCGGCCTGCAATGGGGCGGGATCGTCACGTCCAACCCGGTCACGATGGTCGGGCTGGGCAGTTTCCGGTCGGCGGTGCCGCTCATGACGGCCTTTGGGGTGCTGTTGACCGCGGCGCTTATGGCACTGGGGGTGCGTATCGGCATTCTCATCGGCATCCTGGCGACGACGGGCATCGGCCTGTTGAGCGCAGTGCTGACGCGGCCGGATACCGCGATCGCCTGGTCGACCGAGACCTTTTTCAACCTGAATTTCCGCGAACTGTCGACGCACTGGGGGCGCGCGCTCACCGCCATCGCGCTGTTGTTCTTCATGGATCTCTTCGACACCATCGGCACGCTGGTGGGTGTCGGAAAACAGGCGGGCTACATCGACGACGACGGCGTCCTGCCTCGCGCGGGGCGGGCCTTTTTCAGCGACGCCGTTGGCACCTGTATCGGGGCGCTGTTTGGGACCAGTACCGTCACGTCTTTCGTTGAGAGTGCGACGGGGGTGGCGGCGGGTGCGCGCACCGGTCTCGCGGCCGTGGTGACGGGGCTCTGCTTCGTGTTGGCCATTCTCCTGGCGCCGCTGGTGCAGATCGCCGGGCAGGACGTTGGCCCGGCGTTTTATGGCGTGGATGCCGCGGGCCCGCATGTGGCCATGTATCCGGCGGTGGCGCCTGCGCTGATCGTCGTCGGATTTTTGATGATGGCCCCGTTGCGCCGTATCGCATGGGAGGACGTAACGGAGAGTCTCCCGGCCTTTCTGACCGTGGCGATGATGGTCTTTTCATACGCCATTCACGAAGGGATCGCCATCGGTTGCATCTCTTTTGTGGCGATCAAGGTCGCAACCGGGCGCTTCAAAGAGGTGCATCCCGTGCTGTACGGGGTGGCGGCGCTGCTGGTGCTGCGCTACCTCTTTTTGAGCTAGGCCGGCCTCGGGCGGTCGTGGGATCAGTCAAGCTCGACCCAGGCCGAGGTGCGCGCGGAACGGCGGACGGCGTCGATGAGTTTCTGGATGTAGATGCCCTGCTCGAGCCCGGGTTCGGCGGGCCGGTTCGCAGCGACACAATAGAGGAAATTGGCGAGACAGGCCATGTGCGAGCGCATCCATCCGATGCTGGCTTTCGGGCTGGGAAAGCCTCCGCCGGGCGGGGCATAGCGCTGGCCCGTATCGAGCCGCGTCCATCCACGACGCCCGCCCAGGGGTTTGTCCGGCGCAGCGGCATCGTAGATTTCGAGATGGTGCGGATCCATGAGATTGAACCGAATCGCGCCACGGGAGCCGTGAAGCTCGAAGCGCAATTCGTCCTCCGTGCCCGTGGCAAGTTTGGTGGCTTCGATGGTGCCGAGTGCACCGGAGCGGGTGCGCGCGAGGAGCACCACGTTGTCTTCCGCCTCTACCGGGAGACGCGTATTCGGGTCGGCCGCGGAGGGCCGGTCCGAGTAGGCGATCTGCGTGGCCGCCGTCAGCGCGGCATAATCGCCCACGAGCGGATGCAGCAGATCGAGCACGTGCGACGCCAGATCCGCGATCACGCCGCCGCCCGCCTCGGCCGACAGCTTCCACTTGAGCAGCGCATCGGGGTCGGCGCTTCCCGCGTGGAGATAACAGGCGCGGAACTGCAGCAGCCTGCCGAGAAACCCCTCTTCCACGAGCTGCCGCGCTCGCAGCGTAGCGGGGAAAAATCGGTTCTGGAACGTCATCTGGGCGATACCGGTATAGCGTGTGAGGGCCTCTTCGAGCGGCTCGATCTCGCTCAGATGCGCCACGAGCGGCTTGTCGCAGTAGATGTGTTTGTTGTGGGCCATCGCGGACAGGAGCGGGTCCCGGTGAAGGTGGTTCGGAGTGCAGATGTGGACGATCTGCACGTCGGGATTTTCGGTGACCTCGCGATAATCCGTGGTGGCTACATCGGCGCCGACCTGTGCGCGGCCCGATTCGGCCGTTTCCAGGCGGCTCGTACAGATGTGGGTGATGCGCGTCGTGCAGGGCGGCGGGTCGTAGAATAAGGGGATGTTCAGGTGGCCGTAGGCATGCACCTTGCCGATGAACCCAAAGCCCAGAATACCCACGTTATACGATTCCATGTGGTCCCCTCGTTCAGTCGGACGATTGCGCGCGTCATGAAAATCCGCGCCGTGGCGCGCGATCAGGCCCGCGCCGTGGCGCGCGCGATCAGGCGTCGCGATAGACGAAGCGTCCGTCGCACAAGGTCGCTTTCACCCGCCCGCGCAGCACCCGGCCCGCAAACGGCGTGTTGCGGCTTCTCGACAAAAATGCCTCGGGCTTGACCGTCCATTGCTCTTTTGGTGCAAAGATGGCGATATCCGCGGGGCCATCCCGTTCCAAGCGGCCCGCTGGCAGGTCGAGGATCTGCGCGGGCGCCCAGGTCATCATCCGGATGGCCTCCTCCATCGTGAGGATGCCGGGCTCGACCAGCTCCGTGATGACCACGCCGAGCGAGGTCTCAAGCCCCACGATGCCGAAGGGCGCGTAATCAAACTCCACGTCCTTCTCGGCCGGCGTGTGCGGGGCGTGATCCGTTGCAATGCAGTCGATCGTACCATCGCACAGACCTTCTTTAATCGCCGCGACATCCTTGGCTTCCCGCAACGGCGGATTCATCTTCGCATTGGTGTCGAAGGTCGTCACGGCGTCATCGGTGAGGGTGAAGTAGTGCGGCGCGGTCTCGCAGGTCACGCGGATGCCGCGAGCCTTGGCCCAGCGCACGATCTCAACGCTGCCCGCGCTGCTGACATGGCAGACGTGGACTTTCGCGCCGGTCATCTCGGCCAGACGGACCAGTCGGGTCACAGCGATTTCTTCCATGGCTTTGGGCATGCCGGCCAGGCCCAGCTTGGTGGAATTGAGGCCGGCGTTCATCGCCCCGTTCTGGATCAGCGAGGTGTCCTCGCAATGGCCGAGGTAGGTAAGGCCGCACATATCCGCATATTCCAGGCACCGCCGGAGCACCCAGCTCGACGGGATATCGTTGCCGTCATCGGTGACGGCCACGGCGCCCACGGCCTTCAGTTCGGCCATTTCGGTCATCTCGGCGCCGGCCCGGTCTTTGGTGGCGGCGGCCGCGGGCCAGATCTTGATGCAGGCCGTCTCTCGGGCGCGGCGGTTGATGAATTCCACCATCCCGCCGTTGTCGATGGGCGGTTCGGTATTGGGCATGGTCACCACGGAGGTGAACCCGCCGCGCGCGGCGGCCAGGCTGCCTGTGGCGATGGTCTCTTTCGATTCGAAGCCCGGCTCGCGAAAATGCACGTGGATGTCCACCAGGCCTGGACAGACGATGCAGCCCGTGGCGTCGATCGCTTCGCTTCCGCGCAGATCCGTGTCGATGCGCGCGATGCGGTCACCGATGATCAGCACGTCCCGCGGTGCAGAGAGCTTCGATGCGGGGTCAATCACGTGTCCGTTTTTAATGACAACACTCATTGCCGGCTCCCTATGCAGCCACTCTGGGTTTGTTGACCAGGAGATGCATGACGGCCATGCGGATCGCCACCCCGTTGGTCACCTGCTCCAGAATGACGTTACGCGGTCCGTCGGCGACTTCCGACGCCAGTTCGATGTCGCGGTTGATCGGTCCCGGATGCATGACCAGGGCGTCGGGTTTCGCCGCCTTGAGCGACTCGTTATCAATTCGAAACAGCCGGATGTACTCCCGGATACTCGGGAACAGGCATTTGTGCTGGCGCTCCAATTGGAGGCGCAGCAGGTAAATGACGTCCGCGCCGTCGATGGCCTCGCGGAGATCCGAGGTGATGTCCGCGCCCAGTTTGGTGAAGCTTCGGGGAAGGAGCGTGCGCGGGCCGCAGAGGACCACACGGGCGCCGAGTTTCGTCAGGCCCCACACATTGCTGCGCGCCACGCGGCTGTGGGCGATGTCGCCGATAATGGCGACCCGGAGTCCATCGAGACGGGCCTCGGCGTCGTCGCGCGTGCGGCGGATATGTTGGCGGATGGTGAAGGCGTCGAGCAGGGCCTGCGTGGGGTGCTCGTGCGCGCCGTCGCCCGCATTGATGATGTGGCTGGGATGCCGTTCGGCGAGGATGCGCGAGGCGCCGGCGGCGCTGTGGCGAATCACCACAATATCGGTATGCATGGCCTCGATGTTGTACAGGGTGTCGTGGAGCGTCTCTCCCTTCTTGCTGCTCGAGGCCGAGGCGTTCATGGTGAGTGTGTCGGCACTGAGGCGTTTGGCGGCCAGTTCAAATGAGGTGCGCGTGCGGGTGCTCGGCTCATAAAACCAGTTCACCACCAGGCGGCCCTGGAGCACCGGCACTTTCTTGATGCCGCTTTCCCGTTCCGACACGGCAAGAAACTGCGGCGCCGTATCGAGGATCATCTCCAGTTCATCGCGCGACAGCTCATCGAGGCCGATCAGATCTTTGCGGGTCCAGACGCGCGGATCATTCTCGCTCACCGTGGCCATGTCACTCACTCTCCTCGTCGACTGCGCTGCGCGCTCCCGGCTCGAGCAGGACTGCGTCCTTTCCGTCAATTTCCTGGATGCGCACCGCCACATGGTCGTCCGCCGCGGTCGTCAGCAACCATCCCAGGTAATCGGGCTGGATGGGCAGTTCACGGTGCCCGCGATCGACCAGGCACGCCAGCTGGATGCGCTGAGGCCGTCCGTAATCCATCACTTCGTCGAGCGCCGCCCGGACGGTCCGCCCCGCTGCAATTACGTCATCCACCAGGATGACCGTCATGCCGTCCACATCAAAATCAAAATGCGTTTCGTTTCCTATGGTCGCGGGCACCCGGCCGCTGCGCAGGTCGTCGCGATAGAGGGTCGTGGCCAGCGAACCGACCGGCGGCCGCGTGCCGGTCAGGGTCTCGATACAGGCGGCGAGACGATCCGCCAGGGGGCGGCCGCGGCTGAGAATGCCGAGCAGGGCCACGTCGGACAGCGTTTCGTGGCTGGCGACGATCTCTTGCGCGAGGCGGTTCAGCGCCGCGTCAATAGCTTCGTGGTCCCTCACGACCTTCATCATATCCGGGGAGGTATCAGCTTCGCTCATGAGCCATCCTGCATTTGCGTTTCGCCCGGATACGGCGAGCCGGGCAGATAAAAAAAGGCCTTCTCATGTGTTGAGAAGGTGCCCTGCGCTCGTCGCGGTTTTCACTGGGATGCGCCCCTCCGGGTCGGTTGGAAAGATCTTAGCAACCGCCGCGAACGCTGTCAACTCAGGGGTTCGCTGTTCGCACCGTACACGAAAACCGGTCCGGAAAGATTCCGAACCGGTTTTCGTGAATTCGGGCGGGTCTCCGCTTATTTTTTCGGAGAAATTGCGTCCTTGGCCGCCTTGGCAATGCGGAACTTCAAGACCTTTTTCGCGGGGATCTTGATGGATTCGCCGGTGGCCGGATTGCGCCCCATGCGGGCTTTACGATGCACGACCACCAGTTTGCCGAGTCCCGGAATCGTGAAGCCGACCTTGGCCTCTTTGTAGGCCATCTCTTTCATTTCTTCGAGGACGGCCGCGACGTCCTTCTTGGTCAGGCCGGTTTTGTCGGCCAGCGCGGTCACGATCTGCGCTTTCGTCATGGGCTTTTTCGCTGACATTTGAATTCTCCTCTCGGCATCGCGAAAGCCGTTCAGGCTTTCCGAAAACACCGCCGCGGAATCGGAAGGCGCAACAGGCGCCTACTCCTCACGGCAATTTGACTCCCCTCAGGGCCCCTTGCTCTGTTGGCCCGCACGTTTGATTACAAATAAAATAGCCATTTGTCAAGCCTTATTTTTCAAGGGCATTCAGATTTTCGGCTCCCAAAACCCTTGCCAGCAGGGGCGAATCGCGATCCCGTCCACTTTGATGTCTTTGTGCGCCCTTTGTAACGCATTGTTTTGTTTGCTGTTACAGAACCTTGCGAGACGCGCGATCGCGCCGCTATAGTATCCCGCATGGTTTGAACACGACGCCGAGGCGCCATTTCAAAAAAAGACAGGGAGTGTGGTTTTTTCGTCATGTATCTCGCCGTTTTCTGTGCAATACGAGGTAACTTCCCCGCGCTCCAGGCTATTCTCGAAGCCGTGAACGAGCACGGCATCGAGACGCTATGTAATGCCGGCAACAGTGTCGGCAGGTATCCCTGGCCGGACGAAGTCATCCGGCTGCTTCGTGCGCACGACCTCCCCACCGTGCAGGGAGTCGACGATCGGGCGGTCGCGCGTTTTCTGCGCAGCAGCGATCGGCGAATGCGTAAAATCCCGGAGCAGCTGCGCCGCGGCCTGGAATGGACTCATGCCCACACGGCCAGCGCCCACCTCGAATGGCTCGGCACGCTCCCCCGGGAACGACGGTTCACCCTGGAGAAAATCGATATCCTCCTATGCCCGGGCGCTCCCACCGGCCAGAAAGAGCGCCTGGATGCGGACTCGGCCCCCGAGGTCTTCGAACGACAACGAGAGGCGGCCAGAGCCCGGCTCATCCTCTGCGGCGGAGCCGAAACGCCTTTCGCGCGGCAGGTCCAGGATACCCTCTTCGTCTGCCCCGGCGCGGCGGACGGAGCGGCCGGCGCCCGATACGCAATCGTGGACACAGAATCCGAGCCCTGGAGCGCCACCTTCCACGTGGCGCCGTACGACAACGCCCTCGTGGCGCGCGCGGCAGAGGACGCAGGGCTGTAAGTCTCGCGGGACAGCTCCGTTTGTCCGGGTCGGCGCGTCATGGGTAGCAGCGAACGCGCATGACCTATTTCACCGCCTTTACCTTGATGTTGCGGAACCAGATGGGCGCGCCGGCATGTTTGCCCTGCAGCCCGATGCGGCCTTTCGTGGGCAGCTCGGCCTTGGGACGGCTCAGCCACGACGGGATCTCCGAACCGTCGGGATTGGTCTTCGCCGATGTCCACTGGGTCATGTCCATCGACGTGACCTGTTCCCCGTTGAGCAGCACATCAATACGAGGGCCCACGCAGGTCACGGTCATTCGGTTCCATTCGCCCGGCTTCTTGACCACATTTTTCACGGGCGGCACGTGGCCGAAGACCGCGCCGCACTGCCAGGTCTTGGGCGAATCGGCCCATTTCTCGGCATGATCATCGGCAATCTGGATCTCGACGGAATTGGGGATCCAGTCTTTCGGATCGCTGCAGTAGACAATGACCCCGCTGTTGGAGCCGTCGGCTGTCTTGAACTCCAGATCGACCATGAAATTAGCATACTCTTTTTTCGACCAGATCGCCTGGTCTTCGGTCGCGGTCAGTTCGCCGTTTTCGAAGGTCCAGACGCCTTCCGGCTTGTCTGCATTAGAGAGGTCGGGCTTGAAGAGGTTCGTCCAGGTACTCGTGTCGGGATGGGCCGGTTTGGCCTCCGCCGCCGGCACGGCGTCCTGGGCGAACGCCACCCCGCTCAGGCACAAAATCAATGCGCTAATCCCCAGCTGCTTCATCATGTCTCCATTCTCCCGGACAGTCGGCCCCGCTCCGGTGAGCCGTACCCCGGCACCCCCGGATACTGGGTGTTTGTGCTCACCATAGTATCAAGCACTTTGCTCATGCTCACATTCCCCGCCGGACTGGGGCTGAGGGGCCGGTGTCTCTTCCTTTGCCAACGAAGGGGCGCTTGGGCGACGAAAAGGTGAAATGCCCTTGCGATGAAATCGGTGAGGGCTTTTGTTGATGCCCCGGACCATGTCGGTGATGACCAGCGCGTCGGCATCGACCTCCTGCACAATAGCAAGCAGCCGTTTGATGTCCCGGCGCCGGCACACCATGAACAGCTGCGCGACAGGACCGGACATCCCCATGCCCGCGAAGACGGTCACGGGCTGCCCTGTTGCCCGCAGGGCCTCTGCCAGCGTATTACTCCCCTGGGTGGAGATGACGTTGAGCGCAATGTTTCCCAGCGCGAGCTTGCCTTCAACCAGGATCCCCACTACGTTGCCGCAGGCAAAACCAAGCGCATAAAACAAGATCAGCGCCGGTGACTGCCGAATCTGACTCACGACCGTGCTGACCACGAGCACCCAGATGATCACTTCCACAAAACCCAGCAAAAACGCGATCAGCATCCGGCCCTGAATGGCCATCATGGTCCGGAGAATACCCATGGCCACGTCGATGATGCGCGCAACAAAAACCAGAATGCCTGTCAGTAGAATTCCGGCGTCCATCTCAGACTCTCCTGGCGAGCCGCCCTGACGCGGAGCGGCGGACAAAACCGCCCGCCTCCGCAGGCAGGGAGAAGCATCCGGGAATCGGGCGGCATCTGGCTAGAGGGTCCAATGCTGTGCAGATTCCGGCTGGTAAATCAGCCCAATGACCTCGAGGCGGCGAAGGCCTTTCGGGGTTTCCCATTCGACCACGTCGCCAATGCGCGACCCGAACAGTGCCAGGCCGAGAGACGACAGCACCGAGACCCGCCCTTCCAGCGGTTTGCTGTCGGACGGAAACACCAGGTTGTACACGCCTTCCTGCTCGGAGTCTTTGTCGCGAACGCGCGCTATGGAGTTCATGGTGATGACATCGTCGGGGATCTCAGCCGGCTCCATGGCGGTCGCTTCGGTGAGTTTGCGCTGCAATTCGTCACCGCGGGACCATTCCCGTTTACCGCTCTGGGCTTTCATCGTATCAATTACTTCCTGCAGACGAGCCTGGTCGAATTTGCTGATGACCGACTGTTCTTTGCTCATCGCGTACACTCCTTTCGCTGCGAGGTCTCGACCGGCTGGCGGCCGTTGTCATACCGCTGCAACTGACCCCTCACACTCGCCGACGCCGCCGAGTCCCTGCGCCCCGTGAGAGCTTTTGAGAGCCCTTCGGGGGATATTGTGGAATAGTCAGGAACGGCTCGACGCCTGTCGCGCGCTTTTTCACGGCTTACAGGTGATAATCCCCGGAAGCCTCCGGCTGATACAGAATCTGGGCGATCTCGTACATCGGGGCTTCCGGCCCCGGGCCAACGGTGAACACGTCGCTCAAGCGCCGGCCCAGCAGCGCCATCCCAAACGGATTGAGAATGGACACGTTCTCCGGCGCCAGGTCGGCGTTTCGCGGAAATACCAGCGTATGCACCCGGTCCGCGCCGGTGTTGGGGTTCTTCACCCGCACCTTCGAATTCATGGTCACGACATCCGGCGGCACTTCGCGCGGATTCGCGATGCGCGCCTGCTTAAGCTCTTCGTCGAGCATGTCCGCATACTTCTGATTTTCATGGGTTCCAAACGCGCGCACCACCTCCAAGAGTTCCCTCAGACGCTCAAGATCGTAGCGGCTGATGTAAATGGCGCGCGATTCGGCCACCATACCGGCCTCCGGGCTTTCCGGAGGAATGATCCCCCGGAGCAGCACGGTGCGCATGTGCCGAGCCACTTTGGCCAGGTTATCCGACTGCAACGGCTCCGACCAGTAGCTGGTAAACGCTGTCAACATGCCTTCCAGACAGACCGACATTTGGATCCCCGGAGTTCCCTTCTGACCCAGTTTCGCAAAGCATCGCGCGAAGATCCGTTCAACCAGGTCGATATACTTCTCGTGAAGCTGATTGACCTCCGGCCCCAGGCGTTCGGGCTCCGGTTGTACCCCCAGGTATGCGGGAAAGCAGAACGGCTGAAAAAACAGCCGGTCGTTTGCATAATTGCACAAACGCAGCCGAATGAGATCAAGTACCGCCTCTTCCGGATCGTTTGCCCGGAGCAGCGGCTCCAAACGGCGCATGACAAATTCGCCGATACGCTGGGCCACCCGGCCATACAGATCTTCTTTGCCCTCAATGAGATTATAGAGGGTCCCCACGGAAATGCCAGCCTCACGCGCCAGCATTTCCATGGTCGTCTGCTGGTAGCCCTTCCGTCCGAACACCAGCTCGGCTGCGTCAAGGATGGTGCTGTCTACGGGCTGGCGCCGTTTCCTGGCTCCCAGAATAGAACGGTTGCCGGTCATCGATGCCATCTTTCTCCGCCGGATGAATTGCCATTCTAATCTGAATACGCGTTCATTCTACCGCCGGCAACCCAATCAGTCAACCCTGGATCGGCCTCGAATCCACCCAGATCCCAGCATGAGTACGGCCCATTGAACCACAAAAGCCGGGCACAGATTGCGCCCGGCCGGCCGAGTGGGAGAGGACAAGCCGAGCCCCTACGGGAGCCGGCGCTTGACATACCTTCAGGAAGGTATGTATAGTGCCTGAGATTTTGAATGGGACCGCAAGGTACTGGATTTTGGGAGGCTTCATGGGCGTGCATGCGGGCAATACGGGCAATACTGGGGAAAAGCGGCGCTTTACGGCGTTTTCCCGAGACATGGTCCGCTTGCTGAAATGTACGCATGCCGTGCTGCTGCCTCGCGCCACGTGGGGCGGGTTCGGGCTTTTTTCCCGGAATCTCCCGCAGTTCATTCGCGTTGCGTCCTATGGCATGTTGTGTTGATGGCATTTTTCTTGCCCCCTCGACTCCCGTCCCCGCTGGGCGTGTCCCCCTCATGCGCGTCCGGCGGGGACCACCCCCTCTCCCTGGGCGAGCGGGTGGAGTGAAGCGGGGTTGCACTATTTAGAAGGAATCCAGCAATGGAGAATTCCAGAGACGTGAATCTGGTGCAGATAGGCCCGGTGCTTGTAGCGACATTTGAAACGGCTTCTCTTGAAAATGGGGTCTGGCAGGGCGCTTTCCAGCAAATGCATGCGCTTTTGAAGAACTCCCGGCCGGCCCATCTGCTGTTGGATTGGTGCTGGGTGGAAGATCTGGCGGCAGACACGCTGAGCGGCGTCGCGAAGCTTGTAAATGCCGCCGCCGCGGGTGGCGGCTCGCTTCGTGTATGCGGTCTACCGGAAACACTCCGCGGCCAATTTGAAGCAGCCCGGCTCGATGGACTGATTCTGGGCGAGGATGTTCCGGATGCGCTTCCCCGGTATGTTCGTTCGCTTCAACCCTTGACAGAAGCCGGAGTAGACGGCACTGCCTGCAGAATTCTCCAAAACAGCATTTGACTTACATTCTTGGAGGTATGTATACTGGCGTGTCTTCTCTTCGCGAACACGCCGCAACTTTCCTCCATGCAGTGAGCTTTTATGGCACGAAAAACAAAAGAAGAGTCGAAAGAAACGCGCAAGACCATCCTTCTTGCCGCGTTGGACGTCTTGAGTGAAAAGGGCTATTCGCGGACGACGTTTGTGGACATCGCGAGACGCATTGGCATGAGCAAAGGCGCGGTGTATTGGTATTTCAAAAACAAGCAGGCGCTACTGGCGGCGCTGATGGAAGAAATGCGTGGCCGAGAGGAGGCCCTGCTCGCCGGAGAAGCCGGAGAATGCAGCTCGCTGGAGGGGCTCAAGGCGTATCTGGTAGCGCGACTGCTCATCGCGACCCGCGATGAGCTTTGCCGAAAGTTCGCCTTTTTCATGCTGCTCCAGATGGAATGGTCTGTAGATGTGATGGAGGCCGTGGGGCGCGAACTGATGAACATCCGTAAGGAACCATTCGACGATTTCGGCCCGGTCCTGAATGCGGCCCACCAGCGGGGCGAGCTTCGCCCGGACATCGACCTCGCGACCGCAAAAGACATGCTGAAGGGCATGTGGATCGGCCTCTTAACGGTTCATTTTCAGGGTCTTTCCGCCACGGACCCGGTCCAGGCGGCGGAAATGGCCCTTGGCATATTGATCGACAGCCTCAGAGTACAGCACAGCTAAGGAGACTCCCCTTGACGAATGACACGCGTGAACAGGGGGGTGCGGCGTCGCCGCGCCGTCCCAATCGCCTTCTGGGCGTGGCCCAGGCGGTAATGGTGCTCGTCCTGCTTGCGACGGGCTGGTTTTTTCGAGGCCTGATGCCGTCCGCTCCGGCGGGCGGGCCTGCCGGGCCGGCCGCGGGGCCCATGGGCGGACCTCAGGAACCGCCCGCGGTGGTGGTTGCGCCCGTCACAGAAGGTCCGGCCGAGGCGCCCCAGGAATTCATCGGGCGCGTAGAATCGATTGAATCCGTGGACGTCATGTCGCAGGTCTCGGGTTACCTGCAGACGGTGCATTTTGAAGAGGGCAGCCGGATTGCCGCTGGCGATTTGCTGTTCACCATAGAAAAAGCGCCATTCGAGGCGCGCGTGGCGCTTGCGGAGGCAGCCGTGCACCAGGCGGAAGCCAACGTGCCGGCGGCACAGGCCGACCTCGAAGCCGGAAAAGCCAATCTGGTGCGTGCGGAGAAGTATTATGAGCGCCTGAAAAATGCCGACCAGCGCAGCGTGGTACAAGCCGACCTCGACAAGGCAACCGCGGATTTTCAGCAGGCGCAAGCGCAGGTGAAACAAGCCACAGCCGCAATACAGCAGTCAAAGGCGGCGCTCGAGCAGGCACAAGCCAACCTGAGCCTGGCCCGCATCGACTTGGGATACACGGAAATTCGCGCACCCATCGCGGGCCCCATCGGCAAAGCGCTGGTGACCGAGGGCAACTACGTGACGCCCGCCCGCGGCCCGCTGGCGCGCCTCGTGCAGCTCGACCCGGCTCGCGTGGTCTACTCGGTGCCTGACCGGCACTTTGTGGCCCTCTTGCAGACCGTGCAGGAACGCGGCCCGTCGGCGGTGATGCTGCGGCTTCGTCTTCCAGATGGCACTATATATGACGAGGAAGGCGACTGGAGTTTCGCGGACAACGAAATGGACCCCAACACGGGAACCATTGCGCTGCGCGCGCGCTTCGCCAATTCAAACGGCCTGCTGGTGCCGTTGACCAACGTCACGGTTCTGGCCCGGTCCGCGGAAACACGCACCGCGCCGAAGGTGCCGTCGCAGGCGGTGATGGCGGACCAGCAGGGCGAATTTGTCTATGTCGTAAGCGCCGAAAATCTCGCTGAACAACGGCGCGTCGTGCTGGATGCGGAAGTGGAAGGCCATCGCATTGTGGAAGAAGGCCTTACCCCTGGTGAACAGGTCGTCGTGTCGGGCCTCCAGAAGGTACAGCCCGGCCAGCCTGTCCAACCCGCCATGCAGTCCGGCGGCGCTGAAGGAAACTGAGCTTATGCTGGCCCGCATATTCATTGACCGTCCACGCTTTGCCATGGTGATCAGCATCGTGCTGACCCTGTCCGGCGCGGTAGCGCTGTCGGTGCTGCCCGTGGAGCAGTACCCGGAAGTGACGCCGCCGGAGGTGTACATCGGCACGCGATACCCTGGAGCCAGTGCCGAGGTGCTGGCCGCGACGGTGGCCGCGCCGCTGGAAGAAGAGATGAACGGCGTGGACCACATGATCTACATGGAGTCCGATTGCGACAACCAGGGGAATTACAGCCTGACCGTAACGTTCGAGGTGGGTACCGACCTCGATATGTGCCTGGTAAAAGTGCAGAACCGGGTGGCGCAGGCACAGCCCAAGCTGCCCATGGAAGTAACGCAACAGGGCGTTTCCGTCAGTTCGCGCTCGTCGGGCATGCTGGGAATCGTCATGTTCTACTCGCCGAAAGGCACGCATGACCGGTACTTCATGAGCGACTACGTGTACACGTACATCAAGGACGACCTGATGCGCATTCCGGGCGTGGGCGGCACCACGGTGTTCGGCGCCAAGTTCGCCATGCGGGTATGGCTTGACGTCGACCGCCTGAATGCGCTGGGGCTCAGCACCGACGACGTGGTTGCCTCGATTCGGAGCCAGAACGTGCAGGCCTCGGTGGGAATGGTGGGCGCCGCGCCCGGCAACGACGAACATCAAATGGTATATGCGCTGCAGACCATGGGCCGCCTGAACGAGCCGGAAGAGTTCGAAAACATCATCGTCCGAACCAACGATCAGGGCGGACTGGTGCGCCTGAAAGACATCGGATGGGTAGAGAAAGGCGCAGATCAATACTCCGCCGAAGGGTTTTGCGAAGAAGGCGACAGTACCGGGCTTCTGGTAAGCCAGACACCGGGCAGCAACGCCATTGAGACCATGGACGCGGTCTATGAGCGCCTCGAAGAATTGAAACTGAGCTTCCCGGAAGATCTCGATTATCGTATCCCCTTTGACGCAACCACGTTCGTGCGGATCAGCATCCGGGAGATCCTCACCACACTGCTGATAACGTTCGGGCTGGTCGTGTTTGTGTGCTTCATCTTCCTGGAAGACTGGCGCGCAACGCTGATCCCGACCTTGTCGATCCCGGTGTCGCTGCTGAGCACCTTCCTGGTCCTGCTGATGATGGGCTACACAATCAACCTGCTGACGCTCTTCGCGCTGGTGCTGGCCATCGGCATCGTGGTAGATGACGCCATTATCGTGGTCGAACGCGTGATTTACCTCATGGAAGAAGAGCGCCTGGACCAGCACGCCGCGACCATCCGGGCAATGGAGCAGGTGTCGGGCGCGATCATCGCGTCGACCCTGGTGCTGCTGGCTATCTTTGTGCCGGTAGCATTTCTGGGCGGGATCACGGGGCAGATCTACCGGCAGTTTGCCATGGCGATCTCGAGCGCCATCGTCTTTTCCGGCGTGGTGGCGCTGACGCTGAGTCCCGCGTTGTGCTCGCTCATCCTGCGCATCCCCAAAGAGCGACGTCACGGACCCTTGCGCTGGTTCAACACCTTGGTCCGCAACAGCCGCACGATGTACGTGACGATTTCCGAATGGCTGGCCCGCCGCGCAGCAGTGACCGTTGTATGCCTGCTGGTGATCGTGGCCATGGCGGCCTTGTTGCTGAGCTTGACCCCGGGCGCCTTCCTGCCGGATGAAGACCAGGGGGTTATCTTCGCCGCCCTGCAGCTGCCGGAAGGCGCGACCCTGAGTCGCACGAAGGCCCTCGTTAATGAGCTGATGCCGATGGTGCTCGAAACGAAAGGCGTGCGCCAGCTTTTTGGCGTGGCGGGGTTTGGCATCATTGGCGGACGCGGAGAAAACATGGGCTTCATTGTCATCCAGCTCGAAACCTGGGACAAGCGAAAAACGCAAGACACGCAGCTCGAAGCGGTTATGAACAAGTTGCGGGTGGAGACGGCGGGCATCTCCGGCGCACAGATCAACTTCTTCACCCCACCGGCCATCATGGGGCTGGGCGCATCCGGCGGGATCGACATGCGGGTGCAGGCGCTCGGCGACCCGGATCCGCAGCGGCTGGCGTCCGTGACCCGGGGATTCCTGGGCGCCTTGAATCAGGCGCCCGAGATCATGTTCGCATTCACGGGCTACGCGGCCGACACACCCAACCTCTATGTGGACGTGAACCGCGCAAAAGCCGAGTCACTGGGCGTGCCGGTAGCCAACATCTTCACGACCTTGCAGGGATATCTGGGTTCCCGCTACGTCAACGACGTTAACTTTGGCAGCCGTGTCAATCAGGTCTATATTCAAGCGGATTGGAAAGATCGCAAAGACGCCCAGGACATCCGGCGGCTCTACGTCAAGAACCAGCGCGGTGAAATGGTGTCCATGGACAGCCTGATCAGCTTGCGCACTATTACGGCCCCGCGCGTGACCACCCGCTTCAACCTCTTTCCCAGCGCAGCCATCACCGCGACGACGATGCCCGGCGTCAGCTCCGGACTGGGGATGGATGCCATCGAGCGCGTCGCCGCGCAGACACTCCCCGAAGACTACGGCGTGGCCTGGTCGGGCATGAGCTACCAGGAAAAACAGACCGGCAGCGAAGGGATGATACTGGTGGCGCTGGCGCTCGTGTTCGGCTTCCTGTTCCTGGTGGCGCAATACGAAAGCTGGACGGTGCCGGTGCCGGTGATCCTGTCGTTGCCGACGGCCATGCTGGGCGCCGTGATGGGCCTCAAATTCACCGGCATGTCTTTGAGCATCTACGCCCAGTTGGGGTTGATCGTGCTGGTCGGTATTGCCAGCAAAAACGCCATTCTGATCGTCGAATTTGCGCGCGACAGCCGCGAAAACGACGGAAAAAGTATTCTGGAGGCGGGCACCAACGCAATGTTTGAGCGGTTTCGTCCCGTGCTGATGACGGCCTTCACGACCTTCCTGGGCACGCTTCCCATGGTGTTGGCCACAGGGGCGGGTTCCGGCGCCCGGCGTTCGATCGGCACCACCCTGTTTGCCGGCATGACCCTGGCCACCGTCCTGGGTATCTTGTTTATTCCAGCTCTCTACGTGATGTTCCAAACCACGCGTGAACGACTGAAACGAGTGCTGCATATCTCGCCGACCACACAGCAGCAGGAGGAGGTTTCATGATGCGCCGCGTCCTGCAGCATATAGCTTGTGCGCTGACCCTAGTCTATGCCGGATGTGCCACGGTTGGCCCCAACTATGTCGCGCCAGAGATTCCCGAGGCCCCGGTAGACGATGTCCTCCAGAAGAGTGACGCTGAGCCAAGCGCGGAATCGGGGCCCGTCACCGCGGAACTGCTCGCGGACTGGTGGCAGACCCTCGAGGATCCCCTGCTGACCGAACTTATCCGGGAATCGCTCGAAGGCAACCTCAATATCCGTCAGGCTCAATCGCGCGTGCGCATGGCACGCCAGATCGCCGGGATCGCCGAAGCGGGCCTGTATCCGCACGTCGATGGCGCGGCCGCATACCAGCGCAGCCGGGCAAGCCAGAACCGCGTGGAAGGACCCTCGCAGCTCGACAAAGTGCAGGGTGCGGCGAGAAATGTCGCGGCGGCGATGGGTGCCGCGCAGAACTGGTCTCTGATGATGCAGGATCCGTCCAGCGGCCTGTTGACGGTGCCGGGCCAGATCGCGTCGTGGCCGTTCCCGCGAGACGTGGATTGGACCAGCGATTTTTACCGCACCGGCGTTGATGCGGCGTGGGAGATCGACGTTTTCGGCGGGACCCGCCGGGCGATCGAGGCCGCAGAAGCCGACGTGGATGAAGCACACGAGAGCCTGAATGCGATCTGGGTATCGCTTGCGGGCGATGTGGCACGAAGCTACATCACCTTGCGTACCTATCAGGCCCGGCTGACGGTGGCCGAATCGAATCTGCAGGCCCAGGAAGAGACCTACACGCTGCTGGATTCGCTTTATCAGTCCGGCCTGCGCGATGCGCTGGCCGTGCAGCAGGCGCGCTACCTCATGGAAAACACCCGCGCCCTGATCCCGCCGCTGCACAGCGGGCTCGAAGCGGCTATGAACAGCCTGGCCGTGCTGACCGGCACCATGCCGGGCACGCTGCATGAGCGGCTGAACACGACGCAGCCGATCCCGGTCGCCTCCCTCAAGGTCGTCACGGGTATACCGGCCAATACCTTGCGTCAGCGGCCCGACGTGCGCATGGCCGAGCGCGCCCTGGCCGCACAGACCGCACGGATGGGCCAGGCCGAAGCCGAACTGTACCCCAAATTCTTCCTGACCGGCTCGATCGGCCTGGAATCGATCAAATCGGGAACCCTGTTCAACAGCGACAGCAGGGCATGGAATGTCGGTCCGAACGTTTCCTGGCCGATCTTCCACGCGGGCGCCATTCGCCGGAACATCCGCGTGCAGACCGAACTGCAGGAACAGTATCTGGCCGCCTACGAAAACACCGTGCTGAACGCGGTCCGTGAAGTGCGTGAAGCACTCGTCGATTACGCCGAAGAGCAGCAACGCAGGCAATCATTGATGCAGGCAGCCGATGCGGCCCGCAACGCGCTCGAAGTGGCGCAGGATCAGTACAATAACGGACTGCGCGACTTCAATAACGTCCTGGATGCGCAGCGTTCGCTTCTGTTATATCAAGAACAGCTGGCCCTCAGTGAAGGGGCCATCTCGGCGAACCTGGTGCGTTTGTACAAAGCGCTGGGTGGCGGGTGGGGCCCCATGACGGAGGAGCAGACCGTCGAGTCGCCGCCCCTCTGAGCGTCCGGCACGGCCCCCAGGCCAAATCACCCTGGGTCTCTGTTGCCGTGCGCGTCGGGAAAGGCTGGGTTGAGGTAGGAGAAATGGCATCCGTGCCGATCGTGCCCGGCTGCGGATGTCTGAGCATTCCCTGGGTGCGCAGTGGAGATCGCCCGTGGATCCGTCATTGCTGGAATTGGCCGCGGCAATTGAAGCCTATGTACAACGCCACGACCCGTGCTCAAAACAAGACCTGCAACAACATCTACAGCTGTCTGAGACGGCCTGCGAACAGGCCCTGCAGTGGCTTGCCGCCCACGGCCATCTCACACTCGAGCAAAGCGGCGACGATACGGTCATCCGCGCCTCCTGGCACGAGGAATGAGCCCCACGCGACCGCGCATCCGGATTATCTGGACAACCCCTACGCGCTGCGACGGGACGCTGTGAGCTGCAAACCACACCCCAAAAGCCAATCCCCAAAACTCCACCCCCAAATCGGCTACCGCCGATTCACCCCCGCCCGCGGGAGATACGTACCCTGGGAGCGCCGCGTCCTCGTCGGCACACGGTTCAGTCCCGCCCGCGGGGGACAGGTGCCCTGGGAGTGCCGACGTCCTTGACGGCACACGGTTCAGTCCCGTCCGCGGAGGACAGGTGCCCTGGGAGTGCCGACGTGCTTGTCGGCACACGGTTCAGTCCCGCCCGCGAAGGACAGGTGCCCTGGCAGCGCCGACGTCCTCGTCGGCACATGGTTCAGTCCCGCCCGCGAAGGACAGGTGCCCTGGGAGCGCCGACGTGCTTGTCGGCACACGGTTCAGTCCCGTCCGCGGAGGACAGGTGCCCTGGGAGCGCCGACGTCCTTGTCGGCACACGGTTCAGTCCCGTCCGCGGAGGACAGGTGCCCTGGGAGCGCCGACGTCCTTGTCGGCACACGGTTCAGTCCCGCCCGCGGAGGATAGGTATCCTGGGAGCGCCGACGTCCTCGTCGGCACACGATTCAGTCCCGTCCGCGGAGGACAGGTGCCCTGGGAGCGCCGACGTCCTTGTCGGCACACGGTTCAGTCCCGCCCGCGGAGGACAGGTTACACTGCGTTTTGTCGAATGGTCGAACCCGTTTATTCATCTCCGTGAGCGGAGACAAGTGCACCGCACATAAGTCTCTGGCCTTCGGGTTCTTATGTCCCCCGAAGAAGAGGATGGATCAAAAACCAAACCAAGCGCCACGTGTGCCGGTTCGGGTTCTTATGTCCCCCGCTGACGGAGCAAAGATGTATACCTCGCTGCCACCACCGGTTCCGGGTCTTGTGTCCCCCGCGGGCGGGGGTGGCCACGCGCTCCGCGTGGCCGGGGGTGGATTTTCCGGGCTGACACGGGGGCCTGCCCATCCGGATAGTCCCCATGGTTGCGTTAAAGAAGGGCAGACACAGGGGTCTGCCCCTACGCGCTGCGCAGCATCGATAAAGCAGGGAAGCCCTCACGCTGCGCAACCTGGATGAACCGGGAAAGCTCTACGCGCTGCGGCAGCCAGTCCCCGTGGCTGCGTTTCGGAAAAGGGCCGCCAGCCCTCTGTCGTCGTCTCCCGCTGCTCATGGTGAGCGACGAACGGCTCGGACGGGAAACGACCGAACGTAAAACCCGCGCACTTCGTGTCAGAATGTGCGGCGTCCAGGGCGAATTGTAGAATCTCTGCTTGATACGCTACCCTCAGGGCCGCTGAGCTGTAAGGAGTCCAGCCCATGGCCACAGGCATGAATCACGTTGAGCGGTTCCGCGCCGTAATGAGCTTTCAGGCCGTCGACCGACTGCCCCGCTGGGAGTGGGCGACGTGGTGGGACCAGACGATCGACCGTTGGCACGGCGAGGGATTGCCCGCTGGCGTGACGGATGTTTTCGAAATCCATGATTATTTCGGGCTCGATCCGTATAAACAGTTCTGGTTCAGCGCCAGCCGGCCCAGCATCAGGGAAGTACAGCCCGGTATCGACGGCGGCGTGTCTGGGATGGATGATTACCATCGCTTTCTGCCGCATCTGTATCCGGACCACCGGGCCGCCATCGAAACGATGCGCCCGTGGGCCGCGCGCCAGGCACGGGGCGAAGCAGTGGTCTGGATCACGCTCGAAGGGTTTTTCTGGCTGCCCCGGACCTTGATGGGCTTCATGAAACTCATGTATGCGTTCATTGAGCAGCCCGAACTTATCCACCGCATGAATGAAGATCTGCTGCGCTTCAATCTTGCCGTGCTCGACCAGGTTGAGAAGGTCTGCGTGCCTTCGTTTCTGACTCTTGCCGAAGACATGTCGTTCAACAACGGCCCGATGATCGGCGAGACGCTGTTCGAGGAATTTGTCGCACCGTATTACCGCCGCCTGCTGGCCCGGGTCAGGGAACAGAATATCCTGACCATCGTAGACACCGATGGCGATGTGACGCTGATGGCGCCCTGGTTGAAACGGGCTGGCATCGACGGCGTGCTGCCGCTGGAACGCCAGGCCGGA
Source organism: Candidatus Hydrogenedentales bacterium (assembly GCA_050950105.1). Taxonomy (GTDB): domain Bacteria; phylum Hydrogenedentota; class Hydrogenedentia; order Hydrogenedentales; family SLHB01; genus UBA2224. Next base: position 26,524 of record JBMNGZ010000002.1, on the reverse strand, counting down.
GTCGACGGCGCCGCGCTTCGGCGGCTTTGTCCCGATTTTGTCCTGGTCGGCCACTACGACAAGATGGTCATGCCTTCGGGCGAGCAGGCCATGCGCGCCGAGTTCGAGCGCCTGCTCCCGCTGATGAAGCGGGGCGGATTCATCCCGAGCGTTGACCACCAGACGCCGCCCGGCGTCTCCCTCGACCAGTATCGCACCTATCTCGGCCTGTTGCGGGAATACACGGCCCTGCAGTAAATCCGGCCGCTGAGGGACGCCCCGGCAGACAGGGCAGGCGGGAGACGGATGGGGGCAAGTCGGAGTCTGCGCCTGCGGTTGTTTCAGTTTGCCGGCGCTACGCCGGCAGTTGCTATACTGCGGAGAACGACAGCGGCCCGGATGCGCCGCTTCTGGAGAAAGCCATGTATTCGTCACGCCGGGATTTTTTCAAGACGGCGGGGCTCAACGCCGCGGCAATGGCCGTTCCGGCCGGGGCGGTGCCTCAGGCTGCCGGGAAACACCCGGAGATCGCGTGGAGCCGCAAGGTGCCTCTGCGCTACGAGACCGACGTGGCGGTGATCGGCGGAGGCATTGCCGGCGTGTGCGCCGCGTTGGCTGCGGCGCGTTCCGGCGCAAGCGTCATGCTGGTTGAACGGTTTGCGGTCTGCGGCGGCAACGCCACGGTCGGCGGGGTCGCCTCCTTCTGCGGCGAGACCTCCGGGCAGGGCGAGGCCTTCGACGCCGTCGTCGCCGACCTGGAAACGTGGAATGCCATCGCGCCCTACCAGCCCTACGAAGAACGAGAGGCCCGGGTCTTCGATCACGAGATCCTGGCCATTGTATTGCAGGAACTCCTTTTGCGGCGTAACGTGAGGCTGCTGCTGCATACCGGTTTCGTGGACGCGCTGGAAAAGCGCGGCCGTATTTCGGAATGCGTGGTCTGCGGCTCATCCGGCCCCGAGGCGCTGCGCGCCAGGCAATTCATTGATTGCACTGGCGAGGCGCAGCTCGTGAGCATGGCGGGATTCGATACGGTGAAAGGGCGAGCCGGAGACGGATATTCCCTCCCGATGTCGCTGATGTATTTTGTGCGCCATGTCGATGACGAAGACGCGCGGCCCCAATTGCCGGACGGATGGTTCAATCCGGTCCGCACGAAGGACGAGCTGCCGATGTTGAGCGTCTGGCCCAACGGCCCCCGCGCGAACGCCCTCAAGCTGAAAATCCCCCTGTTCGATGCGAGCGACACGGAGTCGCTCAGCGCCGCGGAGATCCAGGCGCGCCGCCGGATGATGGAGGTTCTCGACTATTACCAGCGCGTCGAAAAAAGGCCCTGGCTGCTGGATCACTGTTCTCCGCGCATCGGCATTCGCGAGGGCCGCCGCATGCTGGGCGACTACGTGCTCCGGCTCGAAGACCTGCGCGCAGGGCGGAAATTTGACGATGCCATCGCGCGCGGCGTGTTCTACCTCGACGGACACAAGCCGGATGATGAAAAGCGCACCTACATCCTGCCGGAAGAGGAGCGCTGGGTGCCGCCGTATCAGATTCCTTTTCGGTCGCTGCTGCCTCGCGGCGCGAAAAATCTGCTGGGCGCGGGACGGTGTTTTTCGGCCGACCAGTTGGCCCTCTCGTCGGCCCGCGTCATGACCACCTGCTCGATGATGGGCCAGGCCGCCGGCATTGCCGCCGCGATGGCCGTCGAGGCCGGGTGCGACCCGCGCGACCTCGATTACCGCCTCATCCGCAAAACCGTCGTCGAACGCGGCGCACGGCTTGACGTGTAACACGGGCAAAAAAGCCGGAGAGGCCCGCTCCGGCACAGGAGGACCGATTTCATGTGCAGCAGTCTCCTCATTGGACTGACGTCGCTGGTATTGGCCACGCCCATCCCGGGCGTACCGCCGGATGCGACCCTTCTTCCCCTGTTTTCTTTAGAGCAGGAACTCCCCGATTTCCTCATCCAAAATCATACAAGCGCCAAATGGGCCGTGTACGACCAGACGCCGTTAATGGATGTCTCGTTCCAGAAGACGGACTGGCCGAACGTCTATTTCAAGGCCCCGGACAGCCCGTGGGACTGGAGCGGCGCGCTCGGAGTCGCCATCGATGTCTACAATCCCGAATCCGCACCGGTTCAGGTGGCCATGCGGATCGACAACGCGGGCGCCGACGGGCTTCACGACTGCATTACCGTCAACGCACTCGCCCTGCCCGGGCAGTGGACCCCGGTTTTTGCCCCGCTGCCGTCTGCCGATACGGAGCGTTTCTGGGGGATGCGCGGAATTCCCCTCTTTGGCCCCGTGGGCACCGGCAAGGGCATCGACCCGTCCCGCATAACGGCGTTTCAGCTCTTTCTGCCAATTCCGGAACGGCCGCACCAGCTCTTTTTGTCGAACTTCCGCCTGATACAAACCCCGGGCCCCATCGGCGATGCAATTTCCTTCCCATTTATCGACGCCTTCGGCCAGTACCAGCATGCTGACTGGCCCGGCAAACTCCACGATACCCGCGAATGGCCGCAGCGGATCGAGGCGGAAACGGCCGATCTGAACGTTGAAATCCCGGAGTGGGACGAATTCGGCGGCTGGGCCGCCGGACCCCAGCGGGAAGCCACGGGATGGTTTCGCACCGAGCAGATCGACGGTACGTGGTGGTTGATCACCCCCACGGGCCACCTGTTCTTTTCCACCGGCATGGATTGTCTGAGCACCTGGAACCCCACCTTTGTTGAAGGGCGCGACGAGTGGTTTGAAGGCCTTCCCCCTGAAGACCACCCGCAGTTCGGCCCCTGCTACCACCGGGTGGACAACGCCCACAGCGGCGCCGACGTCATCGGCGGAAAAGGCAGGACCTTCGACTTCTACCGGGCCAATCTCATGCGTAAATACGGCGAATCCTGGGAGAAACGCTGGCGCGAAACCAGCTACGCCCGGATGAAATCCTGGGGTTTCAACACCATCGGGAACTGGTCGCAGGGAGACATCCTCGACAACAGCCCCCTGCCGTTTGTGGTCAATGGCGCCATCCACAATGTGCGGCGTGTCGAAGGCGGCGGCGGCTACTGGGCCAAAATGACCGATCCCTACGACCCCGCATTTCCGGAGAAGGTGGAATCCTCCCTGCGAGGCACGCTGCAGGCCTACAAAGACAATCCCCGCTGTATCGGCTATTTTGTCGACAACGAACTGGCCTGGGAGGCCGTCGAACAGGGGTCGTTGAGCAGTCCTCCGGAGCAGCCTTGCCGGAAGGCGCAGATCGCCATGTTGACGGAAAAATACGGCACGATCGATGCGGTCAATGCCGCTTGGGAGACATCCGCCACGGACTGGGACGCCCTCCGCGCACCCGAGGAACCCAATGCCGCCTGCGCGGCCGATCTCGATGAATTTGTGCGCGCATTTGCCCTGCGTTACTTTCACGCGGTCAACGACGTGATCAAACGCCACGCGCCCAATCAGCTCTACCTCGGCTGCCGGTTTTCTACTGCGCCCGACACCGTGGTCGATGCCGCGGATGACGTCTGCGACGTCGTCAGTTTCAATCTCTACCAGACGCGGATCGATTGCAGCCGCTGGACAGGCGCCAACGCGCTCAGCGCGCCCATCATCATCGGTGAGTTTCATTTCGGCGCACTCGATCGCGGCATGTTTCACACGGGGCTTGTCCCTACGGGAAGCCAGGAGGCCCGCGCACAGAGTTATATCGACTACGTGCGCAGCGTCGCCGACTGCCCCGCATTCGTCGGATGCCATTGGTTTCAATACGTCGACGAACCCACCACGGGCCGCTGGTTTGACGGTGAAAACTACAATATCGGACTGGTTACGATCGTGGATTCGCCGTATCCGGAAATGGTTGCCGCTGCGCGCCAGGTCCATGCCGAAGTCTACCGGCGCCGTTTTGAGCGCGGCCGCTGACAGGTCAATGCCGCAGCGCGGCACTCGATGAATCCGGCGAGGCAGGATAGAGCTGTGCACGATGCCGTCCGCCCGGTTTGTGCTCCAGCGTGCTTCGATGGCGTATTTCCAGAAACGTCGCGGCCGGCTTACAACGCCATCGTGAGCAGGGCTTCGAGCATGCGGTCGGTGACGGTGATGACCCGGGCTGAACCCTCGAACGCGCGCTGGTACTGGATCATGAGCGAGATCTCTTCGTCGAGAGACACGCCCGAGATCTGTTGGCGGCGCTGCTGAAAGTCGCTGACAAATTGCTGTTGAATCGCGAGGCGTTCCTGGTTGGAGCGGCTCTCGACGCCCAGCTGGGCGATGGTGGCTTCATAATAGTCGCTGAGCGAGCTGGCGCCGCCATCGAGGAGCTGTGCAGTACGGAGCGCGGCCATCGCGAGCGCGGCGCTGTTGTCGCCGGTAGCGAGCGGATCGAGGCTGTATCCGGAGGCGATGAGGCCGGGATCGTTATTGATGAGCGGATTCAGCCCGATCGTCGCGGCGTCGTGCCCGGTGAACAGCCCATGGGTTCCCAAAGCCGCCAGGACGCCCGTGCTGTCGTTGGCAAACCCGAACGTGTACCCGCCGGACGTGCCGAATTCGATGCGGCCGTCCACTACGGCCGCGGAGAAATTTGCGATGCCGTTTAGCGACGCGGCGAGGTCGTTGAGGGTGCTGGTAGCCGTGAGGGTAATGGTGGTAACGGTGGGCGTGCCCGCGGCGTCATAGACCACCACATCGAAGGCGCCGGGCTCGACCGCAAAGGGGAGCGACCCGCCCACAAGCGCGGCGGACGGATCGGCCACCGCGTTGCTGCTTGAGATCATGCCCGACAGAGTGCTGAGGCCGCTGGCCTGTGTTTGGATCGAATTGATGGCTTGAATCAGCGCGTTGGCCAGGGCGTCAAGCCGCCGCTCGTATTCCGGGATGATTTCGTCGCGCACGGCCAGGGCCGCGTGAAGCTCACCGTCCCGGGCATCCACGGCCAGGCCGCTGCCGGCGAATTGAACCCGAAGCAGGTCGACGCGCTGCGGATCCAGCGATGGATCGCGCACCGTTTCGAGCCGGTTCCAGAGCACGCCCTCCACGAGCGCGTCGTTGCCGATCAGCACGCTGACCATATTGCCATTTTCAACGGTCGTGATGTTGACCAGGCCGGCGAGTTCATCCAGGAGGCGATCGCGGTGGTCGCGCAGGTCATTGGCGCTGGTGAGATTGGCTTCGGCAAGGACGATCTGCTGGTTGATGTCGGCCAGACGCTCCGCGAGCGAGTTGATCTGCGGCACCAGGCTCCGCAGCTCCTCGTTGGCGTTGGTGCGCAGGGTATTGAAGCGCAGGGCCACGTCGTTGAAACTCAGGCTCAGCTGGCGCGTTTCCGCCACGAGCGCTTCTCGCACCGACGAGGATTCGACGTTGTTGGCGAAATCGCTGAGGGCATCAAAAAACTGGCCGAGCCGCGCGCCGAACCCGTTTTCGCCGGGTTCGAGGAAGATGCCGTCGATCAGGGCAAAGTATCCCGCGGTCAGTTCCGCAGCCGTCTGGCCGGGCAATTGGTACCGGTAGGCCTGGTCGATAAACGGGTCGTGGATGCGGACAATGTTGCTGACCTGAACGCCGCGGCCAACCTGACCGTACGGAAAAGATGTAGGAACACGGGTCAGGAGTTCAGCGCGCTGGCGCGAGTACCCCTCGGTATTTACATTGGCAATATTGTGCGCGGTGGTATCGAGCTGTATCTGGGCGGCAGTGAGCCCCGACCGCGCGACATCCAATGCGCTGAATAAGGTGCCCAATTTTCTCTCCTTCGCGGCGCATGCCGCCAGGTGCGCACAGCACCCCGCCTGTCACGGCGCAAATCCTGTTCCAATTATCGGCAGCCACACAAAAGGCTTTAGCGTGACACGGGTTGCGCAGGCTGCGCCAGGGCGGACGGCCGCTGGAAATGAAAAAAACGGGAAAAGCCTGCCGTGATTCCGGCAATTCCTGCAGCGGTAACTCCCGGCTATTCGCGGACGTATCGGGCCAGGAACGCGAGCGCGGCTTTGGGCAGGCCCTCGTGGCCTCCCTCGAAGATCGTGACCCGGCAGACACCGGCGTACCGGCGCAGGTGGATGGTCCGCTTGAAGGTGGGATCCTGTTCTTCCCGGCTGGGCAGGGATTCCTCGCGGGCCAGCGCGTCCATCTCCGCTGCATCCACGAGCGGCGCGCCCTGCGTGTCTGCCAGGACGTTGAAGGCATCGAGGGTGTGGTGAACCGGCACCGAGCCGGTATGGCCATCATGGATGCCCGTGGCCAGGTCGAGCGGCAGCTCTCTGGCCTGGTGGAGCTGGTGCACGGGAGACCGGTAACGAAGCTGTTCGTCCACTGCTTCCGAGCTGCCGGGGGCGCCGCCCACGCACAGCTCGATGTTGCGGGCGTATTTGTTTCTCGTCTCGAACGTCTCCCGGTGCCAGGCCGCCAGATCGGTGATCGCGCACCACGCAGACGCGGCAGCCCAGCGTTCGGGCGCATGCGCCGCCATTACGAGGGTCATGTGCCCGCCGCCCGATGCGCCCGCCAGATAGACCCGGGTCGGGTCAACGGCGTACCGTTGAAGGACGTAATCGACTGCGTCCAGGATATCCTGCCGGGCCAGCGGCGACGCGCAGGCATCGGGCGTATTGTTTGGTCCGCGAAAATGAGGCTGTAGAAAATGCCAGTTGCGCTGCGCCGCCTCGTCCCGCCACGGCTGGGTGTCCAGATCGTAGCCGCTGCTCCAGGAGTGGAGAAAGACCAGCACGGGCCGGGGCTCGGCGCCCTGGGCCTCGATAAACAGGCTGGGCTGCTCCGTTGCATCCTTCGTGCTGGTCACGTGAATGGTTTTCACCTCAGAAACGCCTTCGCCGGCATGTGTTGCGCTCGCCGCGAGCAACAACACGCCCAGGCACACGGGAAGCATACGGTTCTGCATCTGCGGGCTCATGGTTCGCTGCGGGCCGCGTTGACGGCGTCGGTAAATGCGCGTGCGTTTGCGGTGATCCCGGCGAAATCCTGGGCCAGGACCTGTTTGTTGCTGACGAGGTTGCCTCCGACCGCCAGCGCCGCTGCGCCAGCGCCCAGAAACGCGCCCACATTCTCCAGCTCCACCCCGCCCGTGGGAACCAGCGGCACCTGGGGCAGCGGCCCTTTAAGGGCTTTGATGTAGCTGGGGCCGCCCAGCTGCGCTGGAAACACCTTGACGAAATCCGCCCCGTTTTCCCAAGCCGTCAGGATTTCCGTCGGGGTATATGCGCCGCACAGGATTGGTATACCGTACCGCCGCGCCATCTGAATCGTCGGGATAGACAGGGTGGGCGTAACCACGTAGCGCGCGCCGGCCAGGATGGCCATGCGGCAGGTTTCAGGGTCCAGGACCGTGCCCACGCCCAGGAGTACGTCGGCGTCCCGGAGCTTTTCCGACGCCGTTTTGAGGCAATCGAGCGCGCCGGGGGTGGTCATTGTCACTTCGATGCACTGCACACCCCCGGCCGCGACCGCCTCCACAACGTTCACGAGGTCGTCACCGCCGCGGTCGGCCCGCAGGACCGCGATGATGCATTTTTTGAGCAGGTAGCGAATAGCATCGAACGTATTCATCAACAATCCCTTTCTTGTGTGAATCACCCGCCCGATTCGACCACAGTTCAGCGGTGCGTGTCAAAAAGAGGTCCTGAGAGAGGTTTCGCAGGCCCCGGCGCGTTTATGCGGCGCGCTTTGAAGCGTGTGGTTTTTCCGGCATAAGACCCTGAGGCGCTTGTGTTTCCCCTTGGGAGGAGCGGACAGAAACTCGCGCTTTTCCTGGTGCTTATGGTATCGTAGCAAGTGGGTAACCTGAAGGAGATGTATGACCTATGGCAACCATTCGAATTGTCGGTGTGCAGATGGAGGTTTCTCCAAAGCTGAATGTGAACCTGCCGAAAATGCTCGACTACATCATGAATGCGGATGGCGATTTTGTGCTCTTTCCCGAGATGAGCCTGACGGGCTACCACGGCAACTTCAACGACAAGGCGGTACGTGCGGCCTGGGAGCAGCTCGCGAAGGCCTGCCGGCGGAAGTACATCACGGCCCTTATCGGCACAGGGCGCAAACGCGACGACGACGTGCACATCCAGACCCGCATCTACACCGATGCGGGTGAACTCCTGGGCACGCACGAGAAGCTTGTGCCGACCCGGACCGATCGGGAATTCTGCAAGCCGGGCGAGAAACTGCGTATTTTCCACCACCGCGGTCTGAGCTTCGGATGCACCATCTGCAACGACCTCTGGGTGACCCCCGGCTCTGGACCGTATCCCGATCCGCGGCTGACCTACCAGTTGGGGCAGAAAGGCGCCCAGGTCATCTTTCATTCCGCGAATTCCGGCGCCGATCCCAAGTTTCGGACCTTTCACGAGTCCAACCTGCAATTGCGCGCCCTGGAGAGCCATGTCTATATCGCCACCGCAAACGCGGCGAGCCCCGACGGCCCCGTGAATTGCCCCTCCGGAATCATGTCGCCCGAAGGCCAGTGGCTGGTGCAATGCCCGCTGGAAGGTGAGCAGACCTATGCGCACGACATCGACGTGGAGATCGATGTGGGCGCCGAAGAAGAGGGCGAGGCGGTGAAATAACCGCGCGCGGACGGGCAAACGTGGTACAATCGACTGGATGCGCGGCATGACCTCACAGCGCGCGGTTGAGATATAAAAGAGCAGCTACGCCTGTGAAGCAAGAGAAGTGCATGAGGCGGTATTCATGACGACGGGTACCCATTCCCGGCGGAGGTTCCTGGCCCGGTCCACCGCGCTCGGCGCGGTGACAGCCCTGGCCGCACGCGGCGCCCGCGCGGACGATGAACCGCAGCCGGAACCGAACACATCGTCGGAACCGCTCCGCTGCGCCGTGATCGGCGTCGGTAAGCGCGGCGGCGCCCTCCTCCAGACCCTGCTCGAACTGGACTCCGTGCAGGTCGTGGCTCTGGCCGACACCTATGACGTGTGGCGAAACCGTGCCCTGGCCTGGTGCAAGCAGAAAAATGGGGAGACTTCCGACTACGTCGAGTATGAGCGCCTGTTAAAAAAAGAAAAACTGGACGCCGTATTCATCGCAACCCCGCCGCATAGCCTGGCTCCCGCCGCGCTGGAAGCGCTCGACCGGCAGTGCGCCGTGTATATAGAGCGTCCCATGGCGCTCACCTGGGAAGCCGCCAAGGCCGTCCGCGCCAAGGCGCATGAGACGGGCGCCGTGGTTCAGGTCGGCAGCCATTACCGCAGCACGGATCTGTATCTCCGGGCCCGGGAGATCCTGGCCTCAGGCGAGCTGGGAAAGCTCGCGATGGTTCAGGTGAATCACTACGACACGGGCCAGGCGCTGGACCCCGAGGGTCTGCCCAAAGAAGCCACTGAGGAGAGCCTGCACTGGTCCCTCTTTCTCGGGGATACGCGGGAATACGCGTTCGATCCGCTCCGCTACTTCTATTGGGTTCATTTCGAAGAATACAGCGGGGGTCTCAACGGAGGCCGCCTGGCCGATCACCTCGACGCCTGCCATTTTCTTGCTGAGGCCGGCATGCCCGCGCGCGTGATGTCGGTTGGCTCGCTGGCCAAGTTCAACGACGGCCGCACCTGCCCCGACACCGTCAACACCATCGTGGAATACCGCGACGGCCTCCAGTTTACCTATACCGCCACCCTGACCAATGAACGGTTCGGCGTGGAAGAGCGCTACATCGGCACCAAAGGCGCCCTGTACATCCGCAACATGCAGGAAATGACGATCTATCTCGAAGATATTGAAGAAAACCTGAAGTCGAACGGGCCCAACACCCGCGCGCACATCGAAGACTTCCTCGAGGCGGTCCGGTCGGGCACTGCGCCTCGTGCAACCGTCGACGACGGATTCCGCACCGCCGCGGCCTGCCATATGGCCGTTCTTTCCGATCAAACCGGCAAAACCGTCGCCTGGGATGCCGAGGAAGAGGCCGCAGTCGTCTAGTCTCGCCGTCTTGGAATTCCTGACGCCTGGATCTGAACTGCCCTCCGGTCTCCACAGGCAGCGCTCAGAGGTTCGGCCCGGGACCTCCCTCCACCTCGCCGGTAGCGGGATTGTAGCTCCAGGTGCGGCCCGGATACGGGTGAGGCGGGATAAATGCGAGATCGCCTTCTTCTACGGCCGCCTCGAGCGAGGACGGCCAGGCGCCGGTGCGTACCTGGTAGCGGTTCACGCCGCTGCGGAGGCGGTTCATGCGCCGCTCCAGCTTCTCTTCCTGCAGCGTGGTATTGAGGACTTCGCTGCCGGCCAGAACGTAGCGCCCACCCAGCGGGTCGTCGGGCAAACGCTCGATGATGCCGCCTGAGATCAGGTCGTTCAGGGAATCCGGGAGACGGTGGTGGCGCTCTTCGTAGAGTTGAACGGCTTTGCCGAGCTGATGGCATGCGTCGGCGATAGCGAGTTCATGCAGCTTTCGTTGCGCAAGCTCACGGAGCATTTTCTCGCTGCTGTTCCGGAGCATATCTTCCCACAGGGCGCGTTCGAATTCGTCGAGGTCGTGTTGCCGTGCGATGTTGGCGGCGAGATCGAGCACGTATTGGGGGGCCGTCTCGGTGGCGACGGCCCATTGGAGGCACTGGGCGGCCTGTGCCGGCGAGCCGGGACTTTCCCTCCGGTTGAGCAGGTAGACCATGGCCATCTCGTAGGGCAATACCCAGGCGTCGGGGTTATGGAGCATGCCGCGTTTCATGAGGTTGATGCTGGCGTCGCTGTCGGCTTTGAGGGCCGCCAGGAAAATCCCGCCATAGCGGTATACATCTACAAAATACGGGTCAAGTCGCGTGATAATGTCCGTCATGTGGTTGAGCCAGACATACTTGTGCTCGCCCTTGAACTCCTCGGCAGTGTACTGGATGCACTGGAGCCAGAGCAGGTCGGCAACCACGCTGCTCAGGCCTCCGGTGAAATAATTGAGCAGCTTTTCGTTGGGCAGATATAGCAGTTCCTCGTCAAACCCGGTCTTGCGGGAGGCATCCATCTGTCTTTGCGCGGTGACACAGCAGGCAAAGCCGATGGCGGCGACCAGCACCCCTATGAGCAGGCGGCGGGCCATCATACGTCCTTATCCTGAAAGGCCAGCGACGCGATGACGAGCAGAACGGCCGTGTAGACGATGCCATAGGTCAAGGCCCAGAGGATATAGCCCGGCGCCACCGGCACGCCGTTTGCCGCCTCGGCGCGGATGTCAAAATTCGAGAAATTGGGGATGATGTAATACACGGTCTGGAGAACGTGTTTTGTGGCGGTACCGTCAAAATGCGGCGGCAGTTCGGTGAATATCGTCGTTGCATGACCAACCACATAGGTGGAAAAGACGATGATCGCCCCGAGAATGGGCGAGGTCAGGGCGGAGAGAAGCACGGCCAGCGCGGTGATCAGCAGCAATTGCCAGCCGATCAGCAGCGCGGCCAGAAAAAAGGTGGCGTCGAGGCTGCCGCCCAGGACGATGATATAAGCTGCGGCGACGGTCACCATCACCGCCGTCACGAGCGCAAGCAGCGCCGCCAGCCCCAGATATTTCCCGAGAATGAACTCCCAGCGATGCATCGGGCGGCACAGGATGGTGTAGATCGTGCGTTTGTCGATCTCTTTGTACACCAGGTTCGTCCCCACGAAAATAGCGATCAGCACGCCAAACACCGACACGGCCGCGAGCGACAGGTCTTTGACGATCTTGATATCCTGCCCAATGCTGATCCATCCCAGCGCTTTCGAACCGAAGATGGCGGCTGCGGCAAAGAGCAGCAGCACATACAGCACTTTGTCGCGCACCGCTTCCCGGAAGGTATTGCGCGCCACGGCCAGCACTCTCATGACACGGTCTCCTGTTCGCGCACGAAATACTCCTCGAGCGATTCCCGGATGGGCGTGAATTCGGCCAGGGCGCCGCCGGATTGCAGGATGTCCGCCGCGAGGGCGTTGGCGGCCTCCATATCGTTGACGAAAAAGTGACGGCCCTGTTCGGACTCGCGGATACCATCGGAGCGGGTGGCGAGCGCGGCCGCGGCCGCCTCGCTCAGACCCGCGGCGATGATCTCCACGCGATTGACCCGGCGGTCAAGGAGTTCGTCAAGCCGTCCCTGCGTGGTCAACCGGCCCTGGACGAGAATCCCCACCCGACTGCAGATCTGCTCGACATCGCCGAGCACGTGCGAGCTGAAAAAGATGGTTTTGCCCCGATCGTGAAACAGCAGGATCAATTCGCGGATCATGCGGCGGCCCAGCGGATCGAGGCCCGACATCGGCTCGTCGAGAATGAGCACTTCGGGGTCGCCTACGAGCGCAACGGCGAAGCCCAGCCGCTGCCGCATCCCTTTCGAAAATCCGCGGACACGTTGTCCGGCAATGTCGCGCAGATCCAGCAGATCAGCCAGCTGCTCCCATTCGGCAGCCCGCTCGGCCCGGGTCAATCCGTGGAGTTCCCCGTAGAAGTCCAGTGTCTCACGTGGCGTGAGGTATTCGTAAAAATAGGGGTTTTCGGGAAGGTAGCCGATCTGTTTGCGCGTGGCGGGCCGGCGCGTGTCCTGCCCCATGACAAAGGCCTCGCCTTGTGTGGCGCGAAGCAGACTGCACAGGATCTTGATCGCGGTGGTTTTGCCGGCGCCGTTCCGGCCCAGAAACCCGAACACCTCATTCGGCGCGACCGTCAGGCTGAGATTATCCAGCGACTTCACTGCGCCGCGCCCGATATGTCCGCGGTAGACTTTCGTGAGGTTCCTGGTGGCTATTGCATCCATACACAACCCCCGGCGCCGGTACTGCTCCTGCTCTGCACATTTCGCTGCGCAACCCGGGCAGGGCGTTCCGGCATCGGCGCCACAACCGCCGCTCCCGGGCCGCACGGTTACAGTTTCAGATTCTCCTGTATGCTCCGGACAGCGCGTTTGACGTCGTCGGCATGTCCGAATGCGCTGAGCCGGAAATAGCCTTCACCGCTGGGCCCGAAACCTGAGCCCGGTGTGCCGACAACGTGGGCCTCGCGGAGCAGTTTGTCGAAAAATTCCCAGGAAGGCATACCCTCGGGTGTGGCCATCCAGATATAGGGCGCGTTCACGCCGCCGAAGACGTCGAGTCCGATGCTTTCCAGGCCTTCCCGGATCACCTTCGCGTTGGCCATATAGTAGTCGATGATCGCACGGCATTCGCGCTGTCCTGCCTCGGAAAGCACCGCCAATCCGCCTTCCTGCACGATATTTGACGCGCCGTTGAACATCGTGGTCTGGCGGCGGAACCAGAGGCGGTGCAGGGTGCCCGGGTCGCCGTTTTCGCAGACCAGTGTCTTGGGCACCACGGACCATCCCAGGCGCACCCCCGTGAAGCCGGCCTCTTTCGAAAAGCTGTTGATCTCGATCGCACAGTCTCGGGCGCCGTCGATCTCGTAGATGGTCCGCGGCAGAGCCGGGTCGGCAATGAATGCCGCATAGGCCGCGTCGAAGATGAGGACCGCCTTGTGTTTCAAGGCATAGGAGACGAAGCCGGCCAGTTGTTCCTGCGTTGCAACCGTGCCGGTGGGGTTGTTGGGGCTGCAGATGTAGATGAGGTCCGCTTTTTGCGTAGGCAGCTCCGGGAAAAATCCGTTTTCCCGCGTGCAGGGCATGTAGAGAAATCCTTCGTACTGGCCGTTGAGCGCCCGGCCCGTGCGGCCAGCGATGACATTGCTGTCGACATAGACCGGGTAGGCGGGATCCTGCACCGCCACGACGTTGTCGGTATCGAAGATGGACTGGATGTTTGCGGAATCGGGTTTTGCGCCGTCGCTGACGAAGAATTCGTCCGGTTCCAGTGCCACGCCGTAGCCGGCATAGCGGGCGGCGAGCGCTTCGCGCAGCTCGATGTTGCCCTGCTCATCGCCGTAGCCGGTATAGGTCTCGGCCTTCGCGAGATGGTCAACTCCCCGCTGCAATCCGCCGATGATCGACGGTGGCAGGGGTTCGGTCGTGTTGCCGATACCCAGACGCATGACCGAGGCGTCGGGGTGGGCGGCCAGAAATTCGCGTGTTCGCCGGCCTATTTCCGGAAAAAGGTAGCCTGCCTCGAGTTTGCCGTAATTCTGATTGATGGTTGCCATTCGATTGCATTTCTCCGCGTAGTGACTTTTATGCCTGTCAGGAATCGGTTTTGCTGTCCGTTCGCGCCACTCCCCTTGGACGCATTTTCGCGCGGCGATTTCTCGCGCGCCAGGGCGCGAGAAGCAGCGCCCGCGCTGGACAGCCTCCATTCCAAGTGTAATATATTACCGCCCGGAAATGCGAGACCGCCCGAACTCTCGGTTTCTTCCACGGTGACGCAAATTTGGCTGGCTCGGGGACCGTAAAGGCCGCTTGACCATGCAGTTCGCCGGATTTTCCGGTAGCGGCCATGCTGTCCCCTTCGTTTCAATTCGCCGTCCGGGAGCACGTGCAAATGCTTGCGTGCTGATGAGAACGGCCTGTATGGTCATGCACAGGCCAGACGCGAGAAAGGGTCCTCGAATGAACAGTTACGAACGCTATATGGGGATGCTGAAAGGCGAAAAGGTGGATTTTGTGCCGCGCGTGCCCATCCTGATGCATTTTGCCGTGCGTTACGCGGGGGTGACGTACGGCGATTTCGCGCGTGACGCCGAGACCCTCGTGGCGGTCAATCGAAGACTGATCGACGACTTCGGTTTCGAGCAACTCGATATCATGTCGGATCCCTGGCGTGAAACCGTTGATTTCGGCGGAACGCTCCAATATCTGGATGATGCCGTGCCCAAATGTACCCACCATCCCCTCGCGGACTCCCGCGATCTTGGCGCGCTCCTGCAGCCCGATCCGAGAACCTCCGAACGGATGAGCAACGCCCTGCGCGCGCTCGCCCTCTACAAAGACTTCGGATACAAACAGTATTCCATCACGGGATGGGTCGAAGGGCCGGCCGCCGAAGCGGCCACCCTCCGCGGCGTTGCCAACTTTCTCATGGATCTGATGACCGAGGAAGAATTTGCCTGCGATCTGATGGATCGATGCGTCGACAATGCGGTTGCCTTCGCACGGGCGCAGCTCGAGGAAGGCGCCGACACCATCGGCATCGGAGACGCCATCGCGAGCCAGCTGTCGCCCGAGCTTTACGAACGGTTCGTGTTTCCCCGCGAAAAGCAGCTCATCGAGGCCATCCACGCCGCGGGCGGGCTGGTGCGCCTGCACATCTGTGGCGACATCAATCACCTGCTCTCCCAGATCGCCCTGCTCAACGTCGACATCCTCGATTGCGACTGGATGGTGGACCTGGCCGCCGCCCGCGAGTTCCTCGGCAGCAGGGTCGTGCTCACCGGCAACCTGGATCCGGTTCAGGGCGTCATGGAAGCGACACCCCAGGCCATTCGCGACGCCCTGCGCGCCATCTACGCGGCCGTAGGCAACCCCTACTTCGTGAATGCGGGCTGCGAAATACCGGCGGCCACCCCGCTCGAAAACCTCCGCGCCCTCTGTGAGCCCATTCCCGCGGCGTGAACAGGAGTGCGGCCGTAACGCGCGCCGCTTTGCCGATGTGTTACAATTTACGCCGTGATTACCGCACTCTGGATAAGCTGCGCGTGGATGCTGGCCGCGGAGCCCGCCGGCCAGCTCGCGTTTGTGACCGGCACCGAGCAGGAAGACCGGCGCGTCGAACTCGTGGATCTCACCACGGGCGTGCTGACGTCCGTGGGCCCGGGTGCGCGCGACGGCGCTCCGGCCTGGTCGCCGGACGGCCAGTGGCTGGCCTTTCCCAGCGCCCGGCCCGGGGGCATGGGCATCCGGGTGGTCCGCGCTGACGGCAGCGACTCGCGCGAGCTTCCTCACACACATTCCTGGAACGATCTGCCCCGCTGGTCTCCAGACAGCAAGCTGCTTGCGTACACAGGCGCCCGGGATACAGCCGGCATCGGGCCAGAATCGCTCGCCGCAATGGCCTCCGTCATGGTCTACAGCCTGGACACGAACACAGAAGAGCAATGGGGCGAGGAGACCATGAGCCTGTTCCGTCCCGTATGGATGAATGCCGGGAGCGTGATCGCCATCGGCGTGATTCCCGGAGAGAAGCGTCTGACGACCGGTATTTTCATTGTGACGTCGGCCGGCGTTAACCCGCTGCCGGCCATCGCCATGCCGTCCGCAGGCCAGTATGTCGAATGGGCTGCTGAGGTCAATCTCCGGGAAAATCTGCTCGCGTACGAATCCAACGACGGCGGCGACCGCGAGATATTTGTCCTGTCATTTAAACGCGGCTCGACGGACGTATCAAACCACCGGGCCGCGGATTGGAATCCGGTATGGCAGCCCAACGGGCGGTGGCTGGCGTTTGAGTCGTTTCGTTCGGGGCGCCGGGGCGTGTACCGCGTGCTTCCCAGCACCATCAATGTGATCCCCGTCGCGGTCACAGAGGATAGCGACAACTGGCATCCCGCCTGGTCGCCCGACGGCGCCTTCCTCGCCTATGTTTCCACCCGCGAAGGTACGCCTCAGGTGTTTATGACGGAGCTAGAGAGCGGCAAGGTGCGCCAGGTTACCCAGGGCGCCCGTTTCGCCCTGGCGCCCGCTTGGAGGCCCGTACCATGAGACGCCTGAACTGGCTATGGCCGCTGATGCTCCTTTGTGCGACTGCAGCTGCGCGCAATGCCGAGGGCGTGCTGGACCTCATCATCACCCCCAACAACGGAATCCCTGCGATCATCGCCCCCGGCGAATCCTTCGAAGTCACGCTCACGAGCCGCGCCGAGCTGCGCCTCGTGGGTGTGGACGGTGAAATTCTGGCCCTCGGGCCGGACTGGACGGCGTTGCCGGGGGGGATGCACCGGGCGGTCTGCACGACGCCCGAGACGCTCGCCACCGGGATGTATTCCCTGGAGGCCGTTGCAGAAGAAGGGCGCACCGACACCAACGTGCGGGCGGTGTTTGTCACGCAGCCCACGCAGGACTATTCTGTCATACACCTCACCGACGTGCATATCGGCAAAGCAAACCGCGACCCCACCCCCGAAACCGTGTTCCGCCTTCTTATCGAGCACATCAACGGGATCCCTGCCGCATTTGTGCTGATTACCGGCGACCTCACCGAGCAGGGGCACCCGGAGGAGTTTCGCATCTTTCTCGACGTACTGGATACCTGCGTTCTCCCCACATTCGTCTGCGCGGGCAACCACGACCGCCGCGCCCTGAACTATGAAGAGACCTTCGGGCCGCTGGACTACAGCTTCCGTTACGGAGCCGATGGGTATCTGGTCTTCGACACGAAGGATTTCATAATCGCGGATCCCCTCGACATGCAGATGGGCGAACTCGAGCGGCTGCGGCGCGCCATCAAGCCGTCGCGCTGGTCCATCGGCGCAAGCCACCGCTACGATCCGTCCATGAGCATGCGCAGCCAGTTGGTGCTCTTTGTCGACGCTCCCCTCGACTACCTCCTGTTTGGCCACTGGCATCGCGAGAATAAGGAAAAACGCGTGCCGTGGGGCACGACCCCGGTCGTCGTCACGCCGGCGGCATTTGAAGGGGCCTGGCGCCTCATTCTGGTCGCGCAAACCGGCATCTTCCCTCAGAGTTTCCAGCAGATCAGCCTCGGGAAATAAATCCTGCCCAAGCGCTCCGGCGCGCCGTATCAGCAGGTCTGCGAAAGCGGAGTCCCCATCGGAATTTTGGCGCGAAAGATCGCCAATTTGATACACTCGCGGCATGGCTGCGCCACGACCATTTCAATTGTTGATCAAGCCCGCGAGCGCCGACTGCAACTTGCGCTGCGAGTATTGTTTTTACCTGCGTGCCCAGGAACTGTATCCCGGGCCGGCGCGCCACATCATGCCGGAGGATGTGCAGGAGCAGATGATCCGCAATCTGCTCGAGTACCGCTTTCCCCAGACGGTCTTTGCCTGGCAAGGCGGCGAACCGACCTTGTGCGGGCTCGATTTCTTCCGGCGGACCGTCGAACTCCAGAAAAAGTACGGCGCCTCGGGCCAGAGTGTGGGAAACGCCCTGCAGACCAACGGGATACTGCTCGACGCGGAGTGGTGCCGTTTCTTTCGCGAATACCAGTTTCTTATCGGCCTGAGCCTGGACGGTCCGCAAGCCGTGCATGACCGTTTCCGGGTAAACAGGTCGGGACGAGGCTCCTGGGACCAGGTGATGCAGGCGGCCGGGCTCATGAACCGCCACCGGGTCGAGTTCAACATCCTCTGCGTTGTGAACGACCAGAACGTCGAGATGGGAGCCGATCTGCTGCGCTGGTATGTCGATCAGGGATTTTTCTACCTGCAATTCATTCCCTGCGTCGAGGCCGGCTACGGCCACAGCGTCCCGCCGGAGAAATTCGGCAAATTCCTGTGCGAGATCTTTGATTTCTGGGCGAAAGACGGATTTGGGCGGGTATCCATCCGCGATTTCGACGCCATGCTGGCGCAGCGTATGGGGCAGGGGCAGCCGATGTGTACCTTTGGGCGCGTCTGCAATCATTACGTGGTGGTCGAGCACAACGGCGACGTCTATCCGTGCGATTTTTTCGTCTACGACCACTGGAAACTCGGTAACCTGATGAATGCGCCGCTTCACAGCTTTCTCGAATCGGAAACATACCGCCAATTCGCGTATCAGAAGAGCAAGGTGCCGGCCTGCGGGGGCTGCACATGGCGCCCATGGTGTCACGGCGGCTGCCAGAAAGACCGGATACTCCAGGGCGGTGATTTTCGGCAACCAACGGTGCTGTGCGAGGCCTACAAGATATTCTTTGCACACGCGGCGCCACGCCTGAACGCGCTCGCGAAGAAAATGGCCCGGTCGCGCGCGTGAGGGAAACCCGCGCGCAGCGTTAGCGAGTGTGATTAAACCAATGGCTCGGCTGCGCGCGTGAGGGAAACCCGCGCGCATTGTTATCGGGTGCAATTAAACCAATGACTCGGCTGCGCGCGTGAGGTAAACGCGCGCGCAGCGTTATCGGGTGCGATTAAACCAATGGCTCGGCTGCGCGCGTGAGGTAAACCCGCGCGCAGCGTTATCGGGTGCGATTAAACCAATGGTTCAGTCGCGCGCGTGAGGGAAACCCGCGCGCAGCGTTAGCGAGTGTGATTAAACCAATGGCTCGGCTGCGCGCGTGAGGGAAACCCGCGCGCAGCGTTATCGGGTGCAATTAAACCAATGACTCGGCTGCGCGCGTGAGGGAACACCTCCCGCGAATCCCAGCCTCAGAATTCCAGCGGACGCGCGTTGTATTCTGCGACGAGCAGTGCACGCGCCTGGCCCGCGGTGTAGACGGACCCGGTAATCAGCAGAGGCCGGTCGGCCGCTGCGGCGCGCAGTCCCATGCGGAGCGCCTCGTCGAGACAGTCCACGCGTTGATGGGCGGCGTTTCCCGCGGCGGCGCAGAGCTGTTCAACGGGGAGCGCGCGATGCCCGGTGAACTGCGTCAGGATAAGCGGCTCGGCAACCGTTGCGAGATAGCGCAGCATTTCCGGGGCATTTTTGTCGGACGATACCGCAAGGATCGCCGCGCATCGCGGTACCTGACGAACAAGCTGCCGGATGCCGGCCGGATTGTGCGCGATATCGATGATGACCGGGGGTGAATCCAGTACGCGTTCCAGCCGACAGGGCCATCGGGCGCTGCGGAGCCCCGCGAGCATCGCGCGGGAGTCGAGCTGCGGGAAGGTCGGAGCCAGGCATTCGGCAAGGGCTACGGCCAGGGCCGCATTGAACCTTTGAAAGGCGCCCGGAAGGCCGAGTGTGACGGGTCCCAGAGTCATTCCATCGCTGCGGTATACGAAGGCCGGACTGTCGGAAGGCTCCTGCGTCTCGAAGCGGAAATCGCGCTCCATCAGGCGGACGGGGCATCCCAGTTCGCGGGCGCGCGCGAGAATGACGCCGAGCGGTCCCGGCTGAGTCTCGCCGATGACGGCCGGCACGGATTCCTTGAGAATGCCGGCCTTTTCGAAGGCGATCTTCTCCAAGGTGTCGCCAAGGTACTGGGTGTGTTCACGATCGATGTTGGTGATCGCGGCGGCCACGGGCGTGATGACGTTGGTGGCGTCGAAGCGTCCGCCCAGTCCCACCTCGATCAGTGCCAGATCGACTTCGTTTTGTTGAAACAGGTGAAAAGCAACCGCCGTGGCCAGCTCGAAATAGGTCGGCGGCGGCGTCATCTGCTCGGCGATGCGCTGGAAATGCGCCAGCGCCGCGTCCAGCGCCGCGTCTTCAACCGGACGGGCGTCGATGAGGAAGCGCTCGCGAACATCGATGATATGGGGGCTGGTGTAGCGGCCCGTGCGCATGCCGGCCGCCCGGCACATGGCGTCGACCATGGCCAGGACGCTGCCTTTTCCGTTGGTTCCGGCGATGTGTACGCAGGGATATCGCGTCTGCGGGTTGCCGGCGCAGGCGAGCAGATGCCGGATGTTCTCGAGGCCCAGCTTGACGCCGTGGAACTCCAGACGGGCGAGGTATTCGCGCGCGTTCACTGCGGTTTCAGATACAGAAGGAGCCGGGCCAGCATCGGCCGCATTTCGGTACGCGGAACGATGTCATCGACGAAACCGTTCGCGAACTGGTATTCGCTCGTCTGAAAACCCTCCGGGATCTTCACTTTGAGCGCGCCTTCAATAAGCCGTTTCCCCGCGAAACCGATTTCGGCGCCGGGCTCGGCCAGGACGACGTCGCCCAGACTGGCAAAGCTGGCGTAGACGCCGCCGGTGGTGGGGTTGGTGAGAACGGAGATGTAGGGAATCGCGGCTTCGTTGAGTGCGCGGACCGCGTCGGCCGTTTTCGCCATCTGCATGAGGCCCAGGGTGCCTTCCTGCATCCGGGCGCCGCCCGATGTCGCGAACGAAACCAGGGGGACCCGTTCCCGGATGGCGTCGTCGGCGGCACGGCAGAATTTCTCCCCCACCACGGAACCCATGCTGGCCCCGGCGAACGAGAAATCCATGAAGCTGAACGCGGCGCGTTCCCCTTCGATGGTGCCGAATCCCGTAATGATGGCCTCTTTCAGGCCTGTTTTTTTCTGGTATTCGACGACTTTCTGGGCGTAGGAGTAGGACACCTCCTTGATGGTGAATCCCAGGGGGTCGGCGGAAATCAGATTGGGGTAGGTCTCGGTGAACGAGTCGGGATCCAGCAGCCATTCGATGCGCTGCCAGACCGAGAGCCGGTGGTGGTAATTGCATTGTGGGCAGACTTCCTGGTGGTCTTTCACGTCCGTGCCGTATACCGCCTTTTTACAGGCGGGGCACTTGATCCAGAGCCCTTCAGGAACCGCGCTCTTGCGTCCAACAACCGATATAAACCGTCTCCGGCGTAAAAATGCCATAACGATCGTGTCCCATTACGTCATCGGACCGGCCTGAGCCGGCCGAACCCGCATGCTCCCCGGACAATTCACAGCGCGCATCATAGCACGTTTTCGGATGTCAAAGTACAGGAAAATCCTAGACAGAGGATTCGGCGTTCTGCTCCATCTCGGGCATGCTGTCCTTGTCGAACAAAAGCCGCCCGCACTGGGAGCAGGCGCGAATCTTTCCACCGAGCACTTCATTGATGATTTGCGGGCGCACGTTCATGTTGCATCCCGAGCAGATTTCTCCGCGCAGGGGCACCACCGCGGGCCCGGTGCCTTTATGTGTCCTAATACGCTTATATTTCGACAAGAGCCCCGGCTCCACCTCCGCGAGAATAGGTTTGCGCTGCTCTTCAAGCGCTTCCCGGTCCCGGATCGCCTCCGCGAACTCTCTATCTACCTCGGCGCACTGCGCTTCGAGTGCGTCCATTTCGGTCTTGATGCGTTTCTGATCTTCTTCAAAACGCACCTTGGCATCATCCAGTTCGACCATGATGGCGATGATGCGTTCTTCGTGAATGCCGATCTGTTTCTTAAGGAGGTCGATTGCGTGCAGTAGCGCCTGATACTCCTCGTTTTTTTTGACTGCAAACAGTTGTTCTTCGTATTTGTTGATTTGCGCCTGCTTTTGTTCGATGTCCCGCTCGGACTCGCGCTGTTCCAGCTGTAGTTTCGTGAGGGCTTCGCGACGTTCTTCGAGTTCTTCCTGAAGCCGTGCCTTCTGCACGTGGTACTTCTTTTTCTGCTTCGGAATCTCTGCTTCGCGTATTCTGCAAGCCTCGATGCGTAAATCAAGTTCTTGCAGACGCAATAAGGTCTTCACGCGTTGCCTCCTTCTGGGCTGGCCAACCGCGACGGGCCCATCCGCACTTCACGGCGCACTGAACCGATTCAATTGCAGTCGAAAAAAAGGCCGCGGTCTAAGCCGCGGCCCTGGCACTTACTTGATCCAGGTCATCATTTTTCGCAATTCCGCGCCGACCTTCTCGACGGGGTGCGCCTTCTCGGCTTCGCGCAGTTTCTTGAATTCCGCTCCGCCGGACGCATATTCCTCCATCCATTCTTTGGCAAACTCGCCATTCTGGATGCGTTTGAGGGCCTCGCGCATGGCCGCCTTCGATTCCTCGGCAATTACGCGGGAACCCACCGTGTAACCGCCGTATTCTGCCGTATCGCTGACCGAATAGTTCATGAAACTCAAGCCGCCACGGTAGTACAGATCGACGATGAGTTTCAACTCGTGAAGTACCTCAAAATAGGCGACCTCGGGCTGATACCCGGCTTCGATGAGGATCTCGAACCCGGCCTTCAAAAGGGCGGCCGAGCCGCCGCACAGGACGGTCTGCTCTCCGAAAAGGTCGGTTTCGGTCTCTTCTTTGAACGTGGTCTCGATAATGCCGCCGCGACCGCCGCCCAGTGCGCAGCCGTACGCAAGCGCCGTGTTGAGGGCCGACCCGGTGGCGTCCTGGTGAATGGCCACAAGGCAGGGAACGCCAGCGCCTTTCACAAATTCCTCACGCACCAGATGGCCGGGGCCTTTCGGCGCGATCATCCACACATCAATGTCGGACGAGGGGGTAATGAACTGGTAGTGGATGTTGAAACCGTGAGCAAACATCAGGGAATTGCCGGGGGACAGGTTCGGCTTCAGATCGTTCTCGTAAATGGTCTTCTGAACGGTGTCGGGCACGAGCAGGACGATCACGTCTCCTCGTTTCGCGGCGTCTGCGGCGCTCACCACCTCAAAGCCGGCTTCTACAGCTGCCTTGTAGTTGGGGTTATTGTCGTCGATGACTTCGCTGACGATGACGTTGACGCCATTGTCGCGAAGGTTCTGCGCATGCGCGTGGCCCTGACTTCCAAAGCCGATGATGCTGACGGTTTTGCCGTTCAAAACGGAGCGATCCGCGTCCTTCTCATAGTAAATTTTGGCCATGGCTTATTTCCCTTTCGCCTCGTTATTATTTAGCGACCGCCCGATGGCGATCTTTCCGGTACGCACCAATTCTTCGATGCCGAAGGGGTGCATCATATCAATGAACGCCTTGATTTTTCCCGCAGAGCCCGTCGCTTCGATCACGATGGAATCGGGGCTCAGGTCGACCACCTTTGCGCGAAAGATATTGGCGATCTCGATCACTTCACTGCGTTTTTTGCCTTTCGCCTGGACCCGGATCATGATGAGTTCGCGCTCTACGTGAGCGACGCCGGTCAGGTCCTCGACGCCGATGGTTTCCACGAGTTTTTTGAGTTGTTTTTCAATCTGGGCGAGCACCTGGTTGTCGCCCCGAACCACGACGGTCATGCGCGACACGGCGGGATCTTCGGTTTCCGCGACGCAGAGGCTGTCGATGTTGTAGCCCCGGGCGCTGAACAAGCCAGACACACGCGCCAATACGCCGAATTGATTCTCGACGAGGATGCTTATGATATGTCTCATCGTAACTCCCGTTTCACCGGCGGTCAGCGCCGGTTCAATTCACCGCGTTCATCGCCCGGTCCAGCCCAGCAACGGTAAATTGAAGCACCACGTCCACGGCTTGATCAAACATGGCCTCGGCCTCGGGACGATCTGCGGACGCGAACGCGCTCAAAACGTAATTCACCATCTCGCCGGGCGCATTCGCGGCGCCCACCCCGAGGCGAAGGCGCGGAAAGGCCTCGCTGCCGATGCTGGCGCTGATGGATTTCAGTCCGTTGTGGCCTCCGGAACTCCCGCCTCCTCGGAGCCGCAAGCGCCCCAGGGGCAGGTTGACATCATCGACCACCACCAGTGTGTCCGCCAGCGCGATGCTCGTGTACCGGAGTGCCCGCGCCACCGACAATCCACTTTTATTCATGAACGTAAGCGGCTTCAACAAGATGAGCCGGGTGTTTTCGTAGCTGGCCTCGGCCACGGCCCCGTAGTATTTTTCCCGGGCGAAGCCGGTCTGGAGGCGTTCTGCGAGGCGATCCAACACCTTGAATCCGGCATTATGCCGCGTTTCGCGATACTTGGGTCCCGGATTGCCTAACCCGACAATGAGTTTCACGCCGCCTATCCCGGTAGTGCACGGCGCCAGCCGCGGGATACCGGCCCACGATTCGCCGATTCGTGCGGGGTGAGCGGTATCCGGCCAGCCGCACTAATTCTTGGTTTCTTCTTCTTTCGAAGATTCGTCGTCGGCCTCATCTTCGGCCTCTTCGCCTTCTGCCACCTCGCCGTCCTCAGGCTCAACCTCTTCCTCTTCCACGACACGCGGTGCAAGCACCGTTGCCACCGCACGGTCCGCTTCCGTGATTAAGGTTACATTGGCGGGGATAACAATACTCTCCACGTGAATCACATCGCCGATATCCAGGTCGGACACATCGACGGTGATTTCGTCGGGCACTTCGAGCGCGAGGCATTCCACCTCGAGATCGCGCAGCTGCGGATCGAGAACACCGCCTTCCACGACGACGCCCTTGGGCTGGCCCGTCAGCACCAGCGGGACCATCACGCGAATGCGTTCATCGAGGCGAATACGCATGAAATCTGCGTGAAGGACGTTCCCGCGAATGGCGTGATGCTGTACGTCTTTCAGCATGGCCGGGCTGTTGAGGTCGGGTTGGCCGCTGCATTCGAGCTGCACGATAGCATGCTCTCCGCCGCGCCCGCGAATCAGGTGCACGAACTCTTTTTCATTCACCTGAGCGGAAACGGCCTCTTTGTCTCCGCCGTACAGCACGATGGGGATGCGGCCGGCTTTGCGGAGCCGGTGGTTGGCGCCTTTGCCGTCCGCCTCCTCCCGAAGGTCAATTGCCAATTTCTGCAGTTCCATGGTCTCGTGGCCTCCCAATCGATCTTATTCGAACAAAATACTCAATGATTCTTCTGCGTGGATGCGGCGAATGCCTTCCGCAATCAGACTGGCGATGGACAGCACCTTGATTTTGGGGCAGGCCGCCGCTTCCTTAGACAACGGGATCGAATCGCTCACCCAGACCTCTTCGAGGGCGGAGTCTACGATGCGTTCAACAGCCTTTCCGCTGAATACGGCGTGCGCCGCGCACGCGGTGACATCAATGGCGCCCTGCGCCTTAATCGCTTCCGCGGCCTCTGACGAGGGTGCCGCCGGTATCGATTAAATCATCAAAGATCACGGCGTGGCGCCCTTTGACCTCGCCGATCAGGTTCATGACTTCCGAGACGTTGGCCTTCGGGCGGCGCTTATCGACGATCGCCAGCGGCACTTCCAGCCGGTTGGCAAAACGTCGGGTGCGGTGCACACTGCCGGTGTCCGGCGACACCACGACAAGCTCGTCCGGAGAGTGCAGCTTCCGGAAGTGGCGCGAGAAGGCGATCTCGCTGCTGAGGTGATCCACGGGAATGTCGAAAAAGCCCTGAATCTGGTCGCAGTGCAGATCGACCGTCAGCACGCGATCCGCGCCCGCGGCCACAATGAGGTTCGAGACCAGTTTGGCGGTGATCGGGACGCGGGGGCGGTCTTTACGATCCTGCCGCGCATAGCCGAAATACGGCAAAACGGCCGTGATTCGTGCCGCGGAAGCGCGTCGCGCCGCATCAATCAGGATGAGCAGCTCGATGAGTCGATCGTTCACGGGCGGTGACGTGCTGTTGACAAGAAACACGTCTTTCCCGCGGATATTTTCCTGGAACTGGACGCGGATTTCTCCGTCTTCGAAAGTGGGTAACCGCGGCATTGCCGCAGGCCATTCCCAGGTGGGCGCAAATGCGCCCGGTCAGGCCGCTGCTGGCTGTGCCGGCAAAGATCTTCATCTCATCGCTGTAAGCCAAAATACACCACCCTTGCGTTCGCCCGTCCGTATCCGGAAAACCCGGTCTGCTTGTGGCATGACACTGCCGTACGTATGGACAAGCCGTCGCTTCGGCGCCAGTGTCCGCGCCGCATAGCCGGGCACAACAAATTGGCTGGGGCGGTAGGATTCGAACCTACGAATGTCGGCTCCAAAGGCCGATGCCGTACCTCTTGGCTACGCCCCAGCAGATGAAGTCCACGCAACCCGGCTCCACGCATGGCGGGCCACTTCCGGGTTCATTGGTGTATATAGGCTCTCTGAAGCGCGTTGGCTTGCCAAAGCGAAAGCAAAGTATACCAACGGGTTCCCGGCCAAGTCAATTGGCCGATTCGCGCCATCTGCGATCTTGTCTGGAATGGCATCGTCCTGGCATTTGCGATCTTGGTGATGCGTGCACGCCAGGGCGGCGCCAAAAGCGTAAATGTTGGATG
>JBMNGZ010000001.1:0-882002 GCA_050950105.1 Candidatus Hydrogenedentales bacterium | reverse complement strand
GGTTGGCTTGCAGGCGGTGGGCCCGGGCGCGGGCGATAAACGGGTGGATGTCGCCGCAATGGCCATCACCGCGGGCATGACCGTGGATCAGCTGGCCAAAGCCGATCTGTGCTATGCGCCACCCTATGCCCCGGCCATGGACAACATCATCACGGCGGTCGATATCGCACGGAATAAGCTGAGCGGCGCCATGAACGGCATCACGCCCTGGGATGCCCACGAACTCATGCAAAAGGAAGATGTGACCTTCCTGGACGTGCGGTCGCCCGGCGAATTCGAAGGAGTACGTCTCCCGGGCTCGATCAACATCTCCCTGGGGACTCTGCGCGGACATTTGCACGAGTTGGACAAAGACAAACCGATTATCGCGTTCTGCGAGATCTCGCTGCGCGGCTATGAGGCAGGCCTGATTTTGAAACACGCGGGATTCAAGGATGTGCGAGTCCTGGACGGCGGCATCGCCATGTGGCCTTACGAAAAAGTGCAATAGCGGCCACAGGGCTGGATGGCCGCGCGGGGACTGATTTCCGCAGCGCGCACGGCCTGTCCCGGCCCCTCCAGGTTGCGCGGCGCGTGAGGGCTATCCGGATGGGCAGACACAGGGGTCTGCTCCTACATTCCGGAACGCAGCCGCAGGGACTATCCGGATGGGCGGCCGTGCGGGGTTGGGCAGCCACCACCTGGACCCACATGACCGGAAATCTTTTGGGGAAAGCCTCGATCTGCCGGTCTGTTGACCCCTGCGGATATTTTGACTAGGCTTAGCGACGGCGCATCAGCAATAACGCCGTTATCCCATGCACACTCAGGAAATCGAGACGATACGACCATGCCGGACAACATACAGGCGAACAGGGCAGAGGCCGGCGCGCGCCGACCAAAAGGACTGCACGCGTCCCGAAAATGCGTGTCCCGCAGGGCTTTTCTCGGTGCTGCGGCGGCCCTGGCGGCGCCGATGATCGTGCCCGCGGGCGTGCTGGCCGCACCCGGGCGTCCCGGCGCCAACGACCGCATCGTCATCGGGCAGATCGGCACGGGCGGGATGGGCCGTTATCATCTCGGACGTCTCCGCGACCAGATCGCCGTCATTTGCGACGTGGATGATCATCAGCTTGCCAGAGCGATGAAGATCGCCCGGCCAGAGACCCAGACCTGCAAAGATTACCGGCGCATTCTCGAACGCAATGATATCGACGCGGTTCTTATCACCACGCCCGACCACTGGCACGGGCTCATGACCGTGCAGGCCTGCGAGGCGGGCAAAGATGTCTACGTTGAAAAGCCCTCGAGCGTGACCATCGAGGAAGGCCGCGCCATGGTGGAAGCTGCCCGCCGCCACGGACGGGTCGTGCAGGTCGGGTCACAAGGGCGCTCCGCGCCCAACGCGTGGCGAATCTGCTCCTATCTGCGTAACGGGGAGCTGGGGAACGTCTCCCGCGTGGAATGCTGGCACTACGAAAACCCGGTCGGCGGCGATCCCTCCAAAAACGGGCCGGCACCGGACCACTTGGACTGGGATCTCTGGCTCGGGCCCGCACGCTGGGTGCCGTACAACCCCGATCGCGCGCACGTCAATTTCCGCTGGTTTCTCGATTTCGGCGGGGGGCAGGTGCGAGATCGAGGCGCGCATGTGCTCAGCCTCGTGAGCTGGTTCCTGGATCTCGACGAAAAGGGCCCGGTGCGCGTGACGGCGGTGGGCGAAGCGCCTCACGAAGGCCTGTATGACTGCCCGATCACCATGGAGGTCAGCTGGGAGTTCAAAGACCCCAATCTGACTATCGTCTGGAGACAGCCC
This sequence comes from Candidatus Hydrogenedentales bacterium, assembly GCA_050950105.1. Lineage (GTDB taxonomy): Bacteria > Hydrogenedentota > Hydrogenedentia > Hydrogenedentales > SLHB01 > UBA2224. The sequence continues at coordinate 880,207 of JBMNGZ010000001.1, read as the reverse complement.
GGCAACGTGCCTGAAGGCTCAAACGCGCGATTCGGCGCCGTTTATTACGGCGACAAAGGGTCACTGACCGTGAACGGGGGCGACGGCAGCGGCCTGGATTCCGAGGCAAGCAGCTACGAGCCCCCGGCGGACAGTGTGCCCGTCTACCGGAGCCCCGGCCACCATGAGGACTGGTTTGAGTGCATCAAATCGCGTCAACGGCCCATCATGGACATTGCCCCCGCTCACAACGTGGCCAAGCTGTGCATCATGGGCAATCTCGCCTATCGCCTGGGCCGCCCTCTCGACTGGGACCACGCCAACGAGCGCTTCATCGGCGATGAACAGGCGAACCGTATGCTGGGAAATTCGGGCCGTGGTCCGTGGCATCTATAAGGAGTCACGCCATGCGTAGCGCCAGGCTGCCCATAAAAGTCACACATTTGGCGATGGCCGCTCTCGCCCTGCTGTGCTGGACTGCTCAGGCCAACGAATTGGACGAGTTCCTCGTTCGGATCGCCGGACCCCAAGCCGATCTGCGCGCCGAAGCCTGGAAATCGGCCGGGCCGCTCGGTGCGTCGGCCGTTCTGCCGCTGGCCCGGCTGGCGGAGACGGGAGAACCAGAGATCCGCGAGGCTGTCTTGCGCGCCATCGACGTCGTCACGGCCTACGCGGGGAGACCCGGCGCTCAGGAAGAGCAGCGCGCTGTCGCCCAGGCGCTGGTTGAGGCCGTTCAAAGCTCGGACGATACCCAGCTCCGCCGCGAATTCCTCCACTACCTTGGGCTGCTGGCCTCAGATCCCGAAGTGCCTGTGCTGGCTCGCCTCCTCGAGGACCCCGCCACTGGAGAGGATGCACGTATCGCGCTCGAACGCATCCCCGGCGACTTGGCCACTCGGGCGCTGATCACCGCGTTGCGGTCTGCGTCGTCGGAAAGCGTCCGGCTCCGCCTGGTCGATGCCCTGGCGCGACGGCAGGCCCCAGAAGCGATCCCCGTGCTGACGGAAATGGCACGGTCCGGCGAAAACCGCCGCCTGGGCTTTGCCTGCCTGAAAGCGCTGGGCGCGTTCGGCGTGCCCCCGCACCGCGTTTTGCCACGCCGGCCCTCGTTCACGCCTGAAGAGCGGGTCGTGTATGTTCGGGCGGCCCTGACCGCAGCGTACCGGCTTCGTGAGCAGGGCGAACATGACGAAGCGGCCACGATCTATGAAAGCATTGCGGCCTATTCGAATGAGCCCGTGCATCTGAGTGAATCCATTCTCGGGCTGGACGCCGCGAATTCGGAGAGGTTCGTCGGGCAGGCGTTGGGTTATCTGTTCCATCCGGGCGTCAGCACGGTGGCGTTCCGGGCGCTGGTCGAATCGCAGCAGAAAGACCTTGACGAGAAGCTGACCCTCGTCTGCGAACACTGCGAGCCTCCGCGTAAGGTCGCGGTGCTCCAGATCCTGCAGCTGCGAAATGCAGAATCCCTGCCGCACCTGCTGGAGGTGGCCCGCACGGATGATGCCCTCGAAGTGCGCGTGATGTCGTACCTGCTTTCTGATGAGACATCTCTTTTCGATGACCTCCTGATGGTGGCCAAAACGGGTTCGAAATGGATCCGCCCTCGCGCGCTCGATGCCGTGTTCGAGCGCATGGCCGGCATGATCTCCGCAGGCGACGCGGAGGGCGCACGAGCCGCCTGTATGGAGTTGCTGGACAGTGGACTTCCTGAAAAAGAGACCGTCGCCGCCTTCGTTATCCTCGAACAGACCCCCTCCGAAGCTACGGCGGCGTATCTCGATTCGCTGGACCTCTGGCAGCTGCCGGCGGTTGCGAAGAGCCCGGCGCTGACCCCGGCCGGACTCGAAGCCGCCCAGGGCGCCTATGTGGCCTGTGCCGCCGCTGAAACAAATCCCGACACAGCCCGGGAACGCCTGTTTCTCGCGGCGGAGAACTCCCGGTTTGCCCCGGTCAGGAGCCGGGCTCTTGAACAGCTCATGGCATTGGGGGTCGAACCCACCGTACTTGCGCGGCGCCAGGGTTTTTTGACCGATTGGAAGATCCTCGGCCCGTTCCCCAACCCCGATGGTACGGCCTTTGAACGGTCGTTCCTGAATGAAAGCGCCTGTACGGGCAGCGAACCGGTCGTTTTTGAGGATAAGACCTACACGTGGTTCCCCGTGGAGACCGAAAGTGTGCCCGCCGTAATCGGTTTGCGCGCCCGGCTCGATCCGGCCGAATTCGTGGCGGCCTATGCCTTCGCCGAGGTGACTTCCCCGCAAGTCCGCGACGTCGTTTTTCACATTGGCAGCGACGATGGTTGCGAATTCTGGATCAATGGGGAACGGCTTCACGGAACCCAGGGCGGCCGCATCCTGGTCGTCGACCAGGACCAGGTCAAGGCCACGCTGACCGAAGGCGTGAACCGCGTGCTCATCAAAGTGCTCCAGAATAGAAACGACTGGCAATTCTGCGTGCGCGTGACCGGCCGCGACGGGCGGCCGCTCGATTTGTCGAGATAATTGCGAGAGACCCGGACCTATCCCGCGCGGGGGCGTATTGTTCCGTGAAGCGCGGCTTTGTGAAGGGTCTGCGATGCGGATAATGCCGCCTTCAAGCGGCCAGCAGCCGGGAGGGCTTAGCATGGGGAGGATTCGCGTAGGATTCGTCGGTTTGGGCGGCATCTGCCGGAGCCGGCACGTACCCGGTTTGCGCCGCCTCGACGGGGTGGAAATCGTCGCCGTGGCCAACCGCAGCCGGGAATCGAGCGAGCGCGCGGCCGCCCAGTTCGGCATCCCGCAGGTCTGCGATTCCTGGCTGGAACTCGTTGAGCGTGACGACATCGACGCGGTGTTCGTCGGCACGTGGCCGTATTTACACAAAGAGGTCAGCATCGCCGCCCTGAAATCAGGTAAACACGTGTTCTGCCAGGCCCGCATGGCGCGAAATCTCAGCGAGGCCCGGGCCATGTACGAGGCGGCGCGGCACAGCGACCGCGTGGCCGCCCTGTGCCCCGTGCCGATCGGCCTCTCGGTCGATGCCACGATGGCCCGGCTGCTTCACGAAGGCGCGCTGGGCGACATCCGGCTGGTTCGCGTCCAGAGTTTCTCCGATGCCTTCGCCCGGCCCGAGACTCCCCTGCACTGGCGCAATGACGAGCGTCTGTCCGGTCTGAACATGCATACCCTCGGGATGTACGCCGAGGTCATCCACCGGTGGTTCGGCTGGACCTGGACCATCCACGCGATCGCCCAGACGTTTACCCGGAGCCGCCTCGATGCGGCGGGACAATCCGTGCGCATCAATATTCCCGATCAGGTCCTGTTTACCGCGGGCATGCGCGCCGGTTTCCTGGTTCAGTACACCATCAGCACCGCCGTGCATCACGGGGAAGAAGAAATTCAGATATTCGGCTCTCAGGGCTCCCTTGTATATAACGTCAACGAGGATGTCCTGTATGGCGCACAAGCCGGTGAACCAATGACAGCCGTCGAGATTCGCCCGGACGAGGCGCGCAACCTGCGCGAGTGGTCCGTCGAATCCGATTTCATTCGCGCCATTCGAGACGGCGCCGAGTATCACCCCGACTTCTTCGATGGTCTCAAATATATGGAGGTGGTACAAGCCGTCCATGATTCGGTCCGCGAAGGCAAAACCGTGATGCTGGATTAGCCACCCAGGCCCCGGCGCGCACTCATGCACCAATCGGCCGGATCGCCAGCGTGGCCAGTCCGTAGCACGCCAGGGCCAGCAGCACCACGGCCGGAAATCCCAGGTGTATCGAACTTACAGTGGCCAGCGTGGCGCCCAGAACCGACGCGCAGCCATTGATCCCCCAGGCCCACGGCAACAGGGCATCCGAGCGATTGGCCGCGCTTTGAAGGCCCAGCGGAAACGGAATCCCCATGCAGAAGGCCAGGGGCCCCAACCCCGTGATGCTCAGCGCGATTTTGGCGGCATCCGGAAGCCCGGCCAGCGCGTCGAACAGCGGCCCAAGCGCGGCAAGGTAGATGACCGCTACCGCGGCGATGCCCGCTGCCGCCAGGGTCACGTTCCGCGCCGCAGACCCCGTAAAACGGCTCGCAGCAAGACTGCCAAGTCCGGAAAACGTCAGAAACGATGTAAGAACCACGGCGACCGAATACACGGGATAGGCGAGAAACAGCATGAATCGCTGCATGAACACGATCTCAAGGGCCATATATCCCAGGCCCAGCAGCCCAAAATAGAGCACCACCCAGCGTTTGAGTCCTCGCGCCGCCGGCGAGCGGCCGAGTACGAGCAACGGCGCGAGAATGCAGAGCGCGCTCGCAAAGCCTGCCTGGAAAACGGTCGCAATGAGCGCCACGTACCCCCACTCGACAAACGGCGCCCAGGCAACGCCCATCCCCTGTATCAGGCGGGGCAGCGACGTCCATTTGAAAAACCGGAAGAAGTACGGGCGTGTATCGGTGGCCGGACGCACATAAAATAAGTAATCCCGGTAAAAGGCCACGGCGTGATCGGACACGAGCGCCTGTGCTGCATCGTAATAAACGGCTCCCTCCGAAAGTTCGATGTGCCGGTTGGCTTCGTCCGCACTCATGCCGGGAAAATAACAGGGGTCAAAGCTCCGTGACCGGCAGAAGGCCCGCACGGCCGCTACGTTCGCGTCAGTCAAAGGCGCTTTCGACACCACCAGCGTCGCGCTGTTGAGCGACCGGATCATCACGAGATGTTGGCCGGGTTCGCCGATACCTTCTTTGCGCAGCGCCTCTGCCGCCGTTGCAAAGACTTTGATCGCTTCGCGCGGGGGAGAGGCCACCCAGCAGTTGACCACATACACGCCTCCGGGGGTCAGGCGGCGAAAAAACAGCCTGAACGCCTCCACCGTGTAGAGGTAGCTCTCATTCAGCGCATAGACCCCGGAGGCTGCCGCCGTAAAGGACCCGAAGAGCGGGACTTGAATCAGGTCATATTGCCGGTCGTGTGACTGGAGGTAGCCCCGGCCTTCCGCGACTGCGAGGGTGACGTCCGAGCGCTGGTACAGACCCCCCGCAAAATCCGCGAAACGCGATGCCACCAACCCGGCTGCCGCAGGGTCCACTTCCACCGCCGTCACATGCCGGGCGCCGTGATACAGCGCCGCCAGCACATCGGTCCCGCCGCCCGGTCCGATCACGAGGGTGTCGGGTGCCTGCACAAAGCGGTAGGCCAGCGCGCCCGTCACATAATCCAGAAAGGCCATGGTCTCTGGAACGCCTTCAAAACGGTTGATGGGCGACACGGAGCCGGCGTCGAAAAATAACCCGATCTGTTCCGGCAGTGGCCCCAACTCGCTCATGGGATACGACGTGATCTCTCCCGGCGTTTCGCGAATCAAGTCCGATCGGACCGCGGTCACCGTCGAAAGCGGGCTGAAACGTTGAGCCACGACGTCAGCATCGGGAAAATCCATGACATACGACAGCCCTTTGTATTGAGAGACACGCACCGGTGTCCAAATCGCCAGGATCAATGCAGCGGCCGGCACGAGCAGCAAAGCTCCGGTGCGCAGCAGGCGGCCCGGCGCGGCAGGTCCGTCAAACGCCAGAAGCACCCACGCCGCCGCGGCCATCGCCGTGAGCGTGCTCAGGACCGGCCAGCCTGCCGGCGCGGATACGTAGAGCAGCCCGACGGCCAGAAGCGCTCCCACGCCTGAGCCGATCATGTTCCAGGCATACAGCGAGCCCACTGAACTTGGCGCAAATAAAAAGGTGCAGGCGATGCACGCAGATACGAGAAAAAAAGGCAGGCTCAAGACCAGGTAGAGCGTGATGAGGTGCAGTAATTGCACGGGCTGCGTCGACAGTTCAAAGGTCTCGAAGGGGACGTGTTGGCTCACAATATAGCTGGCCGGCAGGGCTGCGCTGAGGGCCAGCGCGCTCCAACAGGCCGCCGGGCGTTCGCGCCCCGTGAGCGGCCCCCGGGCCAGCGTGAGCAACGCGCCACTGGCCCCGAAGCCCAGCATCGCTATGCTGATCACCATGTAGGCGAAATGATGCCATTGCGCTACGGAAAAAATGCGAATCAGGATGATTTGATACGCGATGCCCGACGCGCTCACCAGGGTCACGGCAATGCCCGGCCATGCCGGGGGGCGCTCACTCATTCTGTCTCCGCCTTAGCGCGCGTCAACGGCACAAAGCGCACCGGCATCACAGTCCGCCGGCGAAGCGCGCCGTCTTCCTGTTTCTCCACCAGGATCAGGCTTTGCGTCTGGAGCGGCGGCCCCACCGGAATAGCCATACGCCCGCCCGGCTTCAACTGCTCGACCAGGGGAGGCGGGATGTGGCTTGCCGCCGCCGTCACGATGATCGCATCGAACGGGCCCTGCTCAGGCCAGCCGAAATAACCGTCGCCCTGCCTCACTTCGACCGTGTCATACCCTTGTTTCTTGAGCGTTTCCGCCGCGCGTTCCGCCAGCGGCTTGATGATCTCGATGCTGTAGACCCTGGCCGTGATTTCCGCCAGCACCGCCGCCTGATATCCCGAGCCGGTCCCGATCTCCAGCACCCTGTGCCCGGGTTTCAACTGAAGCATCTCCGTCATATACGCCACGATGTAGGGTTGCGATATGGTCTGGCCGTGGCCAATCGGCAGGGGGCGATCCGCGTAGGCATTCTCACGCGCCCCCTCCGGCACGAATTCGTGGCGGAGTACCGCGCGCATGGCCTTCAACACCGTCTCGTCTTTCACCCCCTCCCGCGCCCAGCCCAACCGTGCGATATCCTGCGAAACCATTCGCTCGCGTGCCGCCTGGAAAGCAGGCGACTCCTCCGCCCAGCTGCTCCACACCAATCCAAGCCCCAGCAGAAACACGGCTAAAATCTCCGGCCCCCGAGGATACGAACGACGTGGCATGCCGCGCCTCCTTTCTACGGCGACCGGTCTCGATGCCCGGACCCCGTGATTGCCATGACAACAGGTTATCGGAAGCCATGTCAAGATCCGGCCAGAAACGGCGAGCCTGAACTCTCGCAGACAAGCGCGTTTCCGTGCTCCGAGAACCCGAAGCAACGCCGCCGATTGATCCCGAAATTGCGCTGTAAAAACAGCGGAAAGCTGGAAAATGCGGGCTAAATCTGGCCGGAGACGCGTGAAATGGAACGCTTTTGCACTCTTCAGTAGTTGACAAATACGTTCATTTGGCCGTATAGTCTAAGTTAATCGGATTCGAAAGGCCATGTGAGCATTTTGGTATGCGCAAGGGGACGGAGTGCTCGCGCAAGGTAGTATCTGCAAATGGTCTTGCGCAAAGGAGGTGAAAACTGAACATTAACACTACTGGACGCTCTACCCTGTAGTTACCATGAAGCTGCATGCCAGATGTTGTGGTGTTCAGGGTCAGCCGTAAAAACATGCACAATTGGTAAAAGAAGGTCTTGACCTTCATGGCTTTTCCTTATCATGGGAAGAGCTCCAAACGCGGTCCGGAGCCGCAGGCTCCGGGAAGAAATGGGGAAATGCTCAATGAAGAAAAATCGTGCGTTAGTTCTGACCGGTGTGTTGTGCACACTCCTGGCGAGTGTGGCGTTGGCGCAACCTGCTACCCCCCCGACGGATTTCGAAGTGCTTCCGGGCTTCCCGGGACCGGACGAAGGATATGAGTCCGTCGGTGTCGATGCACTCAAGAGCGGTGTGTTGGTCGTATACGATGGCTCCGCCGTGTACCTGGAAGACGCTGTGGAAGCGGACGAGTACACCGCGTATGAAGGTTACGAAGGTGTGGGAGAAGGACTGGCTGGTTTCGTAGCTGCCTCGCCGGACGGCTCCACCGCATTGATCGGTGCTTACGGCACTGGCGACCTGTGGCTGTTTGACGCGAACAATCCGGCCGATGCCGATGAACCGTACGGCACAGTCGAAGGCGCCCTGTTCGGTGAATACCTCAATGACACCCAGGTGCTCTTGAGCGTTTTTGTTGACGAAGAAATTTTGTTCGACAAACAGAATGGGCCCGTATTCGTGTGCGCCTCCGAGCTGGGTGTCCTTGATGTGAATACCGGTGCGCTCTATACGGCAGTCGTTGACATGGGCGACGGCATTCCGGGCGGCAGCGTGGTTGTTGGCCGTGACGTCTATACGACCAACGCGGCGACCGGCCAGATTCGCAGCTTCAAGGTGGCGGATCTGCTCGATCCGGAAGTGGCCAAGCCGCTGGCTTGGGAAGACGGCGCGCTTGTCGGCACGTTTAACGACTTTGGCCCGACCGCGGCCAGCTCCAAAGGCACGCTGCTGGTCAGTGGCAATGACGCCACCACGGGTAGAGGCGCTATCCAGTTCGTGAGCACCGACGGCATATTCGGCGGCGATGCCCAGATGCCGTACGAATCCGACACCGCCGCTCATTTGGCGGTCTACAACCCGAAGACCTCAAAGGTGATTGCCGTCGTCTTCGACGATAGCGGCGAAGACCTTGACGTCAATGCCTGGGTCTCCGTAGACACGTACGAAGCGACGACCTTCTTCGGTGGTATCCTTGCGCTGTTGGCGGGTCTGGGCGGCTTCCTGCTGCTGCTGATCCTGCTCCTCGGATTCCTGTAAGTCGGACTCCGAATATAGCGATACAGTCAGGGGGCGCTCCGAGGAGCGCCCCCTTTTTCTCTGTTGCCCGGCGCCAATGAATTTGGTGCAACGGCGCCCTGGGGACGCTCTGCCAGGGAAACCGGCGGGTTTCGCCCTGGGCGCCACCTATCACGAGAGGGAGTATGAGGACCTTGCTGTTCGGCGCGGAGGCCAGTCGGCTCCGGCCTGAACTTGAAAAGCACGCCGTTTTCGAGCTGGTCGATGAGCAGCCCGATACGGTGGTCTGCTATGGCGGTGACGGTACCTTGCTGGCCGCCGAACTGCGCTGGCCGGGTGTCCCCAAAGTGCCTATTCGGAACAGCCGGCGCGGGCATCGATGCATTCCCCATTCCCCGGAGGCGGTAATCGCCCGTCTCGCCGAAGGCTCGCTGGTCCGGGCCGAATACATGAAACTCGACTGCGCCGTGCGCCATGGCGACGACGAACCATTCTGTTCTCTATCCGCCATGAACGAAGTGAATGTCCATATGGGGCGGATCAACTCGGCGGTGCGGTTCACGTTCTGGACGGACGACAAGCCCTACGATGGAGGCACCGAGATCATCGGCGACGGCTTCGTCATCAGCACCCCATTTGGCAGCACGGCTTATTTCAACCAGATCACGCGCGGTGTTTTCTATCAGGGCATCGGCCTCGCACTGAAATCTACCACCCACTACACCTCTCACGTGATCGCTCCCGAGAGCACGGTGTTTCGGGTGCTCATCACACGCGGGCCGGCAGTCCTGGCGTTTGACAGCTCCCCAGAATATGTCCATTTGCGACGGGATGACGAGCTGATCGTCCGCCGCGCTCCGCGCTCCGCAACGCTTCTCCTGTGGGAACCGCTCCCATATCAAACCGACGACTTTTAACGGGAAGAATTCGCAGGGCTCATCAAAACGCTGAGGCCAGAGCCGTTTGGCGCCGGATGGTCACTCGCGTGAGGCGGAACTCCCGGCGATGAGCCTGGCGCAAGGCAATAGGGCTCCAGCGCCTGGCCAGCGAGATGTCCGAAGTGCCCTTGGACTGCCTTTTGCGCAATGGAGAGAGCCAAGATCACCGTGTAAGCTCGTTGTGCCTGTTTTCTTGCCCCAGCCGCTCGAATGAGCGACGCTGCTGTCCCTTCCGCCTCAATACATCCCGTACGGGTCTAAATCCACCTTCAGCTGCGCGCTGGGAACGGGATTTTCGTTGGCGAAGGCAGCGCGGGCGGCCCGAACCAGGCTGTTGAGGCGCTTGGCGCTTACGGAAAGCACGCCGAGGTTCCAGCGATACTTTTTCTTGACGCGGCTGACGGTTGCGGGCGCGGGTCCAAGAAATTCCATGCCGCGAAACCCGAGATCCCCCATTTCGCGGCGGATGAGCCGGTGAAGCGCGGCGACGGCCTGTTCGGCCCCGCGAGGCTTTTCGCATTCTATGGCGAGGTTGGCGAGCCGTCGGAACGGGGGATAGCCGGCGTTCTCTCGTTCCTGGATCTCCCGTGCGTAGAACGCGGCGTAGTCGTGGCCGGCCGCGGCGACGATGGCGTAATGCTTGGGCCGGTAGGTCTGGATGATGACGTGGCCGGGTTTGTCGCCGCGGCCGGCACGGCCGGCGACCTGCGTGAGCAGCTGAAAGGTGGTTTCGGCGGCGCGAAAGTCGGGCATGCCGAGACCGGTGTCGGCATTGAGCACGCCGACCAGCGTGACCCCGGGATAATCATGACCTTTGGCGATCATCTGAGTGCCCACGAGGACATCGATTTCGCCTGCGGCCAGGCGGCCGAGTATTTTGGCATGCCCGCCTTTGCCGGCGGTGGTGTCGGCATCCATCCGCTCGATCCGGGCTTTAGCGAAGGTGCGTTGCAGAAGATCTTCGACGCGCTGGGTGCCGACGCCCAGGTACAGCAGAGGATTGAAATGGCAGGCGTCACATACCTGCGGGATGGTCCGGCGCTTGTTGCAATAATGGCAACTCAAGTGAGCACCCCTGGCATGGTAGGTCATGGTGACCTGGCAATCCGTGCATTCAGCGATCCAGCCGCATTGGGGGCATAAAACAAACGGGGCAAAGCCGCGCCGGTTGAGCAGTAAGAGGACCTGTTCGCTCCGTTCGAGGCGTTCTGCCACGGCTGTCTCCAGCGCATCGGAGAGGTAGGCCTGGCCGCCTTGATCGCGGAGCATCCCGCGCATATCGAGGATGCGCACGTCGGGAAGCGCGGCGTTGGTAGCGCGGCGTTTGAGTTCGAGGCGAATCGATTTGCCGGTTTCGCTGTTGTAAAACGATTCGACGGAGGGCGTCGCGGAGCCGAGCACGCACACCGCGTCGTTCATTTTCGCGCGCATGATCGCGACGTCGCGGGCGTGGTAGCGCGGCGTTTCACCCTGCTTATAGGAATGGTCGTGTTCTTCGTCGACAACGATGATGCCCAGGCGGGGCAGTGGCGCGAAAATGGCCGAGCGGGCGCCGACAACAATGCGCACCTCGCCGCGCTGGGCCCGTCGCCATTCGTCGTAACGTTCTCCCGCGCCCAGAGCGCTGTGGAGGACAGCGATGTCGGTTTGGAACCGTGCCTTGAAACGGCCGACGGTCTGGGGCGTGAGCGAGATCTCGGGCACGAGGATGATGGCGCCGCGTCCGCTGGCCAGCGCGTGTTCGATGGCCTGGAGATACACCTCGGTCTTACCGGAACCCGTGATGCCGCGCAGCAGGAAGGTCTGGTAGCGGCCGACATCCATGCTGGCTGTAATGGCCTCGTATGCCGCCCGCTGTTCGTCGTTGAGTTCGTGCTTCAATCCGCCGCCGCCGCTTTCGCCCGTATCGGGCGTTCGGTACAATTCCCGCTGCACGCGGACGATGAGGCCTTTCTCTTCAAGACCTTTCAGGGTCGCGCTGGTAATGCGGTGCTTTTCGTAGAGCGCCGTGGCCGGGCGCTCGGGTTCTCCGTAGAGCAGGTCCAGATAGACCGCAGCTTGTTTTGGTGCGCGACGTTGCAACGCCGCGAGCGCCTCGGCGTCCGGCACCTTGTCTTCAACCAGGCATGCGTAGGCCTCGGTCAGGGCCGATACCGCGGGATCGATAGCGACTGCTTCGGCAAGTAAAATGCCGCGCCGGACCAGCGACTGCACGGTGTTGCTCAACGAGCCGCGCCCCACACTGGCCGCGAGCTGGTTTTCCAGAAGAGGACCCCGGCTGTGCAGTTCGGCAATGACCGCGCGTTGGCGGTCGGTGAAGCGCCCCGGACCAAGCTGCTCGAGTTGTAAGGTATAGCGCATCTTTGAGCGCACGTGGATTCCCGCCGGCACTGCGCAATGCAGGGCCTCGCCCCACGAACAACAGTAATATTCCGCGAGCCACCGGCACAGCTCGAGCATCTCGGGCGTGAATACCGGTTCGGCGTCGGGGAGATCGATGATCGACCGCAGCTTTTCAATGGAGGTCTGCTGCGTCAAAGCCACGACATAGCCCGTCTCTATGCGTTGTCTGACGGGAACCACCGCGCGCATGCCCGGGCGGATGCGATCGCTCAACGACGCCGGGATCCGGTAGGTAAACGGCGATTCCACCGGTACCGGCAGCGCGATTTCTGCGAATGAGGGAAGGGCCATGGCTGACGCGGCCGTCCCGGATTCAGGCCGGGACTTCAATGAAACGGCCCCAGATCTCGAGCAGGTCCATGGGCAGGCGCGCCCCGAGATGTGGAAACCAGGCCGGTTTGCGCGGGCGGCGCACCAGCGGCATCTCGGCCTCGTCGGGCGTGCGGCTGCCTTTCCTGACATTGCATTTGAGGCAGGCCACCACCAGGTTGTCCCAGGTATCGAGGCCGCCGCGGGATTGTGGGACCACGTGATCGATCGTCAGCCGCGGCCGCGAAAAACTTTTGCCGCAATATTGGCAGATGTTCCTATCGCGTTCGTAGATGCTCTGGCGCGAAAACGGCACTTCCCGGCGGACAAATCCGTTAAACGCATTGAGAAGCACCACTTCGGGAATTCGGATCCGCAGGCTCGGCGTCCGCACATACCGGCCCCCCAAACCATTTTGTGAAAGCACCAGCCAATCCTCAAATCCGTGCAGGGAATAGACCGTGGGATGCACGGCCCGTGCGGTGCCCGCGTAAAGCAGACTGAGGGCGCGCCGCGCTGGTGTGACGTGTATGGCTATCCATGAGCGGTTCAGTACCAGCACGTTGCCCTGAGTCAAATCGGAGTTCAATCCGTAATTCATCGCTGGGTCCAAGATTGCCCGCACGGGGCAAGTCTTCAGACCAGTATAGGCACGTCAAAATAGCGTGTCAAACCGGTCGGAAAAGCGGACCGGGTGGACTGCCAAAATTACGTAGTGGCGCTGCCGGCTCACGCAGCCGGTGCAACAGGCTTTCGTCAGAGTCTACTCGCTGGCAAAGCGATAAATGTGCACGTCAAATGCGCTCCAGTCGTCCGTAATTCCGTCATCCGTGATATCCAGGGTGCGGTTTTCGTTGAGGACCGTGCAGGTTTTCCAGTGGCCAAAGCTGCTCAAGGTCGCGCGGCACGGATACCGGTAGGCATTGCAGGTAAACAGGTAGAGGGCGCCGTCGTTTTCTTTCGCGAGCCATTGCACGCCATCGTCCACCGAATGGCCGAGCTCGTGATACTCGATGGAGGGCGTGAACGCGGCGTTTCGCTGCGACAGAACGGGCGCCAGGTCGGCGATTTCGCGCGTCACGCGCGTGATGCCTGTCCACGCATCCGACGGCTGTGGCATGGTGTGGCTGCCCCAGTAGATGATGCCGTTGGCGCCCTTGATGAGGGATTGAAAGGCCATAAAACGGCTTTCTTCCCAGGTGGGGTAGAGGACTTTGCTCTCGTCACGTTCTTTTTCGTCGCGCAGGGCCTCCCAGGCGAAGGCCTGCAAGACCATCAGCAAAGGCCGGTTCGGGCCGGTGACGCGGCGCATCTTGTCTACGTAGTCGCCCACCTGGCTGAGGGTCTGGTTGTTGAGGTCGCCCTGGTGGCCGTCTTCGAAGAGGGCGTACATGGGCCGAAGTCCGCCGGGATTGACGGGATAGATGTCGCAGGCGACGATATCGGTGCCGGCATTGTAGGCCTGCATGGTCTTGATCAGGTTGGTGGGGGCGTGGTTCATGTACAGGAGATGATTCGGGTCGGCGGCCTTGATCAGCGGATACGCTTCGGCGAACGGCTGCGGGGGGATTCGGGCTCCGGCCTCATTCCAGATCCACGCAGGTTCGTCCACGCTCTCGATAAACGCCAGCGCGGGATGCGCTTTGATCGCGTTCACGGCGTTGAGCAGTTTTGTGGTGCTGGCCTCGCGATTTTCCAGGTCGATGGTGCCCACGCTGGTCCAGGTCATGAGGCCGGCCGCATGCGCTTTGTCCATGTCTTCGAGTTTGTTGCCGGTTCGCACGAGGTTGAAGCCGGCTTCAGCCAGATCGGCATGGGGACGGTCCGATTGAGCGGGATAATACGAGCCGATGATCACCGTGCGCTGGCCGTTCACCGTGACCATGCCGTCGTCGTCAAACTGAACGGCCAGGGGCGCCGCCGTGGCTGTTCCGGCGCAGCACATCAAAATCAGGCTGGTTGTGGCAAGCTGTCTCATGAGATTTCTCCTCCCTATCCCTTCAGAAGTGGAAGACACTGTTTGAACTCGGGCGTGCCGGCTCTCTCGAGGATTTCGAAGAGGGCCATTTCCGCCGTCACGAGCTGGCAGGCGCTGGCCGCAATGCGGTGGAGGGCGGCGTCATGCTGGTACGTTTTTCGCGCACCCACGGCATCGGCCGCCACCCAGATTTCAAATCCGCGCTCGACAGCCCCCAGGGCCGTCTGGAGAACACAGATGTGCGTTTCGACCCCCGTAATCAGCAGGCTGGTGCGGCCCGTTTCCTGAAGAGCCGCCACGAACGAGGGTTCTGCCATGCATCCAAAGGCCAGTTTTTCGATGGGCTGAAACCCCGTAAGCTCGTCGGCGATCTCCGGAATGGTCGGGCCGAGCCCCGCGGGATATTGCTCCGTCCACAGCACAGGCAGCCCCAGGAGCCTGGCGAACCGAATAAGACGGACGGCCTCTTTCACAATACCTGGAGCCGCAGGGATCCGGGACATCAGTGATTCTTGAAAATCGATGACCACCAGGGCTGCGGAAACACGATTCAACATTCAAGCATACCTTTTCGGCGTTTTCGGCGTCGCAATCGGACGCGTCGGCACGCAGATTGTGCCGTTTTCTCTTCTGTGAAAATGCAGCCGTGAAGAGCCGCTCACGCGTGCGCCAATTATAGCCAAACCAGGCGGCCGGGAGACAACCCGGCCGATACACAGGAACCCGTGAATGCAGAACGGGCGCCCCGTGATGTCTGAGGCGCCCGGAAACGAGAGCAAATTGATAGCAAAAATGTTATTTGCGGCCGCGGTTACGACGCTTCCGTTCACGAAGCGCGTTCGCTTTGTAAAACAGGGCCGGTTCAATTATGGCATCGTGCAGGCCCTGCGTTTCGACCTCGCCGTAGCTGACGCGGCCCCGGTACGTGCGATTCGACAGGATAATCGAGATCGCCTGCCGCGACCAGTTGTTGCCTTTGCGTGTGGTAATGCCTTTGGAAAGGAGATATTCGACGACCTTGCCCGTACTGCGCGTATTCAGGTACTCCCGGAAGATGAGACGCACTACCTCGGCTTCCGCATCATCGACCTCCAGCGGGTTTTCTCCCTCTCTGCCGCGCCGGTACCCGTAGGGCGCCGGGCCCGTGCCATAACGGCCCTGTTGCACCGCATTGAGCTGGCCGCGCTTAACCTTCGCGCCATGAGTCAGCCGTTCGCCATGGTGTGTGCGCTGTTCCGAATCCGCAGCCGCTGAGGTGCCGGCGCCGGCCGCCTGCGAACGCGATGGCGACAAAGATTGCGACACCTTGCTGTCCATCTCCTGGGTATTACTCTCTACACCCGCACTCATAATGACGTTCCATCCTGTTTTTGAACCCGTTTGTATACGTCACAACACAAATGCGATTAACATCCATAAAATCAGTCGGTCAGCGCGCCAAATACGGAATGTACCCGGATTTTCCTTCCGCACGTGGAAATCCGGGCTTCCATCTAAGATTCTACGCGTATTCGTCGCATATGTCAACTGTTTTCTTGGAGGCGGGTTTCTATGAGCGGATGGAGGGGGGATAAGGCAAAGGCTGGAGTGATAGTCACATAGATGCTCTGGCTCGAAGGCGGCACTGCCGGAACCTGGGGACATCAATTGACAGTCATGCGATCTTTCGCAGGAATTTCTCTTGCGTCTGGTCGCCAGAAGTCAACGTACAATACTCCGGAGCCGCCGCCAGACGGGGGCTCCGGAGCACTATTCAGCGATGACGAAAAGTCAATCGTCGCGGTTGCGGAGCTTGGCCAGTGCCACCACTTCGGGCGGAGTCTCGGCGTAGGGCTCGGTGCCTATATCGTAGCTGCGCGTGAGGATTTCGAAAAGCTCTTCGCGCTCCATTCCGGCGGCCTTGGCCTCGGACACGACTTCATGCATGCGCTCAATGGTCCGGCGGCGGCATTCTTCGCGGCATTTGTTCTCGATGCCTCGGTTAACAAAGACGCCCATGCCGCGGCGCGTGTAGAGCAGACCCATGACCTCAAGGTCTCGATAGGCCTTGGCTACGGTGTTTGGGTTTACGCTCAACCGTTCAGAAAGCTCACGGACCGACGGCAATTGGTCACCGGCCTGCAACTTGCCGGATGCAATGGCAAATTGCACCTGGTTCTCAATCTGGACGTAAACGGCCACGTTGCTGTTAATGTCAATACTCAAAAGCATCTCACCACTCCTCCTGAACTCGTTGCCATTTCCCTTGCCTGTGATGTATCACACCAGACTCTTGGGATGATTCCAGCCGGTTTTCAGAAACGACAGGAGTACCTGAATCTACCGCAAGCCGTGTATAATGACCGGACGCAACTAGACATCAGACCAGCTACCGGCAAGGGAGGTTTGACGTGCAGGTTATTGGATCCCGGACACGGCTATGTTTGGCCACCTTGTCCGTATTGTATCACATATCCACCATGAGTCAAGCCTCACTTCTGGATGCCTGCGCTGTGCTGACAATTAGTATGGGGCAGACTGACCCGACAGGGCAGATCCACGTCGATCTTAGCAATGTAATGGGCCGACAGCTCCCGGGCAAGGTGATGCTGCGAAGCAAAACTGCGGATCAGGCCTACTTCCTGAAAGTCAGCGACGGCACGGCCGTGGCCGATTGCCCACCGGGTGACTACTCCGCGTACATCTATGTATACGACCGCGGAGTGCCGATCGTGGTCGACATTCGTGACATCACGGTCGAGGCCGACGGAATGGCCAGTATACCGTTGACATTGACGGAAGGCAGCGGTCAACTGCCGTTGCAATCGTTCGATGCCGACTTGGATCTGGTCCTGGATCGGGTCGAAGAAGAACACGGGACAGATCGCTTTGATCCGGCAAGCATGCCTGGAGTGACGCCTCTACCGGATCAAAATGTGGTGCTGAAGAAGAGTGCGGGCTGGTATAAGGGTGAACTGCACGCCCATTCCAGTTACGGGAAAGGTACGGAGACCGTGGCGAGCCTCGTCCGGCGTGCCGAAAAAGCCCGGCTGGATTTTCTGGCGATCACCGATCTCAATACCATGGCAGCCTGCCAGGATCCGGGCTTCACTTCGTCGTCGGTGGTTTTAATTCCAGCCATGAAATGGGGCGATACCAAGCGGGGGTATGCGCTTGTCTATGGCCCCCGGACCTTTCCGGAGCGTGCCGATACGTTTGCGCATGCCCAGGCGGTCATGCGGCGGGTTCAGAGCCAGGGGGGGATCTTCGCGATCGCTCATCCCTGTTTTCGCGATGCGCCCTGGCAATGGGGGCTGGAGTACGCCAACGCCATCGAAGTCTGGTGCCGGGATTGGCGGAGCATGCCCCCCGTGCAGTTGACGGATCTGGACGAAGATTTGCAGACCCGCGGCGAGCAACGCCTGGGCCGGGACCCGAAAACCGCCCTGAAAGTCCCTGGAAAATACGTCGAAGGGAAATTGATCTACCCGATCGCCCAGGCGGCCGCGACCACTCACCTGGCCGCGAATGCCAAGGCCGAGATCTTCTGGGACGCCCATCTGAGCAGCGGCATGCGCGTGAGCCCGATTGCCGGGAGCATGGCGTCGGCCAGCGCCGTGACGCTGGGGAAACCGATCACCTACGTGTATGCCAACGAAAAATCCCTGAACGGCATCCTGCGAGGGTTGCGCCAGGGGCGGACTTTTGTCTCGTCGGCGCCGAATGGACCCACCATCGACCTGTACGCCAACGTGAAGTTGAATAACCGCACGATCTTCGTGCCCATGGGCGGGATGATCCCCATCGGGGCGGAAGCCCGGCTGGTCGTCAGTGTTCGCAACGGCAAGGGTAAAAAAGTACAGATTTTCGCGGATGGGCACCCCATTATCTCCAAGACCATGAATTCCAAGAAGTACGACCGGCGCATCGATATCATGCCGGATCACTTTACGGTATTTCGGGCACGCGTCGTGGAGCAGGCCGCTATCTCCAATCCCGCGACCGCTTACGAAGAGACCGGTTTGGGCACGCTTGCGGTCCTGGCATTGTCCAGCCCCATCTATGCGGAGCCCATCGATCTGACGCCGCCAGGAGCGGCCCCTCCGGAGCCCACGGACGATCCGGCCCCGGAGCTGGCTTCGATCCCCGTGGAGGAACGGGTCAAGAAGGCCATGGAAGCCGTGGAACGCATTGCCGAAGGAAAAGAAGAGAGAGACTGGATCAGCATCGTGCCGGAAGGATTGCCGCCCATCTACGCGACGGGGGTGCGGACCCAGGATGGCAAGGTTTCCGTGACGATGGATCATTCGCGCCCGCCGCAGTTTTTCCAGGAAATACTGGATGAAGAGTTCCTGCCTTCACCCAGGGCAACCGTCCAGGAAATCCAACCCAGGATGATCCGATGAAGCAGCCGGCGCCGGCGGAAAATTGCGTCGGCCGGGCCGCGATTTCGCCGGTTTTCGCGGTGCCAGCGAGCGGGAAACGGCCGGACAGGCACGGTCAAATGGGGCTTTGATCGCGAAGGCGGCGCCGTACGTCGTCGATGACCACATCGAGAATTTCGTCGAGTGAGGTACGGGGCTCGAATCCTACTGCGTTGCGTATCTTGCGGATGTTGGGGACGCGCGCGCGCATGTCTTCGAAACCGGGCCCGTAGGCCTGATCATAGGGGACAAATGTAACGCCGCCCGTGCTGCCGGTCTTCTGGACCACCCGCTGCGCCAGTTCTTTCATGGTGATGGGTTGAATTCCGCCAATATTGAAGACTTCGCCGGACACATCCACCCGCTCCATCAACCGGATCAGCGCGGGCACGATATCGCCGACGTAGGTGAAGCAGCGGGACTGTTCGCCGTCTCCATAAATGGTGAGCGGCTCATTTCGAAGCCCCTGGGCTACAAAGCGCGGGATGACCATGCCATAGCGGCCCGTTTGACGGGGGCCCACGGTGTTGAAAAGGCGCACGATGACCACCGGATGGCGCTTTTCGCGCCAGTAGGCAAAGGCCAGGAATTCATCCATGGCCTTGGATGCAGCATAGCCCCACCGGGACAGCGACGTCGTGCCCATGACGCGGTCGTCGTCTTCGTGGAACTGAGGGCTTGTGCCCTTGCCATAGACCTCACTGCTGGACGTGATCAGAAGCCGCCGGCGGTACCGCGATGTCTCCTCGAGGATGTTCTCCGTCCCCCGGATATTGTTGACCAGTGTGCGAACCGGCTGCTCGACGACGAGCTGTACGCCTACGGTGGCGGCCAGGTGATAGACCACATCGGTCTCGCGCACCAGATCGCGCACCAGTTCCTTGTTGAGAGTGGAGTCAATGACGCTGGTGAGGCCGGTGATGTGCTCGATGTTCTCGAAACGCCCGGTGCTCAGGTCGTCCAGAACCGTAACCTCGTTCCCCTGATTCACGAGGGCTTCGCATAAGTGCGAGCCGATAAATCCTGCGCCGCCGGTGACGAGAATGCGCATGGTCCGCTCCGTGGGTCGTCTTGCGCGGTACGTCCCCGGCGCCGCGGGGGCGGGTCCCGCCTAAATCCAAGTTGGGTCGAAGTATACGAGCCATGCGCATACGAATCAACCGGAGCGGGACGGGTCAGGCGCCCAAATAGACGCCGCAGGAAGGTGCGGCCAGAGAAGACCCGGGGCGGAGCCATGTTCGATGCGCCGGCGTCGCCGTGGACGTATATTCGTGCTTCGTCGTGAAACAATTGGGAAGACTCTCATGTTACATAAGGTAGCACTAGGGAATCGCCGTACGCGGAGGTGCGTGGAAACTTGGCGTTAACCTGGAGGTTTTTCCTGCGGGGCTGACCATGCGCGGGATAACACCGGGGATTCCCGAATGGGAGGTCGGCGTTATGGCGAATGAATCGCTCTCGGGCATACACGAAGGGCGGGTAAAGTGGTTCAACGACACGAAGGGTTACGGGTTTATTGTCATTGACGGCACGCCGGACATTTTCGTTCATTACTCGGCCATCAAAATGGAAGGGTTTCGCACGCTGAAAGAAGGCGACATTGTCAACTTTGAGCTGCTGCACAGCACGAAAGGGCTTCAAGCGATCAATGTGAACAAAGCCAGCTCCAATACGGCGCGGGCCGCAGCGCCTGAGTCGGCCGCGCCGGTTGAACCCGTTGTACCCGGTGTGCCGATTCCGGCGGCTGCGCCAATCGTGGAAGCCCATCCAATGGCTCGGGTGGAAGAGGATGACGGAGCATTTGTGCCCGAGCTGCGCCGCCGCTCGGCCGGTTAGTCCTCGAGGCAGACGTAGCCGAAGCTCTGTGGCGGAGCAACGAAACGGTTTCTCTCAACCGCCAGGTCCATCCCCAGGGAGTCGTCCGTGGCGACGTTGTCCCGGGTGTACGCCGTTGCCGGGCCCGTAAGAGGCGTCGAGCAGGCCACCGACACTTCTCTGTCGGCCTGATTCACCCAGAATACCCGGGTCCCCGCCACGGCGGCCGCGACATACGCCGGGTGTGAGGACTCGCACTTGCGAACGGCATCCCCCGAGTGGGTCATGCGCGTGAAACAGCCCAGGGCGTGATACACCGGCCGAACGCCCCAGCCGCGATCGCGATAGTTCCACAACCCGTAGTTCATGAAACCGTTCCCCGGATAGTAAACCTCGTGCAGGCACCAGATGGTGAATCCTGCGACGCCCCGGTTCAATCCGTGCACGATGAACGCATACGTCCAGAGGGCATAGGGATAGTCTTCCATGAGCGGATTTTCGAGGGTGCCGGAGCGCTGATCTTGAAACCCGAATTCTGCGACCACGAAAGGCTTCGCCGGGTTGCGCTTTGCGAGAGCCGCCTGGCGGTCTTCGAAGAAGAAAGGAGCGAGCACCCGGTCCGCGTACGGAAAATAGCGATGCGATGCGAACAGGTCGGCCGCCTCAAAATACGCATCGTCCTGGACGCAGGCCTGGAACCATTCGAATCCGGCGGTATCATCGCTTCCGACGATTTGGACATCGAGCCCCCGGCGGGCAAATTCGGTTTTGACGAGGCGATGAAGCTCGACATACCGTTCGAATGGATATCCCAACTGGATGAAATGGGAATTGGGCTCATTGGTGAGCGTCCATTGCCGTATGCAGGTGAAGCCCCTGGTTTTGATCAAATGCTCCATCAGCGTTCCGATGGCCTGGGCCATTTCTGCGGGGCGGCCGAAGGGATCGTTCATTTCCCATTCGACGCCGGTCACATTGACGGCGGCGCCAATGCGCTGATACAGCTCGAGGGTGCGGTAATGGCTCTGCATGTTGGGGCTGTCGAAGGTGAATGAGGCCCAGTCGCCACTGGGATTCCAGTCCCCGTACCAGAAAAACATGCGGATCCAGTCGGGGTTGAGCCATTCAATCCGTTTTTCCCGCAACGCGATGTCATCCGCCGTAATGCCGCGCTCCAGATTCATGGGCGCGTAGAACCAGCCGTCATCTTCCGCGCCGAAGCCAATCAGGCTGGCGCAGACGACCTCGTCCGTGACCGTGATTTGGGCCTCGCCTTCGAGAGGCTCGGGCGTGAGATTGCCGGGGGACGTCAGGCGAGCGTCGTCGAACAGGGCTTCTCCCCGGCCGTTGAGAATCAGACAGAGACGGGCGGTGATGGCGCCCTCGGGGGCGACGGCCCGGACGGTCAGGGTTTTCCATTCGGATTCGGACAAGAGGCCTCGAGATTGGCCATAGCTGAGGCGTTTTCCGGAGGCATCATGGAATTCGATGGCCAGGTAGGCCCCGGCGCCGTCGCGGATTCTCTGCGCCAGAACATCGGCGCCGCCTTCGAGCAGGTCGCCGGGCGTCACGGGGACCCGCTGGGCGATGGAGGGCCATCCCACCGGCGCGTCGTCCGGGACGGTAATCCGAGCAATGGAGCGGCCATCCATCTCCAGCGATTCCATGCGGGCGTGGGGAGAGCCGTGTTCCCAATGGGCCAGCGCTTCCTCAAAGGACGGCTCGGTCAGGAGATTCAGTTGCGCGGCAGCAAAGTACAGCAGGGTCGCGGCGAGCAGCATATCCGGTCCTTTCGAAAACAGGAGGGTCGCACCTCGGCACGTACTTTAGTAAACTAGGTGGAATTCACGCAACTCGTCTCCGTCGCCTGGAAATCACCGCACAAATCCACTGAAAGGAAATACATGGCCCTGCTCATGGACTCGAAAACATTCTACGCGTCGCACAGTGAATATTCGGAACCGGGCGGCTATGCAGAACTGCTGCAACGCCTCCCGGATGAGGTGGGCGCGCTCTGCGAGGTTATCCAGGGGCTGTTGATACACGTATTTCACGCGGCCAAATATGGTGTGGAAATCGCACCGGAACGTATGCAGGAAATGCACCTCTACGGAATGGAAGAGATGCTGGAGCGCGTCTTCGAGCTGGATCCTGCTCCGTTGACGGTGGCACGAGCGCCGGAACGCCGTCTGGTGGCCAATTGCCGCGATTATTCGCTGTTTCTGTGTGCGATGCTGCGCGCTCACGGCCGGGCGGCACGGCTCCGCACGGGATTCGAATCGTATTTCCATCGAAAATATAATCGCTTCGGCGACCACACCCTCTGCGAATACTGGGACGCATCCCGGGAGCGCTGGATCGCTGTGGATGCGCAGCTCGACGCGGTGCAGCGACAGGCGTTCAAGATCGATTTCGATGCGCTGGACCTCCCCGAGGAGGAATATGCCGTATCCGGGCGCGTGTGGCTGGAATGCCGGAAGGGCGCACGGGATCCCAAAAAATGCGGCATGCTTCACCGCTGGGGACTGGATTATGTCCGTGGCAATGTGGTGAAAGACATCATGGCGCTGAATAAGGTGGAACTGTTCCCCTGGGATGGCTCGCTGCTGGGCGACAAGCCCCGCGAGGAACTCACGGAAGCGGATCGGGCTCTGCTGGATGCACTGGCGGAATTAACCTGGCCTGAGGTCAATTCGCAGGCCGTGCGGGCACAGTATGCGCAGAATGAAGACCTCCACGGCATCAAAATGATGTTGAAACTGCGCGGTTTTGATCCGGCGCTCTAGGGGGGAGGAAGCAAGCGCTCCGTGGCCGCCTGGATGCCCTCGCGGATACGGGAAAATGCCCGTTCAGCCCGCGGTCCAAAAACGTGATTTGCTGCCGCCCTTCCGGGCATGAACGGTGAGTTTTCCGCCGCATTTGGGGCAGAAACCGGTAAATGCCGTGCCGGCCGGGTTGAGGTAGATGCGGGTGTACACATGGCAGCAGCTGAAGAGCACGCCAAGATAAGGGCGCTTCCTTTTCGCCGGCGGCTTGCGTTCGCCCTCTGCGGAGCCCTTCATTCATCGTCTCCAGGTTCATCCGTGACCGGGGTGTTCGACACCGGGCCGGGACGCGGGGCTACGGCCGCCAGCAGGCTCCAGCCGAACCAGAACAGTCCCGCGGCCGACAATCCGGCCAGAATCGATATGACAAGCACCAGGTTCATGGCTGCTCCTTTTCATTGGATGGAACGTGGGGAACGAGGGGCGGCACAGGCATTTCGGGCCATGGCACGGAAGGAGTGGGCGGCGTCTCCGCCTTTTCTGCCTCTTCCTGCAGTCGCAGATTTTGAATTTCCAGCCGCAGCTGCTCGATCTCTTCCTGCAACTCGTTGATCTGCGTCATAAGCGATGCATTCAGCTCGCTCCATGTGCGGTTGGCGTCATCGAGCGCCTGCCGAGAGAGCCGCAACTCTTCAAGCGGGGCGCTGTCTTTGCCCGCGGGCGATGCCTGGGGCGGCGCTTCTCTTTCTACGGCTTCGGCGACCAGTGCTTCGGGCAGGGGGCTTTCGTGCTCGCGGGCGTCCTCAACCGACACGTCGTCAAACCACGCGCTGCCTTCCCCCAGAAGCACGCAGCGGAACATGGCGAAATCAGTCTCATTCGGCACGGTCACCCGCATTTCGACCTCGGTCCAATCGGTGTCGCCCGTGATGAACTGCAGGTTGGTCGTGGATTCCTGCGCCAGGATGCGCAGCGGGTTGCGTTGAAAACACTGGAGGAGGAGAGCGGCCTCGCTGGCGCCCTGGGTTTTGAGCCAGCCCGAGACGCGCAACTCGCGGTTACGCAGATTGGTGGTGATGCATTGACTCCAGTTATTGGCCGGCTCTTTGTCGTAGGGCGTTTCGTTGTGCAGCTTGACGGAATACTGTCCTTCGTGCGCGGTACTGCCGTCAAGCTCGCCCAGGCAGCCGGCGCGGGGCATCACGAAGATATCCCAGCGGAGGGGGGCGTTGTCGCGCACGGATTCAAATCCCGGGTTCAGCAGCAAATTGCCTCCCGTGGCCGACAAAACCAACAGCAGCATACTCACCGTTTTCATGAAAGCAGTCTAGGTTGACGGGCGCTTCGGAGTCAACGAGTTCGTGCCCGCCCGCGGTTTTTGACCGGGGTTTTCCACTCCAGTTCGAGCCATCAAGCCCGGAAGTAATTTGAGCCTGCCCCCACGCAGCTCGGGATCGGCAGGGCTCGCCATCGATACCTGAGCGGACCGTCGGAGCCCATGCTCGAATCAAGCGGGCCCTGCTGATGCCGCATGCCGGTGAAAAGCGCGATCTGTGGCGAATTTCAGGTGGTTTCGACCCTGAAGGCTCAGCGGAATCCCTCCATGCGGAGCTTCAGGTCGCGCGGGCTGGTGGAGTTATCGAGCGCCGTCTGCTCATCGATCCGCTTTTCTTTCCAGAGAAGAAACAGCGCCTGATCGAAGGATTGCATGCCATACTGATCGAAGCCGTCTTCGATCAGTTTGGTGATGTCGTTGAAACTTTTGCCCTGTTCAATGTACTCACGGACCGTGCGGTTGCCGACCAGGATCTCCGCAGCGACACAGCGCCCGTGCCCTTCGATGGCCGGGAGGAGGCGCTGGGAACAAATGGCCCGCAGCACGCTCGCCAGCTGTTTTCGGATCTGGAGCTGCTGGTGCGGCTCAAAAAAGTCCATGATCCGGTTCAGGGTTTCCACCGCGTTGACCGTGTGCAGGGTCGAGAAAACGAGGTGGCCCGTCTCGGCCGAGGAGATCGCCGTGCGGACGGTTTCCGCGTCACGCATCTCGCCAATGAGGATGACATCGGGATCCTGGCGCAAAGCGCCGCGCAGGGCGTTGGCAAACGACAGGGTGTCCTGCCCCACCTCGCGTTGGGTCACGATGCCCGTTTTGTCGTGGTGCAAAAACTCCATCGGATCCTCGATGGTGACGGTATGCACGGGCCGGGTGCGGTTGATTTCATCCACCATGGCGGCAAGGGAGGTGGATTTCCCGCTGCCGGTGACCCCGGTGAACAAAACCAGCCCGTTGTTCAACTCGCAGACCCGGTGCAGCACGCGCGGCAGCCCCAGCTCGTCGATCTCCTTGATGGTGAGAGGAATGGTGCGGAGCACAAGCCGGGGATTGCCATCGTCGAAACAAGCATTGACGCGAAAGCGGGCGATGTTCTCCAGCATGTAGGACGTGTCAAGTTCTTTGACTTTCTTGAATTTCTCGACTTCGTGCGGCAGCGCGATCTCATTCAGCATGGCCAGGATGTCGTCGGCACTCAGTGCCTCGGCTTCCAGGCGGACCAAATCGCCGTCGATGCGGAGCAGGGGCGGGTTGTCGGTCTTGAGATGGAGGTCGGAGGCATTGGAGTCGGCGGCTTCGCGCATCAGATCATGCAGATTCATGCTTCAGCACTCCTTAAATGGAAACGCGTTTTTCGGGAACACCCCCAAACCCCTGCGAGCCATCTAAAGCATACCATGTTTTTGGGGGAATGTGCCTTACGTCAGCTTCAATCCGGGGTGGGGCCGGGTGCGGGTGTCTCCCAGAAAGCCCTGTTGGTAGCGCGAAAATCCCGCGGCGGCGATCATGGCGCCATTGTCGACGCAGAGTTCGAACGGGGGCATCGTAACGGGAATACCCAGTTCCCCGGCGAGGCGGGTCCGCAGGAGTTTATTGGCCGCAACACCGCCCGCGAGGACCAGGCGCTGGGCTCCGGTCTGTTCGATGGCCTGTCGGGTTTTGAGGAGCAGGGTATCTACGGCTGCCGCTTGAAAGCTCGCGGCGATATCCTCACGGGAGATGCCGCCTTCGCGCAGGCGATACAGCACGGCAGTTTTCAGGCCGCTGAAGCTGAAATCGAGCGTTTCGGCCTGGCTCATGGCGCGGGGAAAATCACAGGCTTCCGGGTTGCCGGATTCCGCCGCCCGCTGAATCGAGGGTCCGCCGGGATAGGGCAGTTCGAGCAAGCGCGCCACCTTGTCAAAACACTCGCCCACGGCATCGTCCCGCGTGGTCCCGAGAAGCCGGTACTCATGCGGACGCTCGCACCAGATCAGACAGCTGTGGCCGCCGCTGACGACCAAGGTCAAAAAAGGAAACGCGGGCGGGTCGCCGTTGAGAAAGGCCGAAAAGATATGACCCTCGATATGGTGGACCGGCACGAACGGCTTGCCCCAGGCGTAGGCCAGCGCTTTGCCAAAACAGACGCCCACAAGCAGTGAACCCATGAGCCCCGGGCCGTTCGTCGCCGCAATGGCGGCAATCTCGTCCCGGCCGCAGCCCGCGCTATCCAGGGCTTTCCGCAGCAGTTGGGAGATGCACAGAATGTGCTGGCGCGACGCAATTTCCGGAACCACGCCGCCGAATTCTGCATGCACGTCGATTTGCGAGGCGACTTCATTGGCCAGGATCCGGGCGCCGTCGGCCACGATGGCCACGCCGGTTTCATCGCAGGAGGTCTCAATTCCGAGCACGCGTATCATTGCACCAGCTCCGACGCATGCACGAGCGACACGCCGCGGGCTTCCAGAAGGCGCAGTATCTCAGGAAGCAGTCTGGCGGTGGAGGCCCGGAAATGGCAGATGCCAATCGCGGGGACGCCGGACTCCGCCATTTCCACCAGCGCGGCGGCCTGTGCACGGATGGCCTCAGGTTCGGGGTCGTTATCGAGAAATACCGAGCGGCTGGCCGTGGGTACGCCGAGTTCACGGGCGCAGGTTTCCGCAACGGTGTCCGGGGTGGTCCGGCTGTCGATAAAAAAGAGGTCGCGGCGTTTGATGCCATGGAGGAGGCGCCGCATCGCAGCGGCGTCCGCGGTGAATTTTGAGCCGGTGTGGTTATTCACGCCCGCGGAGCCCGGTACGCGGGCGAGAGCGGCATCCAGGCGTTCCAGCATTTCGTCTTCGTTCATGGACGTGGTGAGCTGCTCGGGAAACGCAGCCCTCGGCGTTCTCGGATTCGAGCGGCAAATGGACCAGCACCTCGAATCCCCGGGAGCGGGCGGTCTCCGCGGTTTCGCGCGCGAACGGCGTGTCCGGAAGGATGGCGAGTGTCAGACGGGTGTCCATGGCCAGGATGGTGTCGGATGCGAGCGTGCCGTAGCCGCCATCGTCTACGATGATGGCGGCGCGGGGCGTCGCGCCGGAAAAGTCCGCCGGTTTCGGTGGAGCGGGCCGTTTTGCGCTGGCCTCCGTGACGGCTCCCGGGGCGGGCCGGGACAGACCGGCGGCGGGCGCTGTCTCCGCGGCTTGAGGCTCGGGGGAGTCCATTGGCTGCTCGTCCTCCGCCTCGTCGAGCAACGGCTCACCGCGCTCGATATCTAGCCGGACAATGGGAAGGCCTTTCCACGAGACTTCTATGGCATTCTGCCCGGGAACGGCGACGGCCACCGGGACTTCTCCCTGAAGCTCCGGAAGGGTGGTGGCGAGCAGTTCACGCGCTGCGGCAGGCTCGACTTCCTGCCGCGCGAGCGCTCGGAAGGTATAGGTGCGCCAGCGTACGGGACCTTCCTGCCGATCGTGCCGGGCGACCTCCTGCAGATCCGTGAAATCGGGAATGTGCGCCAGTGCCGCGAGGAAGGTCTGCGCGAGTTTGTCGCAGGCGGCCGTATATTCGTGAGCGCTCGGCGCCGCCCATGACCCGCACCACGGCAAACGGCCGGTCAAGCATGGAAAAACACAGTTCCGTCCAGCGGCCCTGAGGGGCGTCCGTGCGCTCCAGCGAGACCTGTTGCAGCGCCATGCCGTAGGTCAGCGCCGCGATGAAGTTTTCCGCCGTGATGGTGGCGGGAACCCCTGCCTCGAAGGCGTGCTCATTCCATTCCGCCCCGGCATCATGACGCGCTATCGGTTCATAGCGTTTGAGGCATTCCGGAGGCAAATGGCTTCGCCTGCACAGGTCCTCAATGTGCTCGGCCATGGCATTGGTGGCGGGAACCAGATTCAGCGGAAGCGAGGCGATGTGGCGGCGTATCAGCACGGCGTTGACCAGGATCAGCAGGAGCACGGCCATCAGGCCGGCGAGCGGGATGATCACCCCGCGCAAGGGCCTGGGCGCGACGGTAGCGTCCAGGGGCGGGCCGGGGTCCGGGCTTTGAACGGCCTCGGACATTACACGTCCACCCATTCCACGGGGCAGCTGGCGCGGCCGAGAAAGCGCTCTCCGACCTGCGCAAAGGCCTCGGGCGCATCCGTCACGAGAAAGGTATGGTTGGGCGGGGAATCCGCTTCGCGTTGGATGCCCAGTCCCGTCAGTGTTTCGGCCACTGCCCGGGAGGTGGCCTGCGCGCTGTCAACCAGGGTGACCTCCGGACCGGCGGCTTCCTGAATGACTTCCCGAAGCAACGGATAGTGCGTGCACCCGAGCACGAGCGTGTCGATACGGTGTGTCAAAAGCTCTTCGAGGTAGGCGGCAGCTACCTGACGCGGGACGGCGCCGTGCAGCCAGCCTTCTTCCGCGAGGGGCACGAAGAGCGGGCAGGATTTCGAGAAGACGCAGGCCTCGGGCGCCATGCCCAGAATCGCCTCCTCGTAGGCCTTGCTGGCGATGGTGCTGGCCGTGCCGATGACGCCGATGCGCCCGCTGCGCGACCGATCTACTGCGGACCGCGCGCCCGGAGCGATGACGCCGAGCACGGGAATCTCGAGTTCGTCGCGCAAGGAATCGAGTGCGTGGGCGGAAGCCGTGTTGCATGCGATGACGAGCATCTTAATGCCGCGTTCCACGAGCAGATCGGCGCACCCTGCTGCATAGCGCCGGATGGTTTCGCCGGATTTCGTGCCGTAGGGCACCCGGGCCGTGTCGCCCAGGTAAATGATGGATTCATGGGGAAGATCTTCGGCGATGCGCGCAAAGACCGTCAGGCCGCCGACGCCCGAGTCGAAGATTCCGATGGCCTCGCTTGATTCTGCCATCTCAGAGGCCTGCCGGGCTGCTGTGGTCGAGCCACTGGGAATCTCGGGGCAATGCGTAGGCCCAGGTGCAATGCGCATCCTTGAACGTCTCGTCCGCGGGGGCGCCTTCAATCAAGAACCGGACTTTCGTGACGGTGGAGTCGTCCGTACCCGCCAGTTCCGGGGCTGTGAGCGTATGGACAACGCCCTGAAGGAACAGCATTTCAGTGGAGACGCTCCCCGTTTTGCGCAACCCCGCGACCGTTTCCATCGAGAGGTCGACGATCACCTCGCCGTTGCCCATGAAAAAGATCCCGCGAACGCGGGTTGCCGGCGGAACAACCGGAGTCAACACGCCGTCCGGGCCTGCGATAAGCGCATCAAGCGCTGCGTGGCAATTCGCGATTGTATCGTCGCCCAGGGTAAGCCGGCGGCTTTCCGGTTCGAGCAGCCTGCCATCCTCCGAAGCGAAGTAGAGACGGGTTTCGCGCAATTCCTGTGGCTGTGCCTGAGGATCCGCGGGCGCCTGGGCGCCCGGCGCGCGTGCGATGGTCGGCGCGGGAAAGGGGCTCCGGCCCTGCTGTACCAACGTGACAACCACCAGACCGAGCGCCACCACGAGAATGAGCGTGAACATGGCCCACAACCCGAGCAGGGCCTTCTTTACGAATTCCTGGCGTTCATCGGATTTCATGGCGCCTCTCCGGTCTGGACGGCGCCGCTGGTGTAGGCGCGAATCCCATCGGCGAGCCCCTGTGCGATTTTCATCTGATAGTCGTCGTCGGCGAGCTTTGATGCCTCCGTGTTATTGGTGAGCGACCCCGCTTCCAGGACGATGCAGGGGAAATTGATCACCTCGAAGAGCTGGCAGGGGGCGGCGTGCACACCGCGATTGACCGCGCCGGTCGAGCGGGCAAGCTCACCCGCGAGGGCCTGCGCGATCTCTGTACTCTGTGCGGCGGCACGGCGGGCTCCGGCGGCCCTGGGGCCGGGGGCTGCGCCGGCGCCCGCGTTCAAATGGGCTGTCGGCGGCACAAAAAGCTCAAACCCGTGGGCGGAGGGCGAGATGCTCGCGCCCGCATGGATGCTGATCAGGAGCCCAGCGCCCTGTGCCTTGGCCAGGCGGGCCCGAACCTCCAGGGAAGGGTTGGCGTCCTGCGTCCGTGTAAGGATCACGCGCCCTCCGAAAGAAGTCTCCAGCAAACGGGCCGTGTGCCGTGCGACCGCCAGCGTGAAATCCTTCTCAAGAATTGCGGGGTTGATGCAGCCGAAGTCCGCGCCGCCGTGTCCTGCGTCAATGGCGATTACCTTTAGGCCGGCGCCGGGTTCCTCCGGGGTTTTCTGGGCAGGGGACAGCGGGGGCAATTCTTCCAGCAGGGCCTCTTCGGGCGCGACCCTTCGTGGCGGGGGCAGGGTCAGCTCTTCCATCACCACGGTTTCGGGCTCATTAAATTGTATTTCGGCCGCCGCAAGACGGGATTCGGCCGCGTGGGCGGGAAAGCCCCAGAACGGCGCCAGGAGCAAGCTGGCAGCGAGCAAAAGGCGCGTCACCGGCTGCGTGGAGGAAACATTGCCAGTAAACAAAGCCCCGTAACTCCTTCCTGCTGGGGATGTCGCGCGAGGAATGCGGCTCATCTCAACCGTTTCCACAGAATAAATCCCTGACCTGAAGGCAGGGTTTCCAGCTGCGGATGCCTATTTTCTCAGGTTAATCATGCGCTGCTGAACAAAAATGCTGTCCTCAGGCGCATGACGGCCTCCCCAGGACTTAAACGTCATGATGAGCACGATGCAACCTGCGACAAACAGGCTGATCAGGATTCCCAGCCCTATCTTTTCCCGAGTGGTCATCAGAAAAGGCTCCATGCCAATCCGCGCCCCACCGCGGACCCGGCCTGTCCCGCCTCGTCCATCTCAAGTATACCATTGACGTTAGCTCGAAGGTCAACCGGCCTGCAACGCAATCGGACTCAATTCAGGCTGCCAACAATCGCTTTCCGCGTGCTGGATGCCCTTTTTTTGTGTAAAAACAGGGCGGATTCAGCGCAGAAACTTACTCATAACGCTCCCATGGCCTGGTAAGCCTGCCGACGCGCTGCTTCCAGATAGAGCGAGGAAGGCGCCGGCAAGCCTCAAGCAGCTCCGAACAGCCGATTCACCGGGGAGATCTTGGGGGCCCTTCGATTTCGTCCGCGTTCGCCCGGTCCTCTGTTGACAATTGCACGCCTTCATGATACTGTCGCAGCTAGGTTTACGGGGTGAACGGGCGGTGACACGCCAAAGGGCGCGCAGATCACTTGGTGTGTGGGGTCACTATGGATAACCTGCAAGGTAAGCGCGGCTTCACGCTCTTAGAACTACTCATATCAGTTACCATAATCGGCATCCTGTTTGTGCTCATATTACCTGCATTAATGCGCGCCCGCGAGCAGGCGCGGCGTGCGTACTGTAACAACAGTATCCGCCAGATCGGCATCGTTTTCCTGATGTGGGCCAACGACCACGACGGGTATTATCCGCCCGGCGCGCCGAACGACTACTGGGATTACCCGGATGCCAACGGCGAGCGACACCATCTGCAACGCAACAACTTCATCTGCGACGTCCGCGGATTCTATCCCGAGTATCTGGATACGCTGAAGGTGTTCGTGTGTCCCGGCTCCGTGAAAATACTGACGGATGAGCGGCTCGACTGGTACAGCGACGTCACGTTTATGGATGGCTATCTCGAGAGCATCATGGTGACGGACCCGCGAAACCGCGACGCCATCGCGGGCATGCTCGGCCAGCGGATGGACCCCGAATGTCTCACGGATGACATGTATACCTACCTGCCGTTTGCGATCAAGACCGAGGAACAGGCTCTTTTCCTGTGGGCCGAACTTCATCGACTCATGTTCGAAGGCGCGGTCGGTTTTATGGGCGCCGACCTGTACTGTCCGGGAGGGCATGCACCGGGCGGCGACACGGTGTTCCATCGCATGCAGCAGGGCGTATCGCGGTTTTTCATCTCCGACATCAACAACCCGGCGGCCACCTCCGCGTCAGAGAGCGAGATCCCCGTCCTGTACGATTCGATCAGTGACTTGGGGGCGCTCCAGCTGAACCACATGGTGCCGCCCGGGGGCAACGTGCTGTATCTTGACGGCCATGTGGGCTACCGACGGTATCCTGATGAGCAGCATCGCCCGCCCTATACCGAACTTCTGGTGGAATGGACGCGGCGAAATGTATACGATAACAG
Organism: Candidatus Hydrogenedentales bacterium; assembly: GCA_050950105.1. GTDB lineage: Bacteria > Hydrogenedentota > Hydrogenedentia > Hydrogenedentales > SLHB01 > UBA2224. Next base: position 847,703 of record JBMNGZ010000001.1, on the reverse strand, counting down.
CGTGACCGAGGGTATCCCGGCGTGGTGCAGCAACCGCCTGCCGGAAACCCTGTTTGAACCCCGGTATCGCCATCGTCCAAACGATGCGATGTATACGAATTTGGTGTTTTAGCGCTCCGGGTGCGCATCATGCCGCGGCGCGCCTAAAGAAATGGAGCTCGATAGCGGACGAGTCTTTCGGCTATTCCGATGGCCGGTGGCTTGCGCAACCCGAGGGAAGACGAGGTATCGACATGAAAAATCGCAGGTTCGTTGCAGTCGTGGCAGTCGCGCTTGTAGCTGCCGTATGTTCAGGAGACGCGTTCGCATGGGGGCCTCGCGCACAACGGGCCATCACGGGGACGTCCATTCAGGTGGTCAGCCGTTCAATTAAGGATGCCTACAAGACCACCAGCGCCAACTACGAAGAAGACGTCCTCAAAGGTGCGCTTGCGGGGGCGTCCGCTCTGCGCGATGCCGTGGGCTTGAACAATGATGCCCGCGTGATCCATCGCATAGAAGCGGAAATGCAGCTCTTGAACTATGTGCGCAGCTTGGCCACCGGCAGCTACTATGCGTACCGAATCGGCGTGCTGTCGTCTCTGATTGCCGACCTGTACCTGCCGTACATGTGGGACACGTCTCGCGAGGCCCGGAAACTTGCTGCCCAAATCAATGCGGAAATTGACGAGCACCTCGACAACTTCACCTACGTTCCGTTGCGGGAAAAACCGCTGATCATCCGTGAGCTTCGGCCCTACCTCGACAGCAGCCGGCGCTACATGTCCGACGCGGCCCTCATGATCCAGACGGATTATTCGCGTGGCGAAGCCTATGAAGGCTATCTACGCAATGGCGGCGCCCAGAATGCCTTCAATGCGTCCGTCCAGGCGTCCAGCGACATTACCTACACCATCATGCAGACGGAACAGGCGATGGGCTATCTGAAACCGTCCGACGAGACCCTGACCTGGTTCTTTGTCGATAACATCGAGTACCTGCTCAAAGAGAAGAAGAATGCCAAGGCAGCCGATACGGCATACAACCATTTTGCCCGCTACAACAAAGGCATCTATTCTGCCTACGAGCAGATCGGCGACATGTTTTACGAATATGGCGACAAGGACCGCGCGGTCGAAGAATGGAAAATGGCGCTGGAATCGCGCGGCTCAGATCGGCCCCGCATCGTGCGCAAAATCGCGAATTACTACATAGAAAAGGGCAATGAACTTGCGGAATCCGTGTCGGATCCCGATGCCCCGTCCAACGCATTGCAACAGGCTCTGGTGTTCTTTGAACGCGCCATGGAAATCGACCGCGGCAATGAAACCGCGGCCCGATCCATACAGGAAACTCGCGTCGAGCAGAAACGGCGCGATGAGCGTGAGCAGACCGACCGCGAAATCGTCTCCGCCGGGGAGACCGCCCTGGCCGAGGCCGGCACCCTCATGACCCAGCAGAAATACGGCGAAGCCTTGAACGTGTATCAGAAGGCCATGGCGCTCTTCAACAATGTCAGCAACGAGTTCAAAGCCCAGCGTGAGAGGGCCGAGGCTGGAAAAAAGGATGCCACCGGCAACATACGCAAAGCGGTCACCGAGATCATCCAGCAGGGCCAGAGTCTGATCGAGGAAGCGGATCGCGTAGTCGAAGAGGCCACCAAAGAAGAAGATTTCGAAACCGCCAAGCGCACGTACCAGAAAGCTCAGGCGGTCCTCAAATACGTCCCCGATGGCCAGTCTGCCGCCCACGTCGCATCGCGCGATGAAAACATTACCCGGGCCAAGGACAAATTCGAGCAGGTCGATACCGAAAAGGCGAAATGGGTGGAAGATCAGGAACGGCGCAGGAAGATGGAAGAAGACCGCCGGGCGGCAGAACAGGCCGCTGCGGCCGCCGGCGCTGGCGCGGCTGCCGCTCCCGTTGCGCCAACGCCTTAGCCAGTCGAGAGAGGAAATGTAAACGGGGCATGGCGCACCTGGCCATGCCCCGCATCATCTACGCCGAACGCCCCGGGACCCGCCCCACGCCAGGGCAGCATCGCCACGCGTGTTCCCTGCTTTGCCGTTCTCGACTATACTGGGGATAGCGGGTCCGATTGTGCCCGGCGATGGAAAGGAGCGGGCGATGGAGTTGGGTGGGAGAGGACCACGAAAAGGGCGCTCGAGCCACGAAACGGACGCAGCGCCGAACAATGCAACGACTGCTCCGAACGGCCCCAAACATCACCTCCAGCTCATCGCCTATGGCCCTGCCGGTTGCTACGAGTCGTCCGACCCCGACTTCGAAGCGATCCCGGCTCTCAAACAACAATGGCCGGTCCTGTGGCTGCACGTGGCCGGCCTGGACGACGCGGCGCTGCTCGCGGCCATCGGGCGCACGTTCGACATCCATCGCCTGGCTCTCGAAGATGTGCTTGCGATGAATCAGCGGGCGAAAATCGAAGACTACGACAAGCGCCTCTTTGTGGTGATGCGCATGCTGGAGCCGGGCCCGACGGTTCGTACCGGGCAATTGAGCATTTTCATGGGCGACGGGGTCGTGGTGACCTTTCAAGAGTATCCGGGGGGATGCCTCGATCGGGTGCGAAAACGCATCCGGGAAGGATTGGGTCCGACACGAAGCCTGGCGGCCGATTACCTGGTGTACAGCATCATCGACGCCGCGGTGGATGCCTATTTTCCGTATCTGGACGATTTCAGCGAAAAGCTCGGGGCGCTGGAAGACGACGCGCTGTATCGGCCAACCCCCGAGATAGCAGCCCGCATTCACGAGGCCAAGCGTGACTTGCTGGCCCTGCGCCGGGCGGTGGCGCCGATGCGCGAAGGCTTGGGCGCGCTGGTGCAGGGAGGGACCGGACAGTTCACCGACACGACCCGCCTCCATCTGCGCGACTGCTACGACCATTGCATCATGCTGCTGGAAATGATGGAATCGTACCGGGAACTCACGGGAAGCCTGCTGGATGTGTATCTGTCGAGTATGGGCAACCGAATGAATGAGATCATGAAGATGCTGACGCTCATCTCGACCATCTTCATCCCCTTGAGTTTTCTGACGGGACTCTATGGGATGAACTTCGATCACCGCGTGTCGCCGTGGAACATGCCCGAACTGCACACACGCTATGGATATCCGGTCTTTCTGGGCGTGGTGCTGGCGATCGGCATCTTCCAGCTGCTGCTCTATTGGAAACGCGGATGGTTCGGCGGGGTTCGCGGGAAGCCCGTTGCGCCGCCGGAAGAACGCGACCGGGACCAGCGCTGATGCGCGGCGGGAGACATGCATGGCGGCGTTGTATCTGGTAGCTACCCCCATCGGCCATCTGGAAGACATGACCTATCGCGCCGTGCGGGTCTTGAACGAGGTCGAAGCGCTGGCCTGCGAGGACACGCGCCGGACCCGCGTGCTGCTCGAACGTTATGGCATTCCCAAACCCAGGACGCTCTTCTCCTACCACGAGCACAATGAACGGGTCGCAGGCAAGCGTATTCTGGGCCTCCTCGACGCCGGAGTCTCGGTGGCCCTGTGTTCGAATGCGGGGTTTCCCGGCGTGAGCGATCCCGGCTTCCGGATTGTCTCCGGGGCGATCGAGGCGGGTCACGACGTGATCGCGCTGCCGGGGGCGAGCGCGGTTCATGTGGCACTCGTGCAGTCGGGCTTGCCGACGTCCAGTTATGTGTTCAAAGGATTTCCGCCGCGTAAGGGCGGTGCGCGCCGCCGTTTTCTCGCCCTGGAACGCGACCTGCCTCACACGCTGGTGATCTACGAGTCGCCATTTCGCGTCGGCGCGCTTCTCGCCGACGCGCTCGCCGAACTGGGGAACCGGCACGCGGCCGTGTGCATTGAGCTGACGAAAAAATTTGAGGATGTCCGGCGCGGCGACCTCGCCGAACTGGCCCGGGACTTTGCGCAGACGAAGGTGAAGGGCGAGGTTACCGTCGTTATCGCCGGCCACCATCCCAAATTCCTCGCGGCAGAAGCCGCGACCGACGCCGGATGATCGGTCAGGCAGTGCAGTCCGGCTCGTGTACAGCCCGTCCTTGCGCTGGGCAGGACGTTGCGGCACCGGCCCGGGAGTTCTTGCTATACTCTGCTTCGTTCGCGTGATGGCAATGCGTCGATACGCTGCGGGAGGACGGTTGTGGCCAACATACTGGTTGTGGGAAGTGCCAACATTGATCTGGTAACCCGGGTTCAGCGCGTTCCATCGCCGGGAGAAACGCTGCTGGGCCGCTCGTTCAACACGGTTCCGGGCGGCAAGGGCGCGAATCAAGCCACCGCGGCGGCCCGGCTCGGAGCAGCGACCTGGTTTGCGGGTTGCGTTGGCAATGACGCCTTTGGCGAGATGCAACGGCGGAATCTCTCGGCCGAGGGGATTGATCTCACGCATGTGCAGGTCCATCCCTCCGAACCGACGGGTACAGCCGTGATTCTGGTGGCCGATGAGGGGCAAAACTCGATCGTGGTGACTCCGGCGGCCAACATGGGCATCCGGCCGGAGGATCTCGCCGGGATGGCCGCTGTATTTGAGCTGGTCGATGCCGTATTGGTGCAACTGGAGATTCCCCTGGACACCGTGGAGTCCGCACTGGACATGGCCCGCCGCCACGCGGTGCTGTCGGTCGTCGATGCGGGTCCTGCGCAGCAGTTGCCGGACGCCATTATCGAAAAGGCCGATGTATTCTCGCCCAACGAGACCGAGGCAGAAGCGCTCACCGGGGTATCGATCCGGTCGCTCGACGATGCGCGGGAAGCCGGCCGGGAGCTGCTGGAGCGCGGGGCGCGGCGCGTGGTGATGAAACTGGGGGCCATGGGCGCGCTCTACATCGATGACAAAGAGTGGATTCACGTGCCGGCGTTTTCGATCACGCCGGTAGACACAACGGCTGCAGGCGACGCATTTACGGCGGCACTCGCGCTGGTCTGGCGGGAACGCCGTCCGGGCGATGCGCTCACGTTCGCTAACGCCGCCGGCGCCCTGGCGGCGACGGTGGCCGGGGCGCAGCCGAGCATGCCCACACGGGCAGCGCTTGACGCATTTCTGAAAGCACAAGGATCGCATACGTGAAAAAGGATGTGTTGTATTCGGCGTCGATAATGTGCGCCAACCTGTTACGTGTGGAAGACGACCTGGCCGCGCTGGAGGCCGCAGGCTGCGACGAGCTGCATTTTGATGTGATGGACGGCCGGTTTGTGCCCAATATCACGCTGGGCTTCGACTTCATCAAAGCCGTGTGCTCGCGTACAAGCCTGCCCTGCAGCGCACACCTGATGATCGAACGGCCCGAACGCTATATCGAGCGCTTCGTCGAAGCCGGCTGCCAAGGGGTCACCGTTCATGTAGAGGCCTGCACCCACGCGCACCGCGTACTGAATCAGATCAAAGCGACGGGCGCATCACCGGGTATCGCCATCAATCCGGCCACGGCGCTCACCAAACTGGACTATCTCCTGGATAGCGCGGAGCGTGTGCTGGTGATGGCAGTAGATCCCGGCTTTGCGGGTCAGACCCTTCTAAAAGGCACTTTCGACCGCGTGCGTATCCTGCATGAAAACCTCCAGTACCGGAAGCTGGATGCGCGAATCGAGGTCGATGGCAACATCACGGTCCGTAATGCGGCGATCCTGGCCAATCTGGGTGCGTCGATCCTGGATTGCGGCACAGCAAGCATCTTCGATGGCCGGCATCCGGGCGAGGCCCTGGCCGATTTCCGGGAGAAAGTGGCGCAGGAACGCAAGATCGTGTGAGTGGCTTCGTGCCCGATGAGAGCAATATCCAGATTAGGAACGAACCTCCCGTAGCGAAAGTCTGGGGGCATGGAATGCCCCGCGGGCTGGCTCAGGGCGGCATATACATGCCTGCGTTGCGCCAGAGAAAAAGGCAAGAGGCTCATTCGGCCCGGCCACGATTGCGTGCAGTGGGCCTGAGTTAAATTTCACGCGACGTGTTCTGCACCGCAGCCGAATGAGCCTCGTTGGGAGGCTGGATTCCCGTATGGGCATTCGGCGAAGCGCCAAGCCGCCCTGGCGTGCGAGTCTGGACAGCCGCTCGAAACCGTGCGGGCCCGACCGGAATTGTCAGCGCGCCTCCTTCCACAGACGGGACGGACTTGACACCCCGCTCGAATGCCAAACGGTCTATCGAAAACCGCCGGACACGGCGCTCTACAGGCCATGTCCCCGGCGGGAATACCGGCTCCGCCGTGCCGGCGCACCTTTCAACATACGAAGCATCCATACTACAATTTGCACGATGCCGTCGTTACAGGGCGGGCTCGGCTGGATAGCGCGCTGCACCCGCGCGTATTGGTTTCGGATTACGCGAAACTACTTGGAAAATGCAGATCTCCGTGTTAAGATTCTTGCATTAGGTCCGGAGTAACCCCGTGTTTCACGTACGTGAATTCCAGGACACAACCGAGGGAGGAAGACCCCGATGAAGAGACTGTTGACGCTATTGCTGGTGGGTGTTTTCATGGTAGGGATGGCTGGCTGCAGCGGCGACACGAAAGATGCAGCGCCCGCGGGCAGCGGTGCCGGGGAATCCGTCGCTCCATCGTCGGAAGGAGCAAGCGCTGAAGTATCCGATGACTTGTCCGAAGCGCCGGGGGAAGAGGCTGGTGAAACTCCGGGTGAGACGGCGGCAGCCGAACCTGCGGCCGCTGGGACGACCGGGCTGGCGGGGACGAAATGGCAATTGGGCGATTATGAGATCGATTTCAAGGACGAAGGCAAAGTGCTCGTGAAAGGCGGCCAGATTGCGACCCTGGTGCCCGATGGCGCCGAGGGCGAATACAAGGTGGAAGACGGCAAGTTCTCCGTCAGCATTCTCGGCCAGTCCTTCAACGGTACCTGGGACGGCTCGAAGCTCGTGGTGGATGGCAACGAAGCCGTGCTGCAATAAGCAGTCCAGTGAACGCGTGAACCGGCGCCCAGGCTTGTGGGCGCCGGTTTTGTTCTGAGCTTGCGGGCGTTTGCCTGCCCGATGGCCCCCCGGTCCACCGCGTTGCTTCATATGAGGCAGGGTGCCGCATATGGGCATCTTTCCCGCGGACGCCGGGATGACAGGGAAAGACGGGCCGCCGGTTGCAAACCTTTCAAAATCAATGCTATCGTAGCAACTCTTTTGCATGTCCTCATGCAGGCACGATCATTGCTGGCCTTGCAGCGGGGACAACTGCATACGTCCGGTCAGGGCGGCCAGCGTTGTCAGGCGAGACGGAACGCAGCGGCGCTGTACAGCCCCAGCAGCTGCGGAACAAACGGATCGAGAACCGCACCCGGGTCTGCAGTGTGCGGGATCCAGGCTCAGGAGTATGTGCACTATGATCAAGACACAGAACCTCACCATGCATTACGGGCCCGTGCGGGCTCTGGATCGGGTGTCGTTCGAGGTGAAGCAGGGCGAGATTGTTGGCCTGCTCGGCCCCAATGGCGCGGGCAAATCGACGACCATGAAGATCCTGACGACCTACCTTCACCCCACCAGCGGTACGGCCACGGTCGGGGGCATGGACGTGATCGAAAATTCGCTGGGCGTGCGTAAGGTCATCGGCTATCTGCCCGAAGTGCTGCCCCTGTACATGGACATGGAAGTACGGTCGTACCTCAATTTTGTGGCACGGTCGCGAGGGCTTGGCGGCGCAAAACTCCGGGAACGCACCGCAGCGGTTCTGGAGGAATGCGGGCTCAAATCCATGTACCGAAAAATCATACGTGAACTCTCCAAAGGGTACCGCCAGCGGACGGCCCTGGCGCAAGCCCTCATCCACGACCCGGAGATCATCATTCTCGACGAGCCCACCTCCGGACTCGATCCACACCAGATCATCGAGGTGCGTGAGTTAATACGGCGGCTCGCCAATGGCCGGACCGTGATCCTCTCCACCCACATTCTTCAGGAAGTGGAGGCGGCCGCGGACCGAATCGTCATCATCAACCGGGGCCGTATCGTGGGCGACGGCACGCTCCAGGAACTGCGTGAACGCGCGAAAAAACACGATCGCGCCGAGGTCTCCGTCCGAGGTGAGCGCAACGAGATCGAACGCCTGCTGTCCGGTCTCGAGGGCACGCGCCGCGTACATTTCGTCGGAGAAACCGACGGTTTCGTATCGTTTCAATTGCTGGGCAAACCGGGGTCGCAGCAGTGGCGTGAAATCGGCAAGCTGGCCCGCTTAAAGGGCTGGGAACTGCGCGAACTTACCGAGCGTCCGCTGAGCCTGGAGGAGACTTTCCTGGCGCTCACGGAACCCGAAGCCCTGGCGAAGAGCGAAAAGGGAGAGCTAGGATGAAGAACATCAGAACGATAGTCTCGCGCGACCTGGGAGCCTTTTTCACGTCTCCTGTCGGTTATATTTTCATCATTGTGTTTCTCGCGATGAGCGTGGGGATCTTCATGACGTCGTTCTTCACGTTCCCCATGGCGGACATGCGCAATTTCTTCGCGAATCTGCCCATCATCCTGTGCGTGTTCATCCCGGCGGTGACCATGCGGGTCTGGGGCCGAAGAGCGCAAGGAGAATACCTGGGAGCTGCTGTTGACCTTTCCCATGCGGGCGCGTGAGCTTGTGCTGGGTAAATACCTCGCGACCCTCGCCTTCTACCTGATCACGTTGGCGGCCACGGGAACGGTGCCGCTCATGCTCAAGATGCTGGGGAATCCGGATGGCGGCATGATTGTGGGCGGCTACCTGGGCGCCGCGCTTCTCGGGGCCATGTTCCTGGCCATGGGCCTGTTTTTCTCGGGATTCTGCAAAGATCAGATCGTTGCGTTCGTCGTTACCCTGCTCGCGTGTTTTGCCGTGTTTCTTGTCGGCACAAACTTCATCGCGGGCTATATCGACGGCTTTTTCCCCGGCCTGGGCTCCGCCCTGAGCCAGATGGCCGGCGTGATCGACCACTACAATGCCTTCATTCGTGGCGTGGTGGAAGTGCGCGATGTGCTCTATTTCGTGGGATGGACGGCCCTGTTTCTGGTGCTGAATGCGCTGTATATCGAAGGGCGCAGCCGACCGGGCATTCGGCTGCAGTTTGGCGCGGCCATCGCCATCTGCCTCGGGATTGGCCTCGCCCTGAACTGGCTGACCATCGGCACCAGCCTCTACCGCTTCGATCTCACGGAAGACAAAATCTACACCGTGTCGCCGGCGGCGAAACGCATCCTGTCGCAGGTTAAACGCCCCGTGCAGGTCAATCTCTACATCACGCCCAAAAGCGGCATGCCCACCGCCTACACGCAGCTGGAACAAGATATTTCGGGCAAGCTCGATGAACTCCGGGTCGCGTCCAACGGCATGATCGAACCCCATGTCGTCTACCTGCAGGCGGCGAACGTCATGACCAGCGCGCCCGCGTTCGGAGAGGAAGAAGAGGACGAAGATCAGGCCGATAAAGCCGAGAGGCGCATGCTCGAAAAAGGCGTGGAGCCTTTCGGCGTGCAGGTCATGTCCGGCGACGAGATCAGCCAGAAACTGATCTATTCGAGCATTGGCGTGGGGCTGGGCGCCGAAGCGGAGGAGATCATCCCTCAAGTGACGCCCGAGACGGTGCAGCAGCTCGAATACCGGTTGATTAACATCATTTTCAAGCTGACGCGCGAGGAAAAGCCGGTCGTGGCTCTGGTCGCCCCCAAAGAATCGTTCAATATCGACCCCCAGATGCGGCAGATCATGATGCAGATGGGCCAGGCGGTTCCCGAGCAGCGCGACCCCTATGACGTGCTTCAGGCCTATCTGGAATCGGAAAAATACGAAGTGCGCCGCGTCGACTTGACCAAGGACAGTCCCCTGCCCGAGGAATACGACACGCTGGCCGTCATCAACCCGCGGCAACTGAGCGAGCGCCAGCGCTGGGAAATCGGCCGCGCGCTGGCCTCCGGCAAGTCCGTCATCCTGGCCGTGCAAGATTACCTGTGGGATTACCGCACCAGCAGCCGCGGCATCACGATGAGCCGGCAAGACGAAAATCCGCAGATCAATGAGTTGCTCGCAAATTATGGGCTGGGCGTCGACGATCACCTCTTGATGGACATCAACAGCTTCCCGCTTCGCATCCGCGGCAACGATCCGCTCCAGAACCTCCTGGGCGGCGGCACGCCGATCACCAGCCCGATGCACGTGGAGGTCACCAGCGAGCAGATGGACAGCGAGACCTCGATCACGAGCCGGCTCGGGTACATCACGTACCTGTGGGGCACGGCGCCTCACGATCGACCAGGAAGAGCTGAAAAAACACAATCTCGATGCGCGTGTCATCATGCACACCAGCAATCGGGCCTGGACGGCCTCGCCCAACGCCCAGTTGAGTGAGGAGCTGTTCGAGCCGCCGGCCCGCGGCGACCAGTATCCGCTCATGGCGCTGGTCACGGGACAGTTTCCCGATGCCTATGCGGGCCAGGAACGGCCAAACTGGCCGCCGCCTCAGCCGCAGCCGGGCATGCCGCCCATGCCGCCGCCGGAAGAGGATGAAGGGCCTGCACCGCCGTTGACCGCGGCCCCGGGCAAGCTCATCCTGCTTGGAGCGTCGCAGATGTTTCGCAGCGATTTTCTGCAGCAATCCAACGCGGATCTGTTTCTTAACAGCATTGATGCGTTGACCCTGGGCGACGACCTGGTGAACGTGCGCAGCCGGAAACCGGTGGACCGCACGATCTCGAAACCGAGCGCGAGCAAGGTCAATGCGTGGAAATTCATCAACTACGTTCTGGTGAGCCTGGTTATCATCGCGGCAGGTACGATCGTAAGCGTGGTGCGCCGGCAATCGCGCAACGCGTACACCGTATCCTTCATGAACAACAGCCCGCCAGCGGAATGACGGCGGCGCAAGCCGAAGATGCACTGGGAACATCTCGATAAGGATTGTGGAGAGGTACCATGAGAAAATGGAAGAGTCTGGCTCCCTTGGCGCTGATCCTGGCCATTCTGGCGGCCCTGGTTGTGTTGAAGCAGGTGCAGAACCGCCCGGTAGCGATCGAAGAACGGCTTCAGGCCAAAGTCACGCCGCTCGTGCCCGAAACCATCACGAGGGGCGCGGTAACGCGCGTCGACCTCTATGCCGGCGCCAAACCCGACGAAAAAGTCACGCTCGAACGCGATGCGGGCGATCCGAATGTCTGGCGCGTCACCAGCCACTTTAATGCCCCGGCCAAAAAAGACAAGATCGACACGTTCCTCGATAAATTGACTGATCTTCAGGGCGAATACCGTGCCGGCGACGTAACCGGCGACGATTTGAACGACTTTGACCTGGCGGAAGATGCCGCATTCCACGTGCTCGCGTATACCGATGATCCGGACGCCGCCGCCGTGCATATCCTGAACGGTAAAGCGCCCAAATCCGGGCAGATCTTCGTGCGTGCCGCTGATGAAAATACCATCTACGTTGCCGACGTCAATTTCCGCAACGAGGCCATGATCTGGACCGGTGAAGCCGATGCGGCCCCTGAACCCGGACCCTGGGAAGACATGGATGTCGTGAAAATCGATTCGGAAGACATCACCCGGGTCGCGGTCACCATGCCGGATAAACAGCTCGTGTTCGAGAAGCGCGAGAAACCCGTGGAGACAAAGGAAGGCGAGGAAGCCGCCGAACCACCCGCGCCTGTCTACGAGTGGGCGCTGGCGTCGGGCGGCGTCGCTGGACAGTCCTTCAAACAGCCGGGGCTCGATGCGCTGGTCCGCGCATTCAATCCCCTGAGCGCGGCCGAGATCGTCGATCCGGAGAAGCTGGAGGAATGGAACCTCGCGTCGCCCGGATTCAAATGCGTGCTGACCCTCGAGGACGACAAAGAAGTCGTCTTGGAAGGCGGCCTTCCGGAGGCGAGCGCCGATGGCTACGTGCGCGTGGCCGGAGCCTCGGAACCTGTTGTCTACAAGTTGTCGTCGTACAATTTCGGCAAAGTGTTTCCGAAAGGCTCCGATTTCTTCGACCTGCAAAGCCTCGCGCTCGATACGGAAACCCTGACCCGGATCGAAATGGAGTTGCCGGGGACCCGCGCCGTGCTCGCCAAAGAGGGCGCCGAGTGGGCCGTGATCGAGCCTGTCGTCGAACTCGAGGCGGATAGCACCGCCATTTCAACTCTGTCCGGCGCGCTGGCCGCCTGGAAGGCCTCCGACTACACGGATTCGGCGGCGCTCGGCGAACCCCTGCGCAAAATCACCTTCACCGCAAGTGACGGCGCGTCACACGTTCTGGAGATTGGCGGTCCGTCGCGATCGATTGACGGCAGTTACGCCCGCCTGGACGGAGGCCCCGTCGTCGCGATGACCAAGGGCGATGTGGGTAAGATCCTGGTCGAACCCAGGAATCTCTACCGGCGTGCCCTGCTCGAGAAGATCGCTGATGACATCCAGTCCGTGACCCTTACCCCGAGCGACGGCTCGCCCCTCATCCTCACCCGCAATGAAAGCGGCGCATGGATGCTCGGCGATGCCGAAGCGGATCCGGAAACCGCGGGAGACCTCGCCGAGACCATCGCCGACATTCAGGCCGAAGATATCCTCTTCGGAAAATCATCCGCCGATTTTGTGCCGCAGACCACCGTCGACGTCACCGTCAAGACGGGAGAGGCGTACCGACTCGTCCTGGGACCCGAAACCGACGCCGGAACCGAATTTCTGATGGAGGGCAAGGCATCGGTCTTCGTGATGGCCAAAGAAGATGCCGCCGCCCTGACGCCATCGGCGGATGCCTTGAAGAAGCCTGAGCCCGCGGCGGCGGATGTGCCGGAGGAAAGCGCCCCGGCAGAAGAGATCCCCGCTGCAGACGTGCCTGAGGCCGATGCACCTGCCGAGGAAGCCCCTGCGGCAGATGCGCCTTCGGATGATGCCCCTGCGGCAGAAGTCGAAACCCAACAATAGTCACAGTAATGACTGGGCTGCGCCGGTGGCGCAGTAGAGGAGCGGTCGCCATGCACCGCACACTGGTTTTGTGCAGTGTGATGGCGTGGATTGTCGCCGCGCCGGTTTCTGCACAGGATGGCGTGGAGCAATCGCGGCGAAACGCGTTGGTCCAGGCCATCGAGAAAGCCGCGCCCGCCGTGGTGTCCATCAATGTGCTGGAGACTCGCGCGGACATTCCTCCGCTGTTCCGCGACTTCTATGAATTTTTTGACCTGCAGCCCCCGCGGCGGCGCGCTGAGAACCGGCGCATCGATTCCGTGGGAAGCGGATTCATTATTGACCGGGAAGGCCACATCCTCACCAATTACCATGTGGTGGGAGAGGCCAGCGGGATTGCTTCCGTCACCTTGCCGGACGGGCGCGAACTCAAGGCGTCGATTGTGGGCGTGGACCCGCGCACCGATCTCGCGCTGCTCAAAGCCGAAGGTGCGGAGCTGCCATGCACGGTTCTGGGAGAATCTGACGACCTGTACATCGGGGAGTGGGTCATCGCGATCGGCAACCCGTTTGGGCCGCTCATCAGCGATCCCCAGCCCACCGTCAGCGTGGGCGTGGTGTCGGCGAAAAACCGGCGGCTGAGTCCCAGTGTGGGGAAGGGCGCCCGCCTGTATCAGGACATGATCCAGACCGACGCCGCGATCAACCCCGGCAACAGCGGCGGACCGCTGGTGAATGCCAAAGGCCAGGCCATCGGCGTGAACACCATGATCTTCTCCCAATCCGGCGGCAGTGTAGGCTTGGGATTCGCCATACCCATCGGTCGTGCCAGGCGCGTCGTGGCCGAACTCCAGCGCTTCGGCCGACGGCGCGACCCTTGGGCCGGATTCAAAGTCGAGGACGTCGCCGGGATCCGTCCCGGTGTCGCGCGCCAACACGGTATTACCCGTGATCTCGGCTGCCTGGTGGTCAACATCCTGCGGGACTGTCCCGCCTACGCCGCCGGGTTACGCCCGGGCGATATCATCGTCGGCATCGCAGGCCAGGAGGTGGTGCGTTCGAGCGACATCGATTTCGCCATCTGGGGCCATTTTGTGGGCGACGCCATCTCGATTGACCTTGACCGCCAGGGCGAGCGCCAATCCCTCACCTTTGTCCTGGAAGAGTTGAGCCGCTGAACCTGCCGTACTCGGGTCAGGACTCGAGACCGTACAAGGCGCCAAATTTGTGGTTCAGGTACGCGAGGTACGGTTCGGGAGAGAGTTCCGCTCCCGTGGCATCCTGCAGGAGTTCGCGTGCCAGTTTGCGGCGGCCGTGTACATGCACGTTCGCGCGCAGCCAGGCGAGGACCGGCCGGAAATCCCCCTGCTCCACGCTTTCCCAAAGACCGGGCAGCTGTTCGAGCATCGCATTGAACAGCTGGGCCGCGTAGAGATTGCCGAGGGCATAGGTAGGGAAATATCCGAAGGCCCCGTGTGCCCAGTGGATATCCTGAAGGCATCCGCGGGCGTCGTCGGGCACGTCCAGGCCGAGATACTCCCGCACCTTGGCGTTCCAGGCCTCGGGTACGTCGCCAGGGTCCAGGCTGCCTTCGATGAGCGCCACCTCGAGTTCAAAGCGGATGATAATGTGCAGGTTGTAGGTGCATTCGTCGGCATCGACGCGAATCAGCGACGGTTTTGCCAGATTTACCGCGGCATAAATCTCTTCCGGCGTGACCGTGTCGAGCTGCCCGGGGAAGTAATCCCGCATCACCGGCACATAATGGCGCCAGAAGGGCAGGCTGCGGCCGATCACGTTTTCCCACAGGCGAGACTGCGATTCGTGCATGGCGAGGGAGGGCGCATCGCACAGGAGTGTGCGGCGGTCGCGTTCGGCATGCCCCTGCATGTAGAGCGCATGTCCCCCCTCGTGGATCGAACTCATCAGGCATGAAAACAGGGCTTCTTTGGCTGCACGCGTCGTCACGCGTACGTCGAGCGTGTCGAAGTGCACCGAGAAGGGGTGAATGGAGGAGTCCTGGCGGCCTGCCTCGAAGTCGTAGCCCATGTCCTTCAATATACGCAACGAAAACGCCCATTGGGCGGATTCGTCCCAGGGGCCGGTAAGCCACGGCAGCTCGGGCTGCCCTGCGGCCATGATGTTTTCCACCAGACGGCTCTGCCGGGTCGCCAGCCCCGCAAAAAGGCGCTTCACCTCAGCAGTCGTCATGCCTCGCTCGTAATCGCCGAGGAGGGCGTCGTAAGGCGATTCCTCATAACCCAGGTACTCGGCTTTTTGCCGCGCCAGCGCGACCAGCCGCTCGAGGTTCGGGCGAAACATGGAGAAATCCGACGCCTTGCGCGCGTCTACCCACACGGCAAGCGCCTTGCTCTGCTCCGCCGCGAAGGTGTGCACAAAGTCTTCGGGAAGCGTTGCCGCGCGGTCATAATCATACAAGGCCACCTCCACGAGCACGGCGTCGGCTTCATCGAGGGCATCCGCCCGTTCATGCAGCTGCCGCAGGAGCCCGCCCAGGCCTTCGGCCGTAAACAGGCGATGTTCAAGGGCGCTCAGGGTCGCCAGCTGCCAGCTTCGGGCCTCCGCGCCCTTCGGCGGCATGTATGTTTCCTGATCCCACTGAAGCAGGGCAATTGCGCTGTGGATGTCGCTGACTTCGCCGAGTCTGCTGCGCAAGTCCTTAAGGCCGGCGTTTATGTCCACGAGTCGTCTCCCATGCCCCGCCGGGAAGGAGGCGGAGCCGTTCGTCAGGTTCTGCCGGACCGCCCGCGCGGCCGGATGTCTTAGAGAGCCAGCACCGGCACCTGGAGCCGGCGCGCGCTGTCCGCGACGTCGTCGCGGCAGGTGAACAGGAGGATCTGCGGCAGCTCCTTCAGCTCGGTCAACAAGGCCAGCGCCTGCGCCAGGCGCACGTCGTCGTAGTTGGCGAAGGGGTCATCCAGCAGCATCGGCACGCGCTCGCCTTCTTCGGACAGGCAGGTCACCAGGGCCAGGCGCAAGGCCAGATAGATCTGGTCGACCGTCCCCTTGCTGAGGTTCTTCTGGGGAGCGGACTGGAGCTGATCGGTCTGAGGCACGCGCACCATCACCTGGAGGCCGCGGTCCAACTGCAGTTCAGTGTAAGCGTTGTTCGTGATTCGGCTGAGGTAGCGGCTCGCAGTCTGCGCAAGCACCGGTGCGATGCGTGCATGGCGATCGCGCGCCACCTCTTCGATGAGGGCAGCGGCGTGGGCCGCGGCCTCCAGCTCGAGCTGAAGGTCTTCCACGCGTTGGGACACCGCCGCCTGTTCTTCCTCGATCTCATTGATCGTCCGAAGTCCTGCGCAGCGCTCGGCGATGGCCAGTTCCAGCGAGTGTATCTCCCGGCTTCGGCTATCGGTCTCGGCAACTACGT
This sequence comes from Candidatus Hydrogenedentales bacterium, assembly GCA_050950105.1. Classification (GTDB taxonomy): domain Bacteria; phylum Hydrogenedentota; class Hydrogenedentia; order Hydrogenedentales; family SLHB01; genus UBA2224. Next base: position 831,491 of record JBMNGZ010000001.1, on the reverse strand, counting down.
GCTCAAGCGCCGCCTTGAGGTCCGGAGCCTCTTCGAGCGGCAACGGGACGTCGTTGTCTTCGCGTTCGGCTTCGGCCCGCAACGATTCCAGGCTGTCGTTCCCCAGCAGCGTGTCGAACTGTTCGCCCAGCGATGTGCGCAAGATGCGTGCTTCGCGATACTCCCGCGCCTGCGCGGCCAGTGCCCGGTATTCGTCCACCGCATCTACGCCTACGTTGTCGAGTAATTGCGACAGATCTTCCTTCGCTTGCTGGAGTTCGCGGCGGTCCTGCTCGAGCTGCTGGCCGAACTCGTCGGCCTGTTGTATCAGCGCGTCTGCCCGGGCCCGCCTCGGGCGCAGCTGGGCAATGCGGATGCCGTAGGCGCGCAATGCACCCAGTGCACTGGTATGGTTGGCTTCTTCTTTGTATCCCGCCTCCCGTAGAAGCTTGCGCACCTCAAGCGACAGCTGCTTTTCCTCCGCTTCCTTAGCGGCGAGTTTTTCATTGGCGCGGTCGCATTCAAGCGTGAGCGTTTCCAATTGCTCCATTTGTTCTTCGCGCCGGCGGCTAAGCTCACGATACTCCTGGTATTTGGCTATTGCGCGTGCGGCCGCAGCCTCTACGGCATCCTCGGTCTTTACGGTCTCGTGCAGATCAGCGAACGCGGTCTGCAAGCGCTCCAGTTTGCCGGCTACATGGGATTCTTCTACGCGCGCCCGGCTGCGATGCGGCTCGAGTTCTTCGCGGCGGGCTTCCAGCTCGTTGCGTCCTTTGATGTACTGTTCGTAGAGGGCTTCCAGTTCCCGGAAAGACTCGCATCCCGCTTCGCGAATGATCGCGTCGATGGCCTGTTCTCGTTCGGCGGTTGCCCTTTCGAGCCGCTCGATTTCCTCCCCGGCAGCCTCTGCTGCGTGCTGCAATTGGCGCAGGGTCAGCCGCGCATGCACCCAATGCGCCATGTTGTAGACCAGCACGCCCAGCGCGAAGATTTCAGCGAAATAGATGCCTTTGTTGCCGGTGAGTGCCGCAATGATCAGAAGAATAATCGACAAAAGCGCGCCGAAGAGGGTCATGGCGCGGAAGTTGGGCAAGTCTTCCTCATGGATCTCAAGGTCGCGCTGGGCCTCCTCGATGCGTTTGCGCTGTTGTGCGCAGCGTTCCTCGGACAGCTTGGCTTCGACGGCGTGGTCCCGTGCTTGCGCAGGGAAATCCTCGAACTGTCCAAAAACTTTTTCGGGCTGGGCCAGCTCGGCTTCCCGGCGGTCGCAGTCCGCTTCCAGGCGTTTGAAGGCGCCCACCGCGTGGTCCCGTTCCTGCAAGGCCAGGCTGAAGGAGGTCGCCTGCTGATTGATCCAGGCCAGAGGCTCGGCGTTCAGCGCCGTGAAGTCCGGCAGGTCCTCAAGCTCCCGCTCTGCCTGGGCGATCGCTTCGCGAACGGTCTGCTGCGCCTTGTCAAAATCCTCAATAAAATCGCGCAGACGCGCGATTTGCGTGTCAAGCTCTTTGAGTCGATCTTCAAACTGCTCCGGCAGATCCTGGATCTCCACGGCATCGTGTTTGAGGCTCTGCGAGGCCTCCTGATGCCGGCGCAGCAATTCCGTCATGCGCGCTTCCGTTCGCGCCACTTGCTCGCGGGCCGTTTCCATGGCATTCAATGCGCGATTGAAGACATCGTCCTGTTCGAGCGGGAAGTCTTTGGCTTTGGCGAGCGAAAACAGCCGTTGTGTCAGGGTTTCAATTTGGTGCTGGATATTTTCGGCTTTCTGCAGCCGCGTGATGCGTGCCGTATGTTCCAGTCGGCGGAGCTGCAGCTCCAGCTTTGCCTGCTTGCGCCGCAAGGTCTCGAGTTCGGCCCGGGCGCTGCGGAGGCGCTTTTCCAGTCCGGCCACTTCCTCGCGGACGCGGAGCGCCTCTGCCCGTTCCGTTTCGACCTGGCTGAGACGTGCCCTGGCCAACGGCAGCGGCCGCTTTGAATTGGGCACCAGGCGGCCAATACGGGCGGTATACGCATCGAGATGGCTGACCGCCGCCGCGGACGAACTGAATTCGTCGGCAGTGTCGGCCAGTGCCGCGATTCTCTCACTGATCTGGAGCAGGGCATCTTCGTCGCCAAGCGATTCCAGGCTGTTGTGGCCGATCACCGCGACGTTGGCGAAGATGGCCTTGCTCAGCCCGAGTTGCTGCGCAGCGAGTTCCAGTTCCTCGTTGCCGGTCAGGGCAAAATCGCCGGTGATATCCCGGCCATCGCTGAGGTTCAACACATGGACGGATTCGTTGCCACGTTCAAACACGCGGCGTATCTCGAATTTCTGTCCCGTATCGAGCAGATACGTCATGCGCCCGCCATAGGCCCTGTCGTCGGCCCAAGGGCGCCGCAGGTGGTGGCTCTCGTCATATTGGCGCTGCGGGCCGGCGGCTTTTTGGCCGTAGAGCATGTCCGTGATAAAGCTGCGCAGGGTGGTCTTGCCCTGCTCGTTGGCGCCTAGCACCACCTGCAGGCCCCCGGAAAATTCGATTTCCCGGCCCATAAACCGCCCGTATCCGTCTAGAAACAGTCTCCGGATGATCACCGCTAGTCCCTTTCCAGACCCTGAAACGCAATGGGCCGGTTTCGGTACGCCGCCAGGCCAAGCTCCCGCGCCCGGGACAGCAGCCTTCGTTCCCGGTCGTTGCTCGCATCGGCCAGTGCCGCGTTGAGCCGTGCAACAAATCCGCCCAGACTGGTCTGTTGCCGTGCCAGCGCGGCCATATCTTCCGACAATTCCGTGCGGTCGTCGAGAAAGAGCTGCTCAAACCGGGGGGCCACTGCGTCGTGGATGGCATCCAGTTCCGCCCGTAACTCGGGCACGCTCGAGCCCGTAAGCGTGATCTGCGCGATGACGCCCACGCCCTCCTCGCGAGGAAGTGCACGAATGGACTGGACCAGTTCCTGCGAGTACGACAGCGCGCTGCAATCAATCGATTCAGCCAGGTACACCGAACGCGCGGAGGCGACCGGTGTGACGTCAACGCGATCTCCGTCGATCTCCACCTCCAGGTAATGGCGCAGGCCGGTCTCGTCGAAACTGAGCCCTTCCGGCGCGCCTGAATACGCCATCACGGTTGGAAAGGCGCCGGGAATGGGCGTATAGGCATGAAAATGGCCCAGCGCAAGGTAGCGCAGACCATCTACGGCGGCTGTGGCGGGCTCGAAGGGCGCACACGCGGCTTTTCCCGGCGGCTGGTGGCCCAGGGCCGAGGCGTGCGCAACCGCGACATGCGTCGCGCCGAGTTGAATCGGCGGAAACGTCCCGAACGGGCTCGCCGCTATGTCCGGGCCGTCAAAACCAAACCCGTGAACGCTTGTTCCGTTCTCGTCCAGCACGAACGAGCGCCATTGGGGCTGGTCGAAGATCATGACATTGTCGGGCCACTCTTCTTCGACATAAGGCGAGCCCTGCACAAAGGGGTCGGTATTGCCCGGCGCGATACACACGGGCACATGCCGGATCGATTCGAATGTTGCCTGCAGAAACCGCACCGTGTCGCGGGTGACGCGCTCGAGGTCAAACAGGTCGCCCGCAATCAGCAAGGCATCGGCGGGCCACTCCCCTGCGCGCCGCACAATGGCGCGAAACACATCGCGCAGGCTCTGGCGCCTGCGGTTCCCAAATCCCGGGGGCATGCGCGCCGAGGCAAAACATCGGTCCAGATGAACGTCCGCAGTATGAATCAAACGCATAATCGTCTACCCGGTGAATCGTGTTCAGAGGTTCGATAACCGCCGGAGCCGACACGCCCCTTTCGTGCCCGCCGCTGCGCCTCCTGGGCGCCCGCATCGCGGTACAGCTTGAGCCCGCCTCTATCATAATATGTTTTCGGGGCTGGTTGAAAGAGTGTCCTGCCGGAGCAAGTCGCCTGACCCGCGCTAAGACCCATCCGGCACGTGCCGGGCGGGCAGGATGGCAGGCCGGCCGCGGTTCGCATCGCGATAGCCCCGCCGGAACGCGCTGCGAAGCGCCCGAAAGCGCAGGGCGTTGAACGCTCGAGAGTTATAGGCCAGCGTGGGGCACAGCCGGTGAGCCAGGGGGAGCATTATCGGGTCCATCGCGCCGCGCCAGGCCGACACAATGCCCCGGTAACGCTCGCGCAGCTGCGCCGACTCTGTGGTTTCAAAGAGATGATGCAGCCAATATCCTTCGGTGTAGGAGCGTTCGACTTCGCGATCCAGCGATTCCGGCTTCCAGACGAATGCCTGGGCCTGGTCGCAGTACCGGCCACGAATCCCCGTGTTGCGCTCGAGGCGATAGCCCAGCTCCAGGTCCTCCAAACCCTCGAACGGCAGGTCTTCGTTGAATCCACCTGCTTCCAGCACGGCATCTCGCGGAAGACTCAAATTCTGGGCGCGCCAATCCAGAAAACTCAGCGGCTGGCCGGGTTGAAATGCCTGCTGCGCCACCCGCAAGGCCTTCGATGCAATGCGCGCGCCCAACTGCGGGTGGTAGCTGATTCGGCCCACGGCCGCGGTGTTATTGCCGTTCTGCTGCTGGCACTTTATGTGGTGCTCCACCAGGTGGCTTCCCGCGAGCAGGGTTTCGTCGAGAAACAGAAGCCACTGCCCCTGGGCCTGCATGGCGGCCAGGTTGCGGGCCGCGGCCACATTTTCCTGCGGCGCATGAACGCAGCGCATCCGCACCGGCCCGCCCGAACAAAACCGTTCCAGCATGGCCGCGGTACCCGTAGCCCCGGGGAAGGCAACCACAATGACCTCGAGCCTGGCCGCCGGATAGGTCTGCAACTCCAGGTGATTGAGACACATCGACAACACCTGAGGCTGGCCTCGCGTCAGTATGATGACAGTCAGGTCAGTGGTTTCCATACCGTACTCGCTCTCGCAGCTGTTCAGAGTACTCAGATCTCATCCTACGGATAAAGACAGCACAGATTCAAGGAAACCATCATCCCGCGCGCAGGATTAACCTCAGGAGCGGCAGCCGTTCGAGCGTCAATGGACACTCTGGCGCGCGCAATGATAGACTTGCGGCCGGCCCGTGCGGCGGCGGGCTGTCCTGCCCGTTCTGTAAAGAACTTGGCGCGTTAAACCGGATGAACTGTTGAGTTTGCAGCCTGAGAAAGGGCCAGGCGCGTGGAGACTACCATACCTCAAAGCTCCCGCTACGGAAGCGTCGCGCTGTTTCTGCTTGCCGTCACATTCGTTGTCGCCGCACCCTTTTATTGGCAACAAGTGGAGCTGACGGAGGTGCCCGCCAGCGAATCGTACGAAAACAGCGATTTGTATCAGTTCGTCTACCCCGCGATGCACTATGCCTACGGGCGCATGCGAAGCGGGCACCTGCCTCAGTGGAATTCGCGTCAATTGTGCGGCGTACCCTTGCTTGCCGACCATCGGCTCGGCCTTTTCCAGCCGCTCAACGCCGTGTTTCTTCTTTCGGATACCGGCCAGGCTATGGCGCTCCATTCGTTCATCTGCCTGGCTCTGATGGGATTCGGCTGTGCCCTGTTTGCGCGCTCGCTCGGCCTGAATTATCTGGCGGCGCTCGTGGGCGGCGCCGTCTATGCGTTCGCCGGCGCTTCCGCCGCGGCCATGTCGCGACCCCATCTCGCCTCCGCGCTGGCCTGGATGCCTTTTCTGTTCTGGACGGGCCGCGAATTTGCGCAGTCCGGCCGGCGAATCTGGGCCTTGCTGGCCGGACTGGTTGGCGCGCTGTTCATCCTGTCCGGCGCCTGCGCGATTGTGGTGGTGACCCTCCCTGTGCTCGTTCTATATGCCATTTTGCACGGGTTTACACGGCGCCCGGGCGAGTTCGGATTGCGCATTGCCCTGAGCGGAGTCGTTCTGGGCGGGACGCTTGCCGTCTGTCTGGCGGCCATTCAATGGGTGCCCACGGCCGCCTGGGCGATGACCCTCGATTCGCCGTCGGCAGCGCTGTGGTACCTCCGGTCGGGGGGATTGCTCCCCGGCTCGTTCCGGGAGGCTGTAGTCCAGACATTCAGCTCCCGGCCCGGCGGTTTGCCTCGGCTGTGTTATGTGGGCATGGTACCGTTGATTCTGGTCCCGGCCGCCTGTTTTCAGCGCAAGAATTGGCGGGAAGTGTTGTTGTTTCTGCTTGTTGGCGCGGGTGCCTGGATGCTGGGCATCGCCGGCCCGCAGCGGGTCGCCGGGGGGCTGCCCCGGGAGACCTTTCTGTATCTCGTCGTATTCTGCGTCGCCGTCCTCACCGCTCTGGGCGCCGATCGCATCTTCAAACCAAGGAAAGACTACCGCTCCGTGCAAGTATGGCCCGTGGCCATTGTGGTGTTCCTGACCCTCTGTGGCGTGTTTTACGTGGCCGGAAGCCAGGGGCGGGGCTACGTCATCGCTTTCGCCATCCTGCTGACGCCGTTCCTGATCCTGCGCCAGACCTGGGTGTCGATCCTGGTGTCCTGCGCTGTTGCACTGCTCATTTTCATTGATCTCACGCTCGCCAACCTGAACGCGTACGGGCATCCCTACCAGGATTATCCCGAGCACGCGCGCAGGTATAGTGATTCCTTCGAAATCGCCCGCGAACGGGCTCTGGGCGGGCGGGTCGCGGTCCTGTCCCGGCCTCTTGACTACGGCCTGCCCGCGAATCTCGGCATGCTCGCGCCGATCGACGTCGCAGGCGGCTGCAACCTGTTTGTCACGCGGGATCAGCGCAGCTGGTGGTCCCGGCTTATCCGGCAGGGCGCCGATGCCGAGCCGGCGATGTCCTGGGACGTATCCCCCGACGCTGCCCAACCCTCACTGCTCAATTTCATGGCCGTTCGTGCGATCCTCGGGTCGCCCGACACCCGGATTCCGGTTGAGGTCTGGAACACAACGGGTTTGCGCCTGCGGGAAATCCAGACGCCCGCCCGCGGGGACATCGTCATCAACGAATCCGCCCTGCCGCGCGCGTTCTGGGTGCCGGCCTGGCGAATGGCTGATGGCGTGGACGCGGCCATGGCCGCGTTGACCGCGCCCGGCTTTGAACCCATGCAGGAATGCGTGGTTGATGCGGCGCACGGCCCGTATCTGGAGCGCTTTCAACGACGGGGACCCGGGCAGCCCGAGACCCCGCGCGGTGAGGTGGTTGCGGCGGCCTTGAGAGCGACAGCGGCCGTTGGGCGCCCGGCACCTACGGCCGCGCCGGCAGGCCAGCTGCCGCCGACGCCGCGCCTCATGCCCTCCATCGGGACGCTGGAAGAGCCATCCCCGGAGCGGCTCACAATCCATATTGAAGCGCCCCAGTCAGGTATCGTCGTGCTCTGTGACTCGTTTGCGCGGGGCTGGCGCGCATCGCTCAATGGCGAGTCGTGTGAGATCCTGCGCGTCAATGGCATCTTTCGCGGCGTCGCCGTTCCCGCGGGCGTGCACGATATCACCTTCACCTACCGCCCGGCCTCGCTGTATCTCGGAACGGCTCTGGCCCTGTTCGGCACAGCCCTGCTGCTCGGCTCCCTGTTTACCTTCTCCCGCCGGCGCCCGTGATGCCGGATGGACTCGTCCCTATTTGAAGGCGGAGATCCTGGCGCCCTATGGAAGCACGGCGCCGACAGGGTGCCAGCGCCGTGCGTGTGCACATCAGCAAGACGATTGGATGTTTTCTTCTAGACGCTCCACGGCGCACGGTAATTGCGCGTGAGCCAGGCGGGATCGCCGCCGCCGGGCGCGAACTGCATGCGCTCGGGCTGCCATTTGATCGTCGCGTGATTGTAGTACGCCTGATTCAAGAGATGGCAGCAGATTGCGCTGCGGCCGCCCACCACTTCGCTGGTGATGGGTTTGCTGCGTGATTTAACGCAATCCAGGAAATCCTGAATGTGGTCGTAGCTCTGGTACAGCCGTACTTGCGCATCACGCAGATATTCGTTTTCGAGCTGCTGAAGGGTCGATTCAAGAGAGCCGCCGCTGTCACGGTCGACAAATCCCGCGACCCTTTCCCCATTGAGCACGAGTTCGATCTTGCCGCGATTGACCTTGACCTCGCCGTCGCTGCCGTAGAAATGCGCGCCAAATCCGCCCATGTGGATGACCTGCACGCCGTTTGCGTAGTGCAGTACGCCGCCATCAACAGCGGCCGGATCGTCGGAGGGGCGGACTTCAACCGGGCCGCTTTCATCCATGTCGAGACCCCATTGAGCGATGTCAAGGTGATGGGCGCCCCAGTCGCCGACCATGCCGCCGCCGAATTCGCGGTAGTTCCGCCAGTCGGGGAAGTGGTCGTGCACACCGCGCGGGCTCAGGATCGAGTGGTAGGGCCGCAGGGGCGCGGGGCCCAGCCACAGATCCCAGTCCAGCCCGGGTTCCATCTCTTCTTCCGGGAGGTCACAGGGGACCCCCGGCGGGCCGAAACTGCATTCCACGCGGCTGATTGCGCCAACGACGCCGTTGCGCACGAGTTCGCAGGCCACGCGAAACTCTTTCGAGGAACGCTGCATCGAACCGGTCTGCAGCACGCGCCGGTTTGCTTCCACCGAAGCCATCAGCGCCACCGCCTCGTGAATGTTGTGCGTCAAAGGCTTTTCGCAATAGACGTCTTTTCCGGATTCCAGCGCCGCAATCGCAGGAATCGTGTGCCAGTGATCCGGCGTGGCGATGCACACGGCGTTGATGTCCTCGCGCGCAAGCAGCTCGCGGAAATCGTTGAAGGCGGCACAGTCCGGCGAACCGGCGTCGGGATTTTGCGTGTAATAGTCGTTGACCATTTGCTGCGCGGAGTCGCGACGCGTTGTGTCGACATCGCACACCGCAACCACGCGGCAGACTTTACGGCTCAGGAAAGAACGGAGCAAATACCGGCCCTGTTTGCCTACTCCGATGAAACCCATCACGAGACGGTCGTTTGGTTGGGTTTCTGCACTCCAGATGCGAGACGGGAGGAGGAACGGTGCGGCGGATAGGACGGATGCTCTTTTAAGAAAGGATCTGCGACTGCTCTTCATGAGACACCTCACTATTTGCGTTGAAACAGCAGTTTGAACCCTCATAGTATCCACGAACGGGAGTCACATCACAAGCGCGAATCCTCTCGCCACGAGCGGCATCGCAGACCGCCGGGTCGATCTGCGCGGATTCGGCGCCGGCGGTTGCGTTTACGGCCGTGAAAGGTGTAGCCTCCAATGGCAATGGTGTGTGCCGAGCAGGATATCACGAACGAACTGCCTGGCTCGGCCGTTCGGGCGCGCCCGATGCGTCCCCCGTCAACAGGGATGCGAAGCTGGGCCGAAATACCCGAATGCAGGGTGAATGAGCCTCTGAATACCGAGGGTAGAGGCCTTAAAACCCGAGAGCGCCACAACCGTGGAAGGTGTTGAGGACGTACATGAAAACGACTCTTGCAGAAGCTATCCGACTGGTCGATGGCCAGCCGATCCAGCTGTGCCACGTCGGCACAGACGCCGCGGAGCGCCTCGCCGGATTCATTGCTGACCAGTTGGGTCCGGTGTGCCTGCTCGTTGCTGATGAAAACACCCTGGCCGCAGGCGGCGAACGGCTTGTACGGGCGCTCGATGCCGCCAAACGGAAGATCGTCCACCAAACGTACGGCGCCGAGATACTGGATGCTACGGAGGAACTGGGCGACGAAGTCGCCGTGGCCGCCCGGGACGTTGATTGCATCGTGGCCCTTGGTGCCGGCACCCTCTGCGACCTGGCCAAGCACGCCGCTACCCGGCTCGGCAAACCCTCGATCCTCTACGCGACCGCTGCGTCGATGAATGGCTATACGTCAGGAATCACGGCGCTCAAGGTCCGGGGTCTCAAACGCACCACGCCGTGCGACCCCGCCGTGGGTGTCTTCGCCGATCCCGAGGTCGTGGCCACGGCACCCCCGCGGATGGCCGCGGCAGGACTGGCCGATTTTCTCTCGAAATGCTCGTCCGCCTCGGACTGGCGCGCCGCCCATTACCTGCGGGATGAGTATTATTCGCCCAAAGCGATGGTCTTTTACGAAGGCACGGTCGAGCGGGTGCTCGAGGCTGCGCCGGGCGTTGGCCGGGCCGAGCCGGCGGCGCTGGCCGTGGTGCTCGAGGCGCTGCTCCTGTCCGGGCTGTCGATGCTCGCGGCAGGCTCCTCGTCACCCGCCTCGGGCGGCGAACATCTGATCTCGCACTACCTCGACATGAAAAGCGCGCTCTACGGAACGCCACATGACCTGCACGGAGCGCAGGTGGGTGTGGGTACCCTGCATTGCCTCGGATTGTGGGAACAAATCCTCGCGCTGGATCCTGCGTCGCTTGATGCGGATGCACTGGCCGCGGCCCAACCGGATAGCGACGAGATCCGCGCCTGGATCGAGGAGGACTGGAGCCCCGCTGTGGCCGCGGAAGTCTTGGCGCAGTGGGAGTTGAAAGCCCTCCCGCCCGATGCCTTGCGCGGTGAGATCGCACGGTTTGCGGCCGGGTTCGACGCCTTGCAGGGGAGTGTGCGCAAGGATTATCTGCCTCCCGCGCCGGTTGCCGGCGCGATACGTGCTGCCGGCGGCCCGGTGACGCCCGACGAACTGAACGCGCCGGTCGAAGAGTTTCACAAGGGAGTCCAACGCGCGCGATTCATTCGGAACCGTTTCACCGTGCTCGACCTCGCAGCGGAACTGGGCGTCGGATGAACGCCGCCTGGCTTGCCCTGTTTGCCTGGCTCGGGGCTGCCACGGATTCCGCCGCTCCCGTGACCCTGCCCCCAGAACCGGCGGCAGCGGTCGAGCGCGTCCTCGAAACCAACCCCAGTCGGCTAGCCCAGCATCGGGGCTATCTGGCATGGCTCGCGCGGCATCCCGCTGCCGCTTCAGCAGAAGACGCCTTTTTGCCGCTGCTGCTCACGGCGGGATTCTCTCTGCCCCTTGACCGATTCGACGAGGCCCTCCTGCGGTTCCCGGAAAACGAAGCGGCCATGGATGCGTATTATGCCCTGCTTGCATCGAATGCAGAGAGCCGCGCGGCCGTGGACGATCTCCACCGCTTTGAACTGGCCCACCGAACCGGGCGCGAGGCCTGGGACGAAATTCTGACCTATCTGCGCGCCCGTCCTGAATTGGCGTTGACGTTTCTCAAAAAACCGCAATGGGTCAAACCCACCCCGGATGCACTCCGTCCGCTGGCAGATGCTGCACGAAAAAAAGACCCGTCGCTTGAACGCCTGCGAGCGGCGTTTCAGACCCTGCACGACCAGCCGGAAGCCCACCTGCACGTGTTTCCGTGGTGGAAGGCGGCCTGCGGCGAGGAGAGCCCTATCCGTGAGCCGTTCGACGCCCTGATGGCGCATTTTCGGCAGTATCCCCATCATTTCTGGGTCTGGCACCGCCGCGAACTCGTTTTGGCGGAGACTCCCGGCGCGCGTGCATGGCTCCGGCATTGGCACCGCACGGTTCGACGCGCAGAAGGCCTGGGCCGTGCGTACTGGCTCTATCTGGATGGCCTGCGCACGCAACCGGAACTCGCCGAGGCCGCCGAGGTCCGCTGGCGCAACGAGTTCGGCGCTGTTCCCTCCTGGCCACCCGAGAAGGAGCCCCCACCCCTTGCGCCTCTTCGACTCCCTGCGCGCGCAACGCCACGAGCCGAACGCCCGTCTCGCGCCGAAACGCCAGCGCCCAGGCGCCCCCATATCCCCTCGGCCGGAAGCGTGGAGCGGCCCGCGCGCCCGATTCCGCCAACCCGGCCCGTGAAAGACGCAGAAAAGACCGGTCAGGATGCCGAGACCCGAAAGCCGTGATGCCGGCTACAGATTCCAGGCCCGCGCGAAGGCTTCAAACGAGCGGTCGTAGGTCTTTTCGACCTCGGGCGGAAAGCAGCAGCCGGGCAACTCCCGGCTCCTGAGATGCGATTGGATGCACTCGCAGCACAGGGCATGGTTCGAACATCCCGGGTACGAACAAGTGCAAAAAGCCATGTTTTTCCTGTGATTCGGACACGATACGCCCATAAAAATGATCCTCCTGAGACAACCCATTCCATATAAAGAGGCCCGCCATCCGACGCGGAACTCTGTTTTCACAATCCTGACCTGCCTGGACAAGCACCGGCTCGGGCCGTGTGGCGACAGGCCGCCCGAGGCGAGAAAAGCCTCCCGACTGCCGGCCGTCCGGGCTCGCCACACTCTGCGGCAAGGAACAAGTGCCGGAGCAGCGCTGTTGAAAGGGGTAACAATCCTGGCGGCATACGCAGGCGTATCGGCAAGCTCCTGATGCGCGTCTCCTGGCAATTTTAGCAGAAGAGGGAGGCTCAATGAACGCGCCTCGCCGCTCCAAATTGGCGGATGTCTGCGCCTGCTGCGCATGGGCACGATACCTGCGCCGGTTTCCTGGCACGAGGAGCGGTTTGCGCATCAGGAGCCGGGTTGCCGTGTACAGGGACCGAATCAGGCCCATTTTTACCGGCCTGAACCAACACGAAAAGGAGAAAAGAGATGAAACGAGCCGCGCTGCTTGCTGGATGCCTCGCCATGGCCCTGGTCGCGGGCTGTGGTGAAAAATCGGCGGAGAAAGCGTCTGAAGCTCTGGCCGAGCAGATAATCGAACGGGCCGCCCGGGGAATCGGGGCCAACGTCGATGTGGATGTTTCCTCCGGGAAGATCTCGGTCAAAGGCGTCGATGAGCATGGCCAGGCGGTCGATTTCACCGTGGGTGCCGATACCGGCACCATGACGTCTGACGATGGCGCGGTCAGCTTCGCGACCGGCGAGGCCGCGAAAATCCCCGACGATTTCCCCAAAGACGTCCCCCTGTATCAAGGCGCCCAGCTGGTGAGCGTGCACCGGGACACCAACGCCGGTATGACCTCCCTGGCCGCTACCAGTGGCGACCCCGCCGGCACCATCGCCGAGTTCTACACGAAGCAGATGGAGGCCAACGGCTGGACCCGGGAAACGGCCTTCAACCAAAGCGATTCCATGCACATGATGTCATACGAAAAGGACAGCCGGCAGTTGAGCATCATCATCATTGCGGGCGAAGACGATGCCACGCAGATTCAGCTGGCCCTTTCCAGGCAATAGCGACCCGCTCGGTGCGGTTTCAGCTCATCCGACGGCGTAACGCGCCGGCTGCGACGAGCGGCAGGGCCTCTCTGCCCGCATGTCCGCTGGAGCTTCTGGCCGGCGTTCCGGCACGGGTTGATGTGCCTTCGCGGGGCGGCTAGACTGGCCGGGACATGGCGCCGCAGGGGGCGGACGCCCGGAAGGAGACCTCCCCATGAGACAACGGCCGGTTTTCCGCAGGGCAGCGCTCTCAGTGGCTTTGCTCACGCTGGCGCTTCAATCGCCCGCCCGCGAAGCAGAATTTGATGTGGTGACTCGTGAAAACGTCATGGCGCCCATGCGGGATGGCGTACAGCTTGCCGCTGATCTCTACCTTCCGGCCCAGGATGGCCAGCCCGTGCCCGGACCGTGGCCCGCGCTGCTCACCCGTACGCCCTACAACAAAAAGGGCAGCGAGAACCTGGGGAAATATTTCGCCCAGCGCGGCTACGTGTTTGTTGCGCAGGATACCCGCGGCCGTTATGCCTCCGAAGGCGTCTGGCACATGCTTGTCGATGACGGACCCGACGGCTGCGACACGGCCGCGTGGATTGCGGCTCAAGCCTGGTCGGATGGGCAGATCGGCATGCTCGGCCCGTCATACGTCGGCGGCACCCAGCATGCCATGGCGATGGCCGGGGCGCCTCAACTCAAGACCGTGATCCCCGTGGATGCCATGTCGAACCTCGGCTATGCGAGCATGCGCAACGGCGGCGCATTCGAGCTGCGGTTCTGGAACTGGATCTACCTCAACGCTGCGCGCGGCAGCCGCCAGTCGCGCGACGAGGAGGTCCAGAAATTGCTTCAACAGCTCGCCGATACGCGTATCGAGTACTTGAACCACCTGCCGCTCCGAAAAGGCATGACGCCCCTTCGCCTGGCCGAGGAATACGAAGACTGGCTGGTCGGCGCGCTCGAACACGGCGGAAATGACGCGTACTGGCGGCAAAACAATATTCGCGACTTTTACCACACATACAAAGATATCCCGGTCTATCTCGTAGGCGGGTGGTACGATTCGTGGGCCGGCAACACCACAGCGAATTACCAGATCCTCAGCCGGCATATCGAAGGCCCCGTCTACCTCATCATGGGACCTTGGATCCACTATGCTCAAGGTAATTTTTCGCACGGCCAGGTGAGCTTCGGGCGCGACGCGGCCATCCCCGACCTGCGGGAATGGCGCCTGGAATGGTACGATCACTGGCTCAAAGGGTTGAATTCAAAAGTAACCCGAAAAGAACCGCCCTTTTCATCCACCGTACGTATTTTCGTCATGGGCACCGGCACCGGCGCCCGCAACGAGAAAGGCCTGCTCGAGCACGGCGGATACTGGCGTGATGAAGAGACGTGGCCGCTGGCGCGGGCGGTCCAGACCGCGTTCTATCTACATCCCGGCGGCGCTTTGTCCACGGAGAACCCTCCGGAAAATGGCGGCGCCACGAGTTTCCTCTTCGATCCGCACAATCCCGTGCCCAGCATCGGCGGGCAGACCTCCTCCGGCAATGACATCCTGCTCCAGGGCGCGTGGGATCAGCGCGGCGGCAAGCACGCCTGGAATTGGCCCCATCCCATCCCCCTGTCGGCTCGCAACGACGTCCTCGTGTTTCAAACCGAACCGCTTCCAGAGGCGTTGGAGGTGACGGGCGAGCTTGAGGTGGAATTGTGGATTACCTCAACCGCTCCCGATACCGATTTCACCGCAAAACTCATCGATGTGTACCCGCCTTCCGCCGATTATCCGGACGGGTTCGACCTGATCATCGGCGACGGCATAATCCGCACCCGTTTTCGCGAATCGCTCACGAAAGAGGTCTTTATGGAGCCCGGCACCGTCTATCCGGTGCGTATCACGCTGTATCCGACCTCCAACGTGTTCAAGAGAGGTCATCGCATCCGCCTCGACATCTCCAGCAGCAATTTTCCGCGTTTTGACCTCAATCCGAACACCGGCGAAGCGCTGAACCGGAACCGGCGCGTGCAGTCCGCCATCAACAGCGTTGAGCATAACGCCGTCCACTCATCGCGCATCTGGCTGCCCGTGGTGCCGCCGGATGCCGTCAAACCGGCGGATTGATGCCGACTGCGCCCGGATCGCATCCCGTTCACGGGCCACCGGGTGCAAGCAGGCTGAAAGGCCAGAACGGCAGGTTCCGGAGCACGCCGAAGACGCTCAATGCGGCGGCCAGCGCGTAGAGCGGCCAGGCCGAACGCGGACGCAGCGTGGGCAGTGATTTGACGCTCAGCAGCCGAAGTCCCCAGGCCACGTACTGCCACAGCAGCCACGGCGACAGGATCACGAAAAACGGATTGCACTGGACGGCAGCGGCAAGATTGCCGTGAAGCAGCTGGTACAATGCGCGGCTGGAGCCGCATCCCGGGCAGTACAGCCCCGTCAGACGGTAGAATCCGCAGATCGGACCGTAGGCCGAGAGGCCCGGGGGAAAAAAGAGGAGGAAGGCGCAGCCCGCCGCGACGCCTGCGCCCGTCAGAAGCCACAGCAGCAGCTCCCAGGGTTTGCGCTGCGGGTTCAAGGTAGCGTGCTCTTTACATATAGGGGCACGAGCCGGCTGCTCCAACATGCGCCGAAAAGACCGCAGCAAGCACTGAGAGCAGGTTGAGCAGCAGACCCAAGCCGAAACCAATGCCGCAAAACAGCTTCGCTTTGCCTGCAGCATCCTGCGCTCCGGCAATATCGCCCGCCTGCAACTTCCCATTCACCTGTGCGGCAAATACGATGGCCGCGATGCCAAAAGGCAGGCAACAACAAACCGTGACCAGGATCGACTCGACCAGGTAGTTCTTTATTTTTACCGGCGGCCTAACAGACCAGGCCGGCGCCCGCATGGGCGCTCCACATTCCGGGCACACCATCGAATCATCGGGAACCGTCGAGCCACATGCATTACAGAACACGGTGCTTTCCCTCCACCGGGCCACGATCTTGCTGCCGGCCGTTCAGCAGCCCCCCTGCCGCGAATTCTCCTCGCGGCCTGAGCCATACTAGAACGTGGCCCATCCGCGTTCAAGTCATTACAAACGGTCTCGTTCCATGGCCGCTTCTGCGCTCTTTTTTCTCCAACTGCGCAGCCCGGCCTGTGCAGCCCGGCCTGTTGACATCATCCACATTCCGGTGGCATCGTGTAATTGCTTTGGGGGCCCGGCAGGAGTGGCGATACCGCGTGGAGCGGATCGCGGGAAAATGCACGGGCCGCGACTTCCGCCTCGCGCCTGAGCAAATGTACCGATGGAACACGCAACAACGTGCCGAACCCCAAGGGTCTCCACAGGAGGCGTCGCATGCGGCAAACACCCTTACTTGACGAACATAAGGCACTCGGTGGGAAGGTCATCGATTTCAGCGGCTGGGCCCTGCCGGTCCAGTTCGCCGGCATTCTCCAGGAGCACAGGCATACCCGTTCCCGGGCATCCATTTTCGACTGCTCCCACATGGGCGAATTTCGCATTCAGGGCCGGGAGGCCATCGAGGCCTACGATGCGCTGATTACAACCGATACCGGCCGTATCCGGCCCGGACGGGCCCGTTATGGCGCCCTGCTTACCGAGGACGGCGGCTACATGGATGACCTCATCACCATGCGGCTGGGCG
Source organism: Candidatus Hydrogenedentales bacterium (assembly GCA_050950105.1). Lineage (GTDB taxonomy): Bacteria > Hydrogenedentota > Hydrogenedentia > Hydrogenedentales > SLHB01 > UBA2224. The sequence continues at coordinate 814,888 of JBMNGZ010000001.1, read as the reverse complement.
ACGACGAGCTGTTCGTAGTCACCAACGCGGGCTCGCTTGACCGGGTCTCCGCCGTGTTTGCGTCGCAGGTGCCGGGACTGGTCGACGAATCCGCCGAAACGGCTAAGATCGACATCCAGGGACCACTCAGCCGCGAGATCCTCGTTTCTATCGGCCTGGCTGCCGCCGCGGCGTTGAGTTATTTCGGGCTGGCCCAAACGGAATGGGCCGGATACCCGGTGCTTCTCTCAAGAACGGGGTATACCGGCGAGCTGGGGTATGAGCTGTATCTGCCCAATGCCGCCGCCGTTCCGCTATGGCGAAGGCTCCTCGACCATCCCGCCGTGGCGCCCGCGGGCCTCGGTGCGCGCGATACCCTCCGGCTGGAGATGGGATACCTGCTTTCGGGCCAGGATATCGATGAGTCGCGCACGCCGCTTGAAGCGCGCCAGGATGTGTTCATCGACTGGCACAAGCCGTTTACGGGCCGGGACGCACTGCAAAAGCAACGGGACGCCGGTGGATACGCTGTTCTTACGCCGATCCGGACGGATTCGCGCAGCGCGCCACGCCATGGATTCGACGTCTACCGGGGCGATGAAACCGTGGGCGTCGTCACCAGTGGAACCTACGGGCCTTCGGTCGAGCGTGGCATTGGATTGGCCTATCTGCCGCCTGAACTGGCAGAACCCGGCGTCGCATTGACCGCGGGCCCGCGCCAAATGGCCATAGAAGTCACGGAAATCCCCTTTTACGGGGCGGGAACGTGCAGGAATTAAGGAGAAAGCGACGATGGATTTCCCAGAAGGACTCAAGTACACGCGCGAACATGAGTGGATCCGAGACGACGGCGGCGACATCTACACGGTGGGCATCACCGAACATGCGGCGGAGCAATTGGGCGATGTGACCTACGTCGAATTGCCCGAGCCCGGCATGGTGCTGGATCAGGGCCAGGCCGCGGGCGCCGTGGAGTCGGTCAAGGCAGCCAGCGACATCTATGCCCCCATCAGCGGCCACGTCTCTGAGATCAACCAGGAACTGGACCGCCGCCCGGAACTCGTGAACGCCAGCCCCTACAATGACGGCTGGTTTTTCAAAATCGCCGAGGGCAATCTGCGGGAATACGATACGCTCATGGACGGTAAAGAATACGCCCGCTTTGTGGAGGACCATGGCGTATGAGCTTTGTCTCCACCACGCCGGCCGAACAGGCTGAAATGCTCAAAACCATCGGTCTCACGAGCACCGGGGAGTTTTTTGAGCACATCCCCGAAGCCCTGCGCGTTACTTCCTGGGACTTGCCTCCGGGCGAATCGGAGATGGCCGTGCGTGCGCGTCTGGCACAGCTGGCGAACCGTGGCGGCGAGGCGCGCGTCTGCTTTCTCGGCGGCGGCTATTACGACCACTTCATCCCGGCCGCGGTCGATGCGCTTGCGTCCCGCGGAGAATTTCTCACCGCCTACACCCCGTACCAGCCCGAAGCCGCCCAGGGCACCCTGCAGAGCATCTACGAATATCAGTCCGCCATCTGTCGGCTGACCGACATGGATTTTGCCAATGCATCGCTCTACGACGGCGGCACGGCGGTTTTCGAAGCGGCTACGATGGCGGTCCGGCTAACCCGCCGGCGGCGCATCGTCTGCCACGCGTCGCTCAATCCCCGCTACCGGGCGATTCTGGCCACGCACACCGCCAATCTCGAGGTCGAACTGATCGACGGCGATGACCCTGCCGGCGCGGCCTGTGTCGTTGTTCAAAACCCGGGTTTTCTTGGAGAGGTTCACGATTTTACGGCGCTGGCCGAGCGATGCCACGAGGCGGGCGCGCTGCTTGTCCTCTCGTTCTACCCCTTGTCGCTGGGTCTTCTGAAAACACCAGGCGCCATGGGCGCGGATATCGCGGTGGCGGAAGGGCAAAGCCTGGGCGTGCCGTTGGGTTTTGGCGGCCCCTACCTGGGCATTCTGGCCACCCGAAAGGAGCACCTGCGCCGCATGCCCGGCCGCCTGGCCGCCGCGACCGAAGATGCGCAGGGCCGGCGCGGGTTCGTCCTGACCCTGCAGGCCCGCGAACAGCACATCCGTCGCGAAAAAGCCATGTCGAACATCTGTTCGAATGAGGCGCTCATCGCCCTCCGGGCATTGATTTACCTCTGCCTGCTGGGTAAGGAGGGCCTCCGTGAAGCGGCCATCCAGTGCCATGCCAAGGCGGAGTACCTGAAACAACAGCTCGGTTTCGCCCGGCTGCTCAATTCCGGGCCAACGTTCAACGAGTTCGCGGTTCGCCTCCCCCGCGAAGCCCAGGAGGTCTGCATGGCCCTCGCGAAACAAGGCTATCTTGCCGGACTGCCTCTCAGCGCCCTGGGACAAGGGGAAGAGACTGACCTGCTCATTGCCGTTACGGAACAGCGCACGCGTGCCCAGCTCGACGCGTTTGCCGGCGCTATGGCCTGCGCCTGCCGCCAGGCCCAGCCCGATAGGGAGTCAGGGAATGGAACTGATTTTTGAGAAATCACGACCCGGTTGCCGGGCCATCGAGTTTGACCCGCTGGATGTCCCCGAAGCGGCGCTTCCGCCCGAGCTGTGCCGCGCGGAACCGGCGGCCCTTCCCGAGGTCAGCGAACTGGATGTCGTGCGACACTTCTCGCGCCTGTCGCAGCGCAACTTCGGCGTCGATACCCATTTTTACCCGCTCGGTTCCTGTACCATGAAATACAATCCGAAAATGGCCGAGGCCGCCGCCGCGCACCCGGGATTTCTGGGGCTGCATCCCCACCTGGCCTCCGCACCGGCTACCTGGCCTCTGTGCCAGGGGGCCTTCGAACTCATCTTTGAACTCGAGCGTTTGCTGGCAGAGATCGCGGGCATGCGCCAAGTCAGCCTCCAGCCTATCGCCGGGGCGCACGGTGAATTGGCGGGAACCCTCATGATCGCTGCCTATCATCGCGACAAAGGCAATACCAAAGACACCATCCTGATCCCCGACTCGGCCCATGGCACGAATCCCGCCAGCGCGGCCATCGCCGGATTCAAAGTGCTCGAGGTCCCCTCGCTCCCCGACGGCACCCTCGATCCCAACGCCTTCAAAAAGGCCCTCAACGAATCCGTTGCCGGCGTCATGTTGACCATCCCCAACACCCACGGCCTGTTTGAACCCCGCGTCCTCGAGATCGCGCAGCTCGCCCATGAGATGGACGCCCTCATGTACAACGACGGAGCCAACCTCAACGCCATTATCGGCGAGTGCCGCCCCGGCGATCTCGGCTTCGATGTCATGCATTTCAATCTGCACAAAACTTTCGCCACGCCGCACGGCATGGGGGGGCCCGGCTCGGGGCCCATTGGCGTCGGTGAGCGACTGGAGGCATTTCTTCCCGGCCCGCGCGTCGTGCGCGACGGAGACGGGTTTGGCCTGGCCAGCCCGCCCAAGTCGATCGGGAACCTCTCCGCGTTTTTTGGTAATTTCCTGGTCGCGGTGCGCGCTTACGCCTACATCCTGAAGCTGGGTGAGGAAGGTCTGCGCGAGGTGGCCCACCACGCCGTGCTCAACGCGAATTATGTGTTCGCCCGCCTTAAGGACCTCTATGAACCCGCGTTTGACGGCCCGTTCATGCACGAATGTGTCTTTTCCGCTGCCCCTCTGGCAAAACACGGCGTGCGCGCGCTCGATGTCGCCAAGGCGCTGCTCGACTACGGTTTTCATGCTCCCACCGTGTATTTCCCGCTTACCGTCAAAGAAAGTCTGATGATCGAACCGACGGAAACCGAGTCCAAAGACACGCTCGACGCGTTTTGCAGCGCCATGGCCGAAATCGCCCGCCTGGCGACCAGCGAGCCGGAGCGCCTCCACGCCGCCCCGGTCAGCCTTCCCGTCGGCCGCCTCGACGAAGTGCGCGCCGCTCGCGAACTCAATTGCAGGGTATAGGCGGCTCTGTGCGCGTGCTGGACCTCTCATTTCGCGAACCCGCGATGAATCTGGCCCTGGACGAAGTCCTGCTGGATTCCGCCGAGCGGGGCCGGGCAGGGGAGACCCTGCGATTCTGGGAATGCCCCGTCCCTTTCGTTGTGCTGGGCGTCTCGCAAAAAGTCCGCGAGGAGGTGCACGAGAGCGCCTGTCAGAAAGATGGCATACCCATTTTGAGGCGCTGCAGTGCGGGTGGATGCGTGTTGCAGGGCCCCGGTTCCCTGAACTTCAGCCTCGTGCTCTCCTACGAACGCGACCCCGCGCTCCCGAAGATCCGCGAATCGTACAGCTATATCTTGAACAAGATACGGGAACGCCTCACGCGCCGCGGAGTCCAGACCTCCCATGAGGGTATCTCAGACCTCGCGCTCGATGGCCGAAAAGTCTCGGGAAACGCCCAGAAGCGCCGCAGACAGTTTATGCTCCATCATGGCTGCGTCCTCTATCGAGCGGATACGTTGGCCATGGACCGCTACCTCCGGGAACCCAAAGACCGCCCCGAGTACCGCGGTGCGCGCCCGCACACGCACTTCGTAGTCAACCTGCCGCTGGGGCCGGAAGACGTGCGCCAGGCCGTCCGAGAGGCGTTCCACGCGCCGGACAAGACCGGCGAACCACGCCCGGACGAGTGGGCTGAAACCCGCATGCTCGCCCAGGATAAGTACCAAAACCCGTCCTGGACCTACCGCCGCTGACCTTGAGCCGGCCTTTCAACGCCAAAAAACGCATCAAAACCCGATTTTCGAGGTATTTAGTTGACAATTCGCACTCTCCCGCATATTGTGCTATGATATAAGTGGGGTTTCTAGACTGGAAACGCCGCAGATCAGGGGGTGAACCAGCGAACTGGCTCGCCGGCCGATATGCGCCGCGTGTGGTGCAATAGGCCGCACTTGTGCGCAGGGGGAGATTTGCATGGCATGACCTTTACTGGAGTCAAAATCTGGTCATTGTTCATCGCGATGGGTTCGGCAGTGACGGCCGCAAGCATATCCGTATGGGTCGTTTACGCTCCTGCCAGCCACGCTGTCGACAATCCCAGGATGGTTCCGGGCGATGCCGCGAATGAGGCGATCCGCATCTCGGCGCCGGCGCCGCTTCCCGACGAGAACACCGCGCCGCCTTCGCCTCCGAAATTCGAGAAAAGCACAGTTTCAGCACAATGCGCGTCGCGTGAATTGCCGTTATGTGACGCCACTCGTTATGCGCGTGCGTATCAGGAAAACCGCGCTGATGACGTCATTCGCATGACTCATTGGATGCAAGAGTGCCTGAAGCGCGTGCAGCGTGGCTCCGATGATCCCGATACGTTGACCGCCATGCACGAACAGCTGCGCCGTAACGTTCTCTATCGCACACTGGAAGGCAACCGGTTGCGGCCGGAGGGCGTCGAAGATAAGTACATTTTTGCGCCGGGGACCCACCTCGAACTGCTCGGAAGCGACAGGCGCGGGGATGGCCTTGAGGATGCGCTCTCCTGCCCTGTCAGAGAGCGCACGTGGCTGCGCGTGAGCTACCCGGACTCTGCGGGAGCGTTGCGCGATGAGGAAGGGCGGCCCATCCGGAGCATTGTGGTAGGTGTGGATGTCTCCATGGAGGGGCATATCGTGAAAGCGGGGGTGCTGGGAAATGTGGAAATCGACCGGGAATGCATTGCTCTGGATTGGAGCCCTTAGGGAGAGGAACCATGCCGCTGGCAAAATGCCCACGCTGCGATCGGATATTTAACAAGATAGATGCTCCCGTCTGTCTTTCGTGCATGCCCGACGAAGATGCCGACTACGAGACCTTGCGTAAATCCCTGGAGGAACAGCCCAACTTGACGCCTCAGGAAATTGCCGATGCGACGGGAGTCAGCCTGGACTGCATTCTGCGCCTTATCGAGGCGGGGCGTCTCGCGACGATGCCTGACCCGCAGACGAGCGTGAGCTGCGGCCGCTGCGGCGCCCCGGCCATCAGCGTCACGAAACGCCTTTGCGAAAGTTGTCTGCAGAAGCTCAACTCAGAAGTCGCCAAAGCGCAGGCCAGCATCAAATTGGCCCAAAAAAAGAAACTCCAGATCGGCGCCGGCATGCACATCCGGAAATGGGAAGAAAACTACTGAACCCATCCGGACAGAACCCCGGCACATAAACGGCCCCTGCCGGCAGGAGTTCCCCCGCCTACCGATTATTCCGGCCATCGCCGCGCCATCGTCGTGCCATGGAAGCAGACAGACTGTTTCTTGACTGAAGCGGCGCCAGCGGCTAGCATCGGGTTTGGGCTGTTGGGCGGCGCTCAGACACGGATAATTCGCAAATGGCGCTTGCCCTCGGATACGTGCGGCCGCCCGCGTCGCCGGAGGAGAAGCCTTGTGGACATACAACTGTTCCCACTCACGCCATTTATGACGAATTGCTATGTCGTGCGCAGTGCTGGCGAGGCGATTGTGATCGACCCCGGCGAAACGGTGCCCGCCCTGCTTGCCGCGTTGGAAGGCTGTCGGGTGCGGGCGATTATCAATACGCATGCCCATTGCGACCATTGCGCGGGAAACGCGCTGCTGCTACAGGAAACCGACAGTGAATTGATGCTGCACGAAGAGGACCTGCCCTTGCTCCGCTCCATTCAACAGCAGGGGCTGATGTTCGGATTCAACGCGATGCCCTCGCCCGACCCGCATGTGTTTTTGGAAGCGGAAGACGAGGTGCGTGTTGGCGACCTGGTGTTTGAGGTGCGGCATACGCCAGGGCATACGCCCGGCCATATCGTGCTCGTGGGGCATGGACGAGTCTTTTCCGGCGACGTGCTGTTTCGAGGCTCAATTGGCCGCAGCGACCTTCCGGGAGGGAACCATCACCAACTGCTGCGGTCGATCCAAACGCACTTGTTGCCGTTGCCGGATGATACCATTGTATACTCGGGCCATGGCCCCGCCACAAGCATCGGGGAAGAGCGTGCCACCAACCCGTTTCTAGCAGGATTGTAAAGCGTGATGATGCGGTTTATCGCGATGATTGCTGCGGCCGCCGGGTTGGCAGCCGGCGTATCCGCCGAGTTTACGGTTTCTATCGCCCCCGATCAGCCTATTCCGCATGTCTACGTTGACGATGTGCTGGTCCTTGAGATTGCCAGCGAGCACGACGTGACCGCACGCGTGCAGGTGGCCATCCTCGAGCCGGCGGGAACGGAAGATCCCGTGCTCGATGCCGAGATGCCGCTGCGCGCGCACGGCATTCGATGGATTCCCCTGGAACGAGCCGCACTTCGCCGCGGAAGGTATGTGGCCCGGGTGACGATTGAGGCCAACGAAAAGACCACGGAATCGATGCACCCGTTTTGCCGGATCGATCGCCCGGTTCCGATTCTGGCCCCGCCCGTAGGGGCGACGATTGATGCGCCCGAACCCTATGCCATGCTGGCCATGCGCGACCTGCCTCTCTACACGGTGTGTTTCGCCGCCGACAACCCCGAACTTGGCACGCTGATCGACACGGCGGTCCAGAGCGGGCTCCGCCCCGTGATCGTCGTGGATTTGGCGGCGACATCCCCAGACACCCTGGCCGGACTCCTGGAGAGCTACGGTTCCCGGATCGCGCATTGGACCGTGCGTTCGGGCGGAGCAGCGGATGTTCAGGAGCTTGCTGCAGCGCTATTCGCCGAACAGGAGCCGGCCGTAGCGGTTTCCTGGGCTGCCGCTACGCCCGAGGAACTCGGCGCCCTCTTGCACGCCAGCGCCGGGCAGCCGGTCTCCGCGGTGGTCTTCCAGCACAATGAGCCTGCGGCGGAGGATCTGGCCGCCTTCGAACTTGCCGCGCATACCGCCGGTTACGAAGGCCTTCCCCTTCATATCCTTGGGCGCGGAATCGAGGAAGATGGCCCGGATGCAGCGGCCCGCCTGGCCCGCAATCTAATCACTTTTGCCGCGAAGGGCGCGGCGGAAGTGAACATCGACAGCGCGCTGCTGTTTCGTGACCACGAAGTCACCGAAGCGTACGTTTTTGTGAGCGCGCTGGTGCGCTGTCTGGCCGGCGCCGTGCCCATCGGCATGCTCGACGCGCCCGCGCCGTACCGGGCTGTAGTATTCCGTCAAGGTGATTCGTGGCTGCTCGCTGCCTGGAGCGAAGGGAAAGAAGGCAGCCTTTCTATTCCGATCGGCGATGCCGTCCTTCATGAACTGGCGGATGCCTCAAACAACCCGCTGGAGCTTCCGGTAGTAGCTGAGGAAGAGGTGTCGCTGGCGCTGTCGGCGGCGCCCGTGTATCTCCGTGGCGAGGGGGGGACCGTATTGGCCTCTACAGCGCGTCGCATGATGCAGAACGCTGCCGCCGACTTTGCGGCCAATCCCGCCTATGCAGCCCTGCTGCCGGAGCAGGTCGCGGAGATCTTTGCCATCATGAAGAAAGCCGAGCCGCCGCGCATCGAACGCAGCCAGTTCCTGGCGCTGCTTCCGATGTTTCCGCTCCTGGAAGCGCAGTGGCATTCCGGGAAGGTACCCCAGGAGGTTGCCGTGCCTGCCATGAGCGCCCTGTCGGATATCATTCGCCAGGCAGCGGTGATCGAGCAGGGCTTCGACGAGCCGTTTGTACAGCCGCTTCAAGACACGCTGGCCACCTGTGCGGAGTTCCAGCAGGATTTTCTGACGCGTGCGGAAGCGCCGCCCGAAACGCGGACGCGGGCCGACTGGCTGCTCGCTGAAGTGACGCGCCTGGCCGAAGAGGCGAAAGACCTCAATGAAGCAAACAGGGCCACCGAGGCCAACGCCATAGCGTCGCTGGCGAAATGGCGCGCACACGCGCTGAACGCAACCCTGAACTACGCGGCGCCCACGGAAGAGGATGCGGCGGAATCCGACTCGGGCGAGTCCTGAACAAGGATACAGGCATGAAACGAATTGGAGTATTGACCAGCGGCGGAGATGCGCCGGGCATGAACGCGGCGATCCGGGCCGTGGTGCGCGCGGGTGCGTACTATGAATTGCAGGTCTTCGGCATCCAGCGGGGGTACCAGGGGCTGATCGACGGCCACGTCTTCGAAATGGGGCCGCGGACCGTCAGCGGGATCATCAACCGGGGAGGGACCATCCTCCGCACGGCGAGGTGCCAGGCTTTTTACGAAAAAGAAGGCCGCGCCCAGGCTGCCGATACGCTCCGGAAACATCACATCGAGGGACTGGTCGTGATCGGGGGCGATGGCTCCTACCGGGGCGCACTGGCCCTGTATGAAGAACACGGTATCGCCTGTATCGGCTTGCCAGGAACCATCGACAACGACATTGGCGGGACGGATTACAGCATCGGCTACGATACGGCGCTCAACATAGCGCTGGAAGCGATCGACCGCATCCGCGACACCGCGGAGTCCCATGAACGCATCTTCTTTGTGGAAGTGATGGGCCGGAACAGCGGATATCTGGCCATGATGAGCGGTATCGCCGGCGGAGCCGAGGAGATCCTCGTGCCGGAAACGCAGACCAGCATAGAAACCCTCGTTGAACATATGCGCGCCTACCGGGCCAAGGGGAAGCAGTCGGCCATTATCGTGGTCGCGGAAGGGGACGAACTGGGCGATGCGATCCAGGTCGCCAAGCAGGTGGATGCCCTGGCCAAAATCCCGAACAGCCGGGTGGTAGTGATCGGCCATCTGCAACGTGGCGGCACGCCGACCGCGTTTGACCGCATACTGGCCAGCCGTTTGGGCGTGCGTGCCGTAGAAGTGCTGCGCCAGGGCGTAAGCGGGAAAATGGTGGGGATATCAGCAGACGGGGTGGTACTGCGCCCCTTGCAGGAGGCTTGGGAGTGTCGCACGCAGTTTGACCCGAAACTGGCGCGAATCGCCCACATTCTCGCGTCGTAGAGCCCGAGCCGCCGCGGCCGCCCCTGGCGGCCCGCTCACTGCAGAGGCGCCTCGTAAATCCGCCAGGTTTTGTAGTGATGGGCGGCAAACGCTTCGCCGGCGCTGATAATGAGGGCGTTGGTTTCCAGCAGCCAGGAGATCTCGACAAAATCGAATTGCTCCGTCTGGCGAACCTGACGCAGGGCGTCGCGGTACAACACCGCGTCGAGTCCGGAGCGGCGGTACGGTTCCTTGATGCCGAGCAGGGTGACCCGCCCGCGCCGGGTGCGGTGTTTATTACGGAGCAGCCGGGCCACGCGCACCAAATCCAGTCTGCCGAGCGCGCTGCCGTTGGTTTTGATGCAGTCGTAGATGTCGGGCAAAATCAGAAAAAAGGCCGCCGCTTCATCGTGGACGTAGCCCAGGAGCGCTATCCCTGATTTCACGATGGCGCTGAGTTTATCGGCTGTCAGGTTGAATTCCTCTTCCGTGAAGGCCGTCGCGCCCCAGTTGTTTTTCCAGGCGTCGTTATAAATCGAGCGGATGATTGTTCTCTCTTCCGCGAGGTTGGTGAAGTTGAGGGGGCGTGTCCACAGGCCGTTGCGGTGGGCCATGCGCTCTGCGATCTTGTTGATACGTTCCATGAGCCGTGGATCGGCTGCGCCGTTGGTAAAATCCAGTTTTTGAGCGATGACATCCATGGCTTTGTGCATGCCATAGCGGTCCAGCAAGTCGGCGTAATAGGGGTAATTGCTCGCGGTCTCATAATAGGGCAGTGTGTCGAAGGCATTGAGCTGGATCCCGACGATCTCGTTGGTTGAGAAGCTCATGGGGCCGAGGAGGCTGGTCATGCCCCGTGCCTTGCCCCAGGCGGCCACGCGATCCAGCAGCGCCCTGGCAACCTCAAAATCGTTGATGACCTCCCAGAATCCGAAAATGACTGCCTTGGCGTTCTGCTGCTCGTTATAGCGCTGGTTGATACAACCGGCGATGCGGCCCACCACTTTGCCATGGCGTTCCGCGAGGAAATACACCACCTCCGCATGCTTGTGGAAAGGGTGTTTGTCCGTGAGCAGGCCTTTTTCGCCCAGGAGCCGGTTGCCGAGCAGGTCCATGTTCAGTGGAGGCACGTAGTACGGGTGGTCTTTGTAGTGGTCCCAGTGGAACTGGACGAATCGTTTGAGCAGCCTGTACTTTCCCGGCCCGAACTCGATAAGGTTGATCAACAGAAATCTCCCTGGAACCTCAACTCATAGTTGGTGGGAGGGAAAACGCTGTGGGGGGAACGCGCACCGATCCGTACAGCCTGCGCTGTCCGCCGTTACCAGCCTTTCAGCACCGTATGCCTACCACATACTACCCGGAATCGGCGCCTTCGTTACTGTATACGCCCCGCCACGCCGCCAGACTCCCCGAGCCGTCCGGTCGCGTGCCCTCATTTTTCCAGTTATGACCCGCTCTACACCGAATGGAAGCGGTATGGTCGCCCATCCTGCAGAAGAATGTCAAGAAGAGGTAATTCAGAAATTTTGATGAATTTTTCGGGAATTGCGGAGAAAAAGGGCACCCATAGCCTTTGAATGCGGGCCATTGGAGCCGCGTGCCGGGCTGGCGCCCGGAGGGGGCCGCCGAGCGCCTGCTCCGTGCCTGGATAGAACCGGCAAACCCGGGCGGTTTATTCCGTGCCCAGCGGGTAGAGCACGCTGCGGATCTCGGGCTCATCGAAGTTATCCATGGTGACGACGGTCACACCGGTGTCGATGCGTTTCTCGACGGGGCGGCCTTCCAGGTGGTCCACGGCGGCTTTCATGCCTTCGTAGCCCATTTTATAGGGATTTTGAACGACGAGCGCCTGGATGACGCCTTCTTTGAGCGCGGCGATCTCTTCGTCGGAGGCATCAAAGGCCACGAGCTTGATCTCGCCGGCCTTGCCGTCGGCGCGCAGGGCCTGCGCCGCCCCGATGGCGCCGCCTTCGTTGGCCGCGAAAATGCCGGCGAGGTTGGGATTGGCGGTGATCATATCCTGCGTTACGTTCATGCCTTTGGCCGCATCGCTGTCGCTGTAGAGGGTGGCCACGAGTTTGATGCCGGGGATTTCGGCGATGGCTTCCTTGAATCCCTGTTCGCGCATCTCGGAGGTGGCGGCGCCCTTCACAAACGGGATGAGCCCGACTTCGCCCTCCCCACCGATGAGCCGGGCAAGTTCCTGGCCGGCGGCGCGCGCCCCCGCCACGTTGTCGGTGGCGACGAATGACACGGGATCCTCGGATTTGACCCCCGAATCGATCGTCACGACGGGGATCCCTGCGTCCCTGGCCCGCCGCACGACATCAATCATGGCGCTTTCATCGCAGGCCGCCATAACAAGGGCATCGACTTCCAGGGTGATGAAGTCTTCGATGATATTGAGTTGTTTGACGACCTCCGTCTCCTTGTCGGGTCCTTTCCAATACATCTGCACGTTCAAGGCCTTGGCGGCATCCTCGGCCCCGGCCTTCACGGTAAGCCAGAAATCGTGGGTGGTACCCTTGGGGATGACCGCGATGGTGTATTTGGCGTCGTTGGCTTTGCCCCTGCCGGGGTCGGCGTTCTGCGCGGCCTGCTTCCCGCAGCCGAGCACCAGAACGGCGGCCAACAATACCCAGGTGATGCGTTTCATAGTCTCCACGCTCCTATTCTTTCAGCAGCCCTGATTTACGCTTACGGTAGGTGTCATACGCGACGAGCCCAATGACCAGCGAACCCACGAGTATTTTCTGCCAATCCGTCTCAATGTGCAAGAGATTACAGAGATTCACGAGGATCTGCATGATCAGCGTGCCGGCCAGCGCGCCAATGACGGTGCCTTCGCCGCCCATCAGGCTCGCGCCCCCAATCACACAGGCGGCCACGGCTTCCAGCTCGTATCCTTCCGCCGCGGTGGGCGCCGCGATATCCACCCGCGACGACTCCACAATCCCCGCAAAACCCGCCAGCAGGGCACACAGGACGTAGACCGACATGCGGTAACGGTTGACCGGAATGCCCGACAAGCGGGCGCTCTGGCTGTTGCCGCCAATGGCATAGACCGCCCGGCCAAACCGCGTCGTCAGCAGCAGGATCGTCAACAGCGCCCCAATGAACAGCATGAATGAGACGGGAATGAACCACCCGCGCGTGCCGCCCAGGTAGGCGAACCGGTCTGGGAAGCCCCGGACTGGAACGCCTCCCGTGAGCACCAGTGCGGCGCCCCGGGCGATCATCATCATGCCCAGGGTGGAGATAAACGGCGGGATTTTGCCGTAGGCCGTCGCGAATCCGCTGAGGGCGCCGCAGAGGGTGGCCACAGCGAGCCCCGCGGCGATGCCCGTCGTGACGGAGGCGGGAAGGCCTCGCGATTCCAGGGCTTTCATGGTTTTGGCGTTCACTACGCCGCTGAGAGCCGCAACGCTGCCGACCGACAGATCGATGCCGCCCGTGAGGATCACCAGCGTCTCTCCTGAGGCCATGATGCCGAAGACCGGGGTGCGGTAGGCCACCTTCTTCAGATTGCCGGGCTTGCGGAAGTTCGGCATGAGTGCGGCGATCAGAAGGCACAGCAGCGCCAGGATCACCAGCGGCGAGTGTTTGGCCAAAAACCGTTTCATGTCATGTCAGCGGCAGCGTGATCGGTTTGCCCTCCAGACCCGAGAGGTCTGCAGCGAGGCAGATTTCGTGACTGACGAAGGCATCCGCGGCGTTGCAGTGCGATTCCCGATCCTCCGCGATGCAGTCGAGCAGGTGCGCCACTTCAAGGGAGAACGGGTGGTGGGTCACGTCACCGCTGTCGGGCAGCACCGTGGGGATCGTGGCCCAGCCGGTCTGTCCGGGGAATTTCTTCTTGGAGTAGAGCTGGTTGTTCTTGATGCTGCCGAGCGTGCCCACCAGATTGATGTTGAACACGTAGGGCTGGGTGCATTCGATGCACGAGGTCACCTTGCCGATGCGGCCGTCGGCGAATTTCAGCATCGTGCAGGTGGTGGGATCATACTCGTATTCCTTGAAGTCGAAGGCTTTGCCAAACGTCGAATACTGGCAGACCTCGGTCACCTCACCGTCCATGAACCAGCGAAGCCCGTCCAGCGCGTGGCATCCCGCCGCGAGCAGTGAACTGCCGCCCACCTCCCGCTTGACGTTCCAGGAGTAGAGTTTGTACCAGGGACCCACGCCGTGGAAATAATCCACTTCCCCCAGAAACACGTCGCCGATGGCGTCGTCGGCAATGAGCGCTTTAATGATCTCGAACAACGGGTTCCAGCGAAGCACAAAACTGATGACGGATTTGATCCCGGCCTTCGCCACGGCGTCGCGAATGGTGCGGCAATCTTCGATGGTAAGCGCCATGGGTTTTTCGAGAATGAGGTGTTTGCCCGCCTGGGCCGTCGCGACGGCATGCTCCGTGTGGAGATTGGGGGGCGATGCGACGACCACGATGTCGATATCATCTCGCGCGGCCATCTTTTCGTAGTCGGTGTAGACATCGCAAGTCACGCCGCATTCCTGTGCCTTGGCCTGGGCGCCCTCTTTGGTGCGCGAGCAAATGGCGCGCAATTCGGTGCTGGGGTTGGTCGTAAAGGCTCGAATATACTCTCCGGCGACCCAGCCGCTGCCAATAATTGCTGCTCCGAGTTTTTTCATCGTATGTCGCTCCCTTGTGTGGCCGTTGGCCTGATGCTGTTCCCAGTCCGGGCCGAAAGCGCAGCCTGCGGCCCGCATCCCGAAGGACGCCAGCGTCGTCCGTCGCGGGAACGCGTGCTATGCCTCCCAACCGATTGCCACGGCGCGCGGGCCGCCTGGGGCCAGTCGCGGCGCAACTCGCGTTCATTCCAACGGCGGCATCCCCAAGCGGCCATTGTAGACACAATGAGCCGGTTCGCGCAAAAAAAAGGCGTCTGCCCGAAGTGTTCGGCGCGATTTTTCCGTGCCGAAGCGTGCAGTTGACGCGATCCCTGCGGGCTTCTGATGCGCCACATGGCATTTGACTCAGACCGGGTGCCTGATCTATACTCGACTACTGTTTACACATGAACACCGGCGAGGATGGTGGCCCTATCGCATTTCGGCGGTATGAGTTACACGTGCAGAACCTTGGGGCTCGCCGAGGAGAGAGTAGTGAAACGGACTTTTCAACCATCAAACATCAGGCGAAAACGGAATCATGGATTTCGCGCGCGCATGGCCACGGTAGGAGGGCGCAATATAATCCGCCGTCGCCGGCAGAAAGGCCGGAAACGGCTCAGCGCATAAAAAGTACGAGTGATGAGCCTGTTGTGCCGGGCCAGAACAAGTTCCCCCGTCGGGAACGGCTCACTAGACAATCCGAATACCTCGATGTATACCGGAATGGTGAAAAACAGGTGGGCCGCGCGTTTATCTGCTACGCGGTTCGACGGCACGGGCAGGGGCGGAAACTGGGAATCGCAGTATCGCGAAAAGTTGGCAAAGCCGTGGTCCGCAACCGTCTCAAGCGTTACATACGCGAGACGTACCGAACTCACCGCCTACACCTAGCCGAAGACGCGCACATCGTGTTCGTCGCACGGCCGGCTGCGGCGGCTTTTGACTATACGGCGTGTGAACACGCGATACGACAGCTTCTCCGAAAGGGAGGGCTGCTGGGTGGCTAAGGTGTTGGTTGTGCTTATCCGCGGTTACCAATACGGCATCTCACCTCTTCTGTCAGCCATCCTGGGACCCAGTTGCCGGTTTACGCCCAGTTGTTCCCAATACGCCATCGAGGCAGTGGAACGATACGGCGTCATACGTGGCGTCGGCCATGCCATACGGCGAATAGCGCGATGCCATCCCTGCAGTCGCGGTGGATATGACCCCGTCCCGTAAACGCCAGGCTCGTCCAATCCAGGAGCCCCCGGGCCCCCGTGCCGGAAAGGGTGTGGCGTATCGCGAGGAACGGTCCGCCAGGGAGAACATAGGGTGGATGACAATCAAGACCAGGGGGTGATGAAAAACCAGATGCTCGGCATCATCCTGATGACCGTGCTGATCTTTGTCTGGTTGAATTATTTCACCCAACGTCCTGCCGTCGGCCCGGAACCCGCCGCGCCCGACACCCAGACCGCGCCGGGAGCCTCTATGCCCGAACGCAGCGAAGACGCCGTGGCGCCGGCGGATGGAATGGACGCCGCGTCCGTCTGGCCCGAGCTGCCGCCTGTGCCCGAGTCCGCCCTGCCCGAGGATGAGGTCATCATCGAGAACGGCCAGCTCCGCCTCGTCTTCACCCGGATCGGTGCACGCCTGAAACGTGCCGAGGTCATCCTCGATAAAGACGGCAACGACATCGTTGAACTCGTCCCGCGCTCCGACCGGCCCGATACTGAGACGATCTATCCGCTCGGCTTATGGTTCGCCGCTCAACACGAACTTGGCGATCGCCTCAATTACCGCCGCTTTGACGCGACTGTCGATCCGTCCGGTCATGCGGTGACCTTTACGCTGGCTACCCCAGTGCTGGCCGTCACCAAATCATTTGCGCTCACCGACACGCCGTTTCTCGTGGATGCCAGTGTCCGCATCGAAAACCGGGAAGAGGCCGGCCGCCGGTTCGGCTTGGATCAGACCCCCGCCTACCTCTTTGCGTGGGCGCCCGATGTCGATTCCCCAGACAAGACCAAAGGCGTCGGCCAGACCATTGTGATCCGCAGCGAAAATCACAATGATTATCAGGATACCCGGAAGCTCAAGGGGGGCGGTCCCGGCAGGACGGTGTCCGAGGCGGACTGGATCGCGGTCAAGGGCGCCTATTTTGTGGTGGCCTTGAAACACCTGGCCGGGGAGGCGATCGGCGCCCAATCCGGCAACGCGTTTTACAGAGGCGTTGCGGGCGATCTCACGGCGGGCATCGCCGTCCTCCGCATGGAAATTGCCGCCAACTCCGCCGATACGCAGGCGTTCCGCGTGTATATCGGTCCCAGCCGGCTCGACTCGCTTGCGGCTGCCTGGCCCACGCTCGACACCGCGCCGCGCTTCTTCCTGAGCGATACCTGGGCTTTCATGGACAAGTTCGCCAAGTTTCTCCTGCGCCTGCTCAACTTGTTCTATTCGTGGATTCCAAACTACGGCATTGCCATCATTCTGCTCACGGTGCTTGTGCGTCTTGCGATGCTGCCGCTGACGGTCAAGAGCATGAAGAGCATGAAGAAAATGCAGCAGCTTGCCCCGGAAATTGAAAAACTTCGTGAAAAATACAAGGAGGACCAGCAAGAACTCAACAAACGCATGATGGAGATGTATCGGGAACGCGGCGTGAATCCCGTGGGTGGTTGCCTGCCGCTATTCCTGCAGATGCCCATTTTCATCGCGCTCTACCGCATGCTGTGGAGCGCGTACGAACTCCGTGGCGCGCCGTTCATGCTGTGGATAACGGACCTGTCCCAGCCGGACCATCTTTTTCATCTCCCGAATTTGACCGCGCTGCCAATCGTGGGCCCGCATCTCGAATACTTCAACCTGCTGCCGATCCTCATGGCCCTGGCCATGCTGGTCAGCCAAAAGGTGATGCCGCAACCCGGCGCCGCCGCCAATCCTCAGCAGAAAACCATGATGACCATCATGCCGGTCTTCTTCGCGTTCGTCTGCTACCGCGTCGCGTCCGGCCTGAACCTCTACATTCTGGTCAGCACCTTGCTCGGCATTGCGCAGCAGACCCTAACCCGCATGCAGAAAGATGTCGATGTGACCCCAGACAAGACCAAGGCTCCGCGTAAGCGCCAACATTTCTACAAGGCCGCGCAGGAACGCAAGCGCCGCATCGCCAAAGAAGCCGAGGCGGCGGCGCGCAAGAGCCGCGCAACCCGTCTCATGGGCGCCGAAAAAGAACCCAAAAACGCGCCCCGAACGGGCGAACGGTAGAGGAGGAAAGTTCATTCCATGAGATCCATCGAAATCAGTGCCCGGAAACGGGAAGACGCTATCAACAAAGCACTCAGCGAACTCGGCATCGAACGCCATGAGGCCCACGTCGAAATCCTGGACGAGGGCAGCCCCGGATTCCTCGGCATCGGCGTCCGCGACGTCACCGTGCGCGTATCCACCGATGTCCCCGGCGAAGGCGGATTCCCCATCGAAGCCGATGGAAACCGGATCGATTTTGAGCGACAGCCCGTGCGGAATGACCGCGGACACAGCCAGGGCCGCGGAGTCCGGCGTGGCCCAAAACGCGATCGGAGAAATGGCGACCGCGACCGGGGAGCCCGCCCGCAACAGCAGGGCCGTCCCGCCGAGCGAGCGAGCCGCGAGCGTCGCGACAAGAGCCCGCGGCGCGAGCAGCGTCCCGAGCGGCCAAAAAACCAACGCTCTGAGAAGTCGCGCGACAGCCGTCCAAGAAACGAGCGGTCACGCAACGACCGGCCTCGCCAAAGCCGCCCCCGCGAAGACCGTCCGCGCCAGGAACGGCCGCGGCCTGAGGCGGTCAACCGGCCCCCGGAGAAAGTGCTCACCGACACGCGCAGTTGCGAGGCTGCGGCGCTTCTCAACGAGATCATCCAGGGCATGGGGATCGAATCCAATGTACAGCCTCTCGAAGCAGCTCAGGGAGGGCTCAAACTCTCGGTCCAATCAGCTGATTCCGCCCTCTTGATTGGGCGTAAAGGCCGCAACCTGACGGCCCTGCAGTACCTCATCAACCGCATTTTCAACCGCCAGGACGAATGGAAGCAGTCCGAACGCATTGTGGTCGATGTGGAAGGCTATCTCGACCGCAGGCGCGATACGCTGGAAGATATGGCTCAGCGCCTGGCCGAACGCGCCAAGTCGTCCGGACGGCGGGTGCGCGTCAAACCACTCAGCCCGCAGGAACGCCGCATCATCCACCTGGCCCTCCATGACGACCCTGATATCCGCACGTTCAGCGTGGGAGAATCCAATTTCCGCAGCGTCATTATCGCGCCGGTCTCCGAAGAAGATGTCGACGGCGAGCGCGATGAAGGCGATGGCTACGACGATGCGAATGAAGTCGACATGAACGGCGAAAACGCGCTGCGCGACGAAAATGACAGCGGCGATGAGTCCAACGACAGGACCGAGACAGCAGATTCCACGGCTCCGGCTCCGGAGGAAGCTGCTCCGTCCGTTGCGGTCGGGGACGCTCCCGAGGAGGTCAGCAGCACGGACACGGCAGATCCAAGCGAAGACAACGAAGAAGACGAGCTGGACGAGGATGCGGACAAACGCTTCCAGCCCCGGCGCAGGGTCGGCCGCCGCGGCGCCGTGCGCAAACGACGGCCTGCGAAACCCCTGGCTTCCGTTGTCGCAACCGACGAGAAGGCGGGCGCCGAGGAAACCAAAGATGACGCCTCCCGTGACACGGACAGCGTCTGACGGCACCATCGCGGCGATTTCCACCCCGCCTGGTGAAGGCGCCATAGGTATCGTGCGACTCAGCGGCCCCGATGCGCTTCGCATCGGGGCCGCTGTTTTCCATTCTTCCAAGGGGCTCGATATTCGCCGCGCACGCCGGCGTGTCTATCACGGAGAGATACGCAGTGGCGCCGAGACCCTCGATGAGGTGTTGCTCCACATCATGCGTGCCCCGTATAGCTACACCCGCGAGGATGTCGTCGAGATCAATGCCCACGGAGGGGTGGAACCGCTTCAGGCCATTCTTGAACTCGTCCTTGAGCAAGGCGCGCGTCTGGCCGAGCCCGGCGAGTTCACTAAACGGGCCTTCCTCAATGGCCGGCTCGATCTGATCCAGACGGAAGCGGTGATCGACCGGATCCGCGCGAAAACCCGCGCCGGACTCCGCGCCGCCAATGCCGCCGCCTCAGGCGCCCTCTCGCAAGCCCTCGCAAGCATGCGCGAGCCGCTCCTGCAAGCCCTGGCTCGAATCGAAGCTTCCGTTGATTTTCCCGACGAAGACCTGCCCGAGCTGGTCACGCCGGAGCTTCGAGCCACCCTGGCCGCCATCGCCGCCCGTATGGACGCGCTCCTCGCTACCTCCGATGCCGGCCGCCTGTACCGCGAGGGCGCAGCCGTGACGATCGCTGGACGGCCCAATGTCGGTAAATCCAGTCTGTTTAACGCATTGTTGCGTGACGCCCGAGCCATTGTCACTGCCCGGCCGGGCACCACCCGTGATCGCCTGGAAGAAGTCATCACCGTGCAAGGCATTCCGATCCGCCTGAGCGACACGGCCGGCCTGCGCCATTCCGACGACGAAATTGAGCGCATCGGTGTCGACATCGCCCGCAGTGCCCTGAATGCCGCCGACGCGGTGCTCTTTGTGGTGGAAGCCACGGCGCCCGCCACTCCCGAGGATGATGCGTTGGCCTCCGACCTGCTGGCTCTCGAGGTCCCCGTGTTTCTGGTGGTCAACAAAATTGACCTGAATCCTTCGCCGATTCTTGGCCGCTGGACGGATCGCTTTGCCGCAACCTGGCTCGTATCTGCGAAGTCCGGTGACGGGCTTCAGGCGCTCGAGGCCGCGCTCGCAAAACAACTGCTGGGTGGAGCGGCCCTGAATCCGTCCGATGCGCTTCTCAACCGCGTGCATCAGCGCGACAGCCTCCGGCGTGCCCGTCAGGCTCTGGCGCGCCTCCTCGACCATTTCGATGCGTCGCCCGAATTCCTCAGCATCGACCTCCGCGATGCCCTCGCAGCGCTCGGTGAAATTACTGGAGAGACTACCGCCGAAGACGTCCTGGAACGCATTTTCGCGTCGTTTTGCATCGGGAAATAGCGGCAACCTGGCGCGAAACGGGACGACGGACACCTCGTGGGCCTGCAGCGGGGCATCTCAGGGTTCGAGCGCGGCAGAAACTTCAACCCGAAGATATTGCGACGCATACTGGGCTTTTTCCAGGGCGCGGCGTGGAGAGCGCGCGGTCGCCAGCACATAGCCGGCGGCGTCGCGCGAAGGAGCGTCCACTTGATGGCCGAGCACCGCGCCGGCTTTCGCCGCGATCTCCACCGCAGCCACGCCAGGTACGGACCGGGCTTCTGAAATCCCATGCACGGAAGCCACGACTCCGCTGCGCGGTTCCAGCCACCACAGCGCCCCACAAACCGTGAACTGAGGTTTCGAGGCAACGGCGCGACCGACACTCGACGCCACGTCCAGTTCCAGCAGGTCAATGCCGCAGATGGTCGGAAACAACTCCGTCGCCAGTGCGGGCGTCTCATTGATATGGGCCATTTCGAGCAGATACAGCTCCTCGCCTGTTGCCAGAAATTCAAATACCACGACGCCCTGAAATCGGCCCATGAGGCGGATGACCGCGCGCGCCTGTTCCCGCAGTCTGGCGCGCAGCGGCCCTGCCACACGCACGGGAGCGACCACCGCCCGGTCGTAGAGATGGTCGCGTCCCGCGGGCACGTTGCTCAGCACCGCGAGCGTTCCCCAGCCGCTGTCTCCGCAATGACAGACCACCCGGTATTCGGTCCCCACCAGATGCGCTTCCACCAGCACCCGGCCATTGGATGCCGCCCGCGAAGCCCGGGCAAATGCCAGCGGGGCATCGTCGATATCCCGCACAATCAAAGCGCCGTTTCCGCCGGCTCCATCCACGGGCTTCACCACCGCGGGCAATCCCAGCTGTTGCAGGGCGTTGTGCACCCCGGCCTGTGTGTTGGTGACGCCATAGCGCGGGTTGAGCTGGGTGTGCTCCCCGAGAACGGCGCGCAAGGCTTCCTTGTTGTGAAGCAAGCGCGCTGCTTTCGCCGAAAAGCGGGGCAGCCCCAACGAGTTGGCAGCCGCCGCGACCAGTTCCGCGTGCGCCTCATCTGTGCTGTAAATGCCCTGTACACGCGCGCCGCGGGCGGCGTCGGCCAGGGCTTCTGGTCCATCGTCCCGATCGTGGTACACCACCGGCTCCAGTTGAGCCTGTCGGGCGGCTCTTGTCGCCCGCGTGGTGTGGGCTTCGCTTCCAACTAGAAAAACACGTGCGCTCACGCTTGGTCTCGCTTGCCGGGCAGGTGCCGCATGCGGTTTGCCTGCAGCAACTGGGCATATTTTCAAAAAAGGGGCCCTATCTGGCCCTTACAGACGTTTAACCCGTGCAAAAACGTCCCCCCCGCTGTATTCAGCGAAATAACGATACCGTTTCCGTTTGGCGAGCTGCAAACCGGTGCCGGGCGGGCCGCGGTCTTTGCATCAATCCTGTCGAGTCGGTTCCCGGGTGGGTAGCGCCTACAGAAGCGGGCTGAACAGTTTGGCAACGTTCTGAAAGACGCGATTGGACGCCGGGCGATCCTCCCAGCGGTCCAGTTCGAGGCGCGCGGAGTTCTCCATGTACGCTTCGTGTCGTTTCCGCAACTCCCCGGCCAGCGCTGCCGAATAGAACACCATATTGATCTCGAAATTGAGGGCAAACGAGCGGATATCGAAATTGCTGGTCCCCACGAAAGCCACGGCATCGTCGATGGCCATGGTTTTGGCATGTACGAGAGCCGGCTGATACAGGTAGAGGTTGATGCCCCAGGTTAACAGTTCTTCATAATAGGCTTGCGTGGCGGCGCCGACGAGACGCTGGTCGGCCACCTGAGGCACGATCAGGTTAATCTCGACGCCCCGGAGCGCAGCGGTCTCGAGCGCGTGGAGCAGGCTTTCGTCGGGCACGAAATACGGCGTGGTGATGGTCACATGCTTTTGCGCCCCGTGAAGCGCCGAGACCAACAGGCGCTGGTAGTTTTCGGTGGGGTAGTTCGGGCCGCTGGGGATCACCTGAGCCGCGATGCCCCCCTGGGCCGGGTGATCCGGAAAAAAGGCCGGGTCTTCAAGGAGGTCATTGGCTTCAAAATACCAGTCGGAAATGAAAACCGCCTGCAGTTGTGATACCACGGGACCGGTCAAACGCACCGACAGGTCGTGCCAGACGAAATCGCGAGTGCCGTAACTGGGTTCGACGAGGTTGTGCGAGCCTGAAAACGCGATCTGGCCGTCGATCACCACGAGTTTGCGGTGATTTCGCAGGTCCCAGCGCGCCATGCCCCTCCGAAAGAAGCCCACAGGCAGCGCTGCGAACACTTCCACCCCGGCCCGGGCCAGTTCCGGCGCCATGCGCCTGAGCATCCGCCAGGAACCCACGGCATCGACCAGCAGCCGGCAGGCGACACCGCGCCGTTCGGCACGAATGAGCGCATCCGCGAAACGCCGCCCGGCCGCATCGTCTCCGAAGATGTAGTACAGCGCGTGCACGTGATGCGCAGCACGATCGATGTCGGCGATGATGCGATCAAGAAAAGCGTCGTTGTCGCAGATGATGTCGGCGTGATTGCCACCCAGAACGGGCATGTGGCCCAGCCGTTGCGCCAGGCGCACGGTGGAGGCGAAGGCGGGTTCGAGCGGAGGGTACATGCTGCCCGGGCTCCCGATGATACGGCTGCGCAGGGCGTCAATGCGGGCCAGAAAGCGCCTGTGTCGCTCGACACGTTGCCGGGGCAGCCGATTCGAGCCCAGAAAGGCGTACAGCACCAGCCCGAACCAGGGCGAGAAGAAGACCACCAGCAGCCACACCATGGCCGATTGCGGGCGGTGCCGGCGTGTAATGGCCAGCAGCATGCTGACGCGGATGATCCAGTTGCCCACCTCGTGGACAATCGCGATTATGTTGAGAAGGGTTCCCACAGCCGAGTCCCCTCAGCGCCGGTTTCTGTGTGCTCCTCGCCTCATTCTATTGGAAAACCGGATACCTAAAGCAAGCCGGCCCGGAAAGCCCCCCTGCTACGGGCAGGCTCTGCAGCGCTGGCTTGCGGCTATCGCCGGCGGAGCGACAGTACAAAAAGGGCACGCCCGGCGGGCTGGAGCCGCACCGGGCGTGCTGCATTTTCATGCGGATGTGATCAGACTTCGTCGCGGATCTCGAATCCTTCGCGATAGTCACGTTTGAGGTACAGGGTGGCTTCTTCCTCGGCCACGCCCGGAATAGCCGTCCAGTCGATGTTGGTGATATCGCCGGTTTGGTCGTTGATCTCGAGCACGCGGTTGATGCGCGCGCCCGTGAGCGCGTAGTGCGACAATGCCGACGAGTAATGCCCTTCGATCGGGGGCGCCGTGATCTTGCTGGCGTCGCGGCTGATCACGCAATCAATGAAATTCTGGTAATGGTTCTTGTCGCTGCCTTCCATGCGTTTTTGCGCCGGTTGCAACTCGCTTTTGCCGTACGTCTTGTACTTGTAGGCGAGGTATCCGGAATAGCTCGGGAAGGAGATGACGCCTTCCGAGCCGTAGAACATCACGCCAAATGAAGTGCCGCCCATTTCGTCATTCGTGTACCACGGCCGCACTTCGAGCGTCATGATCTTGTCTTTGCCGTCGGCGCCCTTGAACAGGAACGACGACGAGGAGACGTTGTAGACTTCCTTGGCGTCATCCCACAGGAACATGCCGCCCATGGACGAGACCCGGTAGGGGATGTCAACGCCCAGGCCCCAGCGCGCAGCATCCAGCTGGTGGACGCCCTGGTTCCCGATGTCGCCGTTGCCGTATTCCCATACCCAGTGCCAGTTATACGGCACGAAGATGCCTTCCTGGGGATTGGCCTCCTTCACCATAAACGGCTTTTCCTTGGCCGGGCCCTGCCAGAGGTCCCACCGGAGCGTGTCTGGCGGCTCGCCCGGGACGCCCTTGCCAATGTCGTCACGCCATTTGTAGCACACGCAACGGGCCATGTACACGTCGCCAATAAAGCCGTCCTTGAGCAGTTGGATGCCTTCCTGAAATCCCGGATTGCTTCGGAGCTGCGTGCCGTGCTGGACGATGCGGTTGTATTTTTTCGCGGCCTCGACCACTTTGAGGCCTTCATAGATGTTGTGGGTCATGGGTTTCTCGACGTACATGTCTTTGCCGGCCTGGCAGGCCCAGACAGTGGCCAGCGAATGCCAGTGGTTGGGTGTCGCGGTCGAGATGGCGTCGATGTCTTTATCTTCGAGCGCTTCCCGGATGTCGGCATAGGTTTTGGGTACCGAGAGGTTCGCTCGTTTGAAATACTCTTCCAGGCGGCTGTCGAACAGCGTGGTATCGACTTCGCACAGAGCAGCCACCCGCGCCTGGCGGATTGAATTGAACGCCTTGATGTGGCTATTGCCACGGCTGTTGATGCCCATGACGCACACGTTGACGCGGTCGTTGGCGCCGAATACGCGCCCTTTGGCCATCGTTCCAGCCACGATCACCGCCGATGCGGTGGTGCCGAGAAACTTCCTGCGGCTTATGCTCATATTGTCAACCTCCTCTGCTGCGGGTAGTGGGTCTGATGGAAATGGTGCCAAGAAAACCCGGATTCTCACATACACCGCTCTATGATTGCGCATTCTTCTTTGAATTTGCAACCGAAACAGGAAAAATCGTTGCAATTCCCGAAGGGAGTGCCCAAGATAGGTTTTTGGCAAACGTACGGGATGGTGATTTCACGAATGCGCTACATTTCTGGAGGCCGGGATGACAACAGCGCACCGGGATGCCTGGTGGACGTGGTGGGCCGCCCGGCACCGCCGCGGCGGGCGGAGGTCAGGTTGAGGATGAGGCGCATGCGTTTGGTTGTGGTTGCGGCGGTGTTAATCCTGGCGGCGGGTTGTGATGGTCCCCGGCGGGGAAGCCCGGCAACGCCATCGGACGCCATGCCCCTGAGTGCGGCCTCAGAGAGCCCCGCGGATGCTGCGAGCGCAATACCGGAGGCGAACGCGGTCTTTGCCCTGGTCGTACCCGGCCGGGGCGTGCTCACCCTGGCGGTTCCCGCTGAAACGGCGGCAACCCAAGCGGAATCGAGCGTGCCGGGAGGCGCGGCGGTCCGTCTGGAAGGCACAGGCCCGGAATCCTACGTGACCCTCCTGACCGTGATGGGCGTATCGGGCATGATGCCGGGCTTCGGAGCCGACGCCTGGTTTGCCGAAGAGCTGGAGCGCTGGAGAGACGGCCTTTCCGAGCCGCAACGGGCTGCGGGCGCCGTTCCCGTGGAGTTTCAGCTCGACCGCGTTCACGGGGTGTACCTCAACCTGGCCGATCCCGCGCCCCAGCCCGGCCACTATCCGTATTTGACGCAGGGATTTTTCGACGTGGACGGGTGCATCGTAGCGCTTCAGACGCTGCACCATTCCTCCCGCGCCTCAGCCGTGAACCGGTATCTGGCCGTGCTCAAAGACGCGCTTTGGGAACCGGAAAACACCCCGCCCCCGGATGTCGTTCCCCTTCCGGCGCCGGAAAAAGAAACGCCGCCAGACATCCCGGCGGCGCAGTAAGCCCGCGTTGAACGTCTCAGAGGACGTTACTCGATGATGGTGAACTTGTCCGTGCCCATGACCCGCGACGCGCCGGTTTCGATGACCTGCTGCACGATCACTTCGCCGAGTTCGAGGCTGTCGAAGGCACTGAACTGGACGGCACTCACCCAGGTGCCGTCTTCCCGCGTGAAGCTCTTGGTGCCGATTTCGGCAACGACCCGCCCGCCCTGCAACAGGCTTCGCGCTTCGCGAACGCTTGTGCCGCCCGCAGGAGTCCCGAGCAGGGCGTACTGAATCGACGCCTCGACCATGTCGCCTCGTTTGATCTGCGACGGCAGCACGCTGACGTTCTCGAGTTTGAGCATTTCGCCTTGTGCCGGCTGGTAATCGTAGGCTTTGGCCGTCTCTTCGGGCGTCCTGGTGCGGCGTGCGCGGACATCACTGGCGACGGCGCCCGCGGCGGCGCCAACCAGGCCGCCGATCAGCGCACCTTCACCTTTGTGCCCAGACTGATGGCCGATAATCGCGCCCGTGCCTGCCCCCAGAGCCCCGCCAAGAGCGGCTCCGCGCGGCACGGTCTCGCATCCGCAAAGCGCTATGGCGAGCGCAAGTCCAAGTGCCCCAATAACTGAGGTTTTCCGCTTCATCCTTTGTATCCTTTCACAGATTTACGCTGTCGCGCCGACCCGCCGATTATACGTTGAATCCAGACGCAGGCCAAGCATTTGTATTTAATCCAAGCCTATGGGTTGGTACCCCATATGTCCATATCGCGAAACAAGGTGCGCCCCGGCAGGGCGGCCAGATGCACGATCGTGGCCGCCAGATCTGCGGCATGCAAATGCAGGCCCGCACCCTCTTTTCGCCCATGATCAGCGCCGGTGTCCACGCTGCTGGGATTCAACACCATGACCCGGATATTGGATTTCCGGACTTCGTAGAGCAACGCCTGGGCGAAGCCCTGGAGGCCAAACTTGGAGGCCGCGTAGGCAGCCGCGTTCGGATCGCCTTTCTTGCCGCTCATCGAGCTGATGATGAAGATGTCGCCCCGTTTCCGTTCGAGCATCCCCGGTAGAAACGCCCGGGTGGTCAGGAATACTCCCGTCAGGTTCGTTTCGATGACCTCGTTCCAGTCGTTCAGGGGCAGGCTCACGACAGGTCCGCCCCGAGACAGCCCCGCATTGTTGACGAGGATGTCGGGCACACCCAGCCCTTCGAGCACGGCGGCGGCCATCGCAGAGATGGCCTCCGGGTCGCGTTGGTCACAGACCTGAGGCAGGCAGCCGGATCCCAGTTCATCGGCGGCTGCTTCGAGCGTTTCGCGGTTCCGACCGGTGATGACGACTGTTGCTCCGGCGTCACACAGCGCCCGTGCGATGTGCCGGCCGATACCCCGGCTGGCGCCGGTCACGACAGCCCGTTTCCCGCTGAGCGGCCCGCCGGTTGTCATGGCTGGGCCGTCCCGGTGGCGCTGCCGCTGGTTTTCAACGCGGCGACGAAATCGTCCACATCGTAGACGAACCCGAACGCGAGCGCCACACGCCACAGCGCCAGCTCCTTACACCACTGGTCGCGGGCAGACGCCTTGTTCTCGACCGCCGCCGTGGCCTGCCGGAACGCGCTGCAGGTGACGCCGTACTGGTAGGTCATCTCGGCCATGCCCCCGGGAGACAACAGGAGGCACCAGTTGATCGCGAATCCCATGTAGATGAGGTGCGTGATATTGTGCGCGCGGCACAAACCATAGAGTTGCGAGCTACTCTCCGCTACACCCTCGTCTCCCTGGGGATGGGCGTGCGGACCGAAATCGATGCGGGAAAAGCCCCGTTGAATGTCCGGCACGTTGTGCGGCCGAGGGTATCCGTGTTCGTGTTTGTAGTCGAGCGCCGTTCGCAGGACCGGGTCGGGAGCGATCTTCTCTACCGTGGTCTCCAGGCGCGGCGCCAGCTCAGCTGCGCGCTCGTATCCCGGAAGGTGTTTGTAATAGTCGCCCCCCGCAACAACATGGAATAGCGGCATGGGTGAGCGCCGAACCGCCTCCAGCAGCGGCGGGAAGGTCGTCTCCATGATCGCATTTGCCCGCACAATGTACGGGACCACCCGCCACCAGCCGGGGAACTGGTCGGGCGAGGCGCCGGCGTCCCACGCATGCATGACCACGACCGCCGTGTGTTCCAGCGACAGGTCG
This sequence comes from Candidatus Hydrogenedentales bacterium, assembly GCA_050950105.1. Lineage (GTDB taxonomy): Bacteria > Hydrogenedentota > Hydrogenedentia > Hydrogenedentales > SLHB01 > UBA2224. Next base: position 786,753 of record JBMNGZ010000001.1, on the reverse strand, counting down.
AGGGTCGCCTTTTTCCAGCCGCCAAACGCTTCCTCAGGCACATCGAGCGAGAAATCCGCGTCGCCATGCTGATAAAACCATGTCGGTACCGCAATCGTCGTTGCCATTCCATTGATCTCCTGGAATAAAGGTTTCTGGAGGCGTCTGTATCATGAAACATCCGGCATCCGCGCCGCAAGCGGACCGAAAATGCCCCTGCGTAACGCGGAGTAATTTGAGTGGCCGATGGTGCGTATCAAGCGCCCACAATTTGGCGAGCAGATGTATGTCGGCTTCCAGTAGCCTGCAGTTTTTCTCACGCAACGTGGTACAGCTTCCGGGGAACAGGCCATCTCGAACCTCAGTCTATCATCACAATGAGACGTTTAAGGCACGCCTTATGGCTTCGATAAGCGTACGATGTTAATTCAGGCGCTCCGGCGGCGAAGGGAGAAAGGATTGCAGCCACACAGGACTTACTTAAACGCCGGTATATCAACGGGAAGACCGACTCGCATGAAGAAACGAGCAAATGCTTGTGACAGATGCTCCCGGTATGGGGGCAAAAGACGTATCCGCTCATCCCGGCGTTCAGCAAAGCTGCGCAAGAAGGCCAGGGGCAGTGAAAACACTTGTCTGAAGTCCACGATCAACGGTCTTGATTCGTGTCTGGGAAGTTCACAGGCATTGATGACATGATATGCGGGAAACTTGCCCTTCCTTGCATTTTCCCACCCAGCGAGATACGCGAGTTCTCCCTCTTCGAAATCCGATTGAGCATAGAGCGGACAAAGAAGAACGTCGTGCAGCTTCTCGCGTCCTTTAACGAGATCGCAGGTTTGAGACATAACGACTACGTCAAAAAACCGATATTCAAACCGCGCTTCTGGTATTCGCTCAGCCGATTCGTCAACCGGCAATGAATCAACGTCCAAGTCTCCGGGGACAACAAAGACAGGGCAATCCCGAAGAATGTCGCCCTGTGCCAGGGTGTCATCTCTCACCACCGCGAACCATCGGTATTCAGGAAATTCCACAGAAGGCCATCCCTACGTCCATGGGTCTGGATCCAATAAGGGCTTTCCCCGCCCAGCGTAGTGCAGGGCAACCGACAGAGATCTCTTCTCCCGCTCCTTGGGTCTGGAACTCATTTCCCAATCCAGCATTTCGGCTTCCACACCCATTGTCTGCTCTATCTCGGCCGGCATTGACCCCATGAGTACGAGCATCCGTTTTTCTATGTCACACAGCTCTCGAATCTCTTGCGAAGCGCTGGACATTGACCAGCGCCCCAGTTCCGGCGTCTCCCGGAGCGAAAACCGGAGTGCGGACGCGATCTCCTTCTTGGCCGCCACCTCGTCATCCGTAAGGCCTTGAGAAGTCGTCTCGGACATCATATCCTGAATCGGCTGACTGGACTTCTTCGCAACCAGAAGAGACAGGAATTCATGCAGCTTGGATGCTGAGTGCGTTTGCTGTGTCGTGGCGAATGGAACATCCCATGTCGTGGTAGTCATCAGTCACTCATCTCCCGCTGCCCCGAGGACTCTCGCGCAAATCGCACGAGCATCCTTGAGCTTCTGCTTGAACCCGTTAATGGAAGTGAGCACTTCCTCGGTGCTTTGGGTGTCCCTGTGACAATTCCCTTCAAGGACAATGCCCACCCGGGCCGGTTCTTCGCCTTGCTTGCTCGAACGCCCCGGCTTCAAAGACAGATTGAGGGTTGCGTCGGTGATCTGATATGCCAGCTGCACCCCCATCGAAATGGGCGTCAGCTCATCATCATTCCAGGTCCCTGGCCTCAGAAAACGCGCAACCATATATTCATCCGAGTTCTCACAGTCTGAGAAGGTAACAAAGTTCACGCCAACCGCCTTATAACGCACATGGGGGAGTTTCTCGACGTAATGCGCGGCCAGCCCAGCAATTCGAGAATTGGTTCCGTCTCCATCCGGATCGCCATCGACGATCTGTAATTTGTTTCGCTCGACGCGAAACGCAATGCCGTTGGCATAGCTGACGGAAGAAAACGCCGGCGTGCAAATAAGATCCTCCAGCACCTTCCAGTCACCAGGCACAATCCCCTCAGTTTGGAGAAAAGAAGGATGGAGAATCGTAGGGTTATGGTGCTCTGCAGCAACAACGATTGAAACATTCGAAAAGGATATGGATCCCATCGCCGTCCTCCCTTTGTCCCAAGCTACAGTGTACAATCCCGGTGTGCTTTGACGCCAGTCCCATCGGAATAGATTCGCGGGACGCATTCTGGAGAAAGTCGACCACTCCGTTATTCACGCTGCCTTCGGGAAACGGACTGAAACGGGGGCGCAGCGGCGACATCAATGGTTTTTATGTACTGCCGACTCCCTCAATGAATTTCTCAATGGGAGTCCTTTTGTCCAACACGCCGTGCCGCGTCCGGGAGCTGGCTCAGACCCTTGCTTCCCGGCGCGGCTTTTTCCGCGGAAACCGGCAGCCTTGGCGTCAGGCCTCGTTGATAGCCTCTTTGAGGCAGCGGATGGCCTCGGGGATGTCAGGAAACCCCCAGACATTACGGCCCATGGTCGCGCCGGCGGCGCCGGTTTCTCCAACGTCGCGGGCGAGGGCGAGGGCATCGCCGAAGCTGTCACAACGCGGTCCGCCGGCGGAGAGCACCGGCACGGGGATGTCCGCCACGATATCGCGAAACGATGCGATATCCCCCGTATACGGCACCTTGACCACGTCGGCGCCCATTTCAAATCCCACCCGCGCGGCATAGTGCACGTGCTCGGGGTCGTGCACGATCGCATATTTTTCATCGCCGCTCTCGAGGGGATAGATGTGCGGGATTACCGGCAGCCCGAACGGCGCCGCAGAGCGCACGACCTCGGCCAGGTGCCGCAGGTAGGCCAGTTCCGTCTCGCCGTATACAAACATGGCCACGGCGATGGCGTCGGCCCCCAGCCCCAGGGTTTCCTCGACGGTTGCGGTGTCCGCGAAGCTCGGTTCGTGCGGGCGCAGCGCCATCGACTGGATGATCAGGGGTACACGCCCCGCGTATGGCGCCATGAGGCGGATTGCCGCGCCTTTGTTCATGGTTACCGCATCCGGCTCGCCCAGGATAATCTGTTCGAGCGTCGAGGCCATCCGGCGCAGTTCTTGGGGAAATTTCTCCGGATAATTGATCATGTGGTCCACCGCCACGGTAAGCACGCGTCGCGTTCTCCCGGCGAGAATGCGGTTCAATCGGGTCGCTTTTCCCAGTTCGCCCACGGTATCTGCCTGCCTTTCTTACACGTATTCGCCTCAAACGGGTCTATGGTACGGCACCGGCGGCGCATTCTCAAAGCAGATGTGCCTTGGCGCGCTTAAAAGGGCTCGCCACCCCGGCTGCCGGGCGGAGCCAGGCGCCGACCGTGATCGGAGCCCCACTGCCGGACGGTTTCCATGCTATACTGGGGCCCGGCGCGCGAATAGAGCCAATCGCGCACTGGGGCCCTCTGGGCAAAGCCAAAAGGAGGGGCGCCATGGTAGCAGTACCTGTAGCACGCGACATCATGAAAACGGCGATCCGCGTCGTGCATCCCGACATGAGTGTCCTCGCTGCGATGCACTCACTTCACAGCAAAGGCGAGCATGCCGCCATGGTTGTGGACGAAGACTTCCGGCTGGTGGGCATTTTGACGGAAAAAGATTGCCTGCGCGTTCTGCTCGGTGAGATGTACGATCGACTTCAAGAGATTGGCCGCGCGCTGGTGGCCGATTTCATGTCTCCCGTAGTCGAGACGCTGACCCCGGGGATGGACTTGTTCACCATGGCCACGGTGTTTCTTCGGACGAATTTCACGACGCTCCCCGTGCTGGATGATGAAATTCTGACGGGCGCCGTGTATCGACTCAGCATGCTTGAGGCCATCGTCGACATGGTCAAACGCGCAGAAGCCGGACACGCCCTGTTTCTCGAGAAGATGAAATTGACGGAGTACCCGCAATCGATACAAGATCTGCTGCGTCTTGCGGGCGACCACAGCCGCCATCAGCTGAAAGAGGTGTTCAGCCGCCGGCATTACCCGCCGCCTGAAGACCTGCGCTGAACCCAGCCACTGCGGCAACCCTGCCGCAAGCGACGACAACGCAGCGCGGAGCAATTCGGCGCCCGGGCTCGCCTGAGCGTTGTCGCGTGACCGCTGCCTCTACCCACCCATGAACAGACTAAAGCGCTCCCGGCCCGCCTGCCACTCGGGGCAGAGGGTGTAGAAATCGCAGATTGCACAGTTCTTCTTGCGCAAACTTCTCGAAAATGCGCTAAAGTGTGTTCCAAGAAACATTTCTCGAATCCCAGGGGTTCTGCCTATGGTGACGTAAGGCACGGTTTTCGCTCTGTTTAAGGCAGGGTGACGATGGGGATTTTGTGGTAAGTGTGCTGCGGACATCGTATTGTATTGAATATTGGCGGCGTTTCCGGCAGAAACGCCGTCCGTGGCGGGAGGGGGCGGTCAACACAACTTCTGTGCGGTCAGATCAACGAAGGCGGGGTACGGTGCGCCTGGCCGGGCTGTGCAGTCCCGGGGCGGCGAGGGCGGAGACGACATGGCCAATGCTGAAACCGAACTGAGCAGTTTGAGTCTGGAGTTCATGGAGGGCCTCTACGAGCAGTATCTCGACCATCCGGATTCGATACCGGCGGATTGGCGGGAATATTTCAGGCAGCTCTCGGATAATGGAGATTTTACCCCGGCGCCTGCCGCGCCCCGTGATACTTGCGTGCGCCGCAGATGGTTTCAATCCGACTGGGAAGAGGCCATTAAATGCCAGATCTGTGGGCGCGAGATCAATCTGGCAGCGATGCAGCATAAAGTGGACAAGCTTGTCCGCAATTACCGGGTTCGCGGGCACCGTGTGGCGCAGCTGGATCCGCTGGGGATGCCGGTTTCGGCGCTGGAAGAGCTTGATCCCGCCTATTTCGGGTTTAGCGACCATGACATGGATCTGCCGTTTTCCACAACCACCCTGACGGAAGAAGACACCCTGAGTCTCGCCGAAATCATCGAACGCTTGCGCAACACCTACTGTCGGTCCATCGGCGTGCAATTCATGCATATCGATGACCTGGACCTCCGCGAATGGCTGCAGGAGCGTATGGAACGGACTGAAAACCGCATTGCGCTCAGCCGCAACGAGCAGATCCGAATTCTGACCCGGCTCACGGACGCGGTGATTTTCGAGGAATTTATCCAAAAGAAATACGTGGGCGCTAAGCGTTTTTCGCTCGAAGGGGCGGAAAGCCTCATCCCGTTGCTCGATCTGGCCATCGAGAAGGCCGGCCAGTACCGGATCGACGAGATCGTCATCGGCATGGCGCACCGGGGCCGCCTGAATGTCCTCGCCAACATCCTCGGGAAGAGTCCCGGCCGTATTTTCCGCGAATTTGATGACGAAGACCCGGAACTCCATATAGGCCGCGGTGACGTGAAATACCATCTCGGCCATCATTGCGACTGGACCACGGAGACGGGCCACACGCTTCATCTGGCGCTGTGCTTTAATCCCAGTCACCTGGAGTTCGTGAACCCCGTCGCTATGGGCCGGGTGCGTGCCAAGCAGGACCGCCTCGGCGACCTGCGCCGCGAAGGGGGGATGTGCCTCCTGATTCATGGCGACGCCGCGTTCGCCGGCGAAGGCATCGTGCAGGAATCGCTGAACCTGTGTCAGCTCGAAGGGTACCGCATCGGAGGCACGATCCACGTCGTGGTGAACAACCAGATCGGGTTCACGACCGTGCCTTCCGAAGGGCGTTCGAGCGTCTACGCGACGGACGTCGCCAAGATGCTGCAGATCCCGATTTTTCATGTTAACGGGGAAGATCCGGAAGCGGTCGCCCAAGTAATTGACCTGGCGATGGAATTCCGACGGAAATTTCAGCGGGATGTTGTGATCGACATGTATTGCTACCGCAGGCATGGCCACAACGAAACCGATGAGCCAGCGTTCACCCAGCCGCTGCTCTACGCGAAAATCAACCGGCGGCGCTCCGTGCGTGAAGGGTATCTGGAACACCTGCTCAGACTCGGGGGAATCTCCCGGGAAGAGGCCGACGAGATCGCCGAGCGCCGGCGCGCTGTTCTTGAAAAAGAGTTTACGGCTTCACGAAGCAAGGAAGAAGAACGGGCCCGCGAGGAGCGCAAACGTAATCCCAAACGCAAGAGCGTGCTGGGTGTCCTCTGGTCTCAGTATCTTGGGGGTCCTGAAAAGAATGCGCCCAATCCTGACACGGGAGTCGCCCGGGAGACGCTCGTTTCGCAGCTCGAGGCGCTGACCGTGCTTCCCGACGATTTCCACATACATCCCAAGGCCCAACGCCTGCTGAATGCGCGTAAGGCAATGGCCGCAGGCAAAAAGCCGCTCGACTGGGCTGCGGGCGAGGCGCTGGCCTACGCCTCCCTGGCGGCGGAGGGCGTGCGCGTGCGCATGAGCGGACAAGACTCCCAGCGCGGCACGTTCAGCCACCGGCACGCCGTGCTGGTCGATACGGTCGACGGACAGACCTACATGCCGCTGCAACATGTCACTCCGGACCAGGGGCCGGTTGAAATCTTTAACAGCCCCCTGTCGGAAGCGGGCGTCCTGGGTTTTGAATACGGGTATAGTTGCGCGTATCCCGATGGCCTCGTGCTCTGGGAAGCCCAGTTCGGCGATTTTGCCAATGCCGCGCAGGTGCTGATCGACCAGGGCATCACGAGCGCCGAAGATAAGTGGGGCGCTCTCTCGGGACTCGTCTTGCTGCTGCCGCATGGATTCGAAGGGATGGGGCCCGAGCATTCGAGCGCGCGCCTGGAGCGGTTCCTGATGCTCGGTGCGGAGGACAATATCCAGGTCGTGTACCCGACGACACCGGCGCAATTCTTCCATTGCCTGCGCCGCCAGGTCCACCGGCCGTGGCGCAAACCCTTGTTTGTGATGACCCCGAAAAGCCTTCTGCGCCATCCGAAAGTTGTGTCGACGCTCGACGAGCTGGCGCAAGGCCGGTTTCAGCATGTTCTGCCTGACGAGATGGGCATCCCCGGCGAGCGTATAAAACGCGTGCTCCTGTGCAGCGGCAAGATCTATTATGAACTCGTCGAAGAGCGTGCGGCTCGCGGGCGCGACGACGTGGCTATCGTGCGGGTCGAACAATTGTTTCCTCTGCCCGAGGCCCAGCTCGAAGAAGTCCTGCGGGATTACCCTGCAACGGCGGATATGGTCTGGGTGCAGGAAGAACCGCAGAATATGGGGGCGTGGTGGCTGTGGCGCGTCCGTTTCTGTGACCGGCTGCTCGATCGCTGGCCGTTGCGCGGCGTGTATCGCGCGCCTTCGGCGAGCCCCGCGACCGGCTCGGCCGCGAGCCACCAGCTTGAACAGCGGCTGCTCCTCGAGGAGGCTTTCGCGGATTTATGATGACGCGCACGGGCATGTGGTGTACAACAGCAGCAGCGCGATGAAGGAGAAGTAGCTTTATGGCGACCGACTTGCTGGTTCCAGCGATGGGTGAATCCATCACAGAGGTTCAGATAGCCCGCTGGCTGAAATCTCCGGGAGAATATGTAAAACAGGACGAGGCCGTTGTGGAAATCGATTCCGACAAGGCCACGCTCGAAGTGCCCGCCCCCGTGGCGGGCGTGTTGGCTCGAGGTGCTCGTGGGCGCCGGCGAGGACGCCCGGGTGGGAGGCGTCATCGCCCGCCTCGACGAGTCGGCGCCGGCCCCGGCGCCGGCCGACGCCAGCGGGCCCGCCTGCCGCAGCGGAGCGGAGCGCGCACTCACGGGCCGACGAAAGCGGCGCGGCGAAAGAGCAGCGCGTGATGCCCGCCGCGAAACGCGCCCTGGCGGAGCGGGGGCTTGAACCTCGGCGCAGTCAAAGCGACGGGGCGGGGCGGGCGCGTCCTGAAGGAAGACGTGCTCCAGCACGCGCGGAGAAGCGCCCGCGTCCGCGACCGCCGGGGCGTCGCCGGTCGCGAGGGATCGTCACCGGGAGCGCAGCGCCGGGAAGAGTTGCCCGCCCGCTGACGCCCATGCGCCGCCGCATCGCGGAGCGGCTCGTGCAGGCGCAGCAGACGGCCGCGCTGCTGACCACCTTCAACGAGGTGGACTTGTCGGCGGCCATCGGGCTGCGCAGGGACGCATCAGGAGGCGTTCGCGGCGAAGCACGGCGTGAAGCTCGGGTTCATGTCGTTTTTTGTGAAAGCCGTGATCGCGGCGCTCCAGGAATTTCCCGGTATAAACGCACAGTTCCGCGATGATCAGCTCGTTGAATTCAATTATTACGACATCGGCATCGCCATCAGCAGTGGGAAAGGCCTGGTGGTGCCGGTTCTGCGCAACGCCGAGCTGATGCGCTTTGCCGATATCGAACGGGCCATCGCCGATTTCGGCGGCCGTGCACGCGACAACAAAATCGCGCTGGAGGAACTGCAGGGCGGGACGTTCACCATCACAAACGGCGGTGTCTTCGGCTCGCTTCTGTCCACGCCCATTGTGAATCCGCCGCAGACGGCGGTGCTGGGGATGCACGCCATCCAGGAACGGCCGGTGGCGGCCGGGGGCGAGGTCGTGATCCGGCCCATGATGTATGTCGCGCTGACCTATGACCACCGCATGGTCGATGGGCGGGAAGCCGTGATGTTTCTCGTACGGGTCAAAGAATGTGTTGAGAATCCAGCGCGTCTGCTCCTGGATTTGTAGCGCGCGGGCTGGCCAGACGGGCGTGTGGCGCCGGGCAACCACGTGATAACGGAAGGAGACCCCATGAACCTGGTTACGCATGATTTGATTGTTGTCGGGGCGGGCCCGGGCGGCTATGTCGCCGCGATCCGCGCAGCCCAGCTGGGTTTGAACGTGGCCTGCGTCGAAAGCGAAGCGGCTCTCGGCGGCACCTGCCTGCGTGTCGGCTGCATTCCCAGCAAGGCGTTGCTGGAATCCAGCGCGCGATTTGTCGAGGCCCGCGATACGCTCTCGAACCACGGGGTACAGGTTACCGGCCTCTCGCTTGACCTGGCCGCGATGATGCGGCGCAAAGAAGATATCGTCAAAGGCCTGACCAATGGGGTGGCCGGCCTATTCAAGAAGAACGGCATCACACGCTACGAAGGGCGCGGACGCATCACCGGCCCGGGACGCATCGACGTCGAGGGCAAAGAAGGCGTAGCGCTGTCTGCGCAACATATCATCATCGCGACGGGCAGCCGGTCAGCGCCCCTGCCGAAGGTCGAGGTGGACGGGCTCCAGGTAGGCACCAGTACGGATGCGCTGGCCTACGATGCGGTGCCCGGGCGCCTGGTCGTCATCGGTGCGGGATACATCGGCCTGGAATTGGGGTCGCTCTGGAACCGCCTGGGTGCGAAGGTGACCGTTCTCGAATACCTCGACCGGATCCTGCCGGGCATGGACGCAGAGCTGGCCGGGAAGGCGCAAAGGGTCTTCGAGAAACAGGGGATGACCTTCCGTCTGGGATGCCGGGTCACGGGCGCGCGAAAGAAGGGCAAGGGCGCTGTTGTCGATATCGACGGGGCGGATCCTCTGCCCTGCGACCGCGTGCTGCTCAGCGTGGGGCGCCTACCCAATACCGAAGGGCTGGGCCTGGAGACCGTCGGGATTGAAACCGACGAGCGCGGCCGTATCGTGGTCGACGAACATTTTCGGACCTCCGCCGGAGGATTCTATGCGATCGGCGACGTGATTCCCGGTCCCATGCTCGCGCATAAAGCGGAAGAAGAAGGCGTGGCCTGCGTCGAAAACCTGGTGAAAGGCTATGGCGAAGTCAATTACAACGCCATCCCCGGGATCGTGTACACGCACCCGGAGATCGCGTCGGTGGGCAAAACGGAGGAGCAGCTCCGGGAGGACGGCGTGCCCTACCGAAAGGGCGTGTTCCCGTATCTTGCCAACGGCCGCGCGCGGTGTATCGGCAACACCGAGGGTTTCGTCAAAATGCTTGCCCATGCCGAAACCGACCGGCTCCTGGGCGTGCACATCCTCGGCACGCAGGCCGGCGATCTGATCGCCGAAGCCGCTGTTGCCCTGGAATTCGATGCGAGCAGCGAAGATCTCGCCCGTTCGATCCATGCGCACCCCACCCTGGCGGAGATCATGAAAGAGGCGGCATTGGCCGTCGATGGGCGCGCTCTCCACATCTGACGCTCTGCGGCGGTGTCACCGGGCCCTCCTGGCGCCCGGTGAACACCCGTCAGTGGCGTACGCGGAGGAGCAGGTCAAGCAATACGGGCCGGCTGGTCTCGCCCGCCGCCACGCCCAGGGCAAAGACGTTGTCGCCCTGTTTGACCAGCGCGGGCTCGACGGGAAACTCAAGCCACGGGCCGTCCTGCGCTTCCTCCGCCAACGGCGCGCCGTTGAGCGTCACCGCGATCGCTTTGGCCGGCGGGGCTTCCTTGAACCGCAATCGCAACGTCACGGTCACGGGCGCATGGGCTGAAACCTCTTCACCCACAGGCAGGGTGATTGAAACCGGCGCGACGGCGGCCAGGGTACGCGGGTAGTCGGGGTTGAGGATATCGCGGTTCATGTATTTCTCGCCGCCTTTGTACCAGAAACTGAGATTGCCATAGCCCCGGGCGCCCGTGGTGTAGACCTTGTCGAGGGGCGCCAACAGGTCCGGGTCGCCCAGTTCGCGCCAGTGCGGCGCGTTGGGATTGAAAAAATTGAACATGTAGATGCCGTCCGCACCGGCGTGCCAGGCGTTCATGGCGCGCGCGCGGTAGGATTCGAGGCTTGCCCGCTCCGACCGGGCGTCTTTGTCGCGCAACCGGGTCTCGCTCAACGAGGGATACACGGGCACGTTGTATTTATGGGCGAGTTCGATGCTGGTCTTCCAGGGGTTGAGCCGGAAATAGCAGCTCAAGGTGAGGATATCGATCAAATCGTCCTGCATCCATCGCTCGAGATCGAAACCCATGTCGCGGCACATCTCCAGCGAATCCGGCACGCGCACCGAGATGAGAATCGGCCGTCCCCGTTTCGCGCCGGTCTCGTCCGCCATAACGCGAACGCGCCGCATCAGCTCCGACATCATATCCAGCTCGGCCTGGCCGCAGGGCCGCCCTTCGGCATGCGCGCGGAAATACGCCAGATGCCGGAAAAAGTCCATCTGTATGCCGTCGATGTCGTAGTTGGCGCACACTTCTTCGAAAAACTTGAACGCCAGGTCGCGGATCTCCGGCTGACCGTAATCCACGGCAGTCCAGGGCCCGTTCACGGGCCGTTTCTCGGCCGTGCCCATCAGCCATTCGGGGTGGTCATTTTTGAGTTGGGGGAACATGAGTGGCGAATACCAGTCGCCCCAGCCGTCGTGGCAATCGTTCATCCGCATGGACCAGAACACTTCGATTCCGTTCTGGCGGCAGAAATTGACCATGATCTCGAGCGGATCCGTGCCCTGATCCAGAAAAGCCCGGGTCTGGTTCCAGCTGAAGCCTTTTTCACCGTCCGGCGCGGGCTCGGTGCTGGTGAAGATCTCGCCCACCTTCGTGTTGTGCGTGAAGAGGCCGAATCCGGAACTCCAGGTGCAATAGACCACCGTATCCACCTGCGTGCCCACCACCGCACGCGTCCGTTTGTCGATCAGTGCGCCCGCATCGGCCGTCTGAAGGTAGTAGACCGGTTCGTTGCCGTCGTTGTCGTAGATGATCCGCCGTGTCCTGTGGGCCGCTTCGTGCCGGAGCGCCCGGATCTGGTCGAGGGTGACCGGGGCTTCGTTCTCGTCTGCAAAAGCGCCCGCCGCCATCCCCACAACAACAGCAAGCGCCAGCCCGGCAACTAGTCCGCGCCATGTATTCATATCGTCTGCTCCTTCCGCGTCAGGGTGCGCCCAGAATCGTGAAAGACTCTTCCAGCCACCCATCGCCGTCCTGTGCCCGCACCCGCAACGTATGGTCGCCCGGGGGGACGATCTTGTCCGACTCATACCCTTCCGACCCCAGCACGTACGGCAGGCCTTCGCAACGGTGGGCCAGCTTGTCGTCCAGGTAAAACTCAACCGGGCCCGGCGCAATCCCGTCGACCCAGGCACGGATGCGGTGCCAGACCGCGTAGCCTTCGATCTGTTGGACCGGGGTGATGTAGATCCTTTTGCTCCGCTGGGGCTGCATCCGCGCATCCTCGTCCCACCACCGCGCCACGTCGGCGCTGCTGGTCAGCAGGCGCATGCTGCGCCGGTTGTAGACGTTCGAGATCACGCGCGAATCCGCCTGATACACATAGATTCCCGGTGCGCCTTCCTGGTAAAGCTGATGAACGCGCCACAAAAAGGGTCCCGGCATCGGCTGACCCCAGCCCAGGCCGTCCAGGGCCGGCAATACCAGGCACGGGGTGCCCTTCACCGCCTGGTAATACGGCGTCATATCGACATGCAGGTGGCGCCCCTGGATGTTGCTGGGGCACAGGTAGTCCACCCAACCCTCGCGCGCCCAGGTCGCATAATCGAACAGCTCGCTGTTGCGAACCCCGTGCGCGGGGAAGCGCACCAGGAGCGGAATCCGGTCGCCCGGCCGGGCGAACTCATCGGCCAGTGCCCGGAGTTCCTGCAGGAACGCGTTTCCTGTGTCGGGCGTGTCCAGGCCTCCAGGATAACGGCAGAAATCGAGCGACAATCCCCGCGCACCGATGGTGAGCGCTTCGCGGTACTGGCTCAGAATGAATGCCCGCACCTCGGGGATCTCGTAACGCAGGGCCGAACCGCGCACCCATTCGGGATGCGCTGCCGCAAAATCGCCCTGCAACGGGCTGCCGGGATAGCAGTTGGTCGCACCAAAATTGGCGTGCAGTGAAAAACCAAGGTCGCGGGCGGCACGCAATGAGGCCTCCAGGGTATTGGTGTACTGCTGCATGCGGCCGACGTTGTCGGTCAGCGGCCGCTGCACGGCGCCGATGGGGTCGCCCATGGTCGTATACAGCAGCTGGTCACCCGCGCGCGTCTCGTAGACGGCTTTCATGCCGAAGCGGCTGATCTGCATGTCGACGATGGGGATCCGCGCTTCGGCATACGCAACCAGGTAAGCCCGGTGCCACGCATTGTCTGATACCACGTCGCTGAAGGCATACGAATAGGGTTCCCAGTACCCCGCGACGAGCTTGTCGGTTCCTCCGCTGAATTGGCCGTCCAGACGTTCGCGCAATTCGGGCGAAAGCGGCACGAACTTCACGTAATCGATGCTGGAATTGATCGGGCCCGTATAGTCGTGCAGCTGTTCAAGCACCAGGTGCTGGTAATCCAGATCGCGCCATTGCCACAATAGTTCGTGAGCCACCGGGGTCGACGACAGCCGCTGGGTTCGCTCTTCGCCCGTGAACCGCAATGCGATCCCGCCCAGGGAGGTCGCCGTGCGCACAAATACGGCGTACGGACCGCGCAAATCAAGGGGATAGGACAGCAGCGGCAGCCGATCGTCTCCCTGTCTTTCGCCAAACAGGACATTCCCCTGGGAGAAGCCTTGTTCTGGCGCTGCGCCGTTGCGCCACTCCCATTGCGGCCTGTTCTCCTGCGATTCGTCTCCGGCCTCTGGCTTCAGGGCGTACTGCTGAAAGACGCCGGACCAGTCTTCGATATACACCACATCGCTGTTATCGGCTTGGAGCGGCGTGATGTACGTGGCTAGTGCCTCCCCGTCCGGCGTGCTGAGAGTGATCTGAAACCGGGCGTTGACGCGCCCGTCTGTCTGGGCCTCGGGGTACGGATCGAAGAGTACGGTACGGTTCAGACCTGCGGCGCGCTGCTCCGTCACTTCGCCCCGGAGCCACGGCTGGTATTGCTCCGGACGCGCCAGGTGCATCGCCGTTTCCGAGATCAGCGGTATCACCCGCGCCGGACGCCAGTCCTCGCTCTCTGCGGGCGCCCAGGCGCACACGACCTTCAGGGCGCTGGGCGCCTCCGCCGGCACGGGATACGTCACGTGGAAGTATCGCGTGACGGGATCCACGGCAACCTGAACGTCTTGCGCCGCGCAGACTCCCGCCAGCGCGAGGCTCAGCAAACCCAGGGCGTAACCCGTACATCTCATACTCGAATCCTCCGTTATTCTGCGTTGTGTCCGATTATTCTTCCGGCTCGATCACATAGCTGCGCGCGTCAAAGTCGACGGTGACCGTGGTGCCGTCCGCGTAGGTCGCGCGCTGTTTTCGGATGGAGCCATCGAGCAGTTCGTGATCGAGCATCTCCTGAAACGCGAGCCGCTGGGCCAGTGCGGCCGCCATGCGCACGCGCGCGATCCGATCCGGGCTCGCCCCCGGTCCGACATAGGGCAGTCCGGCATTGAGCAGACAGTGCAGCCATCCCGCGTCGGCCCGTGGTATGCCCCAGCCGCCCTGGTCGCCCATCTCCCAGGGCAGCAGGATCGAATCGTGGTACACCAGGTTCAACAGCGGCACGGGTATGCCGGTCGCGTCGCCTCCGCCGATATGAGGATAGGTCGCATACGGGCCGTGATGGACCAGGTCGAGCGACCGCACCAGGTAGTCGGCGGGTTCCTCCGAACTCACGACGTAGCCCCGCGCGCGGAGCAAATCGAAACAGTCACGGCGGTACCGGGCGCAATCGCTGCGCGTGAGGGGATGGGCCGGCAGCGTGCTCTCCTCGAGGGGCACAACCGCAAACACGTCGAGATACGCGCCGCGCACGTTGATCTCGTGTGCGGCGAATAAATCGTGATTCCGCCGGACGTAGCCGGGCGCGAAGCGTGGATTCAGCATCGTCTGGGGGCCGCCGCACCACGTCGACGTCTCCTCGCGCGAACCGTCAAGGCGCACCGCGGCAAGCCGATCGTCAAACGATACCGCGTTGAAATAGAAGTCGCGGTATTGATCATGCACGGCAAAAAAGTAATCGAGTTCCTCGCACGTCGTGGCGAAGCGGCGCAGGCCGTCCCAGCCGCCCTGTTCCTCCCCAGCGGGCAATACGTCGGGGTGGCCGTTGTCGTAGCCGTAAAACCCCCAGCCGTCGAGATGAACATAGGCCTTATCGATCCCCGCCGCCTTCAGCGAGCGCAAGCCGTCCGCCAGCTGGTCGAAGGTCTGCAGGCGGTGATTGTTCTCGATGCGGTCCTTGTAAAACAACGACGCCTCCTGCACGAAATGGTAGAGAGCGCCCAGATGCACCACGGGTCGGCCAATGACCTCGTCCAGGCCGGGGGTACGCACCCGTTTCTCGGCCAACGACACGAAATCGCCCTGTTCCTGCACATAGCGGCGGTACCGTTTCGCCATCTTCACGTAATTGCTGTCATTGTCGAACAGGTACCGGATCGTGCGCAGGTAGCGTACCTGGCCCAGACTGGGGTACCAGCGCGGCGCAATACGCGTCGGGCCGCCCTCGGGGTGGCTATATTCACCGCCGGCATCGTCGGCAGTCTCCAGGATGGTCAGCACACCGGCCCTGCCGTCCAGCTGCCCCCACCAGGGCATATAAAACGACCGCGAATTGCACAGATCGCCCCCCGAAACGGCCTGCGGCCAATCTCCCGGCAACAGCATTCCCTGCATGCGCGGGATCACCGACACGAAACCCGGAGCCTGCTTCGGGATGATCGCTTTCGGCCACCGGATCATGGTCAGGTCGCGTTCGTGTTCGACCGCCGCCAGTTCGAAGACGATCTCCCGGCCGATCAGATTGGCACAGAGCCGCAACTCGAATCCCGGCGCATCCGGGAATTCCGTCAGCGTGATCATCATGCCCACGGCATAGCCCGGCGCAAAGGGCTCGACGGTCCGTTGGGCCGCGTCCAGGAGGCTGAATTCCTTCCCGCCTTTGTGGATGTCGCTTGTCCCCGACGCTTCGAAGCGCCAGACCTGCCCGTCTGCGTCCACCTCCATCGCAAAATCGGCTTTCATCAGGCGTAAGACCAGTTCGGGCGTCTCGAGCTGCCACCGGTCGTCCAGCTCAGCAAACGAACCGTCCGCCCTGGCCGGTTGTTCGGCCGCATGAGCCCACAGCCACATGCGTGCCGCGTCGATGGCCTGATAAAGGGCCGTGAATTCGTCTTCGTTTGACGCGCCGGTGGCCAGCCGCGCCTCAAGTTCAGCCAGTTTCTCCGCCTTGGCCGCCTGTTGCGCTTCGGGCACCGTGATGGCGCCGAGGCGCTCCACGTGGAAGTGAAGCGTGTCCAGACGCGGGGCAAACTCGTCGGCCGCCGCAAGCTGACACCAGAGTACAAGAATCGAGACCATGGCTACCCCTCCCGGTGATGAAAATTCACAGACTGCAGTGCCCACGGGTTCTGTCCATGCATCATGACGCAAATGCCGGCGCGAATTCCATACCCCAAACGTTGTGCCGCACAGGCCCGGAAAACCGTGCCCCTCCTCGAATCAGGCGGCCGTGTTTGGGACACTGCTCCCGCCTCTTGTATACTGCGCTGCAGTTTGAAACGCATCAAGACATAACGGGGAAGAGGGCATGGCCGAAGCAAAGACGAAATCAATCCCACCGCGAAGCGCGGTGAAGCAAGAAGACACTTGGGACTTGACGCCCCTTTACCGGAGCGATACCGCCTGGGAACGGGCATTCAAGAAGCTCGAACGCATGACGGCCGATTTCGCCACATTCCGCGGCCGGCTCCACCGCTCCGCAAAGGCCATACGCGCCTGTTTCGATTTTCAGACCGAATTCGAGAAGCTTGCCGAGCGCATCGGTTCGTACGCGTTTCTGAAATCGGCCGAAGATGTCGCCAACAATACGTACCAGGCGATGGTAGCGCGCTACATCCATGTGGCCACCGTTGCGAACGAGGCCGCGAGCTTTATCGCGCCCGAGATTCAGGCCATCCCCGTCGATCGCATGCGGCGCTTCCAGAAATCCAAGGAGCTTGAGCCCTACCGCTTCCAGCTGAAAAAGCTCCTGCGCTACCGCCCCCACATCCTCTCGCACGCCGAAGAACGCCTCCTGGCCCTGCAGGGCGAGGTCGCGGGAACCGCAGGACGCATTTTCGGCCAGCTCAACGATGCCGACCTCAAATTCGGGTTCATAACAGACGAAAAAGGCGTCAAAGTCGAGCTTACCCAGAGTTCGTTCCGCACCCTGCTTGAATCCCCCAGGCGCGCCGTGCGCAAGCGGGCCTACGAGCAGTTCTACCAGGAGTACGAAGATCACGCCAACACCCTGGCGGCATCGTTGAGCGCATCCGTGCTCCAGGATGTGTACCACGCCCGCGTCCGAAAATTCAGCTCATGCCTTAACGAGGCGCTGTTTGCCGATAACGTGCCCTCGTCCGTCTACGACAGCCTTATCCAGGCGGTTCATGACAACCTGCCGACGGTGTACCGGTATCTTGAACTGCGCCGCAAGGCTCTGCGCGTAAAAAACCTGCATGTTTACGACAATTACGTGCCGATCGTTAAAAGCAACGCCTGGAAACAGACCTACGACGAAGCCGTAGGCATGGTGGTGGACGCGCTCGCGCCCCTCGGCGCCGCCTACTGTGGTCCGTTGGAGAAAGGCCTGCGCTCGAGGCGCTGGGTGGATCGCTACGAGAATCGCGGCAAACGCAGTGGCGCATTTTCCGCCGGCGGCTACACGGGGCCGCCCTATATCCTGATGAACTACCAGGAAGACCTGCTCGACAGCGTATTCACACTGGCGCACGAGGCCGGCCACTCGATGCACACCTATTTCAGCGCCCGCACCCAACCGTTTCAGGATTACGACTACACCATCTTCGTCGCCGAAGTGGCGTCGACTTTTAACGAGCAACTGCTCAGCGCGCACCTTCTGGCGCAGGCGAACGACAAAAAGACCCGTGCGTACCTGATCAACCGCGAGATCGATGAGATCCGGGGCACCCTGGTCCGCCAGACCATGTTTGCGGAATTTGAAAAGACCATCCACGCCATTGCCGAAGTCGGCGAGCCCCTCACGCTCGAACGCCTCCGGAACGAATATCGGGCCCTGCTCGAGCTTTATTTCGGCCCCGATTTCGTGCTTGACGAGTCGTTATCGCTGGAAAGCCTTCGGATCCCACACTTTTACAGCGCGTTTTACGTCTACAAATATGCCACGGGCATTGCTGCCGCGATCACCCTGGCCAGACGGGTTGCCGGAGGCGGTTCCAAAGAACGCGAACGCTATCTCAATTTTCTTCGGGCCGGCGGGTCGAAATTCCCGCTCGACCTCCTGCGCGGCGCCGGAGTCGATCTCACCAGCCCGGCTCCCGTCGCTACGGCCATGGAACGCTTCAATGCCCTGGTGGCGGAACTGGAAGAACTCGTCTAGCGGAGCGCGGTTCACCGCAGCGAAACCGGGGGATTTTGCGGGCAGCGGCGAGGCTTACTGCTCGCGCGTGACCAGGCCGCGCTCGTGGGAAAAAGGGTGGCGGAGAGGGTGGGATTCGAACCCACGGTACCCCAAAAGGAGCACAACGGCTTTCGAGGCCGCCGCCTTCAACCACTCGGCCACCTCTCCGCAGGGCTGTGTTAAAACGATTGAACTTGTTATGACGCGCCATTCTAGCAAAAATTCCTGAACGCCTTCTACTTGAAAAACTCCCCTGAAAATCCGGATAATCACGGGATTACCGCCTTGAGGCGCCTGCCGGCGCAATTCTATAGACCCGAACACGCGACGCGAGGACAGTTTTTGTTATGAGTGACCATGCTTTCGAGCCGGTGCCGTCCCAGTTCAATTTCTCAGAAGCCGAAAAAGACGTGATCCGGTTCTGGAAAGAAAACCGCATCTACGAGAAGAGCCTGGAGGCCCGCATCGGAGCGCCGGAATTCGTCTTCTACGAAGGGCCGCCCACGGCCAACGGCATGCCCCATCCCGGCCATTGTCTCACTCGCACCATCAAAGACATCTTTCCGCGCTACAAGACCATGACCGGTTACTATTGCGAGCGTAAGGCCGGATGGGACACTCATGGCCTTCCCGTGGAGATTGAAGTCTGTAAAGAGCTGGGGATCCTCGACGGCGGCAAGGCGGCCATCGAGGAATACGGCATTGAACGCTTCAATCACACCTGTGTCGAGTCGGTGTTCCGGTATCAGCGCGAATGGGAGGAACTCACCGACCGCATCGGCTTCTGGGTCGACCTCGAACAGGCCTACGTCACCTATCATCAGAGCTATGTCGAAAGCGTCTGGTGGGCCCTTAAAGAACTGTTCGACAAAGGCCTCCTCTACCAGGGGCACAAGGTCGTGTGGTGGTGGGCGCAAGGCGGCACCGCGCTTTCCGCCGGGGAAGTCGGCGAAGGCTACCGCGACACCGATGACCCCGCCATCACGGTCCGCTTAGGCCTCCCCGAGGCCAGCCGCAAGGCGCTCGACCTCGACAATCCCAAGACCAGCCTCCTTATCTGGACGACCACCCCGTGGACCCTCTTGAGCAACTGCGCCGTCGCCGTCGGGCCGGAGATCGAATACGCGGCCGTCAGCCATACCCCTGACGGGGGGGAAGAAGAGATCCTCATCCTGGCCTTGCCCCTGGTCGAACGGTATTTCGGCGAACAGGCCCACGTCATCAAGAACATCAAGGCGTCGGAACTCATCGGGCTCAAATACGAGCCTCTCTTCGATTACGGCACGCCCACCACGGTCGACGGACGTCGCGAAGCCGACACCTACTGGCAGATCATCCCGGGCGATTTTGTGGAACTTGAGACCGGTACCGGGCTCGTCCACATCGCCCCCGCGTTCGGCGAGGACGACTACCGCGTCTGCCAGGAACAGGGCATCGGGTTCTTGTGTTACGTCAAGCCCGACGGCACTTTCGATGAGCGGGTCACCGATGTGGATCCGTATGATCAGACCCCCTTTGCCGGGCAGTTCTGCAAGGACGCCGACAAAGGCATCGCCCGATTGCTCAAAGAGAACGGCGCGATTATCAAGCACGAGCAGTACCGGCACGCCTACCCGTTCTGTCCGCGTGCGGACGACGATCCCTTGATCCAGTACGCGCGCCGAAGCTGGTTTATCCGAACCTCACAGTACCGCGACGAGTTTCTCGCCAACAACCGGCTTATCGACTGGCATCCGGAACATATCCGCGACGGCCGCTTCGGGAATTTCCTGGAAAACAACGTCGACTGGGCCATCTCGCGCGAGCGTTACTGGGGCACCCCGCTGCCCGTCTGGGTCTGCGACAAAACCGGCTACATGGAAGCGGTCGACTCGTATGCCGGACTGATGGCCAAACCCGGCGTAGAGGGCGTCGAGGTCTGGGAGCGCGCCAAGGCGGCCAATCCCAACCTGGTCGAGCATCTCAAGATCCACAAGCCCTACATCGACGCGATCACCTATGCCAGCCCGAAAGACCCCTCCGCGCGCATGCGCCGGGTGCCGGAAGTCATCGACGTCTGGTTTGACGCGGGCTGCATGCCGTTCGCCCAATGGGGCTACCCTCATCTTCCCGGCAGCGAAGAGCAGTTTGGACGGCGGTTCCCGGCCGATTTCATCAGCGAAGCCATCGACCAGACCCGCGGGTGGTTCAACGCATTGCTGGTCATCAGCACCATCGTTCACGGCAAGGACAAGGCCCCCTATCCGCATCCGTTTAAGAGTTGCATCTGCCTGGGCCATATCATGGGCGAAGATGGGCTGAAGCTCTCCAAACGCCTAAAGAATTACCAGGACCCCGGACTCCTCTTTGACAAATACAGCGCGGATGCCCTCCGGTGGAGCTTTTTTGCCAAGAACCCGCCCACCAGCACGGGGCGCCTCTCTGAACGCAACGTCGAAGAGGTCCAGCGCGAATTGCTGATCCGCTGGTACAACGTCTACAGTTTCTTTGTGATCTATGCCAATCTCGATGGTTTCGACCCCTCGACGGCTCCGGCCGCCTTCCTCGAACGGATGGAACTGGACCCCGCAGGGGCCTCCGGCGATGGGGGAGACGCGCCGTATGCGCCGCGCGAGGAGCGCGCCGAACTCGACCGCTGGATCCTCCATGAACTCGATCGCACGACCCTTGATGTCCGGGAGGCCATGGAAGAATACGGCTGTAACCCGGCCGCGCGCAGCATCCAGGCCTTTGTGGAAAGCCTCTCCAACTGGTACGTGCGCCGCAGCCGCGAACAGTTCTGGGCCAGCGGGTGGTCCTCCGAAAAGGCCAATGCCTACTGGACGCTCTACGAATGCCTCCTGAAACTGGCCCAGCTGGCCGCACCGTTTGTACCCTTTTTCGCGGAGGTTACGTGGCGCAATCTGAGCAAACCTTTGCCCGGAGCGCCCGAGAGCGTGCATCTCTGCGCCTATCCCAGCGCCGGCAGAGACCGCATCGATACACAACTTCTCGATGAGATGGCCGCCGCGCGCGAGGCCGTTACCCTCGGGCTCAGCGCGCGCCGCACCGCTAACATCAAGGTCAGGCAGCCCCTCAGCCGTTGCGAGCTTGTCCTCGGCAGCGACAACCTGGGCCGCGGACTCGAAAAGCATATTGAAATGGTCAAGAGCGAATTGAACGTCAAGGAAATTGCGTTCACCGACGATCCGGACGCCTACGTGTCGTTCGAGCTCAAACCCAACTTCAAGCTGCTAGGGCCGCGTCTCGGAAAGAAGGTCAAATCCCTCGGCAAGGCCCTGGCCCAGGGCGATACCGCCGCCATGTGCGCAGAGCTTCAGAACGGAGTGCTCAGGCTTGACCTCGATGGCGAAACCGTCGAACTGACCGGAGACGAGGTCGAGGTCCGCCTTTCTCCAAAAGAAGGGTTCGCGGCTGCGCAGGGCCGCCACATGGTTGCCGTCATTTCCACCGAGATCACCGAAGAACTCCGGCAGGAAGGCTGGGTTCGCGAGTTTATCCGCTGCGTTCAGGATATCCGGAAGGATCAGCGCCTCGCCTACGACACCCGCATCTCGCTGGCGATCACCCTGGACGATGGCGTGCTGGCTACGGTGCTGACGGAATACAAAGACAAGATCGCGGGTGAGGTCCTCGCCGAGGTGTTCACGATCGGCCACGGAGCTTCCAGCGAAGGCAAGCAGGTCGAGATCGACGGGGTCGCTGTTTCCGTGCTGGTCCACGCCCTGTAGAGCCTGTTCGCCGGGCGCGGCGCCTGCCTGCACGGGCTCGCGAGCCGTTTTCAGTGGCGCGGCCTCAGCAATGCGCGAGGTAGGCCTCTTTGATCTTCTCGACGAAACCGTGCTGGTCGGTGGCCCACCACGCATCCGAGAAGATCTCGACTTCGATGTCGCCCGCGAAGCCCGCCTGTTCGACCCAGCTCCGGATGCCCCGGATATCGATGCAGCCTTCGCCCATCAGCCCGCGGTCGTTGAGCAGATCGCGCGTGGGCGTGCGCCAGTCACACACATGAAACGAGAGGATGCGGCGGCCCGCGCGGGCAATTTCGGATTCGAGCCGGGCGTCCCACCACAGGTGATACACATCCACGGTCACGCCCACGTGGTCGTCGTTGAGTTCCTCTACCATGTCGTTTGCATCTGTGAGCGAATTCACGGCCGAGCGCGTATCGGAGAACATGGGGTGCAGCGGCTCAATGGAGAGTTTTACCCCGGCCGCGCGGGCGTCGGGCAAGACCGCGGCGATGCCTTCGGCGATCTGCTTGCGGGCTTCTGACAGCGGCAGGTCCGGCACGGCGCCGCAGACCAGTACAATCAGCGGTGCGCCGATGGCGTGTGCCTCGGCAATGGCGCGCCGGTTGTCGTCGAGCGCTTTGCTGCGTCCGTCTTCCGTCAGAGCGGGGAAGAATCCGCCGCGGCAGAGGCTGGTGACGCGCAGGCCCGAATCCCGGAGCATCCGCGCCGATTCGTCCAGGCCCTGCGGTTCCAGCCATTGGCGCCATACCGTCACCCCGGATACCCCGGCTTTACGGTACTGGGCGAGGCATTCGCCCAGCGGCCACGGCTTCGTTGTAATGGTGTGAATGCACAGCCGCGAGAAATCGGTCAGTGGTTCCAGCACGGTGCCCGCTCCTCAATCCAGGGCCGGGACGTCCACCCAGCGCCGCTCCTGCCACGATTGTATCCCCAGCTCGGCCAGCTGCACGCCTTTCGCGCCTTCCTTGAGATCCCACCGGAACGGCTCGCCTGTGATTACATGCCGCAGAAACAGCTCCCATTCCGCCTTGAACGCGTTATCGCAGGCCTGGTTGTCGGGCATCCGCATCCAATTCGCGCGGTAGTCGATGGGACTGGGGATATCGGGATTCCATACCGGCTTCGGCGTCGCCGATTGCGGTTGAACGAAGCAGTCGCGCAATCCCGCCACCGCCGATCCCCGGGTGCCGTCGACGTGCACGGTCAGCAGATCATCGCGCCGCACCCGCGTGCACCACGAGGAGTTGAACTGGCAGATGATGTTCTGGTCGGTGAGGAAGGTGACGTATGCGGCATCGTCCGTATCGCAGTCGAAAGGCTGGCCCTGCTCATCCCAGCGCCGGCCAATGTGCGTCGCGCCCAGACAGCTCACGGAGGTGATGTTGCCGAAGAGGTTGTCGACCAGATAGCGCCAATGGCACAGCATGTCGACGATGATGCCTCCGCCGTCCGCCTTGCGGTAGTTCCAGGAAGGGCGCTGCGTGGGCTGGTCTTCACCCGTGAACACCCAATAACCGAACTCGCCGCGCACGGACAGCACCTCACCGAAAAATCCGGTATCGAGCAGATATTTCATTTTGAGAAGCCCGGGCAGCCATAACTTGTCCTGCACCACCCCGTGTTTCACGCCCGCTTCCTGCGCCCGGCGGTACAGGTCATAGGCGTCTCCGGAGCTTGTGGCGATGGGCTTTTCACAATACACGTGTTTTCCCGCGGCGATAGCCTGTTTCACGCAGTCGTAATGCAGCGCCGTGGTCTGCGTTTCAAAATAGATGGGATACTGGCTGTCCGCGAGAGCCGCATCCAGATCGGTGGACCAAGGCAGTCCGCCGTGCGCCTCTGACAGTCGTTCGAGCTTCGCCGCATTGCGCCCCAGCAGCAGCGGGGCAGGCAGGATCGTTTCATTTTCTCCGAGCCGGACCCCTCCCTGATCGCGGATAGCGAGGATCGACCGGATCAGATGCTGATTCGTGCCCATGCGTCCCGTGACGCCGTTCATGATGATGCCCACCGAGTGCGTTTTCATCGCAATATCCTCTCTGTTGCGTTCCCCGCAGCGGGACGGCAGCTTCTCGCCCCGCTACGCAAAAAATGTCAGATACGGTCCGCCCTGGCTCTCCCGCTGAAGGTACAGCGCGAGTTCCATGGCATGGTAATCGCCCCACATGGACGACTCGCCGAACGGCGTCTTCTTCCCGCGCGGCACGTAATCCCATCCGTTTGGGCGGTGATACACCGAATGCAGAATCAAGCCCTGGTGTTTCGGATTCTCGGAAAGATAGGGCGGAGCAAACAGCGTTTTCGCGACGGTCAGGCCCGCCTGGTAATACTGCTTGCCGGCGGTTTTGATGCCAAGCACGTGCCCCAGCCGCAGCAGTCCCTGCGCGGCAATCGCCGCCGCCGAGCTGTCCACCGGCTCGTACGGGTTATCCGGCTTCGAGGCCTGCTGTAGATGCCGGGGCATCTGCAGCAGCCCCGGCGCCCCGGTATCCCAATACGGCACGCCGTCCGTGGGGGTGTTTTTGATGTAGAAGTCGGCGGCCGCCTTTACCGCCTTGAGCATCATCGCGCGCACGGCTGCGCGGCCCCCGACGGCGTCCAGCTCACTATCGGGCAAGGTTTTCAGAAATTCGAGTTCTTCCGCATAGCCCAGGAGCACCCAGGCCAGCCCGCGCGTCCACGTCGTGAACGGCGAATAGCCCTGCTGCGTACTCGGGCATCGATACCGGCCGTCGGTTGTGTTGAAAATGCTTTCGTGCACAACCCGGCCCCGCACGTCGTAGGCGTCGCGGCCTTCGCCATAATAGACGTTGTATCGGGCCGTGTTCGCGGCATGCTCAATGCCGCGCTGGACCAGCGAAATACGCGCATCATTCTCGCCCATGAGGCAATGGCCCAGCGTGTGGGCCAGCATGAGTGAACGCAGCGATCGGAGCGTGTCGCTGAACAGCGAATGCGGACCATTAAATGAGTGGATGAAGCCCGTGCCGTCGTGGATGGCGGTCCATCGGGCCGCCTGCACCGCTCCCGATGTTTTCAAGGCCATCTCGTAGAAGTGCAGCGCGTCGGGCGTCTCGGCCGTGCGGCCTTCCCGGGCCAGCCGGCGCAGGTTTCCATAGGTCGACAGGTTGTTGAACCCGTGATCGTGCACGCCCACATGGCTCACATGCGGGGCCATGTGCTTTATGGTGTTGTCGCGACCCATGGTGAAGAAAGCCATGTCGCCCGTCGCGTCAAACTGCAGCAGCTGGCACCCGAACTGGAACCCCTGGGTCCATTCCGTCCACCCCCGCGCCGTGTATTTTCCACGTTGCGTGAACACCGGAGAGCCCTTCGCCGGGTCCCAGGCCCGGTTGAGCGCCAATATCTTCCGGCCCGACAGTTCCAGAAAGCGGTCCAGCGCCCGCTTCAGACTGGCGGGCGTCACCTGATAATTGATTTTCACGTTACGTCCCCATTTCCCCGAGAGGATAATTCCCGTGCTCTCGGTTTAGTCCCTGTACGTTCGCATGATAGCGAATGCGCTCCGCCCTCGACAATTTGACGGCGGAACGAAGCCCGCTCCGGCCGCCGGGAGCCGTTTCAGCCGAATGGGGCGCCGACGATGCCCGGGCAGCATCGCCAGGGCGTTTCACCGGCCGTATCTTCGCCTGGGCGGGGCTTATTCCGGCACTTCTACGAGAAATACGTTGCGATACTGAACGTAATTGCCGTGGGCCTGGAGCATGATGGAGCCCGGTTCGCGCGGCGGCGGCGCCAGGCGCTCCACCTCTTTCCAGGCGGTGATCTGCGGCATTTCCTGGTTGTCCTGGATCAGAATGCCGTTGTGGTAGACAGTCATGCGTGGATAAGCCGTCAATTCGCCGTTTTCGTTGTATTTCGGGGCGGTGTAGGTGATGTCGTACGCTTGCCAGGCGAGCGGCGGCAGGCAGGCATTCACGCGGGGCGCGGACACCTTGTACAGCGCGCCGCATTCGTCGTAGTAGCCTTCGAGGCCGAAACTGTCGAGTATCTGCACTTCGTACACGCCCTGCACGAATACCCCGCTGTTTCCACGGCCCTGGCCCCGATCCTCGGGCAAATAGGGAAGGCGGAACTCGATGTGGAGCTGCACGCTCGTAAACGACTGCTTGGAAACGAGCGTGTCGCCCTTGGGCGTCACCATCATGATGCCGCCTTCGAGCAGTTCCCATCCCTTGGGTTCTTGCCACTGCTCGAGGTTCGTGCCGTCAAACAGCACTACAGCGTTTTCCGGCGGCGCCATGCCGAGTGTCGGCGGCTCATGCACATATTTCGTCATTGAAAAGGTGGTCTTGCCACGCCCCCCGCGAGCCCGTTATGCCGTCCGGGCTGATCTCGCCCTTGATGCCGGCATACTCAAAGGGGATCGTGTCGCCGGAGCGCTTTGCCTCGAATACGCCTATCGGCGGACAGCGCATGAACAGCCTCGAGCCCAGTCGAATTTGATAGGTGTTGCTGCCCAGAGCGACCACCTGGGCTGCGATATCCGGCTCTACTTCTTCGTCCGCCGACCAGCGGCCGGTCCAGTTGCCGATAAAGGGGTCCACCTGAGCCGGGAAGCAGTCCTCGAAGGTCACGGCCGCATTCACGGCGACGGCCGCACAGAGGCTCCAGGCTGCTACGGTCGCCGCGCGCACAAATCTTGTCGTGTTCATGGGGTAGGCCTTTCCATAATGCGTTAGCCTGCCGGCGCCCTGGCGCCGTTGCTGCGCCAGTCCCTCCGGCGTGATCGATGCGGGTGGTTTTATGGTAGCAGACCCCGGCGCACGTTGTCATTGCGGAAAAAGTCGGAATTGCGCGCGTTGCCGGCATTTCCGGAGCCCTCTCTCGCCTGAGCCCGAGCCGCCCGCGCGAACAGCGGGCGGTTTACTCGTTCGCGCAAAAAAGGCTACCATGGGTTCTGACAGAGTTGGGGCGTGTTCGGAAAGGGGGCAATGAAGAAATGCCGGTGCTTTTTTCTGTGCGATGGGTGTCTGCGATTTTGTTGGGGCTGTGTTCGGCGGCTGCGGCCTTTAGTGCGGAGCTGCTGATGCAGGTGGAGGATTTTGAGGGGCCGTGGCGGCGGCAGACCAATATCTCGGGCTATCTGGGCACGGGGTTCTGCACGTCGAACGCCAATCCACAGGTCGCGGATACGCCGATGACGGGCAAGGCGGCGGTTCCGGAGGCCGGCCGCTACGCGGTTTGGGTGCGGGCCTATACATCGGAGAATTCCAGGCGGGCCCTTCGGGCGCACGTGAACGGTACGCCGCTGGAAACGACGCACACGGGCCAGCAACGGCAGTGGACCTGGGAAAAAGCCGGAGAAATCGAGCTGCAGGCAGGAGAGGCAGTCGTGGAAATCTGGGATGCGGACGACGGGTTCGAATCGGCGGATGCGGTGCTGCTTACGAACGATCTGAAGGCGGACCCCGGTGAGGCGGACCGACGCTGGGAAGTGTTCGGCGGCAAGGTTCCGGAAGAGGCGGATGCGCTGCGGTTCATGATCGAGGCCTGTGTCGCGAAGGCGCGGCTGCGCAAGGACCCGAGAGACAAGGCGGCGTGGGAAGAACGCGCGCCGGGCCTGAGACAGGCGCTGGCGAATGCGCTCGGGCTGGAACCGATGCCGGAGAAAACAGCGTTGAACGCGCGGGTGACGGGCCGGGCGGAGCGCGAAGACTATACGATTGAAAATGTGGTGTTCGAGAGCCGGCCGAACTTTCTCGTGACGGCCAACGTGTTCGTCCCCCGCAACGCCTCGTTTCCCGCGCCGGCCGTGGTCGTCGTGCCGGGGCACGCCATGGAGGAAGGCAAGAATTACGACCTCTACCTGCGCGCACAGATCGGGCTGGTCCGGTTGGGCTGCATTGTGCTGGGCTACGACCCGATTGGCCAGGGTGAGCGCAAAGTGCCGGGTTTCGACCACGCGATGGGCTACGGCTCGCTTCTGGTGGGAGAGACCAACGAGGGGATGATCACCTGGGACACGATCCGGGCGGTGGATTACCTGGTGACGCGCCCGGACGTCGATCCCGACCGGCTGGGCCTGACGGGCAATTCCGGCGGGGGCGAAAACACTTTCTACGCGATGCCGATGGAGGAACGGTTTGCCGCGGCCGCCTCGTTCTGTTTCGTCTGCTCCTACGAGGACTGGATTCGGGACGGGGGCAATCACTGCATCTGCAACCACCTGCCGGGCATCCTGAACCACATGGAGGAGTTTGAGATCCTCGCGTTGAACGCGCCGCGCCCCTTCCTGGCGGGCAATGGCGCTGAGGACAAGATCTTCCCGATTGACGGAACGCGGCTGACCTGCGAGCGCGCCCGCCGCATTTACCGGATGTACGGGGCGGCGGACCGGATGGTCAATATCGACGTGCCTATGGGCCACGGCTGGTCAGAACCGCTCCGGGAAGCGGGATACGGCTGGATGGGCAAGTGGCTGCTCGGCGTGGGCGACGGCAGCCCCATCAGCGAGGAAGCTTTCGAGGGCGAAGAGCCAGCCTCGCCGGACATGCTGTGCTTCGACGGGAACCGGATCCCCAGAGACTCGGAAACGGTTGTCTCGTTGAACCAGAAGCGCGCGGAGACCTTGCGGGCCGCGTACACGACCCCGCCCACGGACAAGGCGGACTGGGCGAAACAGGCGGAAGCCATGCGCGAGGCCATCTGGGAGGTATTTGGTGGGCGGCCTGCCGATTTCACCCCGGAGGCTCGCACGCTGGATACGTTTGACTGGAACGGCCGCCGCATCGATACGCTCGCGATCACCACGGAGCCGGGCATGACGGTGGCCGCGTTGCTGCTGCGCTCCGCCGCGACGGAAGGCAAGGCGCCGGCCGTGATCTTCCTGGGCGAAACCGACAAGCAGGAGGTGCGAGGGGACCTGCGTGCGCAACAGCTGCTGGACGACGGCTACTGTGTGCTTGCGCTGGACACGAGAGGCATGGGTGAGACCACCGGCAAATATCCGCAGAACCAGATCGTGAGCAACGGGGTCCATCTGGGGCGTTCGCTGTTCGCACAACGGGTGTGGGACGTGCTCCAGGCGGCGCATTACCTCACAACGCGCCCCGATATCGCTCCGGAGCAGCTTGGCTGTATCGGGCTGGGACCGTCGGGCGTGCTTGCGCTGTATGCGGCGGCGTTAAGCGACACGTTTGCGGAGGTCGAGGCGGTGCGGCCCCTCGCGAGCTTCCGCTATTTTATCGAGAACGATCAGCCGCAGCCGCTGTGGCTCTGTGTGCCGAGGATCCTGAAGGTGGCCGATGTGGCGCAGGCCGCCGCGCTGGCCGCCCCGGCTGCCGTGACGATTGTGGACGCGCTTGGATACGGGAAAGAACCCCTCGACTCAGCGGCGGCAGATCAGGAATTTTCGTACGCCGCGAGCGTGCACGGGTTCGCCGGCTCCTCGGCGCGGTTTACGCTGCGCTAATAACGTAATGGCCCGCGCGGCAAGCGGAAAGGTTGGGGCATGACCGAATTCTCGAACCTCGACATCGTGGTGATTGTCGGTTATTTCATCACGCTGGTGGTCTTGGGATTTGCCGTCGGAAGAACGCAAAAGCGCTCTTCCGAGGATTATTTTCTCGCCGGACGCAGTCTGCCGTGGTATGTGGTCGGAGCGTCGTTTGTCGGGTCCAACATTTCGACCGAACACTTCATCGGCATGATCGCGGCGGCCTACACCTACGGCATCTGCGTGGCCCAGTGGGAATGGGGCAACATTTTCGCGTTTTCGGTGCTGGTGTGGTTTTTTATCCCCTTTCTGTTGAGCAGCCGGGTATTTACCGCGCCGGAGTTCCTGGAACGGCGCTACAACAGCGCGTGCCGGCTGATGTTCGCCGTTCTGACAGTCGTGGCGAACATTACCGCGTTCCTGGCAGCCGTGCTGTATGCATCGGCGATAGGGTTGAAAGCCGTGTTTGCATGGCCCGACACGGTGGCTATTGCCGGAGTGAATGTATCGACCCTTGTGCTGGGCGTCGTGGGGATGGGCGTGGTCGCCGGGAGTTATGCCATCTACGGCGGATTGCGCTCCGTCGCCTGGACCGACGTGTTCCAGGTGCTGGTGATGGTCATCGGCGGCGTTCTGGTGACGGTGTTGGGGCTTTCCTATCTGGGCCAGGGTCAGGGCCTGCTCGCGGGCTGGAGCACCATGATCGCCCGCAATCTGGGCGACGGGGCCGCCTGGAAGGCCGCCATTGACGCCGCAGCGCAGGAGATGATCGGCCAGGATCACTACAATCGGCTGCAGGTCTTTCAACCGTTTTCGCACAAGCTCGTGCCCTGGCAGGGCGTCGTGCTGAGCTGGTTGTCGGTGAGCGTCTGGTACAACTGCATCAACCAGTTCATGATCCAGCGCGTGTTCGCGGCAAAAGATGACTGGCACGCCCGGATGGGCATCATTTTTGCCGGTTTCATGAAGATCTTCATGCCGTTCATCGTAGTGATTCCTGGCTTGATCTATTTTGCCATGGAGCCCGGGATCACCGATGCGCAACAGGTGGACCAGACCTATGCGATCCTGGTCACCAAACTGCTGCATTCGGGAATGCGCGGCCTGCTGCTGGCGGCGCTTTTCGGAGCGATTCAATCGACCATCGATTCGGTGCTCAATTCGACATCAACCATCATTACGCTGGACATCCACCACAAATTCATTAACCCCGGCGCCTCGGAGGAAAGCCTGGTGCGGATGGGCAAATGGATTGGCGCGTCCGTGCTGCTGCTCGCCATGGTGATCGCGCCGTTCATCGGATGGCTGGGGCAAGGGGTGTTTTACTACATTCAGAACCTGTACGCGTATTTCGCGCCGCCCTTCGCCGCCGTGTTTCTGGTCGGTATCCTCTGGAAACGGGCGACGCCTGTTGCGGCCACGATCACCATCCCCGCAGGAATCGCGTTCGGGCTCTTTCTGGAGTTTGTGGTCTTCAAATACTGGTTCGTGAGCGGGACCGCGTTTACGTTGCGTTCGGCCTACAACTGGATTTTTTGCGTGCTGCTGCTGGTGTTTGCGAGCCTGCTTTCGCCGCCTCCGCCGCCGGAGAAGGTCACGGACGAAGTGACCATCAACTGGAGCAGCCTCGCGGCATTCAAAGACCTGGGGCCGTCCTGGTACCGCAATGTGGGTCTGTGGTGGGCGCTGTTCGTGGCGGGAATTCTCGCCTGTTATGCGGCGTTCAGCGGCCTCTTCCTGGCTCCGCGGGGCTGAGCCGCCCTCCTCTGCGCACCCGTTGCGTTGAGCGGCCCGGATGCAACACGCGCGCGGAGCTTGTGGCCGCCGCGCGCGTGCCCTTGGAATGGTTTGTCCAGATGCTCTAGCCGTTACTCGCCATGAACTCGAGCATGAAGTCGTGGAGCGCCGTCACGCCTTCGAGGCCCATCGCGTTGTAGATGGAAGCCCTGCAACCGCCAACCGAACGGTGGCCTTTTAATGCGGCGAGCCCGTTGGCCGCCGCCTCCTTGATGAACTTGCCTTCAAGCTCTTCGTTGGGCAGGCGGAACGTGACGTTCATGATGGACCGGCATTCGGGGAGGGCGTGGCCCCGGTAGAACCCGGAACTCGCGTCGATGACGTCGTAGAGCAGGTTGGCTTTTTGCTGGTTCAGCGCGTACATCTGGTCGAGCCCGCCGATTTCCTTAAGCAGCCATTGGGTCACGAGCATGATCATGTAGATCGTGAACGTCGACGGAGTATTGTAGAGCGAATTGTTCGCGGCCATGTTCTTGTAATCGAGCATGGAGGGAAGGTTTTCAGGCACGCGAGCCAGCATCTCGTCGCTGATGATGACCACCGCCGTACCCGACGGACCGATGTTTTTCTGAGCGCCGGCATACAGGATCCCGTACCGGGTGATGTCCAGCGGGCGGGAAAGGATGTCGGACGACGCATCACAGATCAGCGGCACGCCGCCGGTATCCGGTTCCTCGAAAAACGCGACGCCTTCAATGGTCTCATTGGAAGTAAAGTGGGCATAGGCCGCGTCGGGGTTCAGGTCAAGCTCATGCTGCGCGGGTGTGCGGACGTATTTTTCAGGCTTGCCGTCCCAGGCCACGCGGACTTCGCCCACCCGTTTGGCCTCCTTGATGGCCTTGTTTCCCCACGCGCCTGTGAGGATGTAATCGGCGGCTTTGCCGGAACGCTGAAGCAGGTTCATGGGAGCCATGATGAACTGCAGGGATGCGCCGCCCTGAAGAAAGAGCACGCGGTAATTGTCGGGAAGGCGAAGCAAAGTGCGGAAATTCGCCTGCGTCTGCTCGATTATGGCGGTAAATTCCTTGGACCGGTGACTGATCTCCATCACCGACGCTCCGGCGCCCGGCAAGGCCAGCAAATGCTCGCGGGCCTCTTCGAGGGCAGGCAACGGCAATGCGGCGGGGCCCGCGGAGAAATTGAAGACTCGTTCTGCCATGACAATGCTCCTTCGTGAGGTGCTCTGCACCTAAATCCTGAGAATCAGCCGGAATGTTCTGCACCCCCGGCGCCGGCAGGAAGGGAAGCCACCCTCGCGCAAGGGGAATTGCACTAATATGGTAGCGATTTGGCCCGCTCCGTTTCAAGAACCCGAATCAGAACGCGAATCGAACTGAATCGCAAAACCGAATCGCGCCATCTACGATCTTACCGGGGATGGTATCGTCCTGCCGTTTACGATCTTACCGGAACCTGGAAGGCCACAGGGAGCCGCCCCTACGATCCGGAGGGCGAACGCCAGGGGATCGGCGGATGCGTGCGGGCTATCCAGATGCGCGGCTACGCGGGGCTCGTGTCCACCCCCGGCCCCGCGGAGCGTGTTTGAAGAAGTGGACGTGGCGGAGGAAGCCGAAGAATCCACCCCCGGCCGCTTCGCGGCCACCCCCGCCCGCGGGGGACACAAGAACGCGAACCGGCACACGCGGCGCTTGGTCAGGTTTTTGATCCGCCCTCTTCTTCGGGGAACACAAGAACCCGAAGGCCAGAGACTTATGTGCGGCGCACCTGTCCCCCGCAGGCGGGGCTGAGCCGAGTGCCGACGAGGACGTCGGCGCTCCCAGGGTACCTATCCTCCGCGGGCGGGGATGAACCATGTGCCGACGAGGACGTCGGCGCTCCCAGGGTACCTATCCTCCGCTGGCCGGGCTGAATCGTGTGCCGACGAGGACGTCGGCGCTCCCAGGGTACCTGTCCCCCGCTGGCGGAGGTGAATCGACATACGGCTGCGTCGCAACGGTCGCGAGACCACCTGTCCCCCGCAGGCGGGGCTGAGCCGAGTGCCGACGAGGACGTCGGCGCTCCCAGGGTACCTGTCCCCCGCTGGCGGAGGTGAATCGACATACGGCTGCGTCGCAACGGTCGCGAGACCACCTGTCCCCCGCAGGCGGGGCTGAGCCGAGTGCCGACGAGGACGTCGGCGCTCCCAGGGCACCTGTCCCCCGCGGGCGGGCTGAACCGTGTGCCGACGAGGACGTCGGCGCTCCCAGGGTACCTATCCTCCGCGGGGGGCTGAACCGTGTGCCAACGAGGACGTCGGCGCTCCCAGGGCACCTATCCCACGCGGGCGGGGGTGAATCGGCGATAGCCGATTTGGGGGTGGAGTTTTGGCGGCTGGATTTTGGGGTGTGGTTTGCAGCTCATAGCATCCCGCCGCAACGGTGTGGCGTTTCCCACCCGGCCGCGCGGCCCACACGATCCACCCCAGTCCCCGCACTCAAGTCGCGCTGCTGCCAGGTCGATGGATAATTACGCATGCCGGCTGATACGGCAGCAGGCTGTCTGTGCTACAATTTATGTGCAGGGGTTGCATTGAGATCCTGCGGATGCGCTCCCAGAGGATGAAAATGGGGCTGATCACCCGGGACTACGCCAGCGCGCACGAAAAATGGAGGCGGGAGGGCGGAGTCCTGCGTCCGGTGTTGTGCCCAATGCGGCCACCTGCCCATGTCATACGCTGGCCCGCAGGGGCGGCCTGCCAATCGATGAATTCGGAGGGAATGAGCACGTGAGCGTGGATTGGCCGCATAGACTGGATGAGGTGGGGGAGAGTCCTTCGTCCAGGGCATTGCGCTCAGGGCATGCCCGCGTGATAACCATGATTTTGAATGTGGCGGAGGATCGCGCCGAACCCGATGCCGGCGTATCGGAATTGATCCAGTGTGCCCGCAATTGCGATGTGAAGGGTGTTCGCGAGTGCATGGAGCGGGGCGACAATTTTGAGAAGCCTGACAAGCATGGCCTGACCCCGATGCACTGGGCGGCCATCACGGGGTGTATGGATCTGGCCCGATTGCTGGTGAACCGTGGCGCGCAGGTAAATCCCCGGGATACGCGGCTCACGGATTTGACGCCGCTTAACATTGCGCGACTGATGAGGTACGACGAGCTGGCGCGGTTCCTGGTGAACCACGGCGGTCTGGAGTAAGGCTCGATTTCAGGTTACGGCCGGCGGAGGACAGCCAGGCGCGTCTCGTTGGTGTTGTTGGGCCGGGCCGCCTCGAAATAGACATGCAAGCGGTCCTCGACCGGCAGCCAGTGGGAATAACGCCAGGTGTGATACGGCCCCGGGGTGGTGCTTTTGAGCAGCGGCTCGTCCGGGGTTAAATCAATGAACTCGTCAAGATCGGGCGAGTAGGCCAGTCCCGTGGCGATGTTGTATACGGGATCCCGCCAGGTAGCGTTCGAGCCCTCGTAGACGAGAAGAAATCCGATGTCCAGGGGAAGCAGGCACGCGGGGCGCGTGTAGAAATTGTGCCAGCCCGCATTTTCCAGGATGGGATTCTCCCCGGCAAAGCCCCAGTGGTCACCGTCGTTACTGACCAGGTGGTAGGCCCGTTCGACCTCGTCGTAGCCGATGACCAGCATATGCCAGGCGCCGTTGGCATGAATCACAAAGGGGTCCTTGAAGCCGGCGAGACCCGCAAATCCCTCCTCGACGGGGGCCGCCTGCAATACGGTCTTTCGGGTGGCGAGGTCGAAATCCGCCGGGTCGGCTACGTCGTCGAGCTTGAAAACGCACCAGCCCGTTCCCGGGTTGGTGCATCCATAGAGGCGGAACATGCCCGACAAAGGCTCTTGAACCAGTGCGGGCCGCTCAAAACCGGGCAGGGCCGCGTCTTCGCGTTTGAGGCGGTGGATGCGGGTGAACGCGCGCCCATCTTCGCTTTTCAAGAGGCGCATCTCGTAGCCCCGGCTTCC
This sequence comes from Candidatus Hydrogenedentales bacterium, assembly GCA_050950105.1. Taxonomy (GTDB): domain Bacteria; phylum Hydrogenedentota; class Hydrogenedentia; order Hydrogenedentales; family SLHB01; genus UBA2224. The sequence goes on along the minus strand of JBMNGZ010000001.1, from coordinate 751,596 downwards.
CCGGGGTGAATCGCCTTCGCGCATCCGTGCCGCCAGATAGAACATGCCGTCTTTAGCCCGGCATACCGACGGCGCGCCGGCCCACCATTCCGGAGCGTCCTGGTCTGGTTCCAGGATCGTTTCATAGCGGGATAGCGATTCGGCAAGCTCCAGGAACGTCATTCCATCAACTCCTTGCTCGCTGCGGGCCCCTGTCGATAGCGCCCTGATGTCGATGCGTGGTTGTACCCGTACCTGCCTTCACTTTTCAACTCGCGCCGGTGCGCGGTGATGAACGAAAAGACAGGACGGAGCCGCCGCGCGCATGGATCTGGATCGCTACGAGGAGCTGCTCCCGTGCTCTCTGGGCGCGCCGTTGTGCCGTGCCGGTGTCTCGCGAAGGCGGTCATCTCGCAGGCTGCAGATTGGCTACGGCGGCGCTATACGGGCGATAGACATCCTCTGAAAACAGCACAAAGCGTACGCATTCAAGCCCTTCGTTCGACTGAACAAGGTCGGCCACGGTGGTGACCGCGATTTCGGCGGCTTCCGGGACGGGGTAGCCATAGACCCCGCAACTGATGGCGGGGAAAGCGATGGTCCGAACCCCGTTTTCGAGGGCGACTTCGAGACTGCGGGAATGGCAACGTGCCAGCAGACTGGGTTCGCCCTGCTGGCCGTCGCGGTACACCGGGCCGACGGTATGGATCACGTACCGGGCAGGCAATCGGCCGCCCGTGGTGATTTTGGCGTCGCCGGCTTCGCAGCCGTTCAGTTTTTTGCATTCCTCCAGGATCGCCGGACCTCCCGCGCGGTGGATGGCGCCGTCGACGCCTCCTCCGCCGAGCAGGGTCGTGTTGGCCGCATTGACGATGGCGTCCACGCGCTCCTTTGTGATGTCGCCCAGCACGACTTCGAGAGTGGTTGATCCTACCTGTTTGTTCATGGCTCACCTCCTGCCCGACAGGCCGGGGCCTTAGCTGATGATGCCGTTATCGCCAGTATAGCACGCTACGAAGAGCCATCAGCCGTCCGGCACGGCTACGCGCAGGGCTGGTCAGCCACACGGGGACTGATTTTCGAAGCGCCTGGGCGGTGCCCGTGCAATCTGGAATGCGGCCGCGGGGGCTATCCGGATGCGCGGTCACGGGGCCTGCCCGCACAATCCACCCCCGGCCACGCGGGGCGCGTGTCCACCCCCGCCCGCGGGGGACACAAGAGCCGGAACCGTGGTGGCGGCGAAGCATACATCTTTGCTCCGTCAGCGGGGGACACAAGAACGCGAATCGGCATACGCGGCGCTTGGTTTGGTTTTTGATCCGTCCTCTTCTTCGGAGGACATAAGAGGCCGAGCCCGAAGCCATGTGATGCAGGTCTCTGTCCATGCCACGCTACCGGAGGAGACAAGAACCCCAACTCGAGAGATCCAGGTGCGGTGCACTTGTCCCCGCGGGCGAGGCTGAGCCATGTGCCGACGAGGACGTCGGCGCTCCCAGGGTACCTATTCTCCGCGGGCGGGGGTGAATCGACATACGGCCGCGTCGCAGCGGTCGCGAGACCACCTGTCCCACGCTGGCGGGGGTGAACCGTGTGCCGACGAGGACGTCGGCGCTCCCAGGGTACCTATTCTCCGCGGGCGGGGGTGAATCGACATACGGCCGCGTCGCAGCGGTCGCGAGACCACCTGTCCCACGCTGGCGGGGGTGAACCGTGTGCCGACGAGGACGTCGGCGCACCCAGGATACCTGTCCCCCGCGGGCGGGGGTGAATCGGCGGTAGCCGATTTGGGGGTGGAGTTTTTCAGGTTGGATTTTGGGGTGTGGTTTGCCGCTCGCAGCGTCCCGTCGCAGCGCGTGGGCTATCCGGCTGGCCGGCCGCGCAGGGACTGATTTTCGCAGCGCGTAGGGGCAGACCCCTGTGTCTGCCCTTCTTAAACGCAGCCACGGGGGCTATCCGGATGGGCAGACACAGGGGTCTGCCCCTACAACCGGAAGGGGAACGCCAGGGGCTCGGCAGATGCGCGGGCGATCCGGATGGGCAGACACAGGGGTCTGCCCCTACATTCCGGAACGGTAGCGCGGCGGGGTTGCCCCGGTTCATCCAGGTTACGCGTCCGCGCCGGGGCTGCTTCGGTACATCCATGTTGCGCAACCGCGTGGGGGCCGCCCATACAATCCGGAAGACGAACGTGCGGGGATGGGCGGATGCGCGGGGACTATTCGGGTTGGCGGCGACAGGTTGCGCGCACGTAGAACGTGAACGTGCCTGCAGGCAGGCAGGAGCCGGGTTTTCCGGGATTCCGCGGCGGCGCTGTTTGGAATACGGCCAGAGGCATTCGGGTTTCTTTCGTAGTATGCTTGCCCGACGGGAGTAGCAGGGGGAAGGAGGTATGCCAGCGCATGAAAATCCACGAGTATCAGGCGAAGGACCTGTTTCGCGAGGCCGGCATCCCGGCGTCGGGCGGGATCGTGGCTGCTTCGCCGGAAGACGCGGTGGATGCGGCCCGGGCGCTGGGTCTGCCGGTAGTGCTCAAAGCGCAGGTCCATTCCGGTGGCCGGGGCAAAGCCGGCGGCGTCCAGGTCCTATCCAATCTGGCGGATGTGGCGCCAGCCGCCGAACGTATTCTTTCGCTGACAATTCAGGGGCTGCCGGTCCGCGCCATCCTGGTGACGCCGGCGGTCGATATCGCGCGCGAAGTGTATCTGAGCCTCCTGATAGACCGTGGCACCCGTGAAACGGTATTTGTCGGCTGCGCGGAGGGCGGGATCGATATTGAGCAGACGGCTCGAGACGCTCCCGAGAAGATCTTCCGTCTGCCGGTCGACCCGGAGGAGCTGGCCTCGCTCGAAGAGGACCCCCGGATCGCCGCATTCGCGCGCCGGCTCTTTCCCGAAGACGAGCAGGCCGAGCAGGCCGCGGCCATTATGGCCCGCATGGCCCGCCTCTTCATGGAAAAGGACTGCTCGCTCATCGAGATCAACCCGCTGGTGCTTACCGGGAGCGGCGACCTTGAGGCTCTCGATGGCAAAATCATGCTTGATGACAATGCACTGTTTCGCCATCCGGAACTCGTTACCCTCCGCGATTTGGACAGCGAGGACGCCGACGAACTCGCCGCCAGAGAGGCCGGGCTCAGCTTCATCCGCCTCGACGGAGACATCGGGTGCATGGTCAACGGCGCGGGATTGGCCATGGCCACCATGGACACCATCCGGCACGTTGGCGGCAACCCCGCCAATTTCCTTGACGTAGGCGGCAGCAGCGATCCCGCCAAAGTGGTGACTGCGTTCCGGATGATCCTCAAAGATCCCGGGGTAAACGTCATTCTCATCAATATTTTTGGCGGAATCACCCGCTGTGATGATATCGCCCGGGGTATTCTGCAATCCCTGAACGAGTGCGCCGTGTCCGTGCCCGTCGTGATTCGCCTCATCGGGACGAACCAGGCCGAAGGGCGCCGGCTGCTGGAGGGCGCCAGCCTGATTTCTGCCGCGACGCTGGAAGAGGCCGCCGCGAAAGCCGTCGAGATAGGGAGGCAGTCATGAGCATCCTGATCAACAAAGATACCCGGGTCATTGTGCAGGGCATCACCGGACGCGACGGCTCGTTCCACACGCAGCAGATGCTGGAATACGGCACCGCCATCGTCGGAGGCGTTACCCCCGGCAAAGGCGGCCAGCGCGTGCATGGCGTACCTGTTTTCAATTCAGCGGCGGAAGCCGTGGCGGCCACGGGCGCGCAGGTGTCCGTGATGTATGTGCCGGCCCGTTTTGCGCTCGACGCCATGCTCGATGCCGCGCGGTCGGACCTGGAGATGCTGGTGGTGATCACCGAGGGCATTCCCACGATGGATGTGCTTCGAGGCTGGCGCGCGCTGGCCGCTTCCGGCAAGCGGATGATCGGGCCGAATTGCCCGGGCCTCATCACGCCCGGTGAATGCAAGGTCGGCATCATGCCCGGAGCCATTCACCGCCCCGGCAGCATTGGCGTCATATCGCGGAGCGGCACCCTCACCTATGAGATCGTCAAGGAATTGACCGACGCGGGCCTGGGCCAGTCCACATGCATCGGCATCGGCGGCGACCCCATTATCGGCAGCCGCTTCATCGATCTGCTCCGCCTGTTCGAGGAGGACCCCGGCACGAGCGCCGTCGTGCTTGTCGGCGAGATCGGCGGGCAGGACGAAGTGGATGCCGCGCGGTATTTTCAGGAGCACATGCGCAAACCGATCGTCGGCTTCATGGCGGGCATCACCGCACCTCCGGGCCGGCGTATGGGGCATGCGGGCGCGATCATCGGTGGAGAAGACGACACCGCCGCGGCCAAAATCACAAAGCTCGAAGCGGCGGGCATACCGGTTGCCCGCGTCATCAGTGAAGTGCCCGGGCTTATCCCGGCCTGACCATACGGGAAACGAAAGGTGCCGGGACGGTCTCGAGGGCGAGATGCGGTAGTGAGACCGTCCCGGCGCTGGGTTTGAAGCGTGCACTACGGTGCGAGCCGCCCACCTTTGCGGTCCGGCATCGCTCGGTGGCCGTCCACGCTTCGCATCTGGCAAAACCTGCGGTCTGGCTGGAGAGGCGGGCAGGTTTTACCATGAGACGGGGCCGGCCGCGCCGGGCGGCGCGGGCCCCGATCCCTGAGCTATACCACGGCGGCGCCGTGCGCAGTGAAAACATCCACCAGCTCGTCATATTCCATGAGGCCGGCGATGGTGCGCGGGCTGAGGTCGCCCAGCAGCCCGGCCGATGCGCGCGGATCTGCTCCCTGCTCGAGCAGCAATTCCGCGACTTCGGGGTCGCCGGCCAGCGTGGCCCAATGCAACGGCGTTAATCCCTGGTCGTCCGGCACGTTGACCAGCGCGCCGTGCTCCAGCAAGGCCTCCACGGCCTCCCGGCGGCCGTTTCGCGCCGCCTTGTGCAGGGGTGTTTCGCCGCTGTTATCCCGGCCGGTGGCGTCCGCGCCGTTCTCGAGCAGGGCATGAACCGCCTGAGCCGCTCCCCAATAGGCGGCACTCTGGAGGGACGCCTCCTGCGTGCTTACCGGCGCCGCCGGCCCATCCTCTCGGTCCTGCCCCAGCATGAAGTTGATGAGCGTCTGGTTTCCGCAGCGCATGGCACGGAGCAGCGGGGTCTCGCCCAATGCGTCTTCCCGGTTGAGCCAGCCTTTGTCCAGGTCCCGGTCTTTCCAATACCATTTTTCGATCGCCCGTTCCCATGCGGTTCCTGTTCGAGTTTTCATGTCAGCAGGTACCTCCACAGGTGCTGAGGAGATCCGCCACTTCCTCGTAACCCATCAAAATCGCCGCGGCTTGAGGTGTCAGTCCACCCAAGCCGGGCGCCTGCGCATCGGCCCTGGCGCCATGTTCCACCAGTACGTCCGCGAGTTCCGCGTCTCCCGTAAGCGCACACCAGTGCAACGGGGTCATGCCCGAGGCGCTGGTCTCGTTGGCATCGGCGCCGAATACAAGCATCGCCTCCACCATGTCCCGATATCCATCCCGGATGGCCTTGTGTAATTTCGTGTCGATATTCCCCGGTGCTCGGGTCCCGGTCTCGCCGGTCTCGCTCCTGTCGCCAAAGCTATCGGCAGGCCTGGGGCGAGGGGCGCATTTATGGTCGCTTTGATGCATTTCGCGCAGCACAAACTCGGCCAGCCCCTCAAACCCGCATTTCAAGGCGCGATTCAACGGTGTGTCGCCCGAGGCGTCTGTTCGATGCATCCACGACCGGCTCATTCCATTCACCTCCGCATTGCCGACGGGTCTCCCACCCGTTCGGGTCTGGTCAATATAGAAGCACGGTTCATGCCAAACGCCTTTGCAGACACGGGAAGACGGGCAAAACGCCGACGGTGTGTCCACAGAAAGAGTTACAGACCGCAGAAAAAACCAGTGAAAGCAAGTGAACGCACAGGCAGGGCGTCGTCTTGACGATTCTCGGCAATAGTGACGAATATCCGTCAGTTTTTGAGGCAGAAAATTAGACGAGAAGCGGGGTTCTGGCCCATTTTTGCCCGACTGCGAGGGCGACTGCCCGCGGCGCCGGCTCGGTAGGCGCAACTCGCCCGCAGGCCGGCGGAAAGACCGGAGATTGTCTTCGTACGGCCTCTTCTTACGGCGCTACGCGGGGAGGCCGAGCGCGTTCGCCACTTCGGGCCAGCGGGAGCGATAGACCTGGCTGCCGAACTGCTCGAGGTCGTCGACGAGGGCGATCATGCCGCCTTCGCGCCATTCTTCGCCTTTTTCGAGATAGTGAGCCACGCTGCGTTGCAGCGAGTTTTCCCGCGGAACGGTGGCCAGATCAAATTGGTCCTGAAAAAAGATGAACCATAAGCCGCCGTCTTCCGAGTAGACGGGATACAAGTACACCTCACGCATATATTTCACGAGATTGGCGGTTTTCGGCAGGATCGTCTCCAATTGAGGCCCGAAGATCCACGAATGGCACCAGAAGCTCCTGAATGGTTTGTCGGGGAAATACGTCTGGAAAAACTCGACGCCCCGGCGCATGGTGTCGAGGCAGCTCTGGGGCGTCATCTGGCCGCCGGAGGGGATGTGGATGTCCAGCATCGTATCGCCGGGCTTCACCACGTGGTCCCATTCCGAGCGCGGCAGGGTCACCTCATGGCGCAGGACGTGCCCCGCAGGATGGACGGGGAATCCGCGCGCGGCCTCGTCTGACCGTGTGAAAGCGGCCTGCCAGCTTCCGGCGGCGCCGCTTTGTACGGCGTAGCCGGCATCATCGTACAACCGCCCGTCGGCGGACAGGACCACCGTGAGGCTCTGTTCGCGATGCCGGAACACGTGCACGAAAGGTCCCAGGGGTTGGAGGCGGTACTCGAAACGTCCCAGCCGGAACAACCGACCTTGCGGGTAATTGCGCATCCAGAACAGCTGGCCGCGGAACATTCCCAGCCGGCCGTGCCGTCCCCGGCGGAAATTATCCGCAAAACATGCCACCTGCAGGCAGGTTTCGCGCGTCACCGAACTGGGCACGCCGAGCGATTCGTGGATGGCGCGGGTGCCCGGCACCATCGCCAGGCCCAGCAGCAGATAAAAGCATCCGCTTGCATCGTTCATCGCGGCGTCGAGCGTCGGCCAATGATTGAAATCGACCGGGTCTTCCGACTCGTAGAGGCGGCGCCAGGCGTGCCATGCCAGGGCGTTCAACGCGGGCGTTTCCGCGATCTGCCGGGCGGCTTTTTCGAGGGTTTGCTGATGCGAGCGCTCCAGCCCGCCCCATTCCAGGTTGTCAGCGATCTGGTCTGGTTCCAGGAACGGCAGCACGTCCGGCATACACGCCATGGAATCGTCCCAGTGCAAGGCCACGTCACCCTGCCGGTCGTTTTCCTGAATCTGTTCGAACACGTCCGCCAATTGCATTCGTTTCACCTCCCGGCACGGTCGCAGGGGCATCCCACACACCCCGCACCAATCCCCCGGGTCAGCTCGGGGGGCCAATTTATAAAAAAAGCTGCGTGCTTGAGCCCGCGCGACAATAGCGCAGGCGCAATGCGCGGTTACATGCCTGATGCCTCCCGCTGCGCGCGCTTTCTCCAAGGGGCCCCATTCACGCGACTCTCCCGCCACGATCCTACTCAAGCGCATCCTCGAGCGCAACCGCTTTGTCAAAGTATTTGATCGGCGAAAACTAGAAATTCGCCCTTGCCGATGGTATACTTGCGGCTTATCCGACCCAGGGGGAATCTGTGACTGGGTGGCAACGAGTTCAGCAAGCTCCAACTACGGAAGGGAGGTGTTGCGGATGGCAGAGATCAATGTCGCGGAAACCGTCAAGAAGATCGTCGTGGAAAACCTGGAACGTAAACCCGAGGAAGTAACCGACGACGCTCGTTTCATCGAAGATCTGGGTGCGGATTCGCTTGATCTCACCGAGTTGCTTATGGCGCTCGAGGAGGAGTACAACGTCGAGATCGACGACGAAGCGAACGACATCCAGACTGTCGGTGACGCGATCAAATACATCGAATCGAAGCTCAACAATTAATAGATGTTTCGCGCACGCTCTCAGCGCTTCTTTATACGAGGAGGTCAAGGAACGCCCAGCCCGTGGTCCAATGACCGCGGGTTGGGTTTTTGACATTGAGCGGGGTAAGACATGCGAGTGGTTATTACAGGCATGGGCGTGGTCTCGCCGCTGGGCAACTCCGTGGAGGCCTTCTGGAAAGGTCTCTGCGAAGGACGTTCCGGTGTTCGCCGCATCGACCGGTTTGATCCCGCCGACTACGCCTCCCAAATCGGCGGCATGGCCGAAGACTGCATCCCCGAGGGTATGTCAGCGAAAGATCTGCGCCGCCGCGACCGCTACACCCAGTTTGCTTTGTACGCCGCGGACCAGGCGTGGAAACAGGCGGGATTGGACGCCAACGGGGCCAATCCCGAGCGCTGCGGCGCTATTGTAGGCAGTGGAGTAGGCGGATTCGACACGATCCAGGAACAGGTGACCATACTGGTGCAGCGCGGTCCCAAGCGCGTTTCGCCCATGCTGGCCCCGATGGCCCTGGTCAATATGGCCTCGAGTGAAATTTGTATTCGCCTGGGATTGCAAGGCCCCAATCGTGCCGTCGTGACCGCCTGTGCTACCGGAAATCATTGCATTGCGGATGCGGCCGACGCCATCCGCTGGGGAAAAGCCGACGTGATGGTGACCGGAGGCTCTGAGGCCGCTATTGTGTCCGTTTGTCTGGCGGGGTTCTCCTCCATGAGAGCGTTGTCGCGGCGAAATGATGAGCCCGAGCGGGCCAGCCGGCCATTTGACGCCGACCGCGACGGTTTTGTCATGGGCGAAGGCGCGGGGATCCTCGTGCTGGAATCGGAGGCGCATGCCAGAGCGCGGGGCGCCGAAATCCTCGGCGAAATCGCGGGTTATGCCGAAAGCTGCGACGCCTTTCACGTCACGGCGCCGCGCGAAGACGGTTCAGGCGCCGCACGCGCCATGCACAATGCAATGCATGAGGCCCGGGTGAACCCGGAAGACATTGGATATTTCAATGCCCACGGCACCAGTACCAAATACAACGATCTCGCGGAAAGCCGCGCTTTACTGACCGTATTTGGCGAATCCATGCCCCCGGTCAGCTCCACCAAATCCATGATCGGCCACCTTCTCGGCGCCGCGGGCGCCGCTGAAGCCATTGCCTCGCTGATGGCGATCCGCGAGGGGGTACTGCCGCCGTCGATCAATTACGACACGCCGGACCCCGAATGTCCCGTCAATATCGTGGCCAACGAAGCCCGGGAGGCCAAGATTGAAATTGCCATGTCAAACTCGCTAGGATTTGGGGGTCACAATTCGTCGCTGATTCTTAAGCGGTATGAGTGAAGACTCCGTACGACTTCGCGAACTGAGGAAGCTCGCGTCGCGGTTAGGGATACGATTTGATAACCTCGCCGTCCTGGATCGCGCACTCACGCACGCTTCCATCGCCTGCGAACGAAAAGACCGGCACGAGAATTACGAGTCTCTGGAGTTCCTGGGCGATGCGGCGCTTGGCCTGGCGGCGGCGCATCTGCTGTTTCAGCAGGTGCCGGAGCGCACGCCGGGTGAATACAGCCGCATGCGCGCCGCGCTGGTTAACCGGCGTTGTCTGGCGCGCATCGCGCGCGGATTGGATATTGCGCCGGCGATCCGGCTGGGCAAAGGCGAAGAACTGGCCGGCGGCCGCGCCCGTGCAGCCTTGCTGGCGGATTGCCTCGAAGCCCTGCTCGGCGCCGTGTATGTAGATCAGGGATGGGAGGCCGCCCGCGCGTTTGCCGTACGGCTGCTCAAACCGGAATTGGTGATATTGCAGGAACAGCACCAGATTTGGGACTACAAGTCGCGGCTCCTGCACTATTGCCAATCACGGCGTATCGGCTTGCCTGAGTTTACGGTGGTACGGTCGGAGGGTCCCGACCATAAAAAAGTGTTTGAAGTGGAAGTCCTGCTCGACGGCGAACCCGCGGGAAAAGGCGTGGGCGGGAGCAAGAAAGAGGCCGAACAACAGGCCGCCCGTGTGGCGCTTGCACAGGCGGGCGTTTCCTTTGACGACGCGGATATGGCGTGAAGCGTGCGCGCGCACCCGGCACAGGCCGGGGCCCCGCGGCTTGGCGTAACGCACAACATGCCCGGAAACCGGAGCACGCCGGGAAGGGCAAAGGGAGTACCGAGACCAATGGGTGAAAGTGGATTTCTGGGCGTAGCCGGGTTCGCCAGCCTGTGTGCACTGGCGTTTGTGGCGTACCTGGCCAGGTATGTGCTGTCAAAGCCGCAGGGCAACGAGGCCATGGCGCACCTCTCAAAAATGATCCAGGAGGGCGCCGCGACGTTCCTCAAGCGCGAATACACCTATGTGGCCGCGTTTGTTGTCGTGATCATGGTCTTTTTTGTTGCGGTGGGTGTCGTTAAGCCCGACTTTGGCATCGACTGGCGAACCTCCGTCGCGTTTCTTTTCGGCTCAGCCGCGAGCGCGCTGGCCGGAATCCTGGGCATGACCATCGCCACACGCGCCAACGCCCGTACGGCCGCGGCGGCCCAGTCGGGCGGCGTCAGGACCGCGCTGGATGTGGCCGTCAGCGGCGGCGCGGTCATGGGCATGGGCGTGGTCGGCATCGCCTTGCTTGGCTTGATCATCGTCTATGTCATGTTTGATGGCAATCCCACGGTGGTCAACGGCTACGCCATGGGCGCGTCGCTCGTGGCCCTGTTCGGCCGCTCCGGTGGCGGCATCTTTACCAAGGGCGCCGATATGGGCGCTGATCTCGTCGGTAAGGTCGAGGCCGGTATCCCGGAGGACGACCCGAGAAACCCCGCGGTGATCGCAGACAACGTGGGCGACAACGTGGGCGACGTAGCCGGACTCGGCGCAGACCTGCTGGAATCGTATGTGGAGGCGATTATCGCCAGCCTGGCCGTTGCAGCGGTGATTTCACAGGTCTCTGAGGCGGCGGGTGCGGTCTATGCCACGGCCTTCCCCTTTGTGGTGGCTGCCATTGGCATTTTCGCCTCGATCATCGGTGTGATGTACGTCAAAGTTTTCGCGAAGAGCAATCCGCAAAAGGCGCTCATGAACGGCACCTATCTGGCGGCGGCTATTTCCGTTGTCGGGGTGTTCGTGTATGCGGCTCTGGCGGGTAAACCGTTCAGCCTGGAGGGCGTCCCCTACGGCAAGTTCGGTCCGGCCTGGGCCTGCGTGGTCGGCATCCTGTCCGGCATCATCGTCGGAATCGTTAGCGAGTACTTCACGTCCGGCAGCTACAATCCCGTGAAGAAGCTTGCCGAACGCTGCCAGACCGGCCCGGCCATCGCAGTGACGGACGGTACCGCCATCGGCATGCAGAGCACCTTCGCACCGGTGATCGCGCTCGCCATCGCGGTGGTCATTTCCTATTACTTCGCCGGCACCTATGGCGTCGCCATCGCCGCCCTTGGCATGCTCGCCACGACGGGCATGGTCGTCGCCGTTGACGCCTACGGACCCATCGCCGACAACTCCGGCGGCATTGCGGAAATGGCGGGGCTCGATCCCAGCGTTCGAAAAATCACCGACAACCTGGACGCCGTCGGCAATACCACGGCGGCCATTGGCAAGGGCTTTGCCATCGGTTCCGCCGCGTTTGCAGCCATCGGCCTTCTGAGCGCGTTCATGTTGACGGTCAACGTGGTGCGGGAGGCCAACGGCCTTGAGGCGCAGATCACGACCCTTGACGAGCCGACCGTGCTGGCCGGACTCCTGATCGGCGCGATGATGCCGTTCTTCTTCTCCTCCATGCTGTTCCGGGCGGTCGGAAAATGCGCCGATACGATGATCCTCGAAGTGCGGCGCCAGTTTCGTGAGATTCCCGGTCTCAGGGAAGGCAAAAAAGGCGTGCATCCCGACAGCACCACCTGTGTCGACATTGCCACGAAGGGTGCCATCAACGGCATGCTGCTTCCCGGCGCGTTGGCCATTCTCACCCCCGTAATCGTGGGACTCGTGCTGCGTGCGGAAGGCCTCGCCGGCTTCTTGGTCGGCGCCATCGCCACGGGCGTTATGCTGGGCATTCAGACCGCGAACAGCGGCGGCGCCATGGACAACGCCAAAAAGTACATCGAAGAAGGCAATTTCGGCGGTAAAGGCTCCGAAGCGCACAAGGCCGCCGTCGTGGGCGACACCGTCGGCGACCCGCTGAAGGACACGGTAGGCCCCTCGATCAACATTCTGATCAAGCTCATGTGCGTTATCGCGCTGGTGCTGGCCCCCTTGTTCGCCTAAAACTCCAAAGTTCATTAAAAAACACGGGCTCCCGCCGAATCCATCGGCCGGGAGCCCGTTCCGCTTCTATCCACCCTTGGGGCCGCCGCCGTCGTGACGCACCCGTTCCTGGCCTCAATACGGATTGTTCGCTTCCGACAGGAAGTTCATCAGCGTTGCCCAGGACACACAGATGGGGAATTCGCCCGGATAGCGGACAAATTCCACATGCCCATCCATATAAAGGATGTTGCCGCCGCCAGGCACGTGATTGAACGACGGAGGACCGCCACGTGGGTCCCACACCGAAACGTCCCACATGGCCACCAGTTCACTTTGCGCCAAGGCACTGGACGACGGGTTATTGATGTCCGTGACCATGAACCGTTCGATGCCTTCGCGGAGACGGTAGATAGTCTGGCCGTCGAGAAGACTGATGTCGTTCTCGTGAAGACTTGCCCACAGGGGGTCATTCTGCGGCAGGCGCGAGCCGGGCGGCAGATCGTTCACCGTCAGCCCCTGGGCAACACCTTGCAGGAACACCAGGCTGCTCACCATCGGGTCGTAGTTGACGTCGTTCAACAGGTCCAGATCCGGAAGGTAGTGTTTGGGCTGAACGAGCCAGCCGAGATACTGGTAGGAAATGTCCCAGAACCGGCAGGGTTCGATTTGGTTGGTGCCGCTGTAGACCCCGAAGTAGTAGTCAAAATCCGCATCCTGCGGATCCGAGGGGCACTTGGCGATGCTCGCGTCGGTCCAGTATTCCGGATACAGGGCCGGCCCATCCGGGAACGCGTGGTTCTGGTTGATAAACGGTTCGGTGTCCAGACAGCTTCCCGCATGCCTGCGCTCCATGGGGGGCCATTTCTCACCGGGGGATTCGTTGGCGTACATCTTGTAAATCAGGCCAAACTGCTTCAGGTTGTTGGCGCAGCTGGCGCGGCGCGCTGCTTCGCGCGCACGGGCGAGTGCTGGGAGTAGTATCGCTGCCAGAATGCCAATGATGGCGATAACGACCAGCAGCTCGATCAAGGTGAATCCACGCTTCTTCATGAATGCCCTCCTTTCCGGAACAACACAAAGGTTTTGCTCACCCATGGAACGATCTACTCGTTAGAGGAGAGGCCGCGTTTCAGGGGTGGCGTTGCCCGGGAGGATTCCTGGCATCCTTGTGAACTATGCGCCAGGGAGAAAAGCAGCGCGCCTCGCCCAGCCTTGAACCGGCTGCAACCGGCAATAGCGCATGAAATCAGGCCTCGGACCCAAGAACTGTTGCGCGCTCTGCCCTGCAACTCCCATACGCCAACCCACGCAGCCCGATCTCCCTGCACGGGCTTTCACTACCTCGATTTTACGACAAAAGGTCGAATTTGTCTATCTGTTTTATAGATATTCTCCATTTACACGCCAAAGGTCCCTGTATTCGTTGAATTCACGTTTTGGCAGCTGCCCGGACGATCTCCTGACATCATTTACTTAGCTGCATTTAGACCCCCGCATTGCGTCCGCCGGCCTTGCTTTCCCGGGCTCGATTCGCTAGAACAGACGAAACTCGCAGTCACACCCGGATGCCGGTTGCCGGTGCACGAGAGGGGAGATTGAATGCCCGCGTTTATGTTGCCGTTTGCCGCTCTGATCGCCGTGGCGGCGGTCGGCGCTCCGACCGTAATTGTGGATATTGACGTCAACGATGAGGTCCACGGACGCCCGGAACCCATGACTGAAGCCGACGTGGACGCGCTCGTGGGCAGCCTGCACGAGAGCGGCGCTGAAGTGCTGCTTGTGCGCATGGGATTCCTGGGGTTGTTGCCCTTCCGCACCGCGCTGAGCTATCCCATGCATTTCGACGAGGACCATGCCCGGCTTCATCAATGCGCCGCAGTGGGTGATATAGAAGCGTACATCGCTGTCCGCAAAGAGGTTATGGCCCGGTACCGTTCTTTTATCGAATCGTGCAACCCGCCGGAGGCATTTATCACCGCCGCCCACAAACGCGGGATGAAAGCTCTGATCTGGATCGACATGTACGACCACTTTTATCCGGGCTACCGGTCCAAGTTTCTGGAAGAGCATCCCCACTGTGTCTGGACGGCCCGCGACGGCAAACTGCGGTTCCCGGGGCTGATCAGTTACGCGTTCCCCGAGGCGCGCGCGTTCTGCGTGGCTCTGGCAACGGAGTTGCTCGCGCTGGGCGCCGACGGCATTCACTGTTCGACCAGCGCCCATTGCCGTCACATGCCCAATTCGCATACAACCGACTTCTATGGCTACGAAGAGCCCGTCGTGGAGGCGTTCCAGGCGTGCTACGGCGTCGATATCCGGACCGCCGACGATTTCGACAAAGAGGCGTGGCACGACCTTAAAGGCGACTTTGTCGTCCAGCTCTACCGGGAACTCGCCGCGCTCTGTCACGCCCAGGGCAAAGAACTCTGGCTCGGGCTCCAGCTCGGCCGGTATACCCAGTTCACGGTCGACCCCCATTTCAGCACGCACAACGTGGTGCGCTACAGCAATCACTGGAAAACCCTGGTCGATGAAGGCATCGCCGACGCGTTTGTGCTTGCTGACTATGAGATCGCGTCAAGCCCTGGCCATGCCTACTGGACGGTGAAGCCCGACATCCAGCTCGCCGAAGGGCAGGACCTCTTTCAATGGGCCGCCGCACACTACCAGGAATACTGTGCCTCCAAGACAAAGCTCTACCTCTTCTCGGAGTGGCTCCCGGCAGGTCCCGAGGCACTCGAACCGCGCATGAACGACTGGGCGTCGCGCGTGCTCGAAAACGGATTCGACGGGATTGACGTGCACGAGGCCTGGAATTTTGAAAGCCCGCCCGAGAGTATGGAGGTGCTGAAACGGTTTTCCGACCGGCTTGCGGGACAAAGCCCGTAACGTGAATGAAGAATGTGATAATGGCCTTTTTGTGCGGCCGCGCTCAGGCGGCGCCCGGACATCCCATTCTTACCCGATGCCGCAACGTCCGGGATGTCCTGAGCCGAGGCTGCATGCCGGGGGGAAAATATCGAGACCTTCTTGCATCTCGACGGCCCCGATAACCGGAATGTCGTCCTCGATGCCAACGCCATTCCGGTAAATGTGCGGGCTCTGGCGGAGCCTCAGGGGGAGTGACGCGGCACGGGCCTCGGGACCACATACCGGCGGGGGTTGCGCAACCATTTCGTATTTGGCATAATGACCAAGTAACGGAGGAGCTTCCCATGAACCCCAAAACCCGGGCGCGCTACGAGACGCGCGCGCGCATCATCAAGGCCCTGGCCCATCCCACCCGGCTGTTCCTGGTCGATGAACTGGCCAAAGGCGAGAGGTGCGTGTGCGATTTGACCGAACTGGTTGGCGCGGATATCTCGACCGTCTCGAAACACCTCTCCCAGCTCAAGAGTGCCGGCATCGTGCAGGATGATAAACGCGGCGTGATGGTGTTTTACACGCTGCGGACGCCCTGCGTGCAGAAAATCTTTTCCTGCATTGAGGGGGTCATACGGCAAAAGGCAGCGGAGGCCCTGGCGGCGCTCGAATCGTAACGCTCACGAATTCAATTTATCGGGCGCCTCGCGGCGCCATGCTTGGTTATTTGGCCAATAAGGACAGTAATATGACCCGCTGGAAGCAAGAATGGAAACCGTGTGCGTGGATCGCAGGGGTCTTCCTGGTGCTTTTCTTTCTCCCGCTGGGCTGGGCCCGATTCGACACGGCCGTGATGGAATCGCTTCATCTGGCAAAATGGTATGCGCGAGAACACGTGCTCCTGTGCCTGATCCCGGCGTTTCTGATCGCCGGGGCGATCGCGGTGTTTGTAAGCCGGGCGTCGGTGATGAAATACCTCGGGGTCCACGCCCCGAAAGTGCTGGCCTACGGCGTTGCATCGGTCTCGGGGGCCATCCTGGCCGTCTGTTCATGCACCGTGTTGCCGTTGTTTGCGGGCATCTACCGCATGGGGGCAGGCTTGGGCCCGGCGACGGCGTTTATGTATTCCGGTCCTGCCATCAACGTGCTGGCTATCGTTCTGACCGCCCGTGTGCTTGGTCTTGAGCTGGGCATTGCCCGGGCGATCGGGGCCATTGTCTTCAGCGTGGTCATCGGACTGTTGATGCACCTGATCTTCCGCAAGGAGGAGCTGGAGAAAGCGAAGGCGGCCGCGGTCATGCCCCCGCCGGAGCCTGTCCGCCCCCTATGGCAGAACGCGCTCTACTTTGCGTCGCTGGTGGGTGTGTTGGTGTTCGCCAACTGGGGTGCGCCGGACGTGCCGGCCGGGTTCTGGTACGTCGTCTATGACAACAAGTGGCTCTTGACCGGCGCAGCGGCGTTGGCCCTGGCCTATGTTCTCGCACGGTGGTTCGGCCTTCGCTGGTGGAAACTCGGGGCGGTCGCGGCGCTGGTGATTCCAGCCGCCTTCTTCGCGCCCGGCGGACCGCTCATCCCCTTCACGCTGGGGGTGTTCGGACTTGCTGTAGCGGCCAACAGCGAATCGGAAGAAATGCAGTCGTGGATGGAACAATCGTGGACCTTCGCGAAGCAGATTCTCCCCCTGCTGCTGGCGGGGGTGCTTGTGGCCGGGCTGCTGCTGGGGCGTCCCGGGGAGGAAGGCCTGATTCCTTCCTCCTGGATTGTGCGCTTCGTCGGCGGCAACTCGTTGTGGTCCAATCTGTTTGCTTCGGTCATCGGCGCGTTCATGTACTTCGCCACGCTGACCGAAGTGCCCATCCTGCAGGGACTGTTGGGCAACGGCATGGGCAACGGCCCGGCCCTGGCTCTCCTGCTGGCCGGGCCGGCGCTCAGCCTGCCCAGTATGCTCGTGCTGCGCAGCATATTGGGGACGAAGAAGACCGCCGTGTTTGTTGTGCTCGTCATTGTCATGGCCACGGCCACCGGGATGTGTTTCGGAGCCATCACGGCAACGTGACGCCGAAAGGAACAACGCATGAGAAAACTGCAGATACTGGGCACAGGATGCTACCAATGCCAAAAACTAGCCGAGGCCGCGGAAAACGCCGCGCGCGAGCTGGGCATCGAATACGAAATCGAAAAGGTGAAGGAGATTGACAAGATCCTGGCGTTTGGGGTGATGATCACCCCGGCGCTCGCCGTGGATGGCGAGGTGAAGGTCTCCGGCAAGGCGCCGTCGGTCGAGGAAGTGAAGAAGATGCTGAGGTAGCCTGGATACGACTCAGGCAACGGATGAGGGGGAGCAACTATGCCACACGAATTCGATCGCAGAAAGCTGCTGAGGGCAGCAGGTGCGACGGCCATTACAGGCGCGTTGGCCAGAGGAGCGCTGGCACAGGCACCGGCTCCGCCCGGGAAAATCATCGCGGTAAATACCAGTCTCCGGGCAGGCAAGACTACCGCGGCGGGGCTGAACCTATGCCTCGAAGCGGCCCGGGAGGTGAATCCCGCGCTCGAAACGGAATTGATCGAACTCGCCGGTCTGAATCTACCGGCTCAGGTGCTGGTCGGAGAGGCGTTGAGAGAAGGCGAGACCGACGACTTTCCGGTGGTAGCCGAGAGACTCCGTGACCCGGCGGTGGCGGGCCTGATCGTAGGGTCGCCGGTGTATTTCAATAACATGAGTGGACTGTGCAAAACCTTCATCGACCGGTGCATGGCGTTCCGGAAAAACAGGTTCGAGTTGCGCAACAAGGTCTTCGGCGCCCTGGCCGTCGGCGCAGCCCGCAACGGCGGCCAGGAATTGACCCTCAGTGCGATCCAGGCCGGATTCATGGGCCAGGACGTCATCGTCGTCGGCGACGGACAACCCTCCGGACGCATCGGCGCAACCCTCTGGAACCAGAACGACTCGATCGCGCAGGACGAATTCGGCATCGACACCGCGAAAGGCCTCGGCCGTCGTGTCGCCGAACTCGCGGGAATGCTGCACATTTAGGAAACAGAACCGCCAGACAGACCGGCCGCAACGCGGCGTAAACAGGGAGATTTGCTGATGAAGGCGCTGCCCAGGATCCTCGTTGTTGTGTTGTTGGCCGCCGCGGTGGCCGGCGTCCTGGCGCTGAAATCGCGCTCCACCGCCCCGGAACCGGCTGCCGGTCCGGCAGAGACCGGGGTCTCTCCTCAATCCGCGGAGGCGGCGCAGAAAATGCCTGTGCCCGAAGCGTCCGTGGCGGCGTCCGCTCTCCCGGAGGGCCTGCCCCGGCTCGTGGAACTGGGCGCGGACAAATGCATCCCCTGCAAGATGATGGCCCCTATTCTCGACGAGTTGAAAACAGAGTATGCGGGAAAAATGGAGGTCCAGTTCATCGACGTCTGGAAAAATCCCCAGGCGGGCGAAGAGTACGGCATCCAGCTGATCCCGACGCAGATCTTTTTCGACGCTTCGGGCAAGGAATTGTTTCGACACACCGGGTTCTTTCCCAAAGAGGACATCCTCGCCGCATGGAAAGGACTGGGGTTTGATTTCGAGGCCGCGCCTGGCGCGGAGCCCGCGCTCAGCCGCTGGGCGCCCGCCCGGCCCAATACCCGGCCCCAGGACGCGTACCTTCACGGAATGGATGAGGACGGGCGGCCGGAGGTCAAGGCGTTGTCCGAACGAAACGCCGCCGCGGCAGAACGGGCCCGGCCCGGCGGCAACGTCTTCTCATGAGAACAGTTCGAGGCAAAAAAGACCCTGGCCCGGCGCGCGAAATGATCCCGGGGGCAAGATCGTGTCCACGGGATGTTGCAAGCAGGTTTTTTCACGAGCGAGGCGAATCTGCGGAAGTGGGTGGAGGACCATGCGGCGGCAACCGGACACCGCATGACCATCGAGCAGGCGCTGGCCGCGGAGATAAAGCTCACGCCCGAACAACTGTCCAGAGTCTGCAAGATCGGCGAGTGCATGCCCAGATAACCGCTGCACAGGCCCAGGGACCGGAGACGTTATGCAGGAACTGTTTACCACACTGACCCGCGCCGTCGAGGGCAACGCCATTCTCGCGCTCAGCGCCGCCGTGACCTGGGGCATTCTAAGCATCGTGCTCAGCCCGTGCCATCTCGCAAGCATTCCTTTGATCGTGGGATTCATCGACAGCCAGGGCCGCTCGACCACACGCCGGGCGTTCCTGATCTCGCTTCTTTTCTCGGTTGGCATCCTGATCACCATCGGCCTGATTGGCGTGCTCACGGCCCTTGCCGGCCGCATGATGGGCGACGTGGGCCGTTACGGCAATTTTGGTGTCGCCGCCATCTTCTTCCTGGTGGGCCTGCATCTGCTGGAGGTGATTCCCATGCCATGGTCCGGTCCCGAAAAGGTCGGCATCCAGCGCAAGGGAGCCCTGGCCGCATTTATTCTGGGACTGGTGTTCGGGATAGCGCTTGGCCCCTGCACGTTCGCCTACATGGCGCCCATGCTCGGCGTCACGTTTAAGCTCGCCGCAACGAATCTCGCTTACGGCGTCATGCTCCTCTTGGCCTACGGCCTGGGCCACTGTTCCGTTATCGTTTTCGCGGGCGCTTTTACCGGGGTCATCCAGAAGTACCTCAACTGGAACGAACGCAGCAAGGGGGCCGTCCTCCTGAAAAGAGCCTGCGGCGTGTTGGTGATTCTGGGCGGCCTGTGGATGATCTATGCCGCGCCGTGACTGGCGCTTGGCAACCGGGCTCGGCCGGGTGTATCTTTCGTCCTATGGCGAAATAAAGAAATGCAACCATGCGAGACTTCAACGTGCAATTCCGACTTGGCGAGAGCGAACACGTGCCGCTGGCCGGCAATTCCGCTGGCGTCATCATCTCGAATTGCGTCATCAATCTGCCCCCTGACAAGCCCCAGGTGTGGCGCGAAAGCGTCTCACGTGCATCTGCTGCGGTTGACTGAAGGTCCAGACCGAAACGATGAAAGAGCGAGAATCCATGACAACAGCCCGTCACGCCGCGAGCATGCCATCCTCGAAACAGGCCCTGAGCCTCTTCGAACGCTATCTGACCCTCTGGGTGGCCCTGTGCATCGTCGGCGGCATCGCCCTCGGCCGGATCGCCCCCGGGCTGGCAAAAACTCTGGACGGGATGTCTATCTTTGTCAAAGGCGCGCCGGTGGTATCCATCCCGATCGCGGTCTGCCTGTTTTCCATGATGTATCCCATCATGGTAAAGATCGATTTCGCGAGCGTAATTAAGGCCGGAAAGAGCGGTAAACCGGTGCTGCTGACGCTGTTCGTAAACTGGTGCATCAAACCGTTCACCATGTACGGAATCTCGCTGCTGTTTCTCGGCGTTCTGTTCCGTGGCTTCATCGGCCCGGACGCCGTCGATCTGGTTAAGATGCCTTTCGGGCTCGATCTCCCGGCCGGCGCGGTATACGGCGCGGGCACGGTGGTAGTGCACGAAGGCATCAAAATGCTCGAAGTGCCGCTCTGGCGCAGTTATCTGGCGGGCTGCATTCTCCTGGGCGTGGCGCCATGCACGGCCATGGTGCTGGTGTGGGGCTATCTGGCCCGTGGCAATGATGGGCTCACGCTGGTGATGGTCGCCATCAACTCGCTGACCATGCTGGCGCTCTACGGGGTGCTGGGCGGTTTCCTGCTGGGCGTCGGGCGCCTCCCAGTGCCATGGCAGGCGTTGGTGCTGTCCATCGCGATCTACGTGGCGTTACCCCTGGTCTCCGGTTACTTCAGCCGCAAGTGGATCATCACCGCCCGGGGCGAAGCGTGGTTCAAGGAAAAGTTCCTGCACGTTCTGACCCCGGTGACCATCATCGCCCTGTTGATCACGCTGGTGTTACTCTTCTCGTTCAAAGGAGAAGTTATTCTCGGCAACCCGCTGACCATTTTTTGGATTGCCGTACCGCTCTTCATTCAGACCTGTCTCATTTTCGTCATCGGCTATGGGCTGGCCAAGTTCCTCAAACTCCGCTACGAGGATGCGGCCCCGGCTGCCATGATCGGCGCTTCGAACCATTTTGAAGTGGCCATTGCCACCGCCGTCATGCTCTTCGGCCTCTCCAGCGGGGCCGCCCTCGCAACGGTGGTGGGGGTGCTCATCGAAGTGCCCGTCATGCTGATGCTCGTGCGCATCTGCCTCAGAACCCGCCGCCTGTTCGCCGCCACGTGAGGAGGTCCGCCGGGCAGCACTTTGCCTGGGAGCGCGGCTCTACGCGGAGAAACCGCGCGCATTCGTGGACCGGCTGGGCGTGTACTGGGAAGTCTCACACGCGCCGCCCGCCCGTTGAACTGCCTCTCGGGAGCGTCAGGCTTCGTCGTCCGGGCAAAGTGGAAGGGAATCGTGCCTCGCGCGATTACGTCTGATGGCTGTTTATCCCGGGATAGGTGGACGTAAGAGTGCCCGCCGCCGGCAGATAACAGCTGTGCACGTAATCCATCACCATTCGTGACGCGCTGAATCGCCACGGCAGCGTGCGCAGCGCATGTTTCTGCATGGCCACCCACTCGCGGGGTATGTCGTCCGAGTCTCGGTCGTAATAGAGAGGCGTCACCTCATTTTCAAGACAGGCGAAAAGGGCCTCCCGGTCCGACGCGTCCTGCTGTTCCGGTTCGCTGTGTTCCTCGCCGGCGCCGATGGCGAATCCGTTGTGCCCGTCGTACGCTTCCGCCCACCAGCCGTCGAGAACAGACAGATTGAGGCCGCCGTTCAGGACAACCTTCTGTCCGCTCGTGCCGCAGGCTTCCTGGGGGCGCCGGGGATTGTTCAGCCAGACGTCGATCCCCTGTACCAGATGCCGGCTCACGTTGATATTGTGGTTCTCGATGAACACAATTTTCCCTCGGAATTCCGGCATCTGCGTAACATCGTAGACCTGTTTTATCAGCGACTTCCCGTTCGAATCATTAGGATGCGCCTTGCCCGCCAGAATGAATTGGACCGGACGCTTTTTGTGATTGACGAGCCGGTCGAGGCGCGGCAGATCGCCAAACAGCAGCGTGGCCCGTTTATACGTCGCGAAGCGCCGTGCAAAGCCCACGGTCAGGACATCGTGTTGCAGACATTCGTCGGGCGACGGGCAGCTCTCGCTCGGGCCTCCGCGCTGTGCAATCTGATGCGTCACGCAGCGGCGAACGTAATCCACCAGGTTCGTCTTGAGGATCTGATGCTGTTCCCAGAACTCAACGTAATCGATCTCTTCGACATGAGCCCAGGTTTGGGCCAGGTGCGCGCGGTCGGCCCAGTCTTCCCCATGATACCGGCTGTACAGCCGCGCCATCGACATCGCAAGCCACGTCGGCGTGTGCACCCCGTTCGTAATGTGGAAAATGGGCACCTCCTCCACCGGCCGCGAGGGCCACAGCCCCCGCCACATGCGCCGGCTTACGCGCTCGTGAATCCCCGAAACCGCGTTACGGTAGCGCGCCATTTTCAGGCCCAGCACGGTCATGCAAAACGTCTCGCCGTCATCCTGCGGGTCGACGCGCCCCAGCGCCAGCAATTCCTTCTCTGAAATTCGGAGCTGCGCCCGCAGGGGTTCCAGCATGCCCAGGAGCATATCGGCCGGAAACCGGTCGTGCCCCGCTTCCACGGGGGTGTGCGTGGTAAACACCGTCCGGTTTGAGACACGCTCCCGGACATCTTCGAACGACCGGTTTTCGCGTTCCAACACGTGTCTGGCGGCCTCGAGCGTGGCGAGCGCGCTGTGTCCTTCGTTCAAATGGATGACACTCGGGCGGATGCCCAGGGCCTCAAGGGCACGCATGCCTCCGATGCCCAGAATCAGCTCCTGCCGCAGCCGGGTGCGGGCATCGCCACCATACAATTGGCCCGTGAGACCGCGGTCTTCCTCCGAATTCTCCTCGACATTGGTGTCGAGCAGGATCAAGGAACAGCGCCCCACCTCAGCGCGCCAGACGCGCGCCCAGGTCTGCGCGTCTCCGTTTTCCACAAGCACCCGCAACGGGCGACCCTGGCTGTCCGTTGCCACGTCAATCGGAAGATCCTCCACCTCGGCCTCAAGATATTCCTCGCGCTGCCAGCCCTCGACGTCTAGCCGCTGATTGAAATAGCCGTAGGCGTAGTACAGGCCGATGCCCACGAGCGGGACCCCCAGATCGGAGGCCGCCTGAAGGTGATCGCCCGCGAGTACCCCCAGCCCGCCGGAGTAGATCGGCAGCGACTCGTGAAGCCCGAATTCAGCCGAAAAATAGGCCACGGGGTTGAGGCGCGTTGGGCCGCCCGCCCGCGCTCCCCACGTCGACCGTTCTGTAAGATAGCCATTGAGTTGATGGAATGCGTGGGTGATCCGCGTGTCGATCGCAAGTTCGGTGCTGCGTGTCCGGAGGGTTTCAGCGGGTACCCGTTTCAGGAACGCCACCGGGTTGTGATTGACCTCGCGCCACAATTCAGGATTGATGTCCCGGAAAATTGCGATGACCCGTGGGTGCCAGGTCCAGTACAGGTTGCGGGCCAGCTCTCGAAACCGTTGAGAGATCTCCATGATCCCGCCTTTCTGCTGCCCGCGTAACCGAAAAGGGCAGCGGTTTTTGCGGTTGCCCGGAATGCGCCCGGGCAAATGCGGAAATCAGCAGCTCTTGTGTGGTCACCTTACATGGCCTTCTCCTGGACGTCAATACACCGCAAAATTGTGAGGAGGCCTACTCCATCTTCGCCCTCATGAAATATCGCCGGCGCTACCCTGGATTTTGCATTAGCTGCCGCCCGGTCGTAGGCTATGCGTACAACAAAGGCAGGTTTTCGGGTTCAGGCGGCTACCCTGCCCAGGGTTCCATGCCAGAATGCAGGGATCTTCGTCACGCTTCTGCTGAGCGCCGTGCCGTTTGTATCCTCGCCATTCTGGTCCGGCTCTATATCGCTTCGGGTTCGCCCGTGCGGAGAGGGCGCCATCTACGGGATGTCCCGGGCGTATCCGGGAACGGAAAGGAGTCTGCTATGAAGGCAACGGCATGTCTGTTGTTGTGTATTGTCGCCTGGGGTCCATTGCCGATGCACGCGGCGAACGCGGCCACTCCGGCCGACCCGACCAGCAACGAGCTGGCGAAGATGCGCGAGGCCGCACCCGGCAAGGCCACCGTCACTCCCGCGCAACCGCGCAACGTGCTGGTCTGCTCGCTGGTGACGGCGGACTATGTGCACAGCGCGATCCCGTACGGTGAGGCAGCCCTGCAGATCATCGCGGAAAAGACTCAGGCATTCAGCGTCGAATGCTCAAACGACATCGCCCTGTTTGAACCCGAAAACCTCAACCGCTTCGATGCGGTCTTTTTCAACAACGCGTACGGCGAACTCTTCCTGCCCGCCGACTTCGAAACGTTGCCCGATGCGCAGAAAGAGGCCCTTCGCACGCGCGACGCAGCGCTCAAACAAAGCCTCGCCGACTTTGTTCGAAACGGGAAAGGTATTGTCGCGCTGCATGCCGGGCTTGCCATCTTCGAGGAATGGGAAGAATGGGGCGAGATCATCGGCGGCCGATTTGATAATCATCCCTGGAACAAAATGGTCACGATTCGCGTCGAAGAGCCCGCTCATCCGCTCCTTCAGGCCTTTAAAGAGCCGGAGTTCCGGGTGCACGACGAAATCTATCAGTTCACGGGACCGTACTCGCGCAATCTGCTGCGCGTACTGCTGTCGCTCGACCTCGAAAAGACCGGCGAACCCAATGTGGCGGAAGTGCACCGCAGCGATGGCGATTTCGCCCTGGCCTGGGTCAAGCCTTACGGCAAAGGCCGCGTGTTCTATTGCGGGCTCGGCCACGAGCACGACTTGTTCTGGAACCCGGCCATCCTGCGCTTCCTTCTCGATGGCGTCCAGTTCGCCGTCGGCGACCTCCAGGCCGACATGACCCCCAGCGCGAACCGTTAAATAGCGGCGGACCGCAATTTCAGGCCGAAAACGGTGTCAAGCTACTCCGTTGAGGCGCCAGCGGCCTGTTCACCGCCATTCCGTCCGTTATAGCCGCGAATGCCGCGTTGAATTCAATAAATATCCCCGAGAATACCACTTTTCTCTTTTTGTGTGGCATAATCGGTACGGTACAGGATCTAAAAATCGCAAATACGGGGAAAACATCAACCTGTAGGGGGTCTTCCGGGAAAATACGCCATATTTTGTTGCCAAGACGGGCTTCATTTGGTACACTACGACCTGTCAAGTGATTATCTTGGGGAGTTGCCATGGGTTCGTCACCAAAACTTTCCGCCGATCGCATCAGGGAAATTGTTGGCGTCGTTTTTATTGCTTTCACTATTTTCCTCTTTTTGGCCCTGGTCAGTGATGGATACGATGGCGATATCCGGCGGCCACTGGACGGTATCGGCCAGTCAGGCCATCCGCTGGGGTGGCCGGGCGCCTGGGTGGCCTGGTTTCTCACACTCCTGTTGGGCCATGGCGCCCACGTCATTTACTGCATTAGCTGTGTGTGGGGCATCATGCTCCTGCGCCACACGCCGCTGGACCGATTGTTTTCGCGCTTAAGCGGCCTGTTCGTGCTTTCCTGCGCGGTGGCGTCGCTCCTGCATGTGCGGATGTCGGCGGCAGGGGAGGGCGTCGGCGGCGGCGGGGTGATCGGCGCCTTTTTCGGCGATCTGACGCGCTCGCAGTTTGGGGTGATCGGCGCGACGGTGGTCGCACTCATGGTATCGGCTATTGGCCTTCTGCTCTCGACGGATTTCCTTTTTGTTAATGCCCTCAATGGGCTCCGAATGACCGTTACGCTCATCCTGAAAATTGTCGCGCACTGGGTTGAGGTTGGCACGGACGCCTGGCGCGCTGGTTCGGGCGCTCGGAAAAGCCCCGCTGCGAGCCTGCGCAAAAAAGATAAGGCCCGGGCCAGATTGCGCTCGCCCCAAAGCTCTTTGGACGAGGTCGGTGAGCCCGAGCTTGTGGCGGAACCCGTTGAACGCCGCATTCGCATCCGCTCGGGGCTGCGCCAGAGTGCGCAGGACGAAGAGCCCGCGCTTGAAACCCCCGAGTTGCCGTTTGAGGATGTCCCCGTGGAGGCCCCGGCTGCTGCCTTTGTAGACCCGATAGAGGAACCGGAGACGACGGAACAGGCGCTCGACGATGTGGAGCCCGAGGTCGCCGCAGAGATAGAGGAACGTGCACCGGCGCGCCGCAAGCCGCTGCTGCCGCAACGCAAAGTACAGCCGGACGACGAGCTTCCTCCAGACTACGAATACCCGAAACGGTACACCAAGCCGTCGCTGGACATGTTCGATCAGCCTCCGCCTCCCGCGGAGACCGACATGGAAGACCATCTCTATGCGACGAGCGCGACCCTGGAGGACACGCTGAAAACCTTCGGCATCGAGGCCCAGGTGGTGGAAGTGACGCGCGGCCCCACCATCACGCGTTTTGAACTGGAACCTGCCCCCGGCATCAAAGTCAGCCGTTTTCATGCGCTTGCCGATGACCTTGCTCTGGCGTTGCGCGCGTATCGCGTACGAGTCGAAGCCCCGATTCCCGGAAAAGGCCGCGTCGGCATCGAGGTGCCCAACGAAGACAGAGAGATCGTGGTTGTGCGTGAATTGCTTGAGTCGCGGGCGTTTTCGCGCTACAAGTACGCGCTGCCTCTGGCCCTGGGCAAAGGGATCGGCGGCGAGGTCCATGTGGTGGATCTGACCGCCATGCCGCATCTCCTCGTTGCCGGAGCGACGGGCGCCGGAAAGACCATCTGCGTCAAGACGCTGCTGGCCAGCCTCCTGGTGGAAAAGACGCCCGACGACATGCAGCTCATGCTGATCGACCCGAAAATGGTCGAGCTGTCCTCGTTCAACGATATCCCCCACCTGATCACGCCCGTGATCACCGAGGCGAAGAAGGCCGCCACCGGTCTGAATTGGCTTATCAACGAAATGGAAGAGCGCTACCGCCTCTTCGCGCATCTGCGCACGCGCAACATCGAGGTCTACAACGCGAGCGTGGAAAACGGCGAAATCGAAATGCCGCAGAAAGACGGGGAAGCCAGCGAATCCGTGAACGTCATCCGCAAACTGCCCTACATTGTCTGCGTGATTGACGAACTGGCCGACCTGATGATGCTGGCCCGGGCGGAAGTCGAGGATGCGATTGCCCGGCTCGCCCAGCTGGCGCGCGCCGTGGGCATCCACCTGATTATCGCCACCCAGCGGCCCTCCGTGGATGTGCTCACCGGCGTCATCAAAGCCAACTTCCCGGCGCGCATCTCGTTCCAAGTGGCATCGCGGGTGGATTCGCGCTGTATCCTCGACGAGATCGGCGCGGAACGCCTTATCGGCAAAGGCGACATGCTCTATCTCCCGCCTGGACATTCCAAGCCGACCCGCATCCAGAGCGGATTCGTCAGCGATGAGGAAATGAACCGGCTGGTCGCGTACCTGAAAACCCAGGCGCCCGCCCAGTACCGGGAAGAAATCGAGAAATTCGGGAAAAAAGACGACAAACTCGACGACCTCGCCGACCAGGACGACGAACTCTTTGACGATGCAGTCCGGGTCGTTCTGGAAACCGGGCAGGCATCAATTTCTATGGTGCAAAGACGGTTGCGGGTGGGGTATACTCGAGCTGCTCGTCTCATCGACATGATGGAATTGAGGGGAATCGTGGGTCCGCATATCGGAAGCAAGGCGCGCGAGATACTCGTCAACGCGCCACCCAAAAATGAGGTCGCATGAGCACCAAGACGACATTTCCGGGACACGAATTGCGCGAGCATCGGGAAGCGCGCCGTCTGAGCCTGGCGGAAGTCTACAAGCGGGTGCATATCCCGATACGATACCTGGAAGCGCTCGAACAGGGCCGCATGGAAGATCTGCCCGAGCCGTGTTTCGTCGGCGGCTTTCTTAAATCGTACTGCGCCTTCCTCGAACTGAATGCCGAGCGTTTTATCAATCTGTATCATGAGGCGGCGTCTCCCAGTTCCGCGCGGCTCTTGCGCCGTAAGCAAAAAACGCCGGAAACCGTTCCCGAGTGGCGCCGTGAACTCATGACCTGGGCCGCGATCTGCGCGATCCTGGCAGCGGGCTGGCTGGCCTACACCGTGGTCGTGCGTCCGGACAACGGCGCCGGTCAGGGGCGGGTCGAGGCGGGCGCGCCGGACGTCAACGAGCGCCCTGCTCTGCAGGGCAACCCCTTTGAGCACGCCAACGGGCCCGTCAACCGGCGTTAGCTCCCGAACCCGCGGAAATGCGGCAGCCCGGCATCACATTTCCTCCTTCTGATCAATCTGCTACAATAGCGCCAAATCCTGAGCCGTGTGAAAAAATCAGATGCTTTTGCAGCCGTGATGAATATGCCAACGCCAGCTGACAGTACCAGAAACGGGACCGAGGGGGGCCAGACCGGCGCCGCCCTCAACCTACCGAATCAGCTCACGCTGCTGCGCCTGTTCATGACCCCCGTGCTGCTCGCCCTGCTCTCGGTGGACTCGCTTCCCACCTATGCGGTCGGCTACGCCCTGTTCATCGTTGCATCGCTGACCGACTACTACGACGGAAAAATCGCCCGCGAACGGAACCTCATCACGAATTTTGGAAAGCTGATGGATCCGCTGGCGGACAAAATCGTGATATCGACGGTCTTCATCATGATGGTCGGTATGCCGGACCTGACCGTGCCGCGCTGGACCGTGGTGATCATCATCGCTCGGGAGTTCCTAGTCACCGGGGTGCGCTCGCTGGCGGCCAGCGAAGGCGTCATCATCGCCGCAAACAAATACGGCAAGACCAAGGCGGTGCTTCAGATGGTCTTCGTGCATGTGTTTCTGGGCCTGGTCATTCTGAAACGCCTGCTAGCGCTGTGGCTTCCAGGTCCGATGTCGGACTATGCGTGGCTCCTGCACTATGCCTCGCTTGGCACGATCATTTTTGTGGCTGTGTATACCGTCTATTCCGGTGTGCGCTATGCGCAATTGAACTGGCAGACTTTGCGCCTGGGGAGTTGAAATGGACAGTACGGCACAGTCTACTTTTGTCGTCGATCTGGCGGCCTATGCGCAGAACCTGCGCGTGGTTCGCGAGATGATCCCCAGGGAATGTGCCATCATGGCCGTCGTGAAGGGCAATGCCTATGGACACGGCTCCGTGGCCATCGCGCAGCGCGCCCTGCAGGCCGGGGCCACCATGCTCGGTGTTGCCACCGTGGAAGAGGCGCTCGTGCTGCGCTCGGCAAGCATTACCGCGCCCATCACGGTGCTCATTCAACCGCCCGTGGAGGCCTTTCCCGAGGCGATCGAAAACAACTTGCGATTGACGCTGTCCGATCTCGATGCCGTTGAAAAGCTGGGCGAACTGGCACGCAAGCGCAACCGAGTCATCCCCATTCATTGCAAGGTCGACACCGGAATGGGCCGCGAAGGGCTGGATCCCGAAAGCGCGATCGCGGCCATGCGTCACGCGACGCGGGTCTCTCATATCGACATCGAAGGCATCGCCACGCATTTTTCCAGTGCCGATGACATTGACGAACCGGCGACCGCCAATCAGATCCGCGTATTCCGGCAGGTCTTGAGACAATTCGAGAAAGAGGGCATCCCATACGAAATGGCGCACGCCGCCAACAGCGCGGGTATCGTCGGTCATCCGGCCAGCGCCTTCAACATGGTGCGCCCCGGCCTGATGGCCTATGGGGTCTGGCCTTTCGATACCCCCCCCGAACGCATGGCCCTGCGCCCTGTCGGTCGCTGGGAATCGGAGATCGTCCTCATCAAAGAACTCCCGTCCGGCTGGAGCATTGGCTATGGTCGGACCTACGTCACCGACCGCCCGACGCGCACCGCCATCATCCCTGTCGGCTATGCCGATGGCTATAAGGTGCAATTCGGCAACAATGCCGACGTGCTCATCCGCGGCCGGCGATGCCCGGTGCGCGGTCGCGTGTCAATGGACCAAATTGTGGTGGATGTGACCGAAGTACCCGGCGTGATGACCGGAGATCCCGCAGTTCTCATCGGTGTGGACGGTCCGGAGCAGATCACCGTAACGGAACTGGCCCAACGCGCCAAAACCATCGGCCAGGACATCCTGTCGTGCATCGGCCCGCGGGTTCATCGCGTGTACGTGAACTGAGCACCGCAGCCCCGGGAGGGGGGCCGCTCCTATGCCAACTCTGTTTTATATAGACGGGTACAACGTCATCCACCACTGCCCAGACCTCATGGCGCTCGCAGCTGTGGATTTCGAAGCCGCCCGCGACGCGCTTGTCGGCCAGGTAACCCGCTATTGCTGCGACACCGGCCAGGCCGCCAGGATTGTTTTCGACGGCTGCGGCCGCAATTCGGACCGGGCTGCCCCGGCACGGTCTGCGCCGGGCATCGAGGTCCTCTATTCTTCGGAGCTGCAGACCGCAGATGCGCTGATCGAACGCATGGTCTACGAAGCCGGCAAACGGTCGGAGCTGGTCGTCGTTACCAGTGACCGGGGAATCCGTGATTTGTGCGGGGGGCTTGGTGCGCTCACCATGCACCCGGCCCATTTCTTCGAAACCATTGAAGAGAGCCTGCGGCACTCCCGCAGCAGCCTGGAAACCGCCCAGTACCGGCTCCAGCGCGCCACGCGCATGGAAGATCATCTCGATGAGGATACCCGGGCCAGCCTGGAAAGCCTCCGGAAGCAGCTCGCGGACCGCAAAAGTCGTTAAAGCTCTGCGGACGCCAGTTCCTGCAGCTCCGCGTCGATGCTCTGCATTACGGGGAAACGAAATCCTGTCTTGGGGTCCAGATCAAGCTCCAAAACCTTGAGCGCCAGGGGCGATTGTTCGCGTTTCCACTGATTCGCGACAAGCAGTTTTCCAAAATGGGCCGTCCAGGAGCGTAACTGTTCCGGGGGGTAGCCGGGGTGGCGGGACACCAGAATGCGCCAGCAATCGGCCAGGCTCAGACGCTTTCGGGCAAATAGAAGCAACAGATCATCCAGCACAACGTAGGGCATGAGATCGGCCTCGTCCGTCTGATCCGGCGCCAGCTCCGCACTCGGGGGAAGCGCCAAAACCTCCGTGAGCGCAGCAAGCTCGTCGCGCGCGGCGATCCGTTCCAGCAACGCCGTGACCAGCGTTTTGGGGACATTGGCGATCGGCGCGTAGCCGCCTTGATTGTCGCCGCCCGTCGTGGTGTAGCCGACGGCGGCCTCGCTCAGATTGGACGAGACCAGCACAAGTCCGCGTTCGTTATTAGCCCAGTTGAGCATCATGCTTCCGCGGACGCGCGCCTGAAGGTTTTGCCGCGCCACGGGAGTGACGCGCTCCTCGCCGCCCACCAGCTCGCCTGCCCGTTGGAGAGCGATCGCGCATTCGTCGTCGATCCCCGCGACCACAAACGGCACCCCGAATGCCTCGGCCAGCGCGCGGGCCGCCGACTGCGTCGCATCGCTGCTGTACGCGGAATGCGCAAGATAGGCCGTTTTGATCCGCCGAGCGTACGTCGCGGCATCTGCGCCGGCGTTCAATGCCTTGGCAGCCTCGACGGCCAGGATAAGGCAGAGCGCGCTGTCGCGCCCGCCCGACAGGGCCACCAGAAACCGCTCAAAAGCACCCGTCTTTTCAAAATAATCGCGCAAGCCGAGCACCAACGCGTCAAACAGCTGATCGAGAAATTCGTCCGTTGCCGGCAAAGTGCGGGGACTCAGCGGCACAAACAAATTCCCGGGCAATTGTGCCGTGAACTCTTCGAGTCGCGCGGGTCTGAAGGCGCCCGCAGACAGATCCACCGTGAGAGCGCCGCCCGGGTGCTCCGCGTTTTGGGGCCAGGCCGGGTTCTCGGTCCGAACGCGGGCGATGTCGTCGAGATCGACCACTCCGGTCGTGAGGGTCCAGTAATCTTTCGAGAGCAACGGCCCTTCGGCCACGATGCCGTCCGGCGTAGCGATAAAACCGACCCCGTCAAACACGAGTCGACCGCTGTCGCCACCCAGCAGGTTGGCGCAGGCATACGCACAGGCAAGACCGTCCGCGGCGCCCAGCGCCTGCCGCCTTCGCTGTTCGCTTTTGAACGGAGTAAACGGGGAAGCGCCGCCATTGCAGAGGATCTCGGCGCCCATCGGCACGCGTTCGCCGGCTGCCGTACCGGCAAATTGCAAATCCCCACAGATTTCAGCGCTGACGCTGCCAAACGGGAGCTTGAAGAGCAGGTCGCCCGCGGGCACGCCGCAAATCTCCGCTGCGCCCTGGCACCACGGGGTCCAGTTGCAGCCTTCATAAGGGATGTTGGCGGCAGGCGGGCCCTTCTTGAGGATCACGCCGCGCAGCGCCCCGTCGTAGACCAGGGCGGCGCCGTTGTACATCCTGGAATTCATGTAAACCGGCAGCCCGACAAATGCGGCCAGCCCGGCCGTGTCGCCGGCAAGCAAGTCCAGCTCTTCCCAACAGCGACGCGCGACGCCGGGCCAGAGCACTCGCTCCTCGAGACTATACCCGGACAGGCTCAACTCTGGCGTCACCAGGAGATGCACGCCTTGCGTCCGTGCCGCTTCAAACACCTCGCGCAGGCGCGCGCCGTTGCCTGAAATATCGCCCACTTTGACGGATACCGACGCCACGCCGATTTTGACTAGACGCATACGACCACCTCGTCCCCACAGCCGTTGCGGCTGAACGACGCGCCTCTCGGTTGCCTCTTTACTGCCAGCATCAGCCCTCCTCCTATGCCATATCCGGGTTTTCGAGAAGCGCGGCCTTCTCTCGTCCGACCGCCTCCGAGACTATTACCCGGTAAATCTCGGGGTTCCGGAGCCGCTTAAACTCATCCGGCAGGGCGGCGATACACCGCAGGGTCCGTTCGCGAATATCCGCCAGCGGCGGCGACTCCAACAAACGAGTGCCGTGTTCAAAATACGTCTGGAAGAGGTCTTCGCCCCGGACGGTGTCGCGGATCAGCGATCGGATATGAGGCTCGCTGCGGCGGCGGCCGCCGATTTCACCGTGCCGTGCAATAGGTTCGCCGTTCGTGTACAGCACGTCGCCCATGGGGTGGTTCTGTGCGTTGTAATAGCGCACGGGATGTTTGCGCCCGGGATCCGTCGCTTTTTCAATATTGGACGAGATCTTGATTTTCGGCCGCCAGGTCTCGCCTTGAGCCACGGCCACCAGCTTATAGACGCCGCTGAGGGCCGGGCAGTCATTTGATGTGATGAGATGCGTGCCGACTCCCCAGGCGTTGATCCGGGCGCCCTGCCGTTTGAGATCCGCGATCAAATCCTCTTCCAGGTCGTTGGATGCGACGATCAGGGGGTCTTTCAAACCAGCCTCCGTCATCATGCGGTAGGCCATCTTGCTGAGCTTGGCCAGGTCGCCCGAATCCAGCCGGATCGCCGGCCGGGCCCTGTGCCCTTGGGCATGCAGCTCCTTGAACACGGTGATCGCGTTCGGCACGCCGCTTCCCAGGGTGTCATAGGTATCCACCAGCAGCATGCAGCGGTCGGGATAATTCCGCGCGAATGCCCGGAAGGCCTCGAGTTCGCTGGGAAAACTCATGACCCAGCTGTGCGCGTGCGTACCCGATACGGGAATGCCGTAGACCTTGCCTGCCAGCATGTTCGATGTTGACGAGCATCCTCCGATGTAGGCCGCGCGGGAACCGCTTAGCCCCCCGTCCGGTCCATGGGCCCGGCGCAGGCCAAATTCCATCACCGGCTCGCCCTCCGCGGCAAGGCAGATGCGCGCGGCTTTCGTGGCGATCAGGGTCTGGTAATTCAGCGTGTTCAGAAGCGCCGTTTCGACAAATTGCGCCTCCAGCACCGAGCCTTCCACCTGCATGATGGGCTCATAGGGGAAGACTGGGGTGCCTTCCGGCACCGCCCGGACCGTCAGCGAAGGCCGAAAGTCGCGCAGATACGCCAGAAAGGCCTCGTCGAACAGGTTCAAGGTACGCAGGTACGCCAGGTCGTCACTGCTGAATTGGAGGTTTTCGAGATACTGCAAAAACGGTCCCAATCCCGCCGCGACAGCGAAACCCGCGTGGGGCGGAAGCCGCCGGAAAAAATATTCGAAGCATACGCGCTGGTTCGCCCGCTGTTCTTTCCAAAACCCGGCGACCATGGTCAGCTCATAGAGGTCCGTCAGCAGGGCCATTCCTTTGCGCTGATACCAGGCTTTCGCTGGCATTACCGTATATCCTCCGCGTGAACCAGCAGGACTCCCTGCTCTTGCATCTCAACGAGGGCCATGTCCACGGTCCCGGGTGGAACGTCAATGCCCCGGCAGGCCTCCAGCACCACTACCGAGTCGAAACCATTCCGCATTGCGTCCAGGGCCGTGTTTTTTACGCAATAATCCGTCGCCAGACCGCCGACAAACACCCGGGTGATGCCGCGTTCCTTCAGCCGTTCCGCCAGGTCCGTGCCTTCAAAACCGCTGTAGGCTTCGGCTTCGGGCGTGGTCGCCTTGTCGATGATGAGGGCCTGGCTGGGGACGTTCAGGCCGTCGTGAAACGCGGCGCCCGGCGTGTTCGCCACGCAATGGGCGGGCCAGCTTTTATCCACAAAGCGGGGCGTCTGCGAAAAACTGCAGTGATCGGCGGGATGCCAGTCCCGCGTAAACACCACACAAGCAAACTTCGGCACCAGTGCGTTCAGAACCGGCACCACGGCATCGCCGTTCTCAACCGCAAGTGCGCCGTGCGGGCAGAAGTCTTTCTGCACATCCACCACCAGCAGGGCGTCCGTCTCCTGTATTGTTGCCACGCCGCTCATAAAAGTGTCCTCAGTTATGTTTATTGCGCCAGAATCGTAGTGCATACGATTTAACCATACCTGCACCGCATAAAGAAAGAAACGTATGCCCAGGTATTGCGGTTCATGCGCAAATTTTCGTGCCAGAGCATCGCGCCGACCCGCCAAATACGGGAGCCAGACCCCGCATGCGCCGTTTTCAATTCACCAGGTGCCAGCTCGAGCCATGTTCCGAATCCCCCTGCCTGAGGCGCCTGGAACCGCATCGCCTCTTGCACGCAACGGCAGCGGGCGATATGCTCGGACGGACGGACAGGCAGGCACGGGAAAGGCAGGCTGCTCATGAAACACTCGACTCGGCGGGATTTTCTGAAAACTGCGGGAACTGCCGCGGCGCTTACGACGTGGAGCGCCCGGAGCTACAGCCGGATCCAAGGCGCCAACGACCGCCTGGGGGTGGCGATCATCGGATGCGGCAATATGGGCGGCGCCCACCTGCGCACCTTGCTGGGGCAGCGCGACTCCGAAAATATCGAGCTTCGCGCGGTCTGCGATGTGTGGCGAACCCGGGCGAACCGGTTCCGCGACCTGGCCCGCGAGGCCGGCGCGGACCCCGTGACAACCCAGGATTACCGTGAAGTGCTGGCCAGGAACGATGTGGATTACGTGGTGCTTCCGCTGCCGAATCATTGGCATGCACCGATGACCCTTGAGGCGCTTGATGCCGGCAAACATGTGTATGTCGAAAAACCCATGACGCACACCATTCGCGAAGCGCACCGGATTGTCGCGAAAGCGGCCGACACCGGCCTTCAGGTGCAGACGGGCGTGCAAGCGATGAGCGACGACAGCTATAGCAGCGCCTGGGACGCCATCCGCGGCGGAGCGCTCGGCCCGATTGTCCATGCGCAGACGGATTACGTGCGCCGGTATCCTGCCGACAAGGGGCTCTGGCGCACGGACGGGGTCGCGGAGCTGCCCCAGCCCGATGACCTGGACTGGGCCCTGTGGCAAAAACACAGTCGCAAACAGATCCCCTACGATCCGCGAATCTATTACGACTGGCGATGCTATAAGGATTATTCGGGCGGCATCTCGACCGACCTGTTTATTCACCGGCTGACGCGCCTCATCAAAGCATGCAATCTGACCTGCCCCGTGCGCGCAGTGGGAATGGGCGGCATCTTTTTGTGGCCGGATGGGCGCACCTTGCCCGATAATTTCGAAGTGATCTTTGAGTATTCTGCCCAGGAAGGCGTAACGCCGGGCATGACGGTCCACGTGCTGGGCACGATGGCCAACCGGCATGGGATCGAGCACTGCATTCGCGGCCACGGGGCGACACTGATTTTCACGAAAGATGGCTGGCGCATCGTGGACCAGGAGTCCGGCGCCGAGACGTTGGCTCACAAGAAGACCGGCGGAGAGGACATCCATCTGCATCACAAGAATCTGCAGGCGGCCATCCGAGAGGGCGCCTCGCTCAACACGCCGCCCGAACTCGGCTTGTACGGCGTGGTCGCATGCACGATGGCCAACCTATCCTATTTTGAGAAGGCCATGGTCACTTATGATGCAAAACGCGGCAAGGTGAAGAAGTCGTAACGCCGCGTCTCCGCTATCAATAACGCCTGCTCGCCCTCAGCGCTCAGAACGTACAATGGGGTTGCAGCAGGTCGGCCAGTGCCAGGCCGACAAAACCGCTGGTCCGCACCAGTTCTTTAATGCCGTAGGCGGCGCTGTTTTCAGGGTTGAGCAGAAAGGCGCAATAGGCGTTCACGGCCCGCGCGACCGCTTCCTGCTCTGCCGTCCAGGGATAGGCCCAGGTAAGCAGCGTCAGGGCACGCGGACTGCGTTGCTGGTCTTCGCTTCGAAGCTCGCCCCAGGAGCCGTCGGGGTTCTGGCCGTGGATCATCCAGCGCACGCTGGCTTCGAGCTGGCGGCGCATAGTCTGCTGCAACGCGTCATCTCCAAGCAGCAAATCCGCCGCAACGAAGGCCTCGGTGCAGTACGACATGGTGTCGAGAGGCCAGGTGTCGAGATCGTTGCCGGCGAGAGTGTACGGAATTTCGCCGTCGTCCTTCCGGGTCGTGAGTAGCCAGGCGACTGCGCCCGCCGCCACGTCGCGGTATTGCGGGTTCTGCGTGATGCCGTAAAGCTCGGAGAAGAACGCGCCCCCGGTGGTTGCCGTAGCAATGGTGTAGGGCTCGACGCTCAGTTTCCCGCGATAATAGCCGCAACCCAGGGCGCCGGCGTCGCGGCCTTCGCGAATCACCCAGGAAGAGGTGGCATCGCGCCCCTGCTCCTGCGGATCTTCAGCACATCCGTCGATGACAAAGCGGGCCATGCGCTCCATGGCGGCGCGCCAGACTTCCTGGCGTTCAGGTCCGGCCGCGGGGTAAATAGAGGCCAGCGCGTGGGCGGCCGTGCCCGCGTCGCCAAAATAGATGTTGCCCCGGAGACCAATATCCGGCCAAAACCCGGCGTCGTCGCCCTTGGAGCTTTGAGTGCGCTGCTGAATGTCGCAGAAGGTGTCGCACCAACGCAGGGCCTCGTCGCGGTGCGCTTCGTTGCCTGTGATGCGATATGACGCCATCAGGACGCGGGCGAAGTTGCCGTTGATGAAGATCGAGCCGGCGGTGTCGCTGGTGCCCTTGAGCTGATTGCTTCCCACATCGAGGCTCATGATCCAGGCGCACAAATCGTCGAAATAGGCGCGGAGTCTCTGTTTCGTCGCATCGTCGAGAAGGGGAGGGAGGGAGCTGCCCGCTTGTTGGGCTCCACTGGAGCGCCAGCCCAGTGCCGCGCCGGATGCGGCCGCCAAGTGAAGGAATCTCCGTCGGTTCATAATTCGCTGCACTCCATTAGGTTGCCAAGCCGTGGTGAAGACCGCGCCGCTGTTTCGTTTCGGATTATCCATATTTGGGCCGGAGAATGCGAGCCGTTGAACGATACGAGCCTGTGTCTGCCGAAAAAACACGCGCGCGCTGGGGAGCGCGCACGTGTTGAATCATTTTCTATTGCCGCTAGCCGGTAATGTCGAATGATAGCTACGGCTGTTACGGCTGGTTCTCCTTGAGTTGAACGGCGAGAAAGTCCATCATGCCGACATACGCTTTGCAGACCGGCCACTCGCCCGGATACCGAACGAATTCGACGTGGCCGTCCATGTACAGTACGTTCCCGCCTCCGGGGACGTGGTTGAAGTAGCTCTCGCCCATCCAGGATGACTGCCAGACCGAATCCCACATCACACAGATTTCACTTTGAGCCATGGCGCTTCCTGCCGGATTGTTGATATCGGTGATGAGGAAGCGCTCGATGCCTTCGCGGAGCCGGTAACACGTGATGCTCTGACCCGTGATGGCGCTTGTGAAGGTGATATCGGCCTCAAAGGAGTTCAACGGGGTCGGGGGGTCGGCTACGTTGAAGTTGTGGTAGGCGGAATTGGAATCTAGTGGGGATACGAAAACTGAGCCCACCGCTCCCAGAAAGCCCGCGTCCAACGTCGGCGGGTAAGCATTGACATCGGTCGCCGGATCAATCACGAACTCGGGGCGTAATGCCCAGCCATAGTAGGTATACGACACTTCCCAGAAATCGCAGGGATCAATGGTCCCGTCCTCTTTGCGCCAGTATTTATTGGCCCGTTCTTCGCCGTCGGCGTCCGACGGGCAGATGATGATCTTGTCATCGGTCATATATTCGGGATACACCGACGGGCCGTCGAAAAACTGATTGAAGGTGTTTGGAGTCGCGCACTGATCGTCCTGGGGGAGCGCCTTCACCAGGCTCGGCCACTTTTCACCTTGGCTTTCATTGGCGTACATCTTGAAAATTAATCCCAGCTGCTTGAGGTTGTTCGCGCAGCTCGCGCGGCGCGCCGCCTCGCGAGCACGGGCCAATGCCGGCAAGAGAATCGCCGCGAGAATTCCAATAATCGCTATTACCACAAGCAATTCGATTAAGGTAAACCCTCGCTTTTCCATTTGATCAACCCTCCTAAATGTTGGCTTGATACCCACGGACACCAAGACACGCCATTATTGTGACCTTTGGTCGCTTATTTGTCAATGCTTATCTGTTTCAGGGCTTTTCCCCAAAAAATCCTGTTTTATGAGTCCAGATGAGCGAGTATTTCATTGGGGCAGCATTGGGCGGCCGTGGGAAAAGTGCTTCGTTTGGCCGCGCATCCGGATAGCCCACGCGGCTGCGTTGAAGAAGGGCAGACACAGGGGTCTGCCCCTACGCGCTACGGAAATCAGTCGCCGCGGTTGCTTTCCGGATTACAGGGGCAACGCCCGCGCGCTACGCAACCTGGGTATGTCGCGGCAACCCCCACACGGTTGCGTTCCGGTTGTAGGGGCAGACCCCTGTGTCTGCCCATCCGGATAGCCCACGCGCTGCGACGGGACGCTGTGAGCTGCAAGCCACACCCCAAAATCCAACCTCCAAAACTCCACCCCCAAATCGGCTGACGCCGATTCACCCCCGCCCGCGGGAGACAAATGCGCCGCATCCGGAATGTCCTCGTCGGCACACGGTTCAGCCCGCCCGCGGGGGACAGGTGCCCTGGGAGCGCCGACGTCCTCGTCGGCACACGGTTCACCCCTGCCCGCGGAGGACAGGTTGCACTGCGTTTTGCCGAACGCTCGAACCCATTTACTCATCTCCGCCAGCGGAGACAGCGCGCCGCGCCGGGATCGCTCCGTGCCGGTTCTTGTGTCCCCCGGTAACGTGGGATGGACGGAGACCCGCGTTACATGGCTGCGAGTGGGCGCCGGCTACTGCAATCCGACCTCAAAACTCCACCCCCAAATCGGCTGACGCCGATTCACCCCCGCCCGCGGGAGACAGGTATCCGGGGAGCGCCGACGTCCTCGTCGGCACACGGTTCAGCCCCGCTAGCGGGGGACAGGTTGCAGTGCGTTTTGTCGAGCGGGCGAACCCGTTTACGCATCTCCGCGAGCGCGGGACTGGTTTGCCACATCTCAATTTCTCCAGTTCGGGTTCTTATGTCCCCCGGTGACGGAGCAAAGATGTCTGCCTCGCCGCCATCACCGGTTCCGGCTCTTGTGTCCCCCGCGGGCGGGGGTGGACACGCGGTCCCGCGTGGCCGGGGGTGGATTTTAAACGGCTGGCGAGAGCCCTGCGGCATGAGAACGTGAACCGTGTGGCTCGCGTGGCCGGGGGGGGGATTGTGCGGGCAGACCCAAGGGTCTGCCCCTACGCGCTGCGTAACCTAGACCGACCCGGAGAGCTACGCGCCACGGAAATCAGCCCCCGTTGCTGCCATCCCCCGGCGCTGCGCAACCTGGATGTATCGGGGAAGCCGCCGCGCTGCGGTAACCTGGAAGGACAAAATTGCCGAAGATCTCAAGTTTTACCGGTGGCTCGAAGGAAGGTGAGCGCCATCGCACGGAAGGCGGCCGCAAACTCCGGCCACCGTTGGATGCTTTTCGCCATGCCAGGCGCCAGGAGATAGTAGGCCCTGACCAGCCGCTTCCCTACGAAAGAGTCCATCAGCGACTCGTCCCTGAATGTGCGGAGCTGTTCAAGGATCTGCGGCTGGTTTTTGAACGCCACTTCGGCGGGGCAGCCGCCGTCGTTGGGTTGGGTCGTGCCCGTTAGGAAACGCTCCACTTGTGGGAAAAAGACCCGAAATGAGGAGAATTGGTCGGTATTGTTGGAACCATTACAGCTGTGCTGAGGCCCGCCACTGAGGGTGCCGATGATTTTGTATCCCGAAGAATTGAGCAGTAAGCCGAGGCCCGAAGAACCGCCTTCCGTGACGCCGGTGTGCCAGCGGACTCGGATCTGGTTGGTATAACCCAGCCCCACGACGTTAGGGGAGAGGATGTCGCCGTAAGAAATGCGCATATGCTTGGCCCCGGGGTGGTGGATGCCCGTGATTTCCTCATCTTTGAAGACGGCCCGATCCGTCCAGCCGGCATAGTAGCGGCCGAAAGCGCCGTTGGGGACGCCGTCAAGCTCCATGAGGGTGATATCAAGACTGCTGCTGGTGGCCAGCATCTGGTAGCCCTTGCTTCTCGGCAGGCTGCTAAGCAGGGGGGGATCGTTGGTATCGCAAGCCTTGGCCCGATAATCCCACACCACGTCGGCCTGGCGCGCGGAGACAACTTCTGGAATGCAGTGATAGGAGGTCAGCACATACGGCTCTCTCTCGATGGTGTCTGCGTTGTTAATGAGGGTGCAAGTGCAAAGACCGTGATCACCGCTCGCTTGCGGGACGACCAGCATACCGACCCCGGATGCGATGTTCTGGAGGGTGGGATCGCCTTCGCAGGCGATATTGATGTTGCACCAAAGCTCTTTCAGGCATTCGCCGAAGGCACGGTAGAAGTGCGCCACGTTGGTGAGCCGGAGCACCGGCCGAGACGCAAACGGCGAGCGAAGCAGCAAGAGGGTCCAGTCGCCTTCCGTGACTGGAAGCCAGCGGCCTTCTTCCAGGGCCTGTGCGGCGGTAAATGGGCCAAACGCCCGTGGAAGAATCGGGTCCACCACGAAAACTTCCTCGCCGTCCCGCAGGGCCGAGAGGTCAAGACACAGGCGCAGCGCCTGGGCGTCGAGAGAGGAGACGATCGCCCGGCTGATAAATTGGCCGCCCTCGGAAAGAGAAGGGCCGAAGAGGTCCTGTTCGCTGTAATCCACCTCGAATCCAGCCGCAATATCGAGGACCTTTTCCGCAGGATCTCCCTGGCTCTTGAGCATCTCGTTCTGGCCAGCGTAGGTCGTGAGGAGGGTCGTTTTGGCGGGCAAACGAAGGTAGCGGGCGATATCGGCCTGCGAGACGGGCACGTCCAACGACTTCTGGAGCAGGTCCGGAGACAGGGGAGGCACGTACTCCCCCGGCGCGCTGTTTTCGGCCGGAGCCGCGGTAGTCGAGGCGAGAACAACGATCACGAGCAACAGGTAGTGGCGCATCAAAATCCCTCCGATTATGCTTCACATAGTATACCCAATGCGCTCACGCGCCGTCCTATCGGCCTGGCTCCTCCGGGCACCGCGAGATCTGCGCCCCAGTGCGTTATGATACGGGCATGCACACGAACGACGTGAACATGCTCGTGGTATTGGGTCCTACCGCCTCCGGGAAGACCGCGCTCGGCGTGCGTCTGGCGGATGCCCTGGGCGGCGAAATCATCTCAGCTGATTCGCGGCAGGTCTACCGGGGGCTGGACATCGGCTCGGGGAAAGACCTGGGCGAGTACACGGTCGATGGCCGCGCGATCCCGTACCATCTCATCGATATAGTCGACCTCTCCCACGAATTCAGCGTGTTCGAATATCAGCAGCGATGTTTTGCCACATTCGAGGCGATCTCGAGCCGGGGCGCGCTCCCCGTAATGGTGGGAGGGACGGGACTCTATATCGAAGCGGTGCTGAGAGGTTACCGGATGGTCGAGGCGCCGGAAAACGTCGAGCTGCGCGAGGAATTGAGCCAACTGCCTGATGAGGCCCTGGCCGCCCGGCTGGTGGCGCTCAAACCCGGCCTTCACAACACGACAGACCTGACGGACCGGAACCGACTCCTTCGCGCGATTGAGATCGCCGAGCATGCGAAGCGCCACCCGCCCGCCCCCGCGCCCTCTATCCGGCCGTTTATCCTGGGTACGCGATGGGAACGGAACATCCTGCGGCGGCGTATCACCAAACGCCTCCGACAGCGCTTTGACGCCGGTATGCTCGAAGAAGTCGAGGGTTTGCGGGCCCAGGGGGTGCCCTGGGAGAAATTGCATTTCCTGGGACTGGAATATCGCTATATCGCGGACTATCTTCAGGGACGCATCGCCACCCGGGACGAGCTGCATGAGGGGCTGTGGACGGCGATTTGCCAGTTCGCGAAACGTCAGGAAACGTGGTTTCGCCGCATGGAGCGCAATGGGGCGCTCATCCACTGGATCGAACACGCTGCGCCGGAAACGGCATTCGAACTCCTGCGTACCCGAGGCGGGGCAATTCGTCCGCTCTGACCGGCCTGGAGGACGCCGGGCTTTGTGACAGTGCTTGGCACGGCCTTGGGAAAAAACTGTTTTCCATTTACATTCGGCGCGAAAACCAGTATTTTGGCGATAATGGGCGGCCGAACCAGGCAAGGAGGGATTTCTTATGGCAAGCCAGCAGATGCCGGAAGCGATGGGTTTGTTCGCGTTGGGAACGTGGTTGTTCTTTGTTCTTGCGGTGATGGCGGTGAGCATTGCTATATTCATCGCGGTCATTCTGATCGTGCAGAGCTTCTACAAGCGCATTCCGCCAGAACACCGGAAAATGGAACCCGGGATGGTCTGGCTGCTGCTCATTCCATGTTTCAGCATCATCTGGAACTTTTTTGTGTTTCTCCGGCTGTCTGACTCCTTCAAGAGCTATTTCGACAGCCAGGGTATCGAAGACGTGGGCGATTGCAACCGCACGCTGGCCCTGGCCTATTGCATTGCCACGGTGCTGTGCCTCGTGCCATGTCTGAACTATGTTGCCGGGCCCGTGACGATTGTGCTGCTGGTTCTCGTAATGGTGAAATACAACGAGTTAAAGAACCGCATTCCAGCTGCATCTTGATGAAGCAGCCTTCTGGAAAATCCGTGACGGCACTGCGTGTGCCGGCGGTGCATGGACGCCATTCCCGCGGACTCGTGAGCGCACTGGCGGCTGTGGCGTTGCTGGCCATGCTGATTGCAGGCCGGCTCGAGCTTCCGGACATGCCGCTGTGCTGGTTTCATCTCCTGACGGGACTGCCATGCCCCGGATGTGGCCTGACGCGCTCGGTGTGCGCCATCGGTCGGGGCGATTTCGCCGTGGCCTGGCAGTGCAACCCCTTCGGATACGTGGTCTATGCCGTCCTGGTGGTTTTGTTCCTTTCGCCGGTGCTGGCGCGTGTTGCGCCAAAACTGACGGCGCTGCTCGAGAGTAACCGGTTCATCCACGTGTTTGCGGTGGTGAATTTCACGGGGTTGATGGTTTTCGGCCTGGTGCGGCTTGTTCTTCTGTGGAACTGAGGGCGGCGGACGCGCCTCGTTTTGCTATGCTGCATTCAAAAGGTTGCTACCGGCGAGGAGTGATTTATGAAAAAATACGTGCTGACCTGGTGCGCCTGGGTGCTTGTCTGCGCGCCGGCGTGGAGTGCGGGGCCTGCCGCGCCGACCTTCCAGGACTTGATGGATCCCGCGATGTTCCCGGAACCTCAAATGGGAATGTCCGTGATCTCAAGCAGGGGACTGGACGGCGGCGGCGTGGAAGTGGTCACGACCGGGGCGATCTTTGCGATACACACGCACTCGGGCG
Source organism: Candidatus Hydrogenedentales bacterium (assembly GCA_050950105.1). GTDB lineage: Bacteria > Hydrogenedentota > Hydrogenedentia > Hydrogenedentales > SLHB01 > UBA2224. Next base: position 707,539 of record JBMNGZ010000001.1, on the reverse strand, counting down.
ACATCGTCTGCCGCCAGCGCATCGGCCGGGAACGCGAAATAGCCGTGCTGCGCCTGGGGCAGCCGCTCGAGGGTTTGCAGATCACCCACTCGAGTCCGGGATTCGTGCGCGTCACGGCAGAGCATCCGCAACTCACGTTGCGGATCAACGGCGATTCGCTCCTGATGCTTCACGCCGCCGTGCCACACACGGTGGCGCTCGAGCGCCGAATTGCCACGGGATGGCACGCATCTTTTGAGAACAACCACTTGCTCGCCGACGAGTGGGGCGCATTCGGCCTCTATTGCTCGGACAGGTCGGTGGACGATGCTTTCGACCCCTACGCAACGACCGTAGCGACCTATCCTCTGCCCGCGGACGCGGTGCTGTGGCTGGGGGTGTGCCCGCCAAAACCCTATCCGTGGGAGCAATCGCTTGAAGAGCGTGTGGTGTGGCACTGGTCGAGAGAGACGGGCTATCCGCCCGACGCGGAGCTGCGCGCCTGGAAAGACTACGGCAACATCGTCCTGCTTCAATCGGAAGTGCTGCTGTGGAAAGACTGGAATCTGGATTTCCAGCCCCGTCATGGCCCGGAGGAGTTCGCGCGCGTGCGCACGACGATCCATGATCAGGGGATGCGGTTCATCGTGTACACAAGCCCGTACTATTTTCTGAAAGGCACGCCGGTCGAGTCGGCCGCCTTCAATTCGTTCGAGAATTTCAAAGGATGGCCGCCCGGATGGGCCACGGGCGAAAACATGGAGCTGTTCATGGACGCGATCACTCGCGTGATGAATGAGCTTAAGCCCGACGGCCTCTATTTTGACGGGCAGTACATCGATAACCCGGCCGCGCTCTATGCCCTGGCCCGCCGCACCCGGGCGCTCCTCGGCGAGGACGGCATCCTCGAATGGCATTCGACCTCCGCACTCGGTAAAGGGCTTTGCTACCTGCCGCAGGCCGACGCCTACGTCGATTTCATCCTCCGGGGCGAAGGGCGCCAAAGCGCCTATGCCGATTTTGAGTACCTGCGCTATTTCGTGTCGGGCTATAACATCAACAACTGCATCGGCGTGCTGTGCAATAACGGGCCGAAGGGGGTGACGCCCGAGCTGGTGCACGACGTGCTCCAGGCCAATGGCCGTTTTCACACGATCGTCAGCTGGCTCAACAATCCGGAGCTGGTGAACGTGCTCCAGGACGAGTACTTCCCAAAACTGACGCCCGCGCTTCGCAACGAGGTTGATGCGGCGATGGCGGCGCGGCAGGAAGGCGTTGAAGCGCGCGCGGCGGCGATCCGGGCCGAGCAGGAGGCGCTTCGCCAGGCGCCCGACTGGGGCGCGCCGGTGTTCAGCGTCGAGTTCGATGCGATGCCCGAAGCCGAGGCGCTGGTTTCGCCTGCGAACCCGGAGGCCTTGTCGGTACAGAACGGTGCGCTCTCCATCCAGGCGCACGGAAATACCTACGCGTTTCTGAAGATCCCGCTGGCGGTCACTGCCCGCGGATTTGTCGTGAAACTCAGGCAAGGCACGGATGCCGGTCAGTCGTGGGGTCCGGGTGCGATGCTGGTGTGGCCGAACGGGAGCGGCATTCGCGCCGGTACGCGGTCGGATGCGACGCTGCAAACCGACGTCTGCGGGCAGCAGACGCACGGCGGGGTATACGACCCTGCGCAATGGGTCTGGCTTCGGGTGCGCTGGCTCGAGCGCTACGGCGTCGTCGAGCGCAGCAATGACGGCGAGAACTGGGTCCGACTCTGGACCTTCGAGCCCTGCCAGGTGATCTCGGGTGAAACGGCCAGCCTGCTCGTGGGCAAGGTGCCCTTTAACGGCGAAGCGTTGGACTACCGCCAACCCGGTCCGGAAGGCCGCTGCGACATCGATTTTGTGCACGTATATCATTGAGTTGGCAGAAAGATAATCGGAGTTTTCCGCGATTCCTTCGCTTTTGCACAAACGCCAGTGAGCAGAGGCGGTGCAACCGAGAATCCAGAGCTTGCCTGCCGCCTGGTTGGATAATTCCACGAGGGGAGCCATTGTGAGCATAGTGGAGTCGTATCTTCGAAAACGCGCGATTACCGCGCCGTGGCGTGTGGAGTGTGCCTCGCTCGATGGCGTCGCCTCTGCGGTGGTGATCCCGGCATTGGCAGAGCGAGCTGGTATTCTGAAGACCCTCCGCAGCCTGGCGGCGAATTCACAGGCGGAACTGGCGCGTGCGCTGGTCGTGGTGGTGGTCAACAACCGCGAGCCCGGCGTGGCCCAGGCCGAGGACTTCGCCGACAACCGGCAAACGCTCGACCTGCTCCGCGGGATGCTCCACGGTTCACGGGATGTGGAAGGGCGCGACGTCATGGAAGCAGGGCTTCGACTGGCCTGCATCGATGCGTCGTCGCCCGGGCTGGAATTGCCCGCGAAAGACGGGGTGGGACTGGCCCGGCGTATCGGGCTGGATGCCGCGCTGCGTCTGCTGCATGAAGCCGGGGCGGGTGATGCGCCCGTCCTGCTGTCCACCGACGCCGATACCCTCGTGGAGCCGAACTACCTGGAATCCGTGCGGCTCTACTATGCGCGTCCGGAGGCCTGGGCGGCCTGTGTCGCTTATGCACACCGCCTCGACGGCACCGATGCGGAAATTGCCGCGGTTGTGGCCTACGAGACCCATTTGCGCTGCCATGTTCTTGGCCTGCAGCTCGCGGGTTCCCCGTACGCGTATCCGGCCGTAGGGTCGACGATTGTCTGTTCGGCACGGGCGTACGCCGCCGCGGGAGGGATGAACCGCCGCCAGGCGGGTGAAGATTTTTATTTTCTGCAACAGCTCGCCAAGACGGGCCGTGTCGAATCACTCCACGCCACTACGGTCCATCCGGCGCCGCGCGCCTCCCATCGCGTGCCTTTTGGAACGGGCCGGTGGATCCAGGAACGCCTCGATGACAGGCAGGAACTCGTGACCTATCATCCTGAGAGCTACCGTGTTCTGGGCGATTTGCTGGCGCTGGTAAATGCCCATCCCGAGGCCGCGCCCGAATCGATCCTGGCAGAACTGGACCGGAACTGCCGTTCCGCGGCCGCATTTCTCGAAAAACAGAAGTTCGCGGAATGCTGGCGAAAATTGCATCGAAACAGCCCGGATTCGCGCGTGTTTTTAGCCCAGTTCCACCGCTGGATGGACGCCTTCAAAACGCTCAAGCTCTTGCATTGCCTGCGCGACAACGGGTTTCCGCAGCAGCCGCTCTGGACTGCGGCGAAGGCTCTTCTGGAGCGCGCGGAGAAAATGCCGCGCGAATTTCCCTGGCAGGACCTGGCTGCTGAGCGAAAAGCCCAGATCGCACTGCTGCAGCACCTGAGAAGGCTGGAACGTTCGCAATAACGCCTGCCGGGAGCGCAGAAGTTTCACGGGCGCGGGGCCACCGCCTGCAGCGCGCTGGGCCCGGCGAATCAGGCGACCGTAAAAAGGCCTTAGTCTTCTGCGGTAGCCTGCAATTGCTGAAAGGCGGCAGCGCAGGCCTCGGCAAGTCCGGGGGCGGTGGTTTTCGCCGCTGCGAGCAGCATCGCCGCCTGGTCTCGTTCCTCCGCGCTCAGGTGCTTCAAAAGACGCTTTGCATACACGGTCACCAACGTCTCGGGATGGGCCGCTTGCCAGATTTCGGGCGGCAGTGCGGCCTGGCGCTCGGTAACCAGGTCTACGCAGCGGGAAATGGTGGCCCGATGCTCGGGGCACGCCTGCAACGATTCCAGATAATGGCCAAGGGCAGCACCGAGATTCCCTTCCGCTTCGGCGAGCAATCCCAAATGGTAATGCGTTCGGAAGCTGCCGGTGCCCCGCACCAGCTCTTTTTCGCAGCCCCGCTGCAGTGCGGCCATAAACGCGTCGCGTGAACGCGGCACATCACCGAGCATCAGATACAGGTAGCCCAGGGCGTGTGGAAAATCAGCCCACCGGCACGCCGGATGGTCCATCGCCCGGTGCTGTTCCAAGAGATCGCAGGCCATTCGATACTGCCCGAGATTGGCGCGCGCGTATGCCAGGCAGGTCAGCAGATCGATCAGCACGTCTTCAGAGACCGGGCGCCCTCGGGCGCCGGTGGGGAGCGATGTACCGGAAAAGTGCATGTTCTCCAGGGATTTTTCGAATGCCTGGGCGGCCCCGGCGTATTCTTTGCGGCAGAAGTCGGTCTTGCCCAGCTGGTAAAGGTAATACTCGTCGTCGGGGCATTGCTCCAGTTCCCTCAGGAGGATGCGGCGATTCCTTTCGCTCCGGGCCAGAAGGGCTTCGGGCTCTTCGTACCCCCCGTGAAGATACTGGAGGCCCGTTGGGGCCTGAAAAGCCTCGCCTGCGACGGGCACGAGCTGCTCGTGGATGGCGCCTTCAAAGATAAACCGGCCGCGCTGGAAAAACCTGGGTGAGACGGAGGCCTCTTCGAGTGCGTGTTCGCCGTCGCGAATGCCGCTGACGATCACCACCGTCCCCAGCGTGTTGGGCGAATGCGCATGGGCAAACGTTTCGAGCCGATGGCGCGCTTGGGCGGGCTGGACGACCTGCTGGTCAGCGTCTGCCACAAGAATGTAGTCGCCCGTGGCCTTCTCGAGGGAAAAATTGCGGGCGAGCGCGAAGTCATCCTGCCATTCAAATGTGTGCACGTTCGAAGTAAATTCGCGAGCACAGGCGACGGTTTGGTCGGTGGAGCCGGTATCCACAACCACCAGTTCATCGGCGAGGGGACGAAGCGATTCCAGGCAGCCGGGAAGCTGAGCCTCCTCATCACGTACGATCAATACGGCGCTGATCTTCATGGCCATCTCCCCCGCTGATGCAGGCCTCGACACAAGCGCATCATAAGTTGGATCGCGCGGCGCTTCAACGCCGGGTGCTGTCATGCATGCCGCGCCGAAAAAGCATAGAACGGCCCGGCAGAGGTCCCGGTCTATACCGGAACCTGTTGCCGGGCCGCTCGACGCGTTATCTCACGTGACTCGAACGATCGGGGCGTGACCTACCCGAGCAGCTGCAGCGCGGTCTGCGGCACCACGTTGGCCTGAGCCAGCACGGAGGTGCCTGCGCTGATGAGGATCTGCGTCCGTGTGTACTCCGTCGTCACCTTGGCGAAGTCGGCATCGCGGATAGCGCTTTCGGCCGCTGCCGAGTTCTCCTCCTGGATGGCCAGGGTGTTGATGGTGAACTCGAGCCGGTTCTGGAAGGCGCCCAGGGTCGCGCGCAGCGACGAAACGCTGTTGATGGCGAGATCCAGGATACTGAGCGCGGACACCGCCGCCGCCTGCGTCGAGATGCTCACCGAGCTGACGCCGATGTCCGCAGCTTTGGCGCCGCTGAGCTGGAGCTCCAGGGTCTGACCGGCCTGGGCCCCTGCCTGCAGGGTGAGGGTCTGAGCTGCGCTGAGGACGCGAAGCCCGTTAAATTCCGTATCCGAAGCGATGCTGTTGATCTGCCCCATCAACTGGGTTACTTCGGCCTGCAACGCCGCGCGGTTGTCGGCCGTCATCGTGCCGTTGGCCGATTGCACCGCCAGTTCGCGCATACGCTGCAGGATGTTCGTCGTTTCGCTAAGCGCGCCCTCGGCAGTCTGCATCAGGCTGACGCCGTCCTGCGCATTGCGCTGAGCCACCCGCGTGCCTCGAACGACCGAGTTGAACCCCTCCGCAATGGCCAGGCCCGCAGCGTCGTCACTGGCCCGGTTAATGCGAAGCCCGCTCGAAAGCTGTTCGAGCGCTTTGTTGAGTTGCTTGGAGGAGCGGGCTAACACACGTGACGCGTTGATAGCCGCCGTATTCGTATTGATCCTGAGTCCCATGGTCTATCCTCCTTGAGTGATAATCTGGCGCATCCATGCGCACCGCAATGCCGGACGCTTTCTCCGAAACAGCGTGTCCCATACACCATCCCGAACATCATGCGAAAACGTTCCAGCACAACACCAAGCCGGTTCGTGGCAGCCAACCGGCAGGCTGCGACCGACAAAGCTCCCGGGCCAGCGTTCAACGGAGGCGCCTCTTGTCCCTGAGACGCCGCTATGGCAGCCGCAATGGTCCCCGAGGAGTCCCTGAGGCCCTTGCAAGACCTCTCCCCGATAACGCAATACTGCCTGTCTTCAACTGACCAAGGCATGAAGCGCAGTGGCTCCGGCCTTTGTCCGATCTCATTCAACTGGCCTGGGCCCTACAAAGCCCCCGAACTCTGCGGGCAATGTTAGGGCAAAATAGCGACGCTGGCGCGCTGCTCGGGCCCCCTCTGGGGAATCCCCCCCTCAAACGGGCGGGTCGTAAGTCGCAGCCACATTCCGCCGTTGTCGTCAAATATATCGGCACCTTTAGCGAAATACTTTAGCGCTTTTTTTGAAATTGCCGGATTTTTTTGGTGTATGCGGAGTAACCGGGGCGTGAAGGGCTACAGGTTTCTCATCTAAACCTTTTTTCGTAAAGGATTTATCTCGGGTGGGCGGACATAAAAAAAGCCGCGCCTTTCGAGGCGCGGCTGGCTGAATTCAGAGAGATATGAGCAATTTTCTGGCTCGGGCGGCTTATCCACCGAGCAGTTGGAGGGCGGTTTGCGGCACCAGATTGGCCTGAGCAAGCACCGCCGTCCCCGAACTGATCAGGATCTGCGTGCGGGTAAATTGAATGGTCTCGGTAGCAATATCCGCGTCGCGGAGAGCGCTGTCGGATGCCGAAGCGTTTTCTTCGGTAATCGCCAGGCTGTTCATGGTGAACTCAAGCCTGTTCTGCACCGCGCCGAACGTCGCGCGGAGCTGGCTTACGCTCTGAATTGCCGTGTCCAGGATTCCCAGGGCAGACACTGCGCCGGCCATGGTAGACAGGGAGACCGAGGTGACTCCCAGGTTGGCTGTGGATGCGCCGGCAACGGCGACCTCAATGGTCTGACCCGCGCGGAATCCGGCCTGCAAGGTAATGGTCTGAGCGGAACTCAACACGGCGAGCCCGTTGAATTCAGTGTCAAATGCGATGTCGTCGAGCTGCTCCAGCAGCTGCCTCACTTCGAGATCCAGCGACGCCCGGTTGGCCGTGCTCTGAGTGCCGTTGGCCGCCTGGACCGCCAGCTCGCGCATGCGTTGCAGGATGTTGGTGGCCTCGCTCAGGGCGCCTTCCGCGGTCTGCACGAGGCTGATGCCATCCTGTGCGTTGCGCTGGGCTACGGCGGACCCGCGGATGACCGTGCGGAACCCTTCGGAGATCGCAAGGCCGGCGGCGTCGTCGGCGGCACGATTGATGCGCAGACCGCTGGCCAGGCGTTCCAGGGTGGTGTTGAGTTGGCGCGTGGTTCCGCGCAGGGTGCGGGCTGCATTGATCGCCGCAATGTTGGTGTTGATCCGAAGACCCATGACTCATATCCTCCGTGATATTTTCCGCCTCTGCGTCCATGCATCGGCTTGGGTGCCGGGTTTCCCGGTTCCGGGCAATTTATCGGCAGCGAACGGGGAGATCTTTAGTCTGCGGATTCTCGGTGAGGCCCGACGGACACTGTGTACCCGCCCGTGAGACCCCCTTTTTATTGAATGGCCGGCTGAAAACCGGATGCTAGGCCCGGTTTCGCACTTTCTGCAGATTGGACAGCGCGCCGTGGTGAGAGGGATCCTGCTGAAGGCACTGCTCGAACGCCGCCGCCGCGTCGCTGTAACGCCGCTCTTTCATCAGAACGACACCCAGATTGTTATAGCCCGCGGAGCTTCCGAGGCGCCCGGCGCGGGTGAAGTGTGATTTCGCGGTTTCCAGCTGATCATCATAGAAATACAGTTCACCCAGGGCGTTATGGACGTGCGCGACGGACGGGTGCTTGTCGATCAGGCGCAGAAGGGTCTCGCGCGCTTCTTTTCGGCGTTCCAGGCGAAGCATCTGGTGGATGTAGAGGCGCAGACATTCCGCGCAGTCCGGACGGCTCATCAGGGCTTTGCGCGAAGCCGCTGCCGCGTCGGAAAAATTGCCGTTGCTTTCCAGAGCGATGCTCAGATAGCGGTAGCCATCTGCCCAGGCCGGGTCGGCTTTGAGGGCTTTTTGAAAGCTTTCCACCGCCGCGGGCCATTGCTTCTGATGGAGATAGATCACGCCCAGGTTGCGCCAGGCGCCAGCCAGACGGGGATCCAGACGGACGGCAAGCAGGAGCGCCTTCTTGGCTTCCTCGGAGCGGTTGGCGAGGTGAAGAACCCCGCCTAAATCGCGCAGGGCCAACGCGTTGGAGGGATCGAGGCGAAGAGCCTCACGGTACGCCCCCGCCGCCTTCTCGTAGTCGTGGACTTCGGCGTATTGGTTCCCTAATTCGATGTACCCCTTCGGATCCGTGGGGTTCTGGACTACTTTGTCGTGGCCCAGGCGCAGATACAGCTCCTGCTTCTCCCGGGTGCGAGTGGGCTCTTTGAGATGGGGATAATGGTGAATCGGTACGGGGCACAACTCAGTCGTCAACCGGGCGCGGTTCAAGGACGGCTCAACCAGCTCGTGGACTTTGCCCTCGAACCGTACGCCTGCACCCGCGGGAAACAGGCGGACCTTGGTGCTGGGATGCCAGCCGGCAAATCCCCGGGCATGCGGATCATCCGCTGCACAGGGCTGGAAATCAGCGATATTGGTGGCGTTGGTGTAGTTGCGGGTGGTGAATTCGTAAGCAAAGGCCGGCGGACCTTTGACCAGCCGCTTTATCGCCGGCAAGTCTTCGGGCGCAATCCGCTCGTCAGCATCCAGCACCAGAACCCAGTCTTTGGTGCATAAACGAAGCGATTCGTTGCGGGCGGCCCCGAAATCGTCGCACCAGAGAAAACCGCCAATGCGGGCGCCGTGGTCCCGGGCGATTTCCAGGGTCTCATCGTGCGAACCCGTGTCGACAACAATGATCTCTTCAACGAGATCCCGAACGGACTGCAGACACTCTTCTAATACCTGGCCCTCATTTTTGACGATCATGGCCAGGGAGATCGAACTTCCCACTCTTATTCCTCGATGCTGCCGGGGGGCCCTGATGGAGGCGCGGGAGCATGCATGGCAACGCCCCGGTCTGCGTTAAACGTCGTCTCGGCCGGGAGATCGACGGCACCGGCAGCGACAAGCGCTTCATAGGTTTCCCGGTCGACGACTTCCCCGCTGGTCACTACGCGAGTCGACATATTAACCGTAACGGCAAACTGTCGAATGGGCTTTCCCCGCCGCTGTAAAACAGCGCCCTTCTTCAGCATTTCGAACTCGATCCGGTAGAACGACGGCTTGGCTTCAGCAGCTTGTTCGTTACCGCGCAAGTGCGGCGGCACGCTGCCACGCCTATCTTTTTTCCCGAACCACACCCGTGTTGACTCCTGTCGCACCACCAAAGGCGCACCGCAAATAATAGCCGTATTGTAGCATGCCGCCGAAACGGCGAACAATGGCGCGGATCACGCCATCGGAGATCACGACGCCGATGGTATCCCCGCGCATTCAACGATACGTCCCAAACCATGCACGGCGGACCGATATTGCCCCCCCATGGCCACACTGTCCACAGGGCCCACCCCCGGCCGCTTCCCGGCCACTCCCGCCCGCGAGGACACAAGAGGCCAAACCGGCCACGCGATCGGCGCAACACCGCGCCTGCCACGCGGTCCACAGGGTCCGCGCGGTCCACGTTTTCACCCACTGAGGCCGCCGGCCGCCGTTTACAGCCCATGCCTGTCCACCCCCGGCCGCGCGGGACACAAGAGCCGGACCCAGCGCTGCCTGTGGCGGCCTCAATCCTTCTCTGGCCGACGAGGACACACAACCCCGAACGAACGAATGCAGCGGCTGGTCAGATTTAGAATCCATCCTTTCTGTGCGGGGGACACAAGGATCCGAACTGGAGAGGGAGAGATTCAGGCGCGGTGCAACCTGTCCCCCGCTCGCGGAGATGCGTAAACGGGTTCGAGCGTTCGATAAAACCTCACGCAACCTGTCCCCCGCGGGCGGGGGTGAATCGGCGTCAGCCGATTCGGGGGTGGAGTTTTGCAGGTTGGATTTTGGGGTGTGGCTTGCCGCTCACAGCGTCCCGTTGCAGCGTGGGGGTTTCCTTGGTTTATCTATGCCACGCAGCGCGTTGGGGCAGACACAGGGGGCTGCTCTTCTAAGTGGGGCTCCCAGGGTACCTATCCCACGCTGGCGGAGGTGAATCGGCGTCAGCCGATTTGGGGTGGAGTTTTGGGGTCGGATTGCAGCAGCCAGCGCCCACTCGCAGCCATGTGCCGCGGGTCTCCGTCCGTCCCGCGCTACCGGGGGACACCAGGATCCAAACTGGATCGATTCGGATGCGAGGCTCCTGTCCCCCGCGGGCGGGGGTGAATCGGCGTCAGCCGATTCGGGGTGGAGTTTTGGGGTCGGATTGCAGCAGCCAGCGCCCACTCGCAGCCATGTGCCGCGGGTCTCCGTCCATCCCGCGCTACCGGGGGACACCAGGATCCAAACTGGATCGATTCGGATGCGAGGCTCCTGTCCCACGCTGGCGGGGGTGAATCGGCGTCAGCCGATTCGGGGGTGGATTCCGGGACTAGATTTCTGGGTCGGATTGCAGTCCTCAGTCCCGCAACAACCCTCCCAGGCCCGGTAAGAAAAAACGAGCGCGACTATACACGCGCTAAGGCTGAGCGGGCGTGTCGGATGGCTCGTCCACTGCCACGGGAGGGATCCGGTACCAGGCGCCAGCGCTCTCGAAGAGCACCGCTTCCTGGAACTGCCTGATAGCCGCAAGGGTCGGATCGGCGGCAATCAGGGCGGCCCACTCGTCCGAATCCCGCTCGATCAGTGCTGTGGTCTGCTCCGTGTACCCATCCTGGATCCAGGTGGTGTCGCGCAACTGGAAGATTCGCCCGCCGATGCGCTGTGTCCCGCTCACGTCGAGCGTCTCAGCGCTGACGCCTTCAGGCGCCGGAGCGATCGGGCCGGCGGCCGCTGGCGGCGGCGGAGCGATTGGGGCGGCGGCCGACGGGGCAGGCCGGGCCAGCGGGGCCGGCGGGGCTGGCGGCGGCGGGACGGTTTCTCGCTGCGTGATTGCCGCCGCATAGTCGGGCTCGCTGGATTCCTGCGGCCGGTCCGCTGCGGTGTCGGGTTTTCGCTCCAGATGTGTCGCGTTTCCCGCCGTGGCGGCTCTGCCCAATGGTGACTTAGCGCCAGGCACAGCACCTCCAGCAAAATCTTTCCCCGAGCCCTGACCCAGGGACAAATAGGGGACTGCGGCCGGGGCCGGAACCTCCTCGGCCTGCATCTGCACGGCATCGTCACGTCTGCGCATGCCTGCCGCAGCTTCGGGGGCTGCCATCGGAGCCAGGCTCTCTTTCTGGGGAATGATCTCAAAGCTGCCCCAGACCTCATCGGCGAATTCTCGGGAAGGCGCCTGCTTTTCGGCAGCCGCATCGTATGCCTGCTCTCCTCGCTGGACGACCTGCCTGCTGGCGGATTCGGCAGGCACGGAATCCAGGCGGGTCAGAGTAATCGGGTCCGGTTTCGGGATGCGCAGCAAAAACAGCCCGAACACAAGCACGAATGCCGCCGCGGCCGCAAGCAGAGGCCAGGCGGAGCGCCGTGACGAACGCGGCCGGCCGAACGATACGGTGCGGCGGACTGTACGCGGTGCGCGTAACCGGGCGGTCAAGTCGTCCGGGGCGTCATGCCGTGGCATCCCGCGAAACAGGCGATCCATCTGCTTGAGTGCGTGCCATTCGCGTGCGACGGCCGGGTTCGAGGCAATCAACGCTTCCAGTTCCTGGCGCTCGTTTTCGGGGAGTTCGCCGTCGAGCAGCGACGACAGCCTTTCGTTCAAATGCTCTGTATCCATTATTCAGCCTCAAGAATGGCGAGGTCGCGGAGGCGCTCCCGAAGCCGTTTTCGTGCCTGATTAAGGCGCGATTTCACCGTGCCGGCAGGGCAACCCATCACCTCGGCAATCTCGTCGTAGCTCAGATCGTCAAAGGTGCGCAACACAAAAGGAAGGCGGTAATGGTCGGGCAATTCCTCAATACACCGTTGCAGAACCTCTTCCATTTCTCGTTCCATCGCCTCTGTACCCGGATTTCGGCCCGCCGCGACAGCGGCCTGGGCGACCGCAGGCGCGTTCTCGAACAAGGCATCGAGCGACGTGCCCCGGTCGCGCCCTTTGCGCGAGCGGTCCCGTAAGCGGTTGCGCGCCAGATTCGCCGCAATGCTGTACAACCACGTATAAAACTGCGCGTCGCCCCGGTAACTGTCCAGCGACCGATACGCACGAACGAAAGCCTCCTGGCAGAGGTCCAGGGCATCCTCGCGATTACCGAGAAAACGAACGGCAACATGAAACAGCCGATGCCCATAGCGCTCGGCTATGACGTCGAAGGCGCTCGTATCGCCCCGGCGGCACTGAGCGACCAGGTCGAGGTCGGATATCGCGCCAGCGTCTCTGTAAAGTACCACGGTGCAAACTGCGAACAGCGGAGCCCGGCGCTTCGCCGCTCTCTCCTTCTGACACCAAACCGGCCCGTCGGTTCGTTTTCCCCAGCTGACAGATGCCATTTTATCATGAGCCGGAGCGAGACTCGACCGGAATACCCCGCTCACACCGTCCACGAAGTAGAACTGGCAGCGCCGAGCGCAAAAAAAACCTCCGTCCCTGCCTGCCACGTGCGAGAGTCTTTGCTGCACATAGGCCCACGAAAATCCACCCCCGCCCGCGGGGGACACAAGAACCCGAACCGGCACACGCGGCGCTTGGTTTGGTTTTTGATCCGTCCTCTTCTTCGAGGGATATAAGAGCCCGAAGACCAGAGACTTATGTGCGGCGCACCTGTCCCCCGCGGGCGGGGGCGAATCGGCGGTAGCCGATTTGGGGGTGGAGTTTTGGGGTCGGATTGTAGTCGTCGGCGGCCACTCGCAGCCATGTGACGCGGGTCTCCGTCCATCCTACGTTACCAGGGGGCACAAGGATCCGAACTGGAGAGGTTCAGGCGCGGCGCACTTGCCTTCGCTCGCGGAGATGAGCAAATGGGTTCGGCCGTCCGGCAAAACGCAGTGCAACCTGTCTGGCGGAGCTGAGCCGTGTGCCGACGAGGACGTCGGCGCTCCCAGGGCACCTGTCCTCCGTGGGCGGGGGTGAATCGGCGATAGCCGATTTGGGGGTGGAGTTTTTCAGGTTGGATTTTGAGGTGTGGCTTGCAGCTCGCAGCGTCCCGTCGCAGCGGGGGGGCTTCCCTGGTTTATCTCTGCTACGCTGCACGTGGGGTTTTCCTGGTTTATCTATGCTCCGCAGCGCGTAGGGGCAGACCCCTGTGTCTGCCCTTCTTAAAGGCAACCACGGGGGCTATGCGGCCACGTAGGGGCCGTCCCGGTCCCTCCAGGTCATGTGGACGTGCCTGGGCTTCCCTGGTTTATCTATGCTACGCAGCGCGTAGGGGCAGACCCCTGTGTCTGCCCTTCTTTAACGCAACCACGGGGGCTATCCGGATGGGCAGACACAGGGGTCTGCCCCTACAACCGGAGGGCGGCCACGCGGCCCACATGGTCCACTCCTGTCCACAGCGTCCACTGGGTCCACCCTCCGCCTCGCCAGCCAGCGCCGCCGAGCGCAAAAAAAACGTCCGTCCCTGCCTGAAAAATAAAACTAGTGTACGTAGAATATGGACCCAATATGAAGGTCCCTTGACATAATTCTGGACAGCAGCTATAAGAAAACTAGAACTGGCAGAAGTTTCATCAACAGGGGCGCAACGATGGACTCATCTGCGGGACATATCTGGGTAAACACCACCTTTCCGGACCAATAACACCTTCTTTCTCGCCAGAGAACCGTCCGCGCGCCCTCGGGCATTTTCCATACCCGTCAGGCACAGGAGGGCAGGCCGATGGTGAATTACATCCGTTCCCACTACAAACGTGCGGCCCTTTTTGTAATTGCCCTGATCGGTGTGGCGGGATTGAGTGCGGGCGCTTTTCTCGTGATGAAGAGGCTGGCATCCATCCCACGCGAAGACGACCATTTGACCAGCTCGGAAGAGCCGGCAACGTTCACGGTTACCAGGGATGAGGAGGAAACCGACATCTTTTCCTCCTCAATGACCTTGACCACCCAAGTGGCTGGCCAGGGCGTGGTGACTAAGGACCCCGATCTCGCCAGCTATGTTGGCGGTGCAACGGTGCAACTGACGGCTTCGCCCGCTGCCGACTGGACTTTCGACCACTGGGAATGTCCGGGCGATCTTTCGGTTGACGGGGCAACGGCCTCCCCGGTCAATGTCGTCGTTGAGCATGACGGAAAGACCGTGACGGGCGTCTTCCGAAGCGTCCAGGATCTGGATGTTGCGGCGCTGGGAGGCGGCGCCGTGGCGGTAGGCCCCAGCTCGAATGGAAACGTGTCACATGTCACGGGAGGGCCGGAAACATTCCGCTATGACGTGGACGCGGAGGTCGAGCTTACGCCAGTACCGGATTCCGGTCGCGAAATGGACTACTGGGTCGTCGTGAGCACGTTCAACACGGTCTCGATCGACTATGACACCGGGCCTCTCTCCGTTACTACAGCGCAGTGCCGGGCCGCTACCGCCCTGTTCAAACCGCAGGAGGGCCAGATCGATTCCAGTACCGATTTCCTCATACTGGTGGCCGGCCCGGGCCAGGTTATTATCGACTATGCCAACCGCCCGTCTCTGGTCACGACACACGCCGTCGCAGACAGCGTGCCTGCAGAGGAGAAGGTTGTCGCTACCGCAGCACCGGCCGAACCCGACGCGGGCGTCTTTTCTTGCTGGCAAATTGTATCTGGCGGCACGACTTCGTACCTGGCCAGCGAATCTATCGAAATGACCGACGACACCACCGCCATCGCGATCTATCATGAATACGCGCCCGCAGGAACCAGATTTGTCATCCCGGTGTCGACGGGGGTGTTCGGAGAGGGTTCGATCAATATCGGCGAGGGCCTGTTCATGTTCCCGATGTACAACGTCCCGGATGATCGCCAGAGTGGCTTGCGCGCCGTTCACCTGTTCGCGGAGCCCGCTCCAGGATGGGTGTTCAAGACCTGGCACAATGTACCCGATGTTCTTCCATCAACGCATGTGACCCTGTCGCTGGACGGCAGTCACGATGTGATCGCCGAGTTTGTGTCACGCCCGGGCATGGACGCACTGGACTTCGTCGCGGACCTGAGCGCGTTTCTGGTCGACATCAATTTCAATGACGCGCCGGCGGATGTGCAGAACCTCGATTTCGACACCGGGGAGGTTAAATTCAACGTCGGCGGCGTGCGGGTCACGCTCCTTCCAAACGACATCCCCGATGCCGCGGAACTCGCCCTCCTCCAAGGGATCTTGCAGGATACGAAATTCGAGCGGAGCCATGCGGGTGGTGCGTCTCACACGTTTCTTTGGAATTGCTATCAAAATAATCTCATCCAGGCGGCAGAGCGATTGCCAACGATGCAGCCTCACATCCACCGGCTGACGGCCGCCTACATGACCATCGGCACCTCCGGGCACCGCGAGACCATACCGTTTTATCTGGATCAGGTCTTCGGCGTTACGCTGAAGCCCGGCCATTTCGAGTCGGTAGGCGAACGGTTTTTCAGGCCGCGGGGCGACGTGGATAATGACGGCAAGTGGAATGTGGAGGAGTGGCGCAACACCGTCAAGGCCAATGGCGGCGTGGCCGACATGAAGGCCGTGGCCATGTTCGTCGTGGCGGCGATGGACCGGAAATCGGATGGGTTAAATAGGCCTGACGGCCTCGGCCCGGATGAGTTCATTTATGAGAATGCGTTCCCTATTTATAATCAGGCGCACACTCCTGAACTGCGAACCGACGGAAAACCGCAGAAAATAGAGAAGGGCAATTTCGGGTTCAATCCCGCGGGAACAGACCCAAAAAAATGAAGGCAAGATCCAGTTCGCAGATGAATCACTCGAAGCGTAACCGGGTGAGGGCATACCAGATGCGACATTTAGGTCTAAGCTTCATGTTGTGTTCGCTGGCACAAATCATGTGCCTGAGTGTCTATTCGCAAACATGCGGGATGTCAGACGTATCGCCCAACGCGTACGATCAGGACTACTGCTGCGGGAAGCAGTACGATGATGCGCTTTCAGAGGAGCAGATCAAGGCGGTGATACGCACTTTCTGCAAGCAGGCGCTGCGGCGCGAAGTTTCAGGCGTTCGCCCACTATCTGAACCCCGAAGAGAGGAACCTTTCCAAGTATGGCGACAAACATATCAGTTCAGCGACTACAAATCAGATGAGAACGAAATAACCGTTAATATACAAACAGGATTTGTGACGTATTGTGGGTTGCCCGTGAGGTCCTCAGTCGGCAAAAATGAGCCTTTGACGGAGGAAGGCCACGCGGTCTCGATTGAGGAGGCTTTTGAGTTAGCTATACCCATCCTTCAGTGGTATGGAATGCCGCTACAGCCTTCCTACTATACGATAAGCGAAGACCCGGACTCAGGTGGACCCCCTGATGACTGGCGTATACGCGGCAACTTCAACTTTGATGGCGTCCTATGTCGCAGTCGATGCCTTGACGTATACGTGTCCCTGCATATCCCTGCAGTCTCCGGGGTCTGGTGTATTGAGGAGATGGTCCCCCCGGAGCGGCATGTCGTGACTGTCACAAGGCACGAAGCGCTGCAAATCACAGCGAAGTTTATGGCTGGGCTGCCTGAAGTCAGGTGGAAAAGATTAGATTATGAGCTCCCCGATGAACTTGAGGATATCACTGAGATCATCACGCCCCCACTCAACATGGGTTTTTCCAACGTGAAAGAACCGACCGAAAAGGGATATTTGGCGCACAAGCTTTACTATGCATGGAACGTGCCGGTCATCCTTCTCTATGATGGCAACCGGGTCGACGGTTATGTCTCCGTAGACACCGAGACGGGCGAGGTCATCAACGGCGGAAGAGAGAGAGAAAAACACGTGCGCCGTGCCAGAACAAGCCAACACCCCCGGCACAGTCAAGTTCAAAGTGCACGCAATGCGATTTTTCGTTTCAGGAGGAATATTTCATTTGCTGTTCGGCATCCGAGGCGTTTTTTTGGCCAGTTGTTTAGTTCATGACTATTTCCTGGAGTTTCTGCTCGGAGAGTTGTTTGAAGCAGGTGCCCTTGGGCAAATAGCGTCGAAAGAGGCCGTTGATCTGCTCGTTCCTTCCGCGTTGGTAGGCGGTATAGGGGTCTGCGAAGCAGGCGCGAACCCCGAGCTGCTTGACGGCTGCCAGGTGTTCAGCGATGCTGGCCCGGGCATCCCCTGGCGTTTGTCCTCCGGTCGTAGGGGCACGCCCTTGGCTTGCCCTTCTTCGGCGCGGCCACCGAGCCTACAGGGTCCACCCCCGTCCACGTAGTCCACGTTCTCATCTTCTGTGGCCGTCGGCAGGCGTTTACGGCCCAGGCCTGTCCACCCCCGGCCGCTTCGCGGCCACCCCCGCCCGCGGGGGACACAAGAGCCCGAAGTGGAGAGATTGGAGTGCGTCGCACTTGCCTACGCTCGCGGAGATGACTTAATGGGTTCGAGCGTTCGATAAAACCTCACGCAACCTGTCCTCCGCGGGCGGAGCTGAACCGTGTGCCGACGAGGACGTCGGCGCTCCCAGGGCACCTGTCCCCCGCGGGCGGGGGTGAATCGGCGGTAGCCGCTTTGGGGGTGGAGTTTTGGGGTCGGATTGTAGTCGTCGGCGCCCACTCGCAACCATGTGACGCGGGTCTCCGTCCATCCCACGTTACCAGGTGACACAAGAACCCGAATTGGAGGGATTCAGGCGCGGCGCACTTGCCTTCGCTGGCGGAGATGAGTGAACGGGTTCGACCGTCCAGCAAAAGGCAGCGCAACCTGTCAGGCGGGGGTGAACCGTGTGCCGACGAAGACGTCGGCGCTCCCAGGGTACCTGTCCCCCGCGGGCGGGGGTGAATCGGCGGTAGCCGATTTGGGGGTGGAGTTTTGAGGTCGGATTGTAGTCGTCGGCGGCCACTCGCAGCCATGTGACGCGGGTCTCCGTCCATCCTACGTTACCAGGGGGCACAAGGATCCGAACTGGAGAGATTCAGGCGCGGCGCACTTGCCCTCGCTCGCGGAGATGAATGAACGGGTTCGACCGCCCGGCAAAACGCAGTGCAACCTGTCAGGCGGGGGTGACCCGTATGCCGACGAGGACGTCGGCGCTCCCAGGGTACCTGTCCCCCGCGGGCGGAGCTGAGCCGTGTGCCGACGAGGACGTCGGTGCTCCCAGGGCACCTGTCCCCGCGGGCGGAGCTGAACCGTGTGCCGACGAGGACCTCGGTGCTCCCAGGGTACCTGTCCCCCGTGGGCGGGGGTGAATCGGCGATAGCCGATTTGGGGGTGGAGTTTTTCAGGTTGGATTTTGAGGTGTGGCTTGCAGCTCGCAGCGTCCCGTCGCAGCGCGGGGGCTTCCCTGGTTTATCTCTGCTACGCTGCACGTGGGGTTTTCCTGGTTTATCTATGCTCCGCAGCGCGTAGGGGCAGACCCCTGTGTCTGCCCTTCTTAAAGGCAACCACGGGGGCTATCCGGATGGGCAGACACAGGGGTCTGCCCCTACACCGGAACGCGTCCGCGTCGGGGTTGCCAAGGTATATCCAGGTTGCGCAACCGTGTGGGGGCCCACGTAGTCCGGATGGGCAGACACAAGGGCCTGCCCCTACACCCGGAGGGCGGCCACGCGGTCCACATGGTCCACTCCTGTCCACAGCGTCCACTGGGTCCACCCTCCGCCTCGCGAACCCGCGCCGCGGAGCGCAAAAAAAACGTCCGTCCGCGCCTGAGAAATAAAACTAGTGTACGTAGAATATGGACCCAATATGAAGGTCCCTTGACATAATTCTGGACAGCAGCTATAAGAAAACTAGAACTGGCAGAAGTTTCATCAACAGGGGCGCAACGATGGACTCATCTGCGAGACATATCAGGCTAAACACCACCTTTCCTGGCCAATAACACCTACTTTCTCGCTAGAGATCCGCCCGCGCGCCTCAATCCGGCGAGGTTTCGCGCGCAGCGCCGCGAAATCCGGGTTGAGGTCCGGGGCGATACGCGGTGGTTCAAGACGTGGCATGCGCCGAACACGCTGATTGACGGCAGCCCTGAGGAGAGCGAGGTGTTTCGTCTGGGCAACCTGAACCCGGTGGTCAAGGCCACGAAACGGGGTTACGGGAGCGTGACGGTGGCGCCGTCTTCGCTTGCGACGTTTTCGTGCATGCCGGTGGGCGAGCTGTCGGATGCGATGTACACGGAGCCGGACCCGCTGGGCGGCACGCGGTATTGCCTGCCGGAGGGCACACTGCCGCGCGGCCTGCGCGACACCACCTCGCTCGAGTCCTCCTGTGCCGAGGGCCGCGCGCTGAGGCAGCGAGCATGGGGGCAGCAGAGTTCATTTTTGCGGTCGCAAAGAACGTGGGGGGACTATCAATGCTGAGGAGAAGAACAATGCACTGCAGAAAAAGATGCGGGATGCTTGCTGTGGCGGGGCTGATGGTGTTTGGGTTCACGGCTACCATGGTGCCACCGGAAAACCCGTGTGAATACCCATCTGCCAGGGAGCTATTTGCGCGGATTCAGACAGAGCTTGAGGCGGAACCCTTGCAGGTCTTGCTGGGAGAGTGGGACCGGCTCGTCGCCAGCCGCGATTTCAGAGAGCGAGACAAGGCATTGTGGCTGGTAGCAACACACGTGAAAGCAAGACTGTTTTTCGGCGCGGGTACAGCCATCAAGTACAGCAATGAGGAAATCAAAGCGCGAGTTGTCGAACTATATCTTGACGAGTGCGCAAGAATGGACGCGTCCCTGATGGAAGGAGACAAGGAATCGGGCCCATTGTATGGCGGGGAGGCCGGTGCGGAGTATCTATGGGCTCTGATGACTGTTGCAGAATCCACGTTCGATCCGCGGCTTTATGAATACGAGGTTAGGACTATGCCAATGGGTGGTCTTCTGAGGAGATCCTATCTGGCCGTCGTAAATCCTGATAAAACGCTGCATATCATACTTAATGCTCACCTGGGATATCGCGACGGCAAAAAAATGAATCAAGATTCCCTCTACTTCACAAAAGAAGGAATGTCGGCAAGCATCTCGCTGGACGGGGCATTCCAAGTTATGGCTCTGATGAAGAAAGAATCTCCGGAAGCACTCCAAGAACAGAAGGAACGAGTTGTTGAGTTTGTGCGGGTGCACGCTCTTCATTTCTCCGCCCCGCGGAAGGAGGTCTATCGGGATGAACCCGTACGGCTTTGCTGGCACGATTTCTACTGCCGGGGAGGCGCTTTCGACGTGCTGGAACTACTCGGGGATAGTCGCGACCTACCTTTCGCGAAGAAGCTGTCCCAGGATTTGCCCGATATGCCGGAAAAGGACTTTGAAGAATCCCCGCGACATTATCTCAAGCGGGAATCACTCACCGAAAAGGCACGCCGTGTTATCCCGCTGTTGCGTTCCAGAGAGCCAAGTGAGGTACAACAATGAGAGCCATCGTCCTGGCTAAGGCAGAAGCTCAATCCGCATGTCTTTGCACACTGCCGAGGCCTTGAAGCGTCGTGCGATGTTTGTCGCGTCGGCGATGGACCGGGAGTCGGGAAGGAAATGTGGCAGAGAAATTGCGAACGAGATAACCGGATTTCGGAATCCCTATCCAATTCGGGTTGGATTTAGGACCGAGGTGTTCCCGGGTCCGTCCAAAGAATTCGACAATGCCCTATGGAACTATCTGGCACGCGAGGAGAACTTTTCACCGAATATCAGTGAAGCTTACGAAACTGCAAAGTTTGTGATTAGGGCCGACATTGTAGAAGGAGTTAAAAATGAACCGGATATGGAAGGGGATCACACATTCCCTGGGAGAATCAACGCGCCCTGACATGTCCCGCAAGGCCAGGTTGTATGGGTTCATTGTCGCTACAGCACTCCTCTGTTTGATGAGCCTGAGCTTATCCAATAGGGCCTATTCTCAGGCAAGGTCCTCCGACTTAGATGATGCAGGCGCGGCTGTGCCTGAGAAGTACAAGCGCGACATAGTGACTTTCCTGAAATCCATTCCAGACGTGTCTCTAGAGAGCGCGCGACCACATGGAACCGAGCAGGAAAAGTCTGGTACCCACTCAAAAGCATCCTTTATCTTAAACAGCAATGACCGAGAGAAGAAAGCTTTCATTCAACTTGACGCACATTCTGGTTTGGTCGTTAGCTATCTGCGTTTTTCGAACAGATCAAAATCCGAATCTGCGAATCTAGAGAAACCTCTCGCTTGCGATGAAGCTTTTGCGTTGGCGTTGCCGATATTGAGGTATTACAACCTATCGACGGATGCCAAAGACTATAGAGTGGCTGCGCCTGAGGATGATGTTGGGGAAAGTGGCTTCTCTCCTGCTGAGTGGACATTTTCTCGCAACTTTTCGTTTGGAGATATTCCCTTTAGACATTCCGGTATCTGGCTGTCAATAAGCGCTTCTTCAGGTCTCGTTCGGTCGGTCAAATATGTTCCGATAACTTCGCCAAGCCCGCTGTCCACTTGGATTACAAAGGAGGAAGCCATTGCGTGTGCCCAGCAGTATCTGTTGAACTGCAAATACTTCGTCTCAAAGAGGACGTGGTTGCCAACGACAGTTGAATGCGGCACGGAACAGGTGATTGCCATTCCGAACGAGTACTTCGCCAGCCTGGCTCTTTCCGATACGCTTCAAGCTACAAGTGCTTACTACTGTTGGGAGGTCCCTTTCGAATGGGAGATGCGCGAGGGTGAGCATTGGCAAGGCGTACTGTGGATAACAATGGCCTCAGGCGAGCCTATAGGAGGCGATGCCATCGGACCAAAGTAGAGATTGTCTTGTATCGCGGCTTGAATTTACTGGGCAATCTACGGGAGTCGTCCCGGAAGGGCTTTGCAGGCGGCACAGTACGTGCCTACGGTACTATGGCCGACATGAAGGCCGTGGCGGTGTTTGTCGCGTCGGCGATGGACCGGGAGTCGGGAAGGAAATGAGGCAGAATTTACCCTTCCTTATTAGTCGTACACTGCAAATCGAGAGAGGAGATTTCCAAAATGACTCTCGCCTTTTGTGCCAGGGCGTCGCTGACGGCGTGTCTCATGTCCCTGTATGTGCTTGCCGCTGTTGCAGAGGGACCGCCCATCTCCGATGAAGGAGACGTCAGCGCGAATGAGGCGGCGACAGCGTTGCCGCAAGACGAGCTCGACACGATCAGGGCGTTCGTGGAGCAGACCCTTGGATTGGACATCGAGCGTGTGGATGTTAAAGGTTTCCGGCCGAGTCCATCGCCCTCGGACCCGGAGGGAACAGCCAGCCGACGAATCCGGGATATTGATGTCACATGCGGCAACGCCAACAAACCCCTCAGTGTTTGGTACGACACCGAAACTGGGGTAATCTGTGCCTATTCAAGCCGAAACGAAGACCCGGAATATGCACGGCATCTCGGCCATGAGCGCGCATTTTCTGCGGAAAACGCGTTTCGCTCCGCCATCCGCGTTCTTCAATACTATGGACTTTCAACACAATTGCGTGATTATTGCAGGTTGTTCATCGACCGTATGAACCTCGGTCGTGAGGACGATCTTTACGGCGCTGAATGGCGGTTTTATCGTGTGCTTTCCTATAAAGGGATGCCAT
The DNA here is from genome assembly GCA_050950105.1 of Candidatus Hydrogenedentales bacterium. Lineage (GTDB taxonomy): Bacteria > Hydrogenedentota > Hydrogenedentia > Hydrogenedentales > SLHB01 > UBA2224. Next base: position 684,946 of record JBMNGZ010000001.1, on the reverse strand, counting down.
GCCGTGGAAGCATGATTAACCTATTCGTATCAGCGGTCGACGGGCGCCTGTCTCATTTTAACTATACGCCCGTTATTGCGCCGGAACCTGGCGAGTTTAGGGTGTCTCAGGACCAGGCGCTTGACATCGCGGAGAAGTGGTGTCGAAGCGCAGGGCGGGATATCGAGGATTTGAACGTCGACGACGTAAGACAGGTCATTGCTTCGCCGGGTTTCTTTGCCGGTCCAGATGGCAAGATTACGGTCGATTTCAGCGCGCCCACCCAATCATTCTATTGTTGGGAGGTTCCATTTGTGTTCTTACCGGGGTCATTCCCTCTACTCCTGTGGATTCGGATGGACACCGGCGAGGTGATCGGCAACCAGGCTCGTTTGATGACCTCCGGCGACGGCTTTTGTTGCGAGTAACGACCTGCTGCACATGAATGCGGCGGCGATGGACCGGGAGTCGGAAAGGAAATGTGGGAAAGGATGAATTGACTCCAGCAAATGCTTGCCTCTATGCTTTTGGTGCCGTTGCGTTTTGGGAGGCTTTGTTTTTCTTGGTTACCCAGGAACAACTAACAGGCGAAAGGGGATGATGCCGTGCAGAAATCAATTTGGGTTGGTATTGCGGGACTCGTTGCTGCGGTTGTGCTTTCGGGTTGCGCTACGGGATCGGGCGCACACGATAAAGAGGAGATCGCGGCCGTGTTGAATACCTGGAAGGCCGGTTTTGAGGCCGGCGACGTCAATGCGATCATGGCGCCTGTCTCCGATGCATTCACGCATTATCAGTGGACCACCAAGGCGGCGTTGAGATCGCTCGTCAGCGACGCACTGGCGCAGGGCGAACTGGGCAACGCAAAAATCGATGTGTCGAACGCTGAGTACACCAAGAATGACGATGGGACCTGGACGGTGTACCCGCTCGACTTGCAGGCCATCTTTGGCCAGGCAACCATCGAAGGGACATTTAAACGGGAAGAGAGCGGGTGGAAGATCATCCGTATTGACCTGGAAGGCATCTAAACATTCTCAACACAACGTGACGGCGGGCGTTTCCATTGCCTCGTGGAAACGCCCGTTTTCTGTGAGGCGCCGGCTTCGACGTTTCTCTTACCGGGAAAAGGTCGTCTCGTTTTCCGTGTTCGATGCGGTCGGTTTGCGCCGGGCTGCAACAAAGAAGCAATCCCCCATGCGAGGATTGAGGCGAAACACGGCGCGGCGCAGGGCACGTTTCAGGATGCCCGCCGGCGGGTCGTGCATCCCATAGCGGCGTTCTTCGGTGATGAACCACCGGGCCAGCATCACCTCAATTTCCTCGGCGGTGTAGAACACCGAGCAGTATTCCATGAGCGCCTTGTTTTCGATCGCGTTGTACTGGTTGAACCAGCGGAACGGATTGTCGCCCGAGAGGGCGTCGAGTCGCCGGCCGAGCGCGACGGCGTTCGGAGCCTCGACAAGCAGAATGCCGCCTGGCCGCATCACACGCGCAATCTCGGCGATGGTGTGATGGGGGTTGTACAGGTGCTCGATCACCGACGCGAAGATCACAATATCGAAATAGTGGTCTTCGTAGGGCAGGGTCTGGACATCCACGTTGCAGATCTGCGCGAGAATGCCTTTTCTGCGCATGCGGCCGATGTCGGTGGCCAGTTCGACGCTGTGAAACTCATCGGCATAGCGGGATTTTACTTCGGCCACCAGATCAGCCACATCGCCGCCGCCGCCGATATCCAGGCAGCGCTCCTGACGCTCGGGAGCGTGCGTGGCCAGCAGATCCAGCAGTTGCCGGTGGCGCGAATGATGAAACAGCCGGTATTCTTCGCGTGTTTTGTGCATTTCACTGATTCAATACACTGGCCTTGTTCCGGGCCGGGATTCCCGCACAGTATGCTTGCATAGTCGCGTCTAATGGTCTACCGGGGAGCGCAGCAAGCTCGCCGCCGCTGCCCCGCGCGAATTCGGCATCGAACGCTGAGACTGGGGCAAACACCTATTTGATGAACCGGAATGTAAGGGGGTAGCGGTAAGACTCGCCCTCGTTGGCTTTCATGGAAGCAATCAGCACGAAAACCAGGTCAACAACGGCTACCACCAGCAGAATCAGCCATCCGATGCCGAGCAGGATCAGCAGATAACCCACCGCCATGGCGATGAACATGGTGAGCTGGAAATTGACCGCTTCTTTGCCTTCTTTGTTGACAAACGCGTAATCCTCGCGCTTCAACATCCAGATAACGAAGGGCCCAAGCACATTGGCGAACGGGATGCATGTCAGGATGAGCGCGCCGCTGAGATGGCAGGCCATACCCCACATCCGTTCGTCTTTGCCGCGGCCGGAGTGGAATGTCGGGCCCGTTCCCGCCTCATCATTCAGGGGCTCATAGGCCGGGGACTCCTCGAAGGGCTCCTCCGCGAGATCCCGTCCTGTATCCATATCGTCTGACATCAGTCGTCCTCCGTCGCAGCAGGCCGTCAACCTGGCGGCTACAGTCTGCCCAGCTGCGGGCAATGTGTCAAGGCTATCCTGCAATACACGCGCACCATCATCCCCTGTGGGGGTCTGCCCCTACACCGGAACGCAGCCACAGGGGCTATCCGGATGGGCAGACACAGGGGTCTGCCCCTACGCGCTGCGGAAATGAGTCCCCGTGGCCATCCTGAAGAAAGGCAGACACAGGGGCTATCCGGCTGGGCGGCCGCAGGGGCCGCCCCTGCAGTTCAACAGGCCTTGGTTTCCTTCGCATAGGCGCACAAGGCCCGGAGGTTTTCGTGGGGGGTGTCGCGGGTGACCTCGCACCCGGCGCCGACGATAAACCGGGAGCCGGCGGCGTGGTGGCATTGGGCAACGGCTTCGCGGACGGTCTCAGGATTGCCATCGCGCAGGCAACGTACGGGGTCGAGGTTGCCAAGCAGGACCTGCTCCGGTCCCATGGCGGCGCGGCCCTCAGCCACCGGGGAGGCGTAGTCGAGGTCGACGATTTCACAGCCCAGGCGCCCCATGCCGTCAAGAATTGCGCGGGTATCGCCACAGATGTGTAAACGCACCTGCAGGCCCATGGCGTGGAGTCCATCGACGAGCCGTTTCTCGGCGGGCCACACGAACTCCTCATAGAGCTGCGGCCCGACGAGGGACGCCGCCGCATCCCCCAGGCCCATCAGGTCGGCGCCGGCGTCTTTCTGAGCCCGCGCGAAGGAAAGCTCCATCTCGATGACAAAATCGAACAAATCGCGCACAAACTGGGGCTGCTCGAAGAAATCCATCATGATGCGGTTGATGCCGCGCAGATCGGCCGCCTCGGCAATGGGGCCCTCTACCCAGCCTTCCACAATGCGATCGCGGCCCGCGCGTTCTCTGAGCAACGAGATGGCTTTCACGCGGTCGTGCATCCGTCCGCCGCCCAGCGGATCCGGGATGCTCAGTCGAAGCAGATCTTCCGGGTGCTGTAATAGAGCCTGGCGTTCATTCACTGCGGGCGGCTGGTCTTCAAACCATTCGATGGCCGCTCCGCAGTCCGCCGCTTCGCGGGCGGGATCCGATATAGCAGACACGTAATCGAAGTCGAATGTCTCGGCGACGCGCAACTGCGCTTCCGCGAGCAGCTCACCGTTTCTCGCATAATCGCCATAGGGCACGCCCGCCAGGTCCGCCGCGAACATCATCGTGATCGGCATCAGCGGCAGGTGGTCCACGTCGCGCCCCTCAAGCATCGCCAGTATGCGTTCCCGACCGGTCATCACGGCGTCCTCCTTCGTTACGGCCGCACTCTGCGCCTATCCAGGCGCACTTCGTGCCGGTACTCGCGCAGGCGGGTCACGATGCCAGCATTTCGTGAATCGTCCGCACCATGTCGTCGCGTGCCACGGTGACCTGTGCGGTGCGCCCGGCTTTCCGGTAAGAGTCGTGGTCGGAGATGTCCTCGCGCTGGTCCTTTCCCGCCAGGAGATCTTTGATCGCCACCACTCCCTTCGCCAGTTCGTCTTCACCGGCGATCACCGCCACCGGAATGCGGCATCGATCGGCATGCGCCAACTGATGTTTCATGCCGCGCCTGGCGCTGAAATACACTTCCGTGCGGAGACCGGCCCCTCGCAGTTCCTGTGCAAGCCGGAGTAATTCCACTTCGGGCACGCGCCCCACGGACGCCACCAGTACCTGCGCCTGAGCCGATACCGGCGGGCGCATCCCCAGAAACTGGAGTGCAGCCATCAGCCGGTCGAGCCCAAACGCGATGCCGGCGCAGGGAATGTTTCGTTCGAGAAATCGCGACACCAGACCGTCGTAGCGGCCGCCACCGCCGACCGAGCCAAAGCGCCCCTCCGCGATCGCGATCTCGTACACCGGACCGGTGTAGTAATCGAGCCCCCGTGCGAGATTGGGCGCGAAGCGCGCCTGAGTCGCCGGCACGCCCAGCGCGTCGAGACAGGCCGCAAGCTGCGCCATCTCGTCCAGCGCTTCCGCTGCCCGCGCGCTTGCCGGGAGCGCCTCCCGCATCGCTTCCAGTACCTCCTCGCGGCTGGCGCCATCGATCGCAACAAACGACAGGATCGCATCGATGGTTTTCGCGTCCAGGTGCACGCCGGGGATCGGGTCGCCCGACTCGTCGATGCGACCGCCACCCAGTTCCTGGCGGACCAGGTCGGCGCCCACTTTGGCGAGCTTGTCGATGACCCGCAGCACGTGTTTTCCGCGGGCCTCGCCGGTAATCCCGCAGTCCTCCAGCAGGGCATCGATGAGCTTGCGATTGTTGATCAGGACGCAGAAATCCTCTGCGCCCAGTTTTTGCATGATCTCGCATACCACCGCGATGATTTCCGCGTCGACCGCGACCGATTCCGAGCCGGCCGCGTCAATATCGATCTGCGTGAACTCGCGAAAACGCCCGGGTCCCGGCCGATCTCCCCGCCATACGGGCCCCATCGCATAGCGCCGGAACGGGACTTTCAGCTTGTCCGGATACTGCGCCATCATGCGCGCGAACGGCACCGTCTGGTCGAAGCGCATCGCCACGGGCTCGCCCTCGGGCGTTTCCAGGCGGAACAGCTCTTTATTGGTCTCCTCGCCGCCCGTGCCCAGCAGTGCATCCAGGTATTCGAGCGCCGGGGTCTGCAGGGGCACAAAACCGTAGCAGCGAAAAACCGATTCGCATACCTCCATGACGGCCTTCCGGGCCAGGACCTCTTCCGGCAGAAAATCTTGAAACCCCTTCAAAACACGCGGCTCGATCAACGGTTTGTCGTCAGGCATCCTATTTCCTCGCAGATTCAAGCGAATTGAGTTTGAATGACGGCCAGAGTGTACACGCAACCGGCAAAAGCCTTCAAAATATGTCCGATTTTCCTGATGCCGCCTGGAGGGCCTCCGGCAGGATTGCCGAAAAACTGGATCCGCCGGTCTCCGCTCTGGTATGACTGTGCTCGTGAACCAATCGTAGAGGTGTGGTCATGCTTGAACACGCGCTGCCTTACAAGAAATTCATCTTTGTATGCGTCAACCAGCGCCCACCCGGTGAACGCGTATGCTGCGCGAGCGCCGGCGGGCTCGTCCTCTATGCCCGGCTCAAAAACATGATCAAAGACCGTGGCCTGCAGGGACGCATCCGGGTGACCAAAAGCGGATGCCTGGACCGCTGTGAAGACGGGCCCAACATCATGGTATTCCCCGATAACGTGTGGTATTCACACGTGGCCGAGGCCGACCTCGAACCTTTGGTGGCGCAACTTGCCGGCGCCCTCGGCGCCGACGATCGATAGCCTCGGGATATACAAGGGCTGAACGGCGCCTCAGTCGAGCACCACGACCTCGCGCTCGAGGTCTACGCCGAAGCGTTGCTTCACTGTGCTCTGGCAAAGCCGGATCAGGCTGCGGATGTCGTCAAACGTCGCTCCGCCGTCATTCATGATGAAATTTGCGTGCACCGGGCTGATCAAGGCGCCGCCCCGCCGTGTCCCCTTCAATCCGCATGCTTCAATGAGGCGCCCCGCGTGCCCATGGGGCGGGTTCTTGAACACGCTGCCGCAGCAGTTGCCCTGCGGCTGTTTCTCGCGGCGGCGCTGCAGGTAATGCTCGTACACTGCCTGCTGATCGGCCTCCGCCACACGAAACTGGAAGATTCCCTGTAAGATCAGATCCCCCGGCGGACAGAAAGACTGGCTCCGGTATTCGTAGAGCGACGGCGCCATCGCGACCGCCCGAGTTCCGCCGGCGCCGGCCACCTCGACGCTCTCGACCCACTGGCAGGTCGTCCCGTTGACCGTGCCCGCATTCATGTAGATCGCGCCGCCGACCGTGCCCGGAATACCCGTCAACCCGCCTACGCCGTCGTAATTGCCGGGCAACAGGACATCGTGCACCAGGTCGCTCAGTTCAACCCCGCATTCGATGCGGAATCGGTCGTCGCCCAGCGGCTCCATGCCCTCGAGCGCCGCAGTGACCAGAACCACTCCGTCAAGGCCCTGGTCGCTGATCAGCACATTCGAGCCGCCGCCGAGAATAAAGCGCCGTACGGGCGCGTCATTGCTTCGCTGGGCAGCCATCCAGGCATAGGCTTCCCGCGCCTCGTTGATGCTGCGCGGCAGCAAAGCCCAGCGCGCCGGCCCTCCCACGCGGTAACGCGTCAGCGGCGCCAGTAGATAGTCCGGTTCGGCAAATGCAAAGGGTGGTCGTTCCATGTCAGAAGAATACCGCAATCCGGGGGGAGGTTTCCCGCCGGCCGAGCGGGCGAGCGGGAAAAGGGCGGCGGCCTTAGTCGTCGAAGGTTAGACGCCACACATCGTTGACCACGGGCCAGGTATTGCCGGCCACGACCCACAGGCTGTTTTCGTACACGTAGCAGGTCGGTTCGTGGCGCGGCGCAAAGGGGCTTGAAGCCTCCAGCCGGACCCAGTGCTTTCCGTCGCGGGTGCGCCAGACGTCGCCCAGGTTCGCGCTATGCGCGTTGCTGAAACCTCCGATCAGCCAGAGTTCACCCTCGTACGGCTGTGCGATGCACCACATACGCGGAGACCAGGGAGCATGCTCCAGCACGCGCTCCCATGTCACGCCGTCGGTCGAGGTCCATACGTCGTTGCAGGTCGTGTATTGGGGGTACACTTTTTCAGGCGGATCACTCGTTTGCTGGATATAGCCGCCCATCAGCCACAATTTCCCGTCATGCACTGCGACGGCGCCGGCGGTCCGGTGCCCGAAGGGGGCATCTTTGACTGTGCAGGTCCAGTTCACCCCGTCGGTGCTCCACCACACGTCGGCGCCGCTGCCCAGCTGCCACATCTTGCCGTCGTGCACCACCACTTCCCCGTAGCCGCGCACGCCGAAAGGCGTCGTTTCCGCGACCCGGGTCCAGTCGATGCCGTCGGTCGAGGTCCAGACCGATCCTTTGATGGCCCACATTTTCCCGTCGTACACCGTCATCTCGCTGTAGCCGTCGTAAGGCGTTGCCTCATTCACCAAGGTCCAGGTCACGCCGTCCGTAGAGGCCCAGAGGTCGCGAGAGAGAACATTGCCGTGGTAGTAGCCGTTACTCAGCCACATCTTATTGCCATACACGACCCCTTCTGCGGTGTCGCGCGGACTGAACGCGGCCTCCTCGGTGACGAGGGTCCACGTAGCGTTCGTAAAAGCCGGTTGCGTGGGAACGGGCGCGGCGTCCTGCGCCGATGCCGCCATGCATGCCAACAGACATGCGGCGCAGGCCATGTGAAAACGTAGGTGCATGGGCTTCCTCCAGACGTGAAAAAGGCGGGATCCGGGGCAGGATCCCGCCTTCACTCTACCACAAAGCCGGGGAGAGGCGTGCGAAGGGGTCACGAGGGTCCGGCTTGCGGTGAATCGGGGGGTAACAGTTCATGCAGCACCTGGCCCTTGTCGAACGTGCCCATAATCCGGGCCGCCTCACGGCCCTCGCGAAACACAAGCGACGTAGGCAAATATTGAACCGCGTGCTCCCGCGCCAATTCTGAATTCTTGTCCGTATCTATGCCCAAAAAAAGCACCGCACCCGCGTGGTTGCGGGCTAGTTCATTTACGATCGGACCGGACTGCCGGCATGCGCCGCACCAGGGAGCGTGAAAATAGGCAAAAACCGGCTTTTCCGAGGCCTGAACCAGTTCAGCGAACTGCGCTGACGACGTCACCTCCACAATGCCCGAATCCGCTTCAATAACGGGCTTCGACGCGGGCGCGAACGCAAAAGCAATCAGCAAGCCCATCAGACCGCCGTAGATCGCCCCACGCCGCGGGTTGGCGGTCAGCGGGCACCCGCCGGTCTCACAGGAGCGCGCACTTCCCAGGACGGCGCCAAATCCCGCACCCAGAGCCACACCCAACACAATTCGAAGTATCGTTACGGCCATATGCTCGACTCCTATCCGGAGCGTTCCGTTTTCCTCGGTTACAGACTACCCAAACCATACTGAAATGCTCTGAAACGAGGATTTATTTCCTGCGGGACAATTTTTGCGCACATTGACTTCAGTTTGTTGTCAATAGGCGCTAATTTACGAATGGACACGTGCCGGTGGGGCAGCTGCTGCCGCTGCTGCTCCCCGTACAGACCGCCGGCCGGGGGACCATCCGCTCGGTGTCGGGGCTGCCACACACACTGCACGGGGGCGTCTGGGCGGATGCGCTGCGCATCAATATTTCATCAATAGCGTTACATTCGTTACATTTAATGGAGAAAATCGGCATGTTTCCACTCCTGCTGGCCGTAGTTCACGTTATCAGGAAGCATAAAGCAATTCCGGGGCCAAATCGGTTTTGTTATAGGGTAATCATCATTAAATCACTAAATTTCAAAGGTTTAGGCGGGTTGGGCGGGTGGGGTGAGTTTTTCGCGTCTGAATGGCGCCCTGCAGAAACGCAACGTTGCGCAGCGTTGCGTTTCGTTGCGTAACAGTCTACTTGGAACGCGTAACAGTTCCGAAGGCCTGCAGGTCGGCTTCGATGGCCTCCGCATCGCCGGTAAGCACGAGGGTGAGGCGGGATGGGTCCACCTGTTCCCTGGCGACCCGAAGGACGTCTTCCGGGGTAATCGCGGCATACGCAGCATGTGCGCGGTCCAGGTAGTCGGATGGCAGTCCCATCAACTCGACATACCACAGCCAACGGATATGCGCGGCGAATGTCTCCAGGTCGAGGATCGCCCGCCCGGTAAGATGAGAGACTGCCCGCTGAAGCTCTTCCGGGGAGGGGGGAGCGCTGCGCATGCCTTCCAGCACGTCCAACATGGACGTCAGGGCCTCGGAGGTCTGTCCCGTTTGCGTCGAGGCACTGCTTGTGAAATAACCTCCGTGCTTGAAAAAGGTGAACCCCCCAAAGGCGCCGTATGTCCGGCCCTGTGCCCCGCGCAAGGCCTTATTAAGCCGGCTGTCGAATGATCCGCCATAGATCTCGCTGAAGAGCTGCGCCGGGAAGTAGTCGGGATGGTCCGGCGCGAAGGCGAGCTGTCCGATTCGGATCTGGCTCTGCACGGCGCCCGAAATGTGGCTGAGGTACACCCGGGTTGCTTCGGGAGAGGGGGGGAGGGGCGCGGGGGCGCTGACCCGGTCCGCGGCAGACGTGGTCCAGGCGCCGAAGGCTTGTTCCGCCCACCGAAGCGCGGTTTCAGGGTCGAGATCGCCGCCCAGGTACAGGGTGGCATCGTCTGGCCGCGCGATCGCCTGCCACCAGTGGCTTACATCGCTGCGATTGAGGCGCCGAAGGTCGCCCGCGCTGCCGGTGCTTCGGCGGGCGTAGGGAGCTGCCCCGAAAAGCCGGCGGCGCAACTCGGTGTCGGCCCGATACGACGGATCGCTGTGGGCATAGCGCAGTATCACGCGCTCCTGGCGCCGGAGCCGCCGCAATTCGCTGCGCGGGAATGTGGGGGAGATCACCAATTCGGCCAGCAGCTCCAGGCAGGCCGGCGCGGTCTCGGTGAGCCCGCTGACGGCGAGCAGGGCGGCGTCCATCACGACTACTTCCTGCACCATCAGTGCGCGTTGCTCGATGAATTGGGCCAGTTCATCGGCGGAACGGTTTTCGGTACCTTTCCGCAGCGCCTTCAGAGCCAGGGCGCTTGTCCCCGGCCTGGGCTCGACCCGGGGCCCTTCCCCGAAGCCCATCGCGGCGAGGAAAAGCGGCGATTCGCAGTCAGGAATCAAGACCACGTTCAGGCCATTGGAAAGCACGTGCCTCTGCGCGGGTATATGGGGGATTTCCGGTCTCGCGCCGCTGACGGGTGGAGTCGCGGGAAATTCCGAGGGGCGCGTCCATGCGGCTTTGTGCCAGGGTGCCTCGGCAAACGGCTGCGGCGCCAGCTCGACACCCGCCCCCGGCTCGTACGTGAACCGCCGCTCGGGCAATACCCGCACTCGGGTGCGCCGTTTCGCCGTCAGGTAGGTGGAGGCAGCCCGGCGAAGGTCTTCAGCCGTGACGGCCTCGACAGCCGCCGCTTCACGATTGACCCAGTCGGGGTCGCCGTGCAGCAGGGCCGCCTCGCCGAATTTCCACGCGCGTTGCTCCACGGTCAGGCATCCCGAGGCGGCCGCCCGCCGGAACTGCTGCTTCACTTTCTCCAACTCGCCGGGAGTCGGGCCATCGCGCTGAAACTCGGCAATATGGCGGTCAAAGGCGCGGAATATGGCGTTCCCCGGCCTGCCCAGGGGGTTGAGCTTGCCGAGGTAGTACCGCAGGGGATGCAGCGCCCCCACGAATCCCGCGACGCCGTCCTGCTCCAGGCAGAAATCCTGGGTCAGGAGCAGGACGCATAGACCGCGCTCGCGCACGAGATCCCGGTACATTCGGCTGTCTTCGCCGTGGGCCAGGAGCCACAGCACCATGCGCAGGGGAATCGCGTCGGGGTGGCTGGCGGGGACGCCGCGATAAACGTAGCCGGCCAGCGGCACCGGGCCACGGCGCTCGGGAAGGAGCAGATCCCGTTCGCGGGTTTGGGGCGGTTCGTTGTCGCGCACCCGGGGCGGCTCGGCTCCCCGGGGGAGCCAGCCGAAGTAGCGCCGGGCCGCCGCCAGCGCCGCCTCATGCGTCACGGCTCCGGCGATAACCAGCGTGGCGTTGTTGGGCACATAATAAGTGTCCCAGAACCGGCGAACGTCGCCGGGCGTTGTGGCGCGCAGGTGGGCGAGCGTGCCAATGGGCAGCCAGCGGTACGGATGATGCTCGAACAGCGAGGCCATGACGCGCTCGGGAATGGTTCCATAGGGCGCATTGAGGTTGGCGCTGCGACGCTCTTCTTCGACGACGCTCCGCTCGGTCTCGAACGCGTCATCGCGAACCTCCAGAAACGCCATACGCTCGGCTTCGAGCCAGAGGACCAGGTCGAGTTCCGCCACGGGCACCGTGTTAACGTACGCGGTGTGATCGAAATAGGTGTAGGCGTTGCTGTTGCCGCCCGCGGCCCGGATGAGGTCGCCGTGCTGATAATCACCAACGGCCGCGCTGCCCCGGAACATTAGATGTTCGACAAAGTGGGCCATGCCCTGGCGCGTTTCCGGCTCGTCTTTCGACCCCACGTGGTACCACAGCTGAACGGATACCAGCGGATTCGAGAAATCTTCGTGCGTGACGACCGTGAGACCATTTTCCAGGTCTGTCCGGGCGAGGTTCCAGCGCTGTTCCCCGGCCCAGGCGCCGGGATCTGCACTCAGCTGCGCCAGCGCGGTCACGCCCGCCACGAGAATGATCTTTGGCAGTGCTCTCATTGTGATTGTCGAAGCCATGCGCCGCGCCGCGCATCCGGGCGTCTGGCCTCGGCGGCGCTACGTCGCGGGGCAGTAATCGTGCAAAGAAAATGCGGCCAGATCGTCCAGCACCCAATCCGCCAGAGATAGGTCCTGGCGGGGCCGCCCGGGTCGCGACAACGCGACACAATGCATGCCGGCGGCCTTTGCGGCCTGGACGCCAACCTGCGAATCCTCGAACACCAGGCACCGGGCGGGGTCGACCTCGAGGCGTTCGGCCGCCATCAGGAAACACGCCGGATCGGGTTTCCCGGGTGAATAATCCTCCGAGGTCAGAAAAAATCGGATATCCTGCCGAATACCCATCATATCGATGCCGTCATTCACGCCCGCGGTGTTGGAGCCCGACACAATACACACCGGAGACTCCCGGGCGAGCAGCTGGAGAAGCTCAACCGAGCTGTGGATCCGAATGTCACGCGTATGACGCAGCGTGCTGAAGATGGGGTCGACCACCGACACGAACTGCTGATACCCCAGGCTGAAGCCCGGGAAGCGTCGGCGCAGGTCTTCATAAATATCGCGCCAGGAAACGCCATACACGATTTCGATAGCCTCTTCGTGAGACACCGGGAATCCGAAATCCACCAGACACTTCTCGATGGCCTCGACCCAGAGAATTTCAGAGTCCAGCAGAGTTCCATCCATGTCAAAAATGTACGCGTCTATCATCGGGTGAAATGGCCTTTACTTATGCGAAGCTGTTCCCTGGCAGATCATAATGAACCGGACAGGGCCGGCGCAAGAACGGATTCGCCCCCGCGCGGCGCAGCCTGCATGCACCCGGGCAACCCCGACGCGGTTGCGTAACCTGGACGGACCGCAACAACCCCCACGCGGACGCGTTCCGGTGTAGGGGCAGACCCCTGTGTCTGCCCATCCGGATCGCCCCCGTGGCTGCGTAACCAGGATCTACCTCGGCAACCCCGACGCGGTTGCGTAATCTGCATGCACCTGGGGAACTTCGACGCGGCTGCGTAACCTGTACGGACCGCGACAGCCCCCACGCGGACGCGTTCCGGTGTAGGGGCAGACCCCTGTGTCTGCCTATCCGGATCGCTCCCGCGGCTGCGCAACCTGGACGGACCGCGGTAATCCCGACGCGGGCGCGTTCCGGTGTAGGGGCAGACCCCTGTGTCTGCCTATCCGGATCGCTCCCGCGGCTGCGCAACCTGGGGGTACCGCGGTAATCCCGACGCGGACGCGTTCCGGTGTAGAGGCAGACCCCTGTGTCTGCCCATCCGGATCGCTCCCGCGGCTGCGCAACCTGGGGGTACCGCGGTAATCCCGACGCGGACGCGTTCCGGTGTAGGGGCAGACCCCTGTGTCTGCCCATCCGGATCGCCCCGGCGGCTGCGTAACCTGGATGTACCGGGTCGCGCCCTGGAGAGATGAGCAAATGGCTCGGAATGCCGACCAGCCCCCTCGCTCTTGATCTCGGCGGGGACAAATGCGTATAAGATGATTCTCCTGACGAACAATACCGAAAGCATCGACACATCAGAGGCGCACCATGAGTAATACGCAACTAATTGTTGGCCTGCCCGCCGGTTCCCTGGCGGATCCCAACCGCGGCGGCAGCCTGATCGAGTTGCTTAAGCGCGCCGGATTCCACGTCCGAGGCTATGACAAGGGCGGTCCAAGCTGTTTCCCGCTGGCGGGATTTCTGGTCGGCTGGGATGGGCGCCCCCAGGAATTCGGGTCGCAGCTGGCGATCGGCGAGATCGACGTGGCGATCGGAGGCGACGACTGGATCCGCGAGCGGACACTTGAACTCAAATACGAATACGGCCAGGAGATCGCGCTGAAAAAAGTGCTGGCGCTCGATCGGGGCAAAGTGCGCATTGTCATCATCGGCGCCCAGGAAACGGCTGCTGCCGGGGACGACTGGCTGAAGAGTCTCCTGTCGGCGAAACCGCTGGTCAGCATGGTGTCGGAGATGCCGTATCTGGCGCTGGAATGGTTCCACAATAAGGTGGAGGCGCTCGGTTTCAAGGAGTCGCATTGGGAATTTTCCGTGCAGAAATTCAAGACGCCTCCCCGAATTGAGCGCGGCATCGTCATTTATGAGACGTGGGGCAAAACGGAAGCGAAGGTCAAGCACGGGTCCGTCGATTTTGGTCTCGAGATCACCCAGACCGGCCGCGCACTCGAAAACTACGGGCTGTGTATTTTCGATGAGCTGATGACTTCGGAGGCGGGGCTCTGGATCAGCCCGTTGTTGCGCGATGACCCCGCGAAGTGCGATATCGCACGTATGTTTCTTCTAAACCTGTACGGCTCCATTTACGCCGAAGATAAGGTGCTGGTCACGTTCAATACCCACAAAGAAGACGCCGGGAAAATCCTCGAATATCTGCGCGAGAATCGCCTCTTCGGGGAAGAACCCACGATCAATGAGGGCGTGAATTACACCGAGTTCAGCATCGAGGTGAAGACCGGCAGCGCCGGCCTGCCGCTACCGAAAGTGCGCTACGAACTCGCCAAACTGGGCGCAACCAGCATTGAAACCATCCCGCTCGAGTCCTCCATCCCCGGACTCGGCGTGATCGACTTGTAGCCCGGATCGCCCGTCTGATTGCACGGGACCTGCGCGACCAGGGCGACCGGACTCCACCGCTCGGCGCCAAGCGCCCGGCTACCCCTTCGGCGGGCGGCGCAGGGGGCGGATTTCGAACTCGCTGATCAAGGTGCCCGGAGCCGTGCGCAGAATATCGGCGCAGGCCTGCCCCAGCTCTTCCGGCGCCAGCTTCCACGACACATCGGCATTGGCCGCGCTGCGGTGCGACTGCGAATCCACCGAACCTGGGTAGAGCACCGTGACTTTGATCCCGTATTCACGGACTTCCTGCGCGAGCGATAAGGAAAACCCGGTGACGGCAAACTTGGTGGCGGCGTAGGCGCTGCCGCCGGGCAGCGGCATCTTGCCCGAGATCGAGGAGAGGTTGATGATATGGCCTCGCCGTTGCTCGCGCATACCGGGCAATACGGCCCGGGTGGCATAAAACAGGCCATGGATATTGGTGTCGATCAGCGCCTGCCATTCTTCCATCGAAAGGTCGAATGCGCTCTTCCGGACGACGAGCCCCGCGTTGTTGATGAGGCCATCCAGGCCACCGAGCTGTTCGCGCAAGGCCCCGATGGCCTGTTCCGTGACTCGGGGATCGCGGAGATCGCATACGGCGCTGTGGCAGACGCCGTTGGCAGCCTCAATCTCGGCCTGCAGTTCGTCCAGCAGCTCGCGGGACCGGGCGAGCACGCCGACTTGGAAACCTGCTCTGGCCAGCACCGTAGCGATGCCGCGCCCGATACCCTTGCTGGCGCCGGTTACGATGACCTTCATGGGTTGCTCCTTGATGGGTGCAGGCTCACCCAGTACCGGGAGATCTGCCGGCCCGAGCGCGGAGAAATGACATAGTTCTCGAGGAGTCCACCGTTCTTTTCAATGATTCTGGCCGAGCCGGTGTTGCGGGTGTCGCAGGTGATGAGCAGTCGCGTGAATTTGCCCGTTTTGCGCGCTTTTTCGATGGTTAGCGCACAGATCCGGGTTCCATAGCCTTTGCGTCGTTCGGAGGGTCGAATGGTATACCCGATATGGCCGCCCTCGATACGCAGCGACCGTGACAGGCGATAGCGCAAACGGCTCATTCCCAGCAGCCGATCCTCGTCGTTCAGCAGCCAGAAGGTATCCGATTTCACCATGGTAAAGGGGAGATGCCTTCCATGGGCCAGCTCGTCGAGCTGACGGATGTACTCTTCAAAAGAGGTATTCCAGTACGCAGGGAAAGCGGGATCCAGTTCTTCGCCCAGGTCGCGATACTCATATGCCGCGTCGAGAAACGCCGGGCGAAGCCCGGCGCTGGGGTACACCAGCTGCGCCTGCGCGGGAGTCTGGGCCGGCACTGCCATGTCATGCGCCCATCCGTACGAGGACTTTCCCGAAAGGTCCCTGCTCCAGGCAGGCAAACGCTTCCGGCACGGATTCCAGAGGAAATACGGCGTGGACCGGAGGCTTTGCCTCTGCCGCGTCGAGGCGTGCCACTATCTGACGCCAGACATCCTGCGCTTCCGCGGGGGTGTATGCGCCCACCGCGACGCCTTCAACACGTACCCGCTTGAATAAAAGGCTCCCCACTGTTACCTGGGACGAAATTCCCGCCAGCAGGCCCACCAGCGCGACCCGGCCGCGCTCGCGGCACAGGTTGATGCTCGCCTGCAGGTAGGGGCCCGCAAGGTTTTCGACGACCGCGTCCACCCGTCCGCCTCCGAGTGCCTTTTTCACCCGCATCTCGAGGCCGTTGATTTCCGCATCGAGCGCGATGCCGGCCCCCAACGCGTTGAGCCGGGCGCGCTTGTCTTCGCTGCGGGACAGCGCAACGACCGTCGCGCCAATGGATGTCGCGAGTATTACCGCCGCCGTGCCCACCCCGCCTGAAGCGCCCGTGATCAGCACGGTCTGGCCGGGTTTCAGAGCGGCCACTTCGACAAGCGCCTGCCACGCGGTGAGAAATACCAGCGGGGCCGCGGCGCCTGCTTCCCGGGTCCAGCCCGGTGGCAGAGGCGCCAGTGAGGCCTCGGGTACCGCCACGTATTCGGCCAAAGTGCCGTCGCGCGTGACCCCGATCTCGCTGCGCAATATCACCACCACGTCGCCCGCCTGGAAGCGGCCGCTGTTTCCGGGTTCCTCGACC
The DNA here is from genome assembly GCA_050950105.1 of Candidatus Hydrogenedentales bacterium. Taxonomy (GTDB): domain Bacteria; phylum Hydrogenedentota; class Hydrogenedentia; order Hydrogenedentales; family SLHB01; genus UBA2224. The sequence continues at coordinate 668,535 of JBMNGZ010000001.1, read as the reverse complement.
ACGCCGCAGCCATCCCTGCCGACGGCGAAAGGAGGCGTGCCGGGGCGCGGATATTGGCCCTTGATGAGAAAGGCATCCGCCGGGTTCAGCGCTGCGTACTCCAAGCGAACCAGGGCCTCGTCCGGCTTGGGCTTCGGGATGGGAATCTCGTCCATTCGGAGGTTTTGAATGTCGCCAAATTGATGAAAGCGCCACGATTTCATGTGCGCTGTTCCTCCCTCCACGCTGCACGCTGTCCCGGGACCCGAGTTGACCAACTCCGACAACTTGAGTCAACGGATGGGCCCCGCCCGCCTATTCCGCAGACGTGGGCCGTCCAGATGCCGGCCCGCGGCGGGTTAATCGCGGAACGCGAACGCGAAGAGCTGGGCGTCCCGCATCATGAACCGTATCACAACCGGTTTGCCCCGGAGAGTCGACACATCCGACCGGCCGTCCCAGGTAACCGAATGGCGGAGCTGGTCGCCCGTCACCTCGTCCGAAGCCTCGAAACCCGGATACGGCGCCCCGGCGGCATCGCATAAGGCTACGGTCAGCGAACCCGAAACGTGCGCGTTGAGTTCCAGGCGTTCCCCGGCAAACGTGAGCGGCACCGTGGTCAGGCTGCCGCTCTCGGCGGGGGCATCCACCGACACAAAGCGGTCCAGATCCCAGATGGCGAGGCCTAGCGAGCCCGTGTATTGTGTGCCGCGCCCGGTGCCTTCCTCGCGGTACAGGCAGGGCGTGCCGTGGGTGTAGTTCGAACCGCCGTAATACAGCCAGATCTCGTCGCCCACCCGCAGGGCCCGCGATTGGGTGCCAAAGAAACCACAATCCCATTCGCCGGGCTTTCCGCGCGGCACGCAGGGTTGCCGGAAGGGTCGTTCCCAATGCAGGAGATCGCGGGAGACCGCCAGCTGCAGTTCGCCCGGACCCTCCTGGTTGCCATAGCGGGCCTCGTTGTTGATGGTAAACACCCAGATGAAGGCCAGGGTGCACGATTCAGCCGGATACGCGCCAATACCGTAAAATTCCGTGCGTATGAGCGCCGGTTCGTCCGGAACATCCAGGATGGGGCGCACTTCTTCAATACGCGCCAGGGAACCGGCATCATCCCGGAGATCCGGTACAAAAACCAGTTGAGGCTCCGACCAGCTACGGAAGTCCGGACTGGTCGTGAGCCAGAACACGCGGCGGTCGAAACCGCGCACGGGGTGGTTGATTTTCGGGAAGGCCACATAACATCCGCGCTGCTCGTCGTAATAGCCGGTGATTACGTCTGCGCCCCGGGCAATGTGGCTTTCACTGAACCGGGTCCAGTGGATGCCGTCCGGGGAGGTCCAGGTGTGGTACCCATAATCCTGAGCATCCTGGCTGTGTCCAATCATCTTGTACCGGCGCTCCGGGTCGGGGTCGTTGACATCCTTGATGACAGAAGGCAGCAGGATGCCGTCGGCGATAACGTTGTGGCGGGCATATTTAGACGATTTCACCTCGCCGAGCAGCGGCTTGTCCCAGTGCACGCCGTCCTGACTAGTAGCGTAGTACACGCCGTGGCGGGGAAATTCGTCGTGCTCTTCGGCGTAGTACCACATCTTGAAGCGCTTTTCCTGCTCATCGTAGATCACATTGCCGTAGATCTCGACCCGCCAGCCTTCCCAGGGCTGGTCTGCCTTCAGAATGGGGTTTTTGGGATGAGGGCGAGCGGGATGCAATGTAAACGCCACGCCGTCGGCTGCATTCACGAGCACCTGGTCCACGAAAAGCTGCGAATGGCTCCCCACGTCAACTGGCGAGACCGCCCCGAAGGCAGAGAGCCCGAAAAGGCACAAAAGGGCCGCACGCGCTGTCATGGAACTGGTGTTCATAGGGGGTCCTTTTCAGGTTCGAATGCTTCGTTTTACCGCCACAGCCTGCACCGAACTATACAAGCCCATTAAACCTCTTGGCAAACGAAGTTCCATATGCTATTCTAAGTCTGGGTATTGTGAGGGTTTCGGAGTTCGTGGATAGTGGACCGAGTGGGGCAAGATTTCATATCCCGCCGCGCGTTGGCGTTATCCAACTGCATGCATCAGGGCTGAACTGCCTTCTGTCTCTGCTACGACCGTCCGGAAGAGTCTTGAGGTGAGAAAGGAAGCCTTGATGAACATCTATGTGGGGAATCTCTCGTATTCGACGACCGAAAGTGATCTGCGTCAGGCATTTGAGGCCTACGGAACTGTGAGCGCGGCGCGTGTCATCATGGACCGCATCGAAAACCGTTCGCGTGGTTTCGGGTTTGTCGAAATGCCGAACAACAGTGAGGGCCAGGCGGCAATCCAGGCCATGGATGGAGCCGACTTGCAGGGGCGTACGCTGAAGGTCAACGAAGCGCAGCCGCGCGAAGATCGCCGCCCCCGGTATTAACCGGTCCTGAATCAGCATTATCCTTCTTGACGCCGGGTTCCTGCAGATAAGGGGCTCGGTTCGTCTTTTTTGAAGCAAAAGGGCCGCCGCTGAAAGGCGCCAGCCGCTTGCTGCGCCGGTGATCCGTCTGGATCGGCTGCGTTTACAACGCTGCCTTGTATCGCATTTGCTCCGGTAGTCGCGAAAACTGAATTTTCTGCCGGGGCTCGCAGATGCTGTCTTCCTCCGAAAAAAGGAAGGAACCGGGCGGACCACTGGAAAAGCACGCCACGTTGCGCTATCTTAACGTTGTAGAGCGCATAGGGTAACGCTCGGAGTAGCCCCGGGGTAAGGACGGTCACCGACCTCCTTTTCCCCGGCCTGCGGCTACAGGGAGAGTCGTATGGCGGACGAGATGTTCTTTTCGGAGGACAGCAAGTCGTTACGGCGCGGCAAACGGATTGCGCCGCGAACCGAGACGAGTCGTCCCTGCCTCATCTGGCCTGACGATGTCCCGGAAATGCAGCTGCGCGGTCTCATACTCGATATGAACGTGTACGGGATGCTTATCCGGGTGCGGGAATCTCTGCCACCCGGTCTGCACGTTCAGGTCCAGCTTATGCGGGATGGCGAATTTCGCGAATCACTGACCCAGCCCGTTGCCGCCCTGGTGGTACGCAGTATTCTTCAGAACGATGGTTTCGTCGAGCTCGGTATTCAGGTCGTCCAGGAAACGGTTCGCCCGGAGACCAGCAAACCGTTCCACAAAGCGTTGCAGAAACCGCGATTGCGACAGCGCGGGAGGACGCGGATGTACACGCGCCACCTGCGCACGCCCGGCATAAAGCAGCGCGAAGGGGAGTAAGATCTTGGCCAAGCCGAAAATCCTCATCGTTGATGATGAACCCGATGTGGTAACGTTCATTGAGCGTACGCTCGAATCGGAAGGCTTCGAAAGCGTGGCGGCGTACGACGGCATCAGCGCGCTCGACATCGCGGAAACCGAGGAGCCCGCCCTGATTCTGCTCGACATCATGATGCCCATGATGAGCGGCTATGAGGTCTGCGAACAGCTCAAGGCAAATCCCCAGACTCAGGGCATCCCCATCATCTGCGTCACGTCGGCGCATTCCACGGAAGCTTTTGCGCGATGCCGCCAGGTCGGTGCAAACGCCCTGCTCACCAAACCGTTTTCACCCGCCGAGCTGATTGCACAGATCCAGCGACAGCTCGCCCGGCTTGAAGAGCGAGAGACGACGTAATCCCGGGGAACGCGGGAAATCCGGCCCAATATGGCGCGCGCGACGGGGCCTGTCTGATTGCAGCGTGCATCGTGTCGATGCTATAGTCGCCCACGCTGTTTTGTGTTTTACAAGCATTCGCGAATCAAGGGGTTGCGGTTGTTAAGGCGCCTGAGCCACCATCGGAAACTGTGTGTAGAGGCCCGGGTGCTCACGCGGTTTCCTGCACTGGAAGCCAGGGGTCAGCAAACCAGGAATCTGCCGGCGGTTATGCGTGCGCGGCGCTCGATGCAGGAAAGCGGTCCGCTCCGTGTCAATCATCCGGCAAAGGCGCATGCGTGACCGTCGCAAACTGGATCACTCTCGCTCGACTGCTGGCGATACCCGCTATCGCAGGGAGTATTGCCGCCTATTCGCCTGAACGCCCGCAGTGGGGTGCCGTGGCGCTGGGAGGATTCATCGCGGCGGCCCTGTCCGACGCGGTAGACGGCTTCGTTGCCCGCGTGTTCCGCCAGAAATCACGGCTCGGTGCGCTTCTGGATCCGCTCGCGGACAAACTGCTCATCAATGTGACCCTCGTGTTTCTTGCAGTGAACGAGACGTACGCCCACCCGGTGCCGCGCTGGTTTCCGGTGCTGGTGCTGGGACGCGACGTCGTTATCAGCATGGGAGCCTTTGTTCTGAGCGACTTCTTCCAAAGTCTGCGCGTGCGGCCGCGCCTCACGGGTAAAGTGACGACCGCGCTGCAACTGGCCTACATCATTGCGGTGCTGTTGAATCTGGACCTTTCCGTGGGCCTCTTGTACGCCGCCACCCTCATGACGCTCGTCTCTCTGCTCGATTACTACGTTGACGGTCTGCGACAGGCGAGGCGCAAGGGAATTGCATAATGTCTAAAACGAAACCATTGCCTCTGGTAGCTATATGCGGCCGCCCCAACGTCGGCAAATCCACGCTCTTCAACCGCCTCACGGGCAAGCAGCACGCCATCGTGCACGGAGAGGAAGGGATCACGCGGGATCGCAGCTACGCCACGGCACAGTGGGGAGAGCGCGCCTTTCGCGTGGTGGACACGGGCGGCGTTGTCGAGAATCCGCTCGACCCGGTGTCGCACAAGGTCCAGACCCAGGTGCGAGAAGCTCTCCGCGAGGCCGACGCCATCATCCTGGTCGTGGACGGCCAGCAGGAGATCACCCGCACGGACGAGGAACTCCGCAACGAGCTGTTCAAGTACGGCAAGCCGGTCCTCGTCGCCGTCAATAAACTCGACAATGAGCGTCTGCAGCTGCATGTAGCGGAATTTTATGTCCTGGGCCTGGGCGATCTGTATCCCGTCTCCGCCACGCACAATCTGGGAATCGAAAACCTGGTGGACGCGCTGCTTCGCGTGTTGCCGGAGAGGTCGCAAACCGTCGTTGTCGAGGTCGACGCCACCCGAATCGCGGTCATCGGCAAACCCAACGTTGGGAAATCATCGTTTGTAAACGCGATACTCAACACCGAGCGTACCATCGTAGATGCCACGCCTGGAACCACGCGGGATGCCATCGATATCGATGTCGTCTGGAACGACCGCCCCTATGTCTTTATTGACACGGCCGGCCTGCGGCGGAAATCGAACATCAAAGAGGACGTGGAACATTTCAGCATCAGCCGCTCCCTGCGCGCGATTCGCCGGGCCGATGTCAGCCTGGTGCTGATCGACGCCACGGAAGGCATTTCGGAGCAGGACAAGCGCATCATGGCCTACGTACAGGAAAACGGCGCTGGCCTGGTGCTGGTCTGGACCAAATGGGACCTGATCGACGATAAAGAGCGGCGATTCAAGGAGCTTAGCGACGAAATTGACCTGAAAGCGCCGTTCCTGCGCTACGTTCCTTCCATTACCATCTCCAATACCACACGCCAGCGGCTGTTCAAGATCTTCGAGCTGGTCGACCTGGTGGCCGGGGAGGCCGAAAAGCGCATTCCCACGCCCGAGCTGAACCGCCTGTTCCAGCAGTTGCGCACGGCAGAGGTCAGCGGCACCTACAAAGGCAAGCGGGCCAAGGTGCTTTACGCCACCCAGACCGACACGAAACCCCCAAAATTCATCCTGTTCGTGAATCAGAAGCGGCTGTTTCATTTCAGCTACCTGCGTTTTATCGAAAATCGCCTCCGGGAGCGCTTCGGGTGGCAGGGAGTCCCTATCCACATCGAACTGCGGGAAGAGACCAGAGGAAAACGATGATGTGGCAAACGGCGGCAGCCCTTGGGCTCTCGTACCTGCTGGGCTCGATCCCCACGGGGCTCTTGTTCGGTAAGGCCCTGCGCGGCATCGACATTCGCGAGCACGGCAGTCGAAACATTGGCGCGACCAACACCCTGCGGGTGCTGGGCAAAAAACTGGGCGCGCTCGCTCTGGCCGGCGATCTGGGCAAGGGGCTCATCGCCGTTCTGCTGGTGGCGCCATTACTGAGCCGCTGGCCCTATGCGCCCCTGGCCTGCGGTCTCGCGGCCATCATCGGCCACGTCGCCCCGGCGTTTCTCAAGTTCAAAGGCGGCAAAGGCGTGGCCACCAGCACGGGCGTCTTCCTGGCACTGGCGCCTCCCGCCACGCTGTTCGCGGCCGCCGTGTTCGGCGCCGTCGTGTATGTGACGCGCATGGTCAGCGCGGCCAGCCTTTCCGCCGCCACCGCACTCCTTGTTGCGGTCTACGCCCTTCCCCATGCCTGGGCGACCTGCCCTACCTACGCGATCCCTCCGGGTTGGGCACTCCGTGGAGTGACCACCATCGTGGCCCTGCTCGTGTTCGTCCGGCACCGCACCAACCTGCAGCGCATCTTGAAAGGGGAAGAGAACCGGTTTTGACCCGCAGCATCTCCGCCCGGCCCGGTCATTCGTCTTGGGCGGAAGATTGCTCGCTTTCCGGAGAGGATTCCGGCGCGGGGCGAAGCCGGGGGATCTCCTTGGGCATGTCTTTTTCGCCATGGCCCCATTGGAGTTTGTAGCGCAGCCGCACCCGAGGGTCGCCCCCTTTGACGTCGAGGTCCGCGTGCACGCGGTCTTTCCCGACCTGCAGCCGGGGCCGCCCTTCTTCGTCGGCACGCACGGTCACGGCGTTGCCCTCATTCCCCAGAAGGACCCCCTGGGATTTTTCGCGCGCCTTATCTTCGGCCATAGAAGCCTGTGTCTTGTCGTGCCAGGGTTTCGTAAACGCGGCCGGCGTGCCGGTATCGTGCGCGCACCCGAGACCGCACAAGGCCAGTAGTAGAGACACGGCCAGGAGTCGGGGGATCCACCCCGATGTGTCACGATTGAGATGTGCCGCAGCGTTCATCCTGTTAATTATACCTTCAACACCTCAAAACCTTACCATGAGGTCTCGAAGGCGCATGCTCGCGCCCCGGAAGAAATTTCCCCGGGCGGGCGGCTTCTGCTAGGATGACCCTTCAATCGAATACAAGGCAGGAGAAACACCATGGCGGTATGGGCAGTGATTATGGCACTGGTTTCGGCAGGGGAAGAAGCTCCGCTGCTGAGATTTGAAAAAACGCGCATCGGCGATGTGGTCTACGAAGCAGCCAGCGCCTGCGATGTCAACAACGACGGTGTGATGGACATCGTATCGGGCGGGTACTGGTTTGAAGGGCCCGATTTCACGAAAAGTCACAAAATCTGTGATGTCGACGCTGTAGGCGATTATTTCGACGATTTTGCCGACATCCCACTCGATGTCAACGGCGACGGTTATGTCGACATCGTCAGCGGCGCGTGGTTCAGCAAAAAACTCACCTGGCGCGAAAATCCCAAAGGCCAGCCCGGCGAATGGACGGTCCACGACATCGCGGAAGTCGGAAACATTGAACGTCCCTGCTGCTTTGACATCAATCAGGACGGCGACTTTGAGATCTTCCCGAACACGCCGGGGGAGCCCTTGCGCATGTTCAAACTTGTCAGAGACGCCAACGGCAAGGGGACCGGCAAATTCGACGAGTTCGTTCTCTTCAACCAGAATAGCGGGCATGGCCTTGGATTCGGCGACATCAACGGCGACGGTCGGCCCGACATCGTGCTGGCGCGCGGCTGGCTTGAAGCGCCGGAGAACCCTTTCAGCGGCGAATGGACGTTCCATCCGGAGTTTGATCTCGGCCCCTCGGCCAGCGTGCCTATACTCGTCCACGACGTAAACGCCGACGGGCTCAATGACCTGATTGTGGGCGCAGGCCATGACTACGGACTGTTCTGGTATGAACAACAGCGTGACAGCGACGGCAACCGTGCCTGGATCAAGCATGAAATCGACACCGAGCGTTCCCAGTACCATGATCTGCAGCTGGCCGACATCGACAACGATGGCCAGCTCGATCTGATTACCGGCAAGCGGTACCGCGCACATTCCGGCCAGGATCCCGGCGCCGATGAGCCCGTGGGCCTTTACTATTTCAAGATCAACGGCGGCCAGTTTGTCCGCAGGACCATCGATTACGGGGACCCAAAGGAATGCAGCGGCGCGGGCATCTACTTTTGGGTGGAAGACATCGACGGAAATGGCTGGAAAGACGTCATTGCGCCCGGCAAAGAAGGACTGTACCTCTTCCGTAATCTGGGCCCCATGTAATCCCGTCGGAAACCGCGGCGCCTGGATGGATGCCCCGTCCGGCGGCGCGGCGCCCGGTTTTTTCGAGACAGCGAGGAAGAGGCGCGCCGTATCGCCGGCGACGCGAAAATGCCGCAATCATGCCCCGAAGCACACAACCCCGGCCCCAATACGAAACCGAGCTGGCAGGACCTGTGACGGCCTTCCTTGAATCGCAGGGGTTTACGGTGCGAAGCGAGGTGAACGGCTGCGACATCGTCGGGATCCGTGACGAGCACATGGTCGTCGTAGAGCTTAAGCGGAATTTCACCGTAACGTTGCTGGCCCAGGCCACCGACAGGCAGCGGGTTGCCGATGCGGTCTATGTGGCGCTTCCCCGGCCCGCGGAATCCCTGCGCGGAAAACGCTGGCGCATACTCCGCCATCTGCTGCGGCGATTGGAGCTGGGACTCCTGTTTGTGTCGTTCAGCACCGAAAAACCGCGGGTGGAGGTCGTGTTTCATCCCGTGCCCTTTGAGCGGAAGCGTGACCACCGGCGCCGACAGGTACTGCTGCGAGAGTCCGGCGGCCGCTCGAGCGACTTCAACCAGGGCGGCAGCGCCCGACGCAAACTCGTCACGGCCTACCGCGAGAATGCCATTCGTATCGCCTGTGCGCTCGAAGCGCTTGGCGAGAGTTCTCCTGCCGCGCTGCGCGCGCTGGGTACCGGCCCCAAAACTCGCGCCATTCTCTACAATAACGTCTACGGTTGGTTTGAACGGGTGGATCGAGGGGTCTACCGCCTTCAAGAGGCCGGCCGCGAGGCGCTGGCGGATTACCCGGACCTGGCCACGTATTACCGGAAAGAGATCGAGAAAAAACGACCGGCACGCTAGTGCGCCGCCGCTCTTTTCCCGAACCGAAGGAGTCATTCGGCGTCATGGTTTTCGCGCGGAGAATTTGTATCGAAAAATCGTGTATGGTGTGGGCATTGCTACCATGGCATTCATGGCATTCGGCCGGCAAAGAAACAGACCGGAAAGGACAAATGGATGAAGATTATCGTGGGCGCAGACGCGTGGGGTGTCGAATTGAAAGATGCCGTGAAGCAACATCTGGTGAAACACGGCCATGAAGTTACCGATGTCGGAGGCAGCTCCGAAAATGACCGTCCGTATTATGAAGTGGCCAAAGACGTGGCCGGGATGCTGCAGGCGGGGGCGGCTGAGCGGGCCGTGCTGGTCTGTGGAACCGGTATGGGGATGGCGATCGTCGCCAACAAGTTCAAGGGGGTCTATGCCAGCGTGATCGAAAGCGAGTTCACGGCGCGCATGTGCCGCGCGGTGAACAACGCGAACGTCTTGACGATGGGCAGCATGGTCGTGGCCCCGTATGTTGCGATGCAGGCCGTCGATGCCTTTCTTGCGACGAAACATACGGAGGGCCTGGAAGACGTTGCGGATTTTCTTCACAGCGCCCTGAACGCTGTCGCGCAGATTGAAGACCAGGCCTAAACGCCCGGACGTTTCGATGTGCGTATTCCGGCAGCGCCTAGATCTCTGAGGCCGCTTCCGCGTCAAGAAACCAGATGGCGTCGAGTTTTCCGGCAGGATGCGCACCCGCGACAGCTGCCGCGACCGCTCCGGCCTTCGCGCTTCCGAGCACCAGGAACCAACGCGCGCCCGCCGACTCCAGCGTGGGAAAGGTGAGCGTAACGCGGGCGGGTTCAATTCCCGGCGTATCCGTCCGCACGACAAGGCGTTCCCGCTCCTGGGCGGCTTGTGTACCGGGAAACAGCGACGCGGTGTGTCCGTCGGCCCCGAGGCCCAGCAGCACGAGATCGAGCCGGGGAAGGCCGTCTTCTCCGGCAGGGACGCGATTTCGGAGCAGTTGTTCATAGGCCTCTGCGGCACCGTCGCGTTCGGCCTCCATCGGATACGCTCGCGCCTCGGGTACCGTCGATAAAAGGGATTCGTGGAGGAGCTTCCAGTTCGAGGCGTCGCTGTCGGCCCGCACACAGCGCTCATCCACCTGGAAAATGTGCATGCGGTCCCAGGGAAGGCTGCTTCGGTATTCGCGCGCCCAGAGCCGGTACAAGGGCCGCGGGGTGCAGCCTCCCGACAGGGCCACGAAGGGCCGTTTGAGCTGGGCCATTTTTTCGGCGAACGCCTCCGCAAAGGAGCGTATGGGATCAGCGCAGACGCGATATTCACTCATACAGACACCTCCGTTGGGTTAAAGGTTGTGCCAGGCGCCCCGACAATGCCCGAAGAGGCGCTCGGCCTCCGCCGGCCCCCAGGTGCCCGGGGAATACGTCATCGGCGGCCCGGCGCCGGTCCATGCCTCGCGAATCCGTGTGACAATGTCCCAGGCGCTCTCGATCTCATCTGCCCGGGTGAACAGGGTGCTGTCGCCCCGGATGGCATCCAGCAGCAGCCGCTCGTATGCTTCCGGAATGGCCTCATCGAAGGTGTGCCCATACGCGAAATCCATCGCCACAGGCCGGACGGCGAAATCCATGCCCGGCGGTTTGGCGTTGAAGGTCAGGGAAATGCCCTCATCGGGCTGAATCCGGAACACCAGCACGTTGGTTTCCGGCAACACGGCACCCAGCTCGCGAAACAGATGCAGGGGCGGATCCTTGAATTGCACCATGATCTCGGTGCGCCGCTTCTGCAGGCGCTTGCCCGTGCGCACGAAGAAAGGCACCCCGGCCCAGCGCCAGTTGTCCACAAAGAGCCGGAGCGCGACGTAGCTCTCGGTGGTGGAGTGGGGCTCGACGCCTTCTTCGGCCAGGAAGGCCGGTCCGCCGTCTCCTTCACCGTATTGCCCGCGCACGCACCATTCATCTAACGGCTCTTCCAGGGGCACCTCGATGCTGTTGAGGACCTTGAGCTTTTCATTATGGATATAGCGCGCACTGAAGCGTGCGGGCGGCTCCATGGCTACGAGACACAGGAGTTGGAGCGCGTGGTTCTGGACCACATCGCGCAGGGCGCCGACCGTGTCGTAGAATGCGCCGCGCCGCCCTTCCATGCCGATGGTTTCAGCAACGGTGATCTGCACGTGGTCGATGTATTTCTGGCTGAACAGCGGCTCAAAAATGGCATTTCCAAACCGTACCGCCAGAATATTCTGCACCGTCTCTTTGCCGAGATAGTGATCGATGCGATACACCTGACTTTCATCGAGCACGCCGCCGATTGTCCGGTTAATCTGGCGGGCGGATTCCAAACTGAATCCGAAGGGTTTCTCCGCGACAACCCGCGTCCACGGCGTGCAGTCGGGGGCGTGGACACATCCCGATGGTCCAAGGTGCTCCACGATGGTCCCGAAATACTCCGGCGCGACGGCCAGGTAGTAGAGCCGGTTGCCGGGAGCCCCCTGTTCCGCTTCAATCGCATTGAGCCGCGCCTTGAGGCGGACGTAGTCGTCCGGCGCGTCGAAACGTACCTGCTGGTAATACAGGTTCGATACGAAGGGGTCGCAGCGGTCGCTGTCGCCGTGGCCGGTGCGCGAAAACTTTTTCAGCGCCTCGCACATGCCCTGCCGGAAGTCGTTTTCGTCGAGGGGGCGTCGCGCGGCCCCTACGACGGCGATACGCTGCGGCAGGTAATTCGCGTTCCAGAGGTTGTAGATGGCCGGGATAAGCTTGCGTCCGGCAAGGTCGCCGGTCGCGCCGAAAATGACCAGCGTGGCCATCGCCGCGGGTTCGATGATAAATCCCGAACGGTCGCGCTCGGGGGGATGCATGAAATGAGTGCTGGCCCGGCCGGGCATTCCCTGCTCCTTTTTTCGACGCGTCGTAGAAAGACGTCGTGTCACAGCCGCAATCTGTGGCTGTCTCATCGTCCTATTCAGCTCGACCCGATCTCAGGCGTTACGCGGGAGGGCGTTCTTCATGGCGCCTGAGCAGTTTTTCCCATTGCTCGATGCGTGTGTCGAAAAAGGCCAGCAGCTTTTCGTGTAGCTCCGCATTGGCGGCGGCCACCATCGATCGATGGTTTCCCGTCGCACTGTCGAGGAGCAGCACATCACGCAGGCTTTTTCCGTAGGCATCCGTCACAATGCAGCCCGCCTCTTCCGCGATGAGCAGCGAGGCGGCAATGTCATAGGGGGCGATGCCGAGGATGGCGCCCCGGCCGGCGTTAATGAAGTGATCCTGCACGGCCTTCGGGATATCACGGTAAAAACGGTTCGCGATATCGACGCAGGCGTCGAGCTGGTTGGTAAGAAGCCGCGTCAGGCTGTACGAGGTGCTGTTGCAGGCGTAAAAACCGCCCTTCAGGCTCGTGAGATCGATAAGTTTGGCCGCGGTCGGAAAGATGAGTTCGGCGGGCCGGGCCGGCACGGTCATCGACCAGACCACGGTTTCAAGGTTCGCGTTCTTGGACAGTTTGGGTTTGCGATATTGGCCGTCGACATAGACGCGCGCGCCCTTGCCCCGTTCGGCATAAAATGCGCGGGAGCCCAGCAGTTCCATGACGAGCGCGTTGTCGATGTCGCCCACCCGGGGGCGTTCAATCACGCGCGTGCTGCCGATAGCGACAACGCACCATTCAAAACCGGATTTCGCGGCTCGTGTGCCATCAATCGGATCGACCACGAGCAGATGTTCGGGCTGCCCGCTCGTGAAGGTTGTGTATCCCGAATCTTCGGAATAATACGCCACGGGGAGTTTGGCGTCGCGGAGAAACGCGAGGAGCGCACGTTCCGCCAAGCGGTCCAGCTGGAAGGTGGCGTCGCCGCTCGCCGCATTGCCGACAATTTCCCGGCCTTTTGCCGCATCAATAGCGGGTTGAACCACCACCCGGATGGCCTCGGCCAGGGCAATGAAAAAGTCGCGGCTAAGCAGGCTGCCTTTGCTGCGGGCGGCTGTGCTTTTCGCGCGTGTTTTTGTTTTCCGCTTCGCTTTGGTTTTAACCGCTTTTTGGGGTGCCGCTTTTGCGGATGCTGTGGCTTTTTTTGTCATGGTGGCCTTTGTCTTGGCTTTGGGGCGGGCCTTTGGTTTGTTCGCAGCTGCTTTCTTCTTGGCTTTTGTGGTTGTTGTGGAGGCGCGTTTGGCGGCTGGGCGCGGTTTTTCAGTTGCTTTTGCGGATTTAGCCGCTTTTTTTGCCGTACTCGGTGCCGCTTTTTTCGCCCGGCTGGTGGCTTTGGTTTTCGGCTTTCCCTTGGATTTTGCCATCGTTGCCTACCTCCTGGTACCGTTACTGTCAGAGAACCGAGGCGGTCCGGCGAAGCCGCCGCCGTTGCGCTTCTCCTCACCACGCTGGATACTCGTGGTTATGCCGTGCCGTGAGCCGTCTCCGGACTCCTATGTTACGTGCAGGAGCCGCCGGGGACCGTTCAGGCCAAGGCGACACGGGGCGGAGCGATGAAGTCCATGAACCGGTCTTTCACCTTGCCGCGCGCCGCGTCTCCCGGGTGGATCAAAAGCCGGTACGTCCACATGGTCCGGCTTCCATTACCAAAGGTCATGTCTCCCTTTATTCGCGCATGCGGGCGATAGTGCTTCCATGCAAAGCAGTTAGCGGTCATTAAACCGTAATCGCGCACATGCCAGCCCGTAGGGTATCGCGGGTTGGTCTCATGGTCCATGATGGCGATGCCCGCATGGACTCCGTCGACCCGGCCGCTGTAATCGCACCATGGAGCGTTTTTGCCCCAGGTCTCGGCTTCGTTGATCCCCCCGTAGGCGTTTTCGATCCGTCCCGTGCGCGGGACATCCATGGAACTGGCGACCCGCACCGAAACCAAGCCGCCCTCTTTGGTGTCGTAAAAGGTGATGGGGCCTTCCGTCATCCGGAACGTCACGGTGAGATCAAACAAGCGGGTTCCTCTCGGCAGGGCATAGAAGCGCATGGCCCGAGTTTCTTCGAACTGTTTCCGTCCGCGGTTCGTGCACCAGTCATTTTTCGCCACGATCTCCCCGAAAACAGCCCCGGATTTCTTTTTGAGAAATCGGACATGCCGTTGCCGGCCGTGGCCGGGCAATTCAGACCAATGATCCACTTTTGCCGGGCCGCAGGCGCCGTACGCCACCCAGATGGATTTATGGTGCGGATGATCTCGTTTCTCGCCTTTCACCCGGCTGGACAGCGGCCAACTCCGGGTGACTCGGCTGCCGCCGGGACCGATCACGGGATACAGGAACGGACGGGCCCAATTTTCTCCGTAGTTATAGCCGGTAAACGGCTTGCCAAAGATCGAAACGTTTACCACCGCATCGCCCGGATTGTCCTCGACCCGCACCGTGGGTTGGTGCAAGGCGTCTGGGACCGGTTGGGCGGTCATGTGCCGGGTTTCACCGGATTTCAGGCCCGTGACCATCCAGCTGAGAGTAATTCCCTTGCTGTGCGGGGAAATCTGGCTCGGAATGGTTTTTCCGGATTTTGCGTCTTTCAGAAGTATGCCCTTGCTTTTGCTGTAATCTACTGGCAATTCAACGCTTACCGGGCAAAAAGAGCGATCATGGGGCCCCGCTTCGACGGCGAGCCTGAACACCGTTGGCACTGGTCCTTTCCTTCTGCTTTGCGTTGCTCTGCCGCAAATCAAGCTAAAGACTAGTCTATCATGATGTGTCCTGTAAGTCCAGTGTTTATGGTGTGTTTACCCTGACAGGCGGGGAATCGGGGCCCCACGGGCGTCCCGACGGGCGAAGTACACGGCGTACAGGGGCAGCTTTCAAACGCAGCCTTATTACAACGGGATCTTCTCGCTTGCCTGGGCGTTATGAAGCAGGTTTTACAGAATTGACAAGATTTTTCAAAAACCTCGCCGCAGTAGCGTCTGCCGCCGTTTGAGTACGGAAAAGCCGCTATTTTGTCTTGCCCGCCGCCTGGGCGTCTTCCCAAAAACCGGGGTAGTTGGGGCCGTAGAGCAACGAATTCTTACGCACGACCAGTCTTCCGTCCTTGACAAAATGCTCGCCGCGCACCGACAGGTGGGCCACCATGCGCTCGCGCCAACGGGTGGTTTCAGCCGAATTGGTCCTGGAGAGATCGGCCAGCTCGCTGGGATCGGCATCGAGGTCGAACAGCTGCTCTTCGCCCAAGTGCGCATGATAAATATACTTCCAGCGGCCATCGGTCAGGGCGTTCCAGTGATTATCCGGGCCGTAACAGCGCCCATGTTCGAGGTCGAGCCAGGGCCGCCATCCATCCGTTTCGCCGCGTACCAGCTTGAGCAGGCTGTCGCCGTCGATATCGCCGGGCACGCCGGTCCCGGCGGCGTCGAGGAAGGTCGGCATCACATCGCGCAGTTCGACGGGTTGCCGCAAGCGCAGCCCTCTCTGTGCGCGGACCAGGCCTTCCGGCCAGCGTATGATCAGGGGAATGCGGGCCGACGCTTCATACGCGTAGGCTTTGCGCCAGAGGTGGTGGTCACCGGTCATGTCGCCGTGGTCCGCCGCGAATAGAATCAGCGTGTTTTCAAGCCAGCCGCGCTCTTCAAGGACCTTGAGCAGGCGCCCGACCTGCTCATCAATGAAAGTGACGTTGCCGTAATATCCGATGCGCGACTTGCGGACCTGCCCGGGACCCAGGTCGCCGTGCCAGAGGTTCGGGTCGTTGCCGCTTGGCGGTGCATATTTTTGTGCCCAGTCGCCTACGACCGCCCTGGGAATATCGCGCTCCGCGTACATCTTCCAGAAGCGTTCCGGCGGGTCATAGGGGCTGTGTGGCCGCGCGAACGAGACCTTGAGGAAAAAAGGCTCTTCGCGTGCGTAATTCGCCAGAAAGTTCACCGCCGTGTCACCGGTCCATGCGCTGGGATGGAGGTGCTCCGGCAGCACATAGGGTCTGGCGTCGTATTCGTTGAACCCCAGCCCGGTGGCATGCCAATCCAGGGTGGGCGCCTGCGAATAAAACCACGACAGGTAGTCGCTGCGAAAGTCGATGGATTCGACCCGGCTCGATTCGTCGAGGATGGTCTGATGAAATCCGTGCAGGCTGCGCTGGGGCGACCAGTGCATCTTTCCGATGCCCAGTGTGTAGTAGCCGGCATTCCGCATCTCCTGGGGGAGTTCGCGGGGGTATTTCCAACCTACTCGGCCATACGCCAGCATTCCGTGGTTCCACGGCGACAGGCCGGAGAGCAGTCCTGCCCGTGCGGGCGTGCAGCTCGGCGCGGAGGTGTATGCCTTCGAGAACAGCACCCCTTCCCGCGCGAGACGATCCAGGTTGGGCGTCTGGATGGCGGAGTTGCCATCGGCGCCGACGCAATCGGCCCGGTACTGGTCGGCCATGATAAACAGAATGTTGGGCTTGACCAGGGGTGCTTGCGCTGTGCTTGTGTACGGTGCCGCAGCCCACGCCGCGGCGCCGGCCGCGCTGAGCTTGAAGGCTTCACGCCGGCTGATGGGCCGTCCGGTACGCATCGTGCTTCCTACCTTTCCGGCGGCGATTGCCCAACCGCCTCGGGTCTATGGTTTGCGCATGGCTACATTGAGGAGTTGCCGGGCATTGTCGTTGAAAAAGTCGAGAATATGGTCGCGATTGGTCCCCAGCCGTTCCATCGCCGTGCGAATGGCCCAGATCTGTTCGTAGAGGCGCAGGGTAAATGGCGGCGCATCTCCATCGGAGTCTTTGGTGTGCTCCGGGGTCGCTTCCACCACGTAATCGTTGATGATTACGCTCTTGCCCAGTTCCAACGCACGGAGGCCGCCCGTGGCAAAGAGAATCCGGTGCGGTTCAATGGCGGCAAAGAGGCTTTCAAGGATCTGCCATTCGGTCACGCAGGCCGTGGTGAAAAACAGGTTCAGCACGTCTTTGAACTGATACAAGCCCTGGGCTGCGTCGGTCAGCGTCTGGTATTTGCCCGCGGATTCGACGACGAATTTCGCGCGGGGGTACTGCATGCACAGCTCGGCCACCTGCCACGCGGCGTTCTCGTCGCTGAGGCTGATGTCCAGCACGAGCAGCCGGCCCAGCCGATCCAGGGCCTGCATCGCCCATTCCGGCAGGGCCGCCGTCAGATCTTCGGAGGAATCCAGCACAATGCCGGCGAAGCGCTTCGAGCCAAGGGCCTCTTCCAAAGCCTCCGGCGCGATCAGGTCCGGCGCGAATCCCATCAGCCCCGGCACACCCAGGCGGCTGCTGGCCTGCTCCACGTATGCATTCGTGGCGGGGTCCGCCTCCGCGGCCGCGCAATGGACATGGATCGGCCGGTTAAACAGGGCCTGCGATAGGGCCGACTCCTGCGATTCTGCTGTCGTGTCGCCGGGTTCCGGAGCGACCCGCAGCCCGAAATCAAATACATCCGGCGGAACAAAGCGGCCGAATACTCTGGCGTACCAGTCCCGGTCATCAATCTCTATGCCCATTGTTGATCCCCGTGTCTCGTTGGACCGAGCTTAAAACACATGCCCAGCTCTAAACGCAGTATACCCGTGCAACGTGACGCGGTCACCTCTGCGGGCATTGGTCTCGTCGGCACGGCTTCACCGTCAAGAGCATATCACGGAGCACCGGGTTACTGGCATGGCGGCTCTACAAGGCGCCTGAAGACAATTCTGACAGAGGAAAAATCGGCTTGCGCGCACGTAGAACGTGGCTGCGGCGAGTGGGCAGGTGCGTGATGCGGCTCCAAACGGTATGATAGAGTCCGGGGACGGGACCGGTGTCCCGGTGGCCGGATGGATCGTAAGGAGTTTGGTGTGAAGGAATTTCAGCACTTGGCCCTGGCGCTTGGTTTGGGTCTGATCGTCGGGATGCAGCGAGAGTGGGTGTCGAAATATGCCGGCATTCGCTCGTTTCCGCTGATTACGCTTCTGGGAGCGCTGAGTGCCATGGCGGCCGAGCGTTTCCAGGGTTGGGTGATCGCCGCCGCCGTGATCGCCCTCGCGATGCTGATCAGTTTCGAGAACTTCTTTCAGGTGCAGCGAGGCAAACTGGGCATTGGCATTACCACGGACGCCGCGGCCTTCGTCATGTTTTTTGTCGGCGTTATTCTCGTGCTGGGTTATACCGTTCCCGCGACCGCCGTCGCGGGCACCGTCGCGCTGCTCCTGCACTGGAAGAAGCCGCTCCACGGATTCGTTGACCGCTTCGGCGAAGAAGATGTGCAGGCCATCATGCGGCTCATCCTGATCGCCCTGGTGATTCTGCCGTTGCTCCCCAACCGGGCTTTCGACTCCTTTGGCGTCATCAACCCGTTCGAGATCTGGCTGCGGGTGGTGCTCATTGTGGGGATTAGCCTCGGCGCGTACATGGCCTACAAACTGCTTGGCGCGCGGGTAAATATTCTGCTGGGCGGCATCCTCGGCGGTCTGATCTCCAGCACGGCGACGACCGCAAGTTATGCACGAAACACGCGGCAATACCCGGAAACGGCCCCGGCGGCCGCGATCGTCATTTTCATCGCGTCCACGGTGGCGTTCGGCCGGGTCATTTTTGAAATCATTGTCGTAGCGCCGGGATTCATCGGCGCGACGGTGCCGCCCATCCTCGTGATGATGGCCCTGATGGCCGTGGTGAGCGGGGTGCATCACATCTGGCTCCGCCCCGGCGGTCAGGAGCTGGCGCGAGATAAGCCCCCGTCCGATATGAAAGCTGCTATCGGGTTTGGGTTGCTCTATGCCGTCGTCGTGCTGGCCGTGGCCATCGGCAAGGATCATTTTGGCGAGCGGGGCCTCTATGGAGTGGCCGCATTGTCCGGGCTGACAGAAATGGACGCCATCACGCTCTCGTCCGCCTCGCTCATGCAAAAGGGCGAATTGTCGGCCGATGTCGGATGGCGTTTAATTATGGTGGGCGCCATGGCCAACCTCGTTTTCAAGGGGATCGCGGTCGCGCTTCTCGGCAACCGGCGGCTCACCTGGCGCATGATGCTGCTTTTTTCGGTCGCACTGGCGATCGGCGGCTTGATACTGTATTTCTGGCCTCCCGTGGCGGAGGTCATCACCCTGGCGGAACAGGCCGGGTAATTCTACGCCTAGTCCAGCATCTGCTCGCCTTCTTCGAGATCCATTTTGAGCGACAGAAAGCTCAAAATGTCTTTGAGGGTGATGATTCCCGCCAGCGTATCGCCCTCAAGCACGAGCAGACGGCTGTTGCCGGTCTGGCTCATCCTCGACAACGCCAGCATCGGATCGTCATTCGGCGAGATGCTGTTGGACTCGCATGAGTGCTCCATGATCTCGCCCACCGGCGTCCGATCCCAGGCGTCACGCTCCACGAGGCGGATGTTCCGGGTCGATACACAACCCAGGACCCTGTCTCCCTCGACTACCGGAAACATTTTGTAGTGGTACTTGTAGACGTACTCATCCACGAGTGCCCGCAACGACAGGTACCGGGGCACCGTAATAACGTCGCTGCGCATGAACCGCCGGAGACTTTCCCCTTCGAGGGCGCGCCGAATCAGCAAATGCTGGTACGACGATTGGGAAGCGGAGCGCATGAAGAGGCCAATCAAGATCCACCAGAACCCCCCAATCACATTGCCCGAGAGCAGCGAAAGTACACCCAGAGCAATGAGGACCACTCCAAACATGCCGCCTATCCTTGCTGCAAAGCGCGTCGCCGAGCGGAGGTTGCCTCGCCACGCCCAGAGTGCCGCGCGCAACACGCGCCCGCCGTCCAGCGGGAAGGCAGGCAGCAGATTGAAAGCCGCCAGGAGCCCGTTCAAGCCCGCAAGGTATCGAAGCAGTCCCTGAAGTGGACTGATGTCCTCGCCGCGTCCAACGGCAAACGCCGCGCCGAAAAATACCAGAGAAAGCGCGATGCTTGTGGCCGGTCCCGCCAGGGCCATCAGCAATTCGACCTTCGCGCTGGACGGCTCATCCTCCATATCCGCCACACCTCCGAATACGAACAGGGTGATGCTCTTGATATGCAGCCCAAAGTGCCGGGCGACCAGAGAATGGCCCAATTCGTGAAGGATTATGGATAGGAAAAGGCCCGCCGCACCCAGCAGGGCCAGGGTCCAGTAGACTTGGGCGCTGAAACCCTCGAAATAATGGGGAAAAAGTCCCGTGGCCAGCGACCAGGTCACCAGAACCGCAAGAAGAACCCAGGTCGCATCGGCTTCTATCGAGAATCCGAACAAGCGAAACAGTTTGAACTTCTGCGTAAACAACCTGCGGGTACTCCTCGCGCGCTCAAACCAGACACCCTGGACGCTGCGAAAACAACCGGGTGGAGCGCCGCGCGTTTTCCAGACTCCTTGCGGCGAGAGGTGTTGTGCCTTTTCGCCGTCTGCGGGCCAGCCAGATGAACCACGATTCACCAACCCGTACTATACAGTATGACACGGCCTCAGGAAGGCATTCCCGGACACCGGGGCACACGCATCGCGGTGGACCGGGCCGGGAATCTCTGCCTTTGGGCCGGCGGGGCGGATTACCCTGGAACGGCTGGCTGACGCCTGCAGCACGGCAAACGTGGGTTAGAGCAACGTGGCATTCAGTTCAATGCGGGTCCCCGCCAGGGCCTTTGAAACCGGGCATCCCTCTTTGGCCTGGCCCGCGATTTCAGCAAATTTGGCGGGATCTATCCCGGGGATGCGCGCTTTCATGGTCAGTTGAATCCCCGTGATCGCGAAGCCACCCTCCACCTGGTCGACGGTCACTTCCGCGCTGGTGTCGATCCGTTCCGGCGTGAACCCGGCGTCGCCCAGCAACGCGGAAAACGCCATCGAGTAGCATCCTGCGTGTGCTGCGCCGATCAACTCCTCCGGATTGGTCCCCGGCGTGTCCTCAAAACGGGTGCCGAAAGAAAACGGCCCTTCAAACGCGCCACTACCCAGTTTCATTGAGCCTGAACCCTTGACCAGGCTGCCTTCCCAGTGGGCTTCTGCTTTTCGTGTTGGCATGTCGCAGTCTCCTTTTTGTTAAGACTTCTCCTGCTGTGCGTCCCGTACTCCCGCACAGGACAGATGGTGAGACGAACGGCTACCTTCGATGATTCTACACCGTTCGTCCCTGAAAATACCCGATCGCTGCCCTTGCCAATCAATCAAAGACGCCCACGTGACCAGGCATTCCCCGCGTCTCCGGGCATTGGGCGATGCCAATACTAGAATGAACAGAAATGCCTTTCCCGATAATCCTGCGTGGCGAAAAGAGGGCAAACGGACAACGGAGCCCGTCTTAACTCAGGGCTTCCCCCAAGGTTTTTGTTTAATTTGCGCACGTTGCTGTTTTATTTGGGTGTGTCGATGCGCCGAACTGGAATGGGCAACCACAGGGGACTGATTTCCGCAGCGCGGGGGCCGCCCTGGTCCATCCAGGTTACCGCAGCGCGAACGCCAGGGGATCGGCGGCCAAACGGCTCTTTCACCTGGACCCACAAAACAGGAAATCTTTTGGGGAAAGGTCTGATCTTAACCCATCCATGCATGCCATTTGGCTGGCTGTGCTATACTCAGACTCACGCATGTGCGGGGATTACGGCTCGCCTGCCGGGCTGCGGGTGGCTTGTGGCCGAGCGTGCCGTCGTCCCGGGGAGAGGGGCGCGAAGGCATGCCTGAAAAGGTGTTGCAGGAGCCGCAGAGCGGAAAACGCACCGTATTTTTAGTTGACGACCACCCGGTGCTGCGGCGCGGCCTGGCCGACCTGATCGGGACGGAGACCGATCTGGAAGTCTGTGGGGGCTGCTCCGGTGCGTCCGAAGCGCTGCGTCTCATCGACATGCTGACCCCGGATCTGGTTATTGTTGATCTACGGCTGAAAGAAGGCTCCGGGTTCGACTTGATTGAAAAACTGGCCGTTCGGGACCCGTCGCCAAAAATCCTCGTCTGCTCCGTTCACGATGAGCTTTTGTTTGCCGAGCGCTGCCTGCGCTCTGGCGCGTCGGGGTACATTCAAAAAGAAGAGGCCACCGGGAAGCTCGTGGAGGCCATCCGGCGAGTCATCGAAGGCAAGCTTTACTTCAGTCAGTATGTCTCCAACCAGATTATGAGCCAGTTGATCAATAATCCGGGGGGCGGTGGTGAGGCCTCTGTCCGCGAGCTGTCCAACCGCGAATTGCAGGTATTCGAGCTTATCGGTCAGGGCCACAGCACTAAAGACATCGCCACGCAACTTCAGCTCAGCCGAAAAACCATCGAAACCTACCGCGAGAAGATCAAAGAGAAGCTTAACATCACCAGCGGGAGCCAGCTGATGCAGCGCGCGGTCCAATGGATACTCGAAGATGGGCAGTAGCACCGCCCTTGGGACGAGTGATTCGACCTTTTGCCGTCGGCCGCTGCATACCGGGCGGAGCAGGCGCCGTCGATTCCAGCTCCGGCGGAAGGCCGGCGCATGCCGCGGGCGTTCGGCCGCGCGATCTGCCGCCTATTTGACTTAGCATCGGCCTCTCTTTACCATATCGCAATTCATCGCTGAGGGGTTGCGCCAACAGTGTACGTGGTCAAAAACCAGGCAGATCAGGAGACGGAATGCACCCATTCAGAACTCATACGTGCGCGGAACTCCGCAAATCGAACGTCGGTGAAGAGGTCAAGCTATCGGGATGGATCCATCGCAAGCGCGACCATGGCGGCGTGATCTTTATCGATCTGCGCGACCATTACGGCCTGACCCAAGTCATCGTTAACCCCGACGCCCCGTTCTTCGGCCAAGCCGAGCAGGTGCGTTATGAGAGCGTGGTGACGGTCGTCGGCAACGTGGTGTCCCGTACGCCCGAAACCATCAATCCCAATCTTCCTACTGGCGAGATCGAGGTCGTTGCCGCCACTTTCTTGATTGAGTCCCAGGCGGATCCGCTCCCATTTCCCGTCAACCAGGAAGCGGAATACCCCGAGGAAGCCCGCCTGACCTATCGCTTTCTCGACCTCCGCCGCGAACGCATTCACAACAACATCCTGCTCCGTTCAAAGACCGCCCAACTGGTTCGCCAGCATCTCACGGAACGCGGATTTATTGAGTATCACACGCCGATCCTGACCAGTTCGTCGCCCGAAGGCGCGCGCGATTACCTCGTCCCCAGCCGGGTCTATCCGGGGCAGTTTTACGCCTTGCCCCAGGCCCCCCAGCAGTTCAAACAGCTCCTGATGGCGTCCGGATTTGACAAATATTTTCAGATCGCCCCGTGTTTTCGTGACGAAGACTCCCGCGCGGATCGAAGCCCCGGCGAGTTCTATCAGATCGATATGGAGATGTCGTTCATTACCCAAGATGATCTCTTCGCCGAACTCGAAGTCCTCATGGTGCGCCTTTTCCGCGAATTGTCGAGCAAAACCATCACCGCCGACATCTTCCCGCGTATTCCCTACCGCGAGTGCATGGAATTGTACGGCACCGACAAGCCCGATATCCGATACGACCTCAAGTTGCGCGACGCCTCGGATATTTTCGCCCAGAGCGAATTCAAGGTGTTCCGGGGCGCGGTCGACCAGGGCGGCGCAGTCAAAGTCATCAACGCCAAAGGCGCCGCCGCGCAGCCCCGTAAATTTTTCGACGATGCCGAAGCCTTCGCCAAACTGGAGGGCGCCCGTGGGCTGGCCTGGATCGCCCTGCGCGATGGCGAAATGAAAGGCCCCGTGGCTAAATTCCTCAGCGAGACCGAAAAACAGGCACTTATCGACAGCACCGGCGCGGAAAACGGCGACGCCCTCTTCTTCGGTGCGGGAGCACGCACGGAAATCAACGCGCTCCTGGGCAAGGTGCGCAGCTACCTGGCCAATGCCCTCAACCTCATCGATAGCGGCGTCGCTTCGTTCTGCTGGATCGTTGATTTTCCCATGTTCGAATGGAACGAAGACGAAAAGAAAATCGACTTCTCGCACAATCCGTTCTCGATGCCCCAGGGCGGGTTGGAGGCGCTGGAAACCCGTGACCCCCTCGACATCCTGGCCTACCAGTACGACATCGTGTGCAACGGCGTCGAACTTTCCTCGGGCGCCATTCGAAACCACCAGCCCGAGATCATGATGAAAGCCTTCGAAATCGCCGGCTATCCCCGCGAAGAGGTCGAGACCAAATTCCCTGCGTTGTGGCGCGCCTTCCATTACGGCGCCCCGCCACACGGGGGGATCGCACCGGGATTTGATCGCATCGTCATGCTGCTGGCCGACGAGCCCAACATTCGCGAGGTCATCGCGTTCCCACTGAACCAACGCGCCCAGGACCTCATGATGAACGCGCCCAGCGAAGTCACCCAAAAACAACTGGCCGAACTCCATCTCAACATCGTTCATCCGCCCGAAGAGAAGAAATAGCCCGAAACCGCTTTCCTGTGAATAGGGGGTGGCCACGCGTTTCGCGTGGCCGGGGGTGGACTGCGTGGGTCTTGTGAATAGGGGTGGCCACGCGTTTCGCGTGGCCGGGGGTGGACTCGTGCCATTTCTTCCCGATATGTGCGCCGCAGAGCCTCTTTACCGGCCGTAGGCGGTCAGGGCGGAAAATTTGCCCAACAGCAGCGAGCCGCACCTCCGGCCTTCCTCGATATAACGTCTCCAATACATGTCCAAACCATCCAAAAATCGTGCTCCTGGCAGCATCCAGCCTCCACGGTTGCGGCACGCCCGTAAATGGCGAGGCAAAACCCTCATCGGGCAGACCATAGCGGGAGGCGCTTCGTTCTCTTGTCAACCCGGCCGTTGTGTACTATACTGATCCTTCGCTTTCTTTTTTTGCAAAATACCTATAAACAGGGGGTTTTATGAGGCACCGGGCCAGTCTCGTGGTCGATATGGAAGGGATGAGCCGTCCCGCCTTTCACATCGCCCGTGAACTGTCCCAAAACAGCCGTTCCGGCCTGACAACCCGGTTTTTGGCCAAAAAGCTCGATCAGCCGATCGAGGAGATCGAATATCTGGTCGATATCTACGATCGGGTGTTTTTTACCGACATTACCAAGGTGAAGCTCGTGACGGAGGCCCCCGGCGCCATCAAACGCATCTGTGCCGGACTCGAAAACCACAGTGATGTACCCTCGCTGTTCCACGGCATCAAATCGCTGGCGCCGCACGAATTTCGGCGGCTGGAGGAGCAGCTGGGCATCGAGCGGCCCGTCGGCAAAAAGAGCGCCGGAGAACAGTTGCTTGCCCAGTGTTACCAACATCCCGACTCGCCCGTCGAATATGTGGCGACTCGCGGATTTTCCTCCATCGCGCACGAATTGTTCGATATTGTGTGGCAAAGCGGTGACGGCCTCATGCCGGTGGCGCAGCTGCGCCTGACCCATGGCGGCTCGGAATACGACATTGAACAGGGGCTCTGGGAGCTTTTCCGGAGTTTCGCTCTCTTTGAATTGTTTCGTTTCGATGCCGAGGACCGCCTGCTGCGCGCCGTGAGCCTGCTCAAAGAGTTGCGCCAGTGGCGGACCGAATCTGAGAGGCGCCGCACCCAGGTGGGGCGAATCAAAGCGGTCCGGGGCGAAATCGATGCGATTGACGCCCGCGGTGTGGAGTTGAGCGATCGCCTCTCGCATCTGGTGGCGGCCATTGCTGCCAAGCCCGCTCGATTGCGTGGGGACGGCGATCTCTTTCGTGAAGACCGTCGCCGGCTATTGGAACTGGTCCCCGACGAGGGTGAGCCTTCCCTCACTATCTGCCTCTGGGCCGCTCAAGGCGCCGGATGGATCGCGCGCGTGGACAACGAATTGCGCGCGGTTGACGTGGAAGGGCTTGCGACCACCGAGCGGGCTGACCGTCATCTCCACCTCTGCGACATGCTCTTGAGTCGCAGTAGCGAATCGATGTCGCGGCGTTTCATTACGCTGTTGCTCGCCGACCTGGCCGTGGGCGCCTGGTATCCTGTCATGAGCTTTGTGGAGTATGCCCTTCAACGCAGCGAGGAGAGTGGCGCGCCGGTGCTTCGTTCCGCCGGAGGCCACTGGCAGTACCTGGCGCCCGGTGCGTCCGGGTCCTCAAGCCGCGCGCTGGCGCGTGCGCTGGAAGAGACGATGTTGTGGCTGGGGCTGGTGGATCGGGGGGAATGCGAGGGGGAGAGTGTGTTCCGCCTCACGGAGTTGGGCGCCTTGGTCCTGGGTGATGGGGATGCCGCCCAAGCGAAGGCGCTCTTTCCTTCCCGGCACTCCGAACTGGTGGTCCAGCCCAATTTTGAGATCGTGGTGGATATGCAGGCGGCGGATCCCCTCATCACGGTGCCGCTCGACCAGTTTTGTGAGCGCGTGAGCACCAGCCAGGTTGCCGTGTACCGCCTGACCAAAGCGACCTTCACCCGGGCTGTTCAGCGGGGTGGAAACAGCGGCGCCTTTATCGAATTTCTCCTGGCCCACAACAAACGTGCCGCCCTGCCGCGCAATGTCCTGACCACACTGGAGGATTGGCGCGGGGGAATGAAGCGCGTCCGGTTGCGTACCATCCAGGTGCTCGAGGCCGATGATCCCCTGGTGATTGCTGATTTGACGCATCGGAAACGAGTGGCCAAATACCTCAATCCCGCAGGAACCGAGCATATGGTGCTGCTAAAAAAGGTCCGGCGAGCAGAATTGAAGAAGTTGCTGGAAAAAGAAGGGTTCGTTGTCGAGTGATGATGCCCGATGCCTCCCATCCGGCCGGGCTGAGATAAGGCGACGGCGGGCGCGCCCTCCCGGGAGGAACACGCCCACCGTCTTCTCCCTGCGGTGGGTCGCAAGAGCTTAGTCGTTTACCGGGCTCGCAGACGCGGGAAACGATTTGCTGCCCGCGTCTGCCGTCGTGATTTCCGAGATATAGAGCAAGCTGGACGCCTCTTCGTCCGCAGCGATCGCAAGCAAGTGGCAGGTCGCAAGCAGGCCGCTGCCGATACTCTTGCCGGGGGCGCCGTCCACGGTCACCCGCAAGACGCCGGGGCCGGCCCGGTTCGCGGTCACGGTTTTTCCTGCTGCAATCGCAGACTCCTCGGCGGCCGCAAAGGCCCCATCCGTCTGTTTCACAGCAAAGGCCACTGGATCAAAGCACAGGTCAAAGGTCACCGTGCTGACCTGGCCGCCGCTGAGATCCAGGAACCAGACGGGCACCTCGAGCGGGTTTCCAGAGATCACGGGCTCTATAGGAGCGAGGGTCAAGTGCACCTGCGGGGCGAAGTAGGTGAAACCGCGCGTCAGCGCCGAGGTTCCCGCAGAACTTTCCACCGTGACATTCACGGCGCCGCTGCCGCCCGGCGTCACTGCCAGAACTGAATTGCCTGCTCGATCGCAGCGGATCCACGGAGAGGCCGTGTTCCCGAACCAAACTCGCGAGATGTCTCTGAGGCTGGCGCCGGTGATGCGCACGACGGTTCCGCCCGTCTCAGCGCCCATCTGAGGCGCCAGGCCGGTGATGACCGGTTCCCCGGCCCCGGAGCATCGTTCGCAGGAGAGCAGGCCGTCATTCAACTCGGCGGTTTCGAATCGGAGATGGGTCGTGGCTCCCGGGGTAACGGTTGGCAAGGCGCGCAACGTGAGAATGGCCAGGCTGCCCTGCCCGGTGCCGGCATGGGTGTGGGCATTTGCCGCGGCAATCTTGCCCGGGAGCACATTCACGATGGGTTGGATCCAGGCCTCGGTGAGGGAGCCATTGCGTATGTTGACGTACTCAAGCGCACGCGCGTCGTAGAGCAATTCGAAGAAGTAGCCGCGTACGCGCGCACCCATGTCGACACTGACGGGGATTTCGTAGCTTGCGCCCGGTTCCAGCGTGATTGTGCCGGGGATATTGAGAATCCGCGTGGCTCTTGCCGGATCGCCATACTCCTGGAAGATGGCGGCTTTGACCGCTGCTTTGTCGTTGGTGGATTCGGGTCCGGTGCCATTCCCGTCAAGATCGGCCGGGAACTGGCTGATCTGTCCTTCACTGAAGCGCATGATGAGGGAGGCGTCGATTGTCCCGACGTGCATCGGGTCGTCCCCGCTGACGTCGCTCGCGGCATCGGTCAATTCCCCTTCGAGATCGTCAAGTCTTTTGACCAGCCCGGTGAGACGTTTCAACACATGTACGGCATCCGCGTGATTGACGCGGCCATCGCCGTTGGCGTCGCCGTAGAGATAAGTGGCGGTCTGGGTGACCGTGAATTCTCCGTTTCGGACCGACGTGGGTGTGGCGCCGCCATTCAGCGATGCGGAGACGAAGCGCAGCGACGAGGTCTGGCCGGAGGCAGCGGATTTGTTGACGGCCAGGTTCAGCACGGCCACGGTTCCGGAACCGGAGCCCAGGGCAGCACCCGATGCAGAGATAGAAACCGAACCCGACCCGGACGTAACGGTTGGGTTGACCCAGCTGCTGGTGGCGGTCCCCGGCGACACACTGGCGACCTGAAGCAGCTCGCCATTAAACAAAAGGGTGATGCGGAACGACGTAAGGCCCTGGGTCTCGCTGAGATGTATCGGGCAGGCCACCGTGGCGCCCGCGGGGCCGTTGAGGTTGGTGGGTATGGAGAGCAGGTAGGCGACCGGAGCCTGGACGGTCACGGTGCGCGTAACTTCCTGGGCCGCATTTCCGGCGCGGTCGGATACATTGTAGCGCAGGGTGTATGTGCTCGGCTTGGCGCTGTCGACCTTGCCGGTAACCACGATGTGGGAGCTGAGGTCGCCGTCCACGGCGTCGGTGGCGCTTGCCCCCGGGTCCGTAAAGGGGGTGTTTTGCGCGATGGTCATCCTGGCTGAGCCGAGCAAGGTGATCACCGGGGGAGTCCCATCCACCTGCGTGCTGGTCAGACCGATGCCGGACGGCACGGGACTGAGGTTGCCGGCCTGATCTTCCAGGCGGAAGGCAAAATAGTACCGGCCTTCGATGCCATTGGGATTAAACGTGAACCTTCCGGCGCCGGCGGAGGACGTGTGCGCTGT
The DNA here is from genome assembly GCA_050950105.1 of Candidatus Hydrogenedentales bacterium. Lineage (GTDB taxonomy): Bacteria > Hydrogenedentota > Hydrogenedentia > Hydrogenedentales > SLHB01 > UBA2224. The sequence continues at coordinate 639,652 of JBMNGZ010000001.1, read as the reverse complement.
ACGAGCCCATCCGCCGTCGTTGTAGCGCACCCACAACGTGGCGGTTTTCAATCCGCTGACCGCGTCGGTCATACCGCTGAACGTCACGGGAATGGCCGATGCCGGGGCAGCCGCCGGAGAGCTGGCCGTTCCCATCTGCGGCGGAGTGCTGTCAAAAATTGTGGTTGAGGCGTAGGGGACGGCGAGATGCGCAGGGGCCGCCTGCTGGTTTTTCAGGGCTATGATGGTGGATTCAGACGCCGTAGGCAGGGCGCCTTCATCGAATGCCAAAGCAGGACGACAGACGGCCGCCAGGGCGATTGCGAAAATCGCTTGCCATAGGCGCAGTGCTCGAGCCCCTCGGATACCCGCCCTGCGGAATCGGCTCATCGTGGAAAACCCCCTGTGACTGCGTCAACCCGCATCATGAACCCCCACGCTGCATTGTCACTAAAACATATCATGAATTCTTGCCCAACGCAGCCAAAATCACCAGTTGAACGTCAACCGCATCGGTCCCGCCGATCGCGTTCACGTTGGTGGGCACGGGAGTTTCTATACCGAGCGCCCCGTTGATCACCAGCTGAATATCCACGGCATTGACGAGTCCATCGTGATCGAGGTCACAGGGGACACCGCTCTTTGGATACGAACTCGCACAGGCCCCATCTGTACCGCGAGCGCACTCGATGTTGTCCCAGAAGCCGTCTTGGTCGGTGTCGCACGCGAAAGGCGATAAACCGTACAGGAACTCATGCAGATTGATCAGGCCATCGCCATCAAAATCTTCCCAGGCATCTGTGCCATCCAGCGGATCGAGTCCATGCCAGACTTCCCACCCGTCGGGTATGCCATCGCCGTCGCTGTCTTCGTTGAACGGATCGGTTCCCAGTGCGATTTCCACGTCGTCTGTCAGCCCGTCGCCGTCGCTGTCCGCATACGACGCGACCGTAACCTGCACAAACGCAACATCTCCGGCACAGCGCGGGCCGGCTTGTGGCAGGGCCGTGCTTGAAATCCCAAGGAGAGCGCAAATGACGGCAATGCGTATAAAAGTCAATGCGTGCGGCGGAACATGCATCCCAGGGAACTCCTTTGCGCACACAGCTTGCGTGGTGGCGCGAACGCATAAGCGCAAGGCAAATGCCAACGGGATGCGCGAAGAAAGAACCGAGATGCTGGTGTTCTAACGTATTGATTTATAGAGGGTTAGCTGAAAAGGTGGGGCGCTGCCGAGTTCTCTGGCTGTGTGGAGGCAGTGGCAAGACTTCGTCGGATTGGCAGGGCCTTGTCAACGTGACGCACAGTCCTGCGTATCGGGTTCAAAGTGCAGCCAGGCGGCTGCAGCCTTTGAGGCGCGTTTCTCAGGCCCTGGCGGCGGGGAGGTAAAAATGTGGCAGCGGCCGTGGGACATCGGCCGCTGCCACTGATGACTGTGAGGTGTTTGGTCTAAACGGGCTCAGGCACCATCACGTCTCCAAGTCAATTCTGTTCGTCGAAAAAATACTCAGGCAATCACGAAACGGCGCAGGGTCACGCCGGCAATACCCAAGCCAAACAGGATCATCGTAGCCGGCTCGGGGACGATCTCTCGAAACCGGATTTCCACCACGAGGTCATTGTAGTCGCCGTCGTAGCGGGGATCCGAGGGCCGTATCTCCGAGTTCGCATCTCCGTAGTTGAAATCGCCCGGCAGGGGCAGGTCTTCCCAGCACAGCAGGATCGTGTACTCGTCGACCGAATACGCGACCATGTGGTCATCGCCGAGCCAGTTGAGCGCCTGTTCCGAATGCCAGAACACGTCGGCGGCCGGACGCAGGTAGAACCCGAATTCGTCGGTGGCGTCAATGACCTGGCTGTACCCCAAGCCCGAAACATCGCCAATCTCGTTGACCGAAAAAAGGCCTTGATAGTCCGTCGGAGCGCCCGCCGGGGTGTAGTATCCGAATTCCGCCTGAGCCCACGCATAACGCGCCTGGGCCTCTACCAGCAGATCTTGACCCAGAGGGACAATGAACGTCTGCAAATCGTAAATCCGCAGCGCATCCAAGTCGGCATTACTGGCAAACGACGTGCCATACAAGTTGTTGTAGATCTCCCACACGCTCAGTTCGGCGGCATGGGGCGTTTCGCTCGGGATGTTTATCGCCATCGCCGATGTGGAGGCAAACGCCAGCCCCACAAGTGTCAACACCGTCAAGCACCTCATCTCTAACTGTGCTCCTTTCACTGCTGCTGTCTGATCCGCACGTATTGAGCGGAACGATGTTTCAGCTACTGCTGCCTGGACTGAAGTGCCGTGGCAAATCCGATCTTTCCATGCATTATGCCAGTACAGCGGACTGTCTTCCCCGGTGCACCTATCGCTGCCGGGCGTCTACCAATTAGAAGCATGTTCTATGCCAATGTTGCTGTGCGATGCATAACATCAATGTTTGAAATGACTTAAGCTTTGTTTTTGGAGGGGTGTCAAATGATCAGTCGCGGAGCTTATGTTCGGTTGTTGTTCAGCTTTGAGTAACTATTTATAAAAAACGCGCGAAATGAGGCGGGTACTGGCAAGCGTTGCGCCCCTTTCAGAAAAAAATGAGGGGTCGATTTGTGCGGTGCAGGCGTTGCCGGCATCCGGCAACCCTGAAAAATCGTCTGGCGCGAAACGGTCATCCATTTCGCGCCAGAGAATCGGTGTTTCGTTGTTTACAGTAAGGCTGTGTGAAGGCTTAGCTGAAGAGGCGGCGGATCCGAGCTGCGCCCATGCCTGCGATCCCCATGCCGAAGAGGAGCAGCGAGGCCGGTTCGGGGACGATCTCGCGCACGCGGAGTTCGACGATGAGGTCGTTATAATCGCCGTCGGGGGCTGGCCCGACGATGGGCCCCGGGAGCTGGGTCGAGGGTAGAGTCAGATCTTCCCACGCCAGCAACAGAATGCTAGGGTCTGCCGCGACGGAGTAGGCGACCATATGGTCCTCACCGAACGGGTTCAGTGCCTGTTCCGAGTACCACAATGCCGGTCCGTCCGGATCCATATAAAATCCGAAGGGGTCGCTGGTGTTGATCACGCCATTAAAGCCGGCACCGGAAACGTCGCCCACGGCTGTCACCGAAAACAGCGGGGTTTGGACGGCCGGCGCGCCGCTCGGCGTGTAGTACCCGAATTCCGACACGGTCGACGCGTAGCGAGCCCTCGCCTCCACGTACATATCGTTGCCGAAGGGAAGCAGGAAGGTCTGCAGATCCACGATCCGCTGAACATCCAGGTCTACGTTACTGCTGAAGGACGTGCCATAGAGGTTGTTGTAGACCTCGTACACGTCGAGTTCCGCCGCGTGTGGCGTCGGATTCGGAATGTTGATGGCGCCTGCCGAAAGCGCCGCACCCAGCACTAAAGCGAGTGTCACGATGCTCCACCTTGTATGCATAGTCATTCTCCCTTGTCGCGGTCGCACAGCGCCGCTGTTTGCGGGCTAATCGCTCAGTCTTCCCTACCCACGTGTGCGCCCCGATACTTCCCGCATAATGGATGAAAGGAGGTTTTAGCCACGCCCTCTCTCGCTGACAACGCCAATGAAAACATAGTGTTTGGCGGCTCTATTCCGGATGGACCGGCCTATTTTTGCATTTTTCGGCAGGTCGCGTTATCTCCGCAATCGAGGTGGGGAAATTCTCAGATTTGCTGCGGATTGTGCGGGGCGAGGCTAGCGGCGCTTATCCAGCTGGTGTTTCTCGATGCGCCTGCGAAGGGTCTGATAGCTCATGCCCAGTTCTTCAGAAGCCTTCCGGCGGTTCCATTTGTGCTTTTCGAGAGCATCCAGGATGCGTTCACTTTCGGATCGCTGCGCCTGCACGGGAATGGGCGGGGGCGCTGCCCCGGCGGACGGCTGTGCCTTTCCGTTTTCCGTGGGCGACTCCTGCGCCGGCGAACGCTTGCTGAACGTGATCGCACTGTCGCCGAGGGCGATCCAGCGTTTTGACCGTGCTTTCAAGCTCCGCGTACGTTGCCGGGCCAGGGCTGATCAATGAGGCGGGCAAGCTCGTCGCCGGATGATGTCCACGGCTTCGCCGACTCCGTAGCCGCCGTGTTTTTGAACGAAATGGCGGACGAGCAGCGGGATGTCTTCTTTGCGGGCCGACAGGGGGGGGACCCAGATGCAGACTTCATTGAGCCGGAAATAGAGGTCGTGGCGGAAGCTGCCTTCTTTGGTCTTGGATTCGAGGTCCGCGTTGGTGGCGGCCAGGATCTGCACGTCGACGTGGATGTGTTTTCTACCCCCCAGCTTGGTGAATTCTTTGTGCTCGATGACCTGCAGGATCTTGGCCTGAAGATTGGGATACATGTCACCGATCTCGTCGAGAAAAATGATTGCCGTTTGTTGGCGAGTTCAAAGCGGCCGGGTTTGGAGGACAGCGCCCCCGTGAAGGCGCCTTTTTCGTAGCCGAACAGTTCGCTTTCGAGGAGCTGTTCCGGGAGCGCCGAGCAGTTCACCTTAATGAAAGGCCGGTCGCGCCGGGCAGACAGCCGGTGGATTTCGCGCGCGACCAGGTCTTTACCGGTGCCGCTTTCACCCCGGATGAGGCAGTTGAGATCGGTATGTGCGACCTGATGGATGAGGGTGCGTAATTCCTGGAGCGCGTGACTGACGCCGATCAGATACGACGTTTCCATGCCGGCCCGGCTTGAACCGGGGCGGCGCAAGGACCGCTGTTCCAACTGGCTGGCCAGGGCTCGGCGAAGCACGGCGCGGACATCGTTCAGGTTGAAGGGTTTGGTCACGAAATCCGCCGCACCCGCGGCGTACGCACTCGATGATGGCTTTCGGATCGGATTCCATGGAGACGCAGATCACCTTGGGCTTCGGCGGCGATTCGAGAACGGTGGTCAGCACATCCGGTGTGAGGTCGGCCTCGGGCAGGATCTCCATGATGACGGCGCGCACCGGCTCAGCGTAGAGGATGCGCAGGGCTTCACCCGACGTGCTGGCGGTGCGCACGTCGTAGCCCGAGCGTTTCAATCCTTTTTCGAGCGCCCAGCGAACGCCGGGATCGGTGTCGAGAACGATGACGGCGCCTCCGCGATCACTCGGGCGGTCTTGTCCTATCTCGGCGGTGGAAATGCCCTGGTATGTCATTGGAGCACCTCGCGGTGCGTGACTACGCGGGTGGCATTGCGCGGAAGGACGATGCGCAGGCGCGCGCGCCCGTCGTCTTCGAGGTCGAACGAAAGGTTTCCGCCGCAGCTATGGACGGTGCGCTGAGCCAGCTGAAGGCCCGGGTTGCCTTTTTCTCTTGGCGCCAGCGCCGAATTCAGCGTGGCCAGGGAGGTCTGGAAGTTGGTGGCGGTGCTCTCGTAACGCATTTCAAATACGAGATGCTCGGTGTCAGCACGGCGCAGGGCCAGGACGATCTCCGCGCCCACGTCGACCGAGCGCACGGCATCGAGGATCAAATCGAGAAAGGTGCGGGCGAGCGTCGTTCCGTTGAGGAGGACGCATTCGCTGTCGGTTTCGAACTGACGGTTCACCGTGACCCGCCGGTTCTGAATGGCGACGGCCAGCACATCGAGGGCGTGCTCGATGAATTCATCGAGCCGCACGGTTTCAACCGAGCCTTCGCGCAGCAGGGCGAGTTTACGGAATTCCTGGGTTTGGCGGTGCAGTTTGCTCACGTTCTCCAGGATGACGTGCACGCCTTCGATGGCGTCAGACGAGATCGCGGCTTCCTGCACAATGTCGGCGGCAATCCGGATGGCGGTCAGCGGCTGAATGAAATTGCGGGCCACCTCGATGCCGATATTGCCGAGGCTTGCGTGATGGGCTACGTGCAACAGGAGTTTGGCCTGTTCCCATTCGAAGACCAGAAACCGGGCACAGGTGTCCAGGAATTCGCGGTCGCCCTGGAGTTGCCCGAACGCCGGTTCGGTGAAAAAACCGACGATGTAGCGCATGGTATTCTGTTGCTGCTGGGAAAACACGAACGAACGCAAGGCGACCCCGACGAGTTCGGTGTTCCGATCGAGCCACCGCTGCAGGAGAAGTTCAGGCTCGGCCTCGATCAGCAGGGCGCCGCTTTCTTCCAGCTCAAGCGATGTGCTGGTTTCTATGTACGACGATTCCTCCTGGCCGCTTTCGTAGAGGCCCACCAGTCGTTCTGACGAAATATCGCAAATCACCACCGCCCGCAGCGGAATGTCTTCGCCCAGCTCGGCAAACAAGCCGCGAAGCAAAGCCTCCTCACTGAAATATCCCGAGGCAAAACGGCTCAGCCGAAGCAGGGCCTGCAACCGGGTGTTGCTGCGTTCGCATGCGGATGCATACTGCCGGATGTCCTCGGTGGCCTCTTCCACACGCGCTCGCAGCTGTTCCCGTTCTTCGAGCAACAAAACGAAGAGTTCACCACGCTCACGCACGACGGAGTGGTGGGACAGCGCGCGCGTCAGCGCGGCCTTCAAGGTGGCGGCATCGACCGGTTTCACGAGGTAGTCAAAAGCGCCTTCGCGCATGGTATCGATTACGGTCTCGGTCTGCCGGGCCCCCGTTAAAACGATCGGCACGAGACAGGGATCCGCTTGGGCAAATTCGCTGATGAGCGACAGGCCATTGCCGTCGGGCAGACCCAAATCAATGAGCGCACAGGCAAAGCGGTCCTTTTCGAAAAGCGTCCGGCCCTCGGCGATGGAGCCCCCCGTGACACACTCGTAGTCCCATTCCTTCAGGATCTCTTCGAGGAATGCCAGTTGAGTAGGCTCATCTTCAATGATGAGGATCCCCGGTTTCTGTACCCCATTGACCTGCACCTGAATCCTTCCCGCCATACACCACGGGCGGCCCGCCCCGGCCAGAAATCTTCCTGCGTTGCCACTACATGCTACCTGACCACGCGGTTTCTGTCAAGAATTAAATCGCTGGTACAGCGTGGACATCGCTGCCACATAATGAAAAAGTGGTCAAAACTGACAACCTTCAGAGCATTTTGGCGAATATTTTGATCCGCCATCACCTTTCTCAAAATCCGCAAAAGACAATGCATTGCATGACTTAGCACGTTTTGAGCTTGAATTTTCATATTTGGCATATATTATGCTTTGCCTAATGCGGAGAGGAGTTGTGGTAGTGGAAGATATGAAAGAATTGAAAGCGGCCATCGACGATCTGCAAGCGCGGCTGGATGAGGAAGCCCGCATGCGGGCCGAACTCGAGCGCCGCTGTCGTGTTCTGGAAAAACTGGCCTACCGCGACCCGGGAACGGGACTGCGGACTGAGCCGTACCTGCATGAACGGGTTCGTGAGGAGATCGAACGGTCGATCCGGTATCCCTCAGCGGCGGCGCTGTTGACCTTCTGCACTCCGCGCGCCAATCCTGACATGGTGACTCGCCTCGGACTCCGGCTGACGGATGATCTTCGTATGACGGACCAGGTTTTCACGCTGAGCGAGGGCGGTCTTGCGGTGCTGCTTGTAGAGACGCCCGAGGAAGGGGCGCATAAGGTACTTCACCGGCTTAAATCGGAACTCGAACAGGTGCTGGTGAGCTTCGGATACTCTCTTACAAGTTTCCCCGTAGATGCCAATCTGGCGGAAGACTTTCTGAATCTGGCCATGGAGCGGCACAATACGGTCGCACGCCAGATGCAGGTGAGTAATGACGGTGCGGCTCCGGTCGCACCTTCCGCGATTCACTGATTCCTGCCCATCTCATGCGCGTTGCGGGGGAAATCGTGCGTGCTGCGCGTTGCCGTTCTTCCGTCATATTCTCCGCAGGGTACGGGTGCCGCAGCCGTTCTGCGTGCCGTCAGACGGGTGCTCAGCAGATGGGGCGGGGCGCGCCGGGAGCGGCGCGCTCGAAGACGATGTGAATTGTAAACGCAAAATAGAAATGTCCGCTTTTCTGCCAATTAGAAATGTCCGCTTTACGCTGGGGGCTAGCGGGTTATCCAAGGGCTGTGGGCAGGTGCGCAGCAGCTGCCCACAGCCCGTCATATCCACAGCCGGCGCACAGCGCGGATGCGCGTAGCGCCCGTCGCGGCTGTGGATATGTGGGTAACTCGCAGGTTTCATGGCTTGGTTTCCGCGCGCATCAAGATGCATCCCTGGCGCCAGGGATGCTTTCGATCGGGTTTGTTGGGGGTTGAGGTTGAAGCACTCCTGCGAGGCTTGGCGGCCGGCTTCGGTTTCGAGGCTTGGTGTGTCGGCAGTTCCCGGTGCCTGAGGTAGCGTCCCCGCCAGCGTACTTTGCGGCTTCCGTCGAGGCGCTCCTCAATGATGACCTTGCTGCGCCGCAGTCCCGCTTGGATGCTGTGTTTGTCAATTTGGTAGCGTTTGCTGCGATAGGCAAACGTGTAATCGTCGCCAACCTGGCGGGTTTCCTGATGGCTGAAGATGGCATCCAGGTCGTGTCCGTTGCGGGAGCGGTGCGCGTCAGCGGCCTCCCGAGGCGCCTGGGTGAAGCGTTGTCTCCACAGGGGCAGGAACACTTCGTCCAGATAGGCATTGGCCTCCTCAATCGTTGCGATTCGGGCCCGGCGCAGTGCTTTGACCAGACGGTCCTGAAGCGTGCGGAAACACCGCTCGACGCGGCCCTTGGCCTGGGGAGAATGGGCGGCAATGTGCTCGATACCAAGCTCCTCCAAGGCCCGCTGGATCTGGGTTTGCGCCTCCTTGCCCGCACATTGCTCTTCCACCGTGGGTGCACGCGAGGTCATGAAATGGCTGGCCTTGTCCGCATAGAGCGCACGGGGGCGGCCATACCGGCGGATATACTCACGTAATACCCTCATGTTTGTTGCCGTGGAATCTGTGTCATGAAAACGGCACAGGAGTTCCGAGGTGGCATCGTCGATCATCGCGATAAGAACGGCCGGCTCGCCCCGGCCCTCAAACCAGTCGTGGATCGACGTATCCATTTGGCTCATCGCACCACGGCAGGCGTGGCGCTCACGCCACTGGCGGTGGCGTACTCTGGCTTTGCGAGGCTTCCACCGACCTTCGGCGATCATCCACTGCCGCATCGTTTCCCGGCTTACCAGCAAACCGGTTTCTTTCTCCAGCGTCTCGCTCAGAAGCGTCGGACCATAATCGTGGAAGTCTTCTTCCTGCATAAAGGCCAGGGCGGCAGTCTTCGCAGCTAATGGGATCCGCCGATTCGAGGCACGGCCACGCGAACGGTGCGCCAGACCGGCCGGCCCTTCCTTCTCATAGCGCCGCAGAACACGTCGCAGATGACGCTGCGAGATCCCCAACAGCGACGCGCCTTCAACACGAGAAAGCCGACCCTGGATAATCTCCTGTACCAACGCCAACCGGTCCAACTCCTTTTCGCTCATGCAAATGCCCATCCTCTTCCTCCCCAAACGTGGACAAAGAGGACATTTTTACTTTGCACAAAGCGGACATTATCAAATTGCGCCTACACGAAGACGATGTGAATTTGACTTTGCGTGCCTGAAAAAAGGATACTCTGCGGGTGTGTAATGTGAAGGCTTTGCGGAATTTTGTGTGAATACACAGGTCCGTTTTGCGTCTTTTATCCGGGAACACCATTGGGCTGTACGCCTTGAATTCGAGGAGGTTACGAATGAAACACGTTATGGTCACCCTTCTGTGCGCGGCGATGCTGTTCGGAGTGATGGCGGTGCCGGCTTCTGCGGACCAGGAGAAGGCGCCGCTGAAGATTGAATTACCCGAAAAGTCGTTTATGGGCACGCCGTTGGATTACTGGTCGGAAATCCTGGAGTTCACGTACAAGGCGCGTGAGCCGTTTATGGCGCCGGTGGGCACCGAACTGGTGTCGAAAGGCAAGCCGGTCACCAGCAGCGACAAGAGCCCCTCGATGGGCAAGCTGTCCATGATTACCGACGGCGATAAGGGCTTCCAGGAAAAGAGCCTGGTGGAACTGGACAAAGGCCTTCAGTGGGTGCAGATCGACCTGCAGAAAAAGCACCAGATTTACGCGATCCTGGTGTGGCATTTCCACACCTCCGAGCGAGTGTATTACGATTTTGTCGTGCGAGTGGCCAATGACCCCGATTTCACGCAGGATGTAGTCACCCTCTACAACAATGACCACGACAATTCGGCCGGTCTTGGCGCGGGCACGGACAAGGAATACGTGGAGAGCAACGAGGGCCGCCTGGTTGACGGCAAGGGCACGGAAGCGCGCTACGTGCGCCTCTACAGCAAAGGCAACACCTCCAACGAGCGCAACAATTACGTCGAAGTGGAAGTGTGGGGGATCGCGTCTGAATAAGGCCCCGGCTTTTATTCGAGCGGAACCATAACGCATACTCGTCCCGCCGTTGCGCCAGCGCGCGTGACGGCGGGATTTTTGTTTCAGGGGGAGTACAGCGCGACTGGGATTGCTTTGTATGGCGCGCAATTGTCCCGTCCCCGGTGGCCGGCCGCCGGGAATGTGGGCGGATGATGGCAGGATTATGGAAGACCTTGGGGCAGACGATCAGAAGCGGCTTGTGTGGTGGTTTGTGGCAGGTTATGCGGCGGTACTGCTGCTGGCGGTGGCGTACCGGGCGCCGCATCTGGGCGAACGCGTGTTCCACTGCGACGAGGCGGTGCAGGCGTTCAAGGCCGGCCAGGAACTCTACGAGGACGGCATCTACGCGTATGATCCGCAGGAGTATCACGGGCCCAGCCTGTATTACCTGACCCAGCCCGCCTTGTGGCTCGCCGGCGTTAAGCGGTTTGCCGATTCGACCGAGGTGCATTACCGCATTGTGCCGCTGCTCTTTGGTTTGGGGATTGTGGCGTGTTTCTGGTGGATTCGGGACGCGCTCGGGCGGCGCGCGACCCTGATTGCAGGCCTGTTCACGGCGATTTCCCCCGCGATGGTCTTCTACAGTCGGTATTATATCCAGGAATCGTTGCTGGTGTTTTTCGCATTCGGCGCGCTGGCGGCTGGATGGCGGTACACGCGGCGTCGAAATCTGGCGTGGGCGGCTCTCTGCGGGGCCTCACTCGGCATGATGCACGCGAGCAAGGAAACCTGCATTATCTCGTATTTCGGCGCCGGGGTGGCGTTCCTGCTGACGCCGCTCTGGGCGCGGATCCACGACGAAGAACACCCCCTGAACCGGCTCTTCCGCCAGGGCGAATCGGAAGACTTGCGTCCGGGTCTTGTGCGCCATAGTGCTGCCTTCATCGCGGCGGGCGCGCTGGTGTCGATGCTCATGTTCTCGTCGTTCTTCACCAATTTTCAGGGGATCATCGACTCCGTGATGACGTACACGGTATACCTGGAACGGGCCGTGGAATCGGGCATCCATCATCATCCCACGTTGTATTATCTGCGCATGCTCGTGTATACCCACCGAGCGGCCGGACCGGTGTTCAGTGAGGGGCTGCTCGTGGGCCTGGCGCTCGTGGGCGGCATCAGCGCGCTGGCGCGGCACGACGGCGACAAGCAGCCGGGCAACGTGCATTTTCTTCGGTTTGTGACCGTCTACACGGTCGCGACCACGGTGGTGTATTCAAGCATCCGGTACAAGACGCCCTGGTCCATCCTGTGCAGTTTCCACGGGATGATCCTGCTGGCCGGGACGGGGGCCGTCGTGCTGCTGCGGCTCACGCCGACTCTGCCGCGAACGGCAGGGCCGCTGAAGTATGCCCCGCGAGCGGTGCTGGGTGTTGTGCTCGCCGCGCTGACCATCCAGTTGGGGTGGCAGTCGTATCTGGCCAATTTTGATTACTACGATGACCCCCGCAATCCCTACGTTTATGCGCATTCCGTGAGCGGCGTCAGACGCCTGGGCGAACGTGCGGAGGCCATCGCCCAGTACGCGCCTGAAAAACACGAAATGCTGATTCGCGTCATCACGCCGGGACTCAATTACTGGCCTATCCCCTGGTATTTGCGAAAATTCACCCAGGTTGGCTATTGGGAAGACGTTCCCGAGGATTGCGACGCGCCGATGGTGATTACCACCCCAAAACTGGCGCCGGAGGTCCATGCCCGTCTGAAACACGAATACCAGTCTGAAAATTACGGGCTGCGGCCGAATGTTCGGCTGTTGGCCTTCATCCGCCGCGATTTATGGGACGCATTCATGGAAACCAGGCGCTAGAGGGCGCGGATGACACGTCGGCGGCGCTTTTTCGCGGCGTTTCGGCTTAGTCCGCCGGAACGCGGTCGGCTGACGCCGGAGCTGGGTCAAAAATTCGCCCCCACAGGCTCATGAACAGCGCATTTCCTATCCAGCTCTGTTTCTGCTACGCTTTTTCATGCCGGGCACCGCTGCAAAGGATTTGTCGGCAGCGGGTGTTCTGACAGGCATGCCATGGCATAAGAATTCAGCCGGCGCTTATTTTGGAGGATCTCGAGACAATGAAAGCCGTGAAGTGGTTTGGTCCGCGCGACATGCGGCTGGTCGAGGTGGAAAAACCCAGTCCCAAGCCGCATGAAGCCTTGATCCGGATAGAGTCGACCGGGGTCTGTGGCTCAGACATGCATTATTTTTTGGAAGGCCGCATCGGGAACACCGCGATCACGGAGCCGCTGATCCTGGGTCATGAGTACGCGGGGGTCGTAGAAGCGGTGGGTTCGGAGGTCGACCCTTCGCTGGTGGGCCAGCGCGTGGCCGTGGAACCGGGAATCCCCTGCCTTCAATGCGAATGGTGCCATACCGGCCACTACAATGTGTGCCCGGACATGGTGTTTCCCGGCGGTCCGCCGTATGATGGGGCGCTGTGTGAATACATTGCGGTGCATGCCCAGTTCTGTTTTCCCGTGCCGAACAGCATCAACGCGATTGAGGCGGCCATGATCGAGCCGCTGGCCGTGGCCGTGCACACGGTGGAGCTGGCCTGCCTGAAACCGGGGGAAACGGCGGCGGTTCTGGGCCTGGGTCCCATCGGCCTGCTCGTGGCGCAAGTCGCCCGGGCGGCGGGCTCGGCACGGATTTACGGGACCGATCTGCTCGATTACCGCGTGGCGGCCGGCGAACGCTACGGCGTGGACGAGGCCTTCAACGTGTCGGGTGGCGACACGGTCGACACGATTTTATCCAAAACGAACGGACGCGGCGTCGATGTGGTCTTTGACTGCGCACGTTCCTCAGAAACCCCGGGGCACGCCTGCCGTGTTGTGCGCCCGGCAGGGCGGGTGATCCTGGCGGGCATTTCCGGAGAGGAGGAGGATCCGTTCCCGGTATGTGTGGCGCGGCGCAAAGAGTTGACGCTTCAATGGTGCAGGCGGTTTCGTTTCGACTATCCCCGGTCGATCGCCCTGCTGGCCGCTGGACGAGTGGACGTGGCCTCGCTCGTGACGCACTCGTTTCCGTTGGAACGGTCGGCGGAGGCCTTTGAGCTGGTGCTGGGGTTTGACGACAACGTATTGAAGGCATCGGTCGATCAGTAGTCGCGCGCAGAGCCAAGCGGACCGCCGGTACGGAGAGGCAAATCGGTGAAAAAGAGACTGCTCCTTACAGGCGCGGTGCTTGTGGCGCTGTTGGCGGGCGCGGTGCTTCTTATAGGACCGTGGCCCGCATATTCCAGCGTAGACGTCACGCAAGAGCGCTATTACCAGCGCAATGTCGACGCCATCCGGGCCAGTGCAGCGCGGTCAACCATTGGCGGCCAGCCGGGTCCTTTCCGTGCGGGTTGGGCGCAGCGCTCGATCGTTCCGCCGCCGGGCACGCCGCTGGCCGGCTTTGGCGACAGGAAAGGCAAGCCGTCCACGGGGGTACACGACGAGATCTTCGTGAAAGCCCTGGTATTGGCCGATGGAAACGATAAAACCGCCCTGATCGCGGCGGACATGCTCATCATTCCCGAAAACCTGGCGGAGATCGTGCGCGAGCGCGTGTTGCGTCAGACAGGCCTCACGGCCGATGTTCTGCTGTTCAATGCGACGCACACCCATTCAGGCCCCGGCGGCTGGGCGCCGGGTTTTGTGGGAAAACAGTTTGCGGGCACTTACGACGCCACTGTGCTCGAATTCCTGGCGCAGCAATTCACCGACGCGATTGTGGAGGCCGACGCAAACGCGGATGGCGGCGCGGCATTGGGCGCGGGCAGCGTCCCGGTTGAAGCCTGCATCCGGAATCGCACCCGGGACGCGCCGTGTGACACCGAATTGAGCTACCTGCTGGTCAAGAAAGATGACGGGGCCCGCTGTCTCGTGGTGAGTTATTCGGCGCATCCCACCGTTCTTGGCGGAAGCAACATGGAATTCAGCGGGGACTATCCGGGCTATCTCGTGCGGACGCTCGAACGCGAGACGGCCGCGTTCACGATCTTTCTCGGAGGGGCGGTGGGCAGCATGTCGGTGCGTTATTCCGGTCACGAAGCCGGTTTTGACAAAGCGAAGGCGATCGGGGAAGAGCTTGCGCGGCATGTCCTGGAGCGTGTGGATGGCTTGGAACTCCGGCGCGAAGTGGAGGTCGCCTCGGTGGGAGTGCCGCTGGAATTGCCGTCGATGCAATGGCGCATTCATCCGTCGTGGAGGTTGTCGCCCTTCTTGGTTCGATTCCTTGGGATCAATTCGGATGGGTGGCTGCAGTGTGTCCGAGTCGGCGACGTGTATTTTGCGGGCATGCCCTCCGATTTCAGCGGCGAGATAAGCGTCCGCATGAAAGCCTGGGCCGACTCGCAGGGCATCGACTTGTGGGTGCTGAGTTTCAACGGCGATTACGTGGGCTATGTGTCGCCGGACGAATATTATGCGGAGGCGCGGCCAGATGGCAAGGAAGCCTACGAGATGTACCTCATGAACTGGTGCGGACCAAATCAGGAGGCGTTTTTCACCCACCTCACCCGGGAAGCCGTGGCGGCGCTTTCGCGCTCGACCGCGAGCGGGTCATAAACCCCAAATGGCGACGGAAACTCAGGCCCGGGCCCCCCTCAAATCCTTCCAGACAGGCGGCATCCTGCTGCTCTGCGGATTGGTGGCGATCTTCAGCGCGGCAAGCAGGGAACGCTCCCTGGAAAGCGGCGTTCCCTGGCGTGATCTGCTGATTGCCGTGGAGGCCGCACAGGTACCGGAGGGGGCCTTGCCGTTGCGCGCCCGGCTGATTCCAGAAAGCAACCTGCCCGAGGCGACGCAGGAACTTCTCGAACGAATGCGGGCGCAACCCGGCAACGAGGAGATTTTGAAGCTGCTCGGAGTGGCGCCAACGGAGCGGCTGCTCATGGTGGATGCTGCGCCCGATTTCTTTGCCCCCGTGCTCTTTTCTGGACGCCTGCCGGAAGCGGGCCGCCCGGAGCTGCTCGCGGGGACGCTGTTCCGGTTCGACTCGTTTGAGATCGATGGAACCACGTTTCAGGTCGTAGGGCGGCTGTCCCCACAGACTCCCGGGACCCTGGAGGCCTGCTTTCTGCCGGCGGATCCGGCATTTGAGGCCTTGTTCTCCGAGCCGGAACTCAGCACGCGCGGTTGGCTGGATCCAGACGCCATGGCGCGGCTCGACGCGCTCAAGGACGCAGCTACATCCAATGACGAGGCCCCGCGTTTCATGATGCCGGCCGGACGCCTTCCCGCTTCGATCACGGCGCTGACGCTGGGCGGATTGGTGCTGGTGGCCGCGGGCGGCGCGCTGCTCCAGATGCGCTTGCTGCAATTCCTCACAGCCCACGGCGGCGCGCTGCTGGGACCATGTCTGGCGGAACTGAACAGCCGGCGGGTGCTGCTGGCTGCCGTGCACGTGCTCCTCTATGCGATCCTTTTTGGGGCGATGGCCGGGGGCATTCTATTGCCTCGCAGCTCCTGGAGCGCGCTGGAGTTCACCCGGTCGGTCTTTTCGGAAGGGGTGCTGGGCCATATCGGGCGGGCGTATGCGTCGGGCAACATTCTGTGGGCGACGCTGGCGACGCTCCACCAGAACTACCTGGTAGGCACCTGCCTGTATTCCGTGCTGCCCTCGCTGGTCTTTCCGTTTGCAGGACTGCTCAAAAACCTCTTGAGCTTCGGTTTTGTGGGATTTGTGATGGCGCCGATGTGGACGGGCAGCGCCGTGCAGAACACCTACCACAGCATCACGTTGACGCTCGAGCTTGAGGCCTATGTGGTGGTGTCGTTTGCCGCATGCGTGCTTCCGTTGCGCGTGCTTCGTGGGCTGCAGACGGGGCAATGGTGGGCAGAATATGTAGCGGGGTTGCGTGTCCTTGTGAGCGCGACCGCGCTGGCGGGGATCATGCTCACGATCGCCGCCTTTTACGAAGCGGCCACCCTCATCCTTCTCCACTGAGCCGGGCAGGCCTCGCCTCCGGCGGCTCAACACACCTCACGCGGCGCCGGGGTGTTTGATCTTGATGTCGATGCCGTGTTTTTCGAGGCAGGCCGCCCCGGCTTTGTTCGCGATGAGCAGCACGTAGCGCCTGCCGACCTGTTCGCTGCGGACGATGGGGTAGGCACAGGCGATGGGATGGATGGCCAGGATCCAGCGCCAGTCGTTTTCCATGACAAACAGAAAAGCTGAGGCGTCGGATTCGAAGGCGTCGAGGAAGGCGTTGGTTTCACGTACCAGTTTGCCGCGAAATTGCTCAAGCATTTCCGGGGCGACCTCATCGTCCGCGGCGTCATGCAGGGCCTCCTGAAGGGCCAGTAATTCGGCTTCCGTCACGCTGTCCACCACGTTGATGGGAACATCTTCCACGGCATTCGCAATGCTCTTTTTCATGTGTTTCTGGAGCCGGACCATTTCCCGTGGCTCGAGCGGCTGCTCGGTTTCCAGGTCGAGCAATTCAATGAGCACGGGCGTATGGGGATGGTGCGAATAATAGACATATTCCTCGCGTGAAAAGCCGACGGAATAGAGATGGAATGATTCGCCGGCCTCGGCCAGCGTGCGGAGGGGCCGGCAGAAAGGCCGGGCGGACTTGAAATGATTGACCTGCGGCAAGACCACGAGCGCAACGAGGATGACCAGCCCTGCGAAATGGCTGGCCATGAGGGCGTGGAGCTGACGCATGTCCGTACGAACCACGTGATAGAGAGTGACGGCTGCAAAGACGGCCGCGCACACGGAGAACGCCAACAGCTCAGCCGACCAGGCGTCGGGATACGGAGAGAACCGCAAGGCGAAGGGCGCAGCGGCCAGGAGCAGCAGCACCGCAGCCCAGACGAGGCCGGTCCGGCGCCGCCAGACGGCATGGTCGCCCTCCATGAGGTCGAGCACGCTGCGGGCAATGAGCATGGCCATGACGGGAAACAACGGCAGCAGGTACAGGGCTCGTTTGCCCACGCTGGCCGAGAAGAAAACGAAAGCGGGGAGGATCCAGCAGAGCAGTAACCGCATCTCGTCTCCTTCCCGGCGCCGTTTCCAGACATACGCGAGGGTCCAGGGCAGAAACAGCGACCAGGGGAGCCAGTCCACGGGCAGAGTCTTGAGGTAATACCAGGGCCATTGGGCCTTGCTGACGCCGAGGATGAAGCGCCCGATGGTCTGGTGAAACAGATCTGTGGCGACAACCTCGCGGGCGACCGTCTGTGCCTCACGTGAGGCAGCCATCCGCGCGGGGATGAGCCACAAAGCGCTCAACACCGCGACCGCAAGCATACCCAGTATCCAGTGGGTCTGTTTCCGCTCGTCGGGGCGCTTCCAATAGAACGAGAAGATGAGCAGCAGGGGAAAAATGGCCCCCACCGGTCCTTTGGCGAAGACCCCGGCGGCGCTGCAGGCGTAGAAGAGGAACAGCCAGCCTGGCCGGGGCGCCTTGTGCCAGCGCCAGAACGCGTAGAGGCTGCCGGTCATGAACGCCGTCAGGAGCATGTCGATCTGGGCGTGCGTGGCCTGCCACCAGAAGCGGTTGGTCGTGATAAGGATCAGGGCCGACCAGAAGCCCACGCGCGGTGAATAGAGCCGTGCGGCAAGCAGGTAGGTTAATGCTACGACCACCAGGGCTGACACTACGGACGGAACGCGCGCCGTCAGGGCTGACACGTCGCCGAACGGTTTGGAGACCGCGGCGATGGTCCAGAAGAGCAGTGGAGGCTTTTCGAGGTAGGGTTCTTCGTTGATGCGCAGGGTGATGGCGTCGCCGGTTTCCAGCATCTCACGGGCGACCTGGGCGTAGCGGGGTTCGTCGGCCGGCCACAGATCGTGGGTGCCGATGGCCGGCACGAACACGGCCACTGCGAAAAACAGCAGAAACAGTAACTGCGCAGACTTCACATTCAACGATCTACCCCGCCTTTCGATGCCCTGGAGTGCCTTGAAGCAGCAGTCATGATACACATTTTCGCTGCGGTGGTTCTGGAACAGGGACGTGGTATCTCCGAGGCTGCCCGGTTTGCGCGAAGTATACGGCAAGCCGGCCTGCTACAGATACACAAATTATTTGCTGGAAGCGTCGCCGCAGTCGGTCGCTGCAGGATCCTGCAGTGACCGCAGGCCCCGGTTCCATGGCCCGGGGTTTCGCTTTTGCCGGAAAGAGCTCTCGGCGTGCGTTTTTGGCCGCGGTTGCGTTATGCTCTTTTGCGAAGAGTCCCACCTGGAGGAGAAAGGACGGAAACCATGCGAAAGGCGGTAGCGGTTGCCATGCTGGCGGTGCTGATGGCACTGTGGGTTGACGCCATGTACGCGGGGGCCAAAAAACCGCTGCCACGCCCAACGGGCACGGTTACGCCGGTTCCCTCGGGCGAAGGCTGGCTGGACCTGTTCGATGCGGAAAACGCCCCGCTCTGGAAGGTCAGTGCGAAGAACCGGTTTGAGTTTCAAGACGGTGTACTGCACATCTTCGGGAAAAAACCCACCCAGTACATCCAATATACCGGCGACAGTTACGCAGATTTTCAGGCGCATCTGGAGTTTAAGCTGACGGCAAAGGCTAACAGCGGGCTCATGTTCCGCGCGGCCCCCGAGGATCCGGTCTATCAGGGGATGGAAATTCAGATCATTGATTCCTACGGAGAAGAGCCGAGTTATTTCAGTTGCGGAGCGCTGTACGACGTGGTCTCGCCGATGTTCAACGTCGTTAACAAGCCCGGTGAATGGAATTCGCTCGATTTGACCGTGCAGGGCAAGCACGTCGTGGCCGTAATAAACGGCTGGAAAGTGCTGGATGTGGATCTGTCGTTGATGACCATGCCGATCGGCAAATTCCCGTCCCCGCTGGCCGAACTTCCGCCGACGGGCAGCCTGTTTCTCCAGGACCACGGCGACGAGGTCTGGTTCAGAAATATGCGTGTGAAGAGACTGTAACTCAGTCCCCGCGGACCCCGCGGGCGCCCCGGCCCGCCTAGGACGCGAGTTCGCACTGGAGCGATTCAATGGTGCGGCGAAGGCCGTCACGGAGTTCGACTTTGGGCTCCCATCTCAGCACTTGACGCGCCTTGGTGATGTCGGGCTTGCGCCGGCGGGGATCGTCAGGAAACGGCTGAGGGACGCGGATGATCCGGCTCGTGCTTCCCGTCAGCTCGAGGATCATCTCCGCCACCTCCCGCACGGTGAACTCATCGGGCGTGCC
This sequence comes from Candidatus Hydrogenedentales bacterium, assembly GCA_050950105.1. Taxonomy (GTDB): domain Bacteria; phylum Hydrogenedentota; class Hydrogenedentia; order Hydrogenedentales; family SLHB01; genus UBA2224. Next base: position 620,267 of record JBMNGZ010000001.1, on the reverse strand, counting down.
CAGATTAACGGGCCCGGTCTCGTCGGAAATCAAAAGACGGTAGAAGCCCTCGACCAGGTCGGAGACGTAACAGAAGCTCCGGGTCTGATTTCCATCTCCGTAGAGGGTCAGCGGGCGGCCCTGAAGCGCCTGGCAGGCGAAATTGGTGACCACACGCCCGTCGTCGGGCCGCATGCGGGGGCCGTAGGTGTTGAAAATGCGCACGATGCGGGTATCGAGCGTATGGACGCGGTGATAGGCCATGGTGGCGGCTTCAGCGTAGCGTTTGGCTTCGTCGTAGACGCTGCGAAGGCCATTGCAGCTCACGTGGCCCCAGTAACCCTCTTTCTGGGGATGCTGTTCGGGCGGCGGATCGCCGTAGATTTCGGAGGTACTCGCCAGAAAGAACCGCGCCCCGTGCGCGTGGGCCAGATCAAGCATCTGATGGGTGCCGAAAGAACCAGCGCGCAGGGTCTCCAGGGGTAAGGTCTTGAAATCGGGCGGGCTGGCTGGCGACGCCAGATGCATCACATAGTCCAGAGGCTCGTTGCAGACGAACGGCTGGGTGACGTCGCGTTCCTGGAACTGAAACCGTGGGTGCTTGAGCAGATGTTCGATGTTACGGAGGCGACCTGTAATCAGGTTGTCAACCGCCACGACTTCCCAGTCTTCGGTCAGCAGCCTGTCGCACAGATGCGAACCCAGGAAACCTGCCCCGCCGCTTACCAGGACTCGTGGCATTCCTTTCCTCCCATTCCCACGCTATTATCACTGCGGATGGTCTATGATGCAACAACGGCACGCGGCAAAACGATGCCCGGGGCGCCGCAACGAAGGAACGTCTAATGCTGTGCAGGGTAGCGGTTCTCTCAGACATTCATCACGGCCGGCTCTTGACCGAGAGCGGGGCTCCGGGGCCGCCCAGCGGCAAAGAACTGCTGGACGAGGCCGTGAGTTGTCTCAATCTGCAAATTGCGCCGGACCTGGTCTTGGTATTGGGCGACCTGGTTGATGCGGGTGACACCGAAGCGGGCATGGGCTGCCTGCGCGCACTGCGGCCGGCACTGGACCGACTTGCGGCCCCGGTGCTTGTGTTGCCCGGGAACCACGACCCTGCGCCGGAGGCCTTTTATGCAGTTTTTACCCGGCCGCCCGCGTGGTTGGACGCCGGCGGCGTGCGGTTTGTGCCTTTCGTGGATCCGGAAGCACCTGAATTCAACGCGTTCCGGCCCGCAGAAGCGCTGTCGCGCTTTGCGCAGGCCCGGGAAGGATTTTCGGGTCCGCTCGTCTCGCTGCAACACGTGCCGCTGTTCGCGCCCGGGGCGAGCGACTGCCCGTACAACTACACGAACGCGGAGGAGATCCTGCAGGCGATGGCTGCCTGCGGCGCCGGGTGCGCTATCAGCGGGCATTATCATAAAGGGGTGAACATCATCGATGGCAGCGGGCTGGTGAGTATTGTGGCCCCGGCCTTATGCCAGGCGCCCTACCGCTTTCTGGAGCTGAGATTCTCGGACAGCGCGCTCGCTGTGCAGGAACGGACGTTGCCCCTGTCCCAGCACGCACCCGGAGCGTGATCTCGCCTCCTCCTCCTTCCCGAAACCCCCTTGCCACTCAACCGCGCGTGCAGCGCGCTCAACTGCGTCGTCATTGTACCCGGGTCAGCGCACTCGTTAATCTATCGGGATGAAATGATCGCCGGGTATGAAACGCATTCACATCGGTGCTACCGGTACCATGGATGCGAATTTACGGAAGAATTACGAAAACATGGACTTTCTTGAAGCACTGAACGACCGTATCCTGGTTCTGGACGGGGCCATGGGCACCGAGATCCAGTCGCGGAAACTCACGGACGCCGATTTTGGCGGCGGCCCGTACCGCATGCTGTCCGATCTCATTACCTTCTCCCGTCCGGAGGTCCTGCGCGACATCCACCGGGGCTACTATGCGGCCGGGGCGCACGCGGTGGAGACGAACACCTTTGGCGCGTCGCCCTTCCGTCTGAGCGAGTACGATTTCTCCAGCCTGGAGTTGAGCGGCTTTGCGCCGCTGCCGATGGAGGGGGATATCCGGACGCTGCCCGTCGGAGGACGTGGCCTATCACTTGAATCTGCGCGCCGCACAGCTTGCGTGCGAAGCGCGGGCGGGCTACGTCGAAGAGCCTGGATACGACGGCAGGCCCTTGTTTGTGATCGGTTCGATCGGCCCCTCCAACCGGATGGTGTCGAGCACGGAGGCGAACCTCAAACGGGCCACTTTTGACGAGATCAGCGCAAATTTCGAGGTTCAAGTGCGGGGCCTGATCGATGGGGGCGCCGACGCCGTGCTCTTCGAGACGCAGCAGGACATCCTGGAAACGAAGGCGGCGGTGATGGGCGCCTTGCGCGCCATGAGCGAACAGGGCAAACGCCTGCCCATTATGTGTCAGGTGACGGTGGATGCGTTCTCGAAGATGCAGATCTTCAACACGGACATCCACGCCGCCCTGGTGACGATGGCGGGTGTCGGCATCGACACGTTCGGCATCAATTGCAGCATTGGTCCGGATTTGATGGGCAAGACGATCGAAAAGCTCGCGCGGTATTCGCCCCTGCCGATTTCGGTCCTCCCGAACGCCGGCCTGCCCATCTCCGAGAACGGGCGGACCGTGTTCAAGTTTCCGCCGGAAAAAATGGCGGAATACCTTTTGCGGTACGTGCGGGACTTCGGCGTCAACATCATCGGCGGATGTTGCGGCACCACCCGGGCGCACACCGTGGCGATGGCGGAAGCGGTGGCGAGCCTGAAACCTTCCCGGCGCAAGCCCGAGCGGACCGTGTTTGTGTCGGGACCCCAGCAGGCGATTGCATTGGACAGTTCCAGCGGACTGATGATGATCGGCGAACGTCTGAATGTGCGCGGCTCCCGGGCAGTCCGGGAAGCGGTCGAGCACGGGGGCCCCATCGAGCATTACGCGCTTGAAGAGGTCATTCGTGAGCAAACGATGGACCTCGGCATGCAAATCATCGACGTGTGCATGGACTCCAACGTCGTGAATACCGCCGAGGTGCTTAAGGAAGTAGTCCATACGCACACGACCGATTTTCCTGGCGCGATGAGCCTGGATTCGTTTGACATCGGCGCGCTTCTGGAGGCGATCAAGGTCTATCCGGGGCGGCCCATCATCAACTCGATCTCCATGGAAAGCGCCGGAGACGGCCGGACCCGGGCGGATGTGGTTCTGGAAGCCACCGCCGCGCACCATCCCGTGTACATCGCCCTCGCCACAGGGCCGCAGGGGCCCGGCGCCACGGCGGAGCAGAAGGTCGCGCTGGCAAGACAAGTGGTGAACTGCGCGGCCCGATACGGGGTGACCCCGGATCAGCTTCTGATCGACATGAATGTCTTTCCCATCGGATCGGAAGCACAGGAAGGGACAAATTTTGCGCTGGAATCGCTCCAGGCGATTGAGGGCATCAAGGCCATAGACAGCCGCCTGATGACGACCTGCGGAGTGGGCAACCTGACGAACGGCCTGGCCGCCAAGCCATACATGCGCAAGGTCTTGACCTCAGTCTGGCTGGATGAGGCCCGAAAGCGCGGACTCGACGCGGCCATTATCAATCCCAACCATTACGTGTTCGTGCAGGACCTGGATCCGGAAGACTACGCGCTGGGGCTTCGGGTGGTGCTCGAGCATGACATGGACGCCTTTGAGCGCCTGGAAGACATTGCGGACAGCAAGAAGAGGGATCGTGGTGTCCCGGCGCTCGTCGTACGAAGGCATGGCGCTTGAGGAGGCCATTTGCGCGAAGATCAAGGACGGGCACAAAGACCGAACGGAAGGCGCCGTGACCGTCGATGGAGTGGAGTATCCCTACCACGACCGAATTGTCATTCAGGCGGCGGAGGTGATTCAGCGTTGCGAGCCGCTGGAGTTCATCAACACACAGCTCATGAGGGCCATGAATGAGCTGGGCGATGAATTTGCCCGCGGTTCGGTTTCGCTGCCGCATCTGCTCAAATCCGCCGACGTGATGAAACAGGTGATGGGCTTTCTCGAGGCCTACATGAGGCGTTCGGCAGGCATTGATGTGCACGAACAGGTCGCCTACAAAGGCACGATCGTGCTTGGAACCGTTCATCAGGATGTGCACTCGATCGGAAAAGACCTCGCGAAAACCTTGTTCGAAAATTACGGGTACCGGGTCGTGGATCTGGGCGTGATGACGCCGTTGCAGGCCTACATCGACGCGGCCCGCGAACACGAAGCCACGGCGATCGGCATGTCCGCGCTGCTGGTGCAGACGTCGAACCACATGATCACGGTATCGCGCATGCTGGCCGAGCAGGGGCTGGAGGAACTCCCTCTCCTCTTGGGCGGCGCACCCGTGAACTGGCGGCATGCCGCCTACGTGGCCATGGCCGGTCAGGATGATCCATCGAAGATCCGCTCCAACGTGTTTTACTGTCCCACGGCGATGGATGGGGTGAATGTCATGAACCGCTGGGTGAGCGCACAGGAGCGGGACGCCATCCTGATGCCGAACCGCGACAAACTGCTGACGAACCTGGAGCGGGCGGAAAAGAGGCGCGATAAAGAGGCGCGGCTCATGCAGGAACTCACGCCGCGCGTGATTCGTTTCGAGCACCATCAAGTGTCCGGTTCGCCATGGTTTCGCAGTGACACGCTGCGCTACACGTTGCGGCAACTCGCCCCCTATCTGGACACCAAAACCCTGTTCGGCCTGAACTGGAAATTCGGCGGCACGCAGAGCCGGGAAAAACGCGGCGAAACGGCTGAAAAGCTGATGGCCCTGTTTGAGGAATGGATCGACAAGGCCGACAAGGGCCGCTGGATTCAGCCCCAGGGCGTGTTCGGAGTCTACCCCTGCCAATCGCTGGGCGACGAAGTGCTCGTCTATGACCCGCAAGAGCCTGAAGTGGAGCTGTGCCGGTTTGGATTCACCCGCGTGCTCGGGGCCATGCGCAAAGATACCGTTTGTGCGGCTCAGTACTTTTATCCGCGGACATCCGGGAAGATGGATGCGATCGGCGTGCAGCTCACGACGAGCGGTCCGCAGGTGGAGGCCCAAATCGCGAAATTCCGGGCCGAAGGCAACTTCGAAGCCGTTTTGTATCTACAGGGACTTTCAGACCGTGTCGCGGAAGATATGGCCGACCGGGTGCACGCTCTGTTGCGCGATCGGATGGGCGTAGCACCCGGCCAGGGCATCCGCTGGTCGCCCGGTTACCCCGCGATGACCGAAACGCGGTATAATAGGGTCATACTGGATTTGTTGAGCGCGACGGCCCAGGTCGGCGTGCGCATCACCGATGCGGGCGAGTTCGCGCCCACGGGGAGTACTGCCGCCGTGCTGTGTTTTCATCCCGACGCGCGATACACCTGATTTTTGATGGAAAACGACAGGTAGACAAGCTCAGAGCTTCGTTCCCGAGTGATTTGCAGGCCATTTGAGGGCGGAAAAGCTCTGTTGACCCCAGTCCGATACCCATTTCCACGAGAGCGCCGTGTGCCGGTCCGGGCGCCCCTGCAAGAAGATGGAGAACTGCCGTGTATGTACCAGAATCTGACGAAGACGACCCGTTCGATGATTTTGACGATGCCGACGCGGGGACAGACGACAGCGGGATGGCTGTCCTGTACGTGTGTGCCGGCGGCGGCTGCGAATACAAAAATTCCCATAAAATCCGGGCGCGCTTGAAGGAATTGGTGAAGGAGCGGGGCCTGGAGGACCGAATCCGCGTGAGGAAGTCGGAATGCATGGGGATGTGCGGGCGCGGCCCCATCGTGAAATTAACGCTGGGCAACCTGATTTTCATGCGTGTCAAGCCCAAAAAAGCGGAAGCGATACTGGATGCCGCCGAACAGGCCCTCTGCGCCCGCCTGGTCTCGGGCGAGTGACGGTGCAGTGCAGCGGCCACCGGCTGCGTAAAAGCGAAATTAGCTCTGCACGACGACGAACTCGGTTTCGAGGCTCTCTTTGGTCACGTGATAGAGGCGGTAGCCCTTCTCCGTGGTCTTATCAAAATTATTGCGGGTAGTGGAGCAGCACGCGGTGGTAGTGAACAGCACGCCGTCCTGTTCCTCGATCTGATTGCCGTGGAAGTGTCCGGCGGCTACCAGTTTGAGGTGATGTTCCGCGAACAGGCCGAGCACATCGTCGGCATTGATCACACGGTAGGCTTTCGTGTTGGGATTAAACGGGTGGTGGGCAAAGAGGGCGACGGGGCGGCTCCGGTTCACCTTTTTCAGCGTTTTCTCAAGCCAGTCAAGCTCGGTTTGTGGAATGGTCACATCGCTGGCGGAACCCACGCAGGAATTCAATCCGATGAACATCCAGCCGTCCTTGCCCCGATCCCAGTGGGTGGGACCGTAGAGGCTGCTGTAGTTGCTGAAGATGTCCTGAGCCTTCGTATCGACATCGTGGTTTCCCGGAACCGCGAAACAGGGCTTTTCGAGGCGGTCGAGCGCCACTTTGGCGAGTCCCAGCTGCTCGTAACGGCCGTCGGTAGCTATGTCGCCCAATACAATCGTGAACTGGACGCGGCGGTCGGCATTGATGGAGTTGACCGCCTGGTTAACGATCCCCACACTTTTTGCATCGAGGACATGGAGGTCGTTGATCGTGGCAAACGTGAACTCGTCACCCCCGAAACTGGGTGTGAAGCGAGCGAGGTTCAGGTCCGGTACGGCGCGTTTAGCCTTGGCACAAGAAGCCAGCCCGAATACGCTGGCAAAACCCATAAACTGTCTGCGTGTGAATTTCATGAATACTATCCCCCGACGTAGTTACTCAACCCGGTTTTTGGCCGCCGAGGCCTGTATCGTCTCTGATCGAATCTGTATCTTGATATTGTTTCCTCAAAAATGCTCCAAAGTCAACCCAGGGAGTCTGTCCAGTTGAGTCGGCACGTTCTGCCCGGCGGGCGGGTAGACGGACTGCCGCTCGCACCTGCCCTGTGAGGGGTCCTGTGGCCGTCCGGGACTCACCGGATGTCAGCCCGGCTTTCCCTGCGGTCTTGCCCTGTTCTGTCTGTCCTTGTGGGTCTTTCCTTTTGAAAACGACGTTTTCGGGGCGCCGGGGCCAGTTTTTCGCCGCCTGAACCGGGGCGGAGTTCATCTGCCTCTATCGGATTACGAAGAGTCCCGTCGAGCCTATGTCTGGCGCCAAAGCCGTGGATTCCCTTTTTGTAGAGGTATGTGGTTGGGCTCGAGACTTGCACCCGAGGCGGCTTCTGTCTATCATGCGCGAGTCTCATTGATATATGGGGGAGTTTCGTTATGGATATGGCGCGAGTCTGGCCCATTGTCTGTCAATACGGTATTGGCGGCATCCTGCTGGCCCTTGGGATTTGGTGCGGGATTACCAGCGGATACTTCGACCTCTCGCTCCGGCGCGACAGAAACCTGCTCTGGATTTTCGTGGGCGGCTATCTGTTTTTGCTGGCGCTGGTGTCCCTGTTCACGTTTTGGTTGCCCTACGTACCACAGGAGGCCGGCGTCTGATGGAAACCAGTGCATTTGTGGGGAGCATCTCGACCTTGTCGTGGCGTTCCTTTATTTTGCCGGCATCGTGGGGTTCGGATCTTACTTTGCCCGGTACACGCGAACGACCAAGGATTTCTTTTTTGGCGGCCAGCGTTTTGCGTGGTGGTTGATCGCCTTTTCGTGCATTGCGACCACTGTCGGCAGTTACAGCTTTCAGAAATACAGTGAGCAGGGATTCGTCTACGGTATCAGCAGCAGCCAGACCTATCTCAATGACTGGTATTGGATGAGCATCCTGCTGCTGATCTGGCTGCCCATCATCTATTACCAGCGGCTGGGCTCGATTCCCGAATATTTCGAGCGGCGCTTTGGGCCCGTGTCGCGCGGCTTTGCGACGGTCATCATCTTGCTTTACCTCATTGCCTACATCGGCATTAACGTCTACACCATCGGCGTGGTGCTCCATTCACTGCTGGGCTGGCCGGTGTTTACGGGGGCGGTGGTCATCACTGTGCTGGTTACGCTGTACGTGATGATTGGAGGGCAGACGTCCGTCATCATGACCGACCTGGCGCAGGGCGTTATTCTTCTTGTGGCCGGCCTGGCCGTGTTTATTGCCGGTGTGGTGCATTTGGGCGGGTTTGTAGATTTTTGGGCACTGCTGCCGCAAGGGCACCGCTTTGCGTTCTCCGAATTCAATGCGCCCGATAAGTTCAGTTTCATCGGCGTCTTCGTCCAGGATGGCCTGTCCAACAGCGGCGCGTTCATATTGATGAACCAGGGGATCGTCATGCGGTTCCTGGCCATTCGAAGCGTACGCGACGCGCGGAAAATGTCGGTGTGTTGGGTGCTTGTGCTGGCGCCGCTGGCTGCCATAGCTACCAGTGGCGCCGGATGGATTGGCCGCGCGCTCGTCGAGAACGGAGAACTCGAGATGAGCGCCACCGACGCCTTTGTCCACACGGCGCGGTTTCTTTGTATTCCGGGCGTCTTCGGATTGGTGCTGGCCGCCTTGACCGCGGCCCTGATGAGCACCGCGGACACCTTGATCAACGCCGTGAGCGCCATTTTCGTCAATGACATCTGGAAACCGCGTATACGGCCGGATGCCGACGATGCGCATTACCTCAAAGTGGCCCGCATCGTGAGTCTTGCAGCGGGCGCGCTGGGACTTGCACTGGTTCCGATCTACTACTACCAATACGAGAGCATCTATTACGCGCATGCCGTCGTAACGGGCTCGATCCCGGTGCCCATGGTCATGGCCATTCTGTTCGGGATTTTGTGGAAACGCTACACCCCGGCCGCGGCGGTGGCAACTCTGGCCGGAGGGCTCTTTCTGGTGGGCCTTTCGTTCGTGTCGCCGCTCGACAAATGGCTTATCGGGCCGCTGGCCTTCGGCATGGGCAGCGGCAGTTACGGATTTATGCGCGCCTTATACGGATTTATCGTCTGCGGCTTCCTCGGCGTAGCCGTCAGCCTGGTCACGAAACCCAAACCCCTGAACGAACTCACGGGCCTCGTTACCGGCACCCAGCTTGAGGCCATGCGGCTGTACAAAGGCGGCGAAATTAACCGGAATCCTGGCAAAAAGGCCCGCGTACGCGTGCAGGTGAACGCCGCTCTGCCGGATCCCGAGATCGTGATTGTCCCGAAGGCGGCGCTCGCCGTAATGGCCGGCAGGCCGGGCGATATTCTCTATGTCTCCGATCCCCGCTGGTGGTTCGGCGGCTTGCGTTCTGTGCATGTCCGCGCGGGCGAACCCGGGGATGGCGAGGCATTGCAGATCCATCCGGAGGCCCTGGCGGATGCCCATCTTCGCGATGGGCAGGCCGCGCATGTGGAAGTGCTTCTCTAGTCCCGACCGCTCATCGGGCTCGGGCGCTTCCCAGCCGGGTGCATGATGGACTGGGCCGGAGGCCTGGCCGTGCCACGGTGAACGCAACAGAGATCGGTCCTGAGCCTGCTATACTCGTTTTAGATGAAGCAGCCAACAGGAGGACACTCATCCATGCGTCGCCGCGGATTTCTTGCCGTCGCGGGCCTGGGGATGATGGCCGCCGCCCGGGCCGGGGAGGAGGCTGCGGCACCCGAGGACGCAGCGTGGCCCGACTTTCCGATCAGCGACACCCACGTGCATTTCTGGGATCCAGCCCGCTTGCGCTACCCCTGGCTCGACCGTTCTGAATTGCTCAACCGGCCGTATCTGCCCGAGCACTACAGCGAGGCAAGCCACCCCGTAGCCGTCGACCGGATTATCTTTGTTCAGGCGGCCTGCCGTACGGAGCAAGCCGCCGCGGAAGTGGCGTGGGTGGGAGAACTGGCCAGGGACGATGCCCGCATCCGCGGGATCGTAGCCGATGCACCCCTGGAAGACGGCGACGCGGTGGCGCCTCTGCTCGAATCCTACGCGCAGAATCCGCTGGTGAAAGGCGTGCGGCGGTTTCTGCGCGAAGGCATCGTCGACGGCGAACTTACGCCCGGCTACCTGCGGGGAGTCGAGTTGTTGCAGCGCAACCGCCTGTCCTGCGATCTGGGCGTGGGCCGCGGAGAGATACCCCTCGCAACGGAACTCGTGAAGCGATTCCCCGATCTGCAGTTTGTGCTGTGCCATATCGGTGTGCCCGACATCAGAAATCAGCAATTGGAGCCCTGGCGCGAGGAATTGCGAGCGCTGGCGGCCTTTCCCAACGTGGCCTGTAAACTGTCCGGCATGGCCACTCTGGCCGACCCGAATCACTGGACCCGGGAAGAGCTTGAGCCGTTTTTTGCCCACGTGTTGGCATGTTTTGGCTTTGAGCGCACGATATTTGCCAGCGACTGGCCGGTTATGCTGATCGCCACGACCTTTCCGCGCTGGGTCGAGACCGTTCAGTGGGCCATCCGGGGCTGCTCCGCTGCGGAACGCCGGCTGCTGTTCCGTGATAGCGGGGAAAAATACTACCGTCTGGGCGACTGACCGGGTGACTCAGGCCTTTAAGGCGCCCGCGGTAATGCCCTGGATGAATGATCGCTGAAATACGAGAAAGGCGGCGATCAGCGGGAGCGTCGCAAGCAGACCGCCTGCCATGACCATGCCGTACGGCGTGCGAAGCTCGCCATGCAGCAGATAGATGAGCAGCGGCATGGTATACATGCTCTTTTCCCGCAACACGATGAACGCCCACATCAGGTTGTTCCACGAAGCGATCAGCACGAGAATGCCCAGCGCCGCCAGCGCGGGTTTGGCGATGGGAAGGGCCACCCGCCAATAAATGCCGAATTCGCCGCAGCCGTCAATGCGTGCCGCGGCGATCAACTCATCAGGGACGTTTGCGGCGATGTACTGCCGCATCCAGAAGATGCCGAAGGCGTTGGCCGCGCCGGGGAGGATCATCGCCCAGTACGTGTTCACGAGATGCAGCCGCGTAAGCACGATGAAGACCGGGATAAGGGTCACCGCCGCGGGGATCATCATGGTGCCCAGCACGAACGCAAAAAGCGGGTCTCGCCCGGGCGCGCCGGGAAATTTCGCGAACGCATAGCCGCCCAGCGAACATAGAAACAGCGCCAGAAGCGTGTGGCCGCCCGCGGTGACGCAGGAGTTGAAGAAGGCCCGGGCGAGGGGCGTCGTCCGGAAAACGTCCACAAAATTCTGCACGACCACCGGGTTCGGAAAAAATTGCGGAGGCAGCACGAAGAGCTGCGCCCTGGTTTTGAACGCCGAGATGAGAAGCCAGTAAAACGGGAACACGAAGAGCGCGGTGACCCACAGCATCGCCGCATAGACGAGCCCTTGTTTCAGCCACTTCCAGTACATCGCGTCAATCCACCACCGGCCGGCGCCATTTCAACACGGCCAGGGACACCACAAAAACCGCAATCGCCACCGTGTAGGCCGCGCTGGACGCAAAACCGAAACGGAAATCCATGAAGGCGAGATTGAACAGGTAGAGCCCGAAATTGGTCGATGACGTCCCCGGGCCGCCCTGCGTCAGGACGAATACCTCGTCGAACATGTAGACCGTGCCAATGAGCGACATGATCCCGCAGAAAACCAGCGTGGGGCGCATCAACGGCAGGGTGATGTGGCGCATGCGTTGCCACCGGGTCGCTCCGTCGATGACCGCTGCTTCGTAGTACTCGCCGGAAATGCCCTGCAGCCCGGCGAGCATCAGGATCATGTTGTAGCCGGTCCAGCGCCAGACGAGGAGGATCGATACCGAAAGTTTTGACCAGGCTTCGCTTTCGAGCCAGGGGATCGGAGCCATTGGGCCGCCGGGGAGCCAGCGGGTCAGCGTGCGCAGCAGGTAATTGAACAGGCCCGATTCGGCGCTGTACAGCAGGCTGAAGATGATCGCGACCACGACCATCGGCGTGATGCACGGCATGAACACGCCGGCACGGAATATTCCCCTTAAACGAAGCTGCTTCGAGTTGAGAATGCTCGCGAAAAGGAAGGCCAGCACAAACATGGGCGGTACGTAGAGCAGCCCGATGAGCAGCGTGTTCCACAGGGCCGTGTAGAACATCTCATCGGAAAACAGCGTAATGAAATTCTCGATCCCGACGGATACCGGCGCCGTGAGCCCGTCCCATTTCACAAAGCTCAAATATAGCGAGAAAATGAGGGGATAGAGGCCGAACACCGCAAAGAGAAAAATGAACGGAGAGATGAACAGGTAGAAATGGCGAAAACGCCAGAGCGTGCCCCAGAAGCTCCCCCGCTCACCCGCAGCGCCCGCCATGTCATCCGAGCCCCACGGGTTCATGGCCTGGCGCGTACTCACGGCCAAGCCGGCGCTTGAGTTTCACGGCCATCTGCGACAGAAACACCTCATGGTCAAGCTTATTGGTCTCCCACGCGCTCAACGCTTGCGTGAGGTACCGCATGGCCTCGTTCCAATCCTTCGTGCGCGTGAGCGTCGGGATCAACTCAATGTCCTGAGCGAACAGGCGCCGCACGTTCTGTCCCCCGTAGAACGGATCGGGTTCATCGAACAGGGGATCGTCAAACGTGGTCATCAGGCAGGGAAAGAGGTCAAAATTACGGTATTGCGCAAGCTGGGCCTCTTTTGTACATAAGACGTGTTCGACGAACTGCCACGCCGCTTCCTTCTTCCGGCACTGATTGGGAATCACCAGCACCGAGCCGCCCAGGTTGCTGGTTCGCAGGCCGCCGGGCGTTACGGCCGGCAATCGAAACACGCCCCAGTTCCCCGCGGTGGGCGCCGCGTAATCCTTGATCGAGCCGCCCAGCCAGACAGCCAGGGGGTAGGTGGCAATCGTGTCATTCTGGAACGAGGCGTAGAATTCTGGACCGGCCATGTTGATCGGCATCGCGATGCCCGCTTCAAGGATCGCCCGCAGCACCTCCAGTGCGGCCACGTTCTCCGCGGAGCGGACGATGACCCGCCCTTCCCGATCGAAGATGCCGCCATTCGTCTGCTGCATCAGGAGTTCAAAAAACGTGAACAGCCCCGATACCGAGAGGGCCAGCATGCGGGTCTGGCCACCCGAGGCTTTTATCATCTGTTTGCCGGTGGCCACATAATCGGCCCAGGTTTCGATGGATTCGGGATCGATGCCGTGCCGCGCGAAGAGGTCGCGCTTATAAAACACCGCGCAGGGCCCCATGTCCCAGGGAATGGCATAGACGCGGCCGTCGTGCAGGCAGTTCTCCCAGAAAGAGGGCGAGAATTTGCCGGCATACGGCGCCGCCATATCCGTCAGATCCAGGAGCGCCCCGCTGGGGGCGAATTGAGGCGCGTCGACCAGTTGCAGTTGCGAAATATCCGGTGCGCCCACCCCCGCAATCAACGACAGCAGAAAACGGGACTGCATCTGGGCGCCGGTCATGTCGATCCGGATCTCGAGCTTGGGATGCTGCCGTTCAAATTCGGGCGCGAGAGCCATCAGGCTGCCTGCGGCGATGTTCCAGCTCCAGACCTCGACGGCCATGCGGGGGTCGGCCGGCGCCGGGGAAGCCGTCCCTTGAAGGCAGGCAGTCGCCGCAATCGGCACGAGAAACAGCACGATGGGGACACGAAACCTGATGCCAGGCGTTTGCCAGGCAGGAAGTCCGTGTCCCCTCTCGCGCTGAGTCTTCACTCCGTGCAGGGTCTCCGAATCAGGGTTTTCCGGCGAGAAGCGCCTCGTGCGCCGCGTCCGGGAAATCAGTAAACATGCCGTCAACATCATACTCGAAATAGAAATGTTGCACTTCGGCTTCAAACGATGGGTATTGCGACGCGACGGCATCGGTGGCGAAGGTGTAGGGATGCACCAGTAATCCTGCGGCATGGGCGAGCGCGACAATTTCCGGGCGCTTTTCAATCTGACTGCGTGATGGTCCGATGCCCTGGGCGTAGGCAGCGACCTGCATCAATCCTTCCGCCTGCAGCTGAGGCTGGTCTGAATCCCCTCCGGTGAGCAGGATCTGCGGCAGCTGCGAGCCGAAATCGCTGCGCATGAGCTGCAGCGATGGCGCTTCGAAGCATTGCACGTAGATGCGCGCATCCGGGCTGTCGTAACCGTAGCGCGTTACGAGTTCCATAAAGGCCGCCTCCAGGGGCAATCCCTGCTCCCGGTGCCAGGCCGGCTGTTTTAATTCGGGGTAGATGCCCACATTACGTCCGGTCGATGTGTTGAGCGCCTGAATAAGCTCAATGGCCTCGACGAACGTGGCTACGCGGAATCCGTCCAGGCGTGGTGCGAAGCGCCGAGCGTTTCTGGCCTGGGCGCGCAGCTGGCGGACCTCCGCCAGGGTAAAATCCGCCGCGTAATACTTGCCGTTGTCGCGCTTCCGATCGGGAAACACCTCCTGCACGTTGGTGACACCTCCCAGATCGATGTCGTGCAGACAGATGAAATGGCCGTCTTTCGTGAGCACCAGGTCCTGCTCGATGTAGTCCGCCCCCTGCGCATAAGCCATGGCGTAGGCGGCGAGGGTATGTTCGGGCAGGTAACCGCTGGCGCCGCGGTGGGCGATCACGATTTTTTCCGTTTGCCGGCCAGCCTCTTCAGGCGTCGGCGCGCCGGTATCTGCCGAAAACGCTGTGTTTGCTCCCAGGATCATGGTGCAGAGCGCTGTCAGGAGCGCCACCGGGCTCACCCGTCGTTTCTCGATTCCTCGTCCTCTCATCATAGTCTCCTTGTTGAACTGCAAACTCGTCTTGGCAATACTACGGCGAATGGCATCGCCTGGGCAATTCTTGCAACGCACAGTCTGCAATCCCTCGATGGAGGCGCCTATGCAACGCACGAAAACAGCGCCAGGTATCCTGGCGGCATGCCTGACCGTATTCTTCCAGTACACCGTACTCGCGGCGGCGCTCCCCGAGAGGACAGCCCGTGTCGAGGCGCTCGGTTCCGAGGCGGCGCTCGCCCACATCGAAGCGAAAGAAGCGTCCTGCCGACTGGGTGCGGCGCCCGATGCTTCAGGGGTCGTGCTCGAGCTGGCCTTCGAGGCCTCGACGCGCCCGCGCATCGCGTTGCGTGGCCCGGACGGGGGATGGGACTGGGCATCCGTGGCGGGCCTGGCGGTCCAGGCCAGCAACCCGGGAGATTCGGCGCTGACGCTGGAGATCACGGCGTTCGGAGAGACCGCGGACGGCCATTCTCGCACCATGGAGGGAAGAGCCACCCTGGAAGCCGGTCAGACCGCTTGGCTTCGCGTATATTTCAGCAACAACGGCCGCGGCCCCTATTGGGGCATGCATGGCATCCCGGTGATTGGCCCGGTTTCACGCACGATGCCCGGCACAACAAGTGAGGCCCGGCTCACGACGGCATCCAGCATCACCGTGGCCGTGCGGGAGCCTGAGAAAAGCGGGCGGCTGTTTCTGGGCGACCTGATCACCTTCCAGGAGGACAGTCCCGTCGCGCAGCTTGTGCCCATGCCGTTTGTGGACGAATTCGGGCAGTTTATTCATGAGGACTGGCCGGGCAAGATACACTCCGAGGCGGAGCTGCGGGCGCAGCTCGACCGGGAACGCGCCGAGCTGGAGGCGGCCCCGGCTCTTTCCAGCCAGGACGCGCTGGGCGGCTGGGCCGACGGGCCCCAGCTGGACGCCACCGGATGGTTCCGCACCGAAAAACTCGACGGAAAGTGGTGGCTCGTCACGCCCGAAGGACGCCTTTTTCTGTCATGGGGCGTGAATTGCATCTATCCGGGCGACGCCACCTTTGTGACGGGCCGTGAGGCCTGGTTCGAAAGGCTTCCTGAAAAAGACGGTCCCTTCGCCGAATTTATACGAAGTAACCAGGGCGCCATGATGCTGGCCGACGCCATCGGCGGCGAAGGCCAGACGCTGCGCTTCTATTCCATGAATCTGAAACGCAAATTCGGCGAGGCCTGGGAGCAGGAATTCCGCGCGCTCGCCCTGAAACGGCTCCGGGCCTGGGGGTTCAACACCGTCGCGAACTGGTCTCTGCGGGAGGTCCTCGAAGAGAGCACCATGCCCTTTACCGTGACCTCAGGCTCGCGCGGTGGCCGCATGCTCGAGGCAAGCTCCGGGTATTGGGGCAAAATGATGGACGTGTTCGAGCCGGGATTTCCGGCGCGCGTTGATGAGAACATCCGCCGCGACGCCGGGCCCTTTGCCGCCAATCCGCTCGTGCTGGGGTACTTCGTTGACAACGAGATGTCCTGGGCGTCCATCGCCGCCTCGACCCTGAGTTGTCCGCCAGACCAGCCCGCGCGGGTCGTCTTCATTGACCACCTGAAAGCGCAATACGAGACGCTTGACGCGCTCAATGCCGCCTGGGGAACCGAAGCCGAGTCGTGGGACGCCCTGCGCCTGCCCGGTCGGCAAACGGAGGCGGGCAAGGCCGATGCCGAGGCCTTCGAATATGCCTTTGCGCACCATTATTTCGCCACCATTGCCGCGGCCATCGACAAATATGCGCCGAACCAGCTTTACCTCGGATGCCGTTTCACCCCGTTCTACTGCCCCAAACCCGTCTTGCAAGCCTGTGCTGACGTGGTCGATGTCGTGAGCATCAACTTCTATCTCCCTTCGGTGCCGCCCGCCGCGTTGAGCGGCATCGATAAACCGGTGGTGATCGGTGAATTCCATTTTGGCGCGCTCGATCGTGGCATGTTTCATACCGGTCTCTGTGCTGCGGCCAGCCAGGATGAGCGCGGCGAACTCTACGCTCAATACGTCAAAAGCGTCGCCGAGCATCCAAACTTTGTCGGGTGCCATTGGTTCCAGTACGTCGACCAGCCTCTGACCGGGCGCAATCTGGACGGCGAGAACTACAATATCGGACTCGTGAGCGGGGTTGACGTGCCCTACGAGCCGTTCCTCAGCCATGTCCGGGAGGCCCATCGCAGCATGTACGCGCAGAGGCGGGCGCATTGACCTTTAAGCGTAAGCGGAAGCCCGTGCCCTCCGGATTACACGGGCAACGCCCCTGCGGTTGCGTAACCTGGATGTACCAGAGCAATCCCGACGCGGTAGCGTTCCGAAATGTAGGGGCAGACCCCTGTGTCTGCCCATCCGGATCGTCCCTGCGGCTGCCTTGAAGAAGGGCAGACACAGGGGTCTGCCCCTACGCGCTGCGGAAGTCAGTCCCCGCGGTTGCCCTCCGGATTATATGGGCGGCCCCTACGCGCTGCGGAAGTCAGTTCCCGTGGCTGTCTTCCGGATTGTACGGGCCTGGCGCGATTGCATCGCACCTTCGCGAAGGTTATCATGAATTGTCGTATCCGCCAGGGCGTGGGGGAGCGGAGATTCCGCCTGCCGGGGAGGATGTATTTCCGCGGTGGTCTCCGCACAGCATCCGAGAGAATCGCGCGGCGCCGGCCGCGCAGCCAGGAAAGGTGAGATCATGCAGCCACTCGAATCCTTGTTCGATCTCGTTGCCAAACAGAATGCGTCGGACCTGCTGATCAGCGCGGGGGCGCCGCCCATGTTGCGCGTCAACGGCCGCCTGTACCGGACGCGAAACGACGCCCTCACGGCCGAGGACTGCAAAAAGCTCATTTACGCTGTCCTCACCGCCGACCAGCGAAAGAAATTCGAGGAGGACAAGGAACTCGACTTTTCTCTGGCCGTCGGCCGGAAACACCGCTTCCGCGTCAACGTCTACTACCAGAAACAATCCGTCACCGGCGCATTTCGGCCCATTCCGGAGAAAATCCCGTCCCTCGACAAGCTCGGGCTGCCAGAGATCGTCGAATCCCTTGCACAACGCAAGCAGGGGCTCATTCTGGTGACCGGACCCACCGGCCACGGCAAAACCACGACGCAGGCGTCCTTGATCGACCTGATCAACAGAAACCGCGAATGCCACATCATCACCGTCGAGGATCCGATTGAATTTGTACATCAGCACAAGAAAAGCATTGTTGATCAGCGCGAAGTGGGCAGCGACACCCACGGATTCAACGAGGCCCTCAAATACGTGCTCCGACAGGACCCCGACGTGATCCTCATCGGCGAGATGCGTGATCTCGAGACCATCCAGGCGGCTCTGCGCGCCGCCGAGACCGGCCACCTGGTTATGGCGACGCTCCATACCAACGACGCCATACAGACGGTTGACCGCGTTATCGACGTGTTTCCCGCCGCGCAGCAGCAGCAGATCCGGTTCATGCTGTCCATGACGCTGCTCGCAGTCATATCCCAGCGGCTCATCCCGCGGGCGGATTCCGAAGGCCGGATCCTGGCCTCGGAGATCCTCCTGAACACCACCGCGGTGGCCAACCTGATACGCGAAGGAAAAACGCATCAGGTATACAGCATCATGGAGACCAATTATAAGGAGGGGATGAGCACCATGGACCGGTCGGTCAAGGCGCTGTACATGGAAGGTATCATTTCCTATGAAGACGCCTGCGCCCATGTTCAGAACGCGAAGACCATTATGGATGTAAGTTCCTGATTTATACTGGTTTATGCGTGTAGGGCGGAGGTTTTTGCCGTGGCGTGGTTTGTAGACGGCAGGGAATGTGTGTATAATCGCCCTGATGGCTGGAAGGCCAGATGGAACCTTTTCGAGGAACTGAGCATAGAATACGATGTCTGAACACGACCGTAAAAAAGGAAGCAGTGCCGCCATGACCGAGGCCGTTCACAAGACCCCCAAAGCTCGAGCGCCACTGGGACTGAGGGTCATTGAACGCGAAGGCCTTCCCTTTCCGGAACGGTCTGATGAAGATCTCATGCTGTCGCACGGCGAAGGTTCCGAAGAAGCCTTTGCCGAGCTGTTGAAACGGCATCAGCGCGGCGTAATGAATTATATCTTCCGCATGGTGCAAAACCGGCATATCGCGGAAGAGCTGACGCAGGAAGTCTTTCTGGCGCTCGTCAAGAATGCGGAGCGCTACCGGCCAACAGCCAAATTCACCACGTATCTGTACACCATCGCCTCAAATATCGTCTCGAAAGAATGGCTGCGCCGGAAACGCCGTCCGAAATTCTTCAGCATGTCTACGCTGTTTAATCGCGCCAAGGGCGAAGAATTCAACGCCATTGAGCATTTTGAAGATGAAAAGGCGGACGTACTCACGTCATTCCAACGTGGCGAGGTCTCGGAGGCCGTCAACGAGGCGTTGCGGCACCTGCCGGAGCACCAGCGCGAAGTGTTTGTGCTGCGCCGTTTTCAAGACCTCTCCTACGAAGAAATCTCAGCAGTGACCGGGGTGCCTATTGGCACCGCCAAGTCCCGCGTGGTGCGCGCGGAACATGCGTTGAGACCGTTTTTGTCCAGGTTCAGGGAGTATCTCTGAGTCAACAGGGTAGTGATTGGGTAGGCGAATGTTTGGGCATCCAACACGCTACGAATTGACCGAGTATGCGGAGGCACTGGTTGACGGCAAGCCAGTGTCGGCCCGGATCGGAAAACACCTGACCTCCTGCGCTGCGTGCAAAGCGCAGGTGAACCTCCTGCGTGAATCGTTTTCGTTTCTGGCCGATGCCCCCATGCTGGACTGCACGCCCGGGTCCGCCGAACAGATCCTGGCCACCGCCCGGCTGCTGCGAAAGGCCGAGCGGCGGAATGGCCGTTTTTTCCGCAAAGCGTTTGGCGTGGCCCAGGGCCTGGCCTGCGCAGCGGGCGTCGTGCTGGTGGCGGTCTGGGTGTTTGCTGCCGCAGTTGGCGAGCCCGCCCAAGTCGAACTCAACGGCAGGAAGCCTGCGGCGAACCGCCTGACGGCAGCGCCCGCCATCCCGTCGCAGGAGGAACTTCAGCGCAAGACGTCGGAAATCCAGAGTCTCGCCTCGGCGGTCAACGCGCAATCCGATACCCCGGCCAGCCTCTGGGAACGCCAGCACCGGCACATGATCCTGGCGCTGCACGCCGACCGGAACGCTGCCCTCGCCGCCCTCAAACGCAATCCCGGTTGTCTCCGGGCAAGCCGTCTTGTGACCGCGAACCTGGAACGCGAGGCACAGACGCTGAGGACGCTGTACGTGGAACAGGGTCGTTGAACGGCCACCGATGATGTTCAGTTCCCGGGTGACAAAGGCCAAGATCGCCTTCTTGGCCATTTTTCTTGTGTCCGGCCTTGCCCCGGCCGGAGAAGAGCACCTCGTCAATCGAGTGGGCGACATTTTTGAGTCGATCGCCGGGTCGCTTCAGCAGATGGGGAAACGAAGCGAGGAGATCGTCAAGCCGCCGTTTGGCCCCTGGCGCGACTTCAATACCGGCCCCATGCCGGGTTCGGCCTCCTATCCCTTTGAAGAGCTGTTCCCGGTGCGTTCCCCTGCCACGATCATCATCGACAACGAGTTTGGGGAGATTCGCATCAACTCCTGGGCCGAGCAGGTGGTGCAGGTCAATGCCGAGATCTCGGTCGGCGCCGAGACGTCCGAACTGGCGCATCAGATCGGCCGTTCGATCGACATCAACGTAACCCCGCGCGGCGACGGCATCAGCATTCGTACCCTGCTCCCGGACACCCGCGAGATGGGCCGGACTCGCATCGAGGTCAACTATGTGCTGACCATTCCCCGCGACGCGAACATCGTCTGCCGGAATCATTTCGGCGACACCCTGCTGCAGAATATCGGCGGCCACGCCGCTATCGACTCCGCCTACGGAGTCATCGAGCTGCGCAACATCGAAGGCGAAGTCAATGTGCGGGCCCGCGGCGAAGCCCTGCAGGCTCAAGGGCTGGCCAAGGGCGGCACCTTCGAACTGCTGGGCTGTCAGGCGGAGTTTAACAACATCTCGGGCAACCTGCGCGCCACCAATTTCATGGGCTCCGTGGTTCTCCGCAGTCTGGGAACGGAGGCGACGGTCGACATCACCAACGCCAACGGCCCGATCCACATGTATGTCTCCGAATTTGATGTTCCCGACCTCCAGTGCGAGGTGCTCTTCGGGGAGCTGCGCTCTCACATCCCCATGGAACAGAATGTCGTGGGCGACCTGGTTTATGGCCGCAACCAGAATCTCGAATCGAAACGGCGTGTGGCCCTGCGCACCTCCTTCGATGAGATCCTGGTGGTGCAGGAAGGGCGCTCCGAATTCGCCAATCCCGCCCCGGACGATGCGAAACTGTTTGAAAGCGTCATTGAAAAGGCCGCCGCATGTGAACCGGGTACCGAACTCGTCATTGACGCCGTTGCCGGAACCATTCGCGTGGAAGCCGCTGAGAGCTCCGAGGTGCAGGTCATGGCGCGCAAACACGTGCTCCTCCAAACCACCGAAAACGCGCCCGCCGCCCTCGAAGCCCTGGGAGTTAATGTCGAAAGGCTCGAGAATCGCATCCAGGTGCAGACGAGCGCCCGCGACGGCCTGGCCGCTCTCGGCTGCTCCTACTACCGCGTCGATCTGCTGGTGCGCGCCCCGCGCACCGCGCTCGTGACCCTGCGCGCCCAAAACGGCGACTCGATCGTGCGCGAGTTTGAAGGTCCCGTGACAATCATCCAGGCGCAGGGACGTGCCGTCGCGGAAAGATGCCGGGGGTCGGTCGAGATCACCAACCAGGGCGGGGACGTGCAGGCCCTGGATTGCGCGGGGACCGTCACCGCCACCGCAACCAAAGGCACCATCACCACCCGCTCGATTGGGGATGCACAGCAAATCACCTGCACGGAAGGCAAGACCGTTGCCGATGCGCCGCTTGGCCCGGTGACCATTCGCCAGCATGGCGGCGACGTGCGCATCATCGCCCTGGAGAAGGCATCCGGGGAAATTACGACGTGTCGACCGAGCGGGGCGATATCAGCATCGTTGTGGCTCAGGGCTCCGACGCCTCGTTCTACGTCGAGACCGTCGGGGGGGAAGTTCACTGCGGCGCGTTACCGCTTCAGGGCAGTATCGAGGGGAACATCCGCAAATTTTCGGGTCGCCTCAATCAGGGACAGCATACGGTGACGCTGCGCACGACCGAAGGCAACATCATTATCGATTGATGTGCCCGCCTCACGGCGATCCGGCGCCGCTTCTCTTGACATCGAAACCGCGCCGGGGATAGTCCGTGTAGAAGCGATAGACCCCCAAATCCCGCAGGTTGCGCATGCGCTCCACGTCATTGACGGTCCACGCGCCGGGTTCAAAACCCGCGTCCGCGATGGCTTTCACTACGGCCTCCGTTATCGCCTCGTGATACACCACAATGGCTTCAAATCCCCACTCCCGGGCGATGGCCAGGTCGCGCTCCAGATCGAAACCGGAAGACCAATCCCAGAACACCGGTAGCGACGGGTCCAATTCTTTCACGCGCCGCATCTTGTTCAGGTCGCCGTCGTTGAAGCCCACCCAGGCCTCTGCTTTCATTTGCTTTACCAGCGCGATCGCGTCGTCAACGATGTGTTGCTTCGGCTGAATGCTGACCCGGGTATGGCGTTGCGTCATCACACGCGCCAGCACTTCCTCGAGCAGCGGTGCGCGCTGGGGCGGGCAGGCCTCAACGGAAAGGCCGTGTTCCGTTCGAAACGCGTGGGCCACGTCCACCCGGGCCAGTTCCGCATACGTCGCCTCGGTTACGCGAACGGAATGGTCGCCGACCCGCTCGGTGTCCGCATCATGGAGCACCGCCAGTTTCCCATCCTTCGTGCGGTAGATGTCCAGTTCAATCCAGTCCGCGCCCAAAGCGAGCGCACTCTCGAAGGCGGGCAGGGTATTTTCGGGATACTCGCCCGAATTACCCCGGTGGGCCGTCACGCCGTTAAGCAAAAAACCTTCTCCAGTGGCCGGGGCGCTGAAAAATGCCGCTCCCGCCATCGCCAGTACGAGCCAGCTCATGCGTTACTCCCGGTCAGCCGCCGCGCGTTTTCTCGGGCTTGCCAGGAGATATTCGCGCAATGCAACTGCATTGTTATGTTTTTCATCTTTCGCAGAGAATACAAGGGTCATGCGGCCAGCGCGTGCCTTTTCGAGCAGGGGGGCGACTTCGTCGCCGTTCGCGTTCAATTCTTTCCAGTACCGTTTCCTGAATTCTTCCCATTTTTCGGGATCATGGCCGAACCATTGCCGTAGCGGGGTCGTGGGTGCGACATTTTTGTGCCATTCATCCACGTGCGCGGCTTCTTTTGACACCCCTCGCGGCCAGACGCGATCCACCAGTATTCGATAGCCGTCGCCTTTGTCCGGCGCTTCATACACCCGGCGAATGTTAATGTCCACGGCACGCCTCCTTCCCTGCGCCTGGCCCCAATCACTCCGCTAACGCTTCCTGCCACGCCTGAGGGATCGTCGCCACACACACGTCCGGCGATCCCAGCAAATGCGACGTGAACACGACCTGCTTGCCGGCGCGGTCCCATCCCACGTGCGGATGTTCACCCGAGCCGTAGGTCCGGTGTCCGGCAGTCAGCAGTCTGGGCCGGCTTGTTTTGCCCTCAAACACCATGATATCGCCATGCCAGTTATCAGCAGCCACCCAGCGGCCGTCCTCGCTTCCCGAGGCGTGCCACCAGTTGCGTTTCGCAATCTCCGCGTTTTCGCCATCCGGCCACCACGCGCCCTCACCAATGATGCGGACCTCGCCCGTGTGGATGTCCAGCACTTTCACATGGGAGTCTTCGCCCGGTTTCGGGTGGATGCCGCCGCAAAACAGCAGCTGGTCCTTCACCCACCACGATTCGTGGGTAACCAGTTCGTCCTCCCAGGCCCGATACGGGTTTCTAGGCACGCCGTCGCGGGTATCGATCAGCATCAAGCGCTGTGGGTACCCCGCGTAGCTGAGCAGATTCGGATCGGTCCGGCTCCATTGAACGTGAAAGTGGTAGGTGTCGGGATCATCGAAGCGATGCAGTTCGTGTATGGCTCCACCGGCCACATCAATTGTCAGGATGGCGGGCTTGTCGTCCGTATCCGCCCCGCGCACGCCGACGCTCAGTCGCGCGCCATCGCAGCTCTCATTCAGCGCGGTATTGTTCTTTACCGACGGCAGCACGCAAATCAGCCGTTCTGAGACCGCCACGTCCGATGCTTGCTCCGGCGGATTGGGGGAAGGCGCAATGGCAACGGTTATTTCCAGGACCCGATTGCCTCGCAGGGCATAAAACCGGGGGCCGGTCAACGCGGCGGTGGCGCCGCTTAAGGCGCCGTCTGAAGTCGTGAAGCTTACCAGCTCGCCCGTTTCGGCCAGATACCCCATCAAGCCGCCCGGATTGCGATTTGAATAAAACAGAATCAGCGCTCCGTCCGACAACCACGTGCGATCATGGAAGTACAGGTTGGTGTCCGTGCTTGCTCCCGTAGTCAAAAACGTGAGTTCGACGCCCGTCTGTGCATCCATGACGTCGCGGCTCTCGCAGGGAAACACGGCTGCGTTGTAGACGGTCTCGGCCAGCGGTGCTGCCGTGGCCACTACCACGAGCCAGCAACTTATCAGCATATTTCTCGACAGACTTCTCATCAGGACGTTTCCTTCCTTCGGGCGCGTTTGGCGCTGGCGATGATACGTAAAAACGTCCGCTAAACCTAATTAACACGCGCCGTGCCTTCGGTGTTTCCGCGCGGGCCAAATTCAAGCCAGGCACGAGACTTGTGTCCCAAGGGCCTCCGGCAGGCACTTTCCGCGCTCCGCGCCAAACCGGGGCTTGTCGCGCATTATCCGCCAAAAACTATCCTATTTATCCGAATTATGCGGGTCTTTGCGATCGATAACCCTGCTCATGGTATAGTGCCCTTTCACGGCGGCCTGTCCGAGGCCGCCCGTCATCCGAGGATCGTGAAGTGAACAAAGGTTTTGTATTTTGGGTGGGATTCGGGCTGGTGGCTGCCGTGTCCCTGCTCCTCATCGCGAAGGCCCGCTGGGATGCCGACTATTTCCGGGGCTATGACCCAGAGCTGCCTTTGGACGCTCGAGAAGAGCGTCCTGAATCGACCCTGGAATACCAGCGCACGGAATTCTCGTTTATGGGGGTAGCCGGCGAGGATCGGGTGCCCGGAGTGCTGGTGACGCCCCGGTCGTGGGGCGGACCCTACCCCTGCGTCATCTTCCTGCATGGCATCGGCCAGAAAAAGGAATTTATCGACGAGATCGCCCCGCAATTCATTCGGAACGGGTTCGCGATTGTCACGTTTGACCAACACACGCGGGGAGAACGGCATCTTCCGGAGGATGCCTCCAAGCTGGACGAAGCCCTGGCTTTGCGGCGCCGCGGCGCGCTGACGGTCCTCGAAACCCGGCGACTGGTGGATTATCTTGAGACCCGCGAAGACATCGCCGCGCAGCGGCTCTATCTGGTCGGCGCAAGTTTCGGCGCGATCACGGGGTCTACGGCGGTCGCATTCGAACCCCGTCTGAAAGCCGGCGTCCTGGTATACGGCGGCGGCAACCTGCGCCTGCTGCTCGACAGCCCGCAGACACGCGCGTTTCTGGGCGCTTGGGCCCAGCCGGCCGTATGTCTGGGCGCCTTCTTTTTTGGACCGGCCGACCCGATTCATTACGTGGCTCGGATCTCTCCGCGGCCGCTCTTGTTTCAAAATGGCACACGCGACACGCTGGTTCCCGCCGCGAGCGGCGAGGCCCTTTTTGAAGCCGCTCGGGATCCCCGGGAGATCATCTGGTACGACAGCGACCACATCGGTTTGGACGAGGAGCACGTGGGCGTGGTCCTGGAGGATGCCATCGAGTGGCTTCGCCAGCAGGACCTGCAAGTCAGGAAAGGTGTCGAAGGCATATCTCAGGCCACGTGAGCTGCGGGCCGGCGCGCGGGTTTGCCCGGCCGACTTGGGAAATGAGAAGGCAGCCCTGCGGGGAAGCGGGCCGCATTCCCATGAGGGCATTTGACTTAGATTTTTAAGCTGTGGCATAGTATGCGCTTGATTATCAGGTGAGATGTATGAAGGACAAGCCCCAGGGCTGAGCGTTCGTCTCGCGGGGCTGCGCGTGCACAGCATCCTCTGGAAACCATCCTTCCAGCCGTGTGCCATCTGCATACATGGAAGCCTTTGACCGGCCCCGCTATCGGTGTCGGTCGGTAGTGACGATCTGGAGACGGCCCCTTGCAGCCGGATAATCGCGAGTTTCGCAACGAGTGAAATGAAACGAAAGGAAAACACCCATGGCGATTAAGGTAGGCATCAACGGATTCGGGCGGATTGGCCGCAATGTGTTCAAGCTGCTCATGGACGACAAAGCCTTCGAGGTTGTGGCGATCAACGATTTGACCAACGCCAAAACCCTGGCCCATTTGCTCAAGTACGACTCCATTAACGGCGTATATTCACGAGAAGTTAAGAGTACGGACGACTCCATCATTGTCGACGGGCAGGAAATCAAAGTCACGGCGATTAAAAATCCGGCCGAGCTGCCCTGGAAGGCCAATGGCGTGTCGCTGGTACTGGAATCCACCGGCGTGTTCCGCAAACAAGAGGAGTGCCTGTTGCATGTGGAGGCAGGCGCCAAGAAAGTCCTGCTGACCGTGCCTCCGAAGGATGCAATCGACGCCATCATCGTGATGGGCGTCAATGAAAAGTCGCTGAAAGCCAGCGATGTCGTGGTGTCGAATGCGAGCTGCACGACGAACTGCCTGGCGCCGGTAGCCAAAGTGCTGCATGAGCGTTTCGGCATCAAGCGCGGCCTCATGACTACCGTGCACGCCTACACCAATGACCAGCGCGTGCTCGATATGCCGCACAGCGACCTGCGCCGCGCCCGCGCCGCCGCGGAGTCGATCATCCCGACGACGACCGGCGCCGCCCGCGCCGTGGGCCAGGTGCTGCCGGAACTGAACGGCAAGCTGGACGGCATGGCCATGCGCGTCCCGGTGAAGAACGGTTCGGTGGTGGACCTGGTGGTTGAGCTGGAGAAGAACGCCACGGCCGCAGACGTCAACGCCGCCATGAAAGCCGCCGCAGAAGGCGAACTCAAGGGCATCCTGCAGTACTGCGAGGACCCGATCGTGTCGTGCGATGTCATCGGTAATCCGTATTCCAGCGTCTTGGACTCGCTCTGCACGTCGGTCTTAGCCGACAATCTCGTGAAGGTTGTTTCCTGGTACGACAATGAGTGGGGTTACTCCTGCCGTTGCGTAGACCTCTTGAAACTGATGGCGTAACAACGAAGCAATACCACGGGCCTGCGCGGTCGGCGCGCGGGCCCGTCACACCATTTTCGTGGAGTGTGACCATGGCCAAGTTGATGATTGAAAACCTCGACGTGAAAGACAAGCGCGTCCTCATGCGCGTGGATTTCAACGTGCCCCTGAATGACGACGGCACCGTGCGCGACGACACGCGTATCCGCGCGGCGCTCAAGAGCATCCAGTATGTCCGCGACAAGGGCGGGATGCTGATCCTCATGTCGCACCTCGGGCGGCCTAAAAACCCCGACAAAGCCGAATCGGAGGAAGAAAAGGCAACAATCATCCAGGCCAACCAGAAACTGCGCATGAATTGCGTGGCCGACAGGCTCCGTGAGCTGGTCGGAGGCAACGTGACCAAGATCGACGCCATCGCTGGCCCGGAAGCAAAGCAGGCGGTGGACGCCATGAAGCCGGGAGACATCATTCTGCTCGAGAACACCCGCTTTGATCCCGGCGAGACAAAAAACGACGAGACGCTTTCAAAAAATCTGGCCGCGCTGGGGGATGTCTACGTAAGCGACGCATTCGGCACCGTCCACCGGGCACACGCCTCGACCGAAGGGGTGACCCGCTTCATTCGCCGGAGCGCGGCGGGCTATCTCGTGGCGAAAGAGATCGAATACTTCGCGAAAGTGCTTCAGAGCCCCGACCGGCCGCTCACGGCCGTGCTGGGCGGTGCGAAGGTCTCCGACAAAATCACGGTGATCGACAATCTCCTGAACCTGGTCGACACGCTGATCATCGGCGGCGGCATGGCGTACACGTTTATGAAAGCGCAAGGCTACGAAATCGGCGACTCGCTCTTGGATGAGGGCGGGCTCGACGTGGCCAGGCAGGCGATGCAGAAGGCAAAGGAGCGCGGCGTTGAGCTGCTGCTTCCCGTAGACACCGTGGTGGCTGATGCCTTCGATGTCAACGCGAACACGAAAGTGGCCGAACTGGGCCAGATCGAGCCCGGCTGGCAGGGACTGGATATCGGGCCCAAGACGCTCGAAAACTTCATGGCGGCCATCAAAAAGTCGAAGACGGTCGTATGGAATGGCCCCGTTGGGGTGTTCGAAATGGAGCCGTTCGCGAAAGGCACCCAAGCGATTGCCGAATTGCTCGCGAACTCTCCCGGCATCACCAGCATCATCGGGGGAGGCGACACCGCCGCGGCCGTGACCCAGTACGGGCTGGCCGGAAAGATGTCGCACGTGTCAACCGGCGGCGGTGCTTCTCTTGAAATGCTCGAAGGGAAGGAATTGCCCGGCCTCGCGGCGCTGAGCGACGCGTAGAAACAGCAAGATGAAGGCGGCGGGCCCAGTGGCCCGTCGCAGTGCAGGATAACCCTACCCGGTTCTCGGCCGCGCGCAACACCGGCGGCGGGCTTGGAAGCGGGCGAATCGAAGAGAAAGGTGACAAGCCATGGCTATCGCAAAAGAACGCAAAACGCAGATTATCAAGGACCACGCGAAACACGAGGGTGACACGGGCTCCCCGGAGGTGCAGATCGCGCTCCTCACCGAACGCATCAACCATTTGTCGCAGCATTTCCAGTCCCATAAGAAAGATTTTTCCGGTCGCCGCGGCCTGCTCAAACTGGTCGGCCAGCGCCGCAATCTGCTCAATTACGTTCGTAACAGGGACGTCGAGCGGTACCGGGCGATCGTCAAGGCGCTTGGTTTGCGCAAGTAAGCGCGGCGCCCCGCGTCGCGAACGCAGTATTTACTCAAAAACGTACGAAGACAAACGAATCAATAGATGGACCTCTTGGAACGGGGTGAGAGACGTTCCCAGACCCAACGGAGTGTAGCAGTATGATTGAACGTCTCTCTGTAAATGTCGGCGGCAAGGATCTTTGTTTTGAGACCGGCCGCATCGCGAGACAGGCGCATGGCTCAGTGCTGGTCACCCTGGGCGATACGATGGTGCTCTGCGCCGTATGCGTCTCGCCGGAAGCACGCCCCGGCCAGGATTTCTTCCCCCTCACGGTCGACTACCGCGAAAAGAGTTCTGCCGCGGGAAAAATTCCCGGCAACTTCTTCCGTCGCGAAGCCCGGCCCAGCGAGCGCGAAGTGTTGGTGTGCCGGCTCACGGACCGGCCGATCCGGCCGCTTTTCCCCAAAGGATTCAACAACGAGGTGCAGGTCTGCTCGACCGTCTACTCGACCGACAACGAGCATAATCCCGATGTGCTGGCGATTAATGCCGCGTCGGCCGCGCTGCATATCTCGAAATTGCCGTTCGACGGGCCCATCGGCGCCGTTCGTATCGGCATGATCGACGACGAACTCGTGGTGAATCCGCTCATGACGAGCGAGATGGAACTGAGCGCGCTGGACCTCGTCATCGCCGGCACGAACGAAGCCATCCTCATGGTGGAAGGCCTGGCAGACGAAGTGCCGGAGGAAACGCTCCTGGAAGCCCTCGATCTGGGCCACCAGGAAATCAAAAAGATCTGCGCGGCTATTGAAGAACTCCGCGGCCGCGCCGGCGTTGAGAAAATGTCGTTCGAAGCGCCAGGCATTGACCCACAAATCGTCAGCGATGTCGAGCGTATCGCCAGGGATTCCCTGAAAGACGCGCTCGCGGTCACCGGCAAACACGAACGCCAGGACGCGGTGGACGCCGTCGAAACCCAGTTGAAAGAGCAGCTCCTGTCCGACTACGGCGAGGAGAAGTTTCAGGAAGTCGCGGGCGATATCCGCGAAGCGTTCGGCGATCTGGAACGGGGGCTGATGCGCCAGGCGGTCATCCAGACCAATACGCGGATCGATGGCCGCGACCTGACCACGGTGCGCGACATCTCGATCGAGGTGGGCGTGCTTCCGCGGGCCCACGGTTCGTGCCTGTTTACGCGGGGCGAGACGCAGGCCCTGGTTACCACCACGCTCGGGACGCGCAGCGATGAGCAGCGGCTGGATGAATTGACCGGCGAGGAATTCCGCCGATTCATGCTGCACTACAACTTCCCGCCGTGGTCGGTGGGTGAAGTGCGCCGCATCATGGGTCCGGGCCGGCGCGAGATCGGCCACGGCAAACTGGCCGAACGCGCCCTCTCGGGTATCTTGCCCTTTATGTCGGAGGAAGATCTCGAAAATGAGTCGCCGGAAGACGATTTCCCGTATACGATCCGCGTGTTGGCGGATGTCACCGAGAGCAACGGCTCGAGTTCCATGGCGACGGTCTGCGGCGGCACCTTGAGCTTGATGGACGCGGGGGTGCCCATCATTGCGCCGGTCGCCGGCGTGGCCATGGGCCTTATTAAAGAAGGCGACGAGGCGCGCGTCCTGACCGATATCCTTGGCGTCGAGGACCATTTGGGCGACATGGACTTCAAGGTCTGCGGCACGGCGCAGGGCATCACGGCGTTCCAGATGGACGTCAAGATCAAGGGCATCAGCCGCGAACTGATGAGTAAGGCCTTGGAGCAGGCGCGCGAGGCTCGCCTCCACGTGCTTGGCAAGATGCTGGAATGCCTGCCTGAACCGCGCCCGGATGTGTCCCCCTACGCACCGCGCATCTACACCATCAAGATCGACGTCGAAAAGATCCGCGATGTGATTGGACCGGGCGGCAAAGTGGTGCGCGGTATCCAGATGCGTACCGGCGCGGAAATCAACATCGAAGACGACGGCACCATTCACGTCGCGTCGGTGGACAAAGACAGCGCGGATGAAGCGCTCGCGATGATTCGCAGCATTACGGCGGAACCCGAGGTGGGCGCGATCTACCCGGGCACGGTGAGCCGGGTGCTCAATTTCGGCGCGTTCGTCAGCTTCATGGGCGGCAAAGAAGGGCTCGTGCACATCTCGGAACTGGCGCCGGGCCGCGTGAACCGCGTCGAGGACGTCGTCAATATCGGCGATGAAATCAGCGTTAAAGTGGTCGAGATCGACCATATGGGCCGCCTCAACCTGTCCAAAGTGCAGGCCGATGCCGAGCTGGGCCACCTCAGCGAGGAAGACCTGGCTGAAATGGAGCGCTCGCGCGCCCGGGAACGGAATCACGGAGACCGCGACCGGGGCGGGCGCGATCGAGGCGGACGGGACCGCGGCGGTTCCCGTGGACGCCCGCGCAGGTAATACGCGCAGGTAATAAATAACCTACCGGTGGCGCTTTCCCCCAGGAAAGCGCCACCGGATTCGCAGGATATCTATGGCTCGAGCAATTTCGTTCGCGGCAGAGACCCGTCCGCAGCTGCGGCGGCTCGCCAATGGAATCACCCTGCTGACCGAGCGCCTGCCGCATGTGCGCTCGGTATCATTGGGGGTATGGATCACAACCGGCTCAGCCAATGAGCCGCCCCATCTCAACGGCATCTCGCATTGCCTGGAGCATCTGCTCTTCAAAGGCACCACGACGCGCACTGCCCGGCAATTGATGGAGGCCATTGAAGCGCGCGGGGGGCACCTGAACGCCTATACCGCGCGCGAATACACCTGCGTTTACGCAAAAACGCTGGACAGCTATCTCGACACCGCCGTCGAGATCCTCGGCGATCTGGTCTGCGATTCCCAGCTCTACGATTTTGAAAAAGAGCGCAACGTCATTCTGGAAGAAATCGCTTCCAACGCAGACATTCCCGAAGAAGTGATCCATGACCTGTTCATGAGCAAGCTCTTTCCCGGACACGCCCTGGGCGCTCCCATCTCCGGAGGGCTGAAATCAGTGGAACAGCTCTCCCCGGACGACGTGCGCGCCTACTACGCCACCTGGTACCGCCCGGGGAATATGGTGATCTCGGCGGCGGGCCATTTCGACGACGACGAAATACTTGAGGCCATCGGGAAAGCGTTCGCTTCGCTGCCGGCGGGCGCCGCTATGGCCGTACCTGCCTACGAGACACCCTCGCTGGGCGCCGGTATCCAGGAATGTCGGCGAAAAATTGCCCAAAGCCACTACTGCGTCGGTTTTCCCGGCCCGGCCACGGATAGTCCCGACCGCTTCGTCTACGACGTTTTGTGCAACGCGCTGGGGGGCGGCTCGACATCGCGCCTGTTCGAGCGGATACGCGAGCAGGAAGGGCTGTCGTATGCGATCTACTCGTTTCAATCGTCGTATTACCGGGCGGGCTTGCTGGGAATCTATGCCGCAGTAGCGCCGGAAAACCTGAACCGCGCGCTTTCAGCGACCTTTGAAGAGCTTCGCGATGTCCGCGATAACGGCCTGTCCGCCCAGGAAACCGAGCTGAACCGCGAACAGCTCAAGGGCAGTCTGCTCATGGCCCTGGAAGACACCTTCCATCGCATGAGCCGCATGGCAAAATCGTACATCTACCATGGCCGCCTGGTGCCCGTGGATGAGGTACTCGCTCAGGTCGATGCGGTCACCGCGGAGGCGGTCCAGGAGCTGGCCGACCGGATTCTACAGGCCTCAAAATGCTTGATAACGGTACTGGGACCAAAAAACAAGCTGCAGCTGCCGGAGATCCCCCTGTGAACCCTCTGCTGCGCGTACAGATCATTCGCGAACCCGGTACGGAGGACATCGCCCTGCCCCAGT
Organism: Candidatus Hydrogenedentales bacterium; assembly: GCA_050950105.1. GTDB lineage: Bacteria > Hydrogenedentota > Hydrogenedentia > Hydrogenedentales > SLHB01 > UBA2224. The sequence goes on along the minus strand of JBMNGZ010000001.1, from coordinate 587,828 downwards.
ACGAAACGGCCCATGCCGCAGGCATGGATCTGCGGGCTGCCGTGCCGGAACCCCTGACTTTGCGGCCCGGCGAACGGGCCCGGGTGCCCACGGGCCTGCGTATCGCCCTGCCGCCCGGCTACGAGGCCCAGATTCGACCCCGGAGCGGGCTGGCCATTCAGCACGGACTGACGCTGCTGAATTCGCCCGGGACCATCGACGCGGACTACCGGGGCGAGATCGACATCATCATCGCCAATCTCGGGCAGGAACCGTTCACCATCGAGCGCGGCGAGCGGATCGCTCAGATGATTATCGCTCCCGTCGCCCGCGTCGAATGGGACGCAGTGAATGCGCTCGATCATACGTCCCGTGGCGACGGCGGGTTCGGCAGCACCGGCAGACAGTGACGCGCGAGCGCGGCAAGTACCCGACCCATTCGAGCGCGTTCAGGAGCATCCTCATGCAGACGATTGCTGTTGTCGCAGGCGTTCTGGCGGCCAGCGCACCGGCCCAGGCGGCGCAGCCTGCCGACGTGCTGGTCGGCGTGAACTATTTTGCGGGCTGGTGGGAACCCCTCCCCAACAAATGGCACGACGCCGCCGGAGAGGACTGGCGCCCGCGCTATCCCGAGCGCGTGCCCACGCTGGGCGAGTACAACACGCAAGAGACCGTGGATCGGGAGATCATCGCGGCAGCGTCCCACGGCGTCGATTTCTTTGCCATCCTCTGGTACTGCAACCCGCCCGGCACGGAGGCCGAACCGAACGCGCGTTTTCTGGAACGCGGCGTGACAAACTTCATCGCCTCCCCCGAAAACCATCGCATGCGGTTCATGCTCGAATTCTGTAACCATCCTCCGTTCGAAGTCGCAACGGACGAAGACTGGTCGCGCTGCGTTGAGATCTGGACCTCATGGATCCAGCACCCGCAATATCTCCGGATAGACGATAAACCGGTCTTCAAAGTGCATGGATTCCATCACTTCTACACGCAGAACGGCCGGGATCCCGCTTTGTGCAAGAAACGCCTGGACCAGCTCCGTCAGTCCGTCCGCGACGCGGGCGCGGGGGAGATGCTCATCGGATGCGGGGTTGGCGAGCACGAGGCCATTCCGGAAGGGCACCCGGTCATGCCGCTCTTTGATTTCACCGCCGTATACATGGGGGTGCCGTCGCTGGAACGGCGCAGCGAAGAGTCTCCGTACAAAACGCTGCTGGACCATGCCCGGATGTCTTGGCAGACTCACGGCGGCGATGCCATTCCGCACATGCCCTACCTGCCCGCGGGCTGGTCGCCCCGCCCCTGGTCTGATCCCCGGCCCAGCTTCGCCTTTCCCACCCGCGGCGAATGGGACAGCGCGCTCCGTGACATCAAGGCGGCACTCGCCACTTCGCCGGTCCTGGGCCTGCCGGGCCAGAAGGCCTTCACCATCTATGCCTGGAATGAGTTCGGCGAAGGCGGCATTGTCGCGCCCACCCGGGGCGAGGGGAGCAGAAAACTCGAGGGTATCCGGACCATTTTCCCGCCCTGAGGTGCGCGAGTCGCCGCTTTTATCGTGTGGCGCTTGTATTGTTCCGTCATGGCCTTGTCCGCTCAGGGGACTCGAATGCCGCTCGTGCCTGGCGCTACTGCACGGGCCAATGCTCGCGATGGCCTGAGGCCGGCTCCGGATGCTCGTTTTCATGACACGTTGTATCGGGTCGGCGATTATGGGATGCTTGCAGGGGATCAAAAACAAGGAGTTGCGTCATGCTGTTTTCTGCCGTGTGTGTTGCTTCTGTCTTTGTGCTGGCCGCAACGGAACCCGAAGCCCTGTCGGATGCGCCATTTCCGGACCCGCTGCGGTTGGAAAACGGAACGCCTGTCGAAACGCGGGAGGACTGGGAAGCGCGCCGTACGGAAATGCGCGATCTCCTGCTGCGCCACCAATACGGGAGCGTCCCGACCGTGTCGGTTCCGATTGCCCACGCGGTCATTCTGACGGAAGAGCTGCAGAATGCTGACGCGACGCTGTTTCGCGACGTCCGGCTGGCGGTGGGCGCTGAGAACCCGTTCCCCGTTCGGGTCGAAATCTACCTGCCGGCGAAGGATTCAGGCCCGTTTCCCGTGATCCTCTGCGTGGGGCTGAAGTATCCGGAGGTGCAGGTGATCAACGAGCGCGGCTATGCCTTCGTCTGCTATGAGCATGAGGATTTCGATTTTGATACCCAGGGCGGCGACAAGATCGGGCCGGCACAGGCCATGTTTCCCGACTGCGACTGGGGAAGCCTCGGGGCCTGGGCCTGGGGCGCGTCGCGTGTACTCGACTATCTTCTGACCGTGCCCGAAGTGGATGCGCAACGCGTCGTGGTCACGGGACACTCGCGCCGGGGCAAGACCGCCCTGCTCGCGGGGGCGCTGGACGAGCGGTTTGCCATCGTCGTGCCGAACGGCTCGGGCTGTGGCGGTGCGGCGGCGTACCGGCGTTACGGTCCCGAATGCGAAACCCTGGAAGCCATCACGCGGCCCTCACGCTTCGAAAGCTGGTTCCACAAAGATTTCAGCCGCTTTGCGGAAAAAGAAGCCGAGCTGCCCTTCGACCAGCATTTCCTGCGGGCACTGGTCGCCCCCCGCCCGGTCCTGTCGACTGACGCCTTCGGCGATCTGTGGGCCAATCCCATCGGAACGGCCGCGGCGTGGCGCGCCGCCCAGCCCGTGTTCGATTTTCTCGAGGTCCCGGAAAATAACGCGATGCATTTTCGCGAGGGCAAGCACGCACATCTCCCCGAGGATTACGAGGCTCTCCTCGATTTCAGCGATCACCATTTCTTCGGGAAGCCGCTCACGTGTACCTACAATGAAGGCCCCGAGGAGGAGTAGGACCAGCGGCTCTGCGCGCCCGCTGCTCAAAGGTCAGGACATGCAGCTCACACGTGCCGGGCAGGCCGGCGGTTCGCTTCGGGCTATGTCCTGTGTTCAGCGTTTAGGCGGCGCAGCCTCACGCACGGCGGCGCCGTCGGTTTCGCTGAGTATCAGCAACGCGAACTGCTCCACCTGATCCAGGTCGTCGGTGTTGAGCGAGCTGTAATCAAAGCGGCCGCGCAAGTCGGTATATCCATCTTTGTAAAAGCGGATCTCGCCGCTCTGCAAGCGGACGTACACCTTCACGTAGACTTTTGGCAGCGCCTGGCCGGTTTCGAGCTTCGTGACCCGGAGCCGGCCATAGTTTTCGATCACCTGAACCGCGAGGTTGGCCGCGTACCAGGTCTGAGTCTGTGTCTTCCCGCCGGCGCTGATCTCGATCAAGACGTTGCTGCTGCTGAATTGCGGCGGCAGTTCGAAAGTCAGGGTGCTCTGCGAGGCGGGAAGTTCGCGCTCTTCGGTGAAGTTGGGCCGGACTGTTGAGAAATGACCCGCACCCTGCCTGGCAAACGGGTCCCGCGAGAACAGCAGCTCGATGTCCATGAGATAGTAGGCCACACGGCAGGCCGTAAGATTCTGGTAGGCGATGGTGACCTGCCTGGCCTCGACCTTGAACTCGAAGTCCGGCTCGGTCTGAGCGAGCTGTTCCTGGACCTGTTCCCGGCTCCTGGCATCGATCACGGTCGTCGTGGCGGACTGGATTTCGCGAACCTGAGCGGCGACGTTGGCAAAGCGCTTGCGCCAGCGGTCCACGGGGTACGACGCATACGTATCGGCGATCGTAGCCGCTTTTTCGGGTTCTTCGGTATAAAACGCCGCGCAGCAGGCCAGGTAATCGTACTGAAGCCGCATATCGATCGCATCCGGCCGGATTTTGCCCAGGAAGGCCAGGCCGTCCTCAATCCGGTCCTGGAGCATCAGATAATAGGCCACCGACATCAAATCGTGCTGATCGAGCGCGGGCCGGTGCGCCAGGATATCCAGCAGGCGGGTATATTGCGCGGCGAGACGCTCGTTGACGATAACGCGGCGAGGTCCCAGCCGGTGCGCCCGCGCGTTGACCAACGGACTGTATTCCATGTGCTGGTAGGTTTTCCGGAGCACCGGATCCAGGCGGAGCAGGGGGCTGTCGATGGCCGCGCCGCACTGCTGCACGAAATCGTCTCGGAACTGCAGGTATTCGCGCGCGGCGTCCGCATCGTTGTGCAAGAGGGCATACGACCAGAGGGTTGGGGCAAAAGCCCGGCGCTGCCGCAATAGGTCCAGCGTGTTGGCGAACACCGCCGGATCTTTCATGCGCCAGGCGATCAAATCGAGGTTGATGGTGTGGAGGTTGCTGACGTGGATGTTCTCGTTTCGCAGGTACTGATAGACCTCTTCGTCGGTGCCCTGCTGTGAAACATAAGGCCAGGATGCCGTGTCGATGCTGCTGAGTGCGGCAACGGCCTTCATGGTGACGGGTTCCGCAAACGCGGCGAGTTTACCGTCTTTGGCCACATGGACCGGGAAATGCTGGAAGAGACCTTCCTCCGGGAAGTAGAAGTACGTTTCAAGCGTGTCCGTATGATATGGCTCGAGTGCGAGGCTGTAGGTTTTGAGGTATTGCGTGCGCTCGACTGGAACGGCGCCTTCGGGGATCTGTAGTAGGACGTCGAGACGCTGGCGGGACGACGTGGAATTCGTCACAACGGTCTGGCATCCATAGACGACCTGGGTGAGAAACTCGTCAACGACGAATTTATCAACGCGCTCGTTGTCAACCCAGCGGAAGCGGTCGTCGAGACGGAAAAAGTTCTGGCTGACCAGGATCGGAAGCGCATCCTCCGGCATATCAGCGGGGGTTACTTCCTTGTGAAAGACGACCGAAGGTCCGCCGGCCGTGAGGGTGATCCGGGCGGCGCTGCGTTCGATCTGGTGTTCGTCGGCTTCAAACGGAAGATCGAGTACGGCCAGCGCGATCATCACTTCAGTGAAGTTGCGCGACGCTTCCGCCAGGTTGCCCGACAGAAAGGGCGCGGAGGCATCACGTCCGGCATAGTCGCGCCAGAACGCATTAACGGAGACCCGCTCGGTCGTCTCTTGCTCGACGGGCAGTTCGAAGTAATTGTTTTCGACCCATTCCCGGGTTTTTTCCATGGCGGTGTACAGGGCACGGTATCGCTCGCGGCGTTTTTCGTCTTTCAGAAAAACACGGTCCGGTGTCGATTTTGCCGCTTCCGCCGGCGCCGCCTCTTCGGCGGCGCCGAGCTGCATAGCAAGGGCTTCCTCATCGGCGGGTGCCGCGCTGGGGCTGGTTACTTCAAACTCCCCCCAGTCCTCGTCCATATCCATTCCGGCGCCTCGCCTGCCCGCGAAGAGCGCCCCGCCCCCGAATCCGCGTGCCGGTGCGGTAACTTCTAGCGAGCGGCCGCGCAGGGCGGTCATAAACAGGTGGTTGAACCGGTCGACATCGGGCGGAATCAGGTTGTATTGGTCGGTTATGAAACGCAGCGTGTTTTCACGCTCGGCGGCGACGCGCTCGGCGAGCAGGATTCGCTCGAGCGTGTTGAGCCGGCTGTAGCGCCAGGGGTCGAGGTATGCCGCCAGCTCGTCGCCGAGAAGATAGTGATCGAGGAAGGTTTTGTCGAGTTTGTTGGCAATAAACGGCTTTACGGTCGCATCGAAGAAAGCCGGATCCTTGCGCTGCAGGAACAGATTCAGTTCATGGCAGGCGAACTCGGCATACTTCTCGCGCTTCTGCTCCTCGCTCAGCGACGGCCAGTGAGACACAAAGGAAAATCGGGCGAGTGGCGAATCGGGGAGAAGCGTGTTGTACAGCGCGTAGACCTTGTCGATGGTGTCGTAGACCTCGAATTCGAGCGCGCCGTTCGCCTGAAGGGTTAAGGCATCGTCCTTGTTCAAGACGGTGATGCGTTTTGATTCGGTCGCATGTGACTTCGAATCAATGCCTTTTGTCAGGCGCCGGTCTTGGAAGGGGGTGCTGTCTTCGGAAAGGGCCCGTTGCCGGTAGACGGTGTTGCGCGGGTCGGCGGCAAATACGTGCATGTGATGGCGGCCGTTCAATCGGTCGCGCGGGATCGTCACGACTCCATCCGGGCCGGGTGCCAGATTTAGAAAGACAGCCGCTTCGCCACCGAGAAAATCGAGGTTGGAATAATCCACTTCAACTTCGATTTCGCCGGATTCTTCAGCGGCTCCGCCAGCCTCCCTGGCGAGCATTTGCGGCGCGGGAGCAGGCACCGGCGGCTCGCCCTCCGCGGCATCCTGGCGGCCAGTCTCGGTTTCTGTAAGCGCCCACGGATTCAGCAGAAGACTCGGACGTTCAAGCATGTTTCCCGGATATTTGCGGGCATACCGGCGGTCAAGGATGTACTGATATTCGTCTCCGATGGCGCGTTCCGACGTGTAGGCCGACAGGGGAGCCGGCACATAACTCATGCCGGGGCGCTCGATGGGAATGCCCAGATGCGCAAATTCGGAAAAGACCGGAACAAACCGGGTCGCGGCCACGTGAACCCGCGTCGCAGATGAAGCGTTCGCGATCGAGATCCGAATGGTGTCGTCCGCTGGTTCAATGGCCGTGACCTGGACGGGCGCGGGGTTAATCTCCTGCAGCCGGCGAAATGCGCCCATGGCGTAGCCGAGACGCGTCTCGCCTTTTGTCACATGCACCGCGATCTGATGCGGAATTGCTTTGAGGGTCAGCTCGTAATCGCCGGATTCCAGGCCCGTAATGGCGATGAAGCCATTTTCGATGCGAAGATTGGCGAAGCGGTCGGCCATGTAGCCGCCGCGCAATTCGAAGAACGCCAGTTCGGAGCGCTCAGGCGCGATCGCATCGCCCGTATAGGGCAGATACAGCGTCTCGCCGGAGACGCCCTGAAGAATGGACGGATAGGCCGCGGCATCGTTCACCAGTGTCCAATGGTGCAATTGCCCGTCGGGCGAAAAGGCTCGGAGCCAGTCGATATCCGCGAGGGCGCCGAGCCGGGCGCGACCCTGGCCGTCCGTCTGAAGTGGCACGTGGACGGAATACCGGAAATCACGGTGCTTCAATTCGAGCTGGAGAAGGCGTCCGCCCTTGACCTCCCCGCTTTTTCCGAAAAGTTCGAGGAGGTATCCGTCGGCGTTTCGGGTCAGAAAGACACTTTCGGTGTTCTCCGTTTTGTCGATCCAGTTGATGGTGACGTGTCTGCTCGCGGCAAGGTCGACCGGTTCGGGGCTGGTGAATGGTTTTACTTTGGCCTTCAGGGTCAGGGTCATGTGATACAGGCCTTCCGGCACACGGAATTCGTGCACGGATAACCGATCCTCAAATAATTCGAAATCGGGTATCTCCCGGATTGAGGTAATGTCTTCATTGCTGGTGGAGGTGATGACGAGCCTGGGTTCTTCGAGCACAGAGAGCGTCACGGGCACGCCGTTCAGATAGAGCGCGGGACGCACGCCCACGACGGCTGTGCCGCCCTGGCGGAGTGATTCGCGATCAAGGATGAAGCCCGCCGACAGTTCGTACTCTTCGCCCTCATGGCTGAATCGCGCAAGGTCTGAGAACGTGCCGTCCGACAATACGATCGTCTGCTCGCCGGGCTGGGTGCTGAACGGGAGGGTGACGTATCCCTCTTCGTCGGCCTGGAATTCGTGGCCTGCCATCCAGATGCTGGCGTTTTTCACGTGCGTGCCGTGTTCATCCAGCACGGTGAACACCTGGCCGGCGGTGCTGGTGCGTGAGAGGAAGGTGAGCGCTCCTTTCCGGATGATCGCGCGGCTGCTCTTGCCGTTGCCGATGAGTTCGACGACATAAACCCCGCGGTGGTCGATACTTGGGAATTCCAGCGTGCGCAGGACTTTCCGGTAAGGCGGGTCTTTGTACGTATACATCTGCTCTTCATTGGCGACCAGCCCGGCGAGATCGATGTCGGTGTTGATCTCGCGCCGGTACCGGCGGTAGAAGGCGTCGGTGTTCACTTCGAAGACGCGGGCGATCAGCGTGCCGGTGTTCTTGGTCCATATCTTCACGTTGACTGGGTCGCCGGCGCCATACTGCTCTCTGTTGGTGGGGTCAAATTTGATCTCCACCCGTTCTTTAAGCTGCTGGAAATCGCCGGGCGTCAGCCAGGCGGTCCATTGCTCCAGATCTCCGATGCCGTGGAGGATCCGGGTCTCGGCGAAGACGCGCTTGAGATAGCCTTCCTCGAGAAATTCAGCGTAGGGTTGATAGGAGTCTTCCGTGATGAAGAAATGCTCGAGATAATCCCGTACCAGTTCCTGATCGTCGCGGATGGGGGGTAAACCGGCGCAGGTTTGCCGGAGATCCGCCGCGACGTTCTGATTTTCTGGCCGTTTCATGAAATCGCGGTTGATGTACGGCGCGTTACGCGGGAGCTGAAGGTAGGCCAGGAAGCGGTCCTTGTCGTGCACGCCCTGCGCGCGATCATGGGCCAGGCGCTGGTACAGCACGCAGGCCTTCGAAGAATTGTGGACCGGGCTCAGGCGTGCCGTAAAAGCCTCCAGCCGGTCAAGCCAGGCCTGTCGGACGGCGGGTTCGGTCTGCAGGTTTTCGTCAGCGCCCGGCGCGAGCCTTGCGAGATACGCGGCAATAAACTCACCGTTGTTAAGCAGGTCAAGTTGGAGCGCGAGCAGCTCATCGAGCTGGGTCAGAAGGAGGTTCTGGTGGATGGGCAGCGAGCCGAAGCCCGCGCTTCCTTCGGCCTGAAGATCAGCCGCCACCAGCCGCGGCAGGTGCTCGTTATCAGGCCGCGTGAGCCGGCCGAGGCATTCGCGCAACGCCGGGCCGCTCAGTTCCTGGTCTGCGAGCCAGTCCAGGGCGGAATCCTCGAATCCCTCCAGACGCCCGTCGTGGTGGGCCCATGCCTGTCGAGCGAGCGTCTCGCGGGAGATGATGCCGGGTTCCAGGGCAGTGGGGAGACTGGATTTCGCGCCGGGAATCTTGCGTTCGTGGTTAAAATGAAGGCCCAGCTTCTGGCGCAGATAGTCCAGCGAAGGTTGGGGATCACCGCCGTATCGCAGGAGTGCCTGCCGGTTGCGCATTTGATCGAGCCCGGAGGAATTTTTGTCCATCCGGTGCCAGGCCTGGAGCACCGCGTCGGCTTCGTCGAGACGGCCCGAGTTCTGGAAGTGCAGGCAGTGGAAGTAGAAATAGTCCCGCGTGCCCGGCACAAGTTCTTTGAGCGCTTCTTCGCGGTCTTCGGCCAATGCGAAGCGTTCGAGGAAGTCGAGCTCCTGCGCGGCCGCCCCCGGTACAACGAGTATCGCGGCGCTCAGCAGTACCACAGACGTCACAACCCCGCCCCATAACGTTTTCATCGTCATGTCTCCCGTGGTCCACTCTCATCCAGCCAGGGCCATTCTCTGCCGAAACGCTGCGGGATTCCACCCGGTAGTCTAACCGAGAGAAACCGGTATGCAGCGTTCCGGCGTCTATATGACCCCATTGCCGGCCGAAAGTTCGAAGGGGGCGCCTGGAGCGGCAGCGTAGGTGACGTATTATTCCGCCAGGCGGAAATACGCGCGGGTCGCGATGCCTGAAGCCAGCTCCCGCGCCTCAACCGTCCACATCCCCGGCGTATCGTTGGCAGCGGGCGTGAACGTGACGGACAAACGGCCGTCCAGGGCGCCGTAATAGCCGCTGAATTCCGCGCGCCGGCCGTCCGGGTCGCGCAACTCGATCTCGAGGGGCACGACGGCTTTCACGGCGGCGCCGGTTTCGTCGGCCACCGTGATCGAGACGGGCAGGTCCTGGCCGGGACGCACCTCAGCTGGAGCATCAACACGAAGCGTGTCAATGGCGTTTTCCGTAATCAACCAGAGACCTCCGCCGCCCGGCGCCAGTTCGACGGGAATGCGCAGCGTGGCGCCGTCGCTTTCCACGGCGACCCTCCGATGCTCAAGGAGGTCATAGACAAACCCGGCCGCCCGGTTCATGGTGAATTGGGCGCTGATGGGCAGGCCGTTTTCCATGACGAGGCCATGATGGCCGACGTAATGGCCGAATTCGCGGCGGTCGTTGATGGCGAAGAGGTAATCCGACGAACCGAACGCGCGGCGGTAGGGCAGGGCTTCCGCCTCCGTGGAGTCCACATACGGCCGGTACCGGTCGCCCAGCTCTTCGCGCAGGAGCTGTGCCCGTTCCAGGAGCGCCTGCTTGTCCACGTCGGCCTGTTTTGTGCGCTCATAGGCGCTCAGGACGATGTCGGGGCGGATCGCGGGGCACAAGCGTTCGTCTCCGACGATGATTCCACCCGCCTGCTGGAAGGCGAGGACGCGTTCGGCGACCGGCTCGGGCAACACGTCGCAATCCGCCATCACGAGGACGCGAAATCCGTCCAGGCCGCTTTTCATGATGGTTTCTTCGTAGATGATCTCGGGTTGCAGTCGGGCGTAGAGCAGCACATGGTAGGCGTCGCCGCCCCAGGAGCCGCCCCAGCCGTAGGTGCCCCGGCTGGCGAACATCGCCGAGGTGAAACTCTCGAGGAATGCGACGTCAGCGGCTGCGCCGGGCACCTGGAGCAGGCTGGGCCCCAGGGGCTGGATCACATCGGCAATGAGCTGCGTGAGGGCGTAGCGCGTCTCCGGGTGGGTAAAGCGATAGGCCGAAGTGCCCTCGGTCGGAACCAGCGACTGCCAACCGTGGTACATGATGCCTTTAATGGGGCGTGCCACTTTGGTCCAGAAGGCTTCTCTCAGATGCGTGGGGGCGATGGTGATGTAGTTGGCGTCGGGGTCGCGGTCTTCCCAGGGCGACGCAGCGTCGGTGGACGCGGCGGCATCAGCCAGAGGCGCCGTCTGGGAGCGGTACCAGATGATCTGGGTCATCTTCATCACATCCTGCCCTTCCGGGCCGCCTTTGGCCATGGCGAAAAGCTCGTCGGCGGTCAGACCGATCCGGATCGGGTCGGGGTAGCTGTAGGTCCAGTGTGAGAGGAAATCGACGTTGCCGCCGCTGCCCCACAGGGCCGGGACGCGCACCGCCGGATCGAAAAAGCTCCACAGATCGGAGCGTCCGGTGGATTTCAGGCCGCTGTTGATGGCGGAATGAAATGCGTTCCAGCCATCGCCCTCGCGCCAGAACCAGCGAAAGTACTGCAGCAGTTCATCGTCGTCGGGAATCACGCGCGACGGAGGAAAATCTTCGATCTTGCCATACGAGACGCCATTCTTGCGGACGGCGGCCTCCGGGAATTCCTTGCCGGTTTTCGCCCGGTACAGCTCCCGGTCGTGGTCGTGAAAACACAGCTGCGTTCCGTCGCGCACCTCCGTGTTGATGAGGGCTGCATTAAACGCGGGAAAGGCCCCGAAGGTCTCTGCGACCGAGGCGCCCACATGCTCCGCAAACGGCGTCAGTTCAGGAAAGTTGCAGCAGATATTGGGCCGGTCGTAGGGCTGGCCGTCGCGGTCGTAACGCAAGAGTTCGGGCTTGTTCTCGAGCCAGTGGCCGAGGCCCAGGCTGATCACGAGGCCGAGATCATTCACGAGGGCCTGATCCAGCATCCGCCGGCTGGCCTCGAGTTCCTTGTCGCTGACGGCGGTGGTGGGGGCGCCGGCGTCCCAGATGGTCGGGAAATTGCAGCGCAGTCCCAGGCAGTGCGTGAATCCGATGTCCTTGAGCACGGGGAGGTTTTCGGTGACCGATTCCACGCCGCCGACCCCCCACATCACGACCGGCATCCGGAGCGGCGGCTTGCGGGCAACGAGGGTCACCTCGAACGAGTCGCGGCAGGCCCACGCGCCCGTCGCGTCGCCCACATCACCCAAGTGGCATTCTACGGTCACGGGATAGACGTCGGGGCGCAGATGGGTGTCGAAAGCGTATTCAAAAAGGTGCGACGCGCCTCCGTCTAGCTCCGGCACGGGATAGCTCTGTGGGGCCAGGCCCGGCACGCCGATGGTAACCGTGGCTCCAGCCAGGGTATCCCGGCGCATATTGGTCAGCCGGAACTGCAGTTGCGGCGCGGGCTCCATGCGCAGGTAGGCGCTCCGGGGGTGTTCCGCCGTGACCGTCAGCGGGCGGAACTCGCGCATGCCCTGCGTGATGCGGATCTCGTCCATCCGTCCGGGGAAACCGTGGTACAGGCTGCCGACGCGATCGCCCAGGGAGAGGAAATGGTCGCCCGGGCAGATGCTGCCGCGTCCCGCTTTGGTGACCTTGCCCAGCGAGCGGCCATTGTGCACGAAGTGAACCGTGCCGGCACCGTCATAAGAAAAGGCAATGTGCGCCCAGGTGTCTTTCGGAAATACCGCGGCTTCCGGGGACCACCAGGTGTCGGAGTCCTCTCCAAATCCGAGAACCAGACGCATGCGCCGCTGGCCGAGCGTATTCGGCTTGTCGAGCACCCATTGGTAATCGGTATGAGCGACATATTTCTTGTCGATCAGAAACGCCTCGTCGTAGCCTTCGAAGGTCTCGGCTGGGCACAGCCACATTTCCACGGTGAACGCCCCCTGAGGGGACAGCGACGGCGCGTTTTTGACTTGCACCGCGTGTCGGACATCCTCGACAGGCCATCCGGGATACGACTCCAGGCAGCCGCCAAAATGGCCATCCGGGCGCCATGCCCCACCCCGGTACGTGCCCGTGTGCTGGTTTCCGGAGGCATCGGCGACCGTGTCTCCGCTTTCGTCGAAATTCCACAGCGCGATGACGTGCGGACCCGTGGCATCTTCCCCTGCATAGCGTGCCTGCCAGGGTTCGGCCAGTTGGGCGCTCGCTTGCCAGGCAACTGTGGCAGGCATAATAACCATCAGGCAGGACAGAATACCTCTCATGACAGGCACCCCCTCAGGTTGTTTGGACTGGATGGCAAGCGCACTCCTTCAAAGCGGCATGAAAGGACCGGTCGAGACGCGCGCTTCCGTGTTGATTTCATTATGACGCATTTCAACAAAAGTGACGCAGGGAGGTCAAGAAGGCGTATCCCAGCCGCAGGCATACGCGTTGATTTTTCCGCAGCCCGCCCTGCCCGCGCCTGCCGTGGAAAGCTGAACCGGAGCGGGACCTGAGCGGGACCTTCAAGCGCGAGCATCTTCGAGGCCCGTCTTTCCGGATGCCCAGTTTGGGCTCGATCCAGGGTCAGTAGGTGCCGGGATCCAATTTTCTTTTCCGCTCGCGGGTCGATTCCCGGGATTTTCAGCAAAAACACCGTATTCCGGGTATCCGGTGTCGTCACTTCAAGAATAGCTGGAATTAATTGACTCAGCACTTCGTTGAAGCTATAATTGTTTGACGCGTCTAAATTATTAAGAGAGATGAAAGAATATGTCGGGCGAGCGGCTCAGTGCCAGCCTCGAGGACTACCTGGAAGCCATTTTTCATATTGTACAGGAAAAACAGGCCTCGCGGGCAAAAGACATTGCCGACCGGCTGAATGTCAACAGTTCATCGGTCACGAGCGCGCTGCACGCGCTGAAAGAGCGCGGTCTGGTAAATTACGAGCCGTATGACTTGGTGACCCTGACCCCGGAAGGCCTGCGATTGGCCAAAGAGGTGGTCCGCGGCCACGAGGCATTGCACAGCTTTTTTGTAGACGTGCTGGGCGTCGAAAGTAGCGAAGCGGAGGCAGCCGCGTGCGGCATGGAACACGCCATGTCGCCGCTGGTGTTGGAACGGCTGGTTCGCTTCATCGACTTTGTGGGGACGGCGTCCGAGGCACGATTGCAGTGGGACGATAAGGCAGGCGAATTCCGCAGCAGTCTGCCCAATGGGCGGGATTGACTGTCGCGGGCCAATGAGCATGGACATGCATACGATGGAACATCCACAGACCCGAATGCTGAGTGACGCACGCGCTGACGAGACGGTGTGCGTTGTCCGATTGCTTGGCGGGTGTGGTTTTAAGGAAATGTTGACCAATCTCGGCGTATTGCCGGGTACAGCATTGCGGGTGCTTACCGGCGGGGCCAGCGGACCGCAGGTCGTCCTATGTCGAGGCTGCCGCATCGCGATTGGCCGTGGAATGGCCGAACGCGTCGAGGTGGTCTAGGCGAATTCGCGGCCAGGTCTGATTCAGTGCGAGCCATCCGGCGCGCCGACCTTCTGGGTAACGTCTTGAACGGTGCGGATTGAACGCACTTGCAGCAGGAATCTCATGAGCACCAAGACGCTCTTTGACCTTGTGAGCGGGGACCGCGCGCGCATTGTGCGCATCCGAGGGGAAGGGGCCCCCGGGCTCCGCCAGCGCCTGCTCGACATGGGCATTACCCGGGGGACGGAGCTGTACGTCGAGCGCCATGCGCCCCTGGGCGACCCGGTCGAAATCACCCTCAAAGGGTATTCGCTTGCCTTACGCATGAACGAAGCCAGGCGTATCGAAATCGAGGAATTGTGACGTGGCGGGCATTGCGATTGCAGGCAACCCGAACGCGGGTAAGACCTCCCTGTTCAACCACCTGACCGGGGCGACTCAGACCGTGGGCAATTACCCCGGGGTGACGGTGGAATGCAAAAAAGGGGTGGCCCGGCTCAACGGGCGGCGCCTCGACGTGGTGGATCTGCCCGGGACCTACTCGCTGACGGCATATTCTCAGGAAGAGCTGGTGGCTCGCAATTTCATCATCGAGGACAGCCCGGACCTGGTGGTGGATGTGCTCGATGCGTCGAACCTCGAACGCCACTTATATTTGGCCATCCAGATCATGGAGATGGGAGCGCCGTTGCTGCTCGCGCTCAATATGGTGGATGTGGCTCAGCGGCGCGGGCTCGAGGTCGACCATACCAAACTGTCGGACTTGCTCGGCGTCCCGGTCGTGCCCACGGTGGGAAGCAAGGGCACGGGAATTAAGCAACTGCTGCAGTGCTGCCTCGATGCGCTCGACGGCAAAGTGTCCGTAACCCCGCGCCCCGTAACCTACGGCCATGAAGTGGACGAAGAAGTTGACCGGCTGGCGGAATGTGCACAGGGCCTGCCGCGGTTGGCGGCGCGCTACAATCCGCGGTGGCTGGCCGTAAAGCTGCTCGAGGGCGACCCCGAGGTCGAAAAGAAAGTGACCGAACTGGGCGGCGAGAGGGCTGCGGAGCTTCTTGAAGCGGCCCGGAAGGGCATGAAGGCCATCGAACGGCATTGCGGCGACGATTGCCCAACGATCATTGCCGAACGCCGTTACGGGTATGCTGCCGGCATCATGAGGGAATGCGTGACCCTGTCGGGTGAAGCTCGTGAAATGAGCACCGACCGCATCGACATGATCGTATGTCATCGAATTTTGGGCCCGTTGATTCTGGTCGCAGTCGTGGCGGCGCTTTTTTTCACGGTATTCAAGGTGTCGATGGAATGGGCCTGGGTTCCGTGGTTCGGGGAATGGTATTCGCCGGTTGACTGGGTGGAAGGGCTTTTTGAGGGCCTGGGCGATGCGGTGGCGGGTCTGGAGTCGCGAGCCCCCGTCCTGCATTCACTGATCAGCGATGCGTTGATTGCCGGTGTCGGCGGGGTTTTGGGGTTCGTGCCGCTCATCTTCACCATGTTTTTACTGATATCCGCCCTGGAAGACTCCGGATACATTGCGCGCGTGGCGTTTATTCTCGATCGCATGCTTCAGACCTTCGGCCTGCAGGGAAAATCGATCCTTGCCCTGATCGTGTCGGGCGGTCTCGGTGCCGGGGGCTGTGCGGTGCCGGGGGTCCTGGCTACGCGGACCCTGCGCGAAGAAAAAGACCGTTTGATCACGATGCTGGTGGCGCCGTTCATGAATTGTGGAGCGAAGCTGCCGGTCTACGCGATGTTGATCGCCGCGTTCTTTCCGCATCGCCACACGCAGATGATGCTGTTGTTGTGGGCGATGTCGTGGGTGGTTGCGCTGTGCGCCGCCTGGGTGCTTCGGAAGTTTGTGGTCCGGGGCGAGCAAACGCCATTCGTGATGGAACTGCCTCCGTACCACCTGCCGGTTTTACGCAGCCTGTTCCTGCATACCTGGGATCGCACCTGGATGTACATGAAGAAGGCGGGAACCATCATCCTGGCCATTAATGTGCTGTTGTGGGCGCTGATGTATTTCCCGCGGCCGCCTGAGCCCGCCCCGGAAAGCGCAGCGCTTCCGGCCGCCGCCTCGCTGCACACGAGTGAAGCGGAAGAGGCTGCAGATGCGCTGGCGCACAGCTATGCGGGTCGCTTTGGCCGCGCGCTGGAGCCAATCACGCAGTATGCGGGGTTTGACTGGCGCACCAACATCGCGCTGGTGGGTGGCTTCATGGCAAAAGAAGTGGTCGTGGGCACCCTCGGGACCGCTATGGCCATGGGCGACGTAGAACCCGAGCAGGCCCAGGCACTTTCGCAGCGCCTGGCCGCGGATCCCACGTGGAATTCCCTCAAAGGATTTGCCTTGATGGTCTTTGTAATGGTCTATGCCCCGTGCTTCGTGACCATGGCCATGATCCGGCGGGAAAGTGGCTCGTGGAAATGGGCGCTCTTCTCCACGGGTTATTCTACAATGATCGCCATCGTGTTGGCCGTGCTTATTTACCAGGGAGGCCTTCTGTTGGGTTTCGGGATATCGTGATACAACGAGCGGCGGACCGGTGACGCTACGGAAAGCGAGCCCGGACCCCTGAAACGGGTACGAGCAGCGCTCCAGCGGCCGGTTCTCCGAAGGAGATAGCACAATGTTGGAATTGCTGGTGGTTGGCTTGATTGTCTGCGCCGCGGCGTTTTTCGCGGCACGGTGGTTGCGTAAGAGTTCACAGGGGCGCAATTGCCACGACATCTGCGGTATGGATGCGCGCTCCTGCCCCATGTCGAGCGAATATGTGCCAACTGAGGCAGGCGCCCGCCTTCCCAAGGCGTGCGGCGGCGGGATACAGGTGTCAGAACAGCGCGGCCGCACGGTGACGCGGCCCGGCCCGGGAGGAGCAGTGTGAATTATCAGGGCGTGATACTCGGTGCAGTGGCGTTTCTCGCGATCGGCCTCTTTCACCCCGTGGTGATCAAAGGGGAGTACTACTTCGGCGCGCGCATCTGGCCCGTTTTTCTGGTGCTGGGCCTCGTGTGCGTGGCTCTCTCGCTCCTGGTGGATAACACCTACGGTTCCGTAACTCTCGGAGTCGTGGGCTTCTCATCGCTGTGGACCATTCACGAGATCAAGGAACAGGAGGAGCGCGTCGCCCGGGGGTGGTTTCCAAAAAACCCCAATCGGTCACAATAATCCGCCACGAATCCGAACGTAAACGCGCCAACGCGCATGGCGCCCCGCCTTTATCAACGCCAGACCGGTGAAGCGCTGCGCGGCCACCGCCCTTCCCTGCCCTTGCCATGGGGTTGCAAGATCGGTATCCTGCCCTTGGCAACACAACCAGTAGGGAAAGGATGGGTGCAATGCGAGCTGCTGTATTTTTTCAGACTGCTTTCTTTGTGGTCATGGGGCTCTGTGTCGGGGCATGGGCGGCGGAACAAACACCGGTGAACCCGTTTACCTTGCCGGGTTCGTGGTACAAGGCCAACCTTCACGCACACACCACGGTCTCGGACGGCGACGTGGATCTTCCCGTGCGCGTCGAGCAATACAAATCGCACGGATATGACATCCTCGCAGTGACCGACCATGAAAAAACCAGCGATGTCGCGCCATTTTGTACCGAAGATTTTCTCCTCATCAGCGGCATGGAAACGCATCCGAAATCGCCGAATCCGGCGATGGTCTACCATCTCCTGTGCCTCAACGTCCCGCTGGGCCTGTCGTTTGAGAAAGATACGCCCATGGAAGAACGTTTGAAGATTTTGCGTGAGGCGGGGACCTTTGTCGCGGCCGCGCATCCGTACTGGTGCGGATTCACTCTCGATGAACTTCTCCCGTTGAGAGAACATGGCGTCGCGGCCATGGAGGTGTATAACTCGACGTGCCGGTTCAATGGGCGGGCGGACAGTTCAGTGCACTGGGACCACCTGCTGTCCCGTGGCTGGCGGATCCCCGCCATTGCCGTGGACGATGTGCACGGCGACAATGCCTTGCGCATGGCGTGGACGATGATCAAGGCCGAATCCCTGACGCTCGATGCGATCATGGCGGCGTTGCGCGCGGGCGCGTTCTACGCGTCGACGGGACCGGAGTTCACGGATCTGCGGGTCGAAGACGATACCGTGGTCGTGGAATGCTCTCCTGTGCAGAAGATTCAGTTCTACGCGCCTGCACCCAACGGCGCGCAGATCCTCGCAAGCACGGAGCCGCTTACCAAAGGAACGTTCACCATGAAACGCAAGTTGGCGTATGTGCGCGCGACGATCACCGATGCCAACGGCAAACAGGCCTGGTCGCCGGTGCTGTTTTTCGATTAGCCAGCAGCCGGCCTGAATCGGACCGACGTTACGGCGTTTCACGCAGGCAGTCGAAGACGCGTTCTTCGCCGCCGCGATACAGCAGGTGGTCGTCGACTTCGAGCGTATCTTCAACGGACAGGGGGATGAAACGGCCCTCGGCCCGGGCGTATTCCGTTCCCTCGTCATCCACGAGCCAGCTGCGCGCGGTGCTGAGCCGTCGGTTGGCTTTGACGCACTCCGCGCAGGCGGTCAGCGGGCGATCTGCGGGGGCGGGCTTAAGGTAGCGCACGGTAAGCTCGCCCGTGAAACACATGCGATGGATCTTGCGGGAGACCGCCCAGCCCATGCACTCGTCAAGCAGCGCGGCGACGATCCCGCCGTGCATCACGTTGGCGAATCCACAATGATGTTCCGCACCGGTGAACGACGCTTTGACCAGGTCGTCATCGACATAGAAACGCGCCTGGAGGCCTGCGGGGTTCTCTTCTCCGCAGATGAAACACGGTTTTGAATTCGGCAAATAGGTTTTTCTGTTACTGCCCACATCCATTCCTTTCATTGTGCGACTCATTGTGCGACGCGGCGTCGTTACGGCCGCAAGCGGCCCCGCGACCGCGTCCGGCAAGGGTCGAAAACGCGTAGCGGTGACTGGCAATCCACCGGTAGGCTG
The DNA here is from genome assembly GCA_050950105.1 of Candidatus Hydrogenedentales bacterium. Taxonomy (GTDB): domain Bacteria; phylum Hydrogenedentota; class Hydrogenedentia; order Hydrogenedentales; family SLHB01; genus UBA2224. Next base: position 569,015 of record JBMNGZ010000001.1, on the reverse strand, counting down.
CGGGCGACGCATGGCGGATGCCCGGGAAACGTAAAATGCGTGCCAGCCAATGCCAGCCGGCCATCAAATCCAGCAACAAGGGCAGTGCCTCCTCCCCGGAATAGACACGGCCGTCCGCCATGACCAGCTGCATGGCGGCAAGACACTGTTCGCGGGTGACCGCCGGAAAACGCCGCGCCCGGTCTTCGTCTTGGCACGGAAGCAGCTCCAGCGCACCGCGCCGGGCATGCTTCTCCGCCCATGCGGCAGCCCGGCAGCATAGCGGGCAATCCCCGTCGTAAATAAGCGTCGACCGGCTCATTATCTGCTTATCCTACGTGTTAACGCAGCCAGGCTCAATTTTTCTGTCGCTCGCGGAATTGCAATATCGGCTCCGGATCGTTACCTTTTGGTAAAAACATTGCGGGAGAATAGTCGACTCATGCAACTTGAATTTCCATGGTACAGCACAAATCAGCTGCGAGAAACGCTCGAACAGCGCTCGGGGTTGCGGCTCGAGCTGACCCTTACCGACAACGTCCACAACCTGCTCTCGGTCCGGCCGAGCGGCGCCCGCGGACAGGTCAAGGTGCGTCTCCACCACCTCTTCCTCGCCGCGGATGATCCCGTGCTGGACGCATTGGCGACGTGGATCAGCCGCCCGAAAGCCAAACGGGCCGGGACCCTGCTGGATGACTTTATCCAGAAAAATCACCACCAAATCCGGCAGACATCACACGAAGTCCGGATCATCCGCATCCGGACCCGAGGACAGTGTTTCGACCTCAAGGAGCTGTATGACGAGGTAAATCAGCGCCATTTTCAAGGTGAGGTCAAGGCTGCCATCACCTGGGGCCGAAGGTCTGCGAGACGGCGGCAGCGCACCATACGACTCGGCAGTTATTGCCATGAATTGAAGCTGATACGCATCCATCCCCTTCTGGATCAACCCTTTGTGCCGGATTATTTCATCCGGTACATCATTTTCCACGAAATGCTGCATGTCCACCTCGGCGTTGCTGAAACCAAAAATGGTCGCCGCCAGATTCATACGCCCAAGTTCCGGGCGCTCGAACGAGCCTATCCCGAATACGAGCGGGCAATCGCGTGGCAGAACGGTCGCAATACGATGAGCCGCCTTTTGCGGTGAGCCTGGGCCGCCGCGACATCAAATCCATCCGGGCCGGACAGGGAAATGGAGGGCCTTGGACCGCGACATTGTCCCATATTTTGTGGTTGGAGCCAGTCAAGGTATACTATAGATAGAGTTTGGAGGGAAATCGGGCTTCTGCACCCGCCCGCAGAAAGGCTTGGAAGCCGGCTCGAGCGGATGCGCCACATGAGCCCGAGTGAGGCCGCCCGGCGCGGAATACGCGGGTCCCTCGAGCTTCCTCTTTGAGGGATGCCAGGCAACACATGCGGCCCCAGGGTGGCGTGCTGATCAATCGATGAGAGACAGCGCAGCAGGCTCGGGGCAAAGCGAGAGCGTTGTGACGTTTAGCATGGCGGATTGTAACATGAATGGGTGGCGAGGTGAGTAGCGCGGCGTTCAGGCGCGCTGACTCGCACGCCAACCGGGTACACGGCGTGGACGAGGTCCAGAAGACGGATGAAGAACTCATGGTTGCCCTCCGCGAGGGCGACCAGGAAGCCTTGGCCGAGCTGGTACGGAGGTATCAACAGGATATTTTCCGGTTTTGCCAGCATTATCTTCGGGATTTCGAACTGGCCCGCGAATTGACGCAGGAAACCTTCGTGCGGGTTTACGTGGCGCGCCAGCGCTTCGATGAGACCCGTAAGTTTCGGCCGTGGGTGCTGTGTATCGCCCGAAATCTCAGCCTGAACGAGTTGAAACGCAAGAAACCCGTGCGCATGGAGTCGCTTGAAGAGTATGCCAGCATGGCCCGCGACCCGGACGGCGAACTGCACCGGTCCTCGGATGGCATACCCGACCAGGAACTCATGGAAAAGGAACGCCGGGAAGTCCTGGCACGGTTGTTGGATTCGCTGGACGCCCAGGCCCGGGAGATCGTGATGCTGCGCTTTTTCCAGAAAATGGCCGCGAAAGATATCGCGGAGGTGGTCGGCAGCACCGAAGGCGCCGTGCGCACGCGGATTCATCGCATTTTAAAATCACTTCGCGAGAAGAGTCTGGTGGTGAAGGACCATTTGTGAGAGATCGTGAGTTTGACATAACCTTGGACCTGATGGCCGACAGCCTGGAAGGGCGGCTTTCCGACGCCCAGAAGGCGGAGCTTTGGGACGCCCAGGCAGCATCAGCCGAGGTCCGGGCCAACTACCTGTGGTTGCAGCGGGCGGCGCACGATCTGGAGCTTATTGGAGAAGAGACGGTCAAGGACGCCCCGGAAATTGATGTCGTGGAGGCGGTCCTGCGTGCGGTAGACAAAGCAGCCGCCTCTGAGAAGATGACCCGCCTGGCGGCACAGGAGCCGCGCCGCCCGTTGTTCGTATTCTGGGGCAGAGCGGCGCTGGCGGCGGCAGCTCTAGCGGTGGTCTTTGGGCTGGTGCTCGAATTGGGCGGTTTCAAACCGTCTGATCCGGCGGCGCCGGCGGTTTCCCAGGTACCGGAGCACCCGGCCGGCTCGGCTGAACGAATGGCCACAGCGCTTCCGGGCGAGGTGTCGGGCTCTGAGCGCCTGGACGATGCGGTGGAGCAGTTGGCCCACGCGATCTCGGAGAAACTGGACACCAGCTCGAAGCACGTTGATCGGGGCGATTTTCTTGCTACCACCGCACCGGTGTTGAGCAGTGTGACGCAGAATGACGTGGTAGCTTTGCGCCAGGCCGCGATCTCTGAACCGGGCGCCTGGGTGCGCCTGAAACGCATGGCGACGCTGGATGCCGAAACCGCGGCAGAGGTGCTGGAGAATCCCAATCTCCTGCCGGACGCCATGGTCGGCGTTGCGGCCTCGCTGCCGGATGAAATGGCCCGCCAGTGGCTGGTGACCGCGGTCGGGCGGATGGAGCAGCAGAAACCGTACGCCAGGCTGGCCCTCGCGACCACTTACGTGGCAGAGGCGCATGCCGCGCCAGCGCCGGACCAGCCGGCGCCCGCGCTTTTCGATGGAATGAGCGAAAACGATTTGCGAGCGTTCCTGCTTGAAATGGCAGCACTCCAGGAAGCCGATCCCGAAAATGCCCTGCTGGACGCATTGCAGGCGGGTGCCCTGCTGCGTTTGGGCGATACGGAAGGCGCGCTGGCCGCGCTCGCGAACCTGCAGGGAAAAGGGATCGCCACCGCGTATGGCCTCGAGGCCGCGCGCTCGCGTCAGCTGGCCCTGGCTGCCGCTGGAATGACCGAGGAATCAGCGCGCATGTTGAGTGCCGTGCTGGCGGGCTCCGACCAATATAATATGCTTTGCGATCTCGCACGTGATCTGGTACAATCCGGTCAAGCCTATGAGGCTCAAGGTGATCCAGATGTTGCGCGGCGGATCTATGAAGCCACCCAGCGCTTGGGGGAGCAAGTGACGGGAAATGCCCGGCTCAGCGAGGAGTCTCTCGCGGGGATCGACATCCAGCGGATGGCGATGGAAGGGTTGGAAACTCTATACGCCAACAGCGGCCTCGCGAGCGAAATGGAGCGCTTGACCTCCTCGGCCCTCGCGCTGGTCAGCCAGATCAACAGCCTGGGGGGAATGCTGGAATCATTGGACCGGCTATTCCTGGGCGGTGGCGACAACAGCTTCTGGAGCCAGCTCTCCGCGCAGATTCTTGAATTTGGAGACTTGGCCTTTTTTGAGAGTATTCCATGATAAGGGGATGGGTATACGGAAAGCGATATAAAAAGGGTTCCCTTATTGCGGAAAAACATGTAGAATAGTGCCGACGTTTCCACCGAATCGGTGGATTTTGTTGGGGATAAGCCCGGAAATTCTGGGTGGACGCCAAAATACTTGGGAAGCAGGAAGGAGGTGAAACGCCACATGAAGCACATCACGAAAGTGTCGAAGCCTGCCAAGGCCGCGCAGACCGCGTGGGTCGACCTGAAAAACGTTTTTGGGTTTGATCTGGGGTTCATCGATCTGTCGAGCCCTCTGTCGTCGGGCCAAGCTCAATGGATTCTCGGCGAGATCAACAACGCTCTGACGAAGTAAGTGCACGAGCGTGAAGCCCAATCACGGGGTCGTGTGCAAAACAGCGGAAGGAGAGTGGGCGCACGTGGTTTTCACCTTGGTTAGTCCACTCCAAGAGTTTCCGTGAAGCGGCGGTCCGCTGTAGGCGCGTGATGCAGAGAATGTGAGCTTTCGAGCCCGCATCCGTCACGGTTGCGTACGGCGGGGAAACGCTCAAGAAAGGGTACGGAGAAATGAAACATCTGAAGAAGGTCACCAAGCCGTCTTCGGCGGCGATCTGGCAATGGCCGGGAGAAGTCTTGGCGGTGAAACAGGGCTGGATCAATGCGTTCAGCGACCCTGCGCCAGGGTCGAACCCGACGAAATCCGACGAAGCGTACTAAACACATGTCGTGGCGGGGCGCTAAGCGCCCCGCAGCTGTGAGCCTGGTTTGGTTTGCGCCATGAAGCGCGCAGACTGTGGAGGGAGGATAAACCCCATGAAGCATATCGCTCGCGTTTCGAAAGCGACGCCGGCAACAGCGCAGACGATCGATCTCAAATCGCTGCTGTTCGAGCCGGGCATCCTTGGTTTCAACGAAATGGGTGATTTCGCCACGTGGAGTGCGAACACCGTTGCCGGTTGGTTTGGCTACACGGTTGCCCCGGCCAAGTCCGGTGCGTGAGTCCCGAAGCGCTTTTCTGAGCTGACTTCGGAAAGCCCAGCCTATCATACGGCTTTGCGTCCGCGAGCCGGAACTGAAGTATTATGTTCCGGCTCGTGGGCGTTTTTTGTGCCTATTGGTCGCGTTACCTGTCCCGGGGCCTCAAATTTTCTTGCTGCGGGAGCCACGGCACCCCGTCGCTCGTGGTAGGATTAGGGAAATGTAAGCAAGCCGCTGCGGGACAGCAGGACGCTGCTGCCGGACTATTCGGAGGTGAATTCGTGGAAAATTTCGACTATTTCAACCCTACGCGGATTGTCTTTGGTAAGGGCACGATCGCGAGAGTGGCCGCGCTGACTCCAAAAGACACGCCGATCCTGATGACCTACGGCGGGGGGTCGATCAAGAAGAATGGAGTGTACGCGCAGACCAAGACGGCGCTCCAGGGCGTTGATGTAAAGGAATTCGGCGGGATCGAGCCCAATCCCCGCTACGAAACGCTGATGCAGGCCGTAGCGCTGGCCCGCCGCGAGAACATCGGCTTCCTGTTGTCGGTTGGCGGTGGCTCGGTACTGGACGGCACAAAATTCATCGCGGCGGCGATACGCTTTCCGGGCAGCGACCCCTGGGACATCCTCGCCAAACGCGCGAAGGTGGACGATGCGGTTCCACTCGGCGCCATCCTCACGCTCCCGGCTACGGGCTCTGAAGCAAACGGCACGGCGGTCGTGTCGCGCGAATCGGTCCGCGAAAAGCGCGCCTTTTTCAGCGAAAAGGTCTACCCGCGGTTCTCCATCCTCGATCCCGAGACCACGTTCACCCTGCCGCCGCAGCAGACCGCTAACGGGGTGGTCGATGCGTTCATCCACGTGATGGAACAATACCTGACCTATCCGGTCAATGCCCCGCTCCAGGATCGGCAGGCGGAAGGGCTCCTCCTGACGCTTGTAGAAGAAGGACCCAAAGTGATGGCGCAGCCCGGCGACTATGAGACCCGGGCCAACATCATGTGGGCGGCCACGCAGGCGCTCAACGGCCTGATCGCGTGTGGTGTGCCGCAGGACTGGGCAACGCATGGCATTGGCCATGAGCTGACGGCCCTGTATGGGTTGGACCATGCGCAGACGCTCGCCGTGGTGCTTCCCGCGTTGCTTCGGCATCAGCGCGCCCGCAAGGCCGAAAAGCTGTTGCAATACGCCGAGCGGATCTGGGGCATAAGCGAAGGCGCCGAGCAACAACGCATCGATGCGGCCATCGACAAAACCGAGGAATTTTTCCGCTCGCTTGGCGTGAAAACGCGTCTCAGTGAATACGGCATCGTCAAAGGCTACGACGAGGTCGCGAAACGACTCGGCGCCCGGGGCAGCGCCCTCGGCGAACACCGCGATATCGGCCCGGTGGAAATCGACGCGATCCTGGCGTTGTGTGCCGCATAAGAACGGTGTGGCATGGTATCGTCGGCTACGATACGCGCGGTAGATCCTGCCCGGATACTTTCGTATAGTGGTATTACCGTTGAGTCCATCGGACGGAACGCTTAAACCACGCGGGGTACGCGAGCCATGTCGAGAGTCCGCCATAACCGGCCGGGGCTGAGGCGCCCGGTCCTGCGAGCCCTGATTCGTTGGTCGTTTCGAGCCATCCTGGCGCTCCTCGTGATTGCGAGCATCGCGTTTGTGGTGGTCTTCCGAGGCGCGCTCCACAACCGCTTTGTCCGGTTTCCGGCCGAGGCGAGTGCCTGGCAGGCGCTGCACGCACAGCGACTTGACGTGGCGCTGGACCACGGATACACGGACTTTCTGGGAGTCTGCCACAGCCATTCCCATATCTCCCACGATTCGCAGGTGCCATTTGAAGAAATCCTGCGCGTATTGAAGGAAACTGGGCGCGATTTCATCCTGATGTCCGATCACTGCGTGGATGGCAAAGCGGACTATTCGCTCCAATGGGAGGGCCTGCGGGAGGGCGTCCTGTTTGTACCGGGCTATGAGATGTCGGGTGGATTCATGCCGTGGGGCCTGCCCCGGGATACCGTGCTGCAGTGCAGCGAAGAGCCTCATGCGCTCGCGGCCCGGATCGCAGATTTGGGAGGGCTTCTGTTCTTTGCACATTGCGAGGAAGAGCGCCTCTGGGACCTGCCGCAACTCGTGGGCATGGAGATCTACAACATCCACACCGACTTCAAAGATGAAGAAGGTTACGGCGCGCTCTTGCCGGACATTGTCTTGAGCATCCGAAAATATCCCGATCACGTCATGCGGCTGATCTTCGATCGCCAGACAGCCATCCTGGAGCATTGGGACCGCCTCAACCGAGATCGGGACATTGTGGGCATAGCCGCCAACGATTGCCATCAGAACAACGGGGTTGTTGCGTATTACACGGAGCGGGATACCCTGCTGCTCGAAGACACCAGCCCTGATACCATCGGCGAATATACGCTGAACTGGTGGAAACGACTGGGACTCCGCCTGCTGTTCGGTCCACTCGAGCCGGGCCGCGAATTGTTCCGATTCGAACTCGACCCCTACGAACGAATGGTCCGTTACGTGAGTACCCACATCCTCGCGCACGAACTGTCACAAGAGGCCATCCTGGACTCTCTGCGCGAAGGCCGGGTATTTGTCGCGTTTGACGTGCTTGCCGACAGTACCGGCTTCGCCTACCTGGCGGAGTCAGGCAGCGGCCGGGCCGTAATGGGCGAACGACTGCCCCTGGGCCCAGACCTTCGGCTGCGCTGCGGCTCACCCGTGCCGTGCCGGTTCACCGTTGTGCATGACGGAACCGTCGTGTATCAGTCGGAAGGCCGCGAGCTCGACTGGCCCGTCAACCAGCCGGGAAAATACCGCATCGAAGCCGAAGTCCTTATCCGGGACTCCTGGACCCCATGGGTGTACACCAACCCCATTGAGATTGTCGCAGACGCTGCCGCGCCCGTGAGACTTCCTGAGTAACCGGGCCTCCCGCGTACACGCACCCCGCCTGTGGCTGCAAAACCGGGCCCCGACAGGGCAGCCGCGTGTGCCTGCTTTTATCCACCCAGATTGCCACAACGTGGGTCTGCCCCTGTCCATCCAAGTTACGCAGCGCGTAGGGGCAGACCCCTGTGTCTGCCCTTCTTTAACGCAGCCGCAGGGGCTATCCGGATGGGCAGACACAGGGGTCTGCCCCTACATTCCGGAACGCTACCGCGCCGGGGTTGCCCTGGTACATCCAGGTTACGCTACCGCGTCAGGGTTGCCCGCATAATCCGGATGGGCAGACACAGGGGTCTGCCCCTACATTCCGGAACACAACCGCGGGGAGCGGCCCGGTCCATCCAGGTTACGGCAACGCGTGGGGATTGTGCCCGTATAATCCGGATGGGCAGACACAGGGGTCTGCCCCTACATTAGAAAAACCCCAGGAGATAGTCGATGAATTAAACAACCGGCCCCAAAAACACTTCGGATACCGAACACCCAATGAATTCTTCTCGCAAAAATGAAAAATCGCTTTGCGTGCACTGAGCATTTGAATGCGCGGCGCGATTCGGCAGGTTGCATTCCACGGAGTGCGCATGATAAAGTGCCCGACGGTTCCGTGGAGAGGTGACCGAGCGGCCGAAGGTGGCGCCCTGCTAAGGCGTTGTGCGGGCAACCGCACCCCGGGTTCGAATCCCGGCCTCTCCGCCATCCTTTCTTTTTTTTATCGCATCCCCGCCGCTTTTCCGGTGTGTCCGCATAGCCCTCGCACGGTACGCGTTTTTGCGAGGCAGCCTAGAATTTATACTCCAGACCGGTCGTAAACTTATGATCCCAGCTCTCGGCATCCACTCCGCCCGTATAGCTGTCGTATTCGGAATTCAAGCGCATTTTCAGGCTCATTTTCTCTGAAAGCGGGGTGAGAAAGCTCAGTTCGGACAGTATGCGGTAATTTGACCACTTGTCGACATCCGGTTCGAAGGTCACGTCGGATGTGAACAGGCTTCGGGTAAAGACCTGTTGTTCGTAATGGCTTGAGATTTGCGCGCTGACGCTGTCTTCGGAGGTTTTCTCGTTTTCGAATTCGAGGTCTCGTGCATCGCGAAGGTAGCGCAGGCTGGCTTCGACGAGCCGCAGGCCGCTGAGTCCGTCGAGTTCGGCCAGGTATTGGTTGAGCCGGGCCTGGCGCGCGCGCCGGCTGGCTTCTCTGGCTACGCGTTCCTGGATGAGGCCGTATTCGAGCCAGTACTCCCGGCGGTAACCCGCACCGGCTTCCAGGGAGAGTTTGCGCCGCTCGCTGCGGATGAACTCACGCCCCAGACCGACATTGGCCCGTAATCGCAGGTCCAATTGCCGGCCTGCATCGTGCTCTGCGCCACCCAGCCAGTAAAAATAGAACCGTTCTGTCCAGTAATGCTGCCATTTCAGCTCGCCCATCAGGCGCTCGGTGTTCTTCTCGGACTCCACTTCCCCGTAGGCCGCCTCCGCCTTCATCGTCAGGGTGTCCTTGGGCCATTTGCGGGTCACGGCGACCCCCGTTACCGCATCGAAGGCGTCGGTTGCTCCTTTGTGCCACGTGGCGCCCGCCGAGACCGTTCCCGACCATTTTGGTGGCGATTCACCTTCGTCGGCCTCCGCGGGCATCTCCAGCCCCGGCACCGCGATGGTGATGATGTCGTCGAGCGCGATCTGCCGGGCGTCGCCCTCGAAGGCCAGGCCTTGTTCGTCATCGAGCAATATCAGCCGGCCGGATACAGCGCCGCTTTCACGAAGCACCACATCGACCTCTTCTTCGGTGGTCAACGCGAGCACGTCGGACCAGGGCACGGAGAATTCCGGAGTATATGCGCCCTGAAACCGCAGGGTGCCTTCCCCGAGCCCGGTAAGCGTTCCACTGATACGATCGCCATTGTGCAGATACAGTACATCCGCATCTGCCCTGGCCGCGAAGACGAGCGTGGCGCAGAAAAGCACCCGCCATGTGGCGCGAAACATAGTAACCCCTTGCATTGCAGCCGATGATTGTGAAACCGGGCGTTTGCGTAGCGCTACACCCGAAATGGCTTCGATCATGCCGGACTCTCCCAATGGTTTGCAAAATTCTGGGCGCATGAACCGGGCCCGAAACTGTCAGGAGCCCCTGGCACGTTCGGTCGCCAACAACGTGTTTTTCATGGATTAATCCCCGGAGAACAGGAAAAGTGTCATGGCCGGCGCAGAATACTCGGACTGCCCTGTTGAGCCGTGCTCAGAGCTTCCAAAAACGGGTCCTGGGGCTGATCTGCCCTTGAGTTTACCCGCACTGCGGCATGCGCCAGTTGAGGCGCGCCGACGCCGCGGAAAAAGAGACAGGCTAGCCTCCGGTAGTTGGCTACGTAGCGATGCCTTGACAGATCGGGATGTTCCGGGTACTATTCACATTGTACTGATGAAGCATGCGAAGAGGGGGTTCACCATGTTCGAAGACAAGAACTTTTTCTTCATCCTGCTCGGGGTTGTGGCCTGCGCACTCGTTCTTGTGATCACGGTCGATTTGACCAGTCACGAGAGCATGATTAAACGAACCACCAGTGGCCGGGCCTACACCAAAGAACTCTAGCGCTTTCGAAATCTCATCCAGCTGGGCATGCCCGCCGATCAGGTGGAAGCCACTTTTTACCAAGAGAACTTCCAGCACCTGGTCCTGGGAGGTGGCAAAGGAAACGTTTTTGAAGTCTCACCTCCCTTAACGTATGGGATGAATAACTGGACCCTGGTCATTGGCACCTCCAACGACATCGTGGTCTCCGTTCTGGTGCGGAAATATGGCGATAGGACCACGAAACCATTTGGTGCACCCAGCGACATTGCCTACCCCGGTTACGGCGGCGTGAGTTAACCCTGCACGCCACCCATTTCTCCCGGACTTCCACCGCCACAGCAATAGAGAAGCCGTTTGTGTGCACCTGAGCGAAGGGTGCCGCAGCTCTCTGCATGACGGAACGTCAAAAGCTCGACGTCCTGTTGATGGCGTCCGGGAAGAGCACGGGCCGAGACCAAGCCCAAGGCGGCGAATGGCGCCCGTGAGCGTCCGTGATTACCGATTCGGCGTGGACATCCGGTAAATTTTCCGACGTAAGGTCAAAAGCTATTGACGAAACGTCGACACGCTGTTAAAATGCCACCGACCCAATCCAGGCAGCCGGACTAAGGCGCTTCTCAGGCCACAGGTCAGGAGCTGCCTGGCCCACGGCGTGAGCGGGCCTTTCAAAGGAGGTGTGAAAGGCAATCATCTTACTCCACTTCTTCCGAGAACAGTGGCAACGAATATTCTCTGTGGCGTGGTCATTCAGTCAAACCGGAAGGATAAGTACGATGAAGAAACGTGGTTTTACCTTGATAGAGCTCTTGGTGGTTATTGCTATTATCGGGATCTTGGCGGCAATCCTCCTGCCGGCCCTGGCGCGTGCCCGCGAGGCGGCTCGCCGCGCAACCTGCGCCAACAATCTCAAACAAATGGGCTTGATCTTCAAAATGTTCGCCAATGAAAGCCAAGGCGAAAAATGGCCAAGCCTGTGCAAGGCTTTCCCGAACCACGAGGTTCCCTGCGACCTTGATAATCCAGACGCCGAGCCCAACTTTGTCAACCGCTTCTTTGATGGTCCGGCACTGTACCCGGAGTATCTGACGGACGATAACATCCTCATTTGCCCGTCCGATGGAGACGGGTGGAGCCGTGCAGAATCGGACGGCTGGCGGAGTCCCGAGGCCATGACTCCCCTGGGCGGCATAATCCCCTGCCATTTCTGGGAAATCTCGTATGAGTATTACGGCTGGGCGATCACCATCGAGCATGTGCTCCTGCCGGGCGCGGATCAGAACCGGTGGCCTGACCCTGAGTTCGACCTGGGGTTCCAAGGCGCTGTCTTGTCCTTATTCAGTGGCACCGATGCAACCGGGGGCGCCTCGAATGCGGCCTCAGTGTCTGCCGTCCAAAACTGGGTCGCTGGCACGCGCGCCAATGCCTTCGAAGGGGACATCACCTACGCGAGTTTCGGGACGGTGCCTCCAGGAGGACAAAAGACGCTGTACCGCCTCCGCGAAGGCATCGAGCGGTTCATGATTACCGACATCAACAATCCGGCCGGCAGCGCCAGGGCACAATCTGAAATCCCGGTCATGTGGGACCTGGCCTGGACGACGTCGGATCCAGCGAATGGCTGGAGCTATTTCAACCATATCCCGGGCGGCAGTAACGTGCTCTACATGGATGGGCACGTCCAGTTCCTTCGTTTCCCGGGCGAATGGCCGGTCTGCAAGGCGTATGTGGCCATGATGAACGACCTGGCACTGGCTATAAGCGACGGCGCCCCATGACGTTGTAATACGTGGCTTCCAGCAGAGGCTTGCCGTGGCCTGCCCAGTGCAAGCCGAGGAGGAGTGCTGAACGCGTAAGGGCGTGCGGGCAACGAACCGCACGCCCTTTTGTCATGCGCGGGCAGCCGCATCCCCTGTAGGGGCAGCCGCGGGGGGCCGCCCCTACATTCCGGATGCAGCCGCGTGGGGATGCTCTGATCCATCCAGATTACGGTAGCGCGGGGGCTTCTCTGGTTTATCTATGCTACGCAGCGCATAGGGGCAGACCCCTGTGTCTGCCCTTCTTCAAGGCGTTCGTGGGGTGCTGGCCGGCCGCGGAGGGATTGCTTTCCGCAGCGCGGGGGCGCGTAGCGCGCAGCAGGATTTCGGCCAGGTAGATGCCTCCGAAAATCCTCTGTGTCCACTCGGTCCATGTTGTCATGCTCTGAGACTGTCGGCAGCCGCTTAGAGTCCACCCCCGGCCGCTTCGCGGCCACCCCCGCCCGCGGGGGACACGAGACCCGGAACCGTGGTGGCGGCGAGGCATACATCTTTGCTCCGTCAGCGGGGGATACAAGAACGCGAACCGGCACACGCAGCGCTAGGTTTGGTTTTTGATCTGCCGTCTTCTTCGGGGGACACAAGAACCCGAGCTGGAGAGATTGGGATGCGGTGCACCTGTCCGCTGCCGACGGAGATGAGTAAATGGGTTCGACCATTCGACAAAACGCAGTGTAACCTGTCCTAGTGGGGTGAATCTTTTTGATATATCAAAACCGCCTGCTGTACTGGGCTTGTCCCATGCTGGCGGGGCTGAGCCGTGTGCCGACGAGGACGTCGGCGCTCCCAGGGCACCTGTCCCCCGCGGGCGGGGGTGAATCGGCGCTAGCCGATTCGGGGGTGGAGTTTTTCAGGTTGGATTTTGGGGTGTGGTTTGCAACTCACAGCGTCCCGTCGCAGCGCGTGGGCTTCCCTGGTTTATCTATGCTCCGCAGCGCGTAGGGGCCGACCCCTGCGTCTGCCCTTCTTCAACGCAGCCGCAGGGGCTATCCGGATGGGCAGACACAGGGGTCTGCCCCTACATTCCGGAAAGCGAACGCGCGGGGGTTGCCTTGGTACATCCAGGTTACGCTACCGCGTGGGGGTTGCCTTGGTACATCCAGGTCACGCAACCGCGTGAGGGCCGCCCCTACATTCCGGAAGGCCGCCGCGTGTGCTATCCGGATGGGCAGACACAGGGGTCTGCCCCTACATTCCGGAACGCAGCCACGGGGGCTATCCGGATGGGCAGACACAGGGGTCTGCCCCTACATTCCGGAAGGCTACCGCGTCGGGGTTGCCTTGGTACATCCAGGTCACGCAACCGCGTGGGGGTTGTGTCCATATAATCCGGAGGGCAGCCGCAGGGGCTATCCGGATGGGCGGCCCAGGGGCTGCGCCTACCCGGGACAACCACACTCCCTCCGGCCGCCCAATACAGCCCAGTGGTACTTTCGCTCACCTGGACCCACACAACAGGGACTCTTTTGGGGAAAGGCTCTGGAGATGCGAGGTCTTGACGAAACGTCGATACACCGTTACAATGGTGCCGACACTACTAGGCAGGCGGGCTAAGGCACTAAGGCGCTTTTCAGGGTACAGGCCCGTAACTGTCTAGCCTGCGCCGTGAGCGGGCCTTTCAAAGGAGGTGCGAAAGGCAATCATCCTACTCCATTTCTTCCGCGAGCAGTGGCAACGAAAACTCTTTATGGCGTGGTCATTCGGTCGAACTGGAAGGATAAGTACGATGAAAAAACATGGTTTTACCTTGATAGAACTCTTGGTGGTTATCGCCATCATCGGGATCCTGGCGGCTATCCTCCTGCCGGCCCTGGCGCGCGCCCGCGAGGCGGCTCGCCGCGCGACCTGTGCCAACAATCTCAAGCAAATGGGATTGATCTTCAAAATGTACGCCAATGAAAGTCAAGGCGAAAAATGGCCGAGCATGGCCAAGGCTTTCCCGAAAGTCACGCTGCCGACCTGTGATATTACCAAAACAGACGCCCAACCCAACTATCTCAACCGCTTCCCCAACGGGCCGTCGATATACCCTGAATACCTGACAGACGATAACATCCTCATTTGCCCGTCTGATGGGGACGGCTGGACCCGTGTGGAATCGGACGCCTGGCGGAAGCCCGAAGTCATGCTCCCCAACGGCGGTATCGATCCCTGCCGTTTCTGGGAAGTCTCGTATGAGTACTACGGCTGGGCTATCACCATCGATAATGTGGTCCAGCCAGGGAAGGATCCGAACCAGTGGCCGTTCCCCCAGACTGATTTCGACAGCGGGTTCCTGGCCGCGGCCACAGGTCTGTTCGCTGGCCATGACCCATTAGGTCTAGGCGCCATGTTCCCGAACAATGGGATCTCAGTTTCTGCCGTTGCCAACTGGTCGCCTATCGAGAAACGTGGCAATGCTTTCGAAGGGGACGTCACCTACACGAGTGTTCCGACGATGTCACAGAAGACAATGTATCGTCTCCGCGAAGGCATCGAGCGGTTCATGATCACCGACATCAACAACCCGGCCGGCAGCGCCCAAGCGCAATCTGAAATCCCGGTCATGTGGGACCTGGCCTGGACGACGTCGGACCTGGTGAACGGCTGGAGCTATTTCAACCACATTCCGGGCGGCAGCAACGTGCTCTACATGGACGGACACGTCCAGTTCGTTCGCTTCCCGGGCGAATGGCCGACCTGCAAGGCGTATGTGGCCATGATGGACTTGCTGGCGCTGATTCTCTAGCGCTGATTCTTGGGTAACCGAGACGTGACGCGCGGCTTCCCGCGCGGGCTTGCCGTGGCCGGTCCCGCGCAAGCCGTACAGCAGTGCTGAAAACGCTTAAGGGCGTGCGGGCGTTGTACCGCACGCCCTTTGTGATGCGCGGCCAGCCTCGGGGCCCTACCCCAGTCCATGCAGGTTACACAGCGCGGGGTTTCCCTGATCCATCCAGATTGCGCAGCGCGTAGGGGCAGACCCCTGTGTCTGCCCGCACAATCCACCCCCGGCCACGCGAAGCGCGTGTCCACCCCCGCCCGCGGGGGACACAATACCCGGAACCGTGGCGGCGGCGAGGTATGCACCTTTGCTCTGGGCTTGCCCTGTTTTGACGGACACGTTGGGGTAGATAGAATGGAGCAAGGAGACCCGACATGGCCAAACGAACTTATGATGAAGAGTTCAAGCGAGATGCGGTGGAGTTGCTGCTGAGCGGCGCCAAGGGTTTGAAGCCCCTGGCTCGTGACCTTGGGGTATGCCCCGCAACGTTGCGGGGGTGGCGCGACCGCTTCCTGGGGAAAAAGGAGTCCTCCCAAGGCCCCCCGAGGGGGGCGCCGCCTCGGGAGCTTGCCGAAGAGCTCAGGCGGCTGCGCAAGGAGAACGAGATGCTCCGGCGTCAGCGGGAGATCCTAAAAAAAGCCTTGGGCATACTCTCCGAACAGTCGCCGGGAGGTATGCCTTGATTCACGCTTTGGCGACCACCTATTCCGTTGTAGAATTGTGCGCGGTGTTGGAAGTCTCTCGCAGCGGATACTACGCGTGGCGTAACGGCGGTAGAGGAAACCGCGCTAAAGCCAACGGCGAACTCGCCGAGCACATTCGCGAAATACACCAGAAGAGTCGTGGCGTCTATGGAGCTCCTCGGATAACGAGAGAGCTGCACGCCCGAGGGTATCGCTGCGGCCACAACCGAGTGGCCCGGATCATGCGTGCCTGCGGCCTGAAAGGAGCCAAGAAGGCAGGATTTCGTCCGCGCACGACGCAGAGCAACCATGACCAGCCGATCAGTCCGAATCGCTTGGGTGAAGGCCTTGTGATAAGCGGGCCCAATCAGGTCTGGGTCACAGACATCACCTACATTCCCACGCGCGAAGGCTGGGCTTACTTGTCTGCCTTCATGGATCTGGGAACTCGCGCCATCAAAGGCTGGGCTCTACGGGATTCGCTGAAGACCGCCTTGGTCAGCGACGCCTTTTTGCAGGCAGTCTCTCGCTATAGACCCGCAGACCATCTCATTGTTCATTCGGACCGTGGCTGCCAGTATGCAAGCCGTGAATTTCGTCAACACCTCGTCGCGCACAAAGCCCTTGGCAGCATGAGCCGCAAGGGCAACTGCTACGACAACGCCGCAATGGAATCCTTCTGGGCAACCCTCAAAGCCGAGATGCCAATCACCAGGCCGTTCGAAACCAAGGAGCAAGCGCGCCTGGCACTCTTCGACTACATCGAAACCTTCTATAACCGAAACCGCCTCCACAGCTCAATAGGATACCGATCTCCCCTTGACGTCGAGGCACAATTAGACTCAAAAAATAACCCTACCCCACTGTCCGAAAAAACAGGGTAATTCCACTCCGTCAGCGGGGGACACAATACCCGGAACCGTGGCGGCGGCGAGGCATACATCTTTGCTCCGTCAGCGGGGGACATAAGAACCCGAACTGGAGAGATTGAGATGCGGTGCACCTGTCCGCTGCCGACGGAGATGAGTTAGCAGGTCTGAGCATTCAGCAAAACGCAATGCACACCTGTCCCTCGCGGGCGGGGGTGAATCGGCGGTAGCCGATTTGGGGGTGGAGTTTTGCTGGTTGGATTTTGGGATGTGGCCTGCAGCTCACAGCGTCCTATCGCAACGCGTGGGCTATCCGGATGGGCGGCCACCACGGGGACTGATTTCCGCAGCGCGTAGGGGCAGACCCCTTTGTGATGCGCGGGCAACCCCAGTTTTTTCAGGCGGTCCGCGGATGAGGACTGGCAGGATTCTCTCGCAATCTGTTCCAAGTCGTGCACGCGGGGCTTTCGACGCGTATACTCTCGGGGTGAGATGAATTCCACGCACGACCCGCAGGGAGAGACTCTATGTACCAGATTGCATCGCTTCTCTTGATTCTGACGGTGCAGGCGTCCGACGAGGTCCTGTTGGCACAGGATGGTGCTAGCGCCTGGGTGATCGTCGTCGCCGAAGATGCCCTTGCCCCCGAAAAAACGGCAGCGGCCGAACTGCAGGAACATCTGCAGGCGGCGACAGGTGTGCTGTTTCCAGTGCAGCATGCAGCAGCAGCGGAGACGAAGGCCATCGTGGTGGGCCCCTCGCCGTTATTGACGGACGCGTATCCAGATCTCGACCTGAGCGCGCTGGGCAGGGACGGGATCGTGCTGAAATCAAGCGCGACACGCATTTATCTGGCGGGTGGGCGTCCCCGGGGGACCCTGTACGCAGTCTATACCTTTCTGGAAGAGGTCGTGGGTTGCCGGTGGTGGTCGCCGACCGAGCGCTATGTGCCAGAGAAACGTACGCTCACGGTGCCGGCGTTGGACAAGGTCTACGTGCCGCAATTGATTTACCGCGAGCCGTTTTATCGGGGCGCGTTTGACGGGGTTTACGCGGCCCGCAACAAATGCAACGGGCATTTTATGCAAGTGACGGAAGAATACGGCGGACATTACAACATCCTGGGCTGGTGCCACACGTTTTTTCAGCTCCTGCCCCCGGAAACGTATTTTGCTGAACACCCGGAGTGGTACAGCGAGATCGATGGCGAACGGCGCGCTGGGCGCACGCAATTGTGTCTGACGAACGAAGCCATGCGGGCTCAGTTCACCAAGAACGCGCTGGAATGGATTCGCCGAAATCCTGAGGCGGGGCTGATCTCGATCTCCCAAAATGACTGGCATGGCAACTGCCAATGTGCGGACTGCCGTGCCCTGGACGAAGCGGCCGGGTCGCCCTCGGGCTCCTTGCTGCATTTTGTCAATGCGGTGGCCGCGGAGATCGAGACGGAGTTTCCGGACTTCCTCATCTCAACACTCGCCTACCAGTACACACGAAAAGCGCCCGTGGGCGTGACGCCACGGCACAACGTGATCATCCGGCTGTGCTCGATTGAATGCTCGTTTTCCCAGCCGCTCGCGACCGGCGACCAGAACGTCGAATTCAAACGAGACATGGAGGCCTGGAGCGCAATTGCGCCGCGCCTCTTTGTCTGGGATTACGTGACGAATTTCCGCGACTACATCATGCCGCATCCGAACCTGCGCGTGCTGGCGCCGAATATCCGGTTTTTTGTGGCGAACAAAACGGTGGGCCTGTTTGAACAAGGGGATTCCAGTTGTTCGATCAGTGATTTCCCCGAATTGCGGGCCTGGCTGCTGGCGCATCTGATGTGGGAGCCCGAGCGAGACGCAGACGCGCTGATCGATGAATTCCTGCACGGATACTACGGCGCGGCCGCGGAACCGTTGCGCGCGTACATCGACCTCATCCACGATGCCGTCGAGCGCTCCGGTGTCTATCTGCGCTGTTACATGAGCCACACAGCTGAATGGTTGCCGGTAGAGGACGCGATTCGCGCCATGCAGCTCTTCGATGAGGCGGAAATGCGCGTAAAAAATGAGGACGTGATTGCGACCCGGGTAGCGCGGGCACGTATGCCGCTGGATAACGTGGTCTTGAACCGGCACCGCGAGATCGCGCGCGCGGTGAAGCAGGCCGCTGTGGCGGTCGAGGTTCCCGCCGACCCCACGGCTTTTGCCGAGCAGTTTATTGCCCGCGCCGAAAGTTTCGCGGCCAACAGCTATCGGGAAGGCCGCAATTTTGATGAGTACGCGCGGATGCTTCGCCTGCGTTTCCGTCCGGCAGGGCCGCTGCCCGCAGCGTGTGCAGGCCTTTCCGAAGACGATTATGTCGTGATCGAAGACAACCTGTTTAATCTGCATGGAGTCAAAAACGGATGGAGCCAGCTCGTGGACGATCCCGCTGCAGCGGATAAAGCCGCGGCGCGCATGCCGTCAAATCACACGAACTGGGCGGTACAGTATGAGCTTCGAGACGAGGTGTCCGAGGGGGAGCGCTGGGAGTGTTACGCGGACCTGCGCTGTGACGCGAAGACATCCTCGGGGGTGGCATTGGCGATCGGCTTGTATGACGCGAACGCCAAAAAGCACGTAGCGCAACGCCGTGTGGCGAGCGCCGACGTGGCCGGCGCGGACTACAAGACAATCGACCTGGGTACGCATGCGCTTGCGCCGGGGATGTATTTCTGGGTTGCGCCGGTGAACAACCCCGACGAGGTCGACGCGATTTATGTGGACCGGTTCTTTCTGCTTCGAAAACGATGAGAGCCGAGCGCGCTGTCATCGAGAGCAATATCGTTGTGTTTGAATTCGAGTTGTGCTGTAATCTGGCGTTTCACGGATGGCATGGAAGCCTGTGACAGCCGGGGAAGACTGGGGAGCTGAGATCGTATGAACTACGCGGAATTAGTGGAACGGTTTAAAATGACGCGGGTGATGGTGGTGGGAGACATCTACCTGGACGAGAATGTCTATGGCGCCGTGACGGGCGTCAGCCTCGAAGCTCCAATCCCCGTGTACGAAGTGCAGGAAAAGCGGCACAATCCCGGTGCGGCGGGAAATGCCGCCTGCAATGTGGCCTCGCTGGGCGCGACGACCTACATGGTGGGCTACGTCGGCGATGATGCGAACGCGGACATCGTGCGCCGCGAATTTGCGGTCCGCAACGTCAATACGGACTACGTGGTGACCGATCCGTCACGCCCGACGAACACCTACGGCAAACTGCGCGCAGGCGGGTTCAATATTCCGAGTCAGGAGATCCTGCGCACGGACACGCCGTCTCCCACGTTCATCTCCGGCGCGGTCGAAGACCTGCTCGTCGCTCATATTGAGACACTGACGCCCGAGGTGGATGTCATTGTGGTCGTGGACCAGGTGTCTTCCGTGGCGACGGAACGCGTGCTGGCAACCGTGGTGGACTGCGCCCGCCGGCACAAGGTGCTTACGGTGGGCGATTCGCGTGCCCGCGCGGGCGCCTTGAAGGGATTTGACGTTGTGGTGCCGAACGATCGCGAGGCAGGCATCGGCGCAGGCATTGAGGTGCTGGATGAGGCGAGTCTTGATGCAGCAGCCGAGCGGCTGTTGCAGATCGCGGGGGGCGCTTTGATCACGCGCGGGCCGGCGGGCATTCGCGTGTACCGGCCTCAAGCGGAGCCCGTCGATGTCCCGATCGCCATTGCGCCGGATGCCGTGGTGGACGTGACGGGCGCTGGCGACACGGTGACGGCTGCTGCCGCGCTCACGGTGGCGGCGGGCGGTTCGCTTGAAGACGCAGCCGTGCTGGGCAATGCCGCGGCGGGCGTTGCGGTAGTGCAGCCGGGCGTGGTCACGGTATCCAATGCGGAACTCCTTGATGCGCTGGCGTCGTCGGGCGCGCCCTCGAAGCTCAAGACCATGGATGCGCTCAAACGCATTCTCGAAGGGCTGCACCGCGACGGCAAACGGATCGTCTGGACGAACGGCTGTTTTGATCTCATCCATGTCGGGCACATCACGTATCTGCAGCGTGCGGCCGCGCTGGGCGATGTGCTGGTAGTCGGCCTCAACAGCGATACATCCGTAAAACAGAACAAAGGCTCCGAGCGCCCCATCATCCCCCAGGAAAATCGAGCCATTGTGCTGGCGGCCTTTGAGTGCGTAGATTACATTGTTATTTTCGATGAACCCACCCCGATGCGGCTGTTGGAATACCTCAAGCCGGACGTCTACGCCAAGGGAGGGGATTACTCCATTGACACCATCGTTCAGGAAGAGCGACGTTTGGTCGAAGGATACGGCGGGGAAATCGCCATCATCTCGGGGGTCGAAGGCCAGTCCACGACGCAAATCGTCAGCCGGATGGCGGGACAGTAGACCGGGAAGCGGCGCGATGGTCAAACAGGTATAACCAGTGAATTCAGAGTGCTTTAGGGCTACAAACCCGGAAATATTGCTCCCAAGTCCCGCGCGGCGTGCGGGATTTGCGGCAGACAGGCTGTTTACGCAGTTTTGTCAAAAATGCCCGATTCGGGTATAATTTATTGCGATCTGAAGCTCGTAATGGGGAGTCCCTATGGAACTCAAAGGCGAGGCATTGGCGACCCCGCCCCAGCAACTCATGCCCGTGCCCGTGGCGTGTCTGAGGGAAGAAACGGTCACGAGCTTCAACTTGTATATTCAGACACAAGGCGGGCAGCCGCCGGTGCTCTACCGAGAAAAAAATCTGCCCTTCACCGACAGCGACCGACGCCGCCTTGAAGACCACAACATCAAGCATTTGTTTGTAGATACCCGCGAAGAAAAGGCGTATTTACATTACCTCGAGAAGAATCTCGGGGCCATTTTGGGCGATCCGGAACTTCCACTCGAGCACAAGACGGATGTGGTATATGTTTCAGGGCGTTTTCTGATGCGGGAAGTCTTCGCCGATCCGCGGGCAGGAGATACGGTCAATCGAAGCAAGGCGTATGTGCAGCTGACGTATGAGTTCCTTTCCCAGGAAAAGACCGCCTTTGCACAACTGCTCCGCATCACTTCATACGACTATTACACCTATACTCACAGTATCAACGTCTTTGTGTTCAGCATTACCCTGGCCCAGCGCGCGGGCGCATTTTCGCCGCAGGAGTTGAAAGATTTTGGCACCGGAGCCTTGCTGCACGACATCGGGAAAAGCCTCATCGATCAATCCATTGTAAACTGCAAAGGCAAACTGACGCGGGAGCAGTGGGAAGAGATGAAGCGCCACCCCCTGCTGGGTTGTCGGATTCTGGCGGGGCACAACGGGATCAGCGCTACCGCGCTGGATATTGTCCGCTACCATCACGAAAAGGTAAACGGCAGCGGCTATCCTGAGCAGCGCGACGCGAAGACGCTCTCTCCTCTGGTTCGTATCTGCACTATTGCGGACATCTTCGACGCGCTTACAACCCGGCGTTCGTACAAAGACGCCGTGACTACGTTTGAAGCGTTGCGGATCATGAAGGATGAGATGGCGGACCAGCTTGATGCGGACCTCTTGCAGACGTTCATCAAGATGATGGGCTCGCCCTGACCTGCTGTGCGCTCTTAACGGGGGGCTGCTTCGAGTATGTTGGGCCCGGTACTGGTGCCAATGCGGGTGGCCCCCGCCTCGATCAACGCGATGGTGTCACCATAGGTTCGCACCCCGCCCGCGGCCTTGATTCCCATCTGCTTCCCGACAACTTCGTACATAAGGGCCACATCCTGAATGGTGGCGCCGCCGTCGCCGAAGCCCGTAGAGGTCTTGACAAACGCCGCGCCCGAGCGCTGGCTCATCCGACATACGTCCACCTTTTCGTCCGCGGTCAGGTAGCTTGTCTCCAGGATGACCTTGACAGGGATGCCTCGCACTGCCCGGACGATGCTGGCGATTTCTTTTTCGACATAGTCGTGAAAGCCCGATTTTAATGCGCCGATGTTGATGACCATGTCGAGTTCCTGGGCGCCCTGCCGCACGGCTTCTTTTGCTTCTTCGATTTTGATGCGGGCGGTATTGGCCCCGAGGGGAAATCCAATCGTGGGATCCACCACAACGGCGGTGCCTGCGAGTCGTTTGGCGCAATAGGCGGTCCAGATGGGGTTGACCGATACGGCGGCAAATCCGAACGCCGCTGCTTCATCGCACAATTCGGTAATGTCGAGCTGGGTGGCATAGGCTCGCAATTGGGTGTGATCGATCATTCGAGCCAATTGTTTTTGTGTCAGACGCAACGGAGGTTTTACGGGGCTATCGCCGGCCATAGTTCGCTTCCTGTGTTTGCGCTCTCGAGTTCCGTGTCTATTCCGAAAGATGCGGTATTGTAGCCCGAAACCTTGCGCAAATTCTCAAATGCGCCGCCCCTGGTCTGGTTCAACTGTGAATCCCCGCCCACAAAAGCAGTCTCGTAACCGGGTATATTCCAGTAAATCCTGCCCGCACGGGCGCCATGTTCGAGGGCTGGAGCAGCGGCAATCCAGCCGGGTTCCCCGGTTCAAATAATTGAAGGAGGCAGAGGTCTCCGCCGCGTATTCAGGTCTCGTAATGTAGATAGGAATGTGGGCGACGGCGTTGATTTCAAACAAGAAACGGCAGGCTGCCGCGGGAAGCGTGACCCACGTGGGCGGTGTTTACTTCTTTGCAGTTGAAGCGAGATAAAGTCGTTGGTAAAATCCGGGAACATTCTTGGCGATTGTGGAGTGACCATGTTGACATGAAGAGCATGTTTCGAGAGAGTGCTGTGCGGTTGTGCGCGTTGGCGGTCCTTTTGGGCGGCGCAATGGGTTGCACTGGCTGCACGCCATCCGGACGGGCGGCCGTACCCACGCAAACACCAGTGGCTGACGTGGGCGACTCTGCTGTCGCTCAAGGAACAGATTCCCAGGAGGCTGCGCGGTCAGTGGACTCTGTGACGGCGGACGCGGGCGAGCGGCTCCATCAGACACTGCATTACCAGGCGATGGCCACCGATTTCGAATTCACGCTGTATGCGGAACCCGGGGCGAAGAGCACGACGGAGGTGGTGCGTATTGCAGACCTTGCCATGCAGGCCGTGCGCGACCTCGAAGAGCAGATCAGCCAGTGGAAGCCGCAGAGCCAAACCACGTACATCAACCGGCGCGCCGGCGAGGAATCCGTCAAGGTGTCGTTTGAAGTCTTCAGCCTCTTGCAGACCTGCCAGACGGCCTATCGAGACACCGGCGGCGCGTTTGATGTATCCGTGGGGCCGTTACTCAAACTCTGGGGGTTCTATAAAGGGGAGGGCCATCTTCCCTCGCCAGACGAATTGCGCGAAACCATGGGGCTCGTGGGTCTGGAGAAAGTCACGTTGGACGAGGCGGAACGGACGGTGGCGTTTTCCGTACCCGGCATGCATCTCGATTTTGGCGGTATCGGCAAAGGGCTCGCCCTGGACGTCGCTGCGGAAGTAATTAAAAATTATGGAGTTAGCTCGGCAATCCTGCACGCGGGCACGAGTACGGTGCTGGCAATTGGCACGCCGCCGGGGGCTTCCGGGTGGACAGTACGCATTCGAAACCCGTATAATACCAGTGAGTACATTGATGAAGTCTGCCTCAAAGACGAGAGTCTGTCGACGTCCGCGAGCTATGAGAAATGGTTTGAATTGGATGGGAAGAAGTATTGCCATATCGTGGACCCGCGGACGGGCCTCCCGGTAGAAGGCATGGTCAGCGCGACCGCCATCGTGTCGTCCGGCACGCTTTCCGACGCGCTGAGTACGGCGTTCTTCGTCATGGGCGCCGAAGAAACCCAGAAGTATTGCAAGGAGCACCCCGATGTGCGGGCCATTCTTGTGCCTCACAACGGCAGCGAACTGAAACCGAGGCGCATTGGGTTTGATGCGCCGTGAGGAGTGGTC
Organism: Candidatus Hydrogenedentales bacterium; assembly: GCA_050950105.1. Lineage (GTDB taxonomy): Bacteria > Hydrogenedentota > Hydrogenedentia > Hydrogenedentales > SLHB01 > UBA2224. The sequence goes on along the minus strand of JBMNGZ010000001.1, from coordinate 544,742 downwards.
ATGAAGGAAAAATACAGCAGCAGGCACAAACTTTCCAGGCGCAATTTCATGGCTACCGCGGGTGCGGCGGCCGGAGTGATGGTTGCGTCAGGGTATTCGCCGTTCTCGTATGCCCAGAACGATCGGGTGCGGGTAGCCTGTATCGGCACGGGCGGGCAGGGCTGCCTGCATCTGCGTGACGGCCTGGCGCGTGCAAAGAACATTCAAGTGGTCGCGGTATGCGACGTCTACCAGCCTCACCTGCAGGGCGGCTGGATCGTCGCCGGACGCGACAAAAATATGAAGCAGTACCGCGATTACCGGAAGATGCTCGATGAGATGGGCAAGGAAATCGACGCGGTTGTTATCGCGACGCCCATTGACACGCATCACGAAATCACGCTGGATTGCCTGGACGCGGGTAAGTATGTGTTTTGCGAAAAGACCATGTGCTATGCGGGGCCTGAAGCCTCGCTCGAAGAACACGTGCAGCAAAACCGCGATCTCGTGAAGAAAGTCCACGAGACGGGCAAATTCCTCCAGATCGGGCATCAGCGCCGCTACAACCCCGACTACAACCACGCATTGAAGCTGGTCTGGGACGAGGGCATCATCGGGCGCATCCATCACATCGACGCCCAGTGGCACCGCAACAACGACTGGTTGCGCCCCCTGCCGCCCGCCTCCAGTTTCGACGACGAGATGAAATCGCTCGTGTGGCCTTCCCTGACCCAGCAGATGCGCTCGCACCCCAGCTTCAACAAACTCTCGGAGACCGAGAAAGAGCGCCTCATCATGGACGGTCACACCAATTGGCGCATCTACACCGAACGTTCCGGTGGCTTGATGACCGAATTGGCGACCCACGCGCTCGATGTGGTCAACTGGTTCCTGGATGCCGACCCGACCAAGGTGATCGGCTACGGCGGCATTGACTACTGGCGCGATGGACGAACCGCTTTCGACAACATCAATGTCTGTTTCGAATACAACATCGAACCGGGCAAAAGCCGGGCGCATACCGTCATCGAGCCGCGCGGCGAACTCCATACCGATGAGCGCAATGACGCGTATTGTGTGCGGACCCTGTATTCGAGCATCACGGCCAACGCGCAGCGCGGCGCCAGTGAATGGATGCAGGGCGATAAAGGCACCCTGCGGCTTACCGAGTTGGGCTGCCTGTATTACCGCGAAGCTACCGCGGATGTGAAGTGGGCCGCCGAAGGCCGAAAAGATGCCGCGGAAGAAAACGCGATCATCATCACGACGGGCGGCACGCGCGAATTGAGCAACGAAGCCGTCAAAAATGCTGAACCCGTCCTGGTCGATACGGACCGGAGCGTGGATCAGCTGCAATTCGAAGCGTTCGCGAGCGACATCCGGAATAACAGCACGCCGCGCGCTAACGTTATGGTTGGGTTGAAATCGGCGATCTCTGCGTTGAGCGGCATGATGGCCATGCGGCAGGCCGCGCAGGGTGAGGTTGCCGAGGTCAATATCAAGCCCGAATGGTACCAGTTTGATTTTGAAGTCGAAGACAGCTCGATGTACGGGCCGCCAGTGGAAGTGTAGTGCGAAGCGGGCCGCATTCGCGGCCCCTTCTTATGATAGTTTCTCCCACCGTGCCGCTTGAAGTGGGTGCGGGGGGGCCCTTGCTGGCGTTCTCCTGGAGTGGGGTGCTGTGCCGGGTCGGGGAAGCGGAGTAGAGTGTTGCTGCGGCGGGGCGAAGGCAACCGTCGTACATTAAGGCAACAGGGAGCAGGCCGGATTAATTCCTGTGATCGCCTGGGGAAAGGAACACGTCAGCATGCGTAAGACAGCAGCCCGCTGGGCATTTTTCGCTGGGGTCGCGGTGTTTGCAGCCGCCGCGGTGGCAGCCGATGGAAGCGCGACGTCATACAGTACGCGCGAGCTTGAAAAATATGTGGGGCGCTCGCTGGTCAAAAACGGCCGCGCCCAGGCGGCCGACGTCATCCCGATGCTCCCGCAGTCGTGCCCGCCCTTCTATTTGCGCGACGAACACAACCAGATCATCGACCCGACCATTGAAGAAGATGCAAACCGCCCAGTCAGTTTCCGGCAGACCTGCGGCGGCGCTGCTTGCCACGACGTGCAGCGCATCACCGAAGGCTACCATTTCCAGATGGGCGCACAGGAGTTGTATCCGGCAAGCAAGCGGGGAGAGCACAATCCCGTTGACAAAGGCCCGGCATATTTCGGGAAATGGCGCGTGTTCGAGCAGCGCGAATTGGCGCCCATGAACTTCACGGATCCCGCCCAAGTCGATGCGACGCCTTTCGATTGGATTCAGAACGAAGGCGTGTTTCATCCCGGCGGTGGGCCTGCTGAGTATGACCGGGTCGGACGCCGCTACGATATCGTCCAGACACAGGATCCCAGTCTGGCCAGCGCCTATGAGGGCGACTATTACGAGGCGGAATGGGAGCGCAGCGGAGTGGCCGGGCCCGATTGCCTGATCTGCCATCTCGAAACCTACGAGTATTCGCTTCGGGCGCAACAGTTGAAAAAGCTCAATTATAAATGGGCCGCCACCGAAGCTTCCGGTTTTGCGTCCGTCGAAGGGTCCGTCGAGGAGGGCGACCTTCCCAGGCTGCTGTACAACACAGAGATGTTTGGTGCGGACGGCAAAGTGCATCTGAAAATCCGCCGCCCCGCAGATCGCAACTGCCTGTTCTGCCACCACATGCTCGCCGTGCAAAAACGCGGGCAGACCTGGCACGACAATTACATGCAGGACATGCATACCCAGCAGGGCATGGCATGCATCGATTGCCACCGGGGAGACATCCGGCACAATTTCGCCAAGGGGTACTCGGCCAGCATGCAGGTGCGCGACGATCTGGACGGCAGCATCATGTCCTGCGAAGAATGCCACAACAACGAAGAATCCGGCGCGCCCAAATACGATCACCCGGGTTTCCCGCAGCTCCATATCGACCGGATGGGATGCGACTCATGCCATATCCCGCGGACTGCGCTGTATTCGACGACCGTGGTCGACACCCTCACCGGGAAAAACATCAAACTTACTCATGATTTTGATCCCAAGACCATCGCCAGCAAACGCTTTAACGCGTTCTGGACCAAAACACTGGTAAACGAGGTCGGGGCGGCCGCCTTTCCGCTGACCCCCGAGGAAATCGAGCGCGCCGCGAGTTTCCGCATTCCGACTGACGATGCCGACTTCTGGGGCCATTTCGAGGACACTCCCGGCAAATTGACGCCATGGGCGCAACGGCTGCGCGAGCAGGGGCCGATCACAATCGCTCAGGCTGTTGGAAGCGAGATCGATAACGACTACAAACGCACGCTCATGCTGCTCGCACTGAACCGAACGCTCGAAAAAGGCGCCGAGCCTTCGTGCGTGTTCCGCGGCGAGGCCTACCGTCTTTACGGCGCTAAACTGCAGGTCATTCCAACGACGCTGAATGCGCCGCGCGTGGGTTACGTGAAGGATAACCCGGTGTCGTGGGCCTACCACGATTTCGGCGGTCAACAGAAACTGCGCTCGGAGCGATACCAGCTGGGTGCGTTCTGGGCCTTTGACGATGGCGTGACCATTCGCCCCGTCTTCATGAAAGAGGCCGCCGAGGCCTGGGAACTGCTGACGCAGGACGAGTACAAATACTACTACATCCCGGCCACGCCTCTGGACGGCGCGGTCGTATCCATGCCCGATCCCGCCACGGTGGACTCGAAACAGTTCTCGAGCGCCTGGGTGAGGAAATTCCGGGCCTATGCCACGGCGGAAATCGAGCGCCTGAGCGTCTACGACGACAACCTCGACAGCTTCCCCGAAGTCAACACCGAAAAGGAAATGGGCACGATGGCCTGGGCGCTCGTGCGTACCATGGCCCGCCTGCCCAAGCCCGAACTCTTTTACATCAAAGGCACAAGCGCGTACAAAATCACCGTTGAAGACGTCAATGACCCGCCGTTCGGGGAGTCTTGGGAAGGCGTCGAGGCCATTCCCGACGGCGAGCCCGGCCTGGCCAAATTCCGCTATGTCTATGATGAAGCCACGGAGATCTGGCAAGTCGCCGAAGCGCCGCGGCCCATGAAGATGTTCAAATACGAAGTTGAGGAGGTCAACTTCGCCGCAGCCGATGCGTCGGATGAGAAAATGGCGGCGCTGGCCGCCCTGGCCCAGCCTCTGCCGTGGACCCTGTCGCACGGCGTGGTGCCGCCGCAACAGGCGCTCGGCGCGAACGGATGTACCGAATGCCATTCGCTGTCCTCCGAATTTTTCTTCGGTCGGGCAATGATCGATCCGTACGGGCCCGATGCGTTGCCGGTCACCCAGCCCAACTATGAAAAGCTCAACTTCAGGATGACCGATTTGGTTTTTGCGGCATTCCGTGAAGGGGTGTTGAAGCAGTATGCCGTCTGGATCATTTTGCTGGTGCTCCTCGTGATCATCGGCCATTACGCCATGTTTGGCGCTAAAACCGGTCCGAACGAAGACAAGCTGGACACCGTGCGCTTCACCACCTTTGAGCGCGTCAGCCATCTCGGGTTGATGGTCTCGGTGAGCTACCTGTGCTTTACTGGATTCAGCTTCCTGCTGGGACACAACGATTTTCTTGGGGAGCTGTCGCGCTACGTTCACCGGCTGGCGGGATATGTCGCCGGGGTGTCATTTGCGTGTGTCACCCTGCTGTGGGCCAAATCCATGCTGCCAGAAAAAGGCGACTGGGAATGGCTCATGCATCTGGGCGGTTACCTGGGCGCCAAAGGCCGTTTCCCTGCCGGGAAATTCAATGCCGGGCAGAAGATCCTCTTTTGGATGGCTCTGGTGATGATTTCCGTGCTGGTGGTCACCGGGCTGACCATGGCCCTGTGCCTGGGAGAGCGTTTCCCCCTGCAATCCGCGTTCTACACCATCCACGGCCTGGTGGGCCTTGGCATGCTCCTGCTGCTCCTGGGCCACGTCTACCTGGGGCTCTGCGTCAATCCCCACAGCGTTCGGACAATTTTCGGCGGAATCGTCAGCTCTGTGTGGGCTAAACGGCACCATCCCAACTGGGGTCCCGTGGCCGATTTGCCCGATCCCGATTGACATGACCGGGGGCGTTTGATATAGTCCCGTTTCAAACAGGGCGGTTAGCTCAGATGGTTAGAGTACTTGCTTGACATGCAAGGGGTCACTGGTTCGATTCCAGTACCGCCCACCACGCAACATTAATTCGGCCAGTGGTTTACACGAGTGAGCCAATGGCCGTTTTTATATAGGAACGGGCACGGTGCAGCGGCGGTACGCCCCTCCTGGGATGCCAAGCGCATACCGGCGAAAGGCCATCCTTTTGGAATTTCACGTGCAGCCGGGCACACTTGCCCAACATGGACTGGGGGGGGCAGTATTCAACGGCAGTAAGGCATGCGGGCGAGCCGCAAGGGAGAAATCAGATGGAAAAAAACTTCGATATCGTCGCAATCATCGGCAGTCTCAGTAAGGATTCAATCAATCGCAAAGTAGCCCATGCGCTCGCGGAGCTTGCTCCTGCTGGATTCAAAGTCAGCATCGCCGAAATCGCGCAGTTGCCCATGTACAACCAGGACCTGGACGACACCCCGCCAGCCGAATGGACGGCCTTTCGCGAACGGATCCTGGCGGCCGACGCCGTCCTCTTCGTCACAGCCGAGCACAACCGCTCCGTACCGGCATCATTGAAGAATGCCCTGGATATCGGGTCGCGGCCGTATGGCTCGAATGTCTGGAATGCGAAACCCGGCGCTATCGTCAGTGCATCGCCCAGCGCGGTGGGTGGATTCGGTGCGAATCACCACCTGCGCCAATCGCTGGTCTTCCTGAACGTGCCCACCCTGGCCCAGCCGGAAGCCTATCTAGGCAGCGCAGACAAGCTGTTTGACGAGAATGGCAAGCTCGTGAATGACAGCACGCGAAAATTTCTGGAGAGATTTATGCAAGCCTACGCGGCGTGGATCACTGCGCACGTGCAGTCGTAACGGGCGCTGCACGAGTACGAGCCTTTACTACCTTGGCCGCCAAGCCGGCGTGACGTTTCGCCTGCAGTGTGAGCGGTGATCTACGGCTCATCGCGCCGTGCTGCTCGGGCGTATGACAAATCAATTACGGGTTGGCGCGGAGATTCCAGGCCAGAAGCGCGTCGCCGTGCCGGATATACAGGACGCCGTTGGCGATGGCGGGGTGAGCCCAGTGCTTGCCATCCCCTTCAGTCACGGTGAACAGGCCGCCTCGCTGAAATCCCTCGGGAGTGGCTTTGACGAGGTGCACGATGCCACGTTTGGGGCCTTCGTAGACGTAGAGCATGCCATCGGCATAGATTACGACGCCCTGGCGCGCCTCCTTTGTTTTCCACATGACCTTTCCCGTGGCCATTTCAATACAGATCAGCTCATTGCCGAGCATATGGCTCGTTCCATAAAGGTAGCCTTGGTCGAGAACGACGCCGTGATGCTGACAATCGAGCGTTTCGTCTTTCCAGGCGAGTTCTACCTGCGCGCCATCGTCGGACAAGCGCATGGCGCCGCCGCTGGCCTTGTAGCCGCCGGTATAGTACACGAGCCCGTCCTGGTAAAGAGGAGTGACCGCGTGGATGCCGTCGCGGGTGAGATGTTCAACCTGCCAGAGGAATTGCCCGCTGTCCGCGTCGACGCCAACGAGGAAGTTGGCCGTTTCGGTTAACAGCAAGCGCCGGTCGTTATGTGTGTAAATGATGGGCGAACAATAGGATGCGGGATCGCTGAAGCCGTGGGTGGTCCAGAGCGTTTCGCCGGTGTGCTTGTTGAGCGCGGCCAGGCCGGCATCCGGCCCGCCGGGGGTGCAGATAACGCGGTCGCCGTCCACCAGCAGGGACTCCGCGAGGGTGTACATGATGTTGGGGCCGCCGAAGCGTTCGAGAATGTTCACGCTCCAGCGTTTCGTGCCGGAGGCGATGTCGAGGCAGTAGACTTCGCCCAATCCGGAAATCATGTAGAGGCTGTCGCCCTCGATGGTCGGTGTTGAGCGCGGTCCCGGGGCATGTTTGTCTTCTGTTTCAGGGCCCACCGGGAGCGTGCGCTCGATAACGCCTTCGGTGGATAGAACGAAGATGGCTGCGGTTGTTTCGTCGGCCATGCCGGGCACGTAGATCTTCCCATCCACCACGGAGGGGGATGAATAGCCTTTGCCGAGCCCGTGTGCCACCCAGAGGAGCGGCGGGCCATCCTCCGGCCAGGTTTTCAGCAGCCCCTCCTCATCGAAGCGCCCATCGCGATGAGGCCCGCGAAACTGAGGCGAATCCCCCGCCAGAGCCAGGTTCCCCAGAAAAACACCCACCAGGGTCAGGAGCAGCATCTTCCGCATTCGTTTTTTCCTCGTATTTCATAAGGCCATTGAACCGTTGCCTCAGCCGGCGGCCCGGTGTCCACGAGAATACCGTGCAGGGCCGGAGGAAGCAACAGCAGGCGGTTTGTTGTACTGCAGGCGGGCGCGTCCGCAATGCGCGGCCACGGCGCATTGGGATATTCACCGCAGCAGAATATCGTGGGGAAGCGCGGGACCACGGCCTGAGTGGGGGCGGCCGCGGTGAGATTCATTCGATTTCCAGCTTGACGTAATCGCTGGCGTCGAGGGGCATAGTCCAGCGGATCGTGCCGGGCCGGGGCGATTCAAACGGGAGCCGGCCATAACGAACGGATTCCACGGAGGCGACGGGCTGGTCCATCCGAAATTTCAGGCTCAGATGCTCGATCGGGCGCAGTGTGTGGTTGGCCAGCACGAGCAGAACTCCCTGAGCGCAGGGCAATTCGACGGCGTCGACCAGCGGGGTGTCACAGCTAAGCCGCGGGTGGATGTCTGCTTCCCGGATCGGTGTCAAAAGTGCTTCGCGGATGGCTGCGGGAAAATCCCACGGGTTGTACGAGCGCTCGAGCAGCTCCCGTTCAGCAATGGATTGCGCAGCGGCGCCGCCGGCATTTGGGGAGAACGCCAGAGACGCGGCCGTGGCTTCAGGCTGTCCCTCCTCAGGCGGACGGGCCTGCGCAGCGGCAACCGTGTCATCCCGGCTCTTTTCAGCGGCGCGGCGCGCGTTCAGCGCCTCTTTGATGTAGCACAGCGCGGGCAGGAAACCCGCCTGTATCACACGGCCATTGCCTGCTCCGCTGCGTACCACAGCCGGCGTGCCATCACGGAACGATGCCAGCACCTCGCCCCCGGGCTGCGGTGTCAGGGGCTCTTTGACGGATAACACCTCCAGCTCTTCGCTTCCCCAGGTCACAACGTCTTTCGCATTCAGGTGATGCAACAGGCGCCCTGAATAGTGATAGGCCTCGAGCGTTTCGGTCGTTCCCCGTTGAGCCGGGAGTATGGGGGCGAGTTCGTCCAGCGGGCGGTTGTATTCGTCCCGGCTTGCCGCGCCTGCCGTGAGCCAGAGCGTTCCGCCTGCCTCGACCCAGGCCCGCAGTTCGGCGGCAGCCGCGCGCGTCAGATTGGGCCCGGACAGGTAGCACACCGTGTACCGGGCGAGATCGCCATCCGCGACATCGCGCTCGGACAGGATGTCTACGGGAATTTGCGCGTGGGCGAGCGCCAGCCAGGTATGCATGCGGTCAAAACCGAACGCGAGATTGTCCCACATCGTCCAGATGTCGGAGGACGAGCTGTAGAGGAGGGCCACCCTGGCGGGAGCAGGGGCTGCCGTTGCCAACCAGTCTTCGACGGCGCCAAGCTCCCGGGTGATTTCGGCGTTGGCTCTCCACAGGTCCGGTTTTGCGTACCACACATGCGTGCGCCACGGCGGGCCGCCTTCATGGGTGCCCCAGGCGGGCCCATAACTGAAATTATTCCAGATGCGGACCCCGCGGGCCGTTTCGCCGGCCGCTTTGGTTTTTATATCCCATGCGCTGCGGTCGGCATGGGCGATCAGGTAATGGCCAAGCAGCTGGCCTCGTTTACGGGCCGCGGCCTGCATGAGCGCCACGTTGAACGCGGCGCACTGATACGTCGAGGAAATATTGGCCCAGTCTTCCCCCCAGATCGCGTTTTGCTGGTCGGAATCGAGCAATTCAAAGTAGTCGACCCCCTGTCCGCAGAAATTTCCGTAATAGATGGCGCCGTCGCTGAAATTGACCAGGGTCGGAAAGGAGCGGCCATAGGCTTCTTCAATGATGCGGCGCTGGGTGGCCATGAAATCGCCGAGCGCCCGCGTGCGAAACCGCTGCGTGAAGTAGTGCAGGGTGGGGAAGTCCAGGCGTTCGGTTTCCGCAACCGGGCGGACTTGCTCCCAGCTCTCGACCAGGAGCTGTTCCGGAGTAAGTTCCTGTCCCCGGAGCCATTCGCGAAACTTGACCCGATACGCCTGATCCTCTGCGCAGAAGGCCGCGGGTTGGCCGGTCGGCTCATCCATCAGCATACAGACTGCGATCTGCGCCAGATTTCTACCCGATTCGCGGAAATGTGCGGCATTTTCATTCGCCCGCTTTCGCATCGCATCCAGATCCGGGCGGCAATACGAACCATCCTTCATAAACCACAGCCCGTGAAGGACGCGTTCGCCGGCGCCGTTGAATCCGAAATAATCGAGCGTCTTCTGTTCGCGTGCGGTCACCGCGGCGTCCACGGCCAGATTGTATCCGCCCATATTGGCCGTAACGAGGAACGGAAACGCCTCCGGTAGCTTACCGTGGTCGGGCCAGTCGAACGAATCAGCCAATCGCCCGGTTTCTTCGGCGAAATCGCGGTCGCGTTTCAACAGGGCGACGTGTTCCCGGGTGCTGAGATCGGGCGGCACAATGATCACCAGGCCGCTGGGCGTGGCGTCGATGTCAAAGGTCTTTACAGGCTTGATCGTGTCGTCGCGCGCCGAGTCCGTGTACGCGAATTCCACGGTTCCCCGAAAAGTCGGTGCCATTTCGTAGTAGCTGTGGCGGATTGATAGGTTCAACGCCGCACCGCTATCCTGATAGATGGTGGGGGAGAGATTGCACCACGGCGTCGCCTGCCCGGGTCCCAGCATCTGCTCCGCGGGCACCGCTAACCCTTCACGTATCCCCTCCAACCCCAACGCGAAATGCGCGTACCACGGCGCGCGATAGTGATCGACGAACAGGTGCACATAGACGGGCCGGTCGTATTCCTCGGCGAGCCGGATGCGCATTAGCGTCTGTGGACCAAACGGGACGTGGTCCGGCACGAGTTCCGTCTCCGTCGTGAGCAAGAGGCAGTCCACGTGGCGTACATACGGCGACGAAGCGGCCGGCTCCTGTTTTGCCAGCGTCAGCGTGACGGCGCCTGCAGGGAGTTCGGCTTCCAGAAATTGCCACGTGTAGTCCCAGTTTGAAATCTCGGGGAGCGCTTCGAGATCGAAGATTTTCGAGGCAATTTCCTCCACGTCCGTGGACACGGTGACGCGGAATGGGCCGCGCTGCTCCGTCACATTCAGATAACGCACCCAGATGCGGTACAGCCCCGTCTCCATCAGCGCGAGGGTCCTGGTCGCGATGGCATCCGCCGGCCCCTGCGCGCCGTAGAGGGTCCGGGCGCGGGATGCGGCCCGGGTCTCCTGCTTGGACACTGCCCGCCACCCTTCGGATGACGGGACGAAATCCTCGGCCTCGACAAATACCGTCTCGGCGCCGGCGACGCCGGCCACGACGGCCGCAGCGCAGCACCAGGCGCAGAGAGTCCACACCGGAACGCGAGACAGTCGTTTTGACGGCGGTGGTTTTGCGGGCACGCAGGCATCCATAACCGGCGGGGATCCTTTCTCTTTCGGGGTATCCATGGCTTCGGCCCTGGCTTTCACGGTACGGGGAGCTGCGTTTTATTCTTTTCCACCAAGCAGGCCCTCGTGGAAGAAGACCGGCTCATAGCCGTATTCAGTACAAAAGCGGATAGCCGTTTCGAGCCGTTGGAAATGGTCCGGCCGGTGGGCGCTGTAGAACGGCCAGAAATATTGCTCATGCGTGAACAGATCCATGACTTCGGCAGTCTGTGCATCGTGGGTAAGCTGTTCCAGCGTAGGCACGATCTGGTCATCAGGCACGTTGTTGCACACCAGGTCCATCTTCGAAAAGAGGAGGCCGCTTTCGAAGTCTTTCAACGCATCATGCCGGCTCAGATACTCCGAACGGGCGTTGTCCAGGCTGTAATTGACGTCGTAGCCAAATGGGGCGCCGGTTTCGTCGAGCGGGAACGATTCGCCTTCGGTGGTATAGGCACTGCCCGAATTGGGACAGAACATCCCGCTGAGGACTTTCACGCCGCGCTCGGTGAGGACGTTCCAGGCGGACGGATGGACCATGCCCCAATGAATGACGGTGGAGGGGGAGAGGCTGCGTTTTCCCGCAAATCGCCGGATTTCTCCGGCAACGAGGTCGTAATCGGCGGCGAGTTTCTCCGGTGTGCAGTGCTGGTACGGCCGGTCAGGAAATTCTGCATGGGCATGGAACGCCAGCCGGAGCCAGTCCGCGTTGTTGGCCCATTCCGCCTTGTAGTCAGCGGGAAACTGCGAGAGGTTGAAATCATTTTCTGGAGAAGCATAAAAACAGTTGAGAACAAACTTTGTCTTGTAGTTTCGGTGCAGTCTGCGCAGACCGGCGAGGTAGAAGTTCTGAAACAGTGATTTAGGGCGTTTGGCGGCAAGGTCGCGCAGAAAGAAGCTGTTGTCGTCGATGGCAAAGCGATACCGGGGTTTGGAATAGCGATCCCACACCACGCGGATGCGGTGCTCGTTGCAGCCCGTGGGACCATTGGCGGCGGCCGCGATGTCGGTTTCGGGCCCGGGGAGCACGACCGTAGCGAAAAATCGCTCCCCCGTGCGCTGGGCGAAGGCGCCGTTCACGGTGACGGCCTCCCCCGCGGCCGCGGTGCCCCAGACGGGTATCTCGAGGCCGTTTTTACATTTTCTGCCGTGGCGATGGTTCAGAACGGCGCCGTGGAACGGTTCATGAATCCTTACCATCAATGTGCCCCTCCATTCGCGATTTCCGGCTCAGGCGCTGAAGGAGTCTCTGAAGTCTGCCGGCGCGGGGCCGCAGCCTGCACCACGGAGACCGCCTACTCGCCTTCTTTGGTCCAGATGGGCCGTTCGATGAGTCCGATATAATCGGACCAGTCCTGGCCACGGAGCTTGGTTTCTTCAACGATGCGGAGGAAGGCATCGACCTGTGCGCCCAGGTTGTCGATCTGATGCAGAACCATGGCCTCGACGGTTTTAGGGACGATCGGCGACCCGTTGACCAGTTCCCCGTGGTGCGCGAGGATGCAATGGAGGACCTGCAGCCGCAAGGACTCGGGGAAGCCTTCGATCGCCCGAATGCGTTCCTGCACCATGTCCGCGCCAATAACGAGATGCCCCAGGAGTTTTCCGGGGGTCGTGTAGTCGACGTACATGCCGTGCGACATTTCCTCGATTTTTCCGATATCGTGCACGAGAATGCCGGTGAGCAGGATGTCGCGGTCGACTCCGGGGAAGATGGTGCACACGGCGTCAGCGAGTTTTGCCAGTTCGAGACAATGTTGCGCGAGCCCCCCGGTGTAGGCGTGATGCCATTTCTTGCCCGCGGCTGCTTCGGCGAAGGCGCCCATAAAGGCCTCATCATCCAGGAACGAGTTGATGAGCCGGGCCAGCCACTCATTTTTGACCGTACGCATGATTTCGGTGAACTCGGCGAGGGTTTTGTCGAGCGTTTCCGGCACGTAGGCGAGGTCCGCGAGGTCAAATTCCCCTGTGCGCAATGGAAGCACCTGGTCGACGCGAATCTGGAGGCGGCCCTGATAACTGGTTACCGTGCCCTGCACGTTCACGACATCGCCCAAGTCGAAGAGTTTGGCTACCGCTGTGGCATTATTCCACAGGATGCCGCCGATCTCCCCGGTCTTGTCTTTGAACACCAGTCCCAGAAACTTTCCGCCGTTGCGCTGGTCGCGCAGATCTTTGCGGACGGCCAGAAAGTAGTCATTTATGCGATCGCCCTCCTGGAGGGTTTCGACGAACTGCCGTTTCATGAAATCTCCTTTTGGGAGCACCCGGCGGGGGCGGCTCCGTGTTAATTCCCTAGGGTATCGTTTGCGTATGCCGCCTTGCAAATGCCCGGCACCGGCGCTACCCTGATTTCTTCGCCGAAACCGAAGGAGGGAGACGGGTATGCCAAAACCGCGAACCGTGGTCTTGATGACGCGCGAGATGCAGGCCAGCGTTTTTTCTGAACCCCATCTGGCCCGGCTCGGCGCGTTGGTCGAGCTGACGCCCGCGCGCGAAGAAGATGAAATCACGCCGGAATGGCAGCAATCGGCAATGAATGGCGCGGAAATCATCATCACGGGCTGGGGAACGCATGCGATCTCAGATGCCATGCTTGATGCGGCGCCGGATTTGAGACTGATGTGCCACTCGGCCGGCTCGATCAAGCACCTTATCTCGCCGGAGTTTGCCGCACGGGGAATCCGGGTGACTTCAGCGGCCCCGGCCCTTGCGGTCGGCGTGGCCGAATTCGCGTTTGGGCTGATGTTGATGTCGATGAAGGCCGTCTGGGCGTGCATCGCCGCTACGAACGCGGGCCGCTGGGAGCGCGAGCCGGTCCTGGACTGGATTTGCGAGCCTCACGAGGCCACGGTGGGCATCATTGCGGCGAGCCGCGTGGGACGCGAGCTGCTGCGCCTGTGCAAAAACCTGTCGCTCAAATCGATCCTGCTGTACGACCCGTTTGTGGATGCGGAGGAAGCGGCCGGGCTCGGTGTGGAAAAGGTTTCGCTGGATGAGCTGATGCGGCGGTCGGACGTGGTGCAGCTCTGTGCGCCGGATCTCCCCGCAACGCGGCATATGATCAATGCTGAAAAGCTGGCGCTGATGCGCGACAAGGCGATCTTTATCAATACGTCCCGGGGCGCGTTGGTCGATGAGGCCGCGCTGGTCGCGGAACTCAAGAACGGGCGCATTCTGGCCTGCCTCGATGTGACGGATCCCGAGCCGCCGGAATCCGGAAGCCCGTTGTACACGGCTCCGAACTGCATCCTCACGCCCCACATCGCAGGGGCGGTAAAACAGAATATCCGGCGTCAGGGGGAGTCGGTTCTCGAACAGATCGAGGCGTTTGTTACCGGCGGACCGATGCCGAGTGAAGTGGCCCTGGAGCGGCTCGATATTCTGGCCTAGCCAACGGGATGAAGCGGGCGCGAATACGGAGAGCATCCAATGATGTGGATATCGTTGCTGCCGATGGCCTTGCTGTGTTGCGGGCAGGTGCAGTGGGCGCATCCGGCCGGGATCGTGTCGGCCGAGACGATAACGGACGTCCAGAACCGCGTTGCGACGCTCGATTGGGCGGCAGCCCTGCTGGCGTCGCGCAAAGAAGCGCTCCGCCCCTGGGTGGAAGCGCCGCCGGAGGAGCTTGCGCGGGTATTTCCCAGGACGCGCGGCAACGTGTACCACAACTTCTCGTGCCCGCAGGACCGCCACCGCCTGAATTTCGACCCGTTTGAGCCGGACACCTACACCTGCCCATCGTGCGGAAAGCGCTATCCCGCAGATACCGACGCGGGCATTTATCCCGAAGACGATCGCTACCACGGCACGATGCGCGACGGTTGGGAATGCCTCTTTTACCAGCGGGCGGGGTCCGTGGCGCTGACTCTGGGCCTGCTGGCAAGACTGGAACCGGATGCGTCGCAATACACCGCGCGCGGGATCGCGATTCTCATGTTGTTCGCGCAGACCATCGAAGGCCTGAAAACGGATCTGTGGGACGACCCGGAGCGAAGCCGCATTTTGACGTATCACCGCGAAGGCGACAACAAGATCCTCAACGATTTGGGCTGCGCGTATGAGTTGTTGCGGGACGCCATGACGGTGGAGCAGCGCGCCCGGTTCCAGACCTCGGTTCTGGAACGCATGCTGAACGACATCATGCTCGAGCCGGTATACCGGTACAACCACAACAACGTCTATCAGTGGTACCGCACGGTGCTCCAGGTCGGACTTTGCCTGGAACGGGAAGACCTGATCGACTGGAGTTTCGGTTATGGGTCGTATTCGCCCGAGGCCCTGCCAGAGCACATGAGCATCCAGCGCATTATCGACACGCATTTCAAACCGGACGGGGCGTTCTGGGAGCTGTGTTCGGGCTACCACCTGTATCCAATGCATTCGTTCTGCGAGATCGCGGTTTTAACGCGCAACCTGTCGCGCATGGACCCGGTCCGGTTTCCGCCGGAGCGTTACGACCTGACGCGGCCGGACAGTCCCGGCGGCAGGGCCATCAAGAATGCCCTCGAATGGTTCGTGTCGATGGCCATGCCGGACCGTTCGATGCCGGTCATGGGGGATTCAACCATCTCGCGGGCGGACATGGCGGATTATCAGATTACCGCCGAGGTCGGTTACCGCTTCTTCGACGTGCTGGCCGTGGGGGATTACGCGCGCTTGCGGAACAATCAGCGGAGCTGGGAAGCGCTGCTGTATGGCGCCCCCCAAATCGTGCAGCACGAGCTGCCGTACACCAGTTCGTTCTTGTCGAGCGGGTGGGTGTCGCTGCGCAACGAATGGCAGGGAAACCGCGTCTGGGCGGGCTTGAACGCCCTGATCCGGGGCGGAGGCCATCAACATGCCGACCGGCTCACGCTGGTGACCTATGCGCACGGAGAACTGCTGGCGCTTGAAAAGGCTACCCCCTATAACGAGAGCACGACCCGCATGTTCGGCCGCATGACGCCCTCGCATAACACCGTCACGGTCGATCGTGCGTCTTCGGTAACCGGCCATGAGCTGACCCCGGAAGAAACGCCCCAGGTAGCCTGTTTTTTCCCGGCGCGCATGGCCAGGTTCGCCGAATTGCACGGCGACCAGCTGTATCCGCAATGCCGCGTGTACCGCCGCTCAGTGGCCCTTCTGGAAGACGTCCTGGTGGACTGTTTTGACGTGCAGGGCGGCGCTACGCACGACTGGATGGTCCATCATGCAGGCCCTGCGCCCGTATTGTCGATTGAGACCGCGGATGCCGCATTCGAACCCGAGGAATGGCTATACAACGGCACAGATCAGATCCGGAAGGGAGCAGGCGACGTACCGTGGGACGCCCGCTGGACGGTAAACGGCGTGACCTCGCGGCTGGCGATGTTGCCGGCCGGGGGCACCGAGGTGTTTGCGCTGGAGACCTATCCCACAGACAATGCATTCATCACCGAAAACGATCCGCCCTGCCAGACACTGTGTGTGCGCCGGCATGATGATACGCCGTTTGTGGCCGTGTGGGACGCGTGGAAGGAGTCGCCCAATCTGACCGCTATTACGCCAGGAAGCGGGCCCAAATCGGTGAAGCTCGACACGCAATCCAACGTATATTACCTTGCATTTGGCGGAGATACCGTCTTTCCCGATGGCGTGACGCTGGCTACCGATGGAGCGTTCGCGGTCTACCAGGTTCCGAACGCGCTGCTCTTTGCGAGCGGAACCTATGCTGCGATTTCAACGCCAGAAGGCGCGCTGCGGGTCTCTTCAGATGGCCCGGCCTCGGTTTCGGCGGAATACGCCGACGGTGTGGCCTCGCTGGAAGTCTCGGGCGACATACAGTACGACACGTGGGGGGGCGTGGATCATTATCGAGAACCGCCGGCCGTTTCGGTCACTATCGAGGGCGCGTTGTGGAAAATTGACCGCCAACAGCGCCGGGATGCGCCGCAACCGCGGTCTGCACAGCTTGAGGCTGGGTCCCCATGAGTCCGTGGAGGCCGCGGGGATGGCGCCTTACGTGCAGATGCTATTGGACTCCGCCCTGTTTGCTTGTACACTGAGGGCGAAGATGTCGTAGCGCGGTTTTTCAGAAAGAGTCATTCGGGAGGGTGGGCGCCATGTGTACGTGTTGTGGCTCAAACATGAATCGCAGGACATTTCTCGGCGCTGGGGCCGCGCTCGCGGCAGCTACCGGCATGGCCGGCGCGTTCCCGCGCGCGGCGGCCGCAGAGGGCGCGTGGGCGGAGGGCCTGTGGGATCCGGAGCGGCCCTACGCCGTAAACGCCAAACCGCTCCGCGTGCAGCCGGTGCTGCTGTACCGGGTGGCCCAGCCGCGCCCTCAGGCGTCCTACAAATCCTGGGGCAGCGTGCAGTCGCATGAGGCAGCCGCGGAAGAAGCCGTTCGCATCGAGAAAGAGCTTGCGGGTATTGCGGAACGGGCTGATTTCCAGCTGCAGGTTTTGCCGGTGCTGAAGGCGACCTCGGCCGATGAGCTTGCGAAGCTTGAGACATCGAAGGTCGACGCGACCCTCTTGTACCCTGCTTCCGGCAGCGGTAGCCTGCTTCAGGCGGGCATGGACTTGCCCGAACCCGTGCTGTTCGTGCGGCACCGGTCGGGTCCGCTCTACTACTGGTACGAAGCACTGAGCGTTCAGTATCTGCGGAGCGACCGGCCTGCTTTTGAGGCCCGGCGGGAAGGGCCTACGCCCGTGCTGTCGGTACACGATGTGGTCGTCGACGATCTGGGAGAACTGGCGTGGCGGCTTCGGACCCTTCACGCGGTCCACAACCTGCTCGGCGCCCGGGTCGTGGCGCTGGGGGGCGCGCAGGGCAAATATGCGCCGAACGCGCCGGATAAAGCGCGCGAACGCTACGGGATGGAGATCGTGGAAGTCAGCTACGATGATTTTGCGCCCCGGCTGGCAGCCGCGTTGGGCGACCCGGGCACGCTGCGATGCACGGAAATCTGGACGGATCGCTATCTCGCGATGCCGGGGACCTCGCTTGAAACCGAGCGGGGATTCGTCGTCAATGCCTTCGTGCTCTACGGGCTGTTCAAGGAACTGATGGCGGAACACCGGGCGGCCGCATTCACGATCAACAATTGCATGAGCACCATCATCCCCATGTCGAAGACAACGGCCTGCCTTTCGCTGAGCCTGATGAACGACGAGGGAACCCTGGCGTTATGCGAATCGGATTTCGTGGTGGTTCCGCCCGCGGTATTGCTCTACAACCTCTGCGGCGCCCCGGTTTTCATGCACAATTCGACGTTTCCCCACGACGGGCTCGTGACCTGCGCGCATTGTACCGGCCCGCGCCGTATGGACGGTGCACGCTATGAGCCCGCACGCATCGTCACGCATTACGAATCCGACTACGGCGCGGCGCCGAAAGTGGAAATGCCCCTGGGAACGAAGCTGAGCTTCCTCAACCCTGAGTATGCGGTCGGGCGCTGGGTTGGATGTCGGGGCGAAGTCGTCGACAACCCCTTCCTGGAGATCTGCCGTTCGCAGCAGGATGTGCGGATCGAAGGCGATTGGAAACGGCTTCTCAACGAAGTCCGCGATTCGCACTGGCTCATGGTCTACGGCGATTGCCTGCGCGAACTGGGCTATGCAGCGAACCGGCTCGGCGTGACATGGGACAATATCTCGGACGTGACGGCCTGATTGGCTGGAATATCATGCCGCCGGCCTATCAGAAAGAAGGGGGTACGCCTATCGTGAGCGGGAAACCGGGAGCGAGGAGACTCCAGCGGGCGGGGCGCGGCATGGCCTGGGCCGCGGTCACGGCACTGTGTGCCGCGGGGTGCATGACCGCCCTGGCCATGGAAATACCCACAACGACGGCGTGGGCGGTCCGCTTCGAGCCGGAGACCGCCGAGTTGACCTTGAACCATGCGGCCTCGGGCGCATCGATTGCGGGAACGCTCCGCTTTGAAGCATTCGAGCAGGGTCAGGTCAACGCGTGGCCGGTGGTGGCCCCGCGCGACGGCATCGCGACCCGTCTGGCGCTGGAGGCGGCCGATCATCACATCCAGGGCTACGTCGCCTTTTCCGGCACGGGCGACCGTCTGGAGATCACGCCGGTGCATCGGACACGCCAGAATTTTGAGGGATGTCTTGTCTTTGAAGGCACAGCCCGGCTGGGCAGAGACAGTTTTGCGTGTCGTACGCGTCCTCCGAAAACCCAGACGGTGGTGCAGTTCGCCTCGGGCGCCGCGGACAGTGCGCTCAACGATTCGATGTACGACCGGATGGACGACACGCTGCTGCGGCTCGAGGGCGGCAGTTCGCGAATCGCTACCGTGCCGGGCGGGTTTGACGTGGTCTGGAGTGCACCGATTCACGTTCCGGGAGAGGCGCAGGTAGCCGTCGAAGTGCTGAGCGGGTATTACCGGCATCGGTGGGCGCCCTGTTTCACGCCGCTGAACCGCAGCCGCTGCCCCAGACCGCCGACGGGTTGGATGTCGTGGAACGTGTACTTCGACACGGCAGGCGAAGCCGAAAACCTGGCCGAAGCGCGCGTGGCGGCGGAACAGCTCAAACCGTTCGGGCTCGAGATCTGGCACATCGAATCGTGGCAGGATAACAGCCCGGAGTTGCCCGTGAGCAATTTTTCGAACCTCAATCTGCGGCCGTTTGCCGAACAGTTCCCGCACGGCATGAAATGGCTGGCAGATGAAATCCGGAAGCTGGGCTTCGTGCCAGGCATCTGGACGGTCCCGTTCGGGACGGGGAACGCCGCGTTCTATGAGGCGCATACGGAGTGGTTTTTGCATGAACTCGACGGCACGCCGATGTCGAACTGGTCGGGAAAATACGTGCTGGATCCCTCGCAAGACGCGGTGCGCGCGCACCTGGAAGAGATGCACCGGGTGATGTCCCGAGAGTGGGGATACGATTACTTCAAGATCGACGGAATGTCGGGCGCGAACCGGGGATACTCGGCGCATTTCTACGAAATGCCCGCCGTGCAGGCCGCGTTCCGGAACCCAGAAATCGAAGCGCCGTTCCGATTGTGCCTCGAGGCCATACGGCGAGGCATCGGCGATGACGCCGTCTGGCTGGCGTGCCAGGGGCACTTCACCGGGCCCGAAACCGCCTATGCCGACGCAGGCCGCACCGGGGCGGACATCGTCCACTGGCGTAAACCGCCTGACTGGAACAACTACCTCAATCAGGCGCGCGTCACGCTCAACCAGATCTTCGTCAACAACATCCTCTGGTGGTGCGATCCGGACACGCTGCTGGTCGGCGAGGCGCCCCTCGAGATGGCGCGTCTCGCGATGGCCGTCGTGGCGCTGCCGGGGCAGATGATGTTCGCGGGCGACAAGCTGGCCGGTCTGCCCCCCGAACGCATGCGTTTGCTGCAACAAACCTTGCCGGTCTGCGACGTACGGCCGCTGGATCTCTATCCCCTCTTCGAACTGCTTCCCATCTGGGATCTCAAACTCCGGCGGCCGTTCGGTGAATGGGATGTGGTATCGCTGTTCAATTTCGGAGAGGAACCACGACGCATCGAAACCACACTCGACGCGTTGGGGCTTTCCGAGGGGACGTACCTGTTCTACGACTTCTGGACCGGCGACTGGGGCGAAACATCGGGGAAGCTCGGGCGCGAACTTGCCCCGCACAGCAACGCCGTCCTGGCCGTCCACAGGGCAACGGCGCATCCGCAGTTTCTGAGCACCGATCGCCACCTCACGCAGGGCGGGATAAGTCTCGAAACACTTGCATGGGACGAGACGGTGAAGAGCCTGTCCGGCGTCACGCAGGCGATCGGCGGATTTCCCGACACGCTGGTCTTCCGTGTGCCGGAGGGATACACGTTTGTCGAGGCGGTCGCGGACGGCGCTATCGTGACGCATGATACGACTGCGTCGGGCCTCCTGTCGATGACCCTGTCGGCGGCGGAGTCGCGTCTGGTCAAATGGGAATTACGGTTCACGGAATAGGGCGATCTTGGAATACGTGCATGTGCGCAGCAGGAGAGAACGATGACGAAGATTGCGAAAACGGCGGTGGCGTTGTTGGTGGCGTTCTGGGGTCTGGTGGCGGCCTGCGCGGGTGAGTGTGCTGCGGGCGGGGCCTGTTGTGCGGGCGCCGAATTGCCGAAACCGGACAAGGACGGGTTCGTCTCGATGTTCAACGGGACCGATTTGACCTGCTGGGACGGCAAACCGGGCGGCTGGTGGATCGAAGACGGGGCGATTACGTCGGAGAGCACGGAAGCCAATCCTTGTATCCAGCACCATTATCTGTTTTGGAAACCAGCACAGCCGGGGGATTTTGTGATGCGCTTCCAATATCGCCTGACAGGCGGTAATTCGGGGGTGCAGTTCCGAAGCGAGCGTCGCCCGAATTACGATGTATGGGGCTATCAGGCGGATATGGAAGCGGGGACGGAATGGACCGGCTGCCTGTTCCAGCATGACCGCGATGGAGTGGTCATGCGCGGCTACAAAGCGGTCATCGCGCACGATGGCTCGCGTCAGGAAGAACAATTCGCCTCATCTGACGAGCTGCAGAAGGGGATCAAGCCCGAGGATTGGAACGATTACGAGATCATCGCCGAAGGCTCCCGGATCACCCTGCGGATCAACGGCGTACTGATGTGCGAGGTGGTGGATAAGGATGCGAAGATGTCCAGGTCCAGAGGGTTCATTGCCCTGCAGATGCATCCCGGTCCGCCGATGAAAGTGCAGTTCAGGAATCTTCGCATCAAAATTCAGAGATAGCCAGCTGCGTTCAATCCACGTCTGGTATATCCTCGTCGGATTCGCCGGACGATGGCGCGGAGGGCTCGGGTTCTGAGTCCTCAAACGCTTCTTCCGCCTTTTGTCTGGCGGCTTCTTCTTTTGGCGGAAGAGCGAGGGTGAAATCCACGACGCTGAACGCGAAAATGCGGGGGTCTTTGTCAACCTCGCCATCCAGGGCGCCCCAGTGCACGGCGTAGGTTCCGGGTTCGAGCGGCCCTGGCAATTCCACTTGCCGAAGAAGGCCTTCTGGCTGATCGATGGGCACGAGCTGCACCGGCAGCTCTCGGGTTGGCGCGAGGACCTGCGCCTCCTCGAGCCCGCCTCCGGGAAGCTGGACATAGCGCTCGGTCAGGTCCATGCGGCAGAGCCGGACGTCCCAGTCGGGCATTTTGTAGCAGAGCACGAGCGGTTCCGTGTCGGTCGTGTCCAGGTCGGGCCAGCGTCGTGTGGCATAGGCGGCGTGTTTATCTTTCGACAGGAACGATTCGGGCACGATCTTGGTGGCTTCGCGGTAGCGGAAGTCTTCGTAGAGGTAGACGCCTTTATCGAGGGGGAGTTCCCACAAGGAGACGGTCTCGGCGGTGATGCTCCGTACGGGGCCTGCCGGCACCACCAGCGTGCCGGGCGTGTAGCCGGTTTTCATGAACTGAAGGACCACCGCGCCGGAGACATAGGGCAGGCGGTACTGGCCCAGGCCGTCGGTCAACGCCTGGTAATGCGTGCCCTCGACCTGCACAGCAACACCCGGCAGGGCTTCTCCCTTGATATTGGCGACCGTGCCCGAGATGAGGCTTCGGTTGCAGGCGGCCAGGAACGCGAGGCAGACCCCCGCCATCAGGATCCGTTTCATGGTACCTCCGAAATACCGGTTACAGGCCGCATCATTATAGAAGAAGATACCCTCAGGGCTCCACGGGTTTCCCGGCGGAATAGCACGCGCTCAGGCAACCCGGCGCATGTATTCCGCGCTGAGCCGGGCGCTTTCCAGCGAATCGGCGGAACAGGCGTCCTGCTCGACAATGAACCACTTCGTGCCCGCGTTCTTGCCGGCCTCGAAGATGGGCGGCCAGTCGATGATCCCGTTTCCGACTTCCGCGAAGGTATGGGGGGTGCCGGACGTCATGTCCTTGATGTGCAGGAGGGGGCAGCGTCCAGCGTATTGATTGATCACCGCCACAGGGTCGAGTCCGGCATCTTTGACCCAGTAGGTATCAATCTGGGCCTGCAGGTTTGCCGGGTCGGTCTCAGCCATCATGAGATCGTAGGCGTATTCGCCTTCGAATTTGACGAATTCGTGCGCGTGGTTGTGGTAACAGAGCTGGATGCCGGCCTGGCGGAGTTCCGCGCCCGCCGCATCGAGGACTTTGCCCGCGTTGACCCAGTCCTCCCGCGTGCCGCCGTCCTGAAAAAAGGTGCCGGTGGCCACATACGACACGCCGAGAGCGCCGGCAAGCTCGATGACCGCGCCGGGGCGCTCGATCGTGTCCTCGTAGCCGGCATGGGCCGAGATGGGGGTCAGGCCCGCGGATTGCATCAGCGCCCGGGCCTCGGCAGGCGTATGCCCCTCGAAGCCGGCCGTTTCGACAAAATCGTAGCCCGCGGCCTTCACTCGCTTGAGAGTCTGAAGAAAATCCTTCTCGAGATGGTCGCGAACCGTGTACAACTGCAGCGCAAACGGAATCGCCATGGCGCCTGTCCTTTCTCGAGCCTGCCAGCCCTGGATATTTCCCTTTTCCGTTCGAACCACGAAAAAGCTCGACGAGCGCGCGCTGGATACCCATCCCCTGTCCGCAGGCCCGGAGGCCCGTTGGGCAGCGCATGTTCTTGCCGGCGGGCCGTTCAGCCGAGAATGCGTTTCTTCAGGAACTCGTAGCTGATCCTGCAGCACTCGAACACGTCGATGTCGCAACTGTCCTGCTCGTACACGTACCACTCGACACCCGCCGCCCGGGCTGCAGCTATCGTGGCGTCCCAATCCAGTACGCCCTGTCCCAGAGGCATGAAGTGGGGGCTTTTCTGGCCTTCAAGCCGCGTCAGATCTTTGCAGTGGATCACCGGGCAGCGGCCCGAATATTTTCGAAGATACGCGGCGGGGTTCGCGCCACCCGCATAGACCCAGGCGAGATCGAGTTCCGCATAGAGATTCTTCGGATCGGTCTCTTCGTACAGGATATCGAGTTTGCAGCGCGGGTCGCCCTCGAACTTCTCGAATTCATACGCATGGTTGTGGTAGGAAAGGCGGATCCCCACGTCGCGCAGCTTGGCGCCAAGAGCGTCCAGGCGCCTGCAGCCGTTGAGCCAGGCCTCCAAGGTGTCTTTGCAGTCGGCCATCATGCCGCCGGGCGCGATGTCGGTGGCGCCGAGGGTCTTCCAGAACGCGACCTGGCCCTCGAAATCTTTCTCGAAGGCGGTTGCGTCAATGTGGCCGGCTACGGCCTGAAGGCCGGCTTCGTCGAGAGCGGCGCGGGCCTCTTCGGCGGGCATGGCTGGCATGCCGCTCCATTGGACATATTTCCAGCCGATGTCACGCAGGCGTTTGAGGGTACCCGC
Organism: Candidatus Hydrogenedentales bacterium; assembly: GCA_050950105.1. GTDB lineage: Bacteria > Hydrogenedentota > Hydrogenedentia > Hydrogenedentales > SLHB01 > UBA2224. Next base: position 520,739 of record JBMNGZ010000001.1, on the reverse strand, counting down.
GAGGTCCTGCTTGGCAGGTCCGCGCACGGTGTACAAAATGATCGCGATGTTGGGCTTTTTCATGTCAGGACTCCTGAACCATCTGCGGAATAGCCGCATTGTCCATGGCGCGCGGGGAAGATGTCAAACCCGCGAATTGCAGCATCTGAACTATTTCCGGGAATGATGTCGTCTCGTTATTTGCGATCTTACCGAACCGGGAAGGCCGGACGATGTCTGGGAAGCAAGTTTTGCGCCCCAATCGGCCGCCACCGCACGAGAAACTGTTCGGCTCATACACCGAGAACGAATGGCGCGAGTCCACGCAGTCCATCCCTGTCCACACGGTCCACATTGTCCAGTGCTGAGGCCGCGCGCAACTCGTTACCGTCCACCCCCGGGCTCGCGGAGCGCGTTTGAGGAGGTGGACGCGGAGAAGGAAGCCGAAGAATCCACCCCCGGCCACGCGTTCCGCGTGTCCACCCCCGCCCGCGGGGGACACAAGACGCGTATCCCGTGATGATTGCACTGGCCCCACTTCCGTCCACCCTGTTCACACGGTCCATTTCGCGCCCACGGCTCACATTCTCATGCCTTGAGGCTTGTCGGTAGCGCGTTACCGTCCACCCCCGGCCACGCGGGGCGCGTGTCCACCCCCGCCCGCGGGGGACACAAGACGCGTATCCCGTGATGATTGCACTGGCCCCACTTCCGTCCACCCTGTTCACACGGTCCATTTCGCGCCCACGGCTCACATTCTCATGCCTTGAGGCTTGTCGGTAGCGCGTTACCGTCCACCCCCGGCCACGCGTTCCGCGTGTCCACCTCCGCCCGCGGGGGACACAAGACGCGTATCCCGTGATGATTGCACTGGCCCCACTTCCGTCCACCCTGTTCACACGGTCCATTTCGCGCCCACGGCTCACATTCTCATGCCTTGAGGCTTGTCGGTAGCGCGTTACCGTCCACCCCCGGCCACGCGTTCCGCGTGTCCACCCCCGCCCGCGGGGGACACAAGACCCGGAACCGGCACGCGCGGCGCTTGGTCAGTTTTTTGATCCATCCTTTTCTGCGGGGGACGCAAGAACCCGAAGGCCAGAGACTTATGTGCGGCGCACCTGTCCCCCGCTGGCGGGGGTGAATCGGCGCCAGCCGATTTGGGGGTGGAGTTTTGGGGTCGGATTGCAGTAGCCGGCGCCCACTCGCAGCCATGTGACGCAGGTCTCCTTGCTCTATTCCATCTACCCCAACGTGTCCGTCAAAACAGGGCAAGCCCACGTCGGCGCACCCAGGGCACCTATCCTCCGTGGGCGGGGGTGAATCGGCGCCAGCCGATTTGGGGGTGGAGTTTTGGGGTCGGATTGCAGTAGCCGGCGCCCACTCGCAGCCATGTGCCGCAGGTCTCCTTGCTCTATTCCATCTACCCCAACGTGTCCGTCAAAACAGGGCAAGCTCACGTCGGCGCACCCAGGGCACCTATCCTCCGTGGGCGGGGGTGAATCGGCGCCAGCCGATTCGGGGGTGGAGTTTTGAGGTAGCGTTCACCGCTTGGAGTCCAGTTGCAGCCACCAGGTGCGGTCTAGGCGAGACCGAATACGCGCACAAAGAATCCCCGCGCGAAAATTGCCAGCATCGACATGATCACGCCGGCGATACAGACACCGCAAAAACAGGCGCACAGGGTTTTGTACCATTTCAATCCAAACAGGTGGCCGGCCATGGCGCCGGTCCACGCACCGGTCATCGGGAGCGGGATGGCCACGAAGAGGGTCAAGCCCCAAAACTCATATTTTTCGATATTTTTGCCTTTGCGGCGCGTGCGGGCGAACAGCCATTCCACGAAAGCGTCGCCGCGTTTCCAGCGCCGCACAAAATCTGTGATGGGTTGCAACAGAAAGACGATGAACGGGATGGGCAGCATGTTGCCGAATACCGCCAGGCCGTATGCCTGCCACAACGGCAAGGGGTCTTTCCACAGAATCGCCACGGGCAGCGCGCCGCGAAGCTCCACAATGGGCAACGTCGCCAGAAATATGGTGGCTACGGGAAGCGAGAAGGTGCTCGTGAAAAACTCGACCAGTTGTTCTTTCACAGCGAGAGTTTCCATTCGGCCAGAGTGGCCACTGCGTCCCGGTTGGTTACGTCTCGATGCAGCGGCGTTATGCTGACCCGGCCTTCCTGGATGGCCTCGAAATCGGTGCCCGGCGCCGCGACATGGCTCGGCTCCGCGCCGCCAATCCAGTAATACTCCCCGCCGCGGGGATCCATCCGCCGGATAATCTCATCCTGGTAATCGCGCCGGCCCATTCGAGTCACGGCGATGCCCTGCAATGCCTCGAACGGCACATCGGGGACGTTCACATTCAGCACGGTCTCCGGAGGCAGACCGTGCTCCAGGCAGTACCGGGCAATTCGGACGGCGACCTGCGCCGCGGCTTCCAGGTGGAGCGGGCGATATGCCACGTCCGACACAGCAAACGCCGGCAGGCCCAGCAGCATGCCTTCGCGCGCGCCCGCCACGGTACCGGAATAGGTCACGTCGTCGCCCAGGTTCGCGCCTGGATTGACGCCGGATACGACCAGCGACGGACGACGGGGGAGGAGATCCCGAACGGCCAGCATGACGCAATCGGCCGGCGTGCCATCCACCATGTACCATTGGGGCCGGGTTTTTGTGACGCGGAGCGGGCGGTGCAGCGACACACCATGACTCACGGCGCTCTGTTCCCGGTCGGGGGCATAGACCCAGACATCGCCCAAGACGTCCAGGGCTGTGGCCAGCATCACCAATCCCGGCGCATGCACACCATCGTCGTTTGTTACCAGTATCAGGGGGTCGGACATGCTTGCACGTTGGCGCCCGGTTGCGGGCTCCAGCCTCCATTTATTCAGCGCGGCGTCGTTTACCCATGGCAGCGGTCTCGTCAGGGAATCGGAGAAGTCCTCATGCATGCCCGCGCTGCATGCGGACGGGCAAAAAGGCAGGATTCACTCCCTCGACTGCATAAATCCCGCGCAAGCATATCACACGGCTTGAGGCCAATCAAAAATCGAGGGTTGACGCTGCGAAACCCCGCTGCGTGCCGCCGGCAAATAGCCGCGCGCCCGGCATTCGCAGGCCGCCTGTTGGGACAGCAGCCAAGCGCCACATGCCCGTCCCGGTGCGATTGTGCGGCCCCGGCTTCGTTCGGGTAATCCCGGCGAAACTCACTCCGCGACGGTGAAGCGGTAGTTCCAGCGGCGGTTGGGCGCGCTGTCCCCATTGACCCCGAATTCGGAGACATTGCTGAATCCCTGGATGTTGTCGGCCCAGTGAAAATCGAAGGCGGGAGTCGTTTCGGCCTGCCCGACGAGCGCGCGGGGGATGGCAAGCTCCATGCCGTTTCCGTTGACGCGATAGCTCGTGGTTCCTATCTTGTTCCAGGAGCCGTCTTGCCAGGCGCTTATGGCCGTCTCCGTATCGCTGAGGACCTCGAGATTGACTATGTAGTCGTATCCAAGCCAACCGGTCCGGGCATCTTGGTCGCAGTCCAGAAGCAGCAGCATCCAGTGGGCATCGGTATGCGGGGAGATGGGTTCCGCCGTCTGCATAAAGAAATACAGGTGATGTTCATCGTAGGCGGCCTTCGACAACACAAAATCGTTTCGCCCGGTATCGTTGCGGTAGACCAGCGTGCCGTAGCCGGGATGGTCGCGATGGGTTACGTCGCCGATGGTGTCACGGAACTCGGGGACGACGGATTGCCAGTCATCGAACTGGCCGTCGATGACAATGGCGTGCGGGCCGCGGGCGCTGGGCCGTGGACGGACCCCCTTGAACCGGCGCACCCAGCTTGCCAGCTGATAATAGTAATTGTCGGTATGGCCGCCGCGCATGGGCTCGCAGTCGCGGCTGTATTCCTGCGTATATTGGTCGACGAACAGACCGCCGGGATAGTAGCAGTCGCTGTCCATGTATTTGCTCCATTCGGTGTAGCGCCCCGCGACCCATTCATTCCATCCGGTCACGAAGATGAACTGCGGATTGACCTCGAGGGCGCGCCGCCATTGTTCGTCGAAATTGAGCCCCAGGTTGACGGCCCCATCGCGCAGGTCTCTGGCGCCGTTGTGCCAGCTCCGGCCCATCGCGCCGGTCTTGTGGGCCATCGGGGCGGGTCCGGGCGTATTGGGCAGGGCGTTCTGGGCCACACCGACGCTCATTTGTTCGGCGTCGCCCGCGCTGTTGCGGAAAACGTGCTGCGGATAGACCTCGAGCCAGCTCCATTGCTCCGGGCCGTCCGGGCCTAGCCAGTAATCGGGCATGGGGCGGCGGAATGTGAAAAAGTCGAGCATTTCCGGGTCTTTGATGAACGCTTTGTTGGCCAACAGGAGCGGTTTGTCGTCCCAGACGAACCAGAGGTCACGCCAGAGACCCGGCCGGTACAGGTCGTCCCAGAGGCGGTCGACCACTTCCGTGGGATCCCAGAAGGGCGTGATGAAGCCGATGGCCGGCGTGCGGTTGCCTTCCGCGCGCATGGCGGTGTATTCGCGGCACAGGGCTTCGTACTCATCCTTCCAGGTCCAGGGCGGATTGGTGGTGTCGAACAAGACGACATCCACCCCCGCGTCACACAACATGCTCGCGTGTTTTCGGATGACTACCGGATCCGTCATCAGGTAATACCCGAGTTCCGGCTCTCCCCAGTGATACGGCGCGCGATTTTGCGGCCAATCCACGACGCCGTCACGCGCCGTGGCGATCAGCTTGGTATTGTCGTTCGGACCGTCGGGATTCGGGCGATGCCAGGTCCAATAGAAGATACCGACCCATTTGTCCGCTTTGACGGGCCCGGCCTCTTCAAAATCCGGCACGGAGCGGCCCAGGGCGTCGCATGCAACCCAGGTGTCCGCAAAAGTATCCGCATCGTTATAAGGCGTGCCGGCAAACTCGGCGGCGCTGGAAGAGATGCAGACCCAGGCGATGCCCAGGACCACGAGGGAAAATCGCCGGCATTCAGCGAATGCGAGGTTACGTAACATCGATGATTCCTCCTGTGTGCACAAACCCGATCTGATGGACCGGACAACAGTATGCCACGGCACGAAACCCGTGTGCCAAGGCGGCCCGCGCCTGCTCCAGGGAACGAAGACCATCGGTAACCAGACTCGCCCGGGGACCCTGGCTGAAAATGCGTCCAAAGGCGTTCAAAGGCCTTGCGCGGGCGGCGATGGATGAGTATCCTGCGGTCCGCAAAACTGCCCGCAGGAAAACGCAGGATTCCGAAGCCTGCTATAGCCTTTGGGCCTCTTTTCAGGTGTTGAGTTGAAGCCTTGGAGCATAGGCAATGGAACAGACGCCAGTGAACCCGTTCACCTTGCCGGGCACGTGGTATAAGGCCGGCCTCCACATCCACACCACGCGCTCGGATGGTGATGTCGAGCTGCCCGTGCGCGTGGAGCAATACAAATCACGGGGATATGACATTCTCGCGGTGACTGACCACGAGGAGACCAGCGAGGTCGCGCCATTCTGTACCGAGGACTTCCTCCTGATCAGCGGCCTGGAGACGCATCCGAAGTCGCCCGTGCCGGCGATGCCACACCATCTCCTGTGCCTCAACGTCCCCGTGGGCCTCTCATTTGATGACGAGACCCCCATGGAAGAGCGACTAAGCGTGTTGCGCGAGGCAGGGGTTTTCGTCGCGACCGCACATCCCTACTGGTGCGGATTCACCCTCGAGGAACTCCTGCCGTTGAGAGAACATGGCGTCCAGGCCGTGGAAGTCTACAACTCCGATTGCCGGCACAATGGCCGGGCGGACAGTTCGGTGCATTGGGACCACCTCTTGTCCCGGGGATGGCGAATCCCCGCCATAGCCGTGGACGATGTGCACAGCAACGTGTCCCTGGGCTTGGCGTGGACGATGATCAAGGCGGAAGCGTTGACGCTGGATGCAATCATGGCCGCATTGCATGCGGGGGCGTTCTACGCGTCAACGGGGCCGGAGTTTACCGATCTGCGGGTCGAAGGCGACACCGTGGTCGTGGAATGTTCGCCGGTGCAGAAAATTCAGTTCTACGCGCCCGCGCCCGAAGGCGTGCAAGTTGTGTCGGAGGCGGAGCCGCTCACGAAAGGCGCGTTTACCATGCCGCGCAAACTGGCCTATGTGCGGGCTGAGATCACCGATGCCCACGGAAAACAGGCTTGGTCGCCTGTGCTCTTTTTCGACTAAGGGGCCCCAGATCCTCTCCGGGGGGCCTCGCAGCCGACTCCGCTGGCCAGGCGCACCAAAATAGCGCGGCACTGCGCATTAACCCGCGATTTCGGGCGCTTCCTTTACGCTGACGCGCAAATCTCCCTATAATCGCAGCAGGCAGCGTGATGTTTCAGGAGGTATGTTGATGCAAAACCGGCTTGTCGTGCGCGGTGTATTGATTGGTCTGCTGGTCTTGGCCGCCATGAGCGATGCCCAGGAAAGGACGGTGCTGCAATCGGCGCGCCAGATTCCCGTGGCATTCGAGGTCGATGTGGTTGTGGCAGGCGGCTCCACGGGGGCTGTAGCGGCAGCGGTGGCCGCGGCGGAACAGGGGGCGAAGGTGTTTCTCGCAGCGCCGCAACCGTATCTGGGCGAAGACGTCTGCGGCACGTACCGTCTGTGGCTGGAACCGGATGAAACGCCTGCAACACCGCTGGCCCAGGCGATGTTTGCGGAACCTCCCGCGTGGACGCCCATCCAAACGCCGCTTCCGTTTACCTACGAGACCAGCATCCCGTCTCATGAACTGCACAAGGATACTACGCCGCCCAGCCTGCTCGCCGACGGCAACTGGCAGAACGCGTTCAACCACAGCGTCCAGTACAACGGCGATGTGGTGATAACGGCCGACCTGGGCGAGATCCGGGAAATCGGCCGGATTCACGTACTGGCGTTTCAGCGTAACGGAGATATCGAACTGCAGGATGCCCTCATTGCCACCAGCGCCGACGGCGGCTCCTGGCATGAGGCTGGCGCCATCAAAAACGACCGGCTCGGCCAGGGAGCGTACGTGGATTCCGCGCTCGTGCTGAGCATGCCGCTGGAAGCGACGGCGCGCTATGTGCGCGTCATCGCGCGCAAAACGCCGAACGTCGAGCGCCTGTTGCTGGGCGAGATCGTGCTCGAAGCGCCGGTGAACGAAGACGAGGCCCTGCCGGGCCGGCGCCTGCCGCCTACGCCGATGCAAGTCAAACGCAGCCTGGATCAGGCGCTTCTCAATGCGGGCGTCCAGTTTCTGTATGGCTGCTACCCGACCGATATTCTGCGTAACCCTGACGGAGAACCCGCCGGTATTGTCATGGCCAACCGTTCGGGGCGCCAGGCGGTGCTGGCCCGGGTGATCATCGACGCCAGCGACCGGGGAACCGTCGCACGCATGGCGGGCGCGAAATTTACCGAATATCCCGCGGGTTCTCATCCATTCACGCGGATCGTCGTGGGAGGAGAGGCGCCGGCGGACACTCCGGCGCGCGTGGAGCCGCTTCCTTCGCCCGTGCAGAACGTGCAGGCGGCCGGCGGGACGGCCATGCACTACGAGGCCTTTGCGTATACCCTCGACATCGCCATGCCCGATGCATCGTGGGCGTCATTCGCCCGAGCCGAAAATACCCTGCGGGACGCATCCTATGCGCGAGGGCAGGTCGCGGCCTCTGATCTGCCGTTTCAGATCCCGCCCGAACGCCTTCTGGGCCGCTCGTCGCTTGATGGCGATTGGCCCGGCGCGGACGCCGTTGACGTGAACGTATTTCGACCCGCGGACATTAACCGGCTGTACGTGCTGGGCGGCTGCGCGGACCTGCCGCGTGATGCCGCTGCCAGATTGCTTCGCCCTCTGGCGTATATGGACGCCGGGACCCGGGTCGGCAGGGCGGCCGCCGGGGAGGCGCTTCGCCTGAGTGCGTCGGATGCACCTTCATCGCGCATATTGATTCCACCGGTCTATGTGCCCGGAAACACGGATACGGCCTCTGAACCGGGGGATGTCCGCGAATCGCTCGCCGGTCTCCGGCCTTTTCAGGACGGTCTGCCCGCCATTCCCGCGGAGGCCGCCGCGCTGCCGGTCCTGGGTGAGTACGACGTGCTGGTCATCGGCGGCGGTACCGGCGGGGCGCCCGCGGGCATTTCCGCGGCCCGGCAGGGCGCAAAGACCCTGGTGGTCGAGTACCTGCACGGGTTGGGCGGCGTAAGCACGCTCGGCCTCATTGGCAATTATTACTGGGGCCACCGGCAGGGGTTTACCGCCGAAATTGACGCAGCCATGGAAGCGCTTGGCGCCAAAAAAGGCTCCGCCGGATGGGATGTTGAGGCCCGCATGGAATGGTACCGCCGGGAGCTGCGCGCGGCCGGCGCCGACCTCTGGTTCGGCTGCATCGGTTGCGGGGCCGTGGTCGAAGGCAGCACCGTCAAGGGCGTGGTGGTCGCCACGCCGTTCGGACGTGGCGTGGTGCTGGCGAATGTAGTCATCGATTCCACCGGCAATGCGGATATCGCGGTCGCCGCGGGGGCACAAAGCGTCTACACGGACGGGTCGCACGTCGCCGTGCAGGGAACCGGCATGCCGCCGCGCAACTTGGGCGCGCATTACACCAACACCGATTACACCCTGACCGACGACGGAGATCTCTTCGACACGTGGCGCACCTTTGTCGTCGCCAAAGGCAAATATGAGACCGCGTTCGATCTGGCGCAGATTGTCGATTCGCGCGAGCGCCGCCGCGTGGTCGGTGATTTTGTCATATCGCCCCTGGATCTCTTCAACGGCCGGACCTACCCCGACAGCATCGGGTATTCGCACAGTAATTTCGACAGCCATGGCTTTACGGTGCATCCCTTATTCACACTGAATCCTCCCCACAAACAAGGCGTGGGCGGATATACGCCGTATCGCGCGCTGTTGCCCCGGGGATACGACGGCATGCTGGTCACCGGTTTGGGCATTAGCGCCCACCGCGACGCTATTCCTATCCTGCGTATGCAGCCGGACGTTCAGAACCAGGGGTATGCCGCAGGGGCAGCCGCCGCCATGGCCGCGAAAAGCGGCTCGCCGTTGCGCGACATCGACATCAAGGCGCTGCAGCGGCATCTCGTCGACACCGGCTGCGTTCCTGAAAATGTGCTCACCGATACCGATTCCTACCCCTTCACAGAAGGAGAAATGCGCAACGCGGTCGCAAACGTCGTGAACGATTTCGACGGGCTGGGCGTCATTCTCGCCCAAGCAGACGAAGCCAGGCCCTTTTTGCGCTCGGCATACGAATTGGCGGCCAATCCGGACAATCGGCTCGTCTATGCCCACATCCTGGGCATGCTCGGCGACGCCATGGGCATCACGACGTTGCTGGAGGCCATCGACGGCCACGATTGGGACGAAGGCTGGAATTTTACCGGCATGGGCCAGTATGGCAACAGTGTCAGCTACGTCGACAGCCTCATTATCGCGGCGGGAAGCAGCGGTGACCGGCGTGCCCTGGAGCCGGTGCTGCGCAAGCTGGGTGCGTTGGATGCGGAAAGCGAGTTTTCTCACCATCGGGCGGTGGCCATCGCGCTGGAATCTTTGAAAGCCCCCGAAGCCGCGGAACCACTGGCGCGCCTGCTCCAGATGCCGGAGATGACCGGCTACGCGGCGACGACCATTGAACGCGCTCAGAGCGAGGTGCTTATCGCGGACCCGAACCTCTCGCGCACGCTTTCCCTGCGTGAACTGATTCTGGCCCGCGCGCTGTTCCGCTGTGGCGACCATGAGGGCTTGGGTGAACGGATCCTGCGCACCTACGCGCAGGATCTTCGTGGACACTACGCGCGTCACGCCCATGCGGTATTGAACGAATAATTCGTGAAGCGGCGGCCCGGCCGATGCAGCGAGCAGTTGTGCTGACGCAAGAGCTGCCGCCGCGGGATTCACGGCGGCAGCGCCGGGAAAAGATCGGCTAGACTTCGTCGCCGGACGCCGTTTCCACCACGCCTTCAAAGATCAGCGCGAAGATCTCTTCCGCAATGGTCTCCGCTGCGCCGGGGCGGGCCAGAGAACGCGCGGCCTCGCCCATCCGGCTCCGGAGGCGGTCGTCGTCCAGCAGCGCCTGGATGGCTGCCGCGAGGGCCTCGCCCGTCAATTCCCGGTCGAGCAGGACTCGCGCTGCGCCCGCTTCTTCAAAGGCGCGCGCATTCTGCTCCTGATGGTTGTCGGTGGCGTGTGGAAACGGCACCAGAATCGATGGTTTGCCGAGGCAGGCCAGCTCCGCCGTGGTCGATGCTCCGGCTCGACTCACGACCAGGTCGGCCGCTGCGCAGGCCGTGACCATGTCGTCGATGAAGGCAAAGGTGTCGATCCGCAACGTGTGTTCGGCGGCGATGCGACGGGCCTCCGCGATCCCGGATTGCCCGGCCATCCATAAAAACTGGATCGAGCCCGGAGAAAACTTCGGCAGCGCGTCCGCCAGGCCGTCATTGAGCGATTGCGCGCCCTGGCTTCCGCCGCAGACCAGCACGACGGGGAGCGAGGGGTCGAGGGCAAGCGCCAGGCAGGCCTCGTCTCGTGGCGGGGGATGCAGAAAGCCTTCGCGCACGGGATTGCCGACCACCCGCGCGCGCTCTGCCGGATACGCGCCCATCGTATTGGGAAAGCTCAGGAGGATCCGCGCCGCCTTCGGCGCGAGCATCCGGTTGGCCATGCCCAGCAGCCGGTTTTGCTCGTGGATGACTGTCGGCACGCCGCGCCGCTGCGCCGCCAGGCCCAGGGGCAGCGATACGTATCCGCCCACGCCCAGCACCGCCTGAGGGCGAAAGGTCCCGATATAGAGCCAGCAGCGCAGCACGCTGTACGCCAGTTTCAACGCGACCCACACGCGGCGCAGAGAACGCTTCCGGGGCCACCCTTCAACCGGCACGCCGCGAAATGCGATGCCGTTGCGCTCGCAGAGGCGCTGTTCTACTCCGCCGTGCCTGCCGATCCACTGAACGGCGAGCAGGGCGTCTCGTTTCTGAAGTTCTTCAATGACGGCCACGGCCGGAGAGGTGTGCCCGCCCGTGCCGCCGCCTGTAATCATTATCCGCATTGGACTGCTACTGCCTTGTCTCGCACCTTACGCTACGCTCGCGCCGCCGCCAGCCGACGGCCTTTGGGTTCTGGTTCCGATGCCTGTTGTGCGACGTTTAACAATAGGCCGACCATGGCCAGATTGACAATAAGCGCGCTGCCGCCCGCGCTGATGAACGGCAGCGGCAACCCGGTAGTGGGCAGCAAGCCCGTGGTGACGCCCATATTGATGCCCGCCTGCATCGCAATCATCGACACCACGCCGGCCGCCAGCAGAGCGCCCAGAAGATCCGGCGCGCACAGGGCTACGCGCGTGCCAACGATCAGGAAAAGGGCAAACAAAACCACCAGCGACAGCGTGCCCAGCAACCCCATTTCTTCTCCCCAGACCGAGAAGATGAAATCGTTGTTGGCCGCATGAAGATAAAATAACTTCTGTTCTCCGGCGCCGACGCCCTGCCCCCAGACGCCGCCGCGGGCAAACCCCGCCAGCGACTGCACGAGCTGCATGCCATCATTGAAGCGGTCGCCCCAGGGGTCGCGAAAGGCCATGAGGCGCCGGACGCGTTCGGGCGAAGTCATGCACAGGAAGACCACCATGGCGGCCCCGCCACAAGCACTCAAGAGAAGATGCGGCCACCGCGCACCGGCCATGCCCACCATCAGCATGCCGGAACAGGCGATAACCATGGGCGTGCTCAGATCTTCCTCCAGCACCACCAGTCCCGCGAACAGGGTTATGTAAAACACCGGAGGAAGGAATCCGCGCCGCAAACTCCCGATATCACGCTGGTTTTCGGCAAGTTTGACCGCAAGAAAAATGATCACCGCAAATTTGGCGAGTTCAGACGGCTGCAGCGTGCCGATCGGCAGCGCGATCCAGCGGCGGGAGTTATTGATCTCGGCCCCGATGGCGAGCACAAGCACCAGCAGCGCCAGGGCAATCACGACGACGGGCATGTACGCCCAGCGCCGGCTCCACACGTGATAATCGATCCGGGAGAGCGCCAGCATGCCGGAAAAACCCAAGGCCAGGAAAATGACCTGGCGCGAGAGAAAGTGAAACATATCCTTGGATTCGTCCTTGCCGGTGACGCTCGTGTAGGCCGGGCTGGCGCTGAACACCAGCACAAGGCCCACGGAACTCAAGATCATCACCGTCACCAGCAATAGCAGCGTTTCCCGTTTCACCGCACTACCCTTTCACGAGTTCCCGTACACAGGCCTTGAAGACGCGTCCCCGCTGTTCAAAATTGTCGAACATATCAAAACTGGCGCACGCGGGCGACAACAACACGATATCGCCTGCCGCCGCGGCGTTCCATGCCACCCTTACTGCCTCATCCATGTCGGCAGCCCGGCGCGCCGGCGCCAGATCGCCAAATGCCGTTTCCAGCAGAGGGGCGTCTTCACCCAGGGTGACCAGCGCCTTGACATGCCGCGCAAGAAGAGGCCGCAGCACCTGGTAATCGGCGCCTTTGCCCCGTCCGCCCGCTATCAGGACGATCGGCCGCTCAAAACTCTCGAGGGCGACTTTGAGGCTGTCGATATTTGTCGATTTCGAGTCGTTGTAGAAGGCCACACCGCCTTCCTCCGCCACGAATTCGATCCGATGCTCCACCCCCTGGAATTCGCGCAGACCCGCCAGAACCCGCTCCCAGGCGAACTGGCCCGCGCGCATCAGGCACAGCGCGGCCAGCACATTTTGAAGATTGTGCCGCCCGGGCAGCTTCGTATCGGCAGTCTGCGCGACTTGCCGGCCGCCATGGAAGATCCCGTCCCCTTTGACCCAGAGCCCGCGATCTTCCGGGCGCTCGAGACTGAAGCGCCACACCGACGCCTCGGGCGGGACATCCAGCGATGCGGCGACCGCGTCGTCGTCGTTCAATACCGCCGTGTCGCCGGTGCTTTGTCTGGCGAAGAGCCGCCGCTTTGCCCGGAGATACCCATCCATACCGCCGTGCCAGTCGAGGTGATCCGGCGTCACATTCAGCAGGGCGGCGAGCCAGGGCCGGAAGGTGTCCGCGAACTCAAGCTGGAAGCTGCTGACCTCGAGCACCAGGTACTCGGGAGTGGGCTCGGCCATCACGGCCGCGGACAACGGCGTGTCGTTGTTGCCCGCCAGCAGCACCGTATGGCCACAGGACTCGATCAGCGCCCGGACAAGTTCCGTCGTGGTGGTTTTTCCGTTCGTGCCCGTGACGGCGAGTATCCGGGCCCGGGTGAACGGCCAGGCCAGCTCCATCTCGCTCACCACCGGGATACCCGATGCGCGCGCCTTCTGGAGCAGGGGCGACGAGGGCGGCACGCCGGGGCTCGGCACGACCAGAGCGGTTCCCGCCAGCGCGCGCTCTGAATGGCCGCCGCACTCCCAGGCGACGCCCAGCCGTTCCAGCGCTGTTGGTGCTTCCCCAAGGGCGGCCTCGCCCTGAAGCTCTGAAACAAACGGTTCCGCGCCTTCCCGAATCAACAGCCGGGCAAGCGCGCGGGCGGTCCGTCCCATGCCGATAATGGTTATTTTTCTGCCGCGCATATCCACGGTATCACCGGAATTTCAGTGCCCCCAGACTCATGAGGGCAAATATGAGTGAGATGATCCAGAACCGGGTGGTCACTTTGGTCTCCGACCAGCCGGCCAGTTCAAAATGATGGTGAATGGGCGCCATTTTGAAAATCCGTTTCCCGCGCAGCTTGAACGACGCAACTTGAAGCAGCACGCTCAGCGCTTCCAGCACAAAGAGGCCGCCCACCACGACGAGCAGCAGCTCCTGCTTCGTGAGAATTGCCATGGTGCCGATCGCGCCGCCCAGCGCCAGGCTTCCCGTGTCGCCCATGAACACTTCAGCCGGATGGCAATTGAACCAGAGAAAACCCAGGCCGGCCCCAAGCAATGCCCCGCCGAACACCGTCAATTCGGCCGCTTCGGGCACGTAGATCAAATAGAGATAACCCGACCAGTCCGACCGGCTCGCCACGTAGGCGATTGCCGTGTAGGCCAGCAGAGACATGATCGACGCACCCGCCGCCAGCCCATCCAGGCCATCGGTCAGATTGACCGCATTGGACGAGGATACCAGGATGACGACCACCAGCAGGACATAGGCCGCGCCAAAGGGAATCAGCACCCAGCGGAATCCAGGCACTTCCACCCGGGTGTGTAAATTGGGCTGAGTGGGCAGAATGCTGTCGGGGAACGTGGCTTCCAGGAGGAGCCGGTTCAGGCGCGCAAGCTCCGTCTTGCTTGGCGACCTGTCCGTGCTGCGGCCCTGAAGCAGCCGGCGGCCTTCTTTGGTCAGGCTCAGTGAATCCATGCTTTCGGCATCGTAGAGATCGGGCAGGGAGAGCAGGCCATTGAAGGCGCGGCGCACGTCGTCGGTGGCTGTGCTGCGCCACATATATTTCCATGGATTTTCTTCGACGTTTCTGCAGATTTCGGGCGGCAGCAGTTCGCGGAATCGCGCCGCTGCGGTGCCCGGACGCGTCCCTTCCCCTTCAAAGAGTTCGGTCATCAGTGCTCGCCAATCCGTCACATCGCGTTCCGACAGGTGGGTTGCGTCCAGCGTGACCGGCCGGTAGAGCACATACAGGCCGACGGCCAGTCCCACGAGGAGCTGTCCCGCGAATTTGGCCTTTGCTGTCAGTCCCAGGTTGTGTTTGCGCCGGATTTTGATGTAGTCGTCGAGAAAACCTATCGCACCCAGCACGCAGAGGACCACCGTGGCCAACACAAGCAGGCGGTTGCTGAAGCGGCCCCATAGCAGCAGGGACGCCACGGCCGAAAAAATGATCAGGGTCCCGCCCATGGTAGGCGTGCCGGCCTTGGATTTGTGCAGCGCATGCAGATCCTGCACGTGGTCTTCACGAATATACTGGCCCAGCTTCAAGAGCCGCAGCCGGTGAATCAGGCGGGGACCGATCAGCAGGGTGATCAGGAAGGCGGAGAAGGCTGCGCCGCCCGCTCGAACGGTGATATAAGTCAGCACGTTAAACGCGCCGACATGAGGCACCAGCCACTCTCCCAGGTAATACAGCACGTCGCTCCTTCGTCTTTCAGTCGTATAAAGCCTGTAGGGATTCGAATACACGTTCCATGCGCATGCTGCGCGAGCCTTTGACCAGCAGGGTTCCGCCTTCCGGCCCCAGCGCGTGAACCGCCGCCGCGATATCCGCGTGAGACTCGATGGCGCATGCATGGGGGCAGCCCTCTGCGAGCGCAGCGGCCACAACGTCGTCCGCGAATTCGCCCCGGACGAACAGGTGCTGGACACCCGCAGCCGCAGCGCTTCGCCCCAGCTCCCGGTGCAGCGTGCGCGACGCCTCGCCCAACTCAAGCATATCGCCCAGCGCTGCCACCCGGAGTCCGGGACCTGCCCGGAGCGCGAGGGCCTCCAGCGCGGCGTCCATGCTCGCCGGATTCGCGTTGTACGAATCGTCGAGAACCACCCACGGCCCGATGCGCAACACCTGGAATCGAGTCGCACTCGCCAGGGCCTTGCGAAGCGGCCCTTCAAACTCCGTGGCGCCGTGGCGCAGTCCAACGGCCACGGCCAGCAACACGTTGGTCACATGGGCCGGGCAGGGCAGAGGCAGCGTCAAAGGGCCTACCGGATCGAGCGCCAGAAGGGTATCGCCCGACGGCAGAAATTCCCGGCGCTGCAGTGTAACGTCTCCAGACTGGCCAAACCGGACGCATTCTCCCGCGAACGTTTCGGCAAGGGCCACGCAGCGCGGGTCGTCAGTGTTGACGTAGAAAACACCGGACGGTCCCAGGCCGCGCAGGATCTCCGCCTTGGCCGTGGCAATGTTTTCAATGCTGCCGAATCCCTCGAGATGCGCCGGGGCGATCATGGTGATGGCCGCTTCCGTTGGCCGCGCCATGCTGCACAGCGCCGCAATCTCGCCCTGGTGGTTCGCGCCCATTTCGATCACGGCAAAACCGGACCCTGCGTCAATTTCCATCAACGACAGCGGCACGCCGATGTCATTATTGAGGTTTCCCGGCGTTTTCGCGACAGAGAAGCGTGAGGCCAGTAATTCTGCAATCAGGTCTTTCGCAGTGGTTTTCCCGCAGGAACCCGTGACCGCGAGTACCGGCAGCGAAAAACGAGCGCGATGCCAGGCGGCAAAGCGCTGGAGTGCCCGCAGAGGGTCGCCAACG
This sequence comes from Candidatus Hydrogenedentales bacterium, assembly GCA_050950105.1. Taxonomy (GTDB): domain Bacteria; phylum Hydrogenedentota; class Hydrogenedentia; order Hydrogenedentales; family SLHB01; genus UBA2224. Next base: position 504,553 of record JBMNGZ010000001.1, on the reverse strand, counting down.
ACCAGGCAGGGGCCGGCGTCGTGTGCCCGCGAGACAACTGCCGCAGAAGCCCCTTTCGTAAAAGCCTCGCCGACAAACGCGTTCGCGTCAAAATTCGCCCCGGTGAGCGCAAAAAAGACATCGCCCGGCTGGAGTGTCCGGGTATCAGTCGAGATCGATGAGAACGACGCCGTTTCCGCGACGGGTTTGCCTTCAATCGCGGCAGCCAGCTCGGCCAGTGAATACGTCCAGGCCATGTGGCTCAACTCCCTTCGAGTGCCGCGCGCGCGACTTCACGGTCGTCGAAATGAATGCGTTCCGTGCCCAGGATCTGATAATCCTCGTGCCCTTTGCCCGCGATCAGCACGGCATCCCCGGGTTTTGCCATCGCGAGGCCCTGCCGAATTGCCTCCGCGCGTTCCAGGACCAGATTGTAGTCTTCGGGGCGATGTTTCCCCATACGGCGAATTCCGACCTCGATATCCAGCAGGATCTGCTCGGGATCTTCGGTTCGAGGGTTATCGGAGGTGATGATGGCGTAATCGGCCAGCTCTCCAGCCGCCGCGCCCATTTTGGGGCGCTTGCCGCGATCGCGATCTCCTCCGCACCCAAATACCACGATCACCTTGCCCCGGGTGAGCGCGCGCGCGGCTTTCAGCACATTGCGCAATCCGTCTTCGGTGTGCGCATAGTCGACAATGACTTCGAAATCCTGCCCCGCCGCCACTCGCTCAAAACGTCCGGGGATCACCGGAGCGCTGGCCAGCCCGGCGGCCACCGCCGAGAGCGGCAATTCCAGCCCGCCGCAAATGGCGATGGCACACAGTGTGTTCAAGACATTGTGTCGCCCCAGCAGGGGAACAGTGATCTCCGCCTCACCCCAGGGGGATTCCACACGGAACACGGTGCCCGGACCCTCTGCGCGCACGCCAACCGCGCGTACGTCGGCGCCTTTGCCGTAGGTAAAGCAGGGCACCCGCGAGGCGCGGAGGAAGGTCTCCGCCGATGGGTCTTCCCGGTTCACTACGGTGAAGCGCCCGGGACCTTCCAGGCGTTCAAACAACAGCCGCTTCGCCGCCTCATAGGTTTCCATGTCCTGGTGGAAGTCCAGATGATCCTGAGTCAGGTTGGTAAATGCGGCCACGTCAAAATCGATGCCGGCCACGCGTTCCTGCGCCAGGGCGTGCGAACTGACTTCCATGACCACATGACTCTGGTGCGCCTCTCGCGCCCGGCGGAATATCGCAGCGAGTTCGTCGCCGAAGGGCGTGGTGTGTTTAGCCTGTGCCGTGGCGCCGGCAATCGAATAGCCCAGGGTGCCGAAACAGGCCGCCGGGCATCCGCAGGTCTTCAGGATATGTTGCGTCAGCAGCGCTGTGCTGGATTTACCGTTGGTGCCCGTGATGCCGATGACGGTCAGGTCTTTCGAGGGATCGCCCGCGAGCCGGTGCGCCAGCAGACCCAGGGTCTGGCGCGGATTCGGCACGTAAAAATAGGGGCGCCCCGCAAATTCTTCCAGGCCTTTACGGCCTCCGATAATCGCCACCGCGCCCCGGTTTACCGCGTCGGCGGCGTGAACGTGCCCGTCGCTGCTTTCCCCCGGGATAGCAACGAAAACCGCGCCGGGCGTAACCCGGCGCGAATCTTCCACCGCCGAGACAATCACGGCATCCGTCTCGAGCGCGCGCTCAGCGTTTAGCCATTTCGGCAGGTCCTTGAGTTTCATCTTCCGCCTTCTTGTGTTCGTTGGAAAACTGGAGCCGGCAGAGGGTCACCTCGGCCAGAGGCGTTCCAGGGGGCGGCTCCTGTTCGGCGACCCAGCCGCTCCCTTGAATATCCCACATCAGCCCCAGTTCCGCGATCCGTTCGCGGGCCTGGCGCTTCGTCATGCCGCGGAAATCCGGCAGCATGGGCCCTTCACCCAAAGGATCCACGGCTAACGCGATTAGTTCCAGACCATCCAGATCCGCCAGCACGCTTTCCATATCGGGCTCGATAATCGCCACCCTGTCCAGCACGTCTTCTTCCATAACGGTATCCGGGTCGGCATCCTCCCGCCAGGCCAGATGCTCGCTGTCTTCCTTCACCGGATCCAGCGGGACGCTCATCCGGATCAGGGTGTCACGCACGACTTCCCGAAATACGGGGCCGCAGACATACCCGCCCCAGTGTTCTCGAATGGCCGGTTCCCGAACCACGATCACGGTTACGACGCGGGGATGGGCAATCGGCGCAAATCCGGCGAAAACCGTGTTGTACTTGCCCGGCGCGTAACCACGCCCATCCGTTCGCGCCACCTGCGCGGTTCCGGTCTTTCCCCCTACACGGTATTCCGCAATGCCGGCCCTGTCACCCGTACCGTACAAAACCACCTCATGGCACAAGTTCTTCATGATCTCGGCCGCCCGCGGCGACAGGACACGCTCGCCCGGGTCCGGCCTGTGCTCATAGAGGACGGTCCCGTCGGGATTGGTCAGGCGCGCTACGAGGTGCGGCTCAACCAGGTAGCCTCCATTGGCGATCACCGCAAATGCCCGGGCCATTTGAGGCAGGGTCACCGAGATCTCCTGCCCCATCGGCAGCGAACCCATCGAAAGCCGCGACCAGGCCTCCCGTCCACGGAAAATACCGACACTCTCCGCGCTCCCGAAGTCCGCGCTGGTCGTGCGCCCGAATCCAAATCGACGAATCCAATGTTCCAGACGTTCCTCGCCCAACATGGCCGCCACTTTAATTATCGCGATATTGCTCGATTCGGCGAAGCAGGTATGGAACGGCTCCACCCCGAGCTTGTGGTAATCGCGAATCCGATGGCCATACGGATTGAATGCGCCCCCTTCGCAATCTATCCGTGTGCTGGGCGTCACCAGGCCCAGCTCAATTGCCGCCGCAGCCGTCACGATTTTGAACGCTGAACCGGGCTCAAATACATCCGTGACTGCTGCGTTCTTCCGCTCTTCATCGGAGAATTCCGTGAATTCGTTGGGGTTATATGTTGGTAAGCAAGCCAGGGCAAGGATGGCGCCCGTGTGCGGGTCCATGACCATCCCCATGCCTTTTTCGGCCTGGCTTCGCTCCAGGGCCGCCGTAAGCTCCTGTTCCAGCTTGTGCTGAATCGCAATGTCGATGGTCATCGTCATGTTCGCGCCGCCCTGCGGCGCCACATACTCGAGGGTCCGCGACTGCAGCGGCCGACGGCCCGAATCGACCCGCGCCACCACCTTGCCGGGCCGTACCCCGAGCGCATGGTCGTAGAGCATTTCGACGCCGCCTGAGCCCACCCGCTCGCGGTTCACAAAGCCGATCACGTGCGCAGCGAGGGTGGCCTCAGGATAAAAGCGCACCGGTTCGTATTTGAGGCTCAGACCGGGCTTGGAGGCCTCTACGAGGCCCTCCAGGCGGCGCACCAGGTCCGCGCTCAGCCAGCGTCTCACGGGAACTGATTTGCGCAGCCTGCCGGACGAATCGCAGCGGGTCAAGCGCGCCAGCACCTCATTTTCCGGTTCGCCCAGGATTTGCGACAGCGTGGCGGCCAATTCACCGGGGGCCTGTATTCGGGAAGGATCGGCATACAGTGACCGGGCCCGGCGGTCCGTCGCCAAGAGGCGCCCATTTCGGTCGTAAATGTCGCCGCGCGGGAGGTTCAACTCCAGCGTGCCCTCGTGAAAGTTTTCTTCGCGCGTGTAGATGTCGTCGGGAAATCCCTGCAACAGAATGAGACGCCCTGCGACAACGCCAAAGACGAGCAAGAGCGCCCAAAATACGACGCGAATACGAACCCGATGTTTGCGGTCGAGGAGAGCCTCCGCATTGGGAACCGGTTTCTTGTCAGCGCGCCTGCTCATTTTGTCCTCGGTTGCGGGACCGCATCAATCCATCCGCTGGCCCGTGCTCTGTCCGATACGCCCGTGGGCCAGGTCAAAACCCTGGCGGGTATCCCAGGCGCGTTCGGCGGACCACTCCTTGACTGTGACCACTTGATCGGGTTCGGGCATGACCAGGCCCAGCTCCAGCGCCTCCGCATCGATGCGCTCCATGCGCTCGAGTTCGGCGATACGGGCACGCAGCTCCTCGACATGGGCGCGCGTCCGGCTAAGCTCCATCGACAGCGCCCGGCCCTCGTAATCAAAGGTGAGAATGCCAAGATGCAGCCAGGCCTCGCAGAGCAGAGCGCCTATGGGGATTAGAATGATGGGAAAAGCCTTCACAAACGCCCGAAGTACGTTCGCCGGCCGGTAATGACGCCGCTTGCTTGCCATGTGTGTTTACCCCAAACGTTCCGCCGCCCGCAGGCGAGCACTGTGGGCACGGGGATTCGCCCGCACCTCGGCCTCATCCGGCACGACCGGCTTTTTCGTCAATAAACGAAGCACCGGCGGATGCTTTGCCATGACGCGCCCATCGACGTGCAGTATTTGACGCGGGCGCGACTGTTCCTGAAACAGACGTTTTACTATCCGATCTTCGCCGGAGTGGAACGAAATCGCCACGAGCCGGCCGCCTTCACGAAGCGCTTCCAGGGCAGAGCGCAGGCCCCGCTCCAAAGCGCCCAATTCGTCGTTCACGGCAATCCGGATGGCCTGGAACACGCGGCGCACTTCGTCGTCCGCCAGAGCTTTCCGCGGCACCGCTTCGCGCACGCAGCCTGCCAGGTCCCGTGTGCTGTTCAACTGGCCCGCCGCGCGATACGCCGCGATGGTACGGGCAATTCTTCCGGGAAACTTCACGTCACCGTATTCGCGCAGACGTTTCGCCAGGGATTCCCGGGTCTCTGAGGCCAGAAACGCGGCCGCGGTGTAATCCGCCGTGGGGTCCATCCGCATATCCAGGGGGCCCGCTTTCTGAAATGAAAACCCGCGCGCTGCCGTGTCCAGTTGCATGCTTGAGACCCCTGCATCGATCAGGACGCCGTCCACTCGCTCCAGGCCGCGTTCGCGGAGCATCGCGGACAGGTCCGCGTAGTTGCCGTGGATGACTTCCACCTGACTGTAGCGTTCCAGGCGTTTGCGTGCAGCGGCTACCGCCGTGGGATCCCGGTCGATCGCCAGGAGCCGGCCGCCGCGAAGTTCCGCGGCTATCCGCTCGGTATGGCCGCCGGCGCCCGCGGTACAATCCACATAGCAGCCGCCTTCCCGGACTTTCAGCCAGGCTACCGCCGGGCCCGCAAGAACGGGTTCATGCACACTAGGCCGCTTCCTGGAATACCCCGATCGCCTGGGATTCGCTGTCGTAGATATCAAACAGCGACGTGACGCCGACCATGCGGAAAAGGCGTTCGGTATACAGATTGATGCCCACCAGCTTCACATCACCACCGAGGTCGCGGAGCTTGCGCAGGCGTTCCACCATCACGCCGACTCCCAGGTAGCTGATGAATCCCACGTCACGCAATCCCAGCACCACTTTGAACCGCCCTTGCGACAGGCATTCATACATGGCCGTTCGCAGGGCATCCACGCCGCTTTCGTCGAGGTCGCCGGCAAGTCGCAATACTGTCACCGGGCCCAGATCCGCACGCTCAATACGCATCCGTCTTCCCACCTTTCTCCATGTTGGCATCCCGACCTCCTGCCTGCGGAGGCATCATCGCCGCCGGCCCAACTCCCTGCATCTCTTCGCCCATGGAAATCAGGGCCGCCATCTCCTTGTACACCGCATCATGACCGCTCTGGAATCCGCGCCAGCGTTCGAAGTTCCAGATTTCGAGGTGATCGTCGACACCGATCAGGATCGCGTCCGTGTCGGTGTTGATCTTCCCCAATTCGCGCAAATGTATCGGAATCGCCATGCGTCCCTGGCCGTCGATCTTTGCTTCCCCCATACTGCTGAAGAAAAGACGCCGGAAAGCCAGCGCCTTTGCATTCATGGAGGAATATCGGTTCACCTGGCTGCGGATCCGCCGCCATTCATCCCGGGGATATACTGAAATGCAGCCGTCAAACCCCTGCGTCAGATACCAGACGGCGTCGCCCTCTACTTCCATCACCTGGCGGAGCCGGCTGGGCACAGTCAGGCGGCCTTTGTCATCCACCTTTACTGTATACTCCCCAAAATACATGTATGCGTTCCCCGGTAAAGAGGCCTTCCGCCACAATCTTCCACCAGCACCCCGAATCTACCACCATTTTCCTCCACTGTCAACCCTTTTCAACCACTTTCCCTTTGCAGCATAAGGGGTTATAGCGAAAGGAAAGGTCTCGACCACAACATATGGTATGGATTTTTTGAAAATCCAAAATAAGGCACAAAATAGGCAGGCAGGGAATGATGAGCTATCCGGCGCTGAAACGGTTGGGAAGAACTGCGGAAATGGACTGGGCGCCGTGCATGTGTGGCATTTGGCCCCATTCATCGCCCCTTGGACCTGCCATAGCTGGTGTGAACAGGGAGGAAAGTGCGGCCGAAGCGCCAGCGAAAAAGGAGAAGCTTGAAAAGTCTCAGGCTAAAATACACCTGTGTGGATTAGAAGGGACGTATATGGGAGGCGTGGCGTCCGGCAGAGACAATGTCCAGTGGTAGGGGCCTGCAGACTGCTCATACACCGGACGCCACGCTGCGGGGGCGTTGTTAACGTTGCCGCGGGTATTGACAAAATCGACCCGGGTCCGGCCAACCGGAATGGCGGTTGGATGCGAGTAAATTCCGCCTCCGGACGGTCTCGCGGCAAACATACCATTTCAACTGTGCGATTATGTCTACGTGGACTTGCGAGGGGATTGTCCCCGCGAAGTCATCTACCAATCACCGTAATTTAACCACAATATAATGGTGTTTGTAATCAGGACGGTCCTTTTTTTGGTATACGATAAAACCTGATTGTCTTGTAGGGTTTTACCTGAAGGGGAATTGTTTGACGGGTGTTTAGAAATCGCGCTTTGTGGTTATTTGTCCGGTAATTCAGCGCTTTTTCACGGCAGAGGAAGCTCACTCAAGCGGTGGATGGCGTAGCGGATGAGTTCTGCACTGCTTTTGAGGTGGAGCTTGTGCTTGAGGTTTTCCCGGTAGGTTTCGATGGTTTTGACGCTCAGGTTGAGCTGCGTTGCGATTTGTTTGGTGCTCAATCCCTTGCCAAGCATCTGCAGGGTCTGCAGCTCGCGGTTGGTCAAGCGCTCCAGAGGCGATTCGCCGCCCGCCTTACGCCCGCCTACCATGCGCCCCACGATCCGCTCGGCGATTTTGGCGCTCACGTAGACCTCACCCTTTAGCACGCGGTGAATCGCCATGACCACCTGGTCCGTCGCTTCCTGCTTCATGACATAGCCGCGCGCGCCGGCATGCAGCGCTCGCTCCGCGAACAGCCATTCGTCATGCATGGAAAGCACCAGTGCGGGGATGGCCGGGAAGCGCTGCCGCATGGCTTCGATCAATTGAATCCCGTTCGGCCCCTGCAACGAAATGTCCACGATCACGATGTCGGGCTGCACCGTCTCTATGGCGGTCAGTGCGTCGGCCATGTTTTCAGCTTCGCCGCGGACTTCCAGGTCGCCCGACTGATTGATCAGCATTTTGAGCCCCTGCCGAACAATGGGATGATCATCGACAATGAGCACGGTGGCTTTCATTCTTTCGCCTTTCCGTTCATGTGTACTCCTTAAACTTTTGCCCGGATCTGCACCACGAGCAGGCTCTGTTTGCCGCAGAATCAACCTATTCCCAGCGTATCGCCGGCACGGCCAAGCAGATTTTGCCTGTAATTCCTATCATAATCATACGCGCCTCAAAAGAGGAAGTGAACACAGGATCCTCGTGCCATGGCCCGGCTCGGAATCAACTTCAAGATTTGCGGACACAACGCGCGCACGGTAGCGCATGATGTTCAGCCCCATTCCGCTGCTTCGGTCCTGTGTGGTCTCGAATCCGCATCCATCATCTTCAACAACCAGGCGGACTCGCCGTTCGTTCTGCGACAGGGTCACCGTGATCGCGTCCGCGCGGGCATGCCGGATCGCGTTGGTAATCGCTTCCTGCCCGATACGGTAGAGCTGATTGGCCTCTTCGGCGGGCAGCCAGACGGTTCCCCGGCAGATAAACCGACAGTTTACATCATAGACGGCCCGCGTGCGGCCTGCCAGTTCTTCAAATGCGTTGCTCAGCCCATCTTCTTCCAGGCCCGTGATATGCAGTCCGCGGGCCAGCGAGCGGCTCTGTTCGGTGGCTTCGGAGACTTGAGCCGCGATGTGCCGGCAATTCTCGGCCAGTGCCGGGCCCGCATGTTTCAAGTCGCCTGCCAGGGCGTTGAGCAGGAATCCGATGCCCACGAGTTGCTGGCCCAGGCCGTCGTGCAGGTCCTGGCCAATACGCACGCGCTCCCGTTCGCTGACTTCCAGGATCTCGCGTTCAAGACGGTTGCGTTCGGAGACATCACGGATGATCAGCAGCACTTCTGTCTTTTCGACCGGCACGGTGCGCGCCTCAAATGCGCCGTCGGCGCCGCCGAAATCGAGGTGGAATTCAAATGCCTCCATTCGAGAATGGTCGATGGCACGGCGGATATGGTGCATGGCGAGTTCCGCGATGACATCGGGAAACACATCAAAGAGGCGCTGCCCGGGTGACGAGCTGGGCAGGCCCGCCAGAGGGACCTCGTCAAAGGCATGCACATCAAGAATTTCGCCATCCTGGCGTATCCGCAGGAGCGTGTCCGGGAACGCTTCCAGCAGCGCCCGGTGCCGGGTATCGCGCCACTGCAGGGCGCTTTCGATCCGTTTTCGGTCCGATATGTCGGTATGGGAACCGAGAAAGCGCAGGGGTTGGCCGTCCTCGAATTCCGTGATCTTGCCCCGGCTGCCTATCCACAACCATTCGCCGCTCCGGGTTCGCAGACGGTATTCGGCAATGAACTGCTGACTCAGGCCGAATACGTGCTCTTCGAATTTCTCCTGAACCAGCGGGATATCGTCCGGATGGATGAGTGTGGCGAACGATTCCAGGTCGAGATCGATCTCGTGCCGTTCGTAGCCCAGCATTCGCGCCCAATTGTCACCAACATAGATGTGGCCCGTCACCAGGTCGGCATCGACCACACCGCTCGACGCCGCATCCAGCACCAGGCGCTGGCGTTCTTCATTTTGCTCAAGCAACTCAGTTGCCCGGGCACGGCGTACGGCGCCCAGGATGATCTGGCCCGTCGATTTGAGCATAGCGATGTCTTCGGTCACCCATGAACGGCGCTGGGCAACGGAAAAAAGCGCCTGGACGCCCGCGAGCTGGCCTTCGTCATGCATGGGCACAAACAGCACGCTGCGGGCTTTCAGCGCTTCGCATAAATCCTGTTCCACGCGCCGATCGGAAAATTCCGGTATCCCGGCAGCGATCATGAGTGGCTCGCCGCGCTCCAACTCCGGTGAACTGTGCTGGGAGAGGGCTGCCCGTACGAGCGCCGAAGCCTCGGTCGGTATGTCGCCCCGCGCCGGGGCGTGCCATTCAAACGAGGCCCCGGGCGAGCCCCCTTTTTCAAAAATAACGCAGAAGCTGTGGTCGAGCCCCAGAAACTCGCTGATGCGCCCCCAGGCCGCTTGAATCGATGCGTCAACGCTTTGCCCGGCCAGGTTGAAGAATTCGCGAATGGCCGCCGACAGGATGGCCTCCAAACCGAGGCGGAACTGCAGATCTTCGAGCGCCTGGTCGCGTTCAGAACGCGTGCGGATGGTTTCGATGCCGTTTTGCAGATGATCCGGCACCCGGGCGAGCATCTCGAGTTCCTGGGGTTCGAACGCTCCGGGCTCCGTCGAGCTCAAAAAGAGCGCTCCCTGCTCCTGACCCGCGCAGTCAAAAGGGAACGACACCAGACACAGCGGGCTCTCGTCTGATCTTACAGCCCAGGAAAAAGCCGGCGCTAAGTCTTCGGTCTCAAAACGTGCGACCTTTATGTCAGGCTGCGCCGCCATCTCGCGGCAAGGCCAGCCCAGCACTTCGCACAGTATGGGCAAGTCTGTTGCCAGCACCGCAAGATCGTCGCGGCAGCTCTGGGCGGCGATTACCGGGCCGTCACTGTGAAAACAAACCAGGGCGGCAATATCACAGACCTCGGTCTCCACAAGCGAGCCGGTGACCCGGGCCAGGAGCTGGCTCTCGCTGCTCGCTTTCATGATGGCTTCGTCGCATGCGTTGATTGCCAGCAGAATGCGTTTCAGGCGCCGGTTTTCCTCTTTCGCACGACGTAAGCCGGTCTTGTCCCGGAAGGCGATGAGCACGAGCATGCGGCCCTGCGCCTCACAGGCGCTGCCGCTCATTTCAACCCATACGGTCCCGCCGTCCATCTGCCGCAATTGGCTTTCTACCGCGTGAACGGGTGTGCCCGCGGCGATCTGTTTCACGCGTTGCGCATAGTCCTCGCGTAGTTCCGGGGGGTACAGGGCGGTGTGGTGCCCACCGAGGATGCCTTTGGCTGGGATTTTCAAGAGGCGAAGCGTCGCCTCGTTGCATTCCACCACATTGCCCGAATCGGCGTCTACCACCAAGACCGCGTCGGAGGAATTCTTCATCAACGCTGTGAATTGCGTGTCCACAAGTCAGGCCCTTCAGCATGTTCCCGGATGCGACCCTGGGGCCGGCATCTCCTGGCGTATGATCGCACATCCACGTGTCTGTGGCCAATGTATCGTCCCGTACGCGCAACAGGGAATGTGCGGCCAGACCGGGATCACATCCGTCAGACGGTCTCGGCCAATGGAGCGTCGGGGAAAAACATGGCCATGGCGAACTCGGTGTGGAACTCGGGGTCGCACGAGAGATCGAAGTGCCGGGTAGCCGCAGAGATCGCCTCCGCCCTGGCTCTCGCTCCCAGAGAAAGCGCGGCGGCGCGGGCGCCTTCGAGCGAGGTATTGCCTGCAAAGCTGAACTGCTCTTCACGCAATGCCCCGGGCAACAGACCAATGCGCTGCGCGTTGACCAGCCGGATGTAGTTGCCGAATCCCCCCGCCACATAAACGTGACCCAGCTCTGCCGGCTCGAGGTTTGCCCGTTTCAGGAGGATGGAAATTCCCGCGCGAATGGCGCCTGTGGCCAGCTGCAATTCGCGCACGTCCCGTTGCGTGAACAAAAGCGGCCGTTGCATCCGCGTCTCGTCCGCGTGCGCCAGCACGAAGGCAGCCCCTTCCGCATGGTCCACGACTCGGTTGCGCAAAGCGGGGGACAGGTTCTCCGGCAGCGCGTCGCGTGGGGTAAACAGGCCCTGGCTCTGAAGGATACCTTTTCGCAGCAGTTCCGCCACCAGATCGATCAGGCCGGATCCACACAAGCCGATGGGAGGAACGCCGCCAATGGTCGTACGCTGGACATCATCGCTGAGTTCAACGGCTTCGATCGCTCCGGCGGCCGCCCGCATGCCGCAGGAGATCCGTGCCCCTTCGAAGGCTGGACCGGCCGCGCAGGACGTAGCCGACAAACCGCCGTTATGGATGAGCGCCAGCTCGCCGTTCGTCCCGACATCGATGAGTAATGCCGGATGTTCGGATTCGTCAAGGCGCGTAGCCGTAATGCCGGCGACCGTGTCACCGCCAACAAAACCTCCAATCACCGGCAGCACGTAGACCCGCCCTCTGGGATTCATGGCGATGCCGAGCCCCCCGGGTTTCAGGGTCAAACTCCGGCGCGCCACGGGCACAAACGGCACCATGCCCAGCGCGCCCGGATTCAAGCCCGCAACGAAATGGCCCATGGTGGTATTGCCGGAAACGGCGATCTCGTAGATCTTCTCCACCGCTGTCCCCGCCTGCGCCGACATCGCAGCGAGCATCTCATTGAGCGCTGATATCACCGTAGTGTGGACCTCCAGCAGCGCTTCAGGGCCGCGCGAGGCATGGCTGATGCGCGAAAGCACGTCGTCGCCGAAAATGGTCTGTGGATTCATGCGCGAAGCGGACCCACAAATCGCGCCCGTACGCAAATCAAAGAGTTCCCCCACGAGCGTGGTCGTGCCGATGTCGAACGCGGCCGCCAGGCACGGCGGCTTGGTTACGCCCCCTATAAAATCAATCACGCAGCCCGAAGCCACCATGGCCGTACCCTGAAAGCCGTGATCGCGCAATAATCCGGGAAGCTCGTACAGGAGCGCCGGGGCGATGGAATCCGCCGGGACGGATGCGAGAAGGCGTTCCGCGTCGGGGCGGTCATCGGCCAGGGTTGGAACGGGCATCTTCACGGGTATGGGTCGGACCGGCGGGTCGAGTACCGGCGACGCTGAAGCGGCGCGCCCCGTAAGGATCTGGTTTTTCCCCTGGAGCATACTGCTTTCTGGAATCTCAACCGTGACGCTTTCATGGACGCGGGTCTGGCAGGCCAGCCTGGTCCCCGCGGCCCGCTCGTCGGCAGACAGCAGGCTCAGCTCGGCGGTGGTGGGGGGGCTTTGGGCGCCCGGCATCGTTACCCGGCATTTACCGCAGGTGCCCTGCCCTCCGCAGGGGTATTCCAGTGGAATGCCGGCCAGCGAGGCCGCTTCGCGCACCGTGCTGCCGACGGGTACCCGCACGATCCGGCCATACGGTTGAAAAATGACTCGTACGGTATTCTCGAGCATAGGCAACCCCTCAATTCACCCGCCAATCGGTGCAGACAGTCCGCGCGCGGTAACAGATTCCCGTTTCGAGCCGGTGCGCCTCGATATCCCCGGAATTCAGGAGAGTCTCGATACATTCCCGGGCATTTTGTTCCGTAATGGAGAGATGGATGGCGGTTTCCCGGACGGATGCGGGATGCCGGCGCAGCATGTTCAACACCTCCCCGGGCGTTGCCGAGCGGGTTGCGGAATCTTCCGCAGCCTCGACCGCTGCCGGCAGCTCGACCCGCTCCCCCAGGGCAGCAGCGGTCCGCCTCAATGCGTCGGTGGATAGGGGCCGTACGGCTGAAAAAGCAGGCGGACGCAGCGCCGTGTTCAGTTGGATGCGGTCGGGCTGGATGCGCTCCGCAAACACCTTGATGCGCCCGATCTGTTCGTCCGCCACCCCGTCCAAGAGCAACATTTCCAGCCAGAGTTGGCCGGGATACTCCCGCCGGAACGCCACCAGCCCTTCGACCATCTGTTCAAAAGCAATGCCGGCGCAGGGGCGGTTGATCTCGTGAAACATGGCCGCGTCGCCCGCATCGAGCGACGGGATCACCAGGTCGGCCTGCAGAAGTTCTGTCCGAACCTCAGGCCGCCAGAGCAGCGAACCGTTCGTGATAACCGCCACCGGCACGTCGCTCAGATCCTTCGCGGCGGCGATAAATTCGCCGAGCCGGCTGTACAGGGTGGGTTCGCCAGAGCCCACTACCGTGATGAAATCAAGGGGGCAGCCTTCACGGAGTTTTCGACGCAACTCGGACAGCAGGACCTCGAGCGGCACAAACTCGCCACGTTCGGCCGTCTGGTGCGTGGTGAGGCCAAGTTGGCAATAGACGCAGTCATAGGTGCAGGTCTTCGGCGGCAGCACATCCACGCCCAGGCTGCGCCCGAGACGGCGCGACATAACGGGCCCAAAAATGTAACGGTAGCGATCGTTGCTCATCGTTCAAGTTTCCGAGCTTGGCCATCCACATCCGGCACCTACGGATGGGGCCCAATGGTATCACGAAGACCGGCGCCTGCGACAGGCAACCACGCGCCCGCGCAGTCTTGGCCGATGATGAGTGGAATGACCTCATGCTCCCGCATGTTCCCGCTCCAGAGAAAGCTGCGCTCAACAGTCCCGTGGGCCGGAACGATGCGATCGGCAGGGGCGGACGGGCCCGCAATGCCGCAACCCGTGCCGCCGCGGGGATGGCGGGGGTTCTGGCGCCTGCCCTGCTATGTGCGGTAAAAAAAGCGCCGGACTCGCCGCAGGCGTCGTTTTCCCGCCTGCCAGGTGCCATTCCGGCCGACAAATGGAGTAGAATCTACATGGTCCAGAGGTTTGGGCGCCGGCAGGGGCGCGTCCGACCCGGTGTTTGTGAATTTGACGGTATGCTATAGTCGATTGAACGGCGGAGTTCAAGGCGAAGCCCCGGAGATTGGATTCAGCTCCGAGGCGTATCAACCGGGATAAGCTCATGGCTTCGAATCTGACTGGATTGGTGAGGCGCTCGATCGTCAAGAAGCAGATTGTCGCAGTGACGGGCATCATCCTGGTCACGTTCATCTTCGGCCATCTGGCCGGCAATTTCCTGATTTTCGCGGGGCCGGATGCCTTGAACAGTTACGCGGACAAGATCCAGGGGCTGGGCGCTTTTCTGTGGGTGGTCCGCTTGGGGCTCCTGGCCGCCTTCCTGACGCACATCTCGTTCACCGTCTGGGTCACGCTTGAAAATCGCATCGCTCGGGGCAGGCGCTACGAAGTCTACAACACGCTGGGAAATACCACCTGGGCCAAGCGAACCATGATCTTCACTGGGGCGCTGATACTCTGCTACGTTTTCATCCATCTCAACGACTTCACGATTCCAGAAAAGACGGGACCCTCCACGGTCATCCCGGGGGTCAACAACGACGAAAGCCTGGGCCTGTTCGGGCTGGTCTGGAATTCGTTCCTGCACCCGCTCCGCGCGGGTTTTTATATTCTGGCGGTGTCGTTTCTTGGGATGCACTTGAGCCACGGCATTGAAAGTGTGTTCCAGTCGCTGGGCACTCCCCTGGGACAGCAGCGCCGCACGCTCTTGAAGATCAGCCGGATTATCGGGTTTCTCGTGGCCTTGAGCTTCAGTTCGATTCCCATCTACGTGATTGTCCGTCACTACACCATTGGCGCCGGAGTGTAACCATGCGTTTGGATTCCAAAGTCCCCGCGGGACCGCTCGAACAGAAATGGACGCAACACAAGTTTGAGATGAGGCTGGTGAATCCCGCGAACCGCCGGAAATATACGGTGCTCGTGGTGGGCACGGGCCTCGCGGGCGCCTCGGCGGCCGCCACCCTGGGCGAGCTCGGCTATCACGTCAAGGCCTTTTGCATCCAGGACTCGGCGCGGCGCGCTCACAGCATCGCAGCCCAGGGCGGCATCAACGCGGCAAAGAACTATCAAAACGACGGCGACAGCGTCTACCGGCTCTTCTACGACACAGTCAAAGGCGGCGACTACCGTTCCCGGGAAGCCAGCGTGTACCGCCTGGCGGAGCTGAGCGTCAACATCATCGATCAATGCGTTGCGCAGGGCGTCCCGTTCGCCCGCGAATACGGCGGCCTGCTCGACAACCGCTCGTTTGGCGGCGCCCAGGTCTCGCGGACCTTCTACGCGCGCGGCCAGACGGGACAGCAGCTGCTCCTCGGCGCCTACAGCGCGCTGATGAAAGAGGTCCAGAACGGCACCGTAACCCTGTATCCCCGCCGTGAAATGCTCGAACTCGTCGTTGTGGACGGCCGCGTCCGCGGCATCGTGGTCCGCAACCTCCTCACGGGGGCCTTTGAGTCTCACGTGGCCGATGCGGTCCTGCTCGCGACGGGCGGCTATGGAAACGTCTATTACCTGTCGACCAACGCCCGGGCATCCAATGTCACCGCCATTTGGCGCGCCTACCGGAAAGGCGCGTATTTCGCTAATCCCTGCTTCACGCAGATCCACCCGACCTGCATCCCGGTACATGGCGATTACCAGTCGAAGCTGACCCTCATGAGTGAGAGCCTCCGAAACGACGGCCGCATCTGGGTGCCGAAGAATCCCGAAGACACACGGCATCCCAACGACATCCCGGAGGAAGACCGAAGCTATTATCTCGAAGAGGCCTATCCCACCTTCGGCAATCTCGTGCCACGCGATGTGGCCTCGCGTAAAGCCAAGGAACAGTGCGATACGGGCCGCGGCGTTGGCTCGACGCGCATGGCCGTCTACCTCGATTTTCGCGACGCCATCCAGCGGCTGGGACGCGAGACCATCGAGGCGCGCTACGGCAACCTCTTCCAGATGTACCAGCGCATCGTGGACGAGGATCCCTATACGCAGCCCATGATGATCTATCCGGCGGTGCACTACACCATGGGCGGCCTGTGGGTGGATTACAACCTCAGGAGCAATCTGCCGGGCCTCTTTGTGGCGGGCGAAGCCAACTTCTCCGACCACGGCGCGAATCGGCTCGGCGCAAGCGCCCTCATGCAGGGACTGGCAGACGGCTATTTTATTGTCCCCTACACCATCGCCGATTATCTCGCCGGAGTGCAGCCGGATCGGCTGGACAGCAGTCAGGCGGAATTCCAGGCCGCCGAAAAAGCGGTATCGGACCGCACGCGGCGTTTGCTGTCGATTAAAGGCAAACGAACGGTGGACGAGATTCACCGGGAGCTGGGCCTCCTCGCCTGGAACAAGATCGGCATGTCGCGCAACCGCGCGGGGCTGGAAGCGGCCCTGGCGGAGATCCCGGCGATCCGTGAAGAATTCTGGAAAAACGTCATCGTTTCGGGTGAAAACGAGGACCTCAACCAGAGCCTGGAAAAAGCGGGGCGCGTGGCGGATTTCCTGGAGCTGGCGGAGCTGATGGCGTTCGATGCCCTCCACCGCGAGGAATCGTGCGGCGGGCATTTCCGTGAGGAGTACCAGACGCCCGAAGGCGAGGCGCAGCGGGACGACGAGCAGTTCGCCTACGCGGCGGCATGGGAATACCAGGGCGACGGCCAGGCGCCGGTATTGCACAAAGAAGAACTGACGCTTCGAAGTGGTGACGCCAACGCAGCGAAGTTATAAATGACGCGAGCGGTCAACGGGAGTTGCATGGATGGGCAAGACCATGAACCTGACGCTGAAAGTCTGGCGGCAGAAGAACGCGCTGTCGAAAGGGCGCCTCGAAACTTACGTGCTGCAGGAGGTCGACGCGGACGCCTCGTTTCTCGAAATGCTCGACATCCTGAACACCCAGCTCGAAAAGAAGGGCGAGGAGCCCGTGGCCTTCGAGCACGACTGCCGCGAGGGCATCTGCGGGTGTTGCGGCGGCGTGGTCAACGGCCAGGCGCACGGCCCGGTGCGGGAGACCACCCTGTGCCAGCTGCATATGCGGCATTTCAACGATGGCGACACCATTGTGATCGAGCCCTGGCGGTCGCGCGCCTTTCCCTTGATCAAAGATCTGGTGGTGGACCGCTCCGCCTTCGACCGGGTCATCCGCGCGGGCGGTTACGTCACCATGCGGACCGGGTCGGCCCCTGACGCGCATGCCATCCCCGTGGTTAGGGAAGATGCCGACGTCGCCATGGACGCCGCCGAGTGCATCGGGTGCGGCGCCTGTGTCGCCGCGTGCCCGAACGGCTCCGCGATGCTCTTCGTCGCGTCGAAAGTCAGCCACCTCGCGCACCTGCCCCAGGGACGGGTCGAGGCGAACCGCCGCGTTCTCAATATGGTCGAACAGATGGATCGCGAAGGTTTCGGCAACTGCTCAAACCACTACGAGTGCGAGGCGGCCTGCCCCAAGGGGATCAGCGTCGAACACATCGCGAAGATGAACCGCGAGCATCTGCGCGCCACGTTCAAATCTGTCGGGAGTTGAGCGCACCGGTCGGATTGGCCACGTCGTCCAGCTGGGATAGCAGGGGCTGGGTCCGGCAGCTCCGGTGCCCGGATGGCGTCCAGTACACGCAGGCATCGCGTTTCGGAGAGGTTGCCCGTGTGAGGATGCCTGGCCCATAAGGAAGTTCGACCCGTCGGCCGTGTCCATGAGGCCTCAGAACTCGTAGTAGCCGTCGTCCGTGTCTGCGTCGCGATCCATGATGCAGATGCGCCATGTGGCCGTGAAAATGATACATTCCGCCAGTCCACCCGGGATTTCGACGAGCGGGCGCAGCCAGAACGGACCGCCGGAACTGGGAACCAGAAAAAACAACAGCACCACCAGCGAGCAGCCACTGAAAAGCACCACGAGCGTGGTCGCAAAAAATTGCCGGCCCAGGGGCGCCAGGCTCTGGCCCAGCTCGCGCCATTTCAATTCCCCGTGGAACATGATGGCCGCTCCAATGGGGATCGAGATGACCTGCAGGCTCACAAACAGCAGCATCATGACGTGGCCCAGGGCATTGGTGATGTCGGCATGAAGCTGTCTGGCTGCGATGCTGCTGAGCGCGATGATGAGCAGATCCAGTATGAGCCAGATCGAATAAAAGCGCGCCAGGGCGTCCTTGAGCCCTTGCACCCGCCACAGGGGCCGGTCAAGCTCCTGCCCGAGCCACGAAAAGGCCACGGTCTGCGCAAACGCATAGATGGCGACCAGAGCCAAATCGGTGAGCAATGTAAGCAACCGAACGGTCAGTTCCGGGTTGTCGACTGCCTCGCCCCCGCTGAGATGCATCACCGTGAGCTTGCCGAACGCAGCGCCCATGATCAGCACAATGTACAAGGCGAGCGCGCGCGGATTGCGCATTACTGCCCGAAAGGCGTCCGGGAAAAGCGCGAAAGGGTCACTCGTCGATTTCATTGTCATCGGCGAGCCGTTGCTGACGTCGAATGATATAACGCGCTATCTTGTCGCGCATCTCGTCATCGACCGCGACAAACGATGCGCGCACAAAACTGCGCCCGCCTGAAATGGGGGCGGTGGCGATGACCCGGGCAAAAACATCAAACGGCTCCCAGTCGTCCAGTTCGACCGTAATCCGGAGCAGCACCTGGATGGGAATCGGCTGCTGCACCACCAGCGCGCAGCCGCCCGCGCTCAAGTTGGTGATGCGCCCGCGAAGCTTCGTCACGAGCGGCCGTTCTGCGAGCCGGTCAAATTGCTGGTCCTCCAAGGGCTTGTTGAGCACGCCGATCGAGGTGGTCTGCTCATGCCGGATGCGGTAATCGCTGCGGGCCTGAAGCCGGTCAAATTTCATGCTGTGATAAAAGGCAAACGAGGGCGGCGTGTCGCGTGTCCCCGCGCATTCCAGAACCATCGCGTAGCGGGCATCATCCTCGCGCCAGAGCCGGGCGCGCACTTCGGCGCCCGGGCGAAACTCGTTCACGCTCCGTGCTTCCACGTCATCCAGCAAAATATACAGAAAGGCTTCATCCAGGTCGTCAATACGGCCCGCGTGCCAGCGGGGCGTGGTGTCCGAAGCCATCGCCAGCGAGATCAACTGCCCCGACGACAATTCGCGGGTCGACTGAATGCGCTGGCCAAGCGGCACGTAATCGAGGGCCAGCGCAACACGCACATCACGAAGCAGGCTCCCCATCTCCGAATACTGCTTCCGCTCTCTCGGCGGACCAAGGCCCTCCATGAAGCGCTCCACACAGGAATCAAAATATTGGCGTACCGTCACCGTGCGCAGCGGATCCTGCGGCGCCTGTTTGCGGATCAGGGTTCGCAGTGCCTTTTGCTCCTCCGGCGTGAGTTCCTTGTCGCGAATGATGCATTCCACGGTGTTCCATTCGGCGGCACGCTGCAGATTGATGCGCCTGCACTGCCGAAAACGCTCCACTGAAAATGCGATGAGGACCAGACCAACAAAAAGGCCTCCACCCCAGAGCAGCTGCGAGAGGGTGGCCTGTGGCAATTCCACCATGAATGGGCCCTTCCTGAGAATAATGATGAATATCGGCGCGATTGATTATAGGGGCGCTCGGAACCGGATGCAATCATCTCATCGCTCCCTGTCGCGACTCTTTGATAATGTCATCTTTTGGACTCGTTAGAAATGTCACACTGGTAGCTTTTCGAGAGGAGGGCTCCAGTGGAAGGACATTTGGTGATGAATCACAAGGAATTGCGGCGGAAGTCGGTGCTGGAGGTGGTTCAGTTGGGTGGGATGAGCTTGGTGGAGGCATCGGATCGGATGGGGCTGAGCTATCGGCAGACGTTGCGCGTTTACCAGCGATTTTTAGCTGAAGGGGACGCTGGACTGGTGCATCGGCGCCGAGGTCAAGCCTCCAACCGGGGCTATCCGCCGCACTTTCGAGAGCAGGTCTTGGAGCGGTACCGGGAACGGTATCAGGAGCATGGCCTGGGGCCTACGCTTGCGGCGGAGAAGCTGGCAGAGGATGGGCTGGTCGTGGATCACGAGACGTTGCGCCGGTGGCTGCTTGCCGCAGGCGAGTGGAAACGGCGACGTCGACGGCGCAGGCATCGTTCGCGTCGGGAGCGGCGCGCCCATTTTGGTGAGTTGGTTCAGATGGACGGCAGCCATCACCCATGGTTTGGTCCCGACGAAGACCGGGCGTGTCTGATGAACATGGTGGACGATGCCCGGGGCATGACGATGGGTCTTATGGCCGACCAAGAGACCACCGAAGCGGCGATGGGGCTCTTACGGCGCTGGGTAGAGACCCACGGCATCCCTCGAGCGCTTTACACGGACAAGAAGAACGTCTACCTCACGGACCGCGCGCCAACCCTGGAGGAACAGTTGGCGGGAGAAAAGGCTCTGACGGCGTTTGGAAAGGCCTGTCAGAAGCTGGGCATCGAGATCATCCCCGCCCATTCCCCCCAGGCCAAAGGCCGGGTTGAACGTTCCAACGGCGTGTACCAGGATCGGCTGGTCAAAGAGCTGGCTCTGGCCGGTGTCACCAACATCGCCGGAGCCAACGCCTTGCTCGCCAACGGTTTCACCGACGCCCTCAACGCCAGGTTCGCCATCGCGCCCCTGGAGGACAAGAACTTTCATCGGCCCGTGCCCAAGGGCGTGGATTTGGATGACGTCTTCTGCTTTGAGAGCACACGCGTTGTTCAAAATGATTGGACGCTGCGCCACAAAAACACGTATTACCAGATCCACAAGGACAACACGCCCTTGCCCAAACCGAAAACGAAGGTCCTGGTGCGCATTCATCTCGACGGCCGGGTCCAACTGCTCCACAAGGGAAAGCCCTTGAGCTTTACCGTCCTCAGACCCGAACAGCTCCATCAACAACGTCAACGTGCAGCCCCGGGCGCGCCCCTGCCGCCCAGGACGCATCACAAACCGCCACCCCCTAAAAAACATTGGCGCCCAAACGTGGGCCGTCTGGTCAACACAAACAGGTCCGCGCCATGATGCCGCGAGTTTCCCACATTTCCACAGCCGCGACGGGCGCTACGCGCATCCGCGCTGCGCGCCGGCTGTGGAAATGACAGCCTGTGGACAGCCGGCGCAGGCGACCGCCTGCTGCCACCTGCCCACAAGCCTTGGAAAATTCGCCCAGAGACTAACCCGAAAACCACGGCAACGTGACATTTCTAACGAGCTAAGACATGTGACATTTTTAAAGAGTTTTGACATCATCTCATCGCTCCCGTGTAGGAGGGAGTGTCGTCGTGACAGGATCGTTATTTTCATCATATTGCACCAGGACAACGGTACATGTCTGGTCCTCACTCGTCACCGAGCACCCCTCATAGCCCTCAGCCCCAGGCTCGATTGCGACCATGCAGCCTTGTCCAGGACAAGTCGTCGTTGTCGTGGCGCGGCGCCATTCACCAACAGGGGAAGATGCGGTTTACAGGACGGTTACGAAAAACAAGCATCCCAGAGGAGGAATACCACCATGGAGTCGAGTGTATCACAGGAAGCGTCGAGCTTGGAGCGGGCGCGTGCGTCCCCAATGTACGTGCCCCTGCTGCCAGGAGCACGTGTCGGTGGCGGAGAAGCCCGTCAAGGTAATTGCGGCGGGGCTCATCGCGCACATCGTCACGGCATCACTGCGGTCACTTCAAGAACCGCTTCCGGGCTATCATCGCCTAACAGAAAGAATACCGGTGAGCGCACGATTTCCCCTTTCTCTAGGGACAATCCATCCGCAAGACTCACGTCGGCGTGCATCTCGTTGGTGTGATCTGTAGGTGAGAGCGTCACCGCCAATTGGTGGTAGTCGTATTCGAGGCGCAAGGCGTCCAACATAGTGCCTTTTGAGGCCCTGAGAAGAATCCTTTTCTTTCGGGGGAAAACCTCCTCACGAATCCAGAACAGCACGTGTTTGGGCAGGACCTCAATATCTCCATGAACCGAAGCAGAAACTGGAACTCGTGCAATCAGCCCGTGTTCAGAACTACGAAGCGCTATTTGTGCCTCGTAAGGCCCAAGGAGTCCGGCGGGAGAAAATTGAACTTGTATCCCGCCCTGATCCGTCCAGATAGGGGTCAAGCAACTCCTCGTGGCCTCAAGGCGAATTTCCGCTATGTTGACGAGCGAATAAACCCTAATAACCTCCAACTCCTCGTACCGAATGCCAGCCGACCGACTGACACGTCCAAAATCAAGCCTTTCTGGACTCAGCATGATCGGATCCACGAAGTTTGCAGAAACCGTGAGCGTAATCGGCGAAACGTTGGGATCTGCTACACTAACGAATATATCAGCTTTCTGCACAGCCTGAATAGGCGGTGCTTTGAAGGACCCCTGCAAAAGAACGGCAGAGTCCGGAGGAACTGTCTTGCCAACGATGTCTTGAAGTTCTACGCATGAGCAGGACTTCTTCACCGCCGTAACGACCAGCGGCTTCTGATCCGTGTTTTCCAACGAGAACGTGAATTCTTCTGCAGAGCCATCAGGCACCCTTAATACGACGCCGAGATCCTTGCGCGGATCTCTGCACGTAAGGACTTCACTTGCTCGTTTGGGACCCAGATTGCTGCCAACACACTTCTTGGACGGAAATCCAGCAGAATTCTCCGCCGGACGTTTCGCTTCGAGCACAAACCCTCTCCATAGCTTCACGAATTCTTGTCTAGTGTAACGCCGTTCTGAACGGCCGTTAAAAACGGTCAATTCGTCCTCTGATGCTTCTAGAAGAATGCAGAAATGAGATTCCTTTTCTCCTTGAATATGAAGAATCAGCGGACCTTTAACTCGCAAGAGATCCGCATAAGTGGTTGTATAGGCCTCAGCATCGAAACCGAGAGCCAGAAGTGCGTTCCTTATGCCCAGGGCAGACACCCTACCTTCTGCAGTGACTCCCGAGAGTTCGTTCAGATGCTCTGGCGTGGTGTATAGGCCGTAATAGCAGCATATGAAATACATTGATCGAGAGCCGCAAGGAAAGATATATTCTTCCCCCCATGCAGAGATGGGAAGCGCAGCACACGTAAGGGATAGCAGAAAACAGAAGAATCGCCCAAGACCCTTCACAGATGCCGGTCCTCAATGTTTCAGGAGTTCTTGTTGGCCCCGATATGGCCAAGCCAACGCAGACAATCCCGTAGAAACAAAAGCAAGAAAGCCATCACCACCAAAGCAACTATGGCCCCCAGTACACTGACTTGCCAGCTGCTCCGCTTACTTGCGTGCTTAGGGCTGGCCGGCGCCGCGCCCGAAAGAGGAGAACCTGTCTCGGTACTCTCCCGGATGTCCTCCTCTCTCGCAAGGAGAGCCGCCTTCTCAATCAAAGCCGCCGTATCCGTCACAGATTCGATAGCGTCCAAAACTTGGTCTTCAACGCGCCCTACAGTGAACGACTTCTCCCGAATCTCATCGTAAACCGACGTACCCAAGGGGAAATCGATCATGAAAAAGGTATCCGGGATATTCTGGTTTAACATGATTTCCGAAACGGCGACCTCAGCGTGAGCCACGTGGCGCCACTTGGTTTGTCGCCCATCCTCGGTAATCTCGGTTGGCAGATACGTCTCGCGCTCATAAGAGAGGGGAACGAACACAATGCCCCCCTCTACTTCTTCAGAGCCTAGCGCAATGTCATGGTATTCAATGAAGAGGTCATCATGATGGAAGGTGCGAAAAGTCTTGGGAACGTAATTATGGGCCGGGCTCAGTTCGAGTTCATAACGCACCTCTTCATTCTCGGCCGTAGCGAAACGCACCGTCGGCGTCTCTCCTTCCCAGGAAATACTGGGGTCAATGGCTTCACGGAGGACCACGAAGAGCGGGCGGTCGTCGATCTGAAGCAATTCTCGAGGGCTATGAGTATCTAACGGCACCAAGGGACGGTTAGCCACGCGTCCCGAGTTTGCGTCCGGATAGTATGACAGGCCTCTCATTCCATCCCATACCCATGCCTTCGAACTCTCACTACCTCCTGGGGCTTTCCGGTCGCGTTCGAATCGGAATCGAACTCCATCCTGAACCACATAATGGTCCGATCTTTCCCATCCTTCGGTTGCCTTAAACGGCGATTCATCGGGACGCCGTTTTGTCATGACCTCCTCAGTATGCTCCGTCTGTCTTGCCATCACGGTATATCTGAATGACCAATTGCTGACAAGGTTCTCCTGATGTTCCAGCGCCGCTACGATTGCCGGCAGCGTTACAGGCGCTTCCACATCTTTGCCCGTCGTGAAAGCTACGGTCACCAAAACCAAGATTGCGTGGACCATGAAATTTCCTTTTGTATCGCAACCACATCTACAGATACGTACGCATGCTCGCTGTGCGCAGATAGACCAACTTGTCGAGAATCATACCCTGGGTGGGCAGCATTACTGATCGCGACTAGGAACTGACAGTGATGACCCTGCGCAATACACCTCCCAGAATCTCACTGACATTGGTAATGATTGCCACATACAACCGTTGGTACATGAACACATGCGGTAGTAGTCACAACGCGACAAGCATGGTCAATGCATTGAATGTCTCCGGCCAGGCAGTCCGCGCGTTCTCCGCATTTGTGTTGCTTAGCAGTCTCATCGCAGTCGGGATCGATGGTCGCTCCGTCACAACGGGCTCCCACGACGAAAGGCTCTTCACATTGGTAAAACCAGGTAACCGGGCCGCAATGGCTATCCTTTGAGCAGGGCTCGTTCGCACTGTCTGATTGATTTCCACAGAATCTGTGATTGTTTCCCTTGCATTCGCAGGTGACATTACCCCAAATAGAAGAAAGTTGTTTATCAGTTAGTTTGTGGCGGGAAGTGGTGGTCTTTGTCGCCGAAACACTTCCCAGGCTGAGAGCCAAAGTCACAATAGTCATAACCGCAACCAGTGCCACCACATAAACTCGAAAACCATTTTCCATTGCCGCATCCTCCTTTTGACTGTCATGCTTAGTTAGTTAATCGCATATGCCGAACCCATAAAACCAGACTGTATCTTCACAAAACGGCACCTACGATTAGGCGCAAACGGAACGGGGAACGTTTCTTCTCACGGGTTGTCTTCGTGCTTCTAGAATACCCCCTATTTCCTTGTCACGTCGAGGCCTTTACTCAAATGGTCCACCTATATATGGCGCGAGTTGCCGAAAATATAACCCCCTGCATCGAGTCGCTGCGGCAGACCTGGCACACGGGCACTTGTACACGCGAAACGCTACCGAGAGACTAAGGCTCAGCTGATCTCTTGCCCCTGAGATACACTGCGGTGAGGCATAACAGCACTAAACAAAGGCCCACAATCAGGAAAATGGCCGAATATGCCTTGCCCTCACCCGACGCAGGCTCGTCTTCTTCTGATACAAAGACTCCGGGATTGACCCCTGACGTCACCATTGAGGGAATTTCCTCAATTTCCGGCGAAAGCTCTTCAGGCAAATCTTTGGACAGGCGCCCACTTCCTGCAGGGATAAGCTCTCCATCGCGATACGTATATTCGACCCCAAGCATCCTGTCCCAAAAACGGTCCCCCGATTTCAACCCCAGTTGTTCGTAAGTGAAGGTCGCTGGATCAATTGGCTGATTCAGGACAGCACGAACAACCTCCAACTCTCTCTGAAAGTGCATGCTTCCATCTGGATTGTATGCTGTTCTACGCACCGAATGGGGGATCCTGATGCCATCAAGCACCTCGTAGGTAAGGTCCACCTCGCCCGAGATGAATCCCTCTGATACAGTATCCTTGACAGAGATTATTGTTGCACCGTTTGAGGTGCTGATCCTCGTTTCTTGGATAAGGGTTCCGTCTCCCAGTTTGTAGGGGCAGACAAGAACGTAGGACTCATTAGCTTTCTGGCCCACAGAAAACAGAGACGGCGCGTAATCCTTGAATTCCCTGCTGGGATTCCGCAGGTGGTCTGCAGTAGCCCGCAATTGTCCCCATGGTGGCTCAGGAATCATGAGCAGCTGCAGCGGATTGACAAGTGTTCCCCAATTCCCGGGTTGTCCCTGCGCCGGCGGATCCCGGTATGCAACTCGACCAATAGCCCCATCGCTGTCTACCACTTTGTCTTTGTTGGTCGGACCCCAAATCGTAGTTGGCCGGAAATGAAGAAACTCACCAGGAGTCAGTATCGACTTCTGGTGAAAACGTCCCATATTAAAAGCGATGCTTTCTCCGTCGTCCCAGTTCACTTCGGGCTTGTCTTCTACCTCAAATTCGGAATACAGCTTGTTCTCACGGGCATCAACGGCGAACGAAATGCACCCTCGTTCCCTACAATACAGGGAACGCGGATTCTCTTTTGGCATTTCGATGTTCCTCAGGGATAGGAACTCTGATGCACGGACACCTTCGTAAAACATCGTATCCAGAAAGGTATACTCGCCGGACCAAGATTTTATAGCCTCGTAGTTGGACTCTAGTTCATTCGCCCACTTCTCGAGCAAGGCTACGGCCTCTCGTGTATCGACTCGACTTCGGGAATCTGTTTGCATAGGCTGACCCACGGCATTGGCTGACGCCCCCAGAAGCACGCAGGATAAAGACAGGGCCACGAAAGCCTCACAGAGACCGCGACCGCAGACCTGCAAAGATGGGACAGCAACAATACCCCGTGCGTGGCGCCTTTTTTCCACAGCGGAACCTCCGGTCCTAAAGCATTTTAAGTTAAACTGTAGCCGCACGCGGCAAACCAATTGACGATGTCCTGGATAGAAACGGTTGCCATGGCGTCCCCTATGGCGGTGCAGAGCGATTCGGGGGTTCTCGCCTTGGCCTTGCGCAAATGGGTTTTGATCTTGCTCCACATCTGCTCGATTGGGTTAAGGTCGGGGCTGTAAGGTGGCAAGTCCCAAATTTCGGCCCCGGCGGCTTCGATGGCGGTGCGCGCAGCGACATTTTTGTGGACGGAGAGGTTGTCCATCGCGACGATGTCATGCGGTTCAAGGGTGGGCGCGAGGACGTGCTCAGCCCACGTCGCGAAGGCCGCTCCGTCCATAGGCCCGTCGAGCACCCAGGGCGCTTGCGCTCCATTGCGGCCAATGGCGGCGATCATCGTGGTGGTTCTCCATCGGCCATTCGGCACGTGATCGTAGACGCGGGCGCCGCGGGGCCCGCGGCCATACAGACGGGTCATATTCGTTTTCGCACCGGATTCGTCAATGAACAGGAGACGGCGGTGAAGCACAGCGCCGATGGCTTGGGCCCAGGATGCGCGCGCACGCCGGATGTCAGGCCGATTCAGCTCGGCTGGCCGAAGCGTCTTTTTTTTAAAGGCAGCCCCATTCTCTCAAGGGCGTAATGAACGGCCTGCGGCGTGCACGGCACACCCAGGGCGTCCCGCAGTTCCTCAAGGGTCATATCCGGGTTCTTCTGAACTAGACGCTTGAGACGCTGCTGATGCTTTGGAGTGATTTTTGGCTTCGCCCCTGAAAAGCGATGCCGAGGGGCGATATCGCCCGTGCGTCGACGCTGCTGCAACAACTTTTTGACCATGCCCTCGGATACGTCGTAGCGCCTGGCGATCTGCGCCCGCGTACCTTCCCCACGGTCATAGGCAGCAACAATCCGCTCCCGCAAATCCTGTGACAAGGTTCTCATGCCTTCTTATAGCACAAACGACCCTCGTCCGGCTATAGTTTTATTTAAAATGATCTAAACGCACAAACCCGTATGCGCTTATCTTTTTCTCAATCCCTAATTGACCACAACGAACCCAAAGGTATCTTTGTTTGCGTTTGCAGTGCCCTTGAAAGCTTTCAGAATTACAGTTGAGTGGCGCACCCACCGAAATCACGCTTATATATTGGACTCTGAGACGACCGACAGACTTCCAAACAACTCGTCTGCAGTTTTGGGAATACTTCGCAAACTCTCCGCGCCAGTATTCCCCAATTCTAGCCCTATCATCTGTGCCGTGGCTGCCAGAGAAGGAGAATCACTATTGGGCGATCCTGCGTTCTGCATGGGGATCTCGCAACTAGCAAGAGAGAAACTGAGAACCGTCGTCGTTACGAAATGAACGACACGCGGCACGATTCCATGGTTTATGGCTGACTCACGCATCATGAGCGCATTG
This sequence comes from Candidatus Hydrogenedentales bacterium, assembly GCA_050950105.1. GTDB lineage: Bacteria > Hydrogenedentota > Hydrogenedentia > Hydrogenedentales > SLHB01 > UBA2224. The sequence goes on along the minus strand of JBMNGZ010000001.1, from coordinate 476,630 downwards.
AATCCATTGAAATAATGGAATCAGAGAAACTGTCTGACATCGAATACCCCCTATTTCCTTGTCACGTCGAGGCCTTCCCTCAAATGTTCTGCCTGTATATGGCGCGAGCCGGCGGAAATACATCCGCCTCCACACGTGTGACGGGAGTGCCGTGAACGCCAGCCGAAGCGCGTTCTCCGGCAAAACCCGAAGCGGAGGCAAGAATAAACGCCAGAAGGGGCAAAAGAGGCCGGGGAATTGCCGAGACAACCAGGTTTCGCGAGACTTGTTTCCCTTCCCACACTGGCAAACTCACGCCCTGCCCTCAATCCCGGGTCCGCCGCTCACGGAGGCCCTGCGAACCTCGGCGCCGCCTTTCGCGTCGACGCAAGCCGCATCACTTCGGCGGATTATGTGTCTCTCAGTTGTATTCTGAGGCCCCTCGAAACCGGTGGACGCATATACGGCACTCATTAGCCTATAGGGATACTAGCATAACAATGCTTCCTGGCCAAGCTCTTTTTGCACGAAACGAATACAGTCACGAACGTCCTCACAGCAGTTTGGACTATATGACCCCGGCGGAATTCGCCGCGCATTGCCGCAACTCCGGTCGGCCTACGACCTCCCTGCGTTCCGGCAATGCGGAAGCCCCGGGAGCGCCGGGGATACCGCAATGGCTACAAGGGGCGCCGCCTGAAGACTCGCCTGGGTGAGTTGGCGTTGGAAGTGCCTCAGGCGCGCGGGGTTGAGCTGTATTCGCCGATGCTGTTCGCGAAGTGGCAGCGCAGCGAGCGGGCGCTGTTGGTGGCCTGCGCGGAGATGTATTTCATGGGGGTTTCGACCCGCAAGGTGAAACGGATACTGGAGAAGATGGGCGGCTTTGAGCTGTCGGCCTCGACGGTGTCGTGCATCGCCGCCGAATTGGACGAGAAGCTCACGGAATTTCGCCAGCGACGTCTGGATGCGTACACGTGGCCCTACCTGATGGTGGATGCAACCTACGTGAAAGTGCGCACGCGGGTCCGCGCTAGGCCATCAAATCATCGGCGCCAATCGAGGAAACCAGCAGGGTCGTCGGAGCGTCAAGCAGGAGCGATTCGTATTGATGAAACCAGCTGTGCTCGTGGCCCGCGGGCGGCACTTCAAAACCAAGAAACACGCAGGAGGCATCCGAGGAATAGTGCGCCAGTATCTCTGCGAAAGGCTGCGTGCTCACCACGATGCCTGTCTCGGCCTCGACATGCGCATCGCGAAGCAAGTGAGTCAGGTCGTTGAGTGCGGATTCTCGCCCGGCTTCGTCGTCGATCTGGCGCAGCACACGCAGGCGTGTGTTTGTCCATTCCCAATTGCAGGTGAGGAGCTGGCCTAGAATTGCCATGAGTTCGCCATTTTTTCGACCGCGCCACCAGATATCGACCCGTTTCGGGCCTTGCGGCAGGAGTACGCGCCCTGGATGAATGGCCACCACGCTCATGCCCAGGCGTTTCGCGCGGCAGAACTCGCGCAGATGCCCCTTCAGGCGTGCGGGGCTGTCGGACCATCCGAAGACGGCCAGATTGGTGCGAAGCGGGCCCATGCTGAGCGCCTGCATCACTCCGGTCATGCCGTTTTCGAGATTTTCGTCAATGACGACAACAGGAAATGCGTTCATCGTCCGTTTCCGGCAGAATTCGCGCAACTGGCGCGCCGCCGTGGCGCGGTGCAGGGCGTTTTCTTCAAAATTGCCCACCAGTATGTTGGCCAAAAACACCACGCCGCGGCCGGCCTCCATCCAAATGGTATACATCACCAGGGCTTCGCGGCGTTCGGGGTTCCCCGAAAAAACCACCGCCGTGGGCCGCCATTTCCTGGGCGTTTCCTCCATTTCGGCCAGCTGCATCAGATGGTTGCGGGTCGAGCGCCATACCTGGCCACGCCGCGAATCGCCCAGGGTATCGGTCAACTCTCGCCGGTTGATCCTCCAAGCCAGCACGCCCAGGAGCGCCAGCGTCACAAGCGATTGCCACCAGAGAATTGCCGTGGCCGCGACCAGGCACCCTATACTGCCCGCCAGTGCCGTGCCCCAGTGGAAATAGCGCCAGCGCGGCCGGAACGTCGGGTTGCCCCGGAAGTCCTGGAAGAAAGCCGCCAGATTCAGCGTGGCAAAGGCGTACAGAGAGAAAAGCGTCATCATGCGCGCAACTCGGTCCAGCGCGGCCTCTCCGGCGAACAGTCTGGCCGCGCAGATCACGGCGAGCGCGATGAACGCGCATCCGATAAGTCCTCGCCGGGCTTCGTCCGTGTCTCGTGAACCCTCGGCAAAGGCTCGGAGCGCGCCGACCGTCTTGTCACGTGCGACCGCCTGAAGCACTCGTGACGCGCCCAGGAGGCTGACGTATCCACTCGAAAGCGTGGCCGAGAACATGCCGGCCGCAACAAGGAATCCAAGCGGCAACAGCGCATGCTCGGCCACGACCGGGTACGGCTCGCTCAGGAACTGGTCCCGGGAACTGGCGCCTCCCGAGATGAGTATCTGCACCAGGTAGAGCGTCAGCCCGATCCCCATGGCGGCGAGCACGCCCCAAGACACGCTTCGCGGCGGCTCTTTGAGCTTGCCCGGCGGGTTCGTGCCCGCCATGAGCCCCGTCACCGCTGGAAAAAAGATCGCGAAAAGCACCCACAACGCAGGCCCTTCGCCCGTCGCGCCGCCGAAGCGAATTGAAATGGGAGACGGCCGGAGATTCGCCGTGAAATTCTCTGGCGAGAAACGCAGCGCCGAACCCGTCAGAAATACGAAAAGGGATATTCCGACGACGCCAAGGATGACGTAGTGCACGTGGGCCGCCCAGCGCACGCGCACCCGCAGGTACGTCGCCGCATACAACCCGCTTGCGGCAATCAGCGCCACGGCCAGCCCCTGCTCCCGCCAGGCCGGAAAAGTCTGCGTCACTACGTCGGAAAAAGCGAGCGCATAAAACGACACGGCCATCCCCTGGGCCAAAAACAGCATGAGACCGACAGCGCCGCCAAACTCCGAACCGAGCGCCCGGCTGATCGCGTAGTAGGCGCCACCGCCGCGCACAGCCGCGTTTGTGAAGACCGCGCCTGCCGAAAGGGCCGTCAGCAACGCGATGGCCTGGGCAAGAAAAAGAACGGCAATCGCCCCGGCGACACCTGCCTGCCCCACCACGAACGGGGAGCGCATGAACAGAATGACGCTCAAATTCGCCACGAGACAGGGCGCAAACACCCTGCCAAAGGCGCCGGATTCATGTCGTTGACTTGTTTGGCTGAAATGCCGGTGCTCGGGAATATTCATGAGTGAACTGCTTCTACGCGCATGGGTGAAGATTGTCAGATATTTCCGCCGGATTCAGGCCACTACGCCAAAAACCGGCTTGCGGGTCTTCCATTGGCCCCGGGTAAAGTCCGGTACCTCCAGGGGAGCACTTCCTTTCGCGATCGATTCCCCGGACAACCCGACGACACAACTCATGGTCACACTGTCATACACATCGATCGGTGTCTGGGTCTTGCTGCGGACCGCCTGGACAAATTGGGCCAGTTCCAGCGCATCCGTACCACCATGGCCGTCCGGGCCAGCGGCTCCCTCGTGCCACCAGGCGTGGCCAAACTCTTCCAGGTACGGTGAAAACGGCTCCCATTGATGGTATTCGGGGCTTCGCCCGGTGAGGTAGACCGCATCGCGCTGTTCATTATACAGTCCCAGCGTCCCTTGAATCAGCCACCGGTTGTCATAGGGCCGCGGCAGCTGCATGTCATAATTGACGACGATCGTCTTTCCGCCATGCGTTTTGATGGTCGTCGTGACGATATCTCCCTGGGCGAAGGGCCTCGTCGCATTGGGATGCTCCGGGCCGAAGCGGCGGGCAAAATAGGCATTGATGCCCCGCTGCGCCGTGGCGACAGAGCTGAGCGTGGCAAATGCGTCGCCACAGTTGATGTCCATCCAGCTCAAGACCGGCCCCAGGCTGTGGGTGGGGTACTGATCGCGGTTGTACTTGACCAGAAACTCGGCCGGCCAGCGATCGTTGCCTTCCGGGTCGAAAAACCAGTGATCAATGCAGTCATGCGAGTGGGCGCAATGGCAATGAACCATCTCCCCGAACATTCCCTGCCGGATCATGTTGAGTACGGCCAGGTTATCCTTCCGGAAACTCCAGTTCTCCAGCATCATGCAGGGGACGCCCGTCTGCTCGGACGTGTTCACCAGTTCCCAGCACTCGGCCACGTCCAGCGCCGCCGGCACTTCAACAGCCGCATACTTGCCGTTGCGCATGGCACACACCGCCATCGGCGCATGCCACTGCCAATACGACGCGATGATGACGGCGTCCAGGTCGTCGCGCGCCATCATCGTTTCATACGCATACTCGCTGTCTCCATAGCCCTCGGGCTTCGGCTGCCCGGCACTCTCCACGAGTGCCTGCGCACGTGCAACATGTACGGGGTTGATATCGCATACGGCCGGAATCTGCACCCCCGGGAGGCGCAACAGGGTGCGCGCCAGACTGGTCCCCCGGTTGCCGACCCCCGCCACGCCCACACGGATCGATTTCAGCCCGGCCTCCTGACTTCGCGCCGCCGCCGACAGGGCCAGGCCCGCCGAAGCCGCCACGCCCATCCCAACAAACTCCCTGCGCGACCAGTTTTGCATCATTGCGCCCGCCTCTCTTTCGCTGTCGTTCCACCACCGCAGCAAAGACGCCTGAGTGTAGCCATTTTGCCTGCCTGCGGCAACATCATGTCCCGGTAACGCCGGCGCCTGGCTGGATAGCCCCGGGCATCCTGCGCGCATCCGGCTAACGGCGGCCGTTTGCGCCTACCGCCGAGCCATCACACCGCTCCTCCGCCTGCACAACCCGGCGCTCCCAAAAAACCGAGTTCTGCATCGCCACGGATTCCCGCCGAAATTCACCCCCAATTCAAAAATTTGACTCCCATGCCCGTATTTTCTATACTCCAGCCGCTCCGAGACATAGCACCTGAATCCGGGGATGTAGCTCAGTTGGGAGAGCGCTTGTCTGGCAGACAAGAGGCCAGGGGTTCGATTCCCCTCATCTCCACCATCGAACACACGACAGGCCAGTGGCCGGCACACGCCCGCCACTGGCCGTTTTTTATCTGCGGGCGCCCGGACGGTGGATTTTCTTCGCTGGCGCCCTTGTTGCGGCGACGCATGCGTCGCCCCTGCCACGCGCCGGGTTTTCCCGATCCATTTCCCATTGCAACGGATTGTTGGCGATGTATTCCCGGATGCGGTTTAATTCATCGTCATTGCGAATGATACGTTCGTAAAAATTGCGTTGCCATAATTTCGCACCGGGGGTATTGCGGATTTCGTTGATGCGTTTGGTGGCGGCGGATTTAAATGATCGAATGATTGTCGGCACCGAACCGACCACCGGATGTCCGAATTGTTCCTCCGTCGTAGTAGGGGCACGGCATGCCGTGCCCCTACAGCATGCCGTGCCCCTGCCCTCGGAAATTACAATAATTCCGTGCAGGTGATTGGGCATCACAACATATTGATCCAATGCGATATGAGGGAAATGAGAGGGGATGTCATACCAGCATTGGTCCACGATGCGTCCGGCATGATTCACCACCATCCGCCCGTCAGCGATTTCCCCGAACAGACATTTCCGATTCTGCGTGCAGATCGTGACAAAATAGGCCCCGGCTTGAGAATAATCGTATCCCTGCACGCGGATGGAACGACGGTGTTTCAGCATGCTGCCGCCGTCATGCCCGCAGCGGCGTAATGCACCTTATTCTGCATGGCAGCAAAAAACAGTTGCGTTTCCATCTCGTCCTCGCGGTAGTCGCAGGCCAGCCGCACCTCTTTTGCCAACGCCGAAAAATTCGAACCCTCGACCGCATATGCACTGCATCTTTTGTCTTGAGGACAAACCCCAGCCCCTGCCTGTACATAATAGCGCATGCTGTTCCCAAATAAACGAAAACCAAGACGCATGCATCGCCCGTAGCAGTCCTGCAGTCAGGAACAGCAGATTCAGGGCAGGATGCCGCTCACTTTGACATAGTGCCCCACAAAACAAGCCATGACCCATTTAGTTATTGACAGATATGACTACGATTCGTATACTTCGGATACGCGAAGGGCAGATGCCGCGGCCAGTCTGGCGGGTCCTCACGCGAATAAGGTCCGGGATGAGGTTGTAGATGACGACAAAAGGCAGTCAAGATATCTCGCACAAGACACTATCCCTGCTGTTTGCGTCATCAGCGCGGGCGAAGGTGCTTCGCCTGTTCATGCTGGATCCCTGCCGCGAGTATTATCAACGACAGATCGAGAAGTCTACGGGTCTGGCGATCCGCGCGGTTCAACGGGAACTGGAGCGGCTATCCGGGCTGGGCTTGCTGTTCAGGCGGGTGGAGGGCAACCGGACGTATTACCAGGTGGATGTCGAGTTTCCGCTGTTTCCCGAATTGCAGGGACTGATTTTGAAGGCGGGCGACGATTTTGACCGGTTGCGGGCGTTTGCGGCGATGGAGCGCGGCGTCATCGTGGCGCTGCTGGACGAGTCGAAAACGAAGGCGCTGTGCGTGACGGAGGGCGCGGGCCGGCTGAGTCGTGGCGCGCCGGGACCGTACAGTGTCGAAGTGATGACATCGGATCGTTTTCTGGAATTGTTGGCGGCGTCGCCGGCCAGGCTCGCGCCGTTTTTGTCGACGGGGGTGGATCTTCTGGGGCGGCGGGATGAGCTGATCTGGAGGCGCATCGAATCGGCCGGATACAACGTGAGCAAGGGGAGAGGTGTCGCATAGCATGGTTTACAGACACGAAATCCGTCAATTGTGCGAGACGTGGTGGGAGACGCTGGCCTATTCGCCGCAGGCCGAGCAGGTCCGGTATGCGCAGGAGTTTCTGCGCTTGCTCGAATGGGACCGCGCGGAACAGATCCAGCCCGCGGGGGTTTTGGACAGCACCGTGGCGTCGTATCTGCTATGCGCCGAGGGCCGCCCGTCCGTCATAGCCTGTTTTCAGGCGCCGGGTTCGCTGGAACCGCCGAGCGAGCTGGCGGAACGGAATCTGGATTTCTGCGACGCAACGCGGGTGCTGGTGACCACCGCCAAGGGGCTTCGCGTGAACTACGCGTTGATCACCGACTTGTTTCGTTCGTATTTGTACGATGCCTACACGGAAGAGCTGTTGCTGAGCGCGGACACGCCGGCGGAATTTGCGCGTGAGATGGAAGAGACACTGTGCCGGGAGGAGGTGGCGGCCGGTTCGCTCGAGGAGCTGCGCCGCCCGCCGCGCAGCAACGTGGCCCGCCAGCTTCGGGAGTGGTGTCAGCGCTGGCAGCAGACGCTGGTGGCACAGGGGCATGTTCGGGAAGACGCGGCGGAACTCGTGCTGGACCGAATTCTTGTGTTGCGTTTTCTGACGGGGCACCACGTACTTCGCCGTCACGGCCACGCGATGCGCCGCCGGCTCAACGAGATCGTAGCCCGGGCCTGCATGGCGGGCGGAGACGACTGCGGCCGCGACCTGATTCGCCTCTTTCACGATCTCTGGGTGGAACTGCGCGCGGACATTTTCGCGCCGGAACCTACACTGGAAAAGGCACTGGAACGCGCCTCACTCACCGTCCCGCTGCTTCAGGAACTGCGCCTGCTTGCCCGGTCCAAGTTCACGATTCCGGTGATCCTGGAGAAGTTCAATTTCGGAGACGCATCGGAGAAGGCGCGGGTGCGGATGGTGCCCGAGGAAGACGAAGAGCGGCTGGCGTACTTGTACAAACAGACAAGCGCGACCATCGAAGACGCGTGCATCACGGTGGATGTTGAAGACGAAGGATACCGCGCGATCTTCTGGTGGCTGGACCGTCTGGTGGCGCTCTATGACCGGCTGGGACAGGAATACGACAACCAGTCGCTCAGCGAACAGGCCGGCGGCGATATTGACCTGTTCACCTGGTCGGAACTGGATGCGGCAAAACCGGCCATCGCCTCCGAGCCGTATCGCCATGCGGTGGAGCACGGGCTGGTGCTGATGTACGGCAGTCCACGGCAGTACCGCACGGCGCGGCTCTTGCTGTACTTGCACCTGATCCATGCGCACTCGTTGCGGCGATTGAAGTTCGATCGTTTCCCCAACATCGAAGCCGCGCTGCAGCAACGGCCCGCCATGACTGATGCTGACCGGCGCCGCCTGTTCGGCCCGGTCCAGAACGATGAATGGAGCGTGGGCTGACGCCTCCACGGGCCGGCATCGGCGCCGCCTCCGGGCGAACCGGGCCAGCAGCACGAAAACGCCCCTCGTTCTTAGCGGTCGTGAGCCTCTCGCAGCTTCCCTATGTTGATGTCTACGGCGTGCTCTCTTAGAATGCCTGAAAGATCAACACACAGCAGAGGGCTTGACCAATGAGATTAATGATTGTGGTGGCGGCCATGATGGCGACGGCGTTGTCTGCCTGTGCGCAGGAAAACCTGACCGTGCTCGAGCCGAAACCTGGCGAGCCCGGGTCCGGCGAGATCTTATACACCATTCTACAGCGCCAGGCGCACGCCGCATTGGATCAGCGCCTGAACCGGTACGAGCAACTCAAAACCGCGGACGACGTGGCGGCCTACCAGCAGGAACTCAAGGCGTTCTTCATCGACCAGTTGGGCGGATTCCCCGAACGCACGCCACTCAACGCGCGCACCGTGGCCACGCTGGAGCGCGATGGGTACCGTGTCGAAAAGGTCATTTTCGAGAGCCGCCCAGGCTTTCACGTGACGGGACTGCTGCATCTTCCCGCGACACCGGGGCCGTATCCCGCCGTGTTGGTGCCGTGCGGTCACAGTGCCAACGGGAAAGCGGCGGAGGCCTATCAGAAGGGCTCGATCCTGATGGCGAGAAACGGCATCGCGGCGTTTTGTTTCGACCCCTTCGGGCAGGGCGAGCGCTATCAGATATTGTCGGAGGACGGGAAACCCCGGCACGGAAGCACCACCGAGCACACGCTTGCGGGCGCGGGGTGCATTCTCCTCGGGCTGAACGCGGCCACGTACGAAATCTGGGATGGCATGCGGGCCATTGATTACCTGCAGAGCCGCGAGGACATCGATCCCATACGCATCGGCTGTGCGGGGAATTCGGGCGGGGGCACACAGACCGCTTATTTCATGGCGCTCGACGACCGGATCCAATGCGCCGCGCCGTCGTGTTATATCACCACCCTGCGGCATTTGACGGACACGATCGGGCCGCAGGATGCCGAGCAAAACATCCACGGACAGATCGTGCGCGGGCTGGATCACGCGGACTACATCATCTTGCACGCGCCGAAACCCGCGTTGCTGTGCTGTGCGACGCGTGACTTTTTTGATATTGACGGGGTGTGGGACAGTTTTCGCCAGGCCAAACGGATCTATACGCGATTGGGACTGGCCGAAGGGGTGGATCTCGTCGAAACGGATGAACAACACGGCTGGACGGTCAATCTGCGCGTAGCGAACGCCCGCTGGATGCGCCGGTGGCTGCTGGCTCAGAACGAACCGATCACGGAATCGGAATGCGTCGTGCTCAGCGACGAAGAGGCCCTGTGCACGGAAGGCGGGCAAGTGCTTCTCCTGGACGGCGCACGTTCGGTGTACGACCTCAACGCGGAGATCGAGGCCGGGTATGCCGCAGGGCGCGCGGCCCTGTGGTCGGGCGAGCCGGCGGCCGCGCTGGCGCGAGTGCGCGAGATTGCGGGCGTTCGACCGCTGGACCAGGTGCCGGAGTGTACAGTCGAAACGCTTGGGACGGTCGAGCGCAGCGGATACCGAATCGAAAAACAGATTTTTGTGCCGTCGGACGGGATTGTGGTACCGGCGCTGCGCTGGCTGCCGGCCGAACCCGGCGACGCGGTCTGTCTGTACGTGCACGGCGGCGGTAAAGAGGCCGAAGCCGCGCCCGGCGGGGCGATTGAAGCGCTCGTGAAACAAGGCGTTACGGTGGTGGCTGTGGACCTGCCTGGTCTGGGCGAGACCACCAGCTCGAAAGACCCGAAAGGGGGCTTTTCGAAGCTCCTTTCCCCGAACTGGAAGGAGTTCTTTCTGGCGTACAAGCTTGGGCAGTCGCTGCTGGGCCTGCGCGCCGAATCGGTGCTTATGCTCGCGCGAACCCTGGGCGGAAACGTGCAGGTGCTGGGCGTTGGCGAGGCAGGGCCGGCGGTGCTGCACGCGGCCGCGCTCGAACCCGGCTTGTTTGCCTCGGTCCGGCTGGAGCACAGCCTGGACACCTGGGCCAGCGTGGTCACCACCAGCGAACACTTCCAGCAATTGGCCAATTGCGTCCACGGAGCGCTGCGGGACTACGATCTGCCGGATCTGGTGAAGGTATTGGGGGACAAGGTTACCGTTCGCAACCCGGCGGGCGCCGATGGGAAGTAGATGGGCTGGCTTGAAAGCGCCGCGGGCAGGGAATGCCGCGCAGGGCTGCCCTGATCCATCCAGGTTATCGCCGCGCGCGCGGGGGCTTCCCGATGGCTCCAGCGGGCTGTCCTGGGCACCCAGAGTTATCGCCGCGCGCGCGGGGGCTTCCCTGGTTTATCTATGCTTCGCAGCGCGTAGGGGCAGACCCCTGTGTCTGCCCTTCTTAAACGCAGCCGCAGGGGCTATCCGGATGGGCAGGCACTGGGGTCTGCCCTTGCATTAGAAAACCTCCGGGAGATGGTGGATGGCTAAATAACTGGCCAAAAAAACACCTCGGATATTGAACACCCACTGAAGTCTTCCTGCAGAAACGAAAAATCGCCTGGCGTGTACGTAGAACTTGAATGTGCCCATGCGCGGTTTCCTTGACAGGCGCAGAACGAGGTGGTACCATCTCTGCACTTGGGAAACCCCAGGAAGGTATGTGAAGAACGCTATGGAACAGAGGCTCGACACACTGATTGCCCGTACGAATGCCGGCATGGCGCAGGCCGTCGTAGTGGTAGTAGTACGTGTCGACGCCTGTGCGCCGTAGCGGGTATTAGGTAAGGCTGAATCAGCCCCCATCGGCGTTAAGGCGCCGGTGGGGGCGATTTTTTTTCCTCCTCGAGCGCCGGATTCGCCGCGATGGGCACCACAAGGAGATCTGGACATGATCACCATGACCGGCGCGCAACTCATGGTCCGCCTGCTCGAACGTCAGGGCATCGACATTGTCGCGGGGATACCCGGCGGGGCCAATCTTCCCTTCTACGACGCGCTTGGGCAGTCGACGCGCATCCGCCATGTGCTGGCGCGCCACGAGCAGGGAGCGGGATTCATCGCGCAGGGGATGGCCCGTGCTACCGGGAAGACGGCCGTGTTTCTGGCGACCTCCGGACCGGGCGCGACGAATGCCTTGACCGCGCTGGCCGATGCCAAGCTGGATTCGGTTCCGATCATCTGCATCACGGGCCAGGTGCCGCGCGCGATGATCGGTACGGACGCGTTTCAGGAAGTCGACACCTATGGGATGAGCATACCGCTCACAAAACACAATTTTCTGGTGCGCTCGGCAGAGGCGCTGTTGAAAGTCCTCCCCGAGGCGTTCCGGATCGCCGCGTCGGGCCGGCCCGGCCCGGTGCTGGTGGATGTGCCGAAAGATGTTCAAATCGAAACGGTGACGTTCAAGTCGTGGCCCGAACCCGGACGCGCTGATGCCCCTCCCGACTTCGAGCCGGCGGCCGTGTCACTTGCGGCAGACTATATCAACAGGGCAGAGAGCCCCGTGCTGTATCTCGGCGGCGGCGTGGTGTACGGCGGCGCATCCGAATACGCGATGCAACTGGCGGAGCGAGCCTCGCTTCCCACGACGATGACGTTGATGGGCCTGGGCGCGATGCCGCCAGAGCATCCGCTGTCGCTGGGTATGTTGGGGATGCACGCAGCACGATTTACCAACCTGGTCATGGAAGAATGCGATCTGCTCATCGCGGCGGGGGCGCGCTTTGACGACCGGGCTACAGGGAAAGCAGCCGAGTTCTGCCCCAACGCCAAAATCATCCACATCGACATTGATCACAGCGAGCTGGACAAGGTGAAAACCGCACATGTCGGGATGGTTGGCGACGTCCGCGCGGTGCTCGAACAGCTGCTGCCGCTGATTCAGGCCAATCCGCGTCCGGCGTGGCTGGAGCGTGTGGATGAACTGCGTCGTACGTTTCCGATGGAGATGCCGGGTCTGGACGATGCACGTACCCCGTATGGGCTCATCGCAGAGACCGCCCGCCATCTTGACGACTCGGCCATCGTGACCACCGATGTCGGCCAGCATCAGATGTGGGCGGCCCAGGCCTATCCGCTGCGACGTCCCCGGCAATGGCTCACGTCGGGCGGGCTGGGCACCATGGGGTTTGGCCTCCCTGCGGCGATTGGCGCGGCGCTGGCGTGTCCGGAGCGCGACGTTGTGTGCATCAGCGGCGATGGAAGCCTCTTGATGAACATCCAGGAACTCGTGACGGCCGTCGAGGAGAACGCGAACGTCAAGATCATCGTCATGAACAACAATTCGCTGGGACTGGTGCATCAGCAGCAGGCTCTGTTTTACGGGGAGCGTATTTTTGCGTCGGATTATCGTGTGGCGGTTGATTTCTGCACGATCGCCCGGGGGTTTGGCATGCCGACGGCCGACCTGGGAGCCACGGATGATCCCGCGGGGCTGCTCGGAGAAGCGCTGACCACGCCCGGGCCGTGTCTGATCAACGCGTCTATCGACGTGAACGAGAAAGTCTATCCCATGGTTCCGCCGGGCGCGGCCAATCGCACGATGGTGGCGTTCGAGCCCGTTGCGGGATGACGTGAAACGCGAAGACAAACTCGAAGGGCTTGCGTGCTGCGCCGGGTGTATTTTGCGCACCGACGGCCTCTAAGGAGAAAAAACATGAGCATTGCAACAGAATCCGCTGTGATTTCCGCTTTGCCGCGGAGGATCCTCGAACTGACGGTCAACAACCATCCGGGCGTGATGTCGCATGTGTGTGGCCTCTTTGCACGGCGGGCCTATAACGTCGAAGGCATTTTGTGCATGCCGATCGACGACGGCGCGAGCAGCCGCATCTGGCTGCTGGTGAATGAAGACACGCGCCTCGACCAGATGATCAAGCAGGCCGAAAAACTGCACGACGTTCTCGCTGTGCGCCGCCATCCAACCACGCCCGAGGTATTCGAACAGCTGGAAGCGTTTTTCCGGGAGTGACATCCGGGCTCGTTTGGCTGTCCGAACGCACACGCCCTGGCAACGAGGTCAGGCAGGCGAGCCGCGACCGGCGCGCCCGTGAGGCACGCGTCCGCGAACTGAACATTCGTGGGTTTTGGCAGCGTATTTTTGCCCCGCTATGCGCGGGCTTGTTATTCTATCCGGAGCCGGGGCTCGGCGGCCGGGGAATGACATGGCCGGTGCGATGCCCCCGTTTTTTTATGGAAAGGGGCGATTCATGAGGGTGGGCATCATCGGTTTTGCGCGCTCGGGCAAGACGACCGTGTTCAATTCGTTGACAGGAGCGCGTGCCGAGGTGGGCGCATTTGGGAGCCGGCAAGCGAATCTAGCCGTGTTGAAGGTGCCGGATGAACGCGTGGACCGGCTGGCGGAGGTCTACGAGCCGAAAAAGGTCACCTACGCCGAGTTCCAGTTTGTGGATATTGCGCCGGACGAGGCAGCGGGCGAAGAGAAGGCCTTGAGCAGCGCGGCGATGACGGCGCTGCGCCAGGTGGAAGCGCTTGTGCACGTGGTGCGGGCCTTTGCCAACGAAACCGTCGTGCATCCGCTGGGAGGAGTGGACGCGGCGCGAGATTGCCGGACGCTTGAAGAAGAGATGCAGCTCGATGATCTGATCATCATCGAGCGGCGGCTCGAGCGGCTGGAGAAGGAAAACAAGAAAGATCGGCAGTACGAGCTGCTGTCGCGGTGTAAAACACACATTGAAGCAGGGAAACCGCTGCGAACGCTCGAATTGAGTGCGCTGGAAGAGAAGGATGTTGCGGGATTCTGTTTTTTGTCGCGCAAACCGCTATTGCTGCTCGGGAACTACGGGGATGAGCGAATTGGCGATGAAGATCCCGCAAACTTGCAGGCCGTGGCCGCGGAAACCGGCCAGACCCTCATAGAACTATGCGGGGCAATGGAGATGGAGGTTGGCCAGCTTGCCCAAGACGGACGGGCCGCGCTCCGGGAAGAATTGGGCTTGGGCGAGGGTTCACGGACCCGCTTCCTGAAGAGCGCCTATGCCATGCTCGGATTGATCAGTTTTTTGACGGCGGGGAAATCGGAGGTCCGCGCGTGGACCATCCAGAACGGGACGCGCGCCCAGGATGCGGCCGCTGTGATCCACAGCGACCTGGCGCGGGGGTTCATTCGTGCCGAAGTGACGCACTACGATGACTTCGTGAAAGCCGGTTCGATGACAAAGGCGAAGGAAGCGGGTTTCCTGCGCCTCGAAGGAAAGGACTACATCGTCCGGGACGGCGACATCATGTTGATCCGCTTTAATGTGTAGCTGCCGCCCGTCCACACAGCGAATTGCTGTGGCCGGTGCCGATGCCGTTGCTTGAGGGAGGGCGCGATTCGCGGCGTTGTCCCGGAGGGGAGATAACGGTAGAATGGGCCAGGGCGCGGACTCCCGGCACCTGCCTGCCTGCATTTTTCGCGATACGACGATTGCGGGACACAGCACGAGATGGCAGTCCGCTAGTGATGGAAGGCTGAGGAGGAGATCCATGAATGTTGGAATAATCGGATGCAACACGATGGGCCTGATGCACTGCGAGATGGCAGTCAATGCGGGCCTGAAGGTCGTTGCCTGCGGCGACATCAGCCGCGACAACGCCCAGAAAGCGGCCCGCAGATTCGGCGCAGAGGCCGTCGGGGATTGTGTTGCATTGTGCCGCCGCGATGATGTGGATGTGGTGGCGATATGTACGCCGACACCCACCCACACGGAATATATCAAGGCAGCGGCAGCAGCGGGCAAGCACGTGTTCTGCGAGAAGCCGCTGGGGCGGACACTGGAAACGATCGACGAGGCGCTGGCCGCCGTCGAAGAGGCGGGCGTGAAGCTCTATGTGGGCCATGTGGTGCGCTTTTTTCAGGAATTTGAGGCCATGAAGGCCCGTATTGACTCGGGCCAAATTGGCAAAGTGGGCTTCGTGAAAACCTACCGGGGCGGGATCTTTCCGGGCGGTAAGCTGGGCTGGTTCAGCGACTGGAACATGAGCGGCGGCGTCACCTTGGACACCATCGTGCACGACTTGGACTGGCTGCGCCACGTATTTGGCGATCCGGAGCGCATTTTCGCGCAAAATCTGAAGCGCGTGTTCAGCGAGCGGCTTGACTATGCCCTGGTCACGATGCGCATGAAAAGCGGCGTGATCTGCAACGTCGTGGGCACTTGGGCGCACCCGAGCGGGTTCCGGGTCAAGGTGGATATCTGCGGCGAGCGCGGCATGGTGACCTTCGACAGCAACGAGGCGCCGATTTCCGCGCAGTTGCGCCAGGGAGCAGGTTCGGGGCCAAGCACGATCGTGCCGGCGAGCCCGGTGCTGGTGAGTCCGTATCAACTCGAATGGGAAGATTTCGCCCGTTGGCTGGCCGGCACGCACGAGCCCCGGGTCACACCCGAAGACGGCCGCTGGGCAGTGCGGATGGCGCTTGGGGCGCTGGAATCCGCTGAAACCGGGCAACCGGTCGAGTTCAACTGAATGCGGAGCGCCGTAGTGAGAGAAGGAGACGCCTGATGGCCAAGATCGGAGTGATGAGTTTCGCGCATATGCATGCGCAGAGTTACGCAAGCTGCCTCAATGAGCTGCCCGAGGCGGAGCTGGTTGCGATATGGGACGATGATGCGGCCCGTGGGCAGCAGCAGGCCGAGGTGTACCGAACGGCCTTTGTGCCGGACCTGGACGCCTTTCTCGCCAAGGATCTCGACGGAGTCATCATCGCATCGGAGAACGTCAAACACCGCGAAATGGTCGAGCGGGCAGCGGCAGCCGGAAAATGGATTCTCTGCGAAAAACCGCTGGCGCCAACGCTTGAAGACTGCCGGGCCATGATCGAGGCCTGCAAGAAGGCGGGCGTAGGCCTCGGGACGGCATTTCCCTGCCGCTACGTTCCGTCGGTGATGGCCGTGAAGGACGAGCTGGATAAAGGCGTCTACGGCGAGATTTATGCCGCGTCATGCACCAACAACGGGCAGTTTCCGGGAGGCTGGTTTGCCGAACAGGCCCTGTCGGGCGGCGGGGCCGTCATGGACCATACGGTGCATGTTGCTGACCTGCTTCGCTGGATGCTGAACCGGGAATTTACCAAGGTGTATTGCGAGAACGGCCGGCTTCTGCACCCGGAGATCGCCGTGGACGACGTGGGCAGCCTGCACCTGGAAATGGAAGGCGGCGTGATTGTGTCGCACATCGCGAGCTGGAACCGTGCGGCGAGCTTTCCGACCTGGGGCGATATTACCCTTGAACTGATCGGTGAAAAGGGCGTGGTGTCCGTGGATGCGTTCAACCAGAAGCTGAACGTCTATGACGACACCGCGATGCGCGCTGCGTGGGATTACTGGGGCGGAAGCCCGGAGATGGGGCTGGTAAAGGCCTTTGTCGAGGCGGTTGATGCAAAATGCGAACCGGAGATCACCGGGTTGGACGGCATGAAAGCCGTCGAAGTGACCGTGGCCGCGTACGAGTCCGCAAAATCGCGCCAAATGGTGGCGATTGGCTGAGATGCTCGCGGGCACCCAACGCGAGGTGCTGGGGCGCCCCCGGATTGGATAGCTCCGAGGCCGGTATGATAGAGTCTGACGCGATGCCCGGAGCAGGTTGTCGCCGGGCAGATGAGGAGAACGGTTCGATGAAGCATATCGGCCGAATATCCCGGTTGCCCGCTCCTGCCCAATTCGGCTTCGGCGGCTCGGGCAACCTGGACCTGTCGGAATCGCTCGTGATATTGCTGCTCACGGCGTTCTTTCAGGATTGGGTCAACTACCGCACAGTGATCCAGAATCTGCAGAAGTACTACGCGAAAACATGACCTGACGCCGCGTCGTTCGGAGCGGGATTCGCCGACGGCGCGGCGCACGGCATTCCACGGGGGACGGTCATTGTCCCCGGCCGGCTTCTCCGCCCATGGCGCGCTGTTTCATCTCGAGGTCGTACTTGTCGGCTTCGGAGAGGTAACGGTCTTCGACCCGCACGATGTGAAAGCCGTACTTGGTCGGGATGATGTCGCTGATCTGGCCGATGGGAGCGGTCCAGACGAAGTCTTCAACCGCCTGTTCCAGCGTCCCCTTTTTCTGGTAGTTGAGGTCGCCGCCGCGGTTGGCGCTGAAAACGTCGTTGGAATACTCTTTCGCCAGCTTGCCGAAGTTCGCGCCATTGAGAATGCGTTGCCGCAGATCCTGGGCCCGTTCGAGGGCGCGGGCGCGGTCCGCGGGGTCGTTTTGCTCAAACGAGATCAAAATGTGGCGCACGCGCACGCGTGACGTATTGGGATCGCTCCGGCCCCAGATGGCGAGCGCCCCCAGGAACACGACCACGAGGACGCCCACCGTGGCCCACCACCAGAGCGTGCGGTCTTTGACTTCAGCCGTGGAATCGAAATCCGGTTCATTAAATCCCGAGTTCATTCATTATGCCTCCATAGAACTTCATGTAGAACGTGACGATGATATACCCAACGGTGAGAGCAACAGCCAGGACGAGCAACACACCGAACATTTTCGCGGCGATATCGACCGCCTGGTTGGCTTCTTCGAAATGGTAGTCGGCCACTTTGCGAAGCGTCTCATCAAGCTTACCGGACTCTTCGCCCACGAGCAGCATTTCGCGCGCGGTAGGGGTCAGACACCGAGTCTGCTGAAATGCCTCGACGAGCGTGCGGCCCTGCTTGATCGGTGGAATGGTCTTGAGCAAGTCGCGTTCGATATAGGGGTTCGCCGTGATCGCTGCGCAACGTTCGATGGCCAGGGGCACGTGTACGCCGGCGCCGATCAGCAGCGAAAGACTGCGGAAAAACCGGGCCAGGGCAAAGCGTCTCGTGACCGCGGACATCGGGTAGATGTGGGTGGTAAACAGGCCCGAGATCCAGCCGAAGAGACCCATGCGCGAGAGAATCACGATCCCCACAAAAAGCAGGGCAAAGGCGCCCAGCGCTTTGATCTGAAATACGGCATAGTCTTTTAAAAACGCCTCGAAGTCGAAACTCCCGCCACCCGTGCCGGACAGCGCGCCGGTGAGCTGACCCACCAGGCGCAGGGCGAACGTGCCCAGAAACCACGCGGCAACCAGTTCGATGACGGGCAGGGCCATCACGCGCGCGACCCCGCGCTGGCGTTCGAGCCGCTCTTCATAATAGTCGGCCAGATCGCGCAGCATCACGTCGAGTTTGCCACCGACCTCGCCGCTGGCAATGAGTTCTGTGAAAAATACAGGAAAATATTTGCGCTGTTCGCGCGCGGCCTGTTCCAGGGTATTTCCGCTCTTCACGGCGTCCGCCATCTCGGTGAAAATGGTGCGGAGCCGGCGATCCTGCTGCTGTCCGCCGATGATTTCGAGCGAACGAATGATGGGGATGCCCGCGTCGTACGACGTCGCGAGTTCCCGGCACAGCGGAACCATTTTCTTGGCCGATATTTGAGAGGAAAACAGACCCATAAGGCACTCCAGCGTTGGTACGCGCCTGGCGCACCACGCACGATTGTAGCAAACGACTGCCCGCTGCGCTAGTGTGCGGGCCGGCGGAAATACGGCCGGATTTCTCCCGGACAAACCCCTGCCGCCCAGCGTTCGCACAGCCCTTCCCTGCGTGGCGAACCGGCGTACGCCCGTTCACGGCTGGCCCGACGTTTCCGGCGTCCTTCCGGGGTTTATTCGCTCCCGTCGACCTGTTCCAGAGGCTCTACGTTTCCCCGGACGACGCGTTTGAGCCCGGACGGGGCCGCCCACCGGACGCCGTTGTAAATGACCTGGAGCACATTCTGATCGTAATAGATCGGCAGGGTTTCATGCCCGGGTCGGAAGTAAAAGACCTTGCCCAGGCCGCGATGCCAGCAGCAACCGCTGCGGAACACCTCGCCGCCCTCGAACCAGCTGATAAACACGAGCTGATCGGGTTGGGGGATATCAAAGTGCTCTCCGTACATTTCGGTGTGAGGCAGTTCGAAATACTCGGAAAGGCCCTCGGCAATGGGGTGAGCCGGATCGACCACCCACAGGCGCTCCTTCTCGCCGATCTCGCGCCATTTGAGGTCGCAACCCGTGCCCATCAGACTCTTAAACACCTTGGAGAAGTGGCCGGAATGCAGGACGATCAGCCCCATGCCTTCGAGGACGCGCTGCTTGACCTTCGCCGCGTTTTCATCGCTGACCTGGTCATGGGCGCAATGGCCCCACCAGGTCATGACGTCGGTGCCGGCCAGGATTTCGTCGGTGAGCCCCTGGCCGGGATCGTCAAGCTGAGCCACATGCACGGAGGCGATACCGGGCTGTTCGGAGAGGTACCGGGCAATGGCGTTGCCCATCCCGTCGGGATAGAGCTCCATGACCTTCTGGTCGCGTTTTTCGTGTACTCCCTCGTTCCAGACCGTGATGCGGAGTCCGTTGTTCATAACCCGTCCTTTCCCAGGCGTTTCTCGCCGCCGGGCGACATTGTAACCGCGCGCGCGAAGTGGGTAAAGCGGCCCGCAGGCAGCCGGCTTTCGCCGCGCCTCATTTCTGTCGGAACACGTGTTCGCGATGAAATGCCAGCACGGGCGGCAAGGTGTCGCCAAGCGTCACCGAATAATCTTCGATCACGCCTTCGTCGGCGCGAACGGCCTCCAACGACCACACGTGGCCCGCCTGGCTGCCGGCATCGACCGTGATGGTGGTCTTGCTGTCTTTCAGCGTAGTCTGGCCGCTTGCGGCCCGGGCGCCGTCCGGCGCGAATACATTGATGCGGACGGTCTCGGCGCCGCCGCCCTGCGCAGAGATCGTAAACGTCTCGACCGTCTCCGGCACAAAGAAATACAGCGGCCTGGCCTCACGGATGAAGGAGGCCCCGTCGCCGGTCAACAGCCCGATTGGCGCGTTGGCCCGTGGAATGCTGTACGCGCACCCGCCTGCGGAGAGGCCGAGGAGGCACATGGCGTCTTCTTCGGGTGTGAAGCGAATTGTGCCGGACTGTTTCATGCCCACCGTCCCGGACTGCAGCGCGTCCATGGCAAGGGAACGGAGATCCCACGCGAGTACCGCCTGATAGTCGGCGATGGGATGGTGCTGGAGCACGACTTCGACCGGGACGCCTTTTTTACAGGCGATGGCCAGGAGGTTGTCGCCGCGCAGGACGATACGGGGGTTGTCGGCGGTCTCGCCCGTGAATTCCGGCACTTCCAGGCCTGGCACGGTGGGTGAGTCGCCAAACAGGTCGAGCGCGAACTCCTCGGGCGTTTCGCGGGGCTGCGTCCAGGCGTCCAGCTCGCCCGCGGCAATACGCGCATTGGCCCAGGAGAACCATTTCCAGTAGTCGGGATGATCTACCGTGTATTTGGGGCCCTCATAGAAGATCCAGTAGCCGTCCGTCACGCTGCTGATGGCAACGGCATTCTTGCCGCTGAACTCGGGGTCTGCGCCGCGGACGACCGGGTCGATGCCGCCCGCGTAAATGTAGGGGATCGCAGCGTCTTTGGCTTTCTGCATGCGCTTGAGAAGGATCTGGCGGTTGCCCTCGAGAGAGTCTCGTTCGGGAAGATAACGCGCGGGGCGGCTGTAGGTGGAGGCATCCGCGAGGATGATGGGCGCGCGCTCCGTAGCCCATTCAGGGCAGGCGGCCTGGAGCATGAATGGCGTGCCGGGCGCGGGGTAGATGCAGAACTGGAATGTGGGGTCGTAGTCGTCGACGCGCTGCCGCAGATGGCGGCAGCGTTCGCGCCAGTGATCGATCTGAAACGCCTCGAATGCCTCGTGCAGGCCCTGTTCATCGAGCCAGGGCTTGCGCGCGGCCCGCTCGAGTTCGGGCAGGTCGATTCCCTGGGTCTGAGCAAACTTCTGCAGGATGAGGTCATCGTACGAGAGGCTGTACAGGTTGGCAGTTTTGCCGGGGGCATAATTTTCATAGTCCAGAAAGACGCCCAGAAGATGTCGGTTTTCGGCGCTCATTTTCGCGTATTCAACGATATATTTCTCGGTCCAGTCCCAAAACTCGTCCGAATTTGGACTCCAGAGAGGTTGTTCGATGCCATTGCCCCACAGCTGCCGTTTGCCGTCGGCTTCGGGGCCTTTGGGCGCGGCGAGCGAGCCGCGCATCCACGGCATGTGGTAGATGCCGTACGCTTCGCACCATTCGGTGACCTGCTGGACCGCAGCCAGTTTGTCGAAGCCGATCCGGGGAGAAAAGACATTGAAACCTGCCTGAGCGGTCTCTTTGATCATCCATTCCTCGGTTTTCCACCCGGCCTCGGGCTGCATGACCTTGTCGACCAGGACGCGAAGCTTGACCTCGCGGCCGAGCTGCTCACGAGGCGGGGTTTCGCCGCCCTGGGCGGATGCAGCAACTGCGACAAACAGCACAGTGTTCAGGAAGGCGAACTGGCGATTCATGGCGACTCCTCTGCGTGGTTTCCGGTTTGAGGGCCATTGTACGGGCAAGATCTGCCGGGGGCAAGGCGCCCGGCAACCGCGGCAGCGTTCCGGAATGTAAGGGCAGACCCCTGTGTCTGCCCAAACAATCCACCCCCGGCCGCTTCGCGGCCACCCCCGCCCGCGGGGGACACAAGAGCCCGAACCGGCATACGCGGCGCTTGGTTTGGTTTTTGATCCGCCCTCTTCTTCGAGGGACATAAGAGCCCGAAGACCAGAGACTTATGTGCGGCGCACCTGTCCCCCGCTGGCGGGGGTGAATCGGCGGTAGCCGATTTGGGGGTGGAGTTTTGAGGGCGGATTGCAGTTGCCGGCGCCCAATCGCAGCCATGTGACGCGGGTCTCCGTCCATGCCCACGTTACCAGGGGACACAAGGATTCGAACTGGAGAGATTCAGGCGCGGTGCACTTGCCCCTGCTCGCGGAGATGAGTAAATGGGTTCGACCGTCCGGCAAAACGCAGTGCAACCTGTCTGGCGGGGGTGAACCCTGTGCCGACGAGGACGTCGGCGCTCCCAGGGTACCTATCCTCCGCGGGCGGGGGTGAATCGGCGGTAGCCGATTTGGGGGTGGAGTTTTTCAGGTTGGATTTTGGGGTGTGGTTTGCCGCTCACAGCGACCCGGCGTTTGGTTTGGTTTTTGATCCGCCCTCTTCTTCGAGGGACATAAGAGCCCGAAGACCAGAGACTTATGTGCGGCGCACCTGTCCCCCGCTGGCGGGGGTGAATCGGCGGTAGCCGATTTGGGGGTGGAGTTTTGAGGGCGGATTGCAGTTGCCGGCGCCCAATCGCAGCCATGTGACGCGGGTCTCCGTCCATGCCCACGTTACCAGGGGACACAAGGATTCGAACTGGAGATTCAGGCGCGATGCACTTGTGCTTGCCCCTGCTCGCGGAGCTGTGTGCCGACGAGGACGTCGGCGCTCCCAGGGTACCTATCCTCCGCGGGCGGGGGTGAATCGGCGGTAGCCGATTTGGGGGTGGAGTTTTTCAGGTTGGATTTTGGGGTGCGGTTTGCCGCTCACAGCGTCCCGTCGCAGCGCGTGAGCTATCCAGCTGGGCCACCGTGCAGAGACTTCTTTCCGCAGCGCGTAGCAAAGATAAATCAGGGAATTCCCTGTGCTGCGGAAATCAGGCCCCGAGGTTGCCTCCGGATTATATGGGCAACGCCCACGCGGTTGTCCAATCTGGATGTACCAGGGCAACCCCGACGCGGCCGTGTTCCGGAATGTAGGGGCAGACCCCTGTGTCTGCCCATCCGGATAGTCCCCGCGGTTGCCCTCCGGATTATATGGGCAGCGCCCACGCGGTTGCGCAACCTGGATGTACCAGGGCAACCCCGACGCGGCAGCGTTCCGGAATGTAGGGGCAGACCCCTGTGTCTGCCCATCCGGATCGCCCCCGTGGCTGCGTTTAAGAAGGGCAGACCCCTGTGTCTGCCCATCCGGATCGCCCCCGTGGCTGTGTTTAAGAAGGGCAGACACAGGGGTCTGCCCCTACGCGCTACGCAGCATAGATAAATCAGGGAAGCCCCCGCGCTGCGTAGCATAGATAAACCAAGGAAGCCCCAGCGCTGCGGATAGCAGGCCCCGCGGCCGCCCTTCCCTCTGTCGCCGCCCGCCGTCGCTCATGGTGAGCAACGGACGGCTCCGACGGGAAAGGGCTAAACCTAAAAACCGTGCACGTAGCACTTAGGATTAGAATGCGCGGGGATGACGCGGAAGTGGAAAGCCGGGGGCGCTTTCAGTATGGTAACGGGGGTGCCGGAGCGGAGTCAGAGAAGAGAGGGCGACGCTCCGTCTCGAGAACCAGAAGTCCCTCCTTGCCTGTCGGAAAGCGAAGTACAGAAGACTAACCAGGAGCCAGCATACTATTGGTGCCGTTTTTTTTGACGGGATACGGATGTGCGTGGGTATTGAGTCTGGTTGCGGGGGCATTGCCGGGGGCCGGAGCCTATCTGGAGGCGCGTGAATTCGAGCGTGGGGCTCGTTACGGCGACGCGCGAGCGGCGTTTGAAGCCAGTGCGGAGGCCGGGGGCCCATTGTCTCCCTACGCCCTTGTGGGGATGGCGCGGTGTGAGTCACGGGGAGGCCGGCGTTCTGCGGCGCTGGCCCATTATCAGGCACTGCTCCGGACGCATCCTGCCGGCCCCTGGACCGGCATGGCCCTGGCCGAAATGGGGGAGCTGCTCCGCCTCGAGAAACAATTCCCGAAGGCGGCTGAGGCGTATCTCCAGCTTCTGGAACAGCCCGTCCCGCGTTCGTGGCGCGACCGATATCTCTGGTTGGCGGCACAGAATCTGGCCGAAAAGCCGGAGACCCTTGCCCGCGCGTTTTCGCTCTGCAGGTCCTTGTGCGCGGAGGCCAGTTCGGCCCGGATACGGCTGGATGCCGCAAAACTGTTGGCAACGTCGGCGGACCGCGCCGATCGTTTCGCGGCGGCGTATGCCCAGGTGAAATCGGGCGCCTATGCCGACGCGTCGAAGCTTCTGCCAGCCGAAGGCGACGCCCTTGGGCATGAACCCGGCTGGGTCTATCTCCGGGCGCGCGTGCATCTAGGCCTTCACGAGGCGGAGCGAGGCCGCTCGCTGCTGGAGCGCATCGTGACGGCGCACGTGGGCACCGAATGGGCGCGCCTGGCGCAAATGCATCATGCCCGGTCTTTTCTGGCGGGAGGGCAGCACGACCGTGCCGAGGCGCTGCTCGATGCCTTGTTGACCAGCCACCCTCAATCTGAGGAGGCCGCCGAGGGCCTGTGGCGGTTCGCGGAGATGAGCCGCGATCGGGGAGAGGTTGCCGCGCGGTATTATCTGCGGTTTGCGGGCCTGTTTCCCAATGATGGCCGCGCCGACAACGCGTTGCTGCTGGCAAGCCGCCTCTACTCCGATGCCGATCGAAACGCCGAGGCGCTCGACGCGTACGGCCGCTTGATTGATAGCTACCCCGGCAGCCGATTTCTGGCGGATGCGGCCTATCTGCGCGGGGATTTGAGGATGCGTGGACGCGACCGGGAGGGAGCAGCGGCAGATTTTGAGCTGGCGACGCGTGGCGATCTCGGTAATTTCTATGTGCACAGAGCCGTACACCGCCTGTACGAGATGGGCCGCACAAGCTCTGTGAGGCCGGGCGCGGCCCTGCCGGTTTGTGGAAGCGACTCCTTCGTGCGCCCGTTTGCGAGGGCGGAGGGGTCAACGCCGGTACCGTTGACCGGAGACGAGGCCTTGGCGCGCGTGCTGTTTTTTGCTTCACAGGGATTCGAGGAAGGGGAGTGGGAAGCGGTGGGGCTCGCATCTCGCGGGTCAGACCTGTCGCAGGCGGCATACGAGACCGTGGCTGCGGCGGGGTTGCCCACGCTCGCGCTGTGGCTTGTCGGCGTGTGCGCGCCGGAGGCGGAGCGGGACCTGTATCTCCCGCGCTGGCAACGCGTGCAGTTTCCTCGGGCCTACTGGGATGAGGTGCAGTCCATTGCGGCTGAGACGAACCTGGATCCATATCTTATTCTGGCGGTCGCCCGCCAGGAGAGTTTTTTCCGGGCAGGAGCGGTCTCTTCAGCCGGGGCGACGGGCGTGATGCAGCTCATGCCGGGGACCGCCCAGTGGCTGGCGACCGTCGAACCGTCGATCACGCGCGACCACGTCGCCTATCTGACCCATCCGGCCCATTCGCTGCGTCTGGGGGCCTATTATCTGAAACGGATGCTCGCCCGTTCGGAAGGGAACCTGATCTATGCGCTGGCGTCGTACAATGCCGGGCCCGGAAACGTCTCGAAGTGGCAGAAAAAGTTCTCTCCGGTGCCGCCTGACGTTTTTCTTGAAGCGATCCCCTTCACAGAGACCCGGCATTTTGTAAAAAGAGTACTCGGCAATTATGGGGCCTATTATTCTCTCTATCCATGAAAATCTGGATCGAATAATGTGGAAGAGTTGGAATCGCACCGAGTCTACGCTGATACACTCGATGTTATCTTTTGACAAAAACGAAGATTCCTGCAGGTCTGCGAAAAACAGGAGTTCTGTTTAACCTTATGAACGTGCTATGATTGCGTCAACTTCTTTATTGACAAGCACCTAAGAGTGTGCTATAAAATGAACGACGTGTTAGGCAGGTTTGAAAGACGCCTGTGTGCCGACTGGGAGGAAACGAGGTACACGGGGAAAGTTGGCGGGGCAAACGACGCTCCGGCACAACATAAACTTGCCTTCGAGATTGCCTGCAGGTGCGGTGGGCCGCGGCGCAGGAGTTAGATCAGGAGCTGTGCATAAATTAGTGCCCACAGAGGGGAACCCGGCAATTGACCCGGTGGCGATCCCTGGAACGCGCCCGCACACCGAGCGCTCGCTTTTCAGAAACGGAGTGTGTATGCTCCTGGGGTCGGTGCGCCCCGGGGGCTTTTTTAATGTCCGGCGGAGGAACTTCAAGGTGAGAACAACACTGCCACTTTCGAGAATCTGGCTGATAGCCGTGATGTTGCTGGTGAGCGTGATGGCGCCTCTGGCCGGAGCGCAGGAGCAAGAGCCAGAGCCGGAACCCACACGGAATAGTGCGTCTCTGATCTTCCGCGACGCCATCGCGGAGCGGGATCGGGAGGCGCTGCTACCACTGCAGGATTGGATGCCGTTATTCAGTTTCGAAATGATCAGCGCGGAGCCGCCGGACACCACCAAAAGCCTGGGCGATGACGCCGATGGCGCCGCTGAAAAGGCGTTTCTCCGGGATCGGCTCAATGATCGCGTGTTCAGCTCGCAGACCCCGTTGACGTTTACAATTAGCCCGAATGAGGACACCAACGATGGTCCCGCGCTGATTCAGACCGACATTCTCGAATTCGGAATCTTCCGGGAAAAACCGACCTGGGATGGCGGTGAGCACGGCGTGCTGGAAAGTGACGAACCGTTGATCCTGCGCTTCCTTCCGGATGGCACGGTAGTGGACACGGCTATAGGCGTGCCCTACGACACGCGGGACGGCGAAGGCCCGGCATTCCCCGACGCCAGCCCGGGCGCGGGTGTGCGGTATGTCGGCCGAGACCGGCTCGGCCTGCGCTACCAGCTCTGGGGGCAGGAGAGCAATCCCACCGCGAACGACGAGCCGATTGATGTGTACCCTGCGATCCAGAGCCGGCATTACACCGTCGACGACTCAGGTGCGTCGTACATTCTTGCCGTGCGGACGAGCGCAACCTGGTCCAGCATGCAGGAACTCAGCTACTACATCGATACCTACCTGATGGTGGATGGGTTCGGGCATGCGCCGCGTGACGAAAACGGAGAGTTGGTCGATACGTATGACCCGGATTTTGACGACCTTCCGTTTGAGCCTGAGACGACGTACCTCTCTCAGTTCCGGGTAGACGACGCGACGAGTGGCCTGATTGACGATTTCCGCTCGGCAGAATCCGATGGAAACGCGTGGTACTGGCCTCAGCGAATGTACACGCCAATCCAGGAGTACGTGCGGCCGCGCTGGGATGTGCCGGGTGGCTCGTTCGCCAATGCGTTTGATTTTGTGACGGGCGAATGGCTCAACCTGCGCAAACTGCATTCACTGGAGGGGTGGATTCAGATGGTGGCGATCGACGTCCACGCATCGAATCCGCCGGATACTCTTGGGGCGCGAACTTCGCATGGCAGCTGGTCGGATAGCGGCGATCTGGTCGCATTTAAGGAAATCAACCTGATCATCAGCGATGTTCGCGGTGATCCCTCTGACCCCCAGGGCGCGAGCAGACTGAACCCCATCGAAGAGTTCAGTTCGATGACCTACGATGCCTTGATTGAAGGCGGAGAAATGGTCACCAGCTTTGCGGTGGGCAACGATTTCGCGTTCAATGGAATCTGGGTCTTCCACGACAGTAACAACAACGGCGTCTTTGATCCGCCCATTCCGAACCCGGACGGCCACGGGGTCACGTTTGTCGACTACCCGATGCTGCCCGGCAATTACGTCCTTCCCCTGATCGGCAATAAGTCCGGCGATGTCAACTATTATCCGCCCGAATGGGAGTATATCCCGTACCCGCCGGGCGGCGGCGCGCCGTGGTGGAAAGTCCGCCTGGTCATGGGGGGCGGCTCACGCGAAGGAAAAGACAAGGGATTTGTCGAGCCGATTCCTGATTTTCCGGATCCAGATACGCACGAAACCCAGCACGATTATTTTGTGGTGGTGCGACCCGATAGTGGCTACTTCGACCTGTCGACTATGCCGGGCGATGGCGTGGGCATGACGCTGGGCATGGAATACCGCATGTTCATCGAGCCGCGCCGGTTTAATCCGCTGGTGGTGGACGGCGGCAGCTACGGCAGCCCGAACGGCAGTTGGGACGGCGGCCTGTACTTCGACTCGATGTTGATACCGATGGGTTTTCGCAATGACTCGCCTACCGTGCGCTTCGCCCACAATATCTGGCAGAACGATCCGCTGTGGCTGGAATACGAACCGTGGTGGCACGAACGGACCGCGGACCGGACGACGGCGAAGCCGGCGCGTGTCGGGGTGGAAGTCCATGATCTGACCCTCACGTATGAGAGCAACAGCAACTACGCCACATATACGGACATAGATTATGCGCGCGCGTGGCCGCTCTGGCTTGACCCCTTCGGGGATAACGACGCGCGGTTCTACAAAGGCGCGCACGTTTACGTGCAATCGGATGCCATCGTAACGGAAGGGCCGGCCGACGAAGACCTGTCGCCCTCCCAGCATGCGTTTGAGACCGTGCCGTTTTTCCAACCGAACTTCGATGCGCCGCCGGCCGGCCCGCGCTCGAGGATGTTCCCCTATCCGCCGGTGCAACCGGAGCGGCCGGACTATGGAACCTGGCCTGCTCTGCTGGAGCCGGATACATACCCGAAACTGGCTGATTGGCCGGCAGCCAATCGGCGGGCGCGCATATTGAAACAGCACATTGACTCGAGCAGCAAGCCAACGGCGATGCTCGGAATCAATGTGGCTGGCGCCAATGACCCGGTAGTCAATCGGTACAACGGGCTGCAGCTGCAGCAAATTACGGTCGCGTTCTGGGGACCGGATTTTACGCCGAATGACCTGCAGGCACTCGACATTGACGGAGCCGATCCCGAGTCCGGTGTGCTGTTGTATGAAGATACCGATAGCAATTCGGTGTTTAACAGCGAATTCGGCAGTGATGTGCCGGTACCGCTGCGAAACCTCATGTGGCGGCCGGAACCGGAATATGTAGACCTGGACGGCGACGGGATCGCTGACGATATCAACGGGGATGGCATTGTGGACAGCAGGGACCGGGCCTGGGTGCTCCGGCTGCGCCCCAAACTTGCGTGGAGCGTGCCGCATACAGACGTTGGTGGTCCACTGCACTTCACGCCGCTGGGCGGCGCGAAGACGAAGAGCGGCGAATCCGCGGCGACGAAGAGCGACGAGCCCGCGCCAGCCGTGTTGGTGGAAGAAGTCGAAGGCAAGCCGCATTGGGCGAAACGGCCCGTGCGCATCTATAAGGACGAAATGAAGGCAGCGGCGGATGCCGTGGCGGCGGAAACCAAAGCGCTACCGCAGGCCGGCAGTTCAGGCGACGACCTCTTCGTGGTGGTGCGGACGTCGAAGAATATCAGCCGCCTCGAGCCGTTCAAGGTGTTCATTCCGATGACGCTGCCGAATCGGCCGGCGCACGACCAGCAGGCGGGCATTCAGTTCACGCCCAACAACGTCGTATCTCCGCGGGCACTGGTGAAATCTCATCCGGAAGAGGACCCGATCGAAGGGTGGTACTACCACGAGATGATGGAGACCACGATCTCCTGCGATGTGGTCGATTTCACAGGATCCGGCCAGTCGATCTTCCTGGACGGCAGCCCCGTGCCGGTTTTGGGTATTGATGCGTCGACGAACCGCCCCGACCTGACCAAAGCGCAAGGCTCGGATGGATTGGGCGGCCCGCAGTCGTTTGTGGTGCCGGGCGCCGCCTGGACCAACGGAGCGTTCGTGAACCATTTTCTGGTGGACTCGCTCTACAAGAGCTTCCAGATTACCGGTAACTCGAACAACCGCCTGACGCTGTTGTCGGGCGAGCCGGCGGACGGCTCCTGGCGGATCGTCAGCAATCCCACGTTCCTGGAACAGGTCATCGTCGAGTTTTATGACGAGGGCGGAGACGGGAAGTTCACGATTCTAAACGATCTGCTTCCGCTCAGCCTGGAT
This sequence comes from Candidatus Hydrogenedentales bacterium, assembly GCA_050950105.1. GTDB lineage: Bacteria > Hydrogenedentota > Hydrogenedentia > Hydrogenedentales > SLHB01 > UBA2224. The sequence goes on along the minus strand of JBMNGZ010000001.1, from coordinate 446,905 downwards.
CAGACGCTTAGCGGCGTGGCCATCTACCGTGACAACGACGCTCATCCAGGAAATACCAACGGCCAGTTCGATAAGGATATCGACATCCCGTTGACCCTCGATTATCCACCCTACCTGATTGGCGCGGTGGGCGAACCCTCCACGCAGGTCATGTTCGTGTTCTCGACCCCGGGAACGGATGACCTGCCGAAACCAATGGCGCAGCAGGCGAACAACCGTCAGTGGATTCAGGATTCGCTCGGGACGTCCCCATCGCATCCGGATAGCGGCGCCGATTTCTTTATCGTGTTGCGCGCTAGCGAGCGCATGGACCTCGGCGACAATTTCCGCGTGGCGATTGTGGGTTGGGGTCCGAATACGCCGACCGAGCCCGATCCCGACACGTTCCCGCCGCCGCCGGCCGCCAATCGTGGCGAATTTGACCTCTTCAGCGAATTCCCCTGGGGCGCGCGGGCGCTGGGCTTCGTCACGGTCTTTAACGCGCCCGACTATCCGAATTCCGGCATGCCGACGCTGGGCGTTCCAGACAACAGCGGCTTCAATTTCATCCGCTTCCAGGCGAACAAGGCGGTCCGCACGGCCGTCATCACGGCCAGCGCGCGGGTGATTGGTCCCACGGATGTGGTCATCCAGGCGGTCTCGACCGATCGGCTGCCACAGGTGGTTCCGACGAACGGCCTGTCGTTCGCGATTTTCGGGAGCGGTTTCGGCACGTCGCCGCGCGTGACGCTGGCAGGAATTCCGCTGGTGGTGAACCGAGCCACGGATAAAGAGATCGCGGTGACGATTCCCGACGGATCCGTCATTGACGAAGATCCGATTGTCCTGACGGTGCTGAACCCGACGACCGGCAAGCAGACGAGCCGGGGTGATCTATTTACCCTGATCTCCGTGCCATCGGATGCCAACGCACCGGTGATCACGTCGCTGTCGCCGGATGCCGGCGGGAGTGATGACTTCCCCGTCAAGATTTACGGGGAGAACTTCGATCAGCCCCTCGTGTATTTCGGGCAGACCGTGATGCCGGTGGAATCGTGGACCGCGACGCGCATCGACGTGGGATTTCCCGCGGCAGGACTGGGCCAGACCGGCACCCTGAATGTGACGGTACGGAACCAGACCACGGAGCTTTCGACCACGAAACTGGATGCGTTTATTTACCGCAACCTGCCTCAGGCGCCCCGCGCGTGCTTCCTCGCAACGGCGGCCTACGGCACAGATTCCGCGCGTGAATTATGGGTCTTACGGCATTTCCGCGACGAGGTGCTGTTGCAGACTTCGCTGGGGACAGCGTTTGTCGACCTGTATTACCGGGTGAGTCCGCGGATTGCCGCAACGGTGGCTCCACGGCCGACACTCGCGGCGCTTGTTCGGAGCGCCTTGACCCCGCTATCCTATGCGGTGACGTCGCCCGTCAAGGCGATGGGGGTGACCCTCCTTCTCGCCATGGGCGTTTATGCGGCCCGCCGTCGTGCGAAGGTGAGAGCCCGGCATGGACACAACTGAGGAATCGACGTGTAACGGCGGGCCCTGGGGGGGCCCGCCGAACCGTGCGAAAGGAGAATCCAAGGTGAGCCCGAGAGTCCGTATGGCAATGCTTGCAGGGGTGGCCGTCTGTCTGCTTGTGGCAGGGCCTGCCTACGCGTTCTTTCCGTTCGGCGGCTTCACCGAGGTCAATAAGACACTTCGGTATATGACATGGCCGCTCAAATACCTCGACACGAATGGCGACGGCGACGTGGGCCCGGGTGAAGGGGTTCATTGGGTGCTGGAGCGTGAACAGACCACGGTGGATCAGGTTCGGGACGAGGAGGGCAACCTTGTCGCCGTGTATACGACGACAGGCTGGTCGGAAGCCGAGCAGGCGATCCTCAGGCAGGGGTTCCAGGTCTGGGAAGACGTGCCCACCAGTTATATCGCCTTCCAGGTAGTGGCTGATATCTCAGAGCCGCTGGTGGTGCGCCCGGTAGACAATCTGGATTACGTGCTCGGCGATTTCGCGACGGGGATTGACTTCATCAACTACGTGATGGTCGAAGACCCGGGGGAAGAGACTCTGCCCACCGGCGTGCTGGGCGTGACGCTTCTAACCCTCGTGCTTGACGACATGTTCCTCGAGCTACCGGGTACGAACGCCAGTATCCAGGTGAGTGGCGGCCAGATTGTCGAGTGCGACATTGTGTACAGCGGGGCTGCCTTCCGCGAGCGCACCATTGAAATTGATACGGGTGGCGGCAGCACAACAATCCAGACCCTGCCGGCTACGTACGACCTTCTGGCCACGCACGTCCACGAGGTCGGACATTCCATCGGACTGGGGCATACCCCGCTGAACAATTTTTCGGATTTTTTGGACGATTCAGCCAACACGGGGCTCATCGCAGACCTCGAGCAGCGCGTGTTCTGGCAGCGGAACAGGTCAGGGTTACTGGTACAAGTCGGCGTGACGCCTACGATGTATCCGATCTATTTCGCGACGGACCTGGGCGAAGGCAAGTTCATGGCGGGAGGCGCTGATCTGGCGCCGGACGATATTGCCGGGGTATCGTTTCTCTACCCGCGCGGCTCGCAGGCGCGGTTTTTCCGGCTGGCGCACGAAGCCCGCTCGCAGACCCGGGTCGATTTTCCGTCGGTCCCGCTGCCGGGTGCGCACATCATTGCTTGGAGCGACGCAGACCAGAACGTGGGTACGCGGCGGGTGCCGATGTTCAGCACCATGTCGGGTCTGTACGAGCACCAGGCAGAGTTCTCGGGGCGCTTTTCGTTGTTCAACCTCTTGAAACAGCATGAGACGGGCGACGGCGTGACCTTCGATGCAACGTATGTGATTACGAGCAACCCCATCAACGGCCTTACAGAGCCGAAGGGGTACACGTCGGGCGATTTCGATTCGACGCGGGTGCTGTTCGGCCAGCGCGATTTCAGTTTCCCAACGGCGTATCCGTCGGAAGTATTCAACGAAACGGGCAACCTGCTCGGAATCGAGCAACGGGAACAAGGCACGCCGCTGACGTACAACATGCTGACCGGTCAAATCGTGAGCGCTACGAGCGGCAAAACCTTGAACACGATGCTGCCCGGGAGCAAACCGATGTTCGGCGTGAGAAACGACGTCTGCTGGCTCAATGTCGTGGTGGCCGGCATGGCGCCCTCCGCCGGGATTCCACAATTCCTGCGCGGGATGCGTGACGGGTACTTGCTGAATTCGCCCGTGGGCACCGCATTCATCGACGCCTACTACCGCACGGCGCCTCCCTTGGCCCGATACCTGGCGACACACCCGGTGGCGCTAGGCTATGCGCGCAGCATTTTCAGCGGAATGGAATGGGTGTTCAGACATGCGGAGATGCTGTTTATGGCGACCGCCGGATTGCTGGGATTGAGTGTAGTGCTGCAACTGCGGCGCTGGCGCGCCGCCCGAACGGCCGCGAGCCTGTTCGTCGTGGCCGGCTTGCTTCTTGCAGGCGGTTCGGCCGACGCCCTGCTGGTCAAGATGTCGCCCGAGGAGATGGTGAAAGCGTCGGATTATATCTTCGTGGGCACGGTGGAAGCGTCGGAAAGTTTTTACCTGAAAGAAAACGTGATCGTCACGGATGTGACGATTCGCACCGACGACAATATGAAAGGCCATCTGAACAAGGGAGGGCAGATTGTATTGCGCCAGCCGGGAGGCCGTGTGGGCGCAATTATGCGATATGTGACCGATCTGCCGCAGTTTCGCGAAGGCGAAGAGGTGGTCGTGTTCATGCAAACCCAGAAACGGCGCGGCCCTGCAGCCGTGGTCTGCGGAGAACGCGGCAAACTCTCGGTCCACACGGATGCCTTGAATGGCAAAAAATATGTGGTCTTCGGGGAGACCGCGCTGGGCGTCTCTCAGACAGAAAAAGCGGGCGCGCCGGAAAAGGCATCCGCTCCCCAGCGCATGGAACTTGAAGAATTCAAGACCTACCTGCGCGGAATCGATCAAAAACTCAAGGCCGATGAGGAAGCTGCGGCAAACGACGAGTAGCTGCACGACACTAGAGTATTGCTCCCCCGGAGGCTGACGTCTCCGGGGGATTTTTGTCTTCTGGGGAAGACCCGGGTGCGGAACGGCGCGTGTCGCCGTTCCTCGGCTATGAGGGAAAGGGGATTCCCCTGAACAGCGACGGCGACGTTGGTCCGGGCGGGCCTTTGCAGCCCGGTGGTGCGCGATTCAGGTGCAATCTCGCCAGCGGGCTGCGTGTTATACGGTCTTTGACCCCAAACCGGGCTTGGTATATGATCGGCAGCCGGACGTGGGAGACGCCATCGCGGGATGCGTCAACCCCCTGGTGGCGGGCTTCGTTGTATGGTTGAAGCATGCGGGCAGGGGTGTTTCGTGCCACGCCGACGCAATTTTTCCGGCTTGGAGGCGTGAGCCACAGATCCTGCTATTCCGGACTCAGGAAAGGCAAAGATGCTCCCAGGACTTCTGATACGTAAGGGCTTTCTTCTGCTGGACTTAGTGCTAGTTGTGCTCCTTCTGGCTCTAGCCTATACGATGTTTTCGACTTTTTCGGAGCCGGCACGGACTCTTGAAACGCCTCCTCCTTTAGAAGCGGTGGAAAGCCTGCACTTGGCCAAAGTCGGGCTGGCGACGGATTACAGCGTGATCAAGGAAAACGGTTTGTTCGGCCCAGCGGCGAAAACCAGCGCTCCGGATGCGGCCGAAGCCGTCGTGGCGGCGCCAACGGTGGAGGTCACCCGTCTGCCTCTCAAACTCCTGGGTACGGCGGCGACCTCGCCCACGGACCCCCTGGCGTGCGCCGGCATCAAAAACACGCAAACAAACAGCGAAGATACCTATTATCTGGGCCAACCCGTGCTTTCGGACGTGGTGCTCGAAGAAGTCCACAAGCGCGGGGTGGTTCTTTTCAATAAAAAAGAAAACAAGCGCGAAATTCTGTCCATGGACGAAAAAGAGACGATTTCCGCGCATCTGGCGTCGGTTTCCGGAGCGGCTTCGGTACCGCAGTCCGGGAATGGAGAGGAGTCGGGGCCGATTTCGCTCCAGAAGCACGAACTCATGGAAATTGCCAGCGATATGGGCCGCTTGATGACGGAGCTTAAACCGCAGCCCTACAAGGATGACAGCGGGCGCATGATCGGTATCACGTCGCCGGATCTGGGAAAAGTGCCGCTGGCGAAGAAGGTGGGGCTGGCGGACAATGATGTAATCACGGCCATCAATGGCATGTCGATTGATAGTGTCGAAAGCATCGGAAAGATCGCCGAAAAGTTTAAAAACCTCAATGTGTTCCATCTGAAGGTGCTGCGGAATGGTCAGACCGTTACCCGCACCATCAAGCTGGACTAGGGCGCGGGCGCCGTGCCACTGCGGCGAACCTGCGGGTTGCAGGCGTTTCAAAGTTTTAACGACAGAGAACCAGGGGAAGGAAAAACCGTGAACTACGGCTGGATAACTACGCGGGCGTTGGTGTGCCTTGGGATCGCGTTGATGCTGCCGGTTTCAGCAGCGCGAGCACAGCAGGATGTCTACGATGAGGCCGCGCTGACGGAGGAGGCTGAGTTGGCGGAGGAGGCCGAGTTCGCCCCGGACGAGGATCCGTCGCTGGCCTACGAGGAAGTCGCGCCAGCGGAGGAGCTGGAGCCGGCGCCATCTGAAGTGCCCGAGCCCGCCCCAACGCCGGAGCCCCGGCGGCCGTCCGTCCCGCGACAGACTCCGCCGTCCGCGTCGCAGCCCCCGCTACGCCCCGAGCGGACAGGCCAGCCCCGGCAGGTGAGTCCGGATGACTTGACGCCGACCGGCCGGGAAGTCCCCGCCATTCCCGTCGATCCCTACCGGCCGAAGTCTTCTACGCCGGCGGGCACGACCCGGGGTGGAGCCGATGAACCATTGCTGACGCTGGATTTCGAAGAAGACAGCCTCTTGGATGTGATCAAAATTATCGGCGCGCAAACGGGGAAAAACTTCGACATTGATCCCCAGATGGCGCAGATGAAGGTCACCTTAATTTCGCATGCGCCCATTCCGGCGTCGATGGCGTTCGACATTTTGGGCTCGCTCCTGCAGATGCGCGGCTACGACATGGTGGAAGTATTGGATGGACACCTCGTGCGCATTGTGCAAACGGGCCAGTTTACGGAGAAGAGCCCACTCGTCATCGGGCGAGCCGATCCCAAAGGTTTCGACATGATCGCCACGCACATCGTGCCGATCCTGTATGCAAACGCTGCGGACCTGCAATCGCTGCTGCAGCAGCTCGGTTCACAGACAGCCGCCGTGAGCGTGTACGAAAAGACCAACATGCTCATCATTACGGACACTGCGGACGGCATCCGTAACATGCTCGCGTTTATTCAAGAGATAGATGTCCCGGGATACGAAACGGAGATGGAAATTTTCACCCTCGAATACACCCGGGCCGAGGTCTTGGCCACGCAAATCCAGGACATCCTCGGCGTGACGCCCGAAGGCGCTCCCCAGCCGGTGGAACGTGCGGCGCGGCCGACGCCGGTGCCGCGGCAACCGGCGCGTCCGAACGTGCCGGGGCGGCCGGAATCGACCGTGGTCAGCCACAAGGAAACGATGCGCATCGTGTCGGACGAGCGCTTGAACGCGCTGATTGTGCTGGCAAGCGCCCCGTTGATGGGTCAGGTGCGCGACCTGATCTCGCTGCTCGATACACCGACCGATTATGAGTCGGATAACCTGCACGTCTATCAGTTGCTGAACGCCGATGCGACCAAAGTGGAGGAAGCATTGAACGCGGTGATCGGGTTGACGCCGCGCGCCGAAGGCCAGCAGCAGGGAGCGCCCGCGGCAACAGCGGAGATTCAGCCGTTCGAGAAGAAGGTGCAGATCACCAGCTATGAAGACAGAAATTCGCTGCTGATCGTTGCCGCCCCGCAGGATTATCGCGTGATCCGCGAACTGATCGCGCAGCTCGACGTGCCGCCGCGGCAGGTGCATGTCGACGCCGTCATCATGGAAGTAACCATCAGCGACAACTTCGACCTGTCGGTCGAGCTTGCAAGCATTGACGGATCAGACGGCTTCGGGCTGAATAACGTGGTCACCCTGGCCACGGTGCTGACCGAGGGCCCGCTGGCGGCGGTGGGCAATGGCGGCGTGCTCGCGGGAATTATTGACGGCACCACCGACCTGACCTTTCCCGACGGCGCGGGAGGATTTATCACACAGAAGATCCCGAACATCCCGCTGTTGATGCAGACGCTGGAGGCGATTACCGAAGTGGATGTGCTGGCGCAACCGGGCCTGACAACAAAAGACAACGTCGAGGCCGAGGTCGTGGTGGGTCAGGAAGTACCGTTCATCACGGGTTCGTCGCGTTCCCTGGATCAATCGGCGATCGGTTCGAGCGTCTTCAGCCGGGTTGAGCGCGAAGACGTCGGCATCAAGCTGAAAGTGAAGCCGCAGATCAGCGAAGGCGATTACGTGTCGATGGAGCTTGAAGTCGAGGTGTCTGAAGTTATCCAGAGCACGGTGGGCGCCGACGTGAACATCGTGGGCCCGACGCTGTCGAAATCGAATGTGAAAACCGAAACAGTGATTAAAGACGGCTCGACGGGGATTTTGGGCGGACTGCTTCGCGAGGGCACGGATCGTTCCATTCGGCAGCCGCCGTACCTGGGTGATCTGCCCATGGTGGGCTGGCTGTTCCGAACGAAGAGCAATCAGCGGAGCAAGCGTAACCTGGTCCTGCTGGTGTCGCCGTACATCATCAAGGAAGGCATCGACATGGACCGGGTTACGAAATACCGGATGGACCAATTCAGCCACGCGAACGTCGATGTGCTTTTTGAAAAAGGCTATATCAAGCGTATCAACAAGCGGAGATACATGCGCAACGAACACCGGCCCACGCGGGCGCGCGTCGGACAAATCAATGCGGGCGAACGCTTTGGCCGGGGTGACGCGAGACGGGGCACGGAATGAGTCTGAAACACACGGCCCGAATAGGCGAGATCCTCCTGGAACAGGGGCATATCCATCAGGAACAGGTCGAGGAAGCCCTGGAACTGCAGCGGGTTCGACCCAAGCGGCTGGGGCAGATCCTGCTCGACTTGGGATATTGTGAAGAGGACCAGGTGCTCGAAGCATTGAGCGCGCAGTTCGGCATCCCGTTGGATCGGGACGTGACGGCCCAGATCGATTCGTCGTTGACGACGAAGGTGCCGATCAATTTCATTCGCGAGTACCGCATGGTGCCGTATAAGAAAGACGGCGCGGTATTTTGCGTCGCGGTAAACGATCCCGTGAACCTGTTGCCGCTGGACGATCTCCGCCTCCTGCTGGGCGGGCCGGTGTCGCCGGTGTTGTGCCGCGCAAGCGACATCCAGGGCGTGCTGGACTCGTATTTTGACCGGCAGGGCGAGAACGCGGCGGAGATGATCGACGACATCGTGCTCGCGGAAGGAGAAACCGGAGAGATCCACACGCTGGATTCGCTGGAGGCCTCGGAACGTGATCTGCTCGATCTGGCCAACGAGGCGCCGATCATCCGATTGATCAACCTGCTGATTACGGGCGCGATTCGTGAACGCGCCTCCGATATTCATGTGGAGCCGTTCGAACGCGACGTGCGGGTCCGGTATCGGATTGACGGCGTATTGTACGAAAAGCTGGCGGTGCCGAAGTCGCAGCAGGCGGCCGTGATCTCGCGCATCAAGATCATGGCGAACATGAACATCGCAGAGCACCGCCTCCCGCAGGGCGGCCGTATTAAAATCCGCTTGAGCGGAAAGGAAATCGACATTCGCGTCTCGGTGATCCCGGTGGCCTTCGGCGAACGCGTGGTGATGCGTATCCTGGAAAAAGGCACGTTTCTGTTTGGACTGGAGGAGCTGGGGCTGTCCAAACACGATTATGCCGTCTTCGACCGGATGATTATGAGTTCGCACGGGATCATCCTGGTGACGGGCCCGACGGGTTCGGGAAAATCGACCACGCTCTACGCCGGCCTCCAGCGCGTGAACTCTCCCGACAAAAACATCATTACGGTAGAGGATCCCATCGAATATCAGATGCAGGGTATCGGACAGATCCAGGTGCGCGATCGGATCGGCCTCAATTTTTCGGCGGCCTTGCGCGAGATCCTCCGCCAGGATCCGGACATCATCCTGGTGGGCGAGATTCGCGACCATGAAACCGCGGAGATGGCGGTGCAGGCGTCGCTCACGGGCCACTTGGTGTTCAGTACGCTGCATACGAACGACAGTGCAGGCGCGATCACGCGTCTGGTCAATATGGGCATCGAACCGTTCCTGGTCAGCTCGTCGACGATCGCGATCATGGCGCAACGCCTGGTGCGGCGCCTCTGCCCGGACTGCCGGGAAGAATACGAGCCGAAACCAGAAAGCTGGATTGAACTGGGGGTGAACACCGATGACGCGAAAGGGATGACGGCCTGGCGCGGGCCCGGCTGCGACACCTGCCAGGGGCGGGGATACTACGGGCGTATCGGCATTTTTGAGCTGCTGGTGATGAGCCCGAACATCCAGGAGCTGACGCTCCAGGGCGTGGATTCGAATGTCATCAAACGTGAAGCAGTGCGTGAAGGCCTCCGGACGCTCCGGACAGACGGCGCCGCGAAGGTGCGCGCAGGGGTCTCGACCATTGAAGAGGTGCTGCGCGTGACGCGTGATGACGTTCTGGAAGGCGTCGTCGCATGAAGCACGGAGGCAAAGGCTAACCGGCATGGCCGTATTTGATTACGAAGCAATTGCAGGGTCGGGCAAGCAGGTGCGCGGCGTGATCGATGCCGACTCGCCCGCGGCGGCGCGCCGCAAACTGCGCGAGCAGGACCTTTTCCCGACCAGTGTGCGCGAATCGAGCGCTAAGACCGGGGTCACCTCCGATATTGTGGGAAGCTCGCTGGGCCGCATCAAAGGGCGCGACATCGCGCTGATGACCCGGCAACTGGCGGTCCTCCTCGAAGCGGGGATGTCGCTTGTCGAGGCACTGACGGCGTTGCTCGAACAGACGGGAAATCCGCGGCTGAAAAAAGTCGTGTTTGATGTGCGGGATCGAGTCAATGAAGGAATGACGCTGGCCGACGCCATGTCGCAGCATCCCCGGGTATTCGACGCGCTCTATGCCAACATGGTGCGCGCGGGCGAGGCGAGCGGTGCGCTCGAGGCCGTGCTGATGCGCCTGGCGGACCTGCTGGAACGAAATGTCCGGCTGCGCGCCCGGGTGACGTCGGCCATGGCCTATCCCGTGCTGATGGCCTGCGTGAGCGTAGGCGTGATTGTCTTTCTGCTGATGGTAGTCGTGCCGAAGATCGTCGGCACCTTCGAGCGGCAGAACGTAGAGCTTCCGGGCATTACAAAAGCCATGCTTTTCACCTGCGATTTTCTCTACGCGTGGTGGTGGGCCGTGCTGCTGGCAGCGGTGGGAGCCCTCTTGACGTGGCGTACCTGGGTGAAACGCCCGGCAGGCCGCCTCAAGTGGGATCGCTTCAAAATGGCGCTGCCCTATGCCGGCGACCTGTATCTGAAAGTGGTATGCACGCGCTTTTCGCGGACGCTGGGCTCGATGCTGGATAGTGGGCTCACGATGCTAAACGCGCTCGAAGTGGTGAAATCGGTGCTGCAAAACCGGCAGGCCGAGCAGATCATGGACGACGTGAAGACGCAGGTCCGGCGCGGGCGGACGCTCTCAGAGCCGCTGCGGGAATCCGGCATGTTTCCACCGATGCTGGTGCATATGGTGGAACTGGGCCAGCGCAGCGGCGAGTTGCCGGCCATGCTGCTGCGAACAGCCGATACCTATGACGAAGAAGTGAATATGGCGGTGGACGCCCTGGTGAGTCTTTTGGAGCCGGTCATCATCCTGGTGATGGGCGTATTTGTTGGGTTTCTCGTGATTGCAGTGCTGCTTCCGGTCCTGACCATCAGCAGCACGTTTTCCTGAGGAGGGCCTGGAGATGAATCGTCGTAAAGAATGGCAGAGCAGACAACGGCGGGCCGGCTTTACGCTGGTGGAACTGATGGTGGTGATCGTGATCCTGGGCCTTTTGGCCGCCCTGGTGGCCCCGCGTTTCCTTTCCGTAGCAGACGAGGCGCACGTGAGTGCGGCCAAGGCGCAGATCTCCCACTTCAAAACGGCCCTGACGCAGTACAAGCTCGAATTTAAAAAGTTTCCGACTTCGAGCGAAGGGCTGGAGGCGCTGATCAATAACGCGAAGAATAAGAACTATCTGGATGCCGACAGCGTGCCGAAGGATCCCTGGGGCAATCCCTACGTGTACACCTGCCCGGGCTCCGGGGGCCACGAGTTTGAGATCATCAGCTATGGCGCCGACGGCCAGAAGGGCGGTACGGAATACAACGCCGACATTGTGAGCTGGAACCTTCAGGGCGGAAGCCGCTAGGACTGCGGCGGGTGATACGTCCTCGCCGAAAAACGATGGTTCGGAGCGAGCGAGGCTCCGGCACAGCCGCGGGCGGATTCACGCTGGTGGAACTGGCCGTGGTGGTGGCATTGGTCGCGCTGCTGTTGGCGATTGCCATCCCCCAGCTGCTGCCGACGATCCTCTTCAGCAACCTCGAAGGCTCGGCGCGGCATCTGGCCTCGTACGGGCGCGCGGCCATGGCGCACGCCGTGATGACGCGCGAGCGTCTCACCATCCGCTTCGAACTGACCCCGGAGAATGGCGAGCCGCAGCAGTACTGGACCGTGCGCTGGTACAGCGATGAGGAACTGCGGGACGAAGAGAATAAGGACGGGATGTTCGCAGGCGGCACCTTTGGCCGAGTGGGTGCTACGAGCGGGAATGAGCGTGCGCAGGACCGGAACGCCGCGCTCTATCAGCCGGGCTCGCAGGAAGACATGGCGGAGCGGGCGCGCGCGTTGCAGGAGCGTTTTGACCGCTTCGCAAACCTGTCGCTGCAATCCAAGACGCGCAACGTGAAGCACGATGGTCTGCTGGGAAAAATGGGGCCGCTATTCGGCGATAAGAAATTCTCGCTGGATTCAAGCGGCAAGGAGGACGATGTCGAGGAAGTGAAGACGTCGCTGCTGGAGCGCACGCGGCTCCCCGACGGCGTCGAGATCGAGACTGTGCGGGTGGGTACGTCGGATTTGAGCCGCGGCCTGGTCGAGGTGGATGTCACGCCGCTGGGGCTCGCCGAGCCGGTGCACATCTACCTCAAAACCCGCGACAGCAAAGACTATTTTACTGTCGCCTGGGACCCGATCACGGGCGGCGCGCATGTGTATGACGGAAAAGAGGAGCCACTTTGACGGAGCGCAGGTATCAGCAGAAGCGGGATCGAGTCGCGCGGGCGGGCGACAGCGGATTCACGCTGCTCGAGATCGTTGTCGCTCTCGCCGTGATAGGCGGAGTGATGTTCATCCTGCTGGAAACGCATTTTCGGGCACTGCGCCTGTACGAATCGGCGCGGGATGAGGTAACGATCCGGAATTTTCTTTCGCAGGCGATGGGGCGCGCGGAAACGGAGGTGCTCGCGGGCAATCTGGCCGGCGACGGCACCTTCGGCAAGCGGTATCCCGACTATTCGTATACGTACGAAGCGCAGCAGATGGGGGAAGGGTACGTGCTTCTCTACGACGTGCTCGTCACGGTCAAGACTCCCCAGGAAGAAAAACACGAAATTGTATTTCTGGTCTACGACCCGCGTTCAACGGGCGGCGCGGCCACTTCCGGCACGCGACCCGGCGGGATGGGCCCGGGCTCGATCCCGGGCGTCGACCTCAGCCGGCTGTCGCAGCGGATCGGCAGCGCGTCTGCCGGCTCGGGACAGTAAAACGACATGCGCAATCAGGGCTTTACACTGATGGAACTGATCCTGGTGATGGCCATCATCGTCATCATGACCGCCATCGTGTATTCCTCGTTGAGCACGGTGGTGAATTCGACCGCGATGGCGCGGGCGGCCGCCGAAGAGACCCGGCTGCGACAATTTCTGGCACGCAGCTTTGAAACGAATTTTCGCAGCGTCTATTCAGACCGCACCAACGAACTGCCCGCGTTTCAGTTTATCGGCGTGAATGAGGAGAGTTCCGACGGCCCCATGGATTCGGTGCGCTTTTGTTCAACCGCCCCGCTCATGGGGGGGATGGCATTGCCGGGCGACCTGAAAGAGGTGCGCTATGAAGTCATGGACAGCGAGACCAGTAAATTAGGCCTGGATCTTGATGACGCCCGGGCAGCAAAGGGCGAGAACCATCCGGGCGGCGCGATGCTGGAATCGGTGGAATTGCCGCTGATCGCCGGCAATACCGAAGCCCTGGACTCACTGGATGGCGACAAATTGGCGGAACTGGCGGCAGATCCCAATTACGAGGCGCCTCATTGGAGCGTGCCTATTCGCTCGATGGATTTGAAATACTTCGACGGCGCCGACTGGCTGGATGAATGGGATTCGTTGCAGTTCGGACGCCTGCCGTGGTGTGTGCACATCCGCATCAACTTTGCCAAGACCGAGGCGCAACTCAAAGAAGAGGCCTCGGAGCGTTACGATGAGATTGATGACCCCGATTTCGAACTGGTGATCCCGATTCCCGGGGGGCTTGGCGTGACGGAAGACGGGCGTGCCCTGGCGGGCTTTTCAGGGCAGGCCGCGCGCGATGCCCTGGAACAACTCGAGCGCGAAGGCCTGCAGCAGCAAGAGGACGTCGTCTCGGGAATCAGGAACAATATACAGCGAGAGAGGAGCAATCGGTGAGCCGGGCCAGGAGCGATTTAACGGCCGGAACGCGCCCACGTGACGAGGGGGTGGCGCTGCTGCTCGCGCTGTTGTTCGTGGTGCTGCTGACAGTGCTGGTGGTCGAGCACGCCTATGAAACGAGCGTTGAAGCAAGCTTTGTCGAGAATAATCTGTCGTTATTTCAAGCCGAAACCGCTGCGCGGTCTGCGGTGGCCTACGGGTATTCACTTTTGGCAAGCGATCTGGAGACGTCCTCGCTGGCGGGCGTTGCCGGAACGGAATTTGACAGCCTGGTCGACGTGTGGGCCCAGGGGCTTCCCTACCAGCAGATCAACGAGGCCGTCATGCAGTGCCGGATCCAGGATGAGTATGGCAAGCTGAATCTTAACGCACTGATCAAACCCACCAGCAATGAGGAAAACGAGTATCTCGTAGACGCGCTGCGCATCCTGCTCGAGCGGCGCGGCGGGGATCCCGGCCTCGTGGATGCCATATTGGATTGGCTCGACCTCGACGACTCGGTGCGCAGCGGGGGAGCAGAGGCTGACTTCTACACGACGCTGGAGCCCCCCTACGGGTGTAAGAACGGCCCGTTCAGCTCGCTGGAGGAGTTGCTGCTCGTGGATGGCATGTCCACGGAGCTGTTTTTTGGCGATCCGGATGACCCCCTGCAATTCCCGCCGTTGACGGACCTGCTCACGGTGCATGGGGACCCGTTGGGACGGATCAACGTGAATACGGCGAAGTACCCTGTGCTGGAGGCCATGTCCGACGCGATTGGGGAGTCGGGATTGAGTCAGATGATCCTGACCTGGCAGGAAAACGGCGATCCGGTGACCAGCCGGAGCGAAGCCGAGGCGCGCGGCCTGCTGGATACCCGAGATCAGGGCAGCCGGCGGCAGCGCCGGTCCGATGCAGTGGCCGGGGTGCATAAACCAGAGGTCTGGACCTGGTCAAGCGATGTATTTCTGATCGAGGGGATGGGCCTGTATGAACGCGCCATGGTGCGAATCCAGGCCTTCGTCTGGCGGGATTCCGACAGGGAGGCGGCCGAATTGTTCCGAACGCTGGATTGGAGAGTAACACAATGAAACTGCCGGCGAAAATTGGCGCAGTGGAGTTTGACGACGACGAAATCCGCCTGGCCGTGGTCAATACCGGGGGGCGGGTGCCGTCGATCCTGGACGTCAGTGTCTGCCGGGCGGTCTATGAGAGCGCGAGCGAGCGCTTCGAGGCGCTGGTGGCGGCGGTCAAGCACGCGCGCGCGCAGCTGAAAGCCAAACCGTCGGCGTGGGTCGTGTGCGCGGGCAGCGACAATGCGATCGCACGGAAACTGGTTCTGCCGTTCAAAGGACGGGGCAAAGTGGCCGCGGCGGTGCCGTTTGAGCTGGAGCCCTATCTGGCCTTCCCCATCGATGAACTGGCGGTCGATTACAGCATCATCCGCGAAGCCGACGGCAATACGGAGGTGCTTGCAGTCGGGGTGCGCCGGACCTTGCTCGAGGAACAGCTGGACGTGCTGAGCGCGGGCGGAATCACGGCGGAAGGCATTGGCCTGGACGCCGCAGGACTGAGTTCGCTGCTGCGGGCCTGCCAGGGCGGAACTGCGGGCCTGACTGCGGCCTTGCACGCACGCGAATACGGGGCATCGCTGGTGGTCACGCGAGGCACGGCACTGGTCTACTTGCGGCATCTGCCCTTGACCAGCGAGCAGCTGCGTCAGGAGCCGGCGGGCGCCGCGCGGGAAGTCCAGAACACGTTGCGGGCGTTCCTGGCGTCCTGGCCCGAGGACGAGGCCGCGTTGTCTGAATTGACCGTAACGGGTCTGGCGCTGCCGGAGGCGCAACGGGAGGAATTCGAGCAGGAACTGGCGTTGCCGGTCCACCAGGTGGACCTGTTGGAGGGGATGAAGGACTCAGTTCGCGCGCGCATTGAGCTGCCCGCGGCCCGGGTTGCGCCCGATGGAATGCCTGTTGAGGCGGCGGATGAGTCGGCAGAAGAAGTCCCGGCGGAGGAACGGCCGAACGCCTGGGCGGTCCTGGCGGGGGTTGCGCTCACGTCGGCTGGAGGCACATACGGGCTGAATTTCCGCACGGGTCCGTTGGCGGCGGCGAGCAACTGGTCCGGGCTGTTGCGCCATGGGATTTTTTCAATGGCGCTGGCAGCCGTGCTGTTGGTGGCCTTCGGCGTGCATGCCCACACCAAGCACCTGCGGAATCGCGCCGAGATCGAGCGTATTGGCAATGCGATCTGGGCGTACTACGAAGAGGCGTTCCCGGCTTCTCCGAGCGTAGAGGGCGGCCGGCCCGCTTTCGATACGGGGGGCAGTATTGCCATAGAGATGATGCGGGCGGACCATTCCGCCATGTCGGAGACCTTGGAACTGTCTGACGTAAGCATGTACCAGCGGCCGCCTCTGCCGGATATCCTCCGGGAAATCAGCATACGGATGCCGGACAGCAAGGTGCGCGTTACGTCGGTGCGGATCGCGTCTACGCAGCGGCGCGGCGATCTGCAAAGCATCACCATCGAAGGCGAAGTGATCGATCCCGGCGCGTTTGATGATGTGATGGCCGCGCTGCAAGCGTCGGAATTTTTCAAGCAGGTGGAAAACCCGCAGCGCCGGGGCGAAGGCGGTAAAACCACGTTCAGCGTACGCGCTTATATCTAGGACAGGAGCACGGAAAATGGCAAAGGTCGCGATGCAGAAACGCGAGAAAATAATGGTGCTGACCGGCGCCGTGTTCGTCGCGATAGTGGTGTCCCAATGGGCGATTACGGAGCGCGGCCCGTTCAAGACGTATCACCAGTCAATCCGAGAGGTGGAGGCGGCGCGGTCACGCCTGCTCGACGCCATGGTGGTGCGCGACGAAGCCCTGGGCCGCCTCCAGAGCAGCGTGGCGCTTGAGGGGAAATTGCGCAGCCGGGGCGCTTTTGGCCTGTACTCCTACGTCGACCGCGCGCTTCAGGCCGAGAACCTCAAGGGTGGCCAGGGTGTCCGCGCCACCCTCGAAACGCAAAACACAGCCGTGCGGTCGGGCGCATTCGAGGCCGTCAAGCTTCATCTGGAGGGGGTCAGCATGGATGAGCTGCTCAACCTCCTCCTGCATATCTATAGCGGGGAAAATTTGATCGTACTGGACCGCATGGATGAATTAAGGGCGGCAGATGACGGCCGCGGACTGGTCTGCGACCTGGTGCTCATGGCGCCGCGCGGGTGACTCCCGGGGAGCGCCTGCCTGTCCCCGTTTTGCATCGTTCGGCATGAATGCGCCGTATTTATGCGTATGCAGCGACTTTTTCCACCGTTTCGGGGTTGATTTTTCATAAGCCCTCAGTCAGAATGCGTCTGGGATTCGAATAGGGGTGGGTTGTGCTCGGCCGCGCGGCGCCTCGGGTGTCGCGGGATGCCGGATATTCTTTGACAAACTGGGTGGAGGACGGCACGTGAACGTCCCGTTTAAGCCAAAACGGATGGGCGGTCTTCCGTTTTTGGCGCCCTGCCTGATTTTCGGGGTATCCGCTGGCCTGTGGGTGAGCACATGGAATTCGATTTCCCGCAACCGTAAGCGGGGCTTGACTATGGGATGCAGACGGCAGACGGGCGCCTGCGCCACGAGAGCCGAAGACGAGGAAATCTGTTGACAATTTAAGGTGTAAGTGTAATATTTGCAATACTATCTCGCACTATTTACATTGACAAGATCGGGGCATCTCTGGTACATTGAAGGTGCTGAGAAAGTGAGGTTTGTGCCGTGCAACAACAAGCGTATAGCCTCTTCGGGCAGACCCTTGTCGAAAAGGGCGTAATCACTCAAAAACAGCTTGATGAAGCGATCCACAAACAACAGACGACCATGGGCCACCGGCGCCTGGGGGAGATCCTGGTTCGTCTGGGCTATTTGAGCAAAGGACATATTACCGAAGGGCTTGCCGAACAGCTCGGCATCCCGATTGTCCGCCTCTCCGACCGTGAAATTCCCGAGCGGATCCGCAACATGGTGGAACCCAGCATCGCCACCTTGTATCGCATCATCCCGCTCGGCGAATCGGGAGAGCGCCTGCTCATCGCAACGGCCGACCCGACGAATTTCACCTCCCTCGAAAACGTGGAGCGCCTTCTGGAGCGTCCGGTCGAGCCGCAGCTGGCGCTCGCTGAGGAGATCGCCGAGGCGCTGAGCAAGTACTATGGCCTGAACGAACACACGGTGGAATCGATGCTCTCGACGGTGAGCAGCGCGTCCTCCATGAGCACGCTCAGCACCATGTCGAACGTAAGCTCGCTGGATTCCGCCATGAGCAGTGTGAGCAGTATGTCGGCGAGCGACATCAGCATGAGCAGCATCAGCGTCGACGCGACGGATTTTGGCGTAAGCGGCGGCGCGGACGCGGAAGACGATGACGACCACCCCGTGGTCCGCTATGTCCACAATCTGATATTGGAAGCGTTCCGGCTTCGGGCGAGCGATATTCACGTGGAGCCCGGAAAATACGACGTGAAGATCCGGTACCGAATCGACGGCGTGTTGCATATGATGCCGTTGCCGCCGAAACGGGCCCAGGCGTCCATCATCTCGCGGCTCAAGCTGCTCTCCAACATGGACCTGTCGGAACGGCGCATTCCCCAGGACGGCCGCATCAAGCTGAATATCGGCGGCAAGATGGTGGACTTGCGCGTCAGTGCGCTGCCGGCCCAGTACGGCGAAAGCATGGTGATGCGTATCCTCGACAAAAGCGGCCTGATGCTGGGCCTGGGCCAGCTGGGCTTCAGCCCGGAAGACCAGCGCCGTTGGGAAGATTTGCTGGGCCAGGGTTCCGGCGTGATGCTCGTGACGGGGCCCACGGGGTCCGGGAAAACAACGACCCTCTACGCCTCGCTGCACAAACTCAACAGCCCCGATCGCAAGCTGGTCACGGTGGAAGACCCGGTGGAGTACCAGTTGTCGGGGATCAACCAGGTGCAGGTGAACCACGAGATCGGGTGGAAGTTTGATAACGCGCTGCGCGCCATTTTCCGCCAGGACCCGGACATCGTGATGGTCGGTGAAATCCGCGACCTGGAGACGGCAGCCATCGCCATCAAGGCGGCGCTGACGGGGCATATGGTGTTCTCAACGGTCCACACGAACGACGCGGCCAGTTCGTTCATCCGCGTCGTGGACATCGGGGTGAAACCGTTCATGGTGGCCTCAGGTGTGCGCTGCGTGCTTGCGCAGCGGCTGGTGCGAACCTTGTGCACCACATGCAAAGAACCCGCGAAACCGGACGAACTCCAGAAAGAACGCCTGGGCGTCAAGATCAATTTCGACGATATCGAGCTGTTTGAAGGCAAAGGCTGCGAACACTGCAACCACACCGGCTATCAGGGCCGGATTGGTATTTATGAATTGTTGGTGACCACGGATAAACTGCGCGAACTGATCATCAATGGCGCGTCTGCGGGCGCGTTGCGCGCGGAAGCTCGGGCGAGCGGAGGCATGAAGACGCTTCGTGAGGATGCCTGGCAGAAAGCAGCCGCAGGCATCACCTCGGTGCAGGAAGTACTGCGTGTGACGCAGATGGACGAACCGGTATAGAAACGGTGAACGAGAGGAGACGACTGTGCCCCCCCCCCAACAATATGACATGGTGAGTCTGCTGAAGCTGTTGATCGACCGCGACGGCTCGGATCTACACCTCGCGGTGGGCAGCCCTCCTGTGGGGCGGGTGCATGGCCACCTGACGTATTTTGGCGAGCGCAACCTGGGTCCGGAAGACACCGAACGCCTGATGAAAAGCATTGCGTCGGTGGACAACCAACAGGAAATTCAAGAAGTCGGCGGCTCCGACTTCGGGTTTGCCTTTGAAGACATCGCCCGGTTTCGTGTCGCGATTTTCAAGCAGAAAGGCAACGTCGGCCTGGTGCTGCGCCTGATTCCCAACAAGATCCTGACCTTTGAACAGATCGGCTTGCCGCAGTCGCTCAAACAGGTGATTTCCCAGCCACGCGGCCTGATTCTAGTGACGGGCCCCACGGGTTCGGGTAAAAGCACGAGCCTGGCCACGATGATCGATTACCTCAATACGGAATACGACCACCATATCATCACGATCGAGGACCCGATCGAGTATTACCACAACCACAAAAAAAGCCTCGTAAATCAGCGCGAGGTGGGCGTGGATGTGCCGTCCTTCTCCGAGGCGATCCGCCGTGCGCTGCGCATGGACCCCGACATCATCCTGGTGGGGGAAATGCGCGACCTGGCCACCATTGAAGCCGCGGTAACGGCCGCGGAGACCGGCCACTTGGTCTTTGGCACCCTGCACACCACGGGGGCCGTGCGCACGATCGACCGACTCGTAGACGCGTTCCCGACAAACCAGCAGGAGCAGATCCGCACGCAGCTCGCGGGTAACCTGAAAGCGGTGATTTCGCAGGCTCTGCTCCCCCGCGTGGGCGGTTTCGGCCGCGTGGCGGCCTTCGAGGTCATGATTACCACGCCGGCCATTCAAAACCTGATTCGCGACAACAAATCGTACCGTATTACCTCGGCGATTCAAACCGGGCACAAATTCGGGATGAATCTGCTGGATGAGCACCTCCTGGCGCTGTACAAGAAGGGCATCATCTCCTATGAGGTGGGCGCCAGCCGGGCCCAGCAGATCGACGAGTTCCGCACTGCGGCAAGGACCCTGGGGCTCGAGGATGCCCCGGAAGACGATCCGGAAGAGGAAGCGAAACCGCGCTAATCGCGGCAGCACGAAAGGATGCATGACCGATGGCCGTCACCCACGAAAGACCGATCGGCGACATCTTAATCGACCATGGCGTGATCACGCCCCTGGAACTGGATGAAGCGCTTCAGCGTCAACGGCTGACCGGCGAGATGCTGGGGCGTGTCCTGGTTCAAATGGCCCTCTGCGACGAGCAGGCAGTGGTGGAAGCGCTGGGCGTGCAGGCGGGCATGGAGCGTGTCGACATCAACCGGATGCAGGTGGCGCATGACGTGCTGGGGCGGGTGACCTCGGATATTGCCCGGTTCTACAATATCGTCCCGATCCGCTTTGAAGACGGAGTGCTAACGGTCGCGATGGCGGACCCGCTGAACCTGGGGATCATCGATGACCTGACGCAGATTCTGGGCAGCAAGGTGAGGGGCGCGGTCAGTAATGAAGAGGCGGTCGCGTCGTTTATCAAGGCCAACTATTCCTACGAGAGCGAATCGGTACACGAGACGCTCCAAAATCTCGTCGAGCGGGTCGGTGACGCGGAACTGACGGCCGAGGAACTGGGCCAGCAGCAGATCGTGGGCGATGTAGACAACCTGGTGCAGCTGGCGCAGGAACCTGAAATCATCAAGATTGTGAACCTCGTGCTGCTCGAGGCAGTGCAGAAGCGGGCCTCCGATATCCATTTTGAGATCTACGAAGATGATTTCCGCATCCGTATCCGCATCGACGGCATCTTGCACGAGATCGTGAGCCCGCCCAAGGTGATGGCACTCGCGCTGATTTCGCGCGTGAAGATCATGAGCGAAATGGACATCGGCGAACGGCGCCTGCCCCAGGACGCGCGCATTGACTTGAAGATCGGCGATTCCGAGGTGGATATCCGTGTCGGCACGCTGCCGACCCTTTACGGCGAGAACCTTACCATGCGTATTCTCGACCGGACGGCGGTAAAGATCGATTTGGACACGCTGGGCTTCTCGCCCGACGTGCTCAAAAGGATCCGCACGGTTATTGCAAAGCCAAACGGCATTTTTCTGGTGACGGGACCCACGGGCTCGGGTAAATCGACGACCCTGTACGGCTGCCTGAGAGAATTGAACCAGGTGGGCGTCAAGATCATTACCACGGAAGACCCCGTGGAGTTGCACATCGACCAGCTCGTGCAGGTGCAGGTCCGTGAACAGGTCGGCCTCACGTTTGCTGCCTGTCTCCGGTCCATTCTCCGCCAGGACCCCGATATCGTGATGGTGGGTGAAATCCGCGACTTGGAGACGGCGCAGATCGCCGTCGAAGCGTCGTTGACCGGTCACCTGGTCTTGAGCACGCTGCACACCAACAGCGCGCCGGAGACTATCACCCGTCTGCTGGACATGGACCTCGAACCCTTCCTGATTACCTCGTCGCTGG
This sequence comes from Candidatus Hydrogenedentales bacterium, assembly GCA_050950105.1. Taxonomy (GTDB): domain Bacteria; phylum Hydrogenedentota; class Hydrogenedentia; order Hydrogenedentales; family SLHB01; genus UBA2224. The sequence goes on along the minus strand of JBMNGZ010000001.1, from coordinate 425,107 downwards.
AGGGCATTCTGGCGCAGCGGCTGGTGCGCGTGTTATGCCGCCACTGCAAAGAAGTCTACAAGCCCGATAAGGACGAGATGGACATGTTGGCTATTCCGCAATCGTGGCGGCAGGACCCGAAGTTCAAGCTGTTTCGTCCCAATGGCTGCCCGGCCTGCGATTACACGGGCTATTCCGGCCGCGTCGGCCTGTTCGAGATGATGGAAGTCGATGAGAGGGTGCGCGACATGATTCTGGGCCGCGCGATGTCGCACGATTTGCGCAGGTACGCGCGCGCGCACGGAATGCGCACCTTGCGGGAAGAAGGTCTCATTAAATGTGTGCAGGGCATTACCAGTGCCGAAGAGGTGTTGATGCACACGGACCGTTACGACGACTAAGGGAGGGGAGCTGTCGTGCCGAAATATGCGTACAGAGCGATGAACAAAGAAGGCAAGGAGTCCTTCGGTATCGTCGAGGCGGAGAACCAGGCCCTGGCCATTAACGATATCCGGCAGATGGGCCTCTACCCCACCAAAGTGTATGAGGCCCGCAAAAGCGACGAGCGGCGCGCGCGAAAAGAGAAAGGCGGCCTCAGCGAACTCTATTTCGGCGGGACCTCGACCAAAGATCTGGTGATCATGACCCGGCAGCTGTCCACGCTGATCGATGCCGGCCTGCCGCTGCTGCGAAGCATCAACGTGCTGATCGCCCAGCTCAAGGCGAGTAAGTTGCGCGATATCCTGCGCGAGATCCGTGACGACATCCAGTCCGGCTCCACGTTTTCCGAGGGGCTCGCAAAGCATCCAAAGGAATTTGACCGCCTCTACGTGAACATGGTGCGCGCGGGCGAGGTCGGCGGTATGCTCGAAGTCGTGCTGCAGCGGCTCGCGACCTTCATGGAACGCCGCCAGGCCTTGAAACGCCGCGTGAAGAGCGCCATGGTCTACCCGGTCGCCGTGCTGGTGGTGGCAGTCGGCATCGTGTGGTTCCTCTTGTCGTATGTGGTGCCTGAATTCGCGGTCATTTTCGAAGATTTCGGGGCAAGTCTGCCCTGGATGACCCAGTTTCTGATCAAATGCGGAGACTTTGCGCGCTTTGATTGGTGGAAAGTCGCCCTCTACCTCAACGGCACCATTATTACCATCAAGGTCTTAAGTAAGTTCCATACGGTGAAGCGGATCAGTGATCGCGTGGTGCTGCGCATCCCACTGGTGGGCGACCTCATCACCAAGGTGGCGGTGGCCCGTTTCTCGCGCACCCTGGGCACCCTGATCACCTCCGGCGTGCCGATTCTGCAGTCCCTGCGGATCACCAGAGAAACCATTGGCAACGAAGTGATCGAAAACGCCATCCAGAAGGTGCACGACAGCATCAAGGAGGGCGACACGATCGCCGCGCCACTCGACGAATCAAAGGTGTTCCCCCCCATGGTCGTCAACATGATCGACGTAGGGGAGGAAACAGGCAGCCTCGACGCCATGCTGATGAAAGTGGCGGACATCTACGACGCCGAAGTCGAGGCCGCCGTGGAAGCGCTTTTGGCATTGATGGAACCCGTGATGATCGTGGTCCTCGGTATCGTCTGCGGGTTCATTGTCATTTCGATGTATTTGCCGATTTTCTCATTGGCGGACGTTATGAGCGGCGTGTAGCCGGTGTCGCCCGCGCGGCGACGCAACAACCAAGGAGTGTGAGCGATGACACGAAGAGACGGGTTTACGCTGGTCGAGTTGCTGGTGGTGATTGCCATCATCGGTATCCTGGCAGCGATCGTAGTGCCCAACGTGGCCAACTGGATCGGCCGCGCCCGCATGGCCCGCGCGATTGAGGAAGTCCGCGGTGCCGATCTCGCCATGATCAAAATGCTGACGGATGCAAATGTGCAAGATTTCCGGCACTTTTTCACGGCAGACAGCCTCACCGTCTACAACAACCTCGGCCTCGAGGATCAGGTCTATGTATCCACCTATACCAGCTACCTGCTGTTGCGTCAGGGGCGGGCCGCAATCAGCAACTGGCATCCAGACATGAAGGCCAGTGGCATTGAGCTGAACGGCGAAGCCGTTGCCCGCTTGGGCTTTGACTACATGGAAGGGATCGGCCAGGATCCCTGGGGTAAGCAATACAAATTCTGGTTCGGCCCCTGGCGCGGCGCCACTATCGAGGGCGTGAAGGTCAGCCCGGACCCCGCCACCTCCCCCATCAGGTTCCGGTCGTGGCGGAGCAACATTAACGCGGTGTCTGGCGAAAACGAACCGTACGAGTATATCTTCGACGCTCAAACGGAGGCCGAGAAGGAAGTCCCCGGCGCGCCGAAATATGATGATCAGTTTGGATATCCCGCGCCAACCAGACTGTCGGTCTACATTTTCTCGACCGGGAGCAACCAGAATTCCGATCAATTGTTCCGGTTGGATTCCAGTGCGGCGGGTTTCGATTGGCCCATCGCCTTCCGCGATTTCAACCCAGGTTATAACCCTGAAGTGGAAGATGATGAATATTTGGGTGGCGGCGACGACATCAACAACTGGGATTCCGAGGCCGGCTGGGCGGGCTTCTACAGCTGATGAAAGCGAAGGTTGGGGACGGCGCGTGGCGTCGTCCCCGATGGAAACGGATTGGAACGATGAAAACGCTGGGCACACGGATGCGAGGGTTCACGCTGATCGAGCTGCTGGTGGTGATCGCCATCATCACCATCCTGGCGGGGGTGACGATCCCAACGCTGATTAAGTCGGGTGCGTTTCAAAAAGAACACATCGAGGAGAGCGGCCGGACGCTCTACAACATGCTGAGGGCCGCCGAGTTTTACGCCGCGACCTACAATGTCGAGGCCTGCCTGGCCTACGCGGCGAAGGAGCTGCCCGACAGCCGCGATCCGAGCACATTTGTCGTGGTGGCCCGCAGCGTGGGCGTGTTCCGCCGGGCCACGGACGAAGAACTGGAGGCCTGGCAGAGCTATTACGCGAGTACTCCGGACGCAGTGCTCCTTGAAGAGTACGGCGGCTTGCCTGTCTACACGCCTGTGTTCATGCCGGTGGCCGGAAACGAGCTGACGGCACTGGGTGAAGGCGCCTGTGTGCTCGGCGACTGGGATACGAGCGTGGATCCGCCGGTGCACGCGGACTTCTGGGAAGACGTGCTGGGCTATCCCGTCAAGGGCCTGCGGCCCGTACGGATTCGCAACGAGGACGGGGAGCTGGTGCGACTCTCCCCGCCGCATCATGTTCCGTACCTATATGAATTCGAGCCGTACCCGGGTGATTTCCACTCGGTGGATGACTGCTGGATGGCGCATGTGTTTTCCCCGGCGGGCTATGTGGATGCGCCGGTAGCGCAGGAGCGCTTGATGGTCACCGTGGGCCCGACGCCCGACAGTGGCATAGACGACCGGTTTATTGATCTGACTGAGACGCCACTGGATGCCAGTCAGCTTCCTCCGGGATATACCTGGGACATATTTCCGGTCGCCCCGGTGAAGGTGCAGATTTCGAAATCGTCGGCGCGCGTGAAGATGGTGGAATGAGGAGGCTGGTGTGAAGAGGCAAAACGGTTATTCGTTGCTCGAAGTGCTCATCGCGCTGTCCATAATGATGATTGGCATCGGTGGCGTGTACCGCCTGTTCCCCATGTCGATGCAAGCAGCACGGTTGGCCGACGAAAAGATCGTGTCGTCGGAGCTGGCGAGTTCTCGCTTGGGCCGGCTTCGTTCGTCGGGTGTGCAGGGCGTCATGCTGAATTTCCGCACGTCGCCCGATGCATGGGACGTCGACGAGCATTACACGAAAGTGTTGTCGGCCGCGGACCAGGCCCATGCATCGTATGAGGGGTACACGACCATTCTGCAGCGCTTGCAGGGCGCGCGTGATGTGTACTATCAGCGAGCCTTGTTTACGGTTCGGATGTCCGACGGCCGCGACGAAACCTTCGTCACGTACATCGTGGAACAATAGGGAGCGCGTCTATACCACACGCATCCCGGAGTGGAGAGAGCAGGCCATGATGGCCATTCAACAAGTGAGGTCCAGTAAGCAGCGTGAGACCGTGCGGGGATTTACCCTGCCCGAGCTGCTGGTCAGCATGTCCATCATGGGCATCCTGTCCCTGGCGCTGTTCATGCTGTTCAGTTCGACGCTGAGTGCGTTCAAAAGCACCAAACGCTCGATGGAGGCCAGTGACGAGACGCACACCGCGTTCCGGGTGATGGAACGCGATCTCGCGCAGGCTTATTCGGCCAAGCATTACGGCGATTCGGCCAACTTCTTTGGCTGCCCCTACGGCTTCAGCATGATCGCCACCCTGGACGCCGCAGGACAGGCCCGCACCGCGCGAATCTCCTATGTCGTCCACCGCTTTGCCGGACGCAAAGCCGTCGACAGCATGCTGGACAACGGTGACGATGCACTGCTCCCCACCTTCGGCATCGTCCGTTACGTCGAGCCGGGTGTCGATAAACTGAGCGCGTATCCGGTGGAATGGCCGGATTACACGAGCGCGACGCTGCCTATCGAGGAACCGCAACAGCATCTGTACCAGCCTTTACGCGAGATCTACGAACAGTTCGGCCCTGGGCTCACCAGTGACCCCACACCGGTCTCCGCTGCGCAGCTGGAGGCGATGCTTCAGGCCAAAAAACACGAACTGTGGTTGGCGATGCTGGGCGACCGCGACGAGCTGTACGGAGAGCTGCCGCGTTTGTGGGACGATCCGGATGCGCCCGGCACCACCTGGAGTGGCGGGCCGCTCTACGCCGGGCTCTGGGACGGCAAATACCCGGAAGACTACCTCATTGCGGAAGGAGTCGTGCAGGCGAATCCAGAGCTGCAGTTTTCTGGGGATTATACGATCACGCCAGACCCGAACGGCATGGATGTGGTCGAGGTCCAGAATTTCAACGATGTCCACTGGTTCCGGTACGGCTATACGCCGCGCGAGGTGGACTTAATCGATGACATGGGCCGGGTGCAGATGACGCCGTATTGGAATGCGGTCGATGAAGCGAATATAGGAATTGGCCCGGATCCCGTCATGGGCGACCCCGGGGAGATCAATTTCCCCTTCATCAATCTGGCCGGTTCACCGCTGTATCCGTTTCCGCCGAGCCTGGTGGGAGTGGATATGGCCTTTGCATTTCCAGCGCCGAATCTGGGCGAGCGGCATTTCGTCCGGAAACTGGCGCATACGTTTCAGGTGCCGGTGGGATACCGCCGTCCCACGCTGAGGCAGCCATAGCAGGTAATCGCCGCGTCCGGCGCCCGTCATGGGGGCCAGGCGGCGGCACAAGGGAATTGAGAAAGGGAGTTGTGATGCGCAGAAGCGACAGGCGGGGTCAGGCCTTGGTCGTCGCCATCTTTGTGCTGGCATTTCTAACGGCGATTGCCATTGCCTTTTATACGAGCACGACCATGCAGCTCCGCCGTGCCGTCAATGTGACCAACCGGGTGCAGGCGGCCCAGGCGGCAGAGGCGGGCATCGCCATGGCCCAGGCATTTCTGCGCCACGACGCAGTGATTCACAACACGTACACGTCATACGACTTCGCGTTCAGGACCTATTTCAACGGCGCGGCGTTTGCCGGCAAGGACTGGGCCTTCCCGCCGGTCCTCTCCGCACCGTTAACCCCGCCGTCGACCGTGCCGAAGATCCCGGGCACTGTCGCGGACGATCTCGGAGACCGTCTCTATATTCCGAAGCTGCAGGGCGATGATCCGGACGTCGATCCCTACGATTTCACCGGTGTTTTTGCCGTGGATCAGGCCTTTGGCGCGCTGACCCCGCCCGAACAGATCAACGTGTGGGCCGATGTCGACAACAATGAGGATGGCCAGCGCGATTCGGTCTGGCTGCCGGTCCCGCAGGATGTGTTTTTCCTGACCGACGGCATCGACAATAACCTCGACGGCCTGGTCGATGAAAGCCCGTGGATGGACGAAGACGGCATCGACAACACCGGCGACGGCCTGATCGACGACCAGACGGAAATAGATCTCGCCAGGGAAGTGCAGCCCGAGCGCGCGATCTTCGTGTATTACGGCGGAAACGACGGCCTCGACAACAACGGCAACGGCCTGATCGACGAGCCCGCCGAACAGAAGCTCTTTCTCACCACCCGGCTGCCCGACGGCCAGGGAGGCTGGCTGGGCAGCGGCCCCGACTTCATGATCAACGTGCGGGTGAACCCCGATGCGCCCGATTTCCCGGCCGCCCTCCTGCCCCTCGTGAATGGCGTGCAGCCAAACACGTACATACCGGTGAGCAACCTGAACGATGTCGATGTGCTCGACAACGATTATGACCTCGTGGTCAACAATACCGGGGTCTATGCATTCGACCACCCGTCCACTGATCCTGGCTACCCTTGGACGCCCATCCGGCTGTGGGACGCGCTCACGCGCGAAGAGAACATGGACCATGTCCTGAAGGCCTTCAATGAAATCGACACGTCCTACCTCACGGCGCTGGGTCTTCCGGCCGATTACCATCTCACCATCGAGGGCGAGCCGGTCTGCCGCGTCGTGGGGCGCGTGGCCGTGCTCATAGAAGACGCCACCGCCAAGGCGAATATCAATCGGGTCCATGGCCTTGCACCCAATTACGGTCAAGGCGCGGGCCAAGGGTTCAATCAGGATCGGATGGACTCCGGCGGGACCGCAACGGGACCGGCCATCGCGCGCAACCTGGGCCTGGGTCTCGACCCGAGCGAATGGGATGCGCGGGTCCTCCCGGAGAGCGGGCACCTCAGGTCCGGACGCCTGGCCCAGATGCGGGCCGGTGCGCCCGAGGGCGTCGGTTTCCAGGTTGACCACACTGCATTGCCGGCCGGCACGATTCCGGATCCCGCGATCTTCGCCTACGATGCGGGGTTCCCGGGCTACGGCCGGGTGGACGACAACGGGAACGCGCTGTGGGCCTCGATCTCGGGTATCGACTGGAACGCCAGCGGCTGGCCTTATGACGGCGTTATCCCTTATGACTACCTCGGCATTGGCGCCTTCCAGTTCCCCAATCTACAGGGCATCGACGAGCCGCAGGAATACTCGCCGTATCGGCCGCGCCGGAACCTCGTGGCCGAAAACGACGGGCGCAACAACGATCTGGCACTCAACCCCGCCACCAGCAACCAGCTGACAGACGAATTCGGCGAACTGGGCGACTGGTACTACCGGACCAAACACCAGCTGGAGCTGGCGGCGGATATCGGCGCCGCCACGGCCTTCCGCTGGCGTCCGTTGACGATCGCGCACAGTTTCAGCCGAAATGACCGCCATCGCTTCTTCGATACGGACGGCACACTGCTGGAAGAGCCGGAGATGTCCGGTCTTCGCCTCGATTACAACTACGCGTTCGCCGAACAGATCGACGCGATGCTGTCGCGGGACTGGGCCTACACCTTCGGCAGCCGGCTGGCGCCGCTGGGGCTGCCCGTAGACGCGGAGACCTTCAGCCTGGGCCTGCTGCGCGAGAACGCGGGCGTGGTGCCGCTGGGCATGAGCGGAAATGCCGATCCCCTGCCGCAGGGTATTCTCGGCAACCTGATCGGCGACAATGGCCGTTTCCCGGCCGATCTGGGCCTGCGCCGGCTCCAATTGGCCGCAAACCTGGTCGATCGGCGCGATGCCGACCACGCGCAGACCGAGCTGACCCTCAGCGTGCCGGATGACTGGTGGAACGACCGTTTCGCCCTGGACCCGGTGGACTATAAGCGCATCGAATACACCGCGGCGGGTATCGAGAGCATTCGCATCAACGAGCTGATGGTGCGGCCGGTGCGGCGGATCGAAGCGGAAATGACGGTAGACCCGACAAATCCGTACTACCGGGACCTCTTCAAGATTGAGTACCCGCCCTACCCGCCTTACCCGCTCGACCCGCCCGACCCGCCGGATCCGCCCGTCCCGCCCGACCAGCTCTTGGGCGATTATAAGGAGCCTCTTGATCCAAACCGCTTTTCCTATCGTAATGATCCCAGAGCGACGGATTTCCTTATGCGTGCGGAGAATTTCAGAACGCATCCGGACTATCGGAACAAGATCGCTGATTACGTCTCGCCCACCGGGGAGCGGTTTCCGGCTACTGAGTTTGGGTGGAATGTCAGGGGCAGCACCACGCCGCTCTTCCTGGGCAATCGGGCCTATGTTTATACTGAATCCCGTGATCTTAAGTATGCCCCCGATACCGCGTATGAACTCGGTTTGACCGAAGGCCCGCCGGACGTGGTGCAGTTTCTCTTTGCGCCCAGCGTGCAGTTGCCGCCGGGACGCTACTACCTTCTGATCAGTACGCTGGACGGGGCTGGCGCGCCCACCACGCCCCAGGCCTGGCATCTTGAATACGCGGTGAAGTACTGCGTCCGCAACCCCGCGCCGCCCCTATCGCCGGCCTATCCCAACGATTATCCGCTATTCGGCTCGGGCAAAGTGGCCGACTGGGACGACATCATCTACGACGTGTTCGACCAGTTCTATCCCGCCAACGTGGCCGCGCCGAACCCGCCCGTGCCGTGGCAAAAGCTCGATCCCTACGCTATGGGCGATTCTGATTTCAACCGGAGATCGGACGAGGAGACGCAGCTCGACGGCAAGGTCTTCCTGCCGACGCAGCTCGTGCGAAACCCCGCACCCGCGATCCCGGGATATCAGCAGGACGACGCCTACACCGTTGAAATACCGCCCGTGTCGGGCGACCCGGACGAGCAAATTTTCCTCTGCGTGGCGTTCAAAATGGGGGCTGCGGCGCCTCCGGGTGGAGCGATCGCCCTCAATTTCTTCGAATTCAGCCAGGAACCCGATCACGAATGGATCGAACTGGTGAATATCGCCGAAGCGCCGGATTATGCGGACCTCGACAACCCCGCCCTGATGAACGCGCCGCAGGATGACGCGGAACGCGCGCGCTGGGCTGAAATGGCGTCAGTGGACGTCTCGGGCTGGCAGATCGAGATCGGCTACGAGGGGGACATCGGCCACACGACGATGCGCCTCCCCGAGGGCACGTTCATTGCGCCGGGCGGCTCGCTGCTGGTTGGAGTGAACAAATACGACTATCTGGACAGCCCGGGGGCCGTTGTGCCGTATCCGGCCTCGGGGCTCACCCCGCTGATCTATCAGAACGGCATCGGCCTGGCGGGAGGACCGGCCGTGCCGTGGCTGAGCAACGTGACCGTGCCGCCCATCCCGAACCCGGTCTTGAATGATGTGCTGGGATTGGGGCTTGAAGGCGTATTCTACCGGGCGGCCAATGTCGATTTTGTGGATTGGCCGGACCCTTTCTGGGAAGATCTGCTGCAATCGACGGGTGATCCCGTGCTTGGCCCGGTGCCGGATAAAGCCTGGGACCGCATCGTCGAGGCCCAGGTGTGGCTGGGTGGGTACAATAACCCCTACTCGCAGCTCATGGTCTGGGGCGACTACGGTACCAGCGATCCGGCCGAGCGGACGTTTACGGCCCTCCCGCCCATGAATCCTCCGGGCGCATGGTACCCGAACATGTACGTGGGCGCGTATCTGCGCCAGATCATCGCCGGCGAATCCATCTACTGGTGGATCGTGGCCAACACGGAGGACACCCTGAGCCTGGAGCAGGTCTCCGACCCCGGCTTCACGTATGCGGTTCCCTGGCCGCTGAACGGCCCGTGGGCCATCGTGCCGAAAGCGCTTTCCGACCTGCACCAGCTCGCGCTGCTCCTGTTGCGGGGCGGCATCCTGCCGAATTATCCCGAACACGACGGCATCGACAACGACGGCGACGGCATGATTGATGAGAACCGGCCTGAGCGGTGGGATCCAAGCCCGGGCCATCCGTATGCCCCTGCCGCTCCGGGCCAATACAGTATCTTCTCGGTCGATTACGGGGCCAATCAGCGGAGCTACTGGGATGCTGCGCCCGGAGATATGCTGCCTGCGCCTGGCGCCCCCGGTTATCCGCCGTATCTGGGCTCGTGGCAGGACCACCCCGAGTGGAAGGCCTTTGTCGAGCGGCGCATGGCCCCCGGCGACCTCGTGGTCGTGACGCTCTACGATGGCCCGGGTGAAGACCGCAAGGCGGTGGATCGCGTGACCTATTCGGAGAAGGACGTGATCAACCGCGCTATCGATGATGTGATTGCATATCCCACGCTCGGTGTTGACACAACCGTGAACCTGGAGGGTTTTGGGGCGGCCACCTATGACTCAAGACCCGTGCTCGATCCGCGTTTCCCGACGTGGTGGCCTGATGACACGATGGGGATCGATTTCTACCGCTCGCTTCCGCGTAAACACCCGTTCTACACGGGCGACCGCTTCGGCGACGTGGACCGCTGGACGGCCACCGACGGCGCGTACGACGACTGGGCGCCGAGCTTTGGGCCGTGGAAAGATGACTTGACGCATTGGCTGGACGTGCCGGGCGCAGCGGCCGAATACGGGCACGCGTTCTGGGGCACGCCGTTGCGTAAGAACGTGTTTGAACGGATGCTCAATCTCGGACCGACCGGCGGAGCCCTGGATCCTGATCCTCTGACGGCCGATTGGGACCTCGATTTCGGCGGATGGGCCCTGGGCTGGCAGACCGTGCGCAACCGCGCCTTCTCGTCGCCCCAGCAGGTGCTCGAGATGCCGCATCTGATGATGCGCGAACAGCTGACCGCTGGAGATGGCTACGCGTTTGTGCGCAATGTAGCCGAGCGCGCGCTGGTCGGGCAGAAGGAACTTCATGCCTACGACATGGTGACCGCCACGGCCGATGTCGAGCTGAGCACCGATGCGGTGGCGCTGGCGGACAGCATGACGGGCGATTCCATCGTGTTGACCTGCGCCCAGGCCGATTTCTACCCGCTGGTGCCCAATCCGATCGAAATCGACGGCGCAGCGGGCGGCGCCGATTATCACCGGTGGGATCTGAATTTGAACCATCTGCCGAATGCCTGGGTGCCCATTTTCCTGTATCCGCTCGATGAGCCGGTGGCGATGCCCGCGACCGATGTGTTCCTGCAGCCCTACCACTGGCAGCCGGCGCTCAACAACAACCCCAGCTTCCCGGATTGGCGGGTGCAGCTCAACTTCCTCCTGGCCCAGCCGGAGAATTTCCCGCCCGAGGTGACCGTGGACCAGCTGGCGCAACGCTGGCCGCTCTGGGACCGACCGGTCACCTTCGTCTCGGCTAATATGCCCAATTTCGACCCCAGGATGGACCGGAGGGACGTTTACGATCCAGCACTTGCTGCGGATGCGCGCCCCGCCGAGGCCTTGTTCGTGTGGGATGCCGACGACGGTCTCGAGGACGGCGAGTACGATGTCTACGTGATCACCGGCGACGTCGAGCTTGATCTGCTGCGCTGGGGTCAGGAGATCGCGGCAGAGCATCCCAACCTGACCAACCTCATCCAACCGGGGTTCGGGCAGGAATTCATGTATACGCTGAACACCAGAGCCGCCTACCTGGACGATCTCGCCGTCGACATCGAGTTCTTCACCGATCGCGGGCTGGATATTGACGGAGATGGCGAGCGTGACGACAGTTACGGCGACGGCAAGGTATGGGAGGACCGGAACGGCAATTTCTTCCCCGATTCTGACGAATTGCTCTCCGGCCCGAATGAAGAGTCGTTTGGAATGCGGATCGGGGTCACGCCCAATCCCGAGGGCGTGATCCACTACGGCACCGTGAAGGTGGAGAACAACTACCTGGCGCTGTTTATCCGGAACTGGGCGCCGCCGGGCATGCTGAACCGCTTCTCGCGCGTGGTGCTGGCGCCGCGTGCGCGCTCCCACGGACGGATCAACATCAACACAGCCCAGATGTCGCCCTTTACCACCAGTGGCGGCACGGCCTATGAGTTCAATCCGCTGATGGGCATTCCCGGCGTGCTGGCGGGGTTCGATGCGGGCACGGGCCTGTTCTCCTTCTTACCCGATACCGATAACTACGGTCCGGGCGATCCGGTCGTGATCGCCGCACGTGAGCTGGCCGCCCGGCTCGTCGCTGGCCGCTATGAGTGGCCCGACGGGCGCTATTACCGCTCCGTGGGGGACCTGGTGGCCTACGACACGGGCACGCTCGGCACGCCCGAAGGCGCCGCCGCCGCGCCGCCGCTGGTCACTGATGCCACGATCTTATTGGGCGAAGAAGCGCAATTTGCGGAAATGATCGGACGGTATGGGCGGATGGCTAACCTCATTTCGACCCAATCCGATGTGTTTGAAATCTATGTGACGGCAGAAGCGGGGTATATTTCAAACGAAGATATGAATAACGATGGTCAATGGGATTGGCGACACGATTTCGTGACGACCGCCCAGAAAAAGGTGCGAATCATCTATGAGCGGTAGCTACCACACGGCCCGGACAGGCGGTTGCCATGCCGCGCGCCATGATATTGGAGAGTGGCCGATGACGAACAAATTGCATCGCCGATGGGTTCTATACCTGGCGGTGGCGATTCTGCTCGCCGCCTTGCCCGCCGCCGCGCAGGATGTCCCCAACATGCTCGTGGTGGTGGACACGACAGATACGCCCGCATACTGGAACTCCTATGTGACTGACCCCAGCAATGCCTATAACAACGTGCAGATGGCCATCAACGACGCGGTTACCCGGTCCCGGATGGACAATGAACCGTACACGGTGCTGATTGTTGCGCGCAATAACAGCGCCCCGTGGGCGGGCGGCGTGGATATGCCCGCCGATGCCAACGTGCGTCTGCTGGGCGTGGCCCGACCCGGCGGCCCCGATATCTTCCAGCCGGTTCTGGACGGCGGCGGCCTCGATGTCATCACCATCGGGACTGCATCGCCGCTGTTTGAGAACAACGTGACTGATCTGGAGCCGAACAACCCGCGGGTGGAAGGGTTGCGCCTCAAGGGCGGGCGCAACGGCATTAGCATCCTGGGCGATAATCCCAATGCCTACCGGCCGACCATCAACCGCTGCTGGATGGACTCCAACGCCGAGCATGGCGTGTCTATCAAGGGCGACAACGCCCAGGCACTCCTGATCAACTGCAGCATCTCGGACAATGGCGGCGACGGCGTGCATATTGATACCGATCCACTCAACGGTGAGACGACCTTCACCGATATCCTGCATTGCTCGATTATCGAGAACGCAGATCGCGGCGTCTACGTCCACCGCGCGTGGTCGCCGGCCTCCGGCACGGAACCGCCGAAATATGCCCGCGTGCGTAACACCATTGTCTATAAGAACGGTTCGGCGAGCTCAAAATTAGAAGAGCCAGAACCGCCGAAGAGAGAACGCAACAGCGGCGGCCTGGTGTGGTCGAACGGAATCACGATCATTCCCGAATACGACGTGGTGCCCGGCGGCGCGACGGCGACCATTTATGGAGAGAACCTGGTCGAAGGAGGCGCGGACACACGGGTCTACTTCGGCCCGCGCGACATCGGCGCTCATAATCCCCCCGTGCTGTTCAATGCACAGACCGGGCCCGACCGGCTCGTCGGGAGCGTCCCGCCCGCGTACAACAGCGCGCCGGGCAAGGTCGACGTACATATCGTGCGAGCCTTCGGCACCGATCAGGAGCGCACCTATACGCTGGAAGACGGGTTCACGTATGTCGAAGAGCCGTCGAAAGAACCCCAGGTGACGCTGGTGACACCCGCGCACGGCCCCGTGGAAGGCGGCAACTGGGTGCTGGTGGAAGGGCTGCGCTTCAACGTGGACTGCGAGGTGTGGTTCGACTTCAACGGTAACGGGCGGATCGACGAAACCGGCGGCGCCGTGGCTCAAGGCCCCAACGGAAACGTCGACGTAAACACGTTCACCCCGTATAACCCGGATCCGGTCTGGACGCCGGACCAATACCGAAACTACTACTTACTGCAGGGCTCGACCCGCTGGCTGATTGCGTCAAATACGACCGACACGTTGACCCTGGTGGGTTCGACCACGACGCTGTTTGACGGGACCTGGTCGATCGTCCGGCCGCCCGACCTGCGGGCGAACCAGCGCACGTGGCTGTCGTCGGCGTTGTTGCACGTCGAGGCGCCGGCTCCGCCGGCGTGGTATAACCCGGTCAATCACAACAGCGAACCGATGCATGTGCTGGTGCGCAATCTCTATCCCACGGGCGCCCGCGTGGACAGTCCGCCCGGTGAAGAGATGACCGAGTACCAGTACCGCATGAAAGATTCGACCGCCAATGCCGGAGTGCGGCAGCCCGACATCATCCAGATTACGCCCAACTTTTACCGCCGTTTGAACACGGATACGCCGTCGGGCCGGGTGTTTCGGGCCGATATTGTCGGCTGGAATCTCGATGATGGATGCTCGGTCCGTATCGGAGGGGTGGAGTGCCCCTATACCTCGGTGTCGACCCTGGCCAGCGGCCTGCCCCAGGGCGATTGGCGCAAAATCATCGACGTGCAGATACCGCTCTCGGAATTTGGCGCGGGGGGCTCCTATGACGTCGAAGTGACCAACCCGAGCGGCCTCTATGACATCCTGCCCACGGGTTTCACGTATTTTCCCGACAGCACGCCCATGGTCGAAAGCGATGACCAACTGCCATTCCTGCCTACGTCGAAATTCGACTGGTTCCCCTCGAATTTCATGGATTACAACCTGGGTCCCCTGATGAATTCGGCCTCATTGACGGCGCGCACGCTGCTGGGCGACGGATTTGATGCGGGACTGCGCATCACCTTCGACGATCTCGACGGCAGCACGTACATCATCGACGATCCGCTCAATAACCCGGGTAAGCCCGGTGCCGACGGCGTGGTCATGCCGCACGAAAAGGTCGAACAGCATGTACGGCACTCGCAGCGCTCTATCGAGTTTGCGATGCCCGCGCGGCCCGATGACATCACCGTGGCCAACGCGTTCATCGACCGGACTGGCGGCGCTCCCTATGTGCCCGCGTTTAATACGGCGGGCTTGCATGTTGTGGTTGAAAACGTGCGCGACGCGCATCTGGGCGATTCGTACGGTTCCGACCCACTGAACCTGTTGAAACGGACCTCCTCGCCGTTCTACTGGATCACGCAGCCCGATGACTACTTTGAATTGAAAGCCGCGTCTTATGATTGCGCTGACGGCACCGTGATCCTCTCGGTAGCGCCGTCGGCCTCGGCAGGTCCGGGCGCCTCGGTGTTTTCGTGGACGGTCAACGATTTCCTCGCTGACGATATCGCGGTGTTTGTGGGCAATCACAAGCTCGGCGATGCGGATATCCTGTCGGTCGTGCCGGAACAGGTCCTGTTTAACGTCACACTCATCGAGTGCAGCTTGGGCAGTCTGCCCAGCGGGTTCTATGGCCAGAAAGACGTGACCGTTGTGCTGCGCGCTGGAAGTGCGTTCAACCCCCTTGGCCGCGACCTGTATTCGACCATGAAGGACGCGATCTATGTGCCGCCTTCCGCCGGAAGCTGGCGCCTTTATGGCCGGGCGGTGGCCCCGCGCACGGTGCCGGCGAAACCGTTGCCGGGAGAGACCTTCCAGGTGCGGGTGCTGGGCAGCGGGCTCGCGGGCCCGTACCCGTACCACCCCAGCAGCAACTGGCCGTGGACCGACGTCGAATTGCGCTGGGGCGGTACTGTGCTCAGCCTGGCATCGGTTCCTGAGGCGAATTACACCGTGTTCTCGTTCTACGAGGCGCTGTTCACGGTCTTTGACGCGGAGGCCTACGGGCTGCCGATCAGCTCCCCGGGCAACGTGAATCCGGTCGATGTGGCGCTGGTCACCTACGACGCCTGCACCGGCTTGCCGGTCAAGGAAGACGTCATTAAGGGCGGCATCATTTTCTGGGACAGCCTGCCGCGAATTCTTGCGACGAACGTATCGCCGCACACCGAAAGATCGGGCGCGGGCGGCATCGGCGGGACGGGCACCTTTACGGTGACCTCGGGCACGCTCGAGCCGGGCGCCTACGGCGGCCATTACCTCCTGGATGCTTCGTTCAATGCGTTCATGATCCTGACGAACACGGACGACGAACTGACCCTCTACGGCGGCTCGCCGGTGAATGGGGCCTGGCGCATTGAGCGCGGCGCCTATCCGGAGAATTCGGGCCCCGGCGGCACGTGGAACGCCGCTGCCGAGCGCTTCACCGCGGCGCCGGATCCCGGCTGGGGCGCGCTGGCCGGACTGTATCTGATCGACTCCAGCAACCAGAGCTTCCTGATCACAGACAGCACGTCGAATACCCTGACCCTGCATCACACCGTGACGCCGCCCGCGAACGGCGGTTGGCGGATTGTGCAACCGGTGCACTGGGGTCCCGCCAGCGGCGGCGACGTGCTGAATGTCGAGGGCGCCGATTTCCCGATGGCAAATATGCCGCACATGCGGATCGGTCCCGAGGAAGCGCGGGTGATGACCTACAACAGCGGGCATATCAGCGTACGTACGCCACCGGCGCCGTTCGACCTGCCGGGCACCTACGACGTGAGTTCAGTGTGGCTGGTCACCGCGGCCGGCAACACCCAGCCCACGCCCGTGGAGGCCCGCGCCCCCCGGAGCGAATGGTTCACCTACGTGATGGACGGGCCGCCCAAGATCGTCGAGATCGAGCCCAGTCAGATCTTCGTCGATACGACCCAGGTGACGGAGCCCATGCAGGATCCCACGCAGTACATCACCATTACGGGCTATAACTTCGACGACCGGGTGATTGTCACGTTCACCTTCACTGACGAGAGCAGCGCCAATCCGACGACGGTCAGCGTGCCGCTCGACCATTTCAGTGTATCGCCGAACAAGATCGTCATCTCCGCACCCGATTTCATGACTCTGCTCGACCCGCTGCTGCATCCTGAGTCGGATTCGACCCTCGACTTGGTCGATAACCAGACGGGTACTGCCCCGCCCGACGGGCTGCCCGATCCGACCAGTGCCGGCAACCACTACGAGGTGTCGGTCACGGTCACCAATTACGTCGATGATTCCGATGATTTGCCGTTGGGCTTGCTGCTGGAGGACTGCCAGGTGACGAGCAATCCTCGGAGCATCTACTATGTGGTCGATAACAGCGACCTGATGACCCCATTAAACGCGGATTTGCGGTTCAACGACGTGTACTTGAACTACCGCGATTACGTCAATGTACATCCGGGCACCGGCAGCATCGCGGTAGACCCGATGCTCCTGCCCGAAGGCGCTCCGGCCAGCCTGCCGTGGTGGCGCGGCAAACTGGAGGTTATGGGCGACGGCAGTCTCACGGACTGGGAACGCAATCAGCTGAATCCTGTGCGCGACAAGGCCGGCAAATTCATTGATCGGCCGTTCACGGAAACCGACTACGAGCTCGAAGGTCGCCCCGATCTGGGCGAACCGGAGCACGTACAGGGGACCGGCCGCTACAGTGACAATCCCAGGCTGCCGGATATCGGCGCAGACGAGATCCTGGGCGGCTCAGGCGGCGGCGAGCTGCCGTACTGGTACTACGCCGAAGTCGTGCCCAACCCGGTGCCCGCGATGCCCGAGCGCACGCTTCAGGTGCAGGTCCGCTTTTTTGGCATCGTGCCGGAGGACATCATTTATATCGTGCCGCAGGGCGTCGATTTCGGCCCCGGACATGTCGACTTCGACCGTTCCATTCCTATTGAACTGCAGGATTATGGCGATGGCATCTATTTCGGTACGAATATCTATCCGATCCGTACCGTTGCCGGTGACATTGGCGGCGACCCGTCCGATAGCAAGCCCCAGATCCCCCCGACGCAGGGCGCTTACCTGAACGACGGGCACGCGGCCATTGTCGTTCCCGTGATCGCCCCGCTGGGCCTGGGCATCCTGGGCGATACGCCGCATGACCTGACCGACGGGGGCATCATCGTCGAGCAGGCCATCCTCGGGCGGCATTTCCTCATCGACACCGTGCCGCCGCGGCCCGTGTTGACGGTGGCGCCAGCGATGCCAGTGAACGTGATGGCCCTGAACAACGCCCCTGGGCTGTATGCGGCGCAGGGAGTGACCCTGCCCAACACGGGCCACCCGTACGGTCCGGTCACGGGTGCGTGGCGGCCGCTGACGGAGCCGTCGCCTCCGGGCGGTCCGTTTGACCAATTCCTTCAGGGAGTTCCGACGATCCTGCCCGTGCCTCCGCTGCGCGGCGGCACTCAGGCCTTCTTCAACGTCGGCTCCATCTCCAATGGGTATGTCGCGGAAAACCTCAATATCACCATCGGATTCGGGGATATTCTTCAACCCAGCCCGGATTACACCCTGGCGTTTATCGACGAACCGCCAAGGGATGCCGTGACCGGTGACATCATTCAAGGCAATCCGCAGGACCGCGACTATTACAGCGGCGAATACACGCGCGAGGCGTCGGGGTTCCCGCTGACGCCCAGCGGGCCGGTCACCCAGACCGATCACACCTTGCCGCCTACGGTGGCCCTGTTCGTTGACAGCACCTACGTGCCCGCCATCGGCGAGCTGACGTACGAATACCGCGTGTCCAGCCAGCTGCCGCCTTACGACCCGGCTAACGCGCCCGGTCCGGTGGTGCCGAACCGCGGCTTTGACCGCAACGCGCCGCGTTCGGCGTACATCGACCAGGAGAACAGCGTCGTGGCCTCCCGGTGGACGTTCACGGACGGCGCATCGCCCGGCATCAATTACGGCAAGGTGGCCTCGGGCTCCACATTGCACATGGGCATGCAGTTCGTGGGCGAAGACCAGGCCGGCAACGTGACCGGTCTCACCCTCGACGAGGGCGACGCCCTGGATCCGCTGCATGTGTGGTGGATGACCCGCGTCCAAACCGTGCTCCTGCCGAATATCGACGGCGGGGAAGTGGAAGGGTCATTGCCTTTCTACTGGTACATCGACCGGCCCACCGCGCTGGAGCCTCAAGCCCAGGATCTCGAAGCGCGGCCCCGGTTCATTTACCGGTTCTGGGTCAGCGAAGACTTCATGGGGCCCTACTCGCCACTGACGCTCCCCCCGCTGGCGGACTGGAGTCCCTGGACTCCAGAGACATTGATCGATGTTGTAGCGCCAAACCTCGTGGATGCGCTGCCTCAGAACGGACTTACCGACACATGGATCCTGATGGTCGTGCTGGGCGCCGACGAGGCCGGCAACTACGAGTTGTGGCCGGACGATGACCTGATTTTAGGTGTTGGCGAAGAAATCACGATTAATGACCGGACCCGGAAGAACTGGCTGCGGTTTAAGCTCACCAGTGGCGAGGGCGAGCTGGATACCACCGTCACGTATGAGTTGTGGCATAACGGCGGTAACGATGAGATCCTCAGCGCTGCCGATGGCGACATCAATTTCGGCGCGGCGGGATCCGTTACCAGGCCGGACCCTGCCAGCGGCTTGCGCGTGGAGGCCCTGTTCCGTCTCGGCGTGGTGATGCCGCCCAACCTCGAAGGCCCGAATAGCCAGATACGCGTAGCGTGGTCGCTCAAACGCGAGGGCTTGGAAGTGGCCTACGGGACGCTGGCGGCTCACCCTGACCAATACGAGTATTCAGGCGAGATCCGAATGTTGCAGATTCCCGGCGTCCTCGCTGCGGATCTCGACCATATGCCGGCTGGCCGAGATGAAGTGTCGTACGTGTTCGAGGCCTTCGCGTTTCTGGATGAAAACAACAACGATGATTGGGATCCTCGCGATCTCAGCGATCCCCTGGACCCCGGCGAAATGGTCGACAGCTCTCCGGCGACCGTGCATTTCAAGGTTGTGCGCGACACGAGCATGGGTGATTACATCGGGCGGCAACGCCAGCGAGGCAAACAACAGATCATCCTTCGCGAAGAATAGCGCGCGTTCGGAGGACGAGTACGCGCAGGAAGGTGTGAAAATACAGCGGGCCGGTCTCCTCTGCGAAAAGAGGAGACCGGCCCTTTTGTGTGCTGTTTTCGCTGGAGACTTGCGGAATAGGGGCAGATCGGCTTTAATGGAGCGCAGGAGCAAGTGAAGGCTGCCAGGGGAGGGCCGCTTCCTTGTTTTGGCGCGGGCTTTTGCAGGGCGTGCGTGGGCGGCTCTCCTGGGGACGTTTGATGCGTGGGCCATGGAACGTATGCATGGGCTTAAGGACACGCGGATGAAAAAGTCGCCGCAGAGCATGCCGGCAACGCTGGCGCCCGGGCTACGAGTGCTGCTCGCACTGATGGTGACGACTCTGTGTGCTTGCCGGGGAGGGCAGTACGGCGGCACGCTGATCATCGAAACCGCCCCGGAGGAGGGCGCGGTGGTCGTCATCAACGGCGAGCCGCGCGGCCATACGCCCCTGACCATCGAAGGCCTCCCGCTGGGCCGGGTTCTCATTCAAGTCTCGAAGACGGGCTACCGGGATGCCATGACCAACGCCGTCGTGCCGGAGCGGGACCGCGAACAGCGCGTGCACATTGAAATGCACCCGCGGACGGGATGGCTCACCATCAATTCTCAACCCGAGCGAGCCCGGGTCATTCTCAGCGACGGCACGGAGCTGGGCGCCACCCCGATCCTTCGGCGCAGTGTTCCCGCGGGCGAGATCAGCTACACCCTGGAACTGGAAGACTATGAGCCGTTTCCGGGAACGATCACAGTGCATGAGGACCTGCTCGCGTCGACCAGCCACAAGCTGGAGCCCAAGCCCGCGCAACTGGAGGTCACGTCGCTGCCCGAACGTGCACAAATCATTGTAAATAAAAAGCTTCAGGATGAGCTTACCCCGGCAACCCTGTCCCTGCGCCCAGGCACCTATGTCGTAGCGCTGAAGGTCAAAGGTTTTGTGGAGGCCGAACGCTCCATTGAATTGGGCCCCAACGAGCAGGAGACGATGCACTTCGAGCTGAATGTGGGGGAGGCGCCTCCG
The DNA here is from genome assembly GCA_050950105.1 of Candidatus Hydrogenedentales bacterium. Taxonomy (GTDB): domain Bacteria; phylum Hydrogenedentota; class Hydrogenedentia; order Hydrogenedentales; family SLHB01; genus UBA2224. Next base: position 404,373 of record JBMNGZ010000001.1, on the reverse strand, counting down.
GGCATGGTGCTGGTGGCCGGTGGAGAATTCATCTGCGGGGTAAACAATGCGGCCCCGGACGAGCGCCCCCAGCGAAAGGTCCATCTGGAAGCCTTCTTCATCGACAAATATGAGATCACCAACGAGCAGTACCAGGCAGCCGTGCCTGCCCATACCTTCCCGAAAGGCCACGAAACCTTTCCGGTGACCGGCATTACCTTCCAATTGGCAGCCGCCTATGCCTCGGCCATCGGCAAACGGCTCCCCACCGAACTCGAATGGGAAAAAGCGGCCCGGGGCACGAGCGGCCATACCTATCCCTGGGGAAATGATTTTGACCGGAAAAACTGCAATTCTCTATCCTCGGGCGTCCTTGAATTGCGCGAAGTTGGGCAGTATCCTGCCGGAAACTCACCGTATGGCTGCGCGGACATGGCGGGCAATGTTCTGGAATGGACGTCGAGCTGGTATGAGGCCTATCCCGGCAATCCGGATGTGACCAAGGATTATGGCCAGATCTATAAGGTTCTTCGTGGCGGTTCGTTCATGAGTGAGCCGTTTGATGTGCGCTGCGCCCGCCGCCATTTTGATCGGATGGATGTAGCGCGTAAGGATTACGGATTCCGATGTGTGATGGATATCGAGGCATGGGATGCGAGGGGTCGGCGGTGACGAAAACCGGTCACAGGGTTCAATTGTCAGGGGCGATTTAACTCTTGACACACATGGTTTTCTTTATTACAATCATTTGTAAGGGTTTATGACTTGGGGCCGATCATGAGGGGGTGCAGATTTCGCGCCGCCTCGTACGGCAAACGAGGTTGGCTTAGTGCAGGAATCCGGTTTACGGATGCTTACCGGCACTGCTGCCAAAAGTACGGCGGAAAGTAACGAATGGCGTCTTTAAAAAGTCCTCGGCTCCAACGGCGGCTCGTATTGGACATTGGTTCCAGTGCGCTGCGGGTGTGTGAGCTCACTAAGACAAAGACGGGCTTCCAACTGACCAAGTACCTGCAGCGGGAACTTGATCTGCCGCCTTCCGCGCCTGAACCCGAGCGGGCTGCCCGCATCTCGGACGTGCTCAACGACATGCTCAAAGAGGCGAAAATCCGGGCGCGTAAAACCGTCTTCGGTGTGCCAGGGCAGTCGGTGTTTACACGCACACGGGCACTGCCACCCGTGCCGGAACACAAAGTCCCTCAAATCGTCCGCTACGAAATTCAGCAGCAGATTCCATTCTCGCTGGATCAGATCGCGCTGGGCTATCAGGTGCTCGCTCGCACGGAAGCGGGCGGTTACGACGTACTGATGGCCGCGATCAAAGTGGATGTCGTCGATAAACGTCTGGATGCGATCAAGGCCGCAAAGCGCGCGGTCGGCATCGTGGATGTCTGCCCCGTCGCCGCATACAACTGGCTGAAAACGGCGGGAGAATTTGGCGCCCACGGCGAGTGCGTGGCCCTGATCGATCTGGGGGCGAGCACGACGGACATCGTCATTGAGCGTGAAGGACAATTCCGATTTACGCGCAGCCTCAACCTCGGGGGCAATGACATTACCAATGCGATCGGCAATACCTTCAACATGGACTTCGAGGAAGCCGAGCGCCTGAAACGGCAGCGCGGCTTTGCGCCGACCGGCGATGCGCAACGTGACGGAAAAGGCGGCGAAGTCATTGGGCAACTGCTGAACCGGCTGGTTACGGAGATCAACCGGTCGTTTGCGTATTTCCGCTCGCAGCCGGGCGGCGGGCCGGTGTCCCGGGTGGTCCTTACGGGCGGCGGCGCCTGCCTGCGCAACGTCGTCCCGTATTTCCAGCGCCAGCTGAACATGGAAGTCCGGATCGCGCAACCGCTGGCCGGGCTGGCCATCGCGCCGGGGGCGCAGGCCATCAACGAACACCCCGAACAGGCGGCCGTCGTGCTTGGGCTGGCCCTGCGCAATTGCGGCGAGGTGCCGATCGGCATCAACTTGATCCCGCCGCGGATCATCGAAGGGGCGCGCCGAAAACAGCAATATTTCTACTGGGCCGCCTCCCTGGCGACGGTGCTGGCCATCTTTGCCACGATCATCCCGGATATGCAGAATAAGATCGTGGAAGTGGAGCGGCACACCAACATGGCGCGAGATGTCATAGGGAAATACGATCCCAGGCTGGTCGAAAACCCGACCTCGGTCTGCCAGTATGACGGCGATCTCAACATTGCCCAGAACTACATCAAGGGCATCCAGAGCAATATCGCCAGCATCGACTCGTTTTATATGCGGCGACGACCCTGGCTGGAGTATCTCAACGCATTGAATGATGCGCGCCAGCGGGATTCGGTGTGGTTTACCCAGGTATTCAGCACGACGCTCAGTGTCTACGATCCCCAGCGGACGAGCCGATCGGGCGCCAGGTTTGATGACGACGACGATGACGACTACCGGCCGCCAGCGCGGGTGCAGAGTGCCAGCGCGATTCAGCGCCGGCCGGTGGGCGGCCCTGCCGTGCCCGACGACGAAGATCTCATCCGAGTAGTCGACAGCTCGGGATTTCTTGGCATCACGCCGGATCGTGCATACAGCAGATTCGGGGCGGGCGGCGGGCGCAGGGGCGGCAGCGGCAGACGCTATGACGATGACGACGATGACGACGATTGGGGCAGGGGGGCCAGCCCGGCCCCACGCGCTGGCGCCTATGGCCAGGCGGGCCGTCCGGGCGCGATGGCCGATGAGGAACGAGTCGACCCGATGCCTTTGCCCAACGGGCTTGAAATTCACGGATACGCACCGAATGAAGGCATCGTGTTGAACTACGTGGAGCGCTTGAAAGCTCGAGACGAGTTTGTGGAAGTACAGCTCGACGGCCGGAGTGTGAATCCCGTGCCGAACACCGACTTGGGCCCAACCTTCGCGGTGGGATTGCCGGCCGCTGTCGCGGGCAGCCCGACCGTGGTCACCTTTGTGATCCTGGTTCAGGTGTCGGGTGAACCCCTGAAAGCCACGGAAGTCGGCAATACGGGGGTCATTAGCGGTGGTGGCGGCGCGGCGAGAGGTCTCGGTGGCGGAGGAGTCGGCCTGCGAGGTGGCGCCGGCACGGATTCCCAGTACCGCCGCAGTGCCCCGGCCACACGGACCCGAGGCGGTCAGGGCGCCCGGAGAGGAGACGACTGATGAAAAAAGAATACGTCATATTCATCGGCGCCGCCTTCGTGTTGCTGCTCGTGATCGGTGGGGGCTATCAGTTCTATCTGAAACCGACCGCCGAGAAACTGGATCAGAAAAAGCAGGAATATCGCAGCTACGACACCAAACTGATGGATTTGGAGGAGCGCTACGGGGGCTATGTTCCCGAAGATGTCGTATCCGCCTGGATGCTGCAGCTGACTCCCTGGTATAACACCATCGATTCGCGCGGGGATCTCTTCGGCCTCGGACGGGTGGAGTTTGAAGAAGTGCCCACCAATACGCTGCCAAAATTTCATTATGCCGCGCAGTATGAAACTATGATGGAGGCCTTGCGCGTGGAGGCGCTTGAAAAAGGGATGTATCTGCCTCTGATCGATATCGACGTGCCCTCCACACAGATCGAAAACATGACGATGACCAAGGATGAGGTGGAAGACTATCTAAATCAGATCGCCATCGCATGTAACTTGGTACGATTGCTGCTCGCGCATGATCCGCTGGAAATTCAGGCCGTGTATATCTGGCCGGATCGGGTGCCGGCGCAGCGGATCAAAGCGGTGTCGGTGGGCTATGCGTTCACGGCCCGGATGAGTTCGGTGGCCAAACTGCTGGATGATGTCTGCAGCCAGCAGCGCTATGCCAGCGTCGATTCGTTCACCATTGTGAACCAGAACCTCCTCATCGGTGCGGATCCGCCGTTAATGGTGGAACTGGTGCTGACGCAGGCCACCTATACCCCGGTGGAGCAACTGAGCCCGGAGGCGATTCTGGCGAAGGGCAAAGATCCTGCAGGCGAAGACGGCAACCTGCTTCAAATGTTGCGTAGCCAGTCGAGTCGGTTTGACGATGATGATGACGACGTGGACTATGCGCGACGGAAGCCGATGACAAAATGGCAGGTGTTCCGAAAAATGTACTTACCCTTCTAGACGTTGTAGGCGTCGGGGGGGGCGTGCAGGGATGTGTCGGATAGACGGATAGGTGAAGCGTGGACATACTTCGAAAAATCGGTGACTGGGGGTGGATGAACAAGGAACGGCTGGTGCTGGCCATCCTTGTGATATTCCTCATCTACCGGATCTACGTTGTCATGAATCCAACCACGATTGAAGAGCAGACCGCCCAGGCGGCTGCCGCGCAACGCGGCGCGGCTGCGCAGGCGGCCATGCCGCCCTCATCCGCGATGCCAGGCATGCAGGGCGTCAACCTGTGGGACGATGACGACGAGGATGATGACGAGGACTATCCGGGAGGGCGTCCGGGAGTCATCCAAAGCAGCCCGTATCAGCAGGCACAGCGCACGACATCGAGGGAACAGCCTCTGGTGTTTACCCAACATATGCCGCCCAAACGGATCCCGGACCCGACGAACTTGCCAGAAGAATGGACCGAGGCGCAGGGTAAACCGCCGGCACCGCCGGCAAACCCCCTGCCACCATCGCCGGTGGCGTATAATGCGCTTGTGAAAGATAATCCGTTTACGGCAGCAACCGATGAGAGGAGACCGCAAGACGGTCCGGGCGCCCCGCCGAACCTGCGTCTTTTAGCGATCAGAGAATGGGGGGATACGTACCGCGCCCAAATCCAGACGCGGACGCGAAAATGGTATGCAGCTGGGGAATCTTTTGAGACGTATCAACTGGTCTCGATCGATCCGGAGGACGGATCGGTGGTGATATTTTCAGAGCAGGATGGTCAAAACTATACCTATACTCTGAATCGTTGAGACTCCGATAGTGTTGTTCTATAATCTAGCGAACTCTAGCGGGAGGAAGCGAGCGCAATGGATACGCAAAAGCAGCGGCGTAAAGCCGTGCGAATGAGTGCCGCCACGGTATTGTGTGTATGTTTGACCGCACTGTGGTGGTGCCTGGGAGCATTCGCACAGGCCGATGGTGGTACCACGGCTGACGGCGATGGGGTAACAGCCGAGGTGCAGGCCGGGCAGGTCGAGGTGCTGGAAGCGCCATCGGCTGTTCTGAGCGAGCTGGCCACTGCAGAGGCGGAAACCAGCGTTCCTCCCGAACAGCTCCATTACCGCCAGGGGGTGTCCCTCTACAATCAGGGGCTGTACCGAGAGGCGCTGGAGAGCTTCGAACGCGCACTGGCGATGAGTGGCGATTACACGCTCGCACGCCAGATGGCCCAGAAGTGCGAAGCCAAGCTGAACCTGGAGGCCGCGGGCGCTGATCCGAATGCCGTGCCCAAGTTCGAGACCCTCGTTCCAGCTGAACTCGAGGCAGTCTCGACGGGGGGCGGCGAGATGCTGCTCAGCGTGGAGGAGGTCAAGAACCGGCGCGTGCGCGATCTCATGGACGAAGCGCAAGTCTACATGGAAAACCAGATCTTCGAAGAAGCGGTGAAACGCTACGAAGAGGTTTTGCTGATCCAGCCCAAAAACCGCAGGGCGCATGATATGCTTCAGAAAGCCACGGTAGGCATGTATGAAAGCCGCCGTATCGATGCGCAAAAGCAAAACGAAATCGATGCGGAACGGCGCCGTGAGCATCTGGAACGGATGAAAAACCTCCCCGAAGGCGCCGATGCGGGCGGCATTAAGCCATTTAAAGTCCCGGTAGACATCACCAAAGAAGAGTTTGAGCCCGTCGTAAAGCCGAAATCCGCTATTGATGACGCGCTGGATAATCCCGTTTCCATTGAGTTCGAAGGGGAGCATATCAACCGTATCATCGAGTTCGTGTCGGAGTATGTGGGCATCAACATCGTGGTCGATACCCGTGTTGTCCGCCCCCCGCAAGATGTGCTGCCGGCGCCGGTATCGGCCTATGGCGCCCCGACGATGGGAACACCAGGAACCTACGGAATGGTTCCACGCCCCACCTACGGAGCGGTTCCCGGCGCCGCGATGCCGATGCAGATGCAGCCCATGCGCATGCAGGGCGGACAATCCGCTCGTCGAAGCGATGATGATGATGACGACGCGCCCATGGGGGCATTTCGCCCGACGGCGATGCCTATGGGGGCAGCTCCAACCGCATACGGGCCTTACGGCACCACAACGGTCGGCATGGTGCAGGAAAGAGATGAAACCGTGACCGACGGCATCGTGCCGTATATCAACCTGCGCGATGTGACCCTCCGTGACGCGTTGAACGCGCTGCTGCGTTCGCTCAACCTCTCCTTTGTCGTTCAGGAAAATTTCATCTGGATCAGTACGCCGGAAAAAATCCGAACGGAGTCGTTTGAGGAGTTGGAGACTCGGTATTACGAGCTGATTAATGCCGGCGCTGAAAATCTGGACATTGATCCTCCGCCCTATTACGGTAGTGGCGGTTACGGCGGCGGCTATGGCGGCGGCTACGGCGGCGGTGGTTATGGCGGTGGCCGGCGTGGCGGCGGCGGCTATGGCGGTGGTGGCTATGGCGGCAGCAGCGGTCGGCGTGGCGGTCGTGGCGGCGCGGGGCAGTATCGCGGCGGCGGCGGTAGCCGGCGCGGTGGTGGCGGCTATGGCGGCGGCGGCCGGCGCGGTGGCGGCGGTTATGGCGGCGGTGGCCGGCGTGGCGGCCGTGGCGGCGGTGGTTATGGCGGTGGTGGCTATGGCGGCGGCCGGCGCGGTGGCGGCGGCTATGGCGGCGGCTACGGCGGCGGTGGTTATGGCGGTGGCGGTGGGTACTATGCCGCGTCTGAAGCCGTCATTATCATTGGCTTTACGGGCGTCGGCAGCACCCCGACCGGTACGACTACCCAGACCGGCGCACGCGGACAGACGGCTGGAACGGCTCGCGGTGGCCAGGCCGCTCGGCGTGCCGGCGCAACCGCAGGAGTTGCAGGTACCGAAGCGACGGATTCCGGTATCACGGCACAAGGCGGCGTGGAAGTCCTGAATTATGCGCCGAACATCATCGTGATGTTGCAGCGCATGGTGTCGCCCGTGATCGAGCCGGAGACGGAAGAAGTACTCTCATATATGATTTACAACCCGACCACGAACCAGCTCGTGGCGCGTAATACCCCCACCAACCTCGACTTACTTGAACAACAACTGGAGCAGATCGATCTGGTGCCCAAACAGGTCACCATCGAAGCCAAATTCGTGACGGTCAGTGTGTCTGACCTGGACAAAGTTGGATTCGAGTGGGATGTGAACTTGTCGGACGTGAACAGCCGTGGACGCGCGGTTCCCGGCCTGCAGGAGACAACCTATTCGTACGACATCAACGGCGACGGCGTGATGGAAGACATCCCGTTCTACACGCGGCCGGACGGCACGAGCGTTATCAACAATACCATCACGCAGGGGTTGTTGAATGCGCTTGCCAATCCCGGACCTCCGGGCGCCTTCACGTTCTCCGGTACCATCACGGATAACGCGGATGGCGACCAGCTGGGCGTTACGTTTGACTTCCTCAACAGCCTGACGGAAACCGAGCTGCTCAGCGCCCCCAAGATCACGACGCTGAACCGGCGCCGCGCGGTGATTCGCGATTACACGTCGCGCACCTTCATTACCGACGCCGAGACCACCGTGAACGTGACGGAAGGCTCGTATCTGGGCGGAACCTCCAACATGGCCGTGACGACGGAGATCTTCCCGGAGACCTTCGAGTTCGGTATCACCCTCACGGTGACGCCGCAGGTCTGCGGTTCAGACCTGGTGCGTGTGTGGTTGTATCCCTTCGTCGATTCGTATGTGGGGCAGGATACCTACACGAGTCGGAGCATCGTGGACGGGGAGCAGATTGAGACGACAACCACCTATCCCCAGATCGCGACCCAGGAGATCTACACCAATGCGCTCGTGCACGATGGCGATACCATTGTGCTGGGCGGCATGATCACCGACCGGTCCACCAAGGGCGAAGAACGGCTTCCGTACCTGGCCGATATCCCGTTGATCGGCTTCTTCTTCCGCGGCAAGTCGCGTGAAATTGCCCAGAACAGCCTGCTGATCTTCATCACCGTGGATATCGTCGACCCGACCGGGGCGCGGTATTTCGAACCGGCGAGATAGACAGCGGCGTACCATAGGAATGGCTTAAATTCGGGCGGTCGGCTTGGCATGAGGCCAGCGGCCGCCCGTTTTGCATGAGGGCCCATGGTCTGGCAATTCGCATATGACCTGCTGACGTCGCTGGCCGCAGGGCCCGGGGCTGCCTGGCTGGCCATGCGGCCAAAGTACCGGCCTTTGCTGCATCGTTTCGCTCCCGGCGTTCCGGCCACACTGGCGCAAGCACCGATCTGGCTGCAGGCCTGCAGTATGGGTGAAGTCAATGCGGCCCGACCCATTCTCGAGGCCATGGCGGCGCGCTGGCCGGAGATACCGCTCCTTTTGACCACATCGACGCTGGCCGGCCAGCATCAGGCCGAGATGATCGCAGGCCCGGTCCCCGTGACCTGGTTTCCCTTCGATCACCGGATATCCGTCACCCGTTTCCTGAAGCGCCTTGCTCCGCGCCTTCTGATCCTGCTGGAAACGGAAGTGTGGCCCAATACGGTGCGCCTCACGCGTCAGCGGGGCGTTCCGGTCGCCATTCTGAACGGGCGCATCAGTGACAAGCATTTCGGTCGTTACACTCGAATGAAAGCCTTCTGGCGGCCGGTGTTCGGGGCGCTTTCGGCCGTATGCGCTCAAAATGCACAGTATGCGGAGCGCCTTCGCCTGCTCGGTGTGCCAGAATCAGCGCTGCATGTCACCGGAAACACCAAATTTGAGGGCGTGGAGACAGAATTTTCGCAAAAAGAGGCGGATGAGCTGCGTGCACTGACCGGCATTCCCCCGCAGGCCCCCGTGCTGGTGTTTGGAAGCATGCGCAGCGGCGATGAGACCCTGGCCGCGGCATGCTGGGCCGAATTGAGCGCGCGCTTTCCCGAGCTGCGCCTGATTTTGATCCCGCGCCACCTGGAGCGCGTGAGCGCGGTCAGTTCGGCATTCACGGAGCCGGTGCTGCTGTATTCTGCCCTTCGCAAGGGCCAGGAAGCGGCGGGTGAGCGGCTGTTGGTCGTTGATGTGATGGGGGAACTCGTTAAGTTCTATGCGCTGGCCACGGCCGCTGTGATCGGGGGCAGTTTCTATCCCGGCGTAGACGGGCATAACCCGCTCGAACCCGCGGCGCTGGGCATTCCCACCGTCTTCGGCCCGTTCATGCGTAACTTCATCGATCCGGCGGGTGTTTTGCTCAAAAGCGACGGAGCGGTTCAAACCGATGCCGTGGAATTGCCGGAACTGCTGCCCAGACTCCTCGAGGATGCGGAATGGCGGGCCCGGCTCGCCACAAAAGGGCGCACGGCGGTGCTGACCACGCAAGGGGCTATTGTGCGCTCTCTGGATGTGCTGGAAGGTCTGATGGGGCTGCCGTCTCGCGCGGGGTGAGCAAAAGCAGCGCCCCCGTACCCCCGGGCAGCGTCAGATACAGTTCATTTCGTTCGATGCCAACGGATTTCAGCGCACCGGTGGTCCGCTCCACTTCCATGACCTCGCCGATGGCCGGATCGAGCTGGAGCCGCAATGTTCGTTCGGTTGCTTGCGCGCTTCGCTGCATGCCATGAACGCCATTCACTACGAAGGCCCAGTCGCGGCCGTCGCCATCTCGCAGGCAGCTCAGCAGAGCAGATTGGGCGATAACGGACCGGATGGGCAGCTTGCCGAAAGGGAAGGGGCACATCCCCGAAGGGACGTCGCCCACGAAAAACACGTCGGAGACCCGCAGTTCACGCAGAACCGGCCACAACGCGCTCACCTCCCGGTTCACCTCCGCGACGTTTCTCCATGTATAGTGCCGCTCGCCCGTAAACGGATTCACCATACTCGCGCGCATCCCGGCGCTGGGGTTGGCCTGCCACAGCTCGTGAGAGATGGTAAGCCAGTAGCGGTGGTACGCGAGGCCGCGGGCGCCAAAGGCGAGCTGGCTGTAGACCTGAAAGCGCAAGTCGCTTTCCGATGCAAACCGGAAATCTCCCGCTTCCGTAACCTGCACGAATCCCACCCATCGCGCCCGGTGTTTCCGGGCAAGTTCGCGGGCGCACGCGAGATAACCGAAATAATCCGCGCGCGCCTTCGAACCGTCGCGTTTCAACGTGAACGCGCGCAGACCAAAGGCGTTCACGCCAGCGTCCAAAAGCCGATCAGCGCTTGCCGCAGCATCCGCGTCGTCCATGGAGGCGAATGTCAGCGCGATTTGTTGCGAATCCAGGCGCTGCAGGCGTTCAAACTGGGCCTCCACGGCGTCCCGGTCGGCCATAGTGACGTTTGTGCCGAGTATCCAGCCCGCGATGGCGGGGCCGCTCTCCATTTTGCCCAGGCCCGCGGCCAGGCCGCCATCCATTGCGGCCGGATTGGCGACTAGAACCGACAATCCCGCCTCGACCGCAAGGGCGGCTTCCTCGGTGAATTTCGCCCCGGCAGAGAGCGTCACCACGTTCAGGCCGGCTTCGGCGTACGCGGCGAAGTGTTCGCGCGAGGGCGGGGGCGGCTCCAGCGCCATTAAAAGCAGGTCTGGCGTTTCACCCGCGGCGGCGAATGGACCGTTGAGGGCGAGGAACAGGGCTGTCAGAAACACGGGGGTCATCTGCTTACCTCATGACGAGTACCTGCGCTATGGTGCAGGACACAACGGTGATTTAGCAAGATGGACCAGGGCCGTGCCCAAGCGCTGCGGAAATCAGTCGCCGTGGTTGCCCGCGTTTGGCTGGCGGGACCACCTGAACTGCGACAGAACGGCTGCACGGGCGGTCTTATCCGGGTAGCGCGGTGCAGAGCGCTTGCGTTTCGGACACTTGCCCGGCGGAGGAGCCCCGCGGAACGGAGCGCAGCAGTCGCCAAACCCACCCTCGAATACCCCGGTTTTTCGCTCTTCTTGACACCTGCGCGGAGCCTTGGCTATTGTGCGGGTTCTGTCCCGCCGCTGGAACATGAGGAGCGGCTCAAAGAGACGTCCGGCTGGTGCGGCCGGGTGCAGCGAGGGAGCAGGTGTCATGGCAGAGAGTGCAGGTATTCAGGTTGCGGTGATCATGGGAAGCAAGTCCGACTGGGAAACCATGAGTTCCGCATCCGAGACACTCAAAAAATTTGGCATTGCACACGAGTGCCGTGTTCTGTCGGCTCATCGGACGCCGGAAGCGCTCCAGGAATATCTCGCCGCTGCCGAACAGCGTGGTTGCGGCGTATATATCGCGGGCGCGGGAGGCGCAGCGCACCTGGCGGGCGTCATTGCGTCGGCGACGCTCAAGCCGGTGTTCGGGGTGCCGATCGAGAGCAAACTGCAGGGGCTGGATTCACTGCTTTCCACCGTGCAGATGCCCGCGGGCGTCCCGGTAGGCACTCTGGCCATTGGAGCAGCCGGCGCCGTCAACGCCGCGTTGTTGGCCGTGGCAGTCCTGGCGCTTCAGCAGCCCGCGCTTTCCGAAGCGCTCCAGACGTATCGCGCCGAACGCGCTCAGAGCGTGCTCGACACCACGCTCGATTAAGTGCCGCGGGCGGCCCATGCACGGTAAATGCAGCGGCACGCTCAGAAGACCAGGATCCCCCACTTGCCGAGCGCCAGGGTTTCGCCCTCTTCGACGCGCTTCTGAAATACGGATACGATGTTGCCCGGGATCGCCCCGAACAAGAGAAATTCTGGCGATTTGACCTTTACAAAGCCCTGGGCAACGAGAGCGTCGTGAATACTGTCTCGATTCCGGTTCGGCAATGGCGTCAGCACATAGACCATGCCGCTCTTTGTACAGACGGCGCTCACGGCGTCAATGCTCCCGCGGACAAACGTTTTGCCGTGAAGGGACTCGGGGAGAGCCAGCGCGGTATATTGCCGGTTCGTGAACAAGGACACGCCCGCATCGAAGGTATCCAGGGCGCCCTCGACCGGCTCGAACGCGGCCCGGTCGCCGGCGATAAATTCCTGCCCGTCGCTGTTCGCGCTATAATCGAACTCTTTTTTCCCATACGCCTTGTTCACGAGAACACGGGAGCGGACCGCCTCTGAAACCGCTTTACCCGCGGCCACGTCTTCTTCCCGGAACACCGCCATCAAGATTTCCCGGGCTCCCGTGCGCTCCCGGTCGTAGATCAGGTACACCGTGCCGTCGGGCGCCTGCACCGCGTCCGGATAAGACACCGCGCCGCGTTCATCGAGCAGATAGCCTCCATACCACGATTTTCCGTCGTCGTCCGACAGGAAGGCGGTCAGATGCGAACGGGTCTTCTGGTCAGGCGGCTCGTGCTTCACAAACAGGAGCTTTCCGGATGCGAGCCGCCGGATGAAAAAGCGCGCATGGGGGATATGAGTGACCGTCTCCGCCACGGTGTATTCGGTCCAGGTCTTGCCGCCATCGGTGGAGATGGCCTCTCCGAGGCCGCTACGGGTGCGCACAATCACCCAGAGCGAACCGTCGTTCCGCTCGATTATCATGTGCTCGTCGCAGGCGCGGCCTTCCACGGTCGACCGGCCCAGGAGTCCGAAGGTAGCGCCCTGATCGCGCGAGCTCCACACGTTTGAGCCCGTGCCGGCGGTGATATCGAATGCATACTCCTCTTTCATCACCCGGGCGGGGAATTCCCAGATAGCCACGGGCAGAAGCCATTCGCCCGAGCGCGTTACCGTCGGTTTATTCATCATGATGCCATCACAGAGTCGGCGAGGTTCCGACCAGACCGGCGAGGCGTCTCCCGAATTGTCGGCGGTACTGGCCCACACGCCGGCGCGGCCGTCCCAGAGGCTGAATCCCTGCGCCCAGAACCACCACAACCTGCCCGACGGGTCGTGCCAGAGGCAGGGGTCAAACGCGCGGACATCCCCCGGCGGATCGATTACGAGCTGAACGCTGGACCACGTTTCCCCATCGTCGCCGCTGGTCGCGAGTGCACAGTAATTGAGCGGGCCTTCGTTGTCGCCTCCCGCGTACCAGGTGGCCCAGAGGCGGCCGTTTGGGGCGCGCTCGATACCGGGGATTCCCTGAAACAGCCGCGTGCTGTCGCCATATTCCGGGCCGGGATTCCTGATGATGGGCACTGTGGCCAGGGCTGGATCGTCTCCGTTTTCCTCCACGGCGTGGGCTGAAAGATTCATTGCCAGGGCGAGCGCTGCAACCGAAAGAAAGGAACGACGCATTGGGTTCATCTCCTCAAAAAAGAGAAAGCCCGCGCGCAGGCTGCGGGCGTTGTGCCGGGCCTCATTTCAAAAACGCTGCCTCCACCTTTGCCAGCGCTTTCGCGATATCCTCCGCCTCGCGGGCTGCCATGCCTTCATGGATCTTGATGAGGAAGAGCGACTTGTTGTTGGCCTCCCAGTTGGGCAGCACGTGGCGGCGATTGGGATCGCCGGTGTATAGCGGGCACATCCACGGATAGCCGGTGCTTCCGAAGACGGCCCGGTTTTTGAACCACGCATGGTGTGTGAAGGGCGTCGTGTAATGGGCGCTGAACGGCAGGCCTTCTGCCCGCAACGCGCCAACGAATTCATCCAGTTCGCAGGTCACTTTGGCGGGATCGAGGCGGAAAACCATGAACCAGAAGGCGTTTTCCGTATCCGGGGGGCCCTGGTCGATCGAGACGGTCTGGAGCGGCGCACACTGTTCGAGCACCTGCTGTGCCACCAGGCGGATCCGTTCAAGCATGCCCGGCAACTTCTCGAGCTGCACCAGGCCGACCGCCGCGCTCAGATCGTTGAGGTTCAGGTTCAGCGAGCAGGTGACGTTACTCTCAATCCCTTCAAGACCGAACGGTTTGCCGCGGTCTGAACACTGTCGCGACTTCCAGTAAAGGCTCTCGTTCCGGGTGTACACCACGCCTCCCTGCGCCGCGGTGGCATGGTGTTTGCCCGACATGGTAGAAAAGGCCGCGATATCCCCGAAAGTCCCCACGTAGTCCCCCTGGTAGCGTGCCCCGTGGGCCTGTGCACAATCCTCCACTACCTTGATGCCCCGAGCGCGCGCGAGCTGCATGATCGGCCCCATGTCGACCGGGATCCCCGCGATGTGGGCCACCACGATCGCGCTGGTGCGCTCGGAAATCGTCTGCTTCACCTGTTCCGGGCCCATGTTGTAGGTTCCGGGCGCGCAATCCGCGGGCACGGGGACGCAGTTCATCAGCGGGACCGGCATGACGCCGCCCATATCGGATACCGACGGGACAATCACCTCGGAGAACGCCTCGATTTCCAGTGCGCGAAGAGCCACATAGACGGCCGAGGTGCCTGAATTCACGGCGTCGGCGTAACCTCCGCCCAGGAACGCGGCAAAGCGATTGCAATACGCCTCCTCCTCGGGCCCGTTGTAGCCGAACGCCTCCCCGCTCTCGATGCTCTTGTCAAACAGCGCGAGAACCGCCTGTTTTTCTTCTTCCCCGAACAGATGGCGCGGCGGCATCGGTTCGTTGCGTACGGGGTCTCCCCCGTGGATCGCCAATTTCTCTCCCGGTCGCGTGGTCATGATCAATAGCCTCCCCGGATCGCAGTTTTGTCTGATGATAGCAGCCTTACCAGACTTGCTCAAAGAGGCGGATGAAGTTGCCGCCCAGAATCTTTGTGATGTCTCGCTCGCTGTATCCGCGCCTGGCCAGCTCCGTGCTTACATTGAGATAGTCCGTAGGCTCGCGCAGACCTTCGGGCATGACGACGGGCCAGGTCAAATCGGCTGCCTGCCAGGGTTTCGCACGCCCGCTCTGGAGCCTCTGCAGCTCCGCTTGCGTCCGATTCATGCAGAAATCGCTTGCAATGGCCGTATAGTTGATGCCCACCAGGTCGACCACGTGGTCGATCGTGTCCACATAGTCGGAAAGGGTCGATTGCACCCCTTTTTTCAAGCCGTAGGGCCAGAACGAGCAGCCGAACACGCCGCCCTTCTGAGCGAGCAGCTTAATCTGCTCATCGGTCTTGTTGCGCGGATAGTCGCACAGCATTTTCGGGCTTGCATGCATGACCGCCACAGGCGCCTTCGTGCGTTCCATGGCCTCGACGGTGCTTCGGGGGCCGGCGTGCGAGAGGTCGACCAGGATGTGATGCTCGTTCAGGCGCTGGAGCACTTCAAGCCCGAAGCGTGAAAGCCCCGCATCCACGCGTTCAAAACAGCCGTCAGCGACGTAATTGCGCTCGTTGTGGGTCAACTGCATGATGCGGATGCCCATCCCTTTCAACACGGGGATCAGCTCCAGGTCTTCTTCAATGGCCGTTGTATTTTGCAGCCCGAGAATGATGCCCAGTTTTCCGTAGTCTTTCGCGGCCGCGAAGTCATCCGTCCGGTGGATGGGCATAAGCAAGGCGTCGAGCTGGGTATACAGCCGCTTCCACACGCAGATCTTGAGGATGGTCTCCTTGAAATTGTCGAATACCGAGACCATCACGTTGGCCGCGGTCACTCCGCCCATCAGCGTCTGGTGAAACAGGGTCTCATCGAACTTGCTTGCGTTGGCCCCGTCGATCACGATGGCATTTCGATGGATCGCCTGAGGCTCCACATCAGCCATGGTATTTTTCCTCCAACGCGCGCTCAGCTCTGGCTCCCAATCGCGCGGTCGCCGCTCGTGCGGCCCCGTCTGCCACCAGCGTTTCCGCCACGCAAGAATACCATAGGTTCAGAACCGGTTGAGAATCCGCCGGAAGAAGCACGGCAGGCCATACGCCCGGGCAAGAAAAGCACCGGAACCCAATCCGTCGGGCCGTGCGCCGAAGGAAAAGGGCCTCAAATCCATCCACAAAGCCTGCGGTAAACGGCGCGGCATGCGGGGATGCGGTTTACGGAGCTGAGGGCCGTTGCTGGCCGCCGGCGCTCCGCATCGCGATTACACCCACCCTGCCATCCTTGGTATACTGGCAGCGGTGTAAACAAATCCCACTCTTCCCCGGAGGAAACCATGGCGTCCGTAGTGATTGTTCTTCTGCTCGCCGGCGCGCAACTGCACTTGACTCCGGTGCCGCAGGAGGTGGTTTTTGATGGCAAGAACGTGTTTCGGCTGTCGCCAACCGACCCCATCGTGATGTCCGATGCCCAAACAGCGCAGCGCGATACGGCCGTCGCGTTGATTCGCAGCGCGACCGGATTTGAGCTGCCGCTGGTGACGGCCGACCCCCAGCGGCGGGGCGCACGAGGCATTTACGTGGGCGAACCGGGCGCGCGCGAGCCGCAGACCACCCGAAAACCCGGCAGCATCATGAGCATCCCAAGCCGTGAACGTGAGCCCTCCACTCCGCCCCAAGGCTATTCTCTGCGAGTTACAAAGGATTGGATCGCCGTCACCGGCGCCGACCCGGCAGGCACGTTCCACGGCGTACAGACGCTGTGCCAGCTGCTCAACGAACGGGGAGAGGTTCCCTGCCTCACCATCAAGGACGCGCCCGAACTGGCGTGGCGCGGCGCATGGGTGCGCGGAACGCTTGCCACCGACCAGCTCGATGCGTTTGCCGCGTTGAAATGCAATCTCATTGCATTCGAGAGCGATGATTTTATGAGCGGAACAGCGGAAAGCCTTTCCGGTTGGGTCGATACCTTCTCCGAGGCGCGACGGCGCCACATCGAGCCCGTTCCCGTGATTCGCACGCTCAAAGACATCGCACCGCTCCTGCATCGCCACCCCGGTGCGGCCATTGCCCAGACGGTGACGGAGAAAGTCCGGCTCGAGGAAGACAACTGGGCGCTCCTGTCGCATCCCAATGTGCTCGAGACGCCGGAAACGCCCATCACGGTCTCGCAGGGGGCCGTGACGTACCGGCCGGTTCGGGATTTCGCCGTCGACCGGGGCGATTTCGCGTTTCCGTACAAGACGACCAGCGCGCCATGGCTGATTCGCCGCAACATCGGCGGAGCCATTCCCGACGGCAGGGTGGTGAGCGTGACCTACACCTATGTCGCTCATGACACTCGTGACGGCCTGCCGCTTTCAGAGACTCTCGAACAGGCCTGGTCCGACACGCTGGAACCGGTGATGCGAACCTTGAGACCCCGATTCATCCTGGCAAACCACGACTGGCCGGGAGAGATTGCCCGTGATCCCCGTGCCGCCGCGTTTTCCGGGGATACCGGGGCCATGCTGGCCGATTCCGTGCAGCACCTTGACCAACTGATACGTCGAATGGCCCCGGATACGCAATTATTCGTGGCATCCGACGGGTTTCAGGGCCCGGCGGAAACCATGCGCGTGCTTGCCGCGGCGCTGCCTCGCTCCGCGGTCTGCGTTATCCAGTCGCCCGAAACGCCCACGGCCCTTGCAGCGCTCCTCAAACCGTGGCTGGACGCCGGCCTCGACGTGTTCGGGTTGCCGCAACCGGGAGTTCAGGGCGCCTACGCCTGGAGCGGCGTGCTCTCCGGCACGGATCGACGAATCCGCGGCGTGCTGGTCCCGCTCGAAGCAGAGACCGTGCCGACGGCCGCGTTCAAGGTCGCCATGCAGAGCAGCTGGTCCGCCGGCGTATCGCACTCTCCTTGGCCGGAAACCCTGAATGCCTACTTCAACGCGGACCTCTGGGAACCGGACTACACGGACGTCCTGGCGGCCGTGGCCGATCACATCGATCGCAACACTTTGGCCGGCGTAACGCCTGAGGAAACGCAGCGCGCATTTCTCGCGTTCAGCAAAAATATGGGGGCGCAGCTTCCAGCCAGCGACCCGCAGGTTAAGCTGGTTTCGAGTCTCATGGCCTCCATGACCGGGTATCTTGCACTGGAATACGATTTTACCCGGGATCAACAGAGCGGCAGCATCCGGAAACTCGTGCCGTTGATCGAACGCCAGACCGCTCTCGACCCGCGAGCCGACGGCGCTCGCGCCCAGCGTATCCTCGACACGGTCCGAGGCAAAGGCCTGTTTGTGCCGTCGTCGATCCTGTTCGGGGTCTATCTGCTGCCCTACCGCGAGATGAAGCTGCTCGCGGGCCACCGCCCTCTCGAGATCGTGGCGCAGCCGGAATACACCGATACCGAACATACCGCGCAGGCCACCTACGATTTTCTGGCCGAGCCCGGCCCTATCTGCCGCGTCGATTTTGATACCGTGGGTACCGCCGCGGTGACCCTCGAACGCAGCCGCGACGGCAAATCATTCGAATCGGTGCAGCAATGGACCTCGCGCGATCGGGGCGGGTTCCGTGCGCCGGCCATCCTGGACACACCGGTCCACACCCGGTACCTGCGCATCACGGTGGACGCTCCGGCCGAGCAGGCCGTATTGCGCAACCCGCGCGTATTCGCCCTGAAAGGTCCGGTCGTCGGAGTCTGTGGACGTTCTGACGTCGTGCCGGTGCTTGACGGGGCCTTCAAGGAGAAATGCTGGCCTTCCGAGCCTCAAATCGATGGCTTCCTGCTTGATAACGGGAAGATTTTCGCGGAGGCGCAGACTACCGTGTGGCTGACAGCCACCCAGGACACGCTGTACATCGCCGCGTACGCCCGTGAGCCGCGTATGCCGACCCTGGCGGCTTCCCAGACTGCGCGTGACGCGCCCTTGAGCGGCGACGAACATCTTGCCATCACCATGCAGACGCCGGGCAAGACCACCTATGTGTTCGCGGTGAATCCCCGGGGGGCCCAGTTTGACAGCCGAAACGGCGACGCCGCCTGGAACGGCGATTGGGAAGTGGCCACGGCCTCGTATGAAGAGGGCTGGGCTGCAGAATTCGCGATCCCGTTCGCCACCCTCGGCGCGCGCCCCCGGCGAAGCGAGGCCTGGCCAACCAATGTTGTTCGTTTTCGCAACAACGTTCATAAAGAGCGCTCGGCGTGGGCCTATGACCCCAAAACCGGCCGCATGACGGACTGGGGCAATATCATTTTCAACTGAACTGGACGCGATGCGGCCGCACAAGAGCGGCCGTGGGCGTGGGTGCGGTCCGAAATCTGACAACAGCACATCAGGAACATCTCGCATGAACGCATTGGTTTTTGACGGGGAACCCCGTGTCGCCACCGTGCCCAAACCGGTGCCCGGACCGGGCGAAGCCCTCATCCGGGTTCGTTGCGCGGGCATCTGCAATACGGACATCGAAATCCTCCGGGGCTACATGGGATTTGCAGGCATCCCCGGGCACGAATTCGTCGGCGTGGTGGAAGAGGCGTCGAACGCCCATCTGCTGGGCAAACGGGTGACCGGCGAGATCAATTGCGTTTGCGGCGCCTGCCCCTATTGCGAAATGGAAATGCCCAATCACTGCAGCCGGCGCACGGTGCTCGGGATCCAGGGCCGCGACGGCGCGTTTGCGGAGTATCTTGTCCTCCCCGAGGAGAATCTGCATCTGCTGTCCAACGAGCTGCCGGACGAAATAGCCGTCTTCACCGAGCCGGCAGCCGCGGCGTTCCGCATCCTTGAACAAGTAGAGATCGACGCGGCCGATCGCATTATCGTGCTCGGCGATGGCAAACTCGGCTTGTTGGTGGCTCAGGTCCTGTGGTTGCAGGCCAAGAACCTCGTATGCGTTGGAAAACATGCCTGGAAACTGGCTCTGTTGGAACCGCTCCGTATTAAAACCGCGCTCGCCGGCGAATTTCTCGAACCCGGCGCGGAGATCGTGGTCGAAGCCACGGGCTCGCCGTCTGGATTGGAGCGCGCGTTGCACCTCGTTCGCCCCGAAGGCGTGGTCGTGCTCAAGACCACGGTCGCCGGGCCGTCGCAGCTGGACCTGAGCCTTCCTGTGATCAATGAAGTGCAGATCGTCGGCTCACGGTGCGGCCCGTTCCGGCCTGCCCTTGAGGCCCTGGCCCTCGGAACCCTGGTGGTCCGGCCCATGATCACGGCCACCTATCCCCTGGAAGAAGCGGCTCGGGCCTTCGAACACGCCCAATCCAGCGATGCGATCAAGATCATGCTTCGAATTTCAGAGTGACCCGCTGCCGAAACACTGGCGGAAAGAGGAGGGAGTGCGCCATGAAAGTCGGCATGTTCACCGGCCTCTTGAACGATGAACTCTTGAATTCCGTGCCCAATTTCGCGGAAGACGCGGGCATCCCGTGTCTCGAAGTCTGGGCCGGGCCCGGCAGCAAGCACATCTGCCACCTTCACCACGCAGGGCACGAAGGCGTGCTGAGCATCGAGCATGAAGACGAAACCCAATCCATGGAAGAGGGATCCATGCGCGGCGCGGCCTTTCTCGAGCAATTCGGTTAGGGAGGTCTTTCCCCGTGCGTGCTGGCCATTCACAGGCATCTCGACCGGACCTCGGGCCGGTGCGGCCGAGGATCCTGGTTGTGCATACGGGCGGAATCGGGGATTTTCTGCTCTGCTGTCCATCCATCCAGTGTATGGCGCGCGACGCCGTGCTCGAGCTGCTCGGACGCCCCGAACGCCTGGCGCTGGCGCGCGACGCCGGGCTGGCGGAGCGCATCCATGACCTGGAAGCGGCCGGTTTTGACTCGCTTTTTGCCGCGCCGTCCGAGACCATCCGTGCGCTTTTATCGCGATTCGACGCGGCGCTTGTCTGGATGCGCGACGACGATGGCGCGTTGAAACGGGCCATCCAGTCCTGCGGCCTGCCTGACGTGCGCACGTTCCCCGGGCTGCCGCCTCAGAGCTGGGCGCGCCATGCGTCCGAATATTACCTCCATTGCCTCGGTTTCGACGCGGTTCCGCCATTTCGCC
Organism: Candidatus Hydrogenedentales bacterium; assembly: GCA_050950105.1. Lineage (GTDB taxonomy): Bacteria > Hydrogenedentota > Hydrogenedentia > Hydrogenedentales > SLHB01 > UBA2224. The sequence continues at coordinate 383,711 of JBMNGZ010000001.1, read as the reverse complement.
TCACCCTGCCTTCCGACGCTGCGCCGCTGGATGTGGTGATTCACCCCGGAAGTGGGGGCCGAACGAAGAATTGGCCTCTTGACCGCTTCCTTCAGCTGGCCGAAGCACTTCGCGCAAGAGGCAGGGAAGTCCACTGGTGCGTGGGGCCCGCCGAGGAAGAGATCCCCCTGCCCGCGGATGCAAAAGTCGTCTGCGAGGCGTCCTTGGCCGCTCTGGCACGCCGTCTGATGGCGGCACGCGATTATGTCGGCAACGACAGCGGCATTACGCATCTCGCGGCTGCATGCGGGGTGCGTACGACCGCTGTATTTGGGGTGACGGACCCCCGGGTCTGGGCGCCACGCGGCGCAGAGGTGCGCGTGGTGAGCGGCATGCCATGGCCTGGGATCGACGAGGTATTGTCCGCTCTGCTCCGCGACTGAACCTGTGCTATGATGGCGGGCGTTTGGAGACCATGCTGCGGAAACTCATGCGATGGAGGGAGGGTATGCACATGCGATATCTGTTCCCGATACTGATGCTCTGCGCGTTGGCCGGCGCTCCAGCGGTCTGGCAGGCCTCGGCAGTCCCTACGGCAGCCGCACCCGCGGCGGCTGAGGCCGCTGCCCCGGGCGGCGACACGTCTGAATCCGGACCCTGTGCACTGTTTAACGGCAAGGATTTCGAGGGCTGGAAACTCTTCATCCCCGACGAAACTGTCGATCCCACGACCGTCTGGACCGCAAAAGATGGGGTCGTCCGCTGTACCGGCAGCCCGGCAGGCTATATGCGCACCCTGAAAAAATTCTCGAACTACAAACTCACGTTTGAGTGGCGTTGGCCTGAAAAAGGCGGCAACAGCGGTTGCCTGCTGCACATCAGCGGCGAGGACAAGGTGTGGCCCAAAAGCATCGAATCGCAGCTGCACCGTGGCGATGCCGGGGACTTCTGGGTCATTGACGGCACGGAATTCAACGAACATAAACCCAATAAGCCCGGTGACCGACGCGTTCCCAAAATGGCAGAGAGCAATGAAAAACCCTTGGGCGAATGGAACAAAAAAGAGGTCATCTGTTCGGGAAACACCATCAAAATCTTCGTGAATGGCCTCTTGCAGAACGTCGCTACGGGCGCTACGGTGAACGAAGGCCATATCGGGCTTCAAAGCGAAGGCACCCCCATCGAATTTCGCAATATCCTGCTCTGGCCCTTGCCCGAAGAGCACCGCGAGATGCCAGAAGCGGACGCCTCCGCCCCCGGCGGCTCCTGACCCCGGCTCTTCGCAGCCATTCGTCCGGCAGTCACGCTCGGCGGCGCTGTTGTGAAAAAGCGGCGCCGGCCGCTACCATGGCCTTTGACCATGGGGAGACACACACAAACGGAGCCTGAAGAGGCCGCGGCGCTGCTGGCGCTGGCCTTGACGCCCGGTATCGGCCGGCATTCAGTACGGCTGACGCTCGAAACAGCCCGGCGGCTACGTCTGCCGCTCTCCACGTTTATCACGCAACCGCTCCAAAGTCTGCTCGCCGCGTTTCCCTCCCGGTGCGACGTGGTGGCCGCACAGATCGCGGAGCGGACCCCATCTTTGCGGACGACGGCCTGCCGGCTGCTTGAGCGGGTCCTCGAATCGGGCGGCGGCTATGTGTCCCTGAGCGATACGGCCTATCCGCGGATGCTGCGCGCCCAGCTTCAGCGCTCTGCGCCGCCACTCCTGTTTTTCAGGGGTTCCCTTGAACTCCTGGCCCGTCCGGGAGCGGCTGTTGTCGGCACGCGGACCCCGTTGCCCGCGGCATGCAAGGCAGCGGCGACCATAGCCCGCTTCGCCGTAAAGATGGGGGATGTCCTCATCAGCGGGGCAGCCAGAGGTATCGATACCACGGCGCACGATGCCGCCCTGGCCGCCGGCGGCGCCACGCTCGCCGTGCTTCCCCAGGGTTTGCTCACGTATACGCCGCCGCCTTTCCTCGACCATGCGCTGCGCGAAGGGCGCGCGCTGCTGCTCAGCGGCTTTTCGCCTCACGCCCCTTGGAGACGTTACGCCGCCGTGACTCGTAACGATCTGATCGCCGCGCTTGCCCGCGTCATCCTGGTCATCGCTCCCAAAAAGACGGGGGGAAGCGTCCGGACTGGCCTTACCGGCCACAAACAGGGCAAGACCGTTGCGGTATGGGAACACGCGTCGAACGCGCACGCCCGGACTCTGCTGGCTGCGGGATGCGGCAGCCTGGGTGAGGCGCAGGGCGTCGAACTGGAGCGGCGGCTTCACGAGCTGTGGCGCCAGACCCATAACGCAGCCACTCGAGAACCTGACTTGTGGGACTGAGCGGGTACCTTCACGTTCTAAGTGCACGCGAAGCGATTTTCCGTTTTTGCGAGAAGATTTCATTGGGTGTTCGGTATTCGAGGCATTTTTTGCTCTATTGTTCAGTTCATCGACTATCTCCTGGAGTTTTTCTGACGCAGGGGCAGGCCCCGTGCCTGCCCATCCAGATAGTGCCGCGCTGCGGAAACCTGGATGGACCGGGCAGCCCCGCGCGATTGCGGTCCGGTGTAGGGGCAAACCTCTGTGTCTGCCCATTTGGAGAGTCCCCACGAATGCGCCCATCCCAGCGCTCCCGCAGCCTGGATGGACCGGGGAGACCCCGACGTGGCAGCGTTCCGGTGTAGGGGCAGACCCCTGTGTCTGCCCATCCGGATAGTCCCCACGAATGCGCCCATCCCAGCGCTCCCGCAGCCTGGATGGACCGGGGAGACCCCGATGTGGCAGCGTTCCGGTGTAGGGGCAGACCCCTGTGTCTGTCCATCCGGATCGCCCCAGTGGCTTCGTTTAAGAAGGGCAGACACAGGGGTCTGCCCTACGTGTCCGTCAAAACAGGGTAACCCCACCAGGGCGGCGTGCGGAGAAGGTATTTCCTCGCAGCCCTGCCTGTTCCTGTTGCCTGTTCCCGTTGCGTGCCCCGGTCGTGCTCTGGTTAGGACCGATTGGGGCGCTATGCTAGATAGAGAGAAAGCCATAAGGAGGTTGACATAGAGCTGCCTGCGTGCTAATCTGTCGTACGGGCAATGAGTGAGTATACGTCGCTCGCTTCGCAGGGGCCTGAATTCAGCCGACGGGGCTAAATTCGTTGGATTGCTGCGATGAATTGTGGACGGATGTCTGGTTTGGGGGTGACGGCAGTGCATGAGCCCAGCTCAGTGGTTTGGGACATGTGGGAAAACGAAATACAAGCATCCACCCCCAAATCGGCTGGCGCCGATTCACCCCCGCCAGCGGGGGACAAGTGCGCTGCATCTCAATCTCCGTCAAAACAGGGCAACCCCACTCTTGGCGTCCGGATTCTTGTGTCTTCCGCAGAAAAGGATGGATCAATAATCAGACCAGGCGCCGCAGGTGCCGGTTCGCGTTCTTGTGCCCCCCGCTGGCGTGGGTGGCCACGCGCCCCGCGTGGACGGGGGTGGACCCTGTGGACAAGGCCCGGGCAGAGAGCTAATGGCGAGGTACAGTCGCGCCACGGCCCGCCTCGTTTTGGCTATGGAGGGCCCGGGCAGAGAGGTAATGGCGAAGCCATCGGCCTCCCGGCCACGCTCTACTTACCCATCGACCGAAATACCATTCCCTGGGGTAGCGTCCCCGCGAGCATCCCCGACTGGGCTCAACGCCTCTGCGCCGGCACCCTCGAACCCGAACGCCCCACCGGCTGGCGCGCGTTGCACACCTACTCCGGCGAGATCTTCAAATTCGACCTCCCGAAAAACCTGGAAGAGCCCAACTGCATCCCGACAGCCGACGCAATGCACTGGGCCCTCCCCGCCGGCGACCGCGCCTGCGTGTTTCCGCCGGACAACACGGAAGCCGGCACCTTCGCCAGCGCTGAACTCCTCAGCCCCAATGAACCCTGCACCACCACCCTCGCCCGCGCTCTCCCACGGGCCAAATCCGTGGTTCGATACATACACGTTTCCGCCCTCCTGGCGGGAACACCAGAATCCCTAGCGCTATCAGATTCCGCGAATACCGTCCTCGGCGCGCTCTGCAGCGCACCCGGCACGGAGTGCTCAACGGACTCCTTGGCCAAGGCGCTGGAGGGCCTGCTGGATGCTCGCGAAGAACTGGGCGCTTATGCGCACATTGAGAGTTGATTTGAAACGTTCGGCGCTGGATTCAGCAGGAGAAGCCTATTATCCGGTTGCTTGGTCTATGAGCAACAGAAGAGGAGAATCAGTCAAATGGGAAAACTTCGGATTAGCATGAGTATTGGTCTGATCTTGGGCGTTCTGGCGGCGCTGGGGTACGCGGATCCCTGCGGACGGTTCGTCTGTATAGATGCTTCTACGCTTTATTGCAGTTGCGAACAGCAAGAAGGGGACGACGACAAGGTGTGCCACGGAGGGGGAGCAAAAGAGCGGGTATATTTCTGTACGGGTGACTGCCCTTCAGGCTGCGAATGCGCGGAAGAGAGCAGGGTCGTTATCTCGAACGCATCTTCTGCTCCTATTTGCACAGGAGCAAATCCATGCACAGGCAATGACGATTGCTCCATCAATGGCTACTTGGATTTTCCGGGAGAAGTGACGGGTACCTGTAAGTGCGTTGTGTCTGGAGGTGTTGCATAGGCCCACAGAACTGCAGAACAGAATCTGGGACGTTGGCTGCGAGTGATAGGAGAAGCGCTGCGGCCACGTCTCATACCCATGTGTATTTCCGCGACAACAGAGGTCTTTGTCCCTCAAACCGTTGAGTAGTCAACAAGGGCAGACTCATGGAATTGCCGCTCATACTTCTCACTCCGAGACGAACCACAAAGCCTAGTGACGCCATTACCAACGGATCTTCACAGAAGGTCTCGTTGTTTTCTGAAGTGCGACTCAGTCTTTTCGCTTTCATGGTGACGCTGTGTCAAGCACATTCGGCCTACGCTGCGCCTCCAAACTTTTCGCAGCTTGCAGAAAGCCATATAGCGCATCAGAACGCTATAGTGACGGGCGAGATCACTCTTGTTCGGACAGTGCAGACCTTCATGACTGAGGAGGAACTGGAAAGGCGCAGAGCGGAGATGCGCCAGGACACCGACAGGATTGTGGAGGGTATTGCCTCGTCGTCCAGATTGAGTCAAGCACAAAAGGCTGAGCGCATTGAGGCGCTCCGGCATCGTCGCGAACTCCATATCAATGACGAGGTTGGCCGGGCTGAGCGTACATTGCAGCATCGCCTATCCTATACGTTTGACAACTCGGTTCGCTCCTATTGCGTCGAGCAGACCCCCTTGCATGAGATTGTGTCGGACCCGAAGTTGGGTCCAATCAGCAGCGACCATCAGCGCAGGGTAGTAATCACAAGCAACGGCAACCAGGTTCGCTATTATCCTGACGGTGTGGAGGTTCCGTCTGCCGTGGTTACCCAGTTCGAATCGGAGAACCCCAACGATCTGCCGTCAGGGTTGGGGATTCTGCATTCCAGTTGGTTGGAGCGTCGAACGGTTCAACCAGAGATACGACAAGAGAAGCTTGAAGGGACCGATTTGTTCGTTTACGAGTTTCCCGACGAGGAGGGAGATGGGTACTGGCGCGTTGATGTCGATCCTGCTCTGGGATACCGATTTCGGAGAATGCAACAGTGGAAAGGGGACTTCCTTCGCCGTGAGATAGTGGCATCCAACTACGATATGGTGGATGGCATCCCTTTTCCAAAGACCTTCACGGATGTGTTCTACCGTAAAGACGAGGCTTTTCCCATTGTGCGTCAAGAAACTCTTGAGGTCGAAGAAGCGAGCTTCAATATCGATATCAAACAGGGACAGTTCTCTCCGAGTTTTCCGCCGGGTACCATCGTAACTGACGATTCACTAGGCGTCATGTATGAGGTCGGGCGGAGCGATATTAAGTTAGAGTCCGTCGATGACTTGATCGATATGGGTATGAAGAAAAGATTGGACCTGGCGCTGAAGGACAAGGTGCCGCAGTCGGCAAGTTCGGAGCCTTCCTCCAGTTCCAAACTGGATGGTCGTCCCGCCAACTCGAACAGGACCGTAGAAGAAAGGACCGAGGGATACCTGAGCGTACTTGCTTGTGGATGCGTTGTCGTGGGGTTGGCAGTAGCTTTCATTCTTGTCACAAGCAGGAAAAAGAAGCGCGCTATGTCCCTATCTGGAGAGGAGTCTGACTGATGCTCTTGGCCGGTTCGTTAACTCTTTTCGCTGTGCTGGGAACCATCGAGATCTCGCCCGAAGCGGTTGATATGGGGGAGGTGTGGCAAGGCGAACTCGTTACTCGTGTCTTCGCGGTCAAGAACACCGGGCCAGCATCACTGGAATTGGCACCCCCAAGGAGCGGCTGCGTATGTGCGGATGTCCGACTCGACACAAGGTCAATTCCCCTGGGGAAGACCGCCAACCTGACTGTCACAGTGGGACGCACGCGTCCCGGAACTTTTGATACCTACGTTGCCGTTTTCGATCAGAACGCACCCGCTCGTTTTGCCAGGGCGCGGCTCAAGGTAACAGTTAAGGATACTTACCACATATTCGGGCACTGGACTTCTGGCGAGAAGAAGGAAGTCGTTCATACGACCCTCAACCACCTGCCCGACTGCTCTTCCGGGCCATTGAACCTGAGTGTCTTTGTTCAGGGAAGACGCCCAGATGACCCCTTTCTCAAGAAGGGGAAAGACGCGAAGGTGAGTGCGCAGTTGTTCGAGGTGGAGATCAGCGAATGGAAGGCGGACTCTCGGAGGTCAGTTCCCAATGCGCTTCGCGCGGTGTTGCACCTGCGCTCGAAATCTGTGCTATCTCCTGGCCTCCACTTCGATACGTTGCTTCTAGATCTAGGAAAGCACGCAGTATTCAAGATACCGATTTCCTTTCGAGTCCTGGGTGACGTCAACGTGGAACGGGACGAAATCAGTCTGGGCACGATTCGTGATCGCGAGCGCAAGGAGGCATTTGTCTCCTTGGACTTCGCGGAAGGCAAGTCTTCCTGGAAGGATGTCAGAGTGGTTCGCGTGGAACCGGAGCGGCTGGCCGAAGCAGTCAGTTTGGATGAGGCTCAGCCAATTGGCGAACGCGGCGTACAGATACCGATAAGCGTAAACATCGACCGGGTAGCCCAGGCGCAGGCCTCTGCGGGGTCAGATGGGTTCTTCTATGTAAGGCTTTGGCTTGCCCCTTCCGGCGATGCTGAGTTGGGGGAGGCTGTGCAAGTAACTTTGTACGGGATGGTTTTGTCGAGGAAGTCCGGCGGTAGATCCCCTTGTGGAGGGAGTCAATGAAAGCGGTGGCGTTCCTGGTATCACCTGCGGGTACTTGCAGACGAAGTTCTGCAGTTGCGATTTGTTGAGAAGAAGGAACTGTGGCCTCTACAGACACAAGCGAGTCTGGGCGCTCCCACGAGGAAAGGAACAGGAATGAACAAGCAAAGAGAGAGATGGTCTGTAGTAAGGAAGAGCCTGTTGGTTATTGGTCTTGGCTATTGCGTGTGTTCGCTTTTGTGCGTAACGGGAAAAAGAATGAGTGCCGAGTGCAAGTGCACAGGTGGGAAGCCGGCGGTATGCGCGACCTGTGAAGCCACCGGCTCAGTCACAGTTGATCCGGTAACGGGAGACGTTTCTGAGAACTGTGGTTGGAAGAGTGACCCTTTTGAAGACGCAGTCGATTTTTTGTGCGATGGCGAAGTCGGACCCTGCAACCAGGGCACAAGCAGCGGCGCTTGCGGTCACATAGTTCCTGCATCCTGTAAATCAGGCAGAATAAACTATACATACGATGACGAGGGGAACGTGACTGGCGGTAGCTGCACGGTTTCCTTTTCATCAAACGGTTCTGACACGTGGAGCTATAAAAAATGCACGCAGAGCTAAATTGGTGAGATGGTCGTGTCGGTAGGGTGCGTGTCTGTATAAGTGGTTTGCCTGCAAGTACCCGGATTTCTCTGTGAACAGAGAATCCCTCTTGGGCGCGGTATTGGATAAAGGCATGGCGCGTTGCCAAGCAGGAGTATAGGCATGAACGTCATGGTTGTGTGTCTGTTGGTTTCTTCGTTGGCGAGTGAGGCCTCGCAGGAAGAACTCTGGAGCGACTATTTGGCTTCTTGTGATGCTGCTTTGTTGGAAGAGGCGTCTTACTCGTTCGCATACAGGCATGCAGGCACGGGGGAAGGGGCTCAGCGCATTGAGATAGATGCTCACAAAGAGGAGCAGGTGATTCGCCAGTATCCATGGTCAAGAGAAGGCGAAAATGCGAGCAAGCCTGACATTGTAGCGAATTTCCGCGAAAGTGTTGCGGAAGTAATCGAGCTACAAAATGATGGAGCTGTGGACTTCTACAAAGACGCAGAAGGGGTGCCGACTGGGCGCTTGGCCGTCCCTCGTCCTTTTGTTCTACGGGGCGAGCTGGGCTATCACAATGCACGCGCGTGGGCAAAAGGACATATTGTCCGGAGCTTCGATGCTGAGAATCTCGTTATTGTGCATGGGCCGAAGAATGTTGCCGGTATTGAGTACAAAGTGCATTTCGAGCGCATGAAAGATGGATCCCTTCGCAAAGCAAAGGAAGAGGAATACCTGGACGGGGTGAAGCGGACAGAGTTGACCTTTTCCGACTTCTCACTGGCTGGCGATGGTACCACCCTATTTCCCAAAGACATCACGTTTCGAGTGTTTGATCGGGAGGATGCTGAAACTCCGAGTTTGGAAAAGCATATCCAGATGACTTCACTGACCTTTCACGAGGATGGCTATGAGTTGCCTTTTCACGAGATTCCTCCCGGCCGGTTTGTTACGGATTATCGATCCGCCCCCCCGTTAGAATACACATCGGGCGGGTTGAGGGAGAATGAGGTGTTTCCAGAAGGAACCAATGAGTTGGTGGGCAGAACAGAGGACCATCAAGATCCACACGTCACTGGAATTGGGGATGAGCCTGGGAATGCTCAGAAGTCAGGTGATGGCTCTGAGGCGCCCACGCCGAAGAATGAGGGCAGGTCCTTTCTTCTTTTTTTAATCGGCGGACTGTTCGCTTTGTTTGCCCTCGGTATCGTTGCCCATTTTCATAAACGGCGTGAAGCCGCATGAAATCTACTGAGAAATATCTCACCTGTATGGCGATATGTGTTTGTCTGGGTGTGTTGACTGCGTCCGGTCGCGGAGCGAAATGCATGGGGCAAGCCCTCCGAGAAGTCGACGCCGTGTCAAGCCATGCTGGCAACGGGGAAGAGATGGCTCCTTTTCTATTTGCGGTTGACCAGCAGAAGCAGGCTCACCTGCAACTGCCTGACTTGTCCGAGCATCAAACCTACTATGTAGACATCACTCTCGTGGGTCTTGACGAAGTAGGCAGCATCGCCGCAAAAGTCTCATGCTATTGCCTGCATGCAAGGTGCGACAAGGCTGCTGAACATCATCTCAGGGTGAAGATGTCTGTGGAAGAGTCAGGTCTTTTCAAGAAGAGCATACTGATTACTGAAGAAGCAACAAGACGCCCTTTGCTGGTCCTTTCTCTTAATGCGAAGGTGAAGAAGAACAATTTCCATCTGGATAGGAAGTACTTGATCATGAGTTCCCTCTATCCAGACGCACGGCATGTTCACTTCACTTCGGACCGGCCCGGCGTTTCTCTGCAGAAAGCGGAATCGACAGATGAACGGGTGCGAGTGCGCATACTGAACAGAGACGAAGACGGCGCACTGTGTGAAATTCGTACGGCTCCCTCTGAGGAGCGTCCGATGCGAGGGGTGAGCAGCATACTTTTCACAATTGTCGAGGATGGAGCAGAGGTCCGGAAAGCGATTCCAGTGCATTTTCGGGACAAGTCATTGGCAGAGGTCTGGCCATCAACAATCCTTCTAGGGAGGATTCCGTTCAATAAGCCCTTCAAAGAAGAGATTAGGATTCGGAAAGACAGTGGGGTAAACGTTCATCTCCCCGAGAGTGACAGGTTTGAGTTTCACGAATTTCTCCGGGATGACGGGACAATGTGCATTCTGGTCGAAGGGGAACCCACCCAGAAAGGAAGGATCCGCGAGGAGGTCGTTCTGAGGTTCGATGACGCCAGTGCTGGGCGCTCTGAGGTCCAAGTGGTCAATATCCGGGGTGTTGCTTATTGATAATAGGTGCGGTCCCCGGCGTGGCTCGGTGCGAACAAGCGGTTGGCCGCCATGGCTGCGTGTGTTTTGCTGCGTTGTGGATTGGCGCGATGGATTGTGGACGGACGTCGGGTTTGGGGGTGACGGCAGTGCGTGAGCCCAGCTCCGCGGTTTGGGGCATGTGGGAAAACGAAATACAAGCATCCACCCCCGAATCGGCTAGCGCCGATTCACCCCCGCTAGCGGGGGACAGGTGCGCCGCATCTCAATCTCCGTCAAAACAGGGCAACCCCACTCTTGGCGTCCGGATTCTTGCGTCCTCCGCAGAAAAGGATGGATCAATAATCAGACCAGGCGCCGCACGTGTCGGTTCGCGTTCTTGTGCCCCCCGCTGGCGGGCGTGGCCACGCGCCTCGCGTGGACGGGGGTGGACCCTGTGGACAAGGCCCGGGCAGAGAGCTAATGGCGAGGTACAGCCGCGCCACGGCCCGCCTCGTTTTGGCTATGGAGGGTCCGGGCAGAGAGGTAATGGCGAAGTCTTCGGTCTCCCGGCCACGATATGCCTACCCATCGACCGAAATACCATTTCCTGGGGTGGCGTCCCCGCGAGCATCCCCGACTGGGCTCAACGCCTCTACGCCAATACCCTCGAACCCGAACGCCCCACCGGCTGGCGCGCGTTGCACGTCTACTCCGGCGAAATCTTCAGATTCCACTTCCCTGAGGCCCTGGACGAGCCCAACTGCATCCCGACCGCCGAGGCCATGCAGTGGGCCCTTCCCACCGGCGATGTCGCGTACGCGTTCCCGGAGGTCGACGAAACAGGAGTCGTTTCGGCTGCATCGCCAGCAGCCACAGACTGGAAGTCTGAGCCCCGAGAGGCATTAGAGAAGGATGGTGCCCCACTCGCTTTGCACGCCACCGCCCTCGCATGCGATCTCCCACGGCCAAGTCCGTGGTTCGATACATACACATTTCCGCCTTCCTGGCGGGAACATTGGAAAGTCTGGCCTTGTCGGATTTGCCATAAGCTCTCCTTGTGGCTCTACACCATACGCGAAAAGAAGATTGTCTGCTTGAGTATTTATGTGTCCACGTACCGTGGTGGGCATGTCGGTTAGTTGTCCTGGACTCCGTGGCACACACGCTACCCTGCAGACGGAAACATGGATGGAGGAAACGACATGATCGGAAGGAAACTGCTTCTCGGTACATTGCTTTTCATGCTTACGGCGGTATGCGCGCCTTCAGTAGACGCAGTGGAGGTCACGTACGGAGATTGGATGCCATACACTGGTTTGGAAGGTATGCCCGACAATATCGTAAAGGTGTTAGAGCAGGGTGAACAGGATTGCGATAACTACCACTACTCGGGAGGGCGAGGTGGGATACCTGGTGCAGAAGTGCAAGAATTCAAAGTCACTTGGTCGACGCCTTTCGAAGGTGTGCATGATTGTGATCAAAGAGCTGTATATCATGACGGCGACTTTCACCATTGGCATAGGCGAGCATTTGGCCTTGGATATCAGTGGTCTTGTGGTGGTGATGCAAATGGCTCAATGACTCAAGGCAACGACACTTCCATATTCACCCCGGGTCCAACCCCGAAAGAGTGCATTGTGATCACGGTAACAGTGAAAGATCAATGGTGGCGTGAGTTCCCTGATTATACGGGCATGGATCCGGACGGAGACACACTAACATTTGATCAGCCGGTGAAAACATTTCGTGTGAAAGTGAGAATGAACGCTGGCAACGACTACGCGATATACGAAGATCAGGATGATTTGGACCTGTGGATAACGGCATATGAGGGCAATGGTCTCGAGCAATCTGTCGTAACAGGAATCGTGCAAACTCAGACGCTACTCTCGGACGAGGACACATGGACCAAGGATATTACATGGACCCCGATTGCCGAAACCAGTGCGTCTCAGGTCACTGGCACTAGGAAAAATATCACGTTCCGTCCCATGCTCGATTTCTCAGGGAAGCTGCAACACTGGTATCAGAACAGTGCAGCGTGTTTAGACATATCGACTGAGCTTAATGTGGTGGCTGCCGCCGCAAGTTCGCCTTATGTAAAGGCGGTGGCAAAAGCCACGCCCGACCTTGGCGGCTTGTGTTCCTATTGCGCCGGGTATATTGCTGGAGCATCAACTATTGAGAACGCAGACTCAAAGACATTCATGTGGGAGAAGGATCACTGTCACAGCCCGCAACTCTTATTACAAGTTTTGAACTTGAACACGCTCGACATCCCAGGGTCCAATTTCAGCCTGGAACCGGGGGGAGGACCGGTAAGGGGCTCTTTTGAGATTACCACCGGAGCGTGGCTCAAGGACTGGTCAATTTTTCATGGATTGATCTCGGAGATACAGAAAGTGGGCGAAGACGATGTCTTTGCGAAGATCGGAGTGACTAGACCGACGTACTAATCGCCACGGCACAGAGGATAGACAGACGGGTGGGGGATTGGCATGCTATAATTATGTATAAGAGCATGTAGCCTGGTGCTATGGGTTGGGAGATTTTTGCGCCATGCGACATAAACCACTATTCCGCTGGATGCTGAGCGTCATCGTCGGTCTTGTTTCAACAGTCGCCGGCATTCCCACAAACACGGCGGCAGCGCTTCGATGTGGGCCTTATCCAGAAGACATTGACAAGGGCCTGCCTGAGATGTCCGCAGACGACAAACAATGCCTTGCCGACGCATGGGCATACTATGAAGATGACACGGTTGAACGTGACAGAGGCATACAGAAGCTGGAGGAGTTTCTTGACCGGGTTCCAGACACACCGTTTCGAGCAGAGATCTACTTTCGCATCGGGTATTTGTATGGTCCTGGGTACAGAGAGAGATTTGGTGAAGTATACAACGCTCCGAAAATGTGTGCGTACTTTAAGAAATCCGTTGAAGAATATGCGGGCCAGTACGGTGGTTATTTGACCACCGCGTGGACTTCCCTGATGTCATCGCCGCACACATCTATTTCGGAAAGGATAGAGTACTATGCCTGGCTGTTGAAAATGCAAGAGTCGATGACTGTCGATGACTTTTTTCCGTACCGGGAAATTGGAAACTATGTCCGTGGGTATCCCATCCGGTTCAGCCAAGAGCAGAAAGAGGAGTGTGTGGAACTTGTTAGTGTGTGGAACTTGTTAAGGAATACCATCTCCCAAAAGATATCTATGTCGCCGGGAGAGCAATTATGCAACGCTCGAGCCCAGACGAGCTTCTTGAACTGGCTCGTGCGTTCCCAGGCACTGCCCTTGCGGAGAAATGTCTTGAACTGCGCGCATCCTATGACAAGGCAGTGAGCCGAAGTTTGGCTGACGACCTTGGCGGAACAGGGGAAAAGGCCATCGAGCCTGCGCCGTCACCATTAGTCGATCCTGGTGATAGCGCGTTCTCACACGAAACAGAGAGGGCCTCATCGCTCGCCGACAGGCCGGACAGACCAGAGAGAAACGATTCGCGCATGGTTGCGGTGACTATTCTTGGGGTCCTCCTGCTCGTGTTGCTTGTTACTGGCGGAGGACTGTGGCGCCGTTTCGCTCACTCACAGAGGTAAAAGGAATAGAGAATGTTGACCTTTCGCTTTCGTGGCGCGTGCGCAAGGTATTCGATCTCAGCGTTCTTGATTGTACCCAGCGCTCTTGCGGTTGCAGCCTATGAGCCAGTCGATCTGCTGAATCGTGTTCTGGCGTACGAAGCGCTTTTCAGAAGATACCGAATGGAATGCGCGAGCTACGCGGCGCGCATCGACCATACGGGAACCCTGGTTGAAGATGGCCCAGTACGCCACAGCGTGGAATGGCGTGACAAGCATAGGTTCAGACTGGATTTTGAGCGAACTTATGAAAGTGGATTGCACGAAACCACTGTAGACGTCTCTGATGGAGAAGTATTCTCCACTTGGCTGACAAGTATGAAGAATAGTGCCGGTCAGGCTACTGTCATGCCTGTGGACAAAAATACCTCGCTCAGATTTATGACGCAATTTCTGTGCTTCTTTTCCAGGATCGATGACCTAGACCCTGACGATATATCAATAATCAGCCAAGAAGGAAACACTGTATCTGTTCACATGTCGTATGGAAGCCCCAACCACCATTACGAGGCGACTTTCCAACGAAGTGGCGATTATCTTCGCCTCATTGAGGGGCAAGGGCACTACACGCCACCGGGGGAAGAGACGCAGCACGGGACGAAATCCCTATTCCACTATGGGAAAGACGCTAACGGTGCCGATCTCTTGTATCCCACCAAAATTGAGCAAATATACGATGCACTTGATTTGCACAGCGTATACGAGATAGATGAAGTGGATTTCGAGCCAACATTCACGGACGATCTGTTCAAACACGAGTTCACGGAGGGGACTATTGTCAGAGATAAGACTACAGGGATAATCACGAGATGGCACAAAGCTGGCATGTCGCTGTCCGAGATTGAGAAGGGCATCGCGCAGGCTGCTAACATTGAAAAGGAAAATGCCCTGGAGTTTGCCGAAGAGCGTGAGAAGGATCTCATGCAAGCATCAGAGTTCCTGAAGCACGATGTCGTGGCACAGCGCCCGAGTCGAAGTTCGCATGCCTGGGTGTTTTGGGGGGGAGCTGCGCTCCTGCTATTGCCTCTCTTGTGCGGCACCTGCCTTATCGCCTGGATGAAGAGGAGGGGGGAGCACACGCAATGACAGTCACAAGAACTGTTGACGTCACTCAGTTTCCATGGGGGAGGATACGGTTTGCCCTTCTAGGCTTGGGGCTTGTTGCGATATTACTGCCATGCCATGGACAGGCGCAAGCCTTGAAGAGTATTGAACCAATTGAATCGGCTTATTGCGGTCCTGAGGCAGTCTACACTGTTGTCAATTTGGTTGGGGCGGATGTCCGTCTGAAGGACATACTCCAGGCTTCAAACGTTGGAGACCCCGGCAGGAGCTCAATGAGGGAACTACAAGAAGTTCTTATGAAGCAGGGCCTATACACAATCCCTGCTGCGTAAGATAGCGTCTGTAAATTTGGGGTAGACAAAAGGGGCCATCGTTTGCTCCTCTCTTGGTGAGATCAAAGAAGCCAAAAAGAGGAGGGTTACACGATGGCCAAGCAGAAGTGTGGCGGGTATGTGGCTGAGATTCAAGAGCGGATGGACGGGGATGTCTTGAAGGCGATGCTGGAAGTGATGGCGCAACGGTTGATGGAGGAGGAATTGGCGCTTCACCTTCGGGCGGAGCGCCATGAGCGCACGCAAGAGCGTCGGGGACACCGCAATGGCTACAAGGGGCGCCGCCTGAAGACTCGCCTGGGTGAGTTGGCGTTGCAAGTGCCTCAGGCGCGCGGGGTTGAGCCGTATTCGCCGATGCTGTTCGCGAAGTGGCAGCGCAGCGAGCGGGCTCTGTTGGTGGCGGACGTGGAGTCCGAAGACACCTGGAGCGAGGTATTCCGCTGCACTCGGACAAGCGGGGAGGGGCCGTTATCCCAGTACCTTGCTCGTACATCGGTTCTACGGGTAAACCGAGAAATGAGACGCTGACTTCTGGAAAGTGAGTTCTGTTTTGTGGGTGGGCATCCGGATTTGGGAGACCGTATATGAACGCGGACCAAAATGACGTGCGGAAATACTGGCGCTCTGCATTCTTGACCAGTATCTTGGCAAGTATTTTCTGGTTTGTGGACAAAAGAGTGGCTAGTGAATACTGGAGACTGAATGTTGTTCTATTTACGGCTATTCCAGTCTATTATTGGGTAAAATGGATCATGATGTCTATTGAACTGCGCCTCGCAGATTTGGCCCGCCAGATAGCCGATAGCAGACGTAGCGAAGTGGAATGAAGCCAAACAAGCCTGGTGCCCCTGGGCCAGGAATCTCTTCCGACAGCCGGGAAAGCTCTCCGGAGATTTCATCGGCCCTTGCCTGCCACATGAAGGGATGCGGGTCTTCGTTAGGCCTGGCGATAGTCGAGGTTGGCCCTTTCGAGTTCGCGCACGCTTCGGAAGGTGCCGCAGTGCCTCGCGCAGCAATGTCGGCGAAGAACTGTTCCACTAGGTTCAGTCACGACAGTCGATCGGGGTGAAGTTGCGTGAGTCAAGATGTGTGCATTTGATTTGTGATGTCCTGCTGAGGTTTCGGTGCTCGTGTGTTGGGGGGGGCTTTTTCTACCCCAAAAGTAAGGACGGGCCCAATTGACCAGCGTTGCAGCCGAGAAGATTCTGGGCATTGTTTTCATTTTGGCCGTAGCGTTGAAGGCCTGGGACTTGGAAGCGTTCGCCTTCCAGATCCGGTATTACCACGTGTTGGAGGACCGCGGCTTGTTGTGGGTGGCGGTGGGGGCCGTTGCCTGGGAGACGCTGCTCGGGGTGGCCCTGGTGGTCGGTCTGCGGTTGAAGGGCTGGACGTGCGAGGTCTGTCACGCCGAAAAGGGCGCGCGGCGACGAGCATCCCCGCGCGATTGCGTTCCGGAATGCAGGGGCGTCCTCTGTGGTCGCCCATCCGGATAGCCCCGCGCGTTCGCCCAACCCGGCGCGTTTGCCTTCGCATCGCTCAAGACTTACCCACAGGGAAAGGATTAAACCCAAAAACGATGCACGTAGTATCAGGATGCGCGGCGGAACGCTAATGTCTCTTTGAATCATGCGTTTCGTGATACACTGCAAACGGAAAACCGCCCTGAATGCGCAGGAGACTACACCATGATTTTTGTTAAGACATTTAAGGGATACGAAGATAAGACGGATGCCCTTGACGCGGAGGTCAATGAGTGGATCGCCCGTCACGCGCCCGATATCGTCGATATCAAGACCGTTCTCGGCCATGAAAATGAGTCGCGGGCGGGTTCCGGCGATGTTCTCTACACCGTGCTGTACCGTGCGGATGCGCCGCTGGACTAGAGCACAGACTACCGGCAGGTTTCTCTCAACCGCGGGCTGCCTTCACGCTTATTCATAGCGCCTGGGCCGGGAGCCTGCGAAAGCATCCAATTGTGGCGAGTATTGGGCGACGATATCGGCCGCGGGCCGATCCTGCTCGAGCCCGATGCGCAATTTCTCCCCGCCGGCCAGCACGTCGAAGAAGGGCTTCCACTCGAAGTGCCGGGGATGTTGTTTGCGAATGGCGCGCAGCAACGCCAGAGCCAGCGTGAATGCCCGTACGTCGAGAGGCCGGTTCACCTGGATGCGAATCCCGTTGCATTCCCTGTCCAGGTAGCGGGGGTTGGTCGCCTTGCCCGGAATCGCGCGCGGCGTATACCGGCACGCCGTCAGGCTGCATCCGGGCATCTCGTCCGGCTCTATCCGGCCGATGACCGCCTCTGCGTCGAGCCACGGCGCACCGAACACATGAAACGGGGTCGCGGTGCCGCGCCCTTCATTCAGGTTGGTCCCCTCGAACAGGCACGTACCCACGTACAGAAGGGCCGTCAACGGTGTTGGGATATTCGGCGAGGGCGGCACCCAGGGATACGCGCATTCGTCGAACAGCGCATCCCGCCGCCAACTGTCGAGCAATTCCACGGAGAGGCTCAGTTTTTGTCTGCTGAACTCTTCACGCAGGAAAAATACCGCCAGTTCCCCCATTGTCATCCCGTGCCGAACCGGAATAGGCGCACAGCAAACGGGCGAGCCCGTGCGTTCGGCGATGGGCCCTTCAAGCACCACGCCCCCCAGGGGGTTCGGGCGATCCAGGATGAGCACAGGCTTCTTTGCCTGCGCGCATGCCGCCAGGCATTCCCGCATCGTCGCCATGTACGTGTAATACCGTGACCCGATGTCTTGCAGATCAATCAGAAAATAGTCGACTTCGGCCAGCTCCGCGGCGGATGGCCGCGTCTGTTGGCCATACAGGCTGATCACGGGCACTGTGCCGCGTTCAGACGCCACCGCAGCTCCCGCCTCATGGGTACCCCGAATGCCGTGCTCCGGGCTGTAGAGCACATGCAGCCTGGACGACGCGCCCAGCTCGAAGACCTCCAGAATGTGCCGGCCCATTTGGTCGACCGCAGCGTGATTGGTAAGGAGCGCGACCCGCTTCGAGCCCCGTATCCCATCAAAATGATCTCGCAGCAAGCGGTCGAGCCCCGCGTGGGCATTGGTGCGGCGAGGATAGAGGGCGCGGGCCACGCCTCGGTAGAAGGTAGTGCGTAACACGCCGTTATTGCGCGAGTCTCGAGCGGGATGGCAGGTGTTGGCCAGCAGAATCGCAAAGTTCCCCGTCTGGCGGTCCATCCAGAGGCTGGTACCGGTCCAGCCGGTATGCCCCAAGGCCTGCCGTGACGGAAGAAATCCCGTCGTGGCGCTGTCCCAGGGGTCAATCCACCACCCCAATCCCTGCCATGGGTACGACGGGACTTGCCCCACCGCAGCCACTTCGTCCAGAACCGTTTGGGATACCAGCGCGCCACTCAGAAACGCCCGACAGAAACGGGCCAGGTCTTCCGCCGTCGAGAAAAGTCCCGCATGTCCCGACACGCCGCCCACCGCATAGCTGTTTTCATCGTGCACCTCGCCCTGTATAAGGCGGTTGCGCCAGGCGCAACGTTCGGTCGCTGCGCATCGTGGCCACAGCTTCGCGGGCGGGTTGAAGAGGGTGTCCGTCATCTTCAGGGGGGCGAATATCTGTTCCCAGCAGAAACGGTCCAGCGCTTTGCCGGCCACATGCTCCACTACGCGGCCCAGCAGCATGAAACCGGCATCGGAATAGCGCCAGGAACTGCCCGGAGCGTCCTGAATGCCGTCTTTTGCATATTCCTCGAGCATGGCGTCCACGCTGGAGCAGGTGCGGTAGAGCGGCCGTCCGGTGACCAAGCCTCCCGTGTGGGTGAGCAGATGGCGCAGTGTGATTTCGCGAAATGCGGGCATGGGCAGGTAGCTGGACACCGGCCGATCGAAATCAAGCGCTTTCTGGTCGCGCAGTATCAGCAATGCGGTGGTGCTTGCAACGACTTTGGTTAAAGACGCCAGATCATAGATGGTGTCCAGCTTCGCTGGCGCGGGTGCGGGCTCCAGCTGGGCGTTCCCAATCGCCTCAACGAATAACGTTGAATCCAGGTTGCCGACGTACGCCACCGCCCCCGGACTTGCAGAAGTACGGACGGCAGCGTCGAGAGATTGGCGAAAGATCTCTTCCAAGGGATATCTCCCTCACACCAGACTGACAAAGTGCCGGCCGGATTGTGCCGGATGCTCGTGAAACATTACTGGCCTGCAGTCTAGTGATTCAGAGTACAGGGCGCAAGAGACATATCCGAATCGGCTGTCAGAGCGCGCTGATGCCATGAAAAACAGCCAAACGAAAGAGACCGGAGGCCTCTGCTCTCGAAAACGGGGGTCCCGTTTCAAAGAGCAGATGCCTCCGGCTAGATACCGAAGCGATGGCTACGATTACCTTTTCGCGACGGCTTTCTTCTTCGCGGCGGCCTTTTTCTTGGCGACCGGCTTCTTCTTCGCAACAACTTTCTTTGCGACGGCCTTCTTGGCAACAGCCTTCTTCGTGGCGGCTACCTTCTTCTTGGCAGCGACGACCTTTTTCTTGGCGGCCGGCTTCTTTTTCGCAGCGACCTTTTTCTTCGCGACAGCTACCTTTTTCTTGGCAGCGACGACCTTCTTCTTGGCGGCCGGCTTCTTTTTCGCAGCGACCTTTTCCTTCGCGACGGCTACCTTTTTCTTGGCGGCGACCTTCTTTTTCGCGACGGGTTTTTTCTTCGCGACGGCCTTCTTCGTGGCGGCTACCTTTTTCTTTGCGACGGTCTTCGTCTTGGCAGCCGGCTTTTTCTTCGCAACGGCCTTCTTCTTAGCTGCGGTCTTTTTCGCTAGGGCCATGGTGCTCCTCCTTTTTCGCAACTAAACCCCGAAACGTGTGTTGACGGTAACTGGCCATGTCTCCTGAGGTCATGGCACAAATTCCGCCAACAGGGCTCATGACGTGGTCATGCAGCCTTATGCCAAACGAGCCCGAGGCTCGGTGAGGCCTTGTCGTCTGCACGCAACCCCCCAGAAGTCGCGTGCGGACATTCATGAGTTTCGTTCGCCGGGTACGTGCTGAGAAAGACGGCCTTGCCTGCACACAATACACGGGTGATGGTGCTTGTGGGTTACAGTGAAGTCGCGGTGTGTCTGACCCCCAACTCAAGTGTCGTCGATTCCCTTCCCCTGAGGATCCGTCTACTTCTTCAAGTCCCCCTGAGACGGATGAGCGCTCGTTTACACGAGCGCAATACGCAATCAGCCTGTTCAACTTGCTCGCGAGTAACCTCGATTTCTCATCTCGCCCGCAATAGGCTCCGCGTGCTGTAGAAGCGAGTTCGGCCTTATTTTACGGTACTGAAAACGTATCGCGTTTTGCGTCGTGCGTTGCCTTATCTCCGGCTTCAACTGTCTTCTTCCAGCGCGTGCTCATGCTATCCATACAAATGTGTAGCAGACAGTTTAAAAAATAGCAAGTGTTTTTATCGAGAAACGATCATTTTTTCCTTCTCTTTGATTTGTCGCAGGCCTGTGTTAGAGTAGCCTGCGCCCGATGACCCATGCGCACATGCGCGCGAACGTGCGTGCGAATGCAGTGAATAACGCGCCCGACGACAGCCATTTCAGCCTCTAATGGTGGTGTGAAACGCAACTATTCACGAAAGGGATTAGAGACATGGCCGACACAGTCGCAGGTTTTTTTTCGGAGCTTAAAACGATGGTGAACCCCGAAAAAACAACAGGCATGAACGCAACCTATCAATTCGATATCACCGGTGACGGGGGCGGTGAATGGCATGTGACGTTTGCCGGCGGCAGTGTTGAGGTCACCGAGGGGAAGGCCGCAGCGCCAAACATTACGCTGACCTCGGAAGCTACGACCTGGATGGATATCGTCAACGGGCGCACAAGCGGGCAGACCGCCTTTCTCCTTGGTAAACTGAAAATCCAGGGCGATATGACTCTCGCGATGAAACTCGCCAGCGTGTTTGGTTTTGGATGAAGCGCAGGGTGCCGTTTCTGCTCCGGCGCATTCCCGGTGCTTCACGTGTGTAATCATGTTCTTCAACGGCTGAAGCCTCTGGCCGCCCTGTGCCTCGCGCTGTGCCTCACGGCCTGTGGCCCGCGCGGGCTTGGCTCCGATGCCGATAACCCGCTTCCCCTGACGCTGACGACGGACGATGGGATGACCCTGCCGGCCCTGTTTTACTCCGCCGGCACGAAACCCGTCTGCGGCGTCGTGCTGGTTCACGACAAAGGAGGAAGCGGTTCGCAATGGGCCGCATTCGCAAAACGCCTGCAGCAAAGCGGCATCGCATCCCTTGCCTTCGACATGCGGGGTCATGGCGCCGGCACCGAGGAGAGCCTGTCCTACCGCGACTTTTCGGCAGCAGACTGGCGGCAAGCCGGTTTCGACATCCAGGCCGCCGTGCACGCGCTTGCCGCGCATGGAGTCGACCCCGACAACATCGGGATCGTTGGCGCGGGGGTGGGCGCCATCCTGGCCACCCACTACGCCGCCCAGGACGAAACCATTCAAGCCCTCGTCTTGATCTCTCCCGCGCTGGAGTACGACGGCCTATCCATCCGCAAGGCCTTTGAAGCCTACACACGGCGCCCTTCGCTCCTGGTCGTTGCAAAAGGAGATACCTACGCCTCCTCCACGGCGCGCGCCCTTAAAAAGAGCGCCTCGACGTTTTGCGAATTGCGCGAGTATGACGGCGGGGCGCACGGCATCGACGCGCTGGATTCCCTGTCCGGTGCGCGCGAAGAAGTGGCGTACTGGCTCGGCAGCATCCTGAAAACGTCGCGGCATCCCGACCAAGGGAATAATCGCTCCGAATAGGCCCCGGCAGTGCAGAGGTCCGGAATCGTAATGCGGTTCAATAGAACCAAAACCTGCTTGACGATGACATACAAGCTTCCTATACTGCGTCCCGGCATAGCTGCCATCGAGAGGAAAGCTGCAATCACGGGGTTATTGATGTGTCAAACAGCGGGCGCCATCCAGGCTTTTTTCAGGACCATTCGGGGGAATGGCAGAAAGAGCGTCGAGCAAGCCATGACCGCCGAAAACGCAACATTTTCTTCGAGCATCCGGACCGGCGCCGCGCTTCGCGACGCCAGGCCGATCTGGCGCTCACGGAACGTGAGCACAAAGAGATGATCGAGGAAGCACTCGAAGAATTTGCGGCCGAACACGACCCGAACCACCCCTAGCCTCCGGGCTCGAATACAGGCAACTGCACCGGGAACGCATCGGGGGGGGAAAGCCGCCCGGGGCCGTGAAGCACATCTACTGGGGCTCAGCGAGCAGGTCGCGTGACTCGGCGAGCACCTCGTCGGCGTTTCGTTTCAGTTCCGCCGCGGCTTGCTCGGCCGTTTTGACGCCGGTCAATACGCCCGCGAGGGCGTTTTCAATGTGCTCCCGCACCTCCTGCCATCCCGGCACATTGGGCTCGGAGCGTGCAAACGCCAGGCAGTCGAAGGGGGCCTTGTTGTAGGGCCATTCCTCCCAGAATGCCTGCAGGCGAGCGTCCTGGGCTGCCGACTTACGGATCGGCAGATAGCCGGTTCCGAGCGCCCAGCGTACGGTAATCTCAGGCGACGTGAAATATTTCGTGAATTCCCAGGCAACCTGTTCCTGCTCGGGTGTGGTCCGGAAGATATTGATGTTGGGACCATACAACACGGTTTTGGGGTGCTCCGGATCGGCCTGCGGGATGACCGCCATTCCCCAGGCATCCGGCTCAATCAGCATCGCCGTGTATGTGCGGTGAGAGCTTGAGCGGAAGAAAAAGGCGGCCTTGTCCTGTGCAAAATCCGTACGGTCATCGTAGCGATGGGCCAGGATCTGATAGGCCAGCTCTTCCCGGCCGAGCGTTTCATGCAGTTGCAGCACCGCCAGCGTCTCCGGCGAATCGAAGCAGCTTGCGCCGTCGGCATACACCTCGCCTCCCATGCTGTACACCATCCCGTCGAAGGTCGAGGCATCCACCGCGACGGCATAGGCCTTCTTGCCGCTTCGTTCCTTGATTTGCCGACACTGTGCTAAAAATTCGTCCCAGGTGCGCGGAGGCTCGTCGATGCCGGCTGCGGCCAGCACTCGTTTATTGAAATAGAGCATGAGCACCGATTTGCAGAACGGGAACGAATACATGCCGTTGTCCAGCGTGGGATAACGATTGGTTTCGAGCACCACCGGAAAGAAATCTGCAAGCTCCTGCTCGCTCACTCCCTCCTCGGGGTCGGTGAGCAGGGGATCGAGCGGCACGATGGCCCCGGCCTGGGCATAGACCGTGGTCATGCTCTGGTACCCGACCGCCATGGCGGGAACGGTGCGGGCATGGATGCTGGTCACGAGTTTGCGGAAGATCTCGCTGTAACCGCCCACATAATCGGCTTTGACGGGGATGCCGCCGTGGCCCTGGTTGAATTCGGCGATGATGCTTTCCAGCAGTTCCCGATTTTCGTCGGTCTGTCGATCCCAGAACAAGGCGGCATTCGGATCGATAGGGCGGAACTCGCCGCGGCCGCCGCAGGCCGGCATCAACGCGGCCATTCCTGCGGCCAGCATGGCCACCCAGACCCTTGACCTGAGGT
Source organism: Candidatus Hydrogenedentales bacterium (assembly GCA_050950105.1). Taxonomy (GTDB): domain Bacteria; phylum Hydrogenedentota; class Hydrogenedentia; order Hydrogenedentales; family SLHB01; genus UBA2224. Next base: position 360,089 of record JBMNGZ010000001.1, on the reverse strand, counting down.
TCATCCCTTGATTCCCGCGCTGATCGCGCTTTCGAGGAAATACCGTTGTGCCATGAAGTATAGGCCCAGAGTAGGAAGGATCACAACGGTCGCCGCACACATCAGGAGGTGCAGCCGCACCCCTTCATCCGAGGAAAACAGCGTCAGGCCGACCATCACCACCCGCATTTCGTCACGGTCCGTGACCACCAGCGGCCACATCAGGGAGTTGTAGCTGCCAAGAAATGCGAACAAGCCCACCGTGACGGCCACGGGCTTGACCAGGGGCGTGGCGATCCACACGAGAAAGCGCAGATGCCCGCAGCCGTCCACCTTGGCTGCGTCGAAGAAGTCGGCCGGCAGGCCTAGAAACGCCTGGCGCATGAGGAAGATCGAGAACGCGCTGGCGCACCACGGCACGATCAGGGCGGCATAGCTGTCTTTCCAGCGCAGGGCATTGATCAGCATGAAATTGGGAATCAGCGTGACCTCGAAAGGCACCATCATCGTAGCCAGAACCAGGCTGAACAGCAGCCCCCGACCGGGAAAATCGAGCCGGGCAAAGGTGTAACCTGCGAACAAGGACGTCACGAGCACCGACGCCGTCACGGCAAACGCGACTACAAATGAATTGTAAAAATATGTCACAAACTGCGGCGCTTCCTGAAACATCACCACGAAATTGCCCCACATTGGCCGTTCCGGGAAAAGAGCGAGCCCTCCCACGAGCGCTTCGGCCTCGCTCTTCAGGGCCGTTGAAACCATCCAGACGAAAGGAAAGATCATGGCCAGCGCGCCCGCGGCCAGAAGGACGTATAGGGCAGCCTTTCGCGTCATTCGTAGTGCACCCGCCGGCTCGCAACACGCCACTGAATCACGGTCATGAGCACGATGCCCGCTGCCAGCAGGGTCGCGACCGCGCACCCGTACCCGATACGGCCGAATTCGTAGAAATTGGCGTAAATGTATACCGTGAGGTTCTGGGTCGTATTTTGCGGCCCGCGGCCGTTGCCGGTCATCGCGTAGAAGCTGTTGAACGCCTGAAAGGCCTTGATGGTGCTCACCACCAGAAGGAAAAAGATCGTGGGCGACAATATGGGGAGCGTCACATTGCGGGTGGCCTGGAGCCATCCCGCGCCGTCGATTCGTGCCGCTTCTTCCAGGTCGCGCGGGATCGCGGTCAACCCCGCCAGGAAAATGACGACCATGAACCCGCTCGAATGCCAGATCTCAAACAACATCACGCAAAACAGCGCAAGGCTGGGTCCGATGTTGGCCGGAATCCATCCGTTGCTGAAGGCCCACAGCGCGCCGCGCGATTCCAGCAACCAGGATTTCGGGTTGAATCCCAACCACACGAGAAGCGAGTTCACGGGCCCATCCTGCGGATGCAGGAGAGAGGCCCAGACCGTCGCCGCCGCAACCACCGCCGTAATGTACGGCAGAAAATAAACCGTACGGAAAAAACCGCGCCCCCGCCCAATCCGGTACAACAGCGACGCAATGAAGAAACTGAGCGCCATCGTGATGGGAATCGTGCCCACGACGTAATAGACGGTGACGAGGAGGCTTTTCCAGAACCCCGACTGAGTCAGCGCACGCGAATAGTTCGCCAAGCCGATAAAAGGTCGGTCGGGGCGCCGCGTATTGAACAGGCTGAGGTACAGCGCGTAAAAAAGCGGCGCTATGCCGAACAATCCAAGAACGGCCAGAGCCGGCGAGAGCAGAAACAGCGCCAGCGGCGCATCGCGCCACCGCTTGCTGCACAACGCCTCGAACAGTGCGTCGGCCGACGCCAGCAGCCTGTCCAGCCCCCGGGCCAGAGGGCGGTGCACTGCGGCCAGTGCCGCCAATATTCCAATGGCAACCAGAACCCGGAACCCCACAGGCAACCCTTCCCAATTCTGCGAAAACGTTGCATAAGCGCAGGAATTACCGTACGGGGAGCGCCATGGCGATGTCAACTAAACGAGCCCGCACTCCCCATCAAAATCCACCTCCAAATCGGCTGCCGTCGATTCACCCCCGCCCACGGAGGATAGGTACCCTGGGTGTGCCGACGCCCTCGTCGGCACACGGTTCACCCCCGCCCACGGAGGATAGGTACCCTGGGTGCGCCGACGCCCTCGTCGGCACACGGTTCACTCCCGCCCGCGGGGGACAGGTTGCACCGCGTTTTGCCGGACGGTCGAACCCATTTGCTCATCTCCGCCAGCGGGGACAAGTGCGCCGCGCCTGAATCTCTCCAGTTCGGGTTCTTGTGTTCCCCGCACAAAGGATGGATCAAAAAACCTGACCAGCCGCTGCATTCGCTCGTTCGGGGTTATGTGCCCTCGTCGACCAGAGAAGGGGTGAGGCCGCCACAGCCAGCGATGTTTCCAGCTCTTGTGTCCCCCGCGTGGCCGGGAGTGGACTCCATAGACAGGGTGGACAGTGCCCCGATAGCGCTGCCGGTTCCGGCTCTTGTGTCCCCCGCGTGGCCGGGAGTGGACTCCATAGACAGGGTGGACAGTGCCCCGATAGCGCTGCCGGTTCCGGCTCTTGTGTCCCCCGCGTGGCCGGGAGTGGACTCCATAGACAGGGTGGACAGTGCCCCGATAGCGCTGCCGGTTCCGGCTCTTGTGTCCCCCGCGGGCGGGGGTGGCCGCGAAGCGGCCGGGGGTGGATTCCCACCATTTCTTTTCTATGCCTTCTTCTTTTCCGGCTTCTGTCCTAAAGGCAACCAAGCGAAGATATAAAACCCTGAGACCGTGCACTACGTTGTGAAATTCGTGGGAGCCCGGTGCATTCTTGTCATGGGAGTTCCGCGCCGGCTGAGGGGAGCATTTTTGCCCGCATCTGGACCGATGTCTGGATAGAGAATCCGCACGGGCTTGTTACCCATGGGCAAGGCCTGGCGAGGCTGATCTCAAGTCATTTCTTGACACTAATGAAGCTACTCACGTGAAATCGGTGCGCCCGGGCAGGCAGGGTGTTGCGATTGGCCAGAAGAGGCGTCTAGCAGAAGTAGTTTGCTATGGATTGCGGCATAATTCAATAAATTCAATAAAATATCGGGCGGCTGCGTTCTGTAATGCATCTGATAACAATGTCTTAGGCCGGTTTTGCGCCGTGGCAACTTATCCAGAACGGGCCCCGGGCCTTGTATTTGGTATTGACAACGGGACCGTACCCCTATATACTGTGGTTTCATAGCGAACATGCGGCAGCGGCAGCTTATGCGCCGTGCTGGGCCATCTGCAGTTTTATCAGCTATGTAAAGGGAAAATGGGGCGGTAGGCAGCGGTTTTATAGTATGAATTATGTGAAAAACATAAATGAATCCGCTGCTTCGGCGCTGGAAAAGCGCAGCAAAGCCCGTGATATTTTGGGGGGGGATCCCCCCGGATGAGACGATGAGGGAAAGCGGCTGCCGATGAGGCGTCAGGCCGCGGTGGCCGAAAAGGCAGCAAAGTCAGGAGGGAAGCACGCCGGCTCGACGGGGTTCGGGTCTAATGGCACACTGACTTCTCCCAGCGTTCATACCTGGGCAATGCTACCGCATATGGGGAAAGGGGAGCGCGCATGTTTGACCGGATCCGCAAACGGGACGGCAGGATCGAGAAATTTCAACCGGAAAAGATTGCCTGGGCCATTTTCAAGGCGGCGTCGGCGTGTGGGGGGAACGATTTTGGCCGTGCTGAGGCGTTGGCGGTAGAAGTTCTGAAGCTGGCGAAGTCGCGCTTTAATGGGGATGTGCCGGATGTCGAGAGCGTTCAGGATCTCGTCGAGAAAGTGCTCATTGAAAATGGCCACGCCCGCACGGCCAAGGCCTACATTCTCTACCGCGAAAAGCGGGCCGGGGCGCGCAATCTGAATGCCCTGATTGGCGCGACCATCGAGATGTTTTCAGATTACCTGGGCGATCGGGATTGGCGTATCAAAGAAAACGCCAACATGCAGAAGAGCATTAACGGCCTCAATAATTACGTCCGCGAATTTTTCACAAAGAACTACTGGTTGCACGAGCTATATCCGACCGAGGTGCGCGAGGCTCACGAGAGCGGAGACGCGCACATCCACGATTTGGGGTGGCTGGGCACCTATTGCGCGGGATGGGACCTGCGGCAGCTTCTTATGATGGGTTTCGGGGGCGTCCCCGGCAAGGTCGAAAGCCGTCCGGCAAAACATCTGCGCTCATTTCTCGGCCAGATCGTCAATTCGACCTTCACCACCCAGGGGGAGTCGGCCGGCGCGCAGGCCTGGTCGAGCTTCGACACCTATTGTGCCCCGTTCATCCGCTACGACCACATGACCTATGCCCAGGTGAAGCAGTGCCTGCAGGAGTTCATCTTCAACATCAATGTGCCCACGCGGGTCGGATTTCAGTGCCCTTTTTCGAACCTGACCTTCGATCTCACCGTTCCCAAGACCCTCAAAGATCAGGCCGTCATCATCGGTGGAGAGCTGCAGGAGGATACCTACGGCGATTTCCAGGCCGAGATGGACCTGCTCAATCGAGCCTTCTGCGAAGTGATGGAGGAGGGCGACGCCAAAGGTCGCGTGTTCACCTTCCCGATTCCCACCATCAACATCACGCAGGATTTTGACTGGGACTCGCCATCCGCCGAGGCGTTCATGCGCATCACCGCCAAATACGGCATTCCATATTTCGCCAATTACATCAACTCCGAGCTGTCACCGGAAGACGCGGTATCGATGTGCTGCCGGTTGCGGATCGACACGTCGCAACTACGCCTGCGCGGCGGCGGCCTTTTTGGGAGTAATCCGTTGACGGGCTCGGTGGGCGTGTTCACGATTAATCTGCCGCGTCTGGGCTATCTGTCCTCGACGGTCGATGAATTCAAGATGCGGCTCTGGCGGCTGGTACAGATCGGGAAGACATCGCTCGAGATTAAACGCAAAATCGTCGAGCAGCAGACCGAGCAGGGGCTGTATCCCTATTCGGCGCATTACCTCAAGACGGTGAAGGAACGCACCGGCGAATACTGGCACAATCATTTCAGCACGATCGGCATCCTGGGAATGAACGAGGCATTGCTGAATTTCATGGACACGGACATCGTGTCGTCGGAAGGGCAACAATTCGCTGCGGATATCCTCAATTACCTGCGCGACTTGCTTGTCGAGATTCAGAACGAGACGGGCCACGTCTACAACCTCGAAGCGACGCCGGCCGAAGGCACGGCGTACCGCCTGGCCCGCCTCGATAAGGCCCGCTATCCAGACATCATCACTGCCGGCAACGGCACCCCGTATTACACCAATTCGAGCCAGCTGCCCGTGGGATTCACCGACGACCTCTTCGAGGCCCTGGAGCTTCAGGATGAATTGCAGTCGATGTATACCGGCGGCACGGTGCTTCACGCCTATCTCGGCGAGAGCATTGAAGACATCGACGTATGCAAACGGCTGGTTCGGCGAGCCTTTGAACGCTTTAAACTGCCTTATCTTTCGCTTACCCCGACCTTCAGCATCTGCCAGGAGCATGGCTACATCCGGGGCGAGCATTTCCGCTGCCCGGACTGCGGCGCCGAGACCGAGGTCTGGTCGCGCGTAACGGGCTACCTGCGGCCCGTCGAAAACTTCAACGAAGGCAAGAAGCAGGAGTACTTCGATCGGCGCAAATTCAAGGTGCCCGGCGAGGCACTCAACGAGACCGAGGCGGTGCCTGCCGGAGCTGCGGCAGGCGACGTGGAGCACGTCGCGTGATGATAGCGATCGCCGGATTCGAGAGACTCTCCACCGTGGACTGGCCGGGCTGCGTCTCGGCCGTTGTGTTTACGCCCGGCTGCTCGTTGAATTGCGCCTATTGCCACAACCGTGAGCTTCTTAGTTGCGAGAACAGCCCCCGCATTTCCGTGGAGACTGTTCTGACCTCACTGCGGGCACGCCGGGGATTCCTCGATGGCCTGGTCATCTCGGGCGGCGAACCCACCCTGCAGGAAGGGTTGGAACGCTTCATCCGTAAGGTCCGAAGCCTGGGCTTTTCCGTGAAGCTCGACACCAACGGCACCCGGCCCGAGGTGCTCAGCCACCTGCTCAATGAGGGGCTCCTCGATTACGTCGCCATGGACGCCAAAGCCCCATACGGGCTCTACGAGGACGTCTGCGGCGGGCCGGTCGATCTGGACGCCGTGCACGAGAGCGCCCGGTGTCTGGTCAAGGGTCCGACGCCGTTCGAGTTCCGTACGACCGTGCTCCCGTATTTCCGGCCGCGGGACATCTCGGCCATCGGAGACGCCATCCACGGCGCCCCACGCTATGTGCTCCAGCAGTTTCGTCCGGACAAGGAGATGGCGCTGCGTGACCCCCGACTTGCAGAACCGCCCCACACAGCCCAGTGGTTTGGCGCACGCGTTGCGGAACTCACTCCGCGCTTCCCCGACGTGCTCACCCGGGGCGTCAGGCAACGCGCCGTGAGCACTGGCTGATGCGCAGCGCGGCGCAGGCTATTCCTGGAACCCGATGCTGAACATGCGGTCGAGGTCGTAATTGCTGTAGGCGCGGAATCCGATGAGCGTGGTGGTGCTCACCAGACTGTCCAGTTTCAGCATGTGCTCGGTCACAATAGCCGCGAGCTGATCATTTTCGCGCGCGCGAATGATGATGATCAGGTCCCAGTCACCGGCGATGGAATAGACTTCGGCGACGCCATCAATTTTGAGCAGTTCCTGGGCGGCCTCGTTGATTTGGTCCCGCTTGACGCTCGCGAGCACGAACGCGTGTACCATGAAAATCGCCTCCTGTTGCGAAAACGGCACGGTCTCCTGGTATGCCGCACCGGCAGGCGTACCACTGTCCGCTATGGTAAGCGCCCGGCAATGGCGAGTCAACGCGGTTGCAGAGGCGGATGCCTGGACAATACAAACCCAGCCGCGGAATCCGGGTGGAGAGGCCAGGAAGGGCCCTGGGGCTCCAACTAGCTGTTCATCATGCACAAACCGTAGGAGGCGGAGTGCGGTTCAGGGCCGTCCGACGCGTTGGCCCTGCTGCGAAACTAGATCCACGCATCCTCGTGCGATGCCCCGGCGAATGCAGGCGCCTGGCCCCACGAAAGCCTGAGCCATTGCAGTTTAAACCGGTGTGCGAATCCTGCCCACCCTCGCGAGCATGAATCCTCTCGCACGGGTTTTGGTTGACGAATCGCCGGATGAGCGCCACAATGCAAAGTAAAGCAGCAGACCCGGGCTCCGCACAGGAAAGAGCCCGCCTGCAAAAGGAGTTGAGATTATGACGCGGCTTGCCGAGACCAAGAACATGGCCATCTTCTGCGACTTTGAAAACATCGCCCTGGGCGTCCGGGACGCAGAGTACGCCCAATTCGATATTGAAAAAGTGCTGGAGCGGCTGCTGCTCAAGGGAAACATCGTGGTGAAGAAGGCGTATTGCGATTGGGCGCGCTATAAAGAGCACAAAACGGCGATGCACGAGGCATCCTTTGAGCTGATCGAAATCCCGCATGTGCGGCAGTCCGGCAAGAATTCCGCGGATATTCGCATGGTGGTCGATGCATTGGACCTCTGCTACACGAAGGAGCATGTGGACACCTTTGTGGTCATCAGCGGGGATTCGGATTTTTCCCCGCTCGTGAGCAAGCTGCGAGAAAACAACAAGATAGTGATTGGTGTGGGCGTCCGGAATTCGACTTCCGACCTGCTTATCGCCAATTGCGATGAATTCATCTGCTATGACGACCTGGTCTCGGCGCCCCGTTCGCGCATCAGGGCAGCCAACAGCCAGACCAGCCGGAAACAGCCGCGGGCGGCGAAGGGAAAAGCCGCTCCGCCCATCGATGAGAAAAAACAGGAAGCATGGAACCTGATTGTCAGCACCTACGAGGCCTTGTTGGAGGAACGCGGCGAGGAAGAACGGATCTGGGGTTCCATGGTGAAACAGGCACTCAAACGCCGAAAACCAGGGTTCAGCGAGACCCATTATGGGTTCCGTTCCTTCGGCCAGCTGCTGGAAGAAGCCGAGGCGCATGGCATCCTGCGGCTGGAACGCGACGAGAAATCGGGCGGTTTTATCTTCAAGGCCAGCCATGAGCCCATCCGGCGAAAAGGCGATTCCTGAGCCTCCGTAACGCGGGAACCTGCCCCCGCGATGCTGCAAATGCCCCCCGGTGACCTCGCCTGATTTTTGCGTGTGCACGCAGGGGTTCCTCACACGATTTCAGCGCGACGCCGCCCATACGCCGGCCCAGTTGTCTCCTCGTGCGTCGTTCAGGCAAAGCCCTGCAATGGGTGAATCCAGGACAAACGGGTGAAAATGACACTTTGGGCGGCCGGTCATCAATAATGGGTCACTGGTGGCCAACTTGTTGTCTGTGGCGAGGGTGGTTGCCGCTTTCGAAGGTCCAATTTACTGTTCTTCAAAGCGTGTGGATCGAAAATGCCGGGCTGAAAATCAAGAATTATTGAATTAGAATCTCAGCGAAAAATCGTCTGTTCACGCGAAAATATCGGGTTTTTGCGCTCACGAATCAGATAATTTTGCTGTGCTTTCGCCTGGATTGAAAGAATTGGCAAGATACTTGCTGTTCTTGCTGGCGATCACGGTGCGAGTTGGCTGCGTTCGAAATAAGGCCGGGTTTTTCACCAGGAGGTTTTTGACTCATGAAGCGGTTTGCTGGTTTGGCGAATACGATGGCGCTCGCGATGCTGCTGTTTGGGGCACACGCGGCGCATGCCACGATGATTGATCTTACGACGCCCGGCGCGAGCGGAATACTGAACGGCGCCATTTTTCAGCAGACCAGCCTGCAGCCGACCGGTACGGGGGCGATTCATTCGTTTGCGCAAATCGGCAAGGGCAATCGATCCGTGGTGCATGGTTACAACACGACGGTAAACAAGGTCTTCGACAACGGTTCTTCCGACAATTTCAACCGTTCGATTACCGTCGGCATGATCCCCGTGGTCTCGTTGGATGGCATGGACTACTATCAATTTCTGCTGGACATTAACGAAAGCAAGGGCGGGCTGAACGCGTATCTTTCACTTGATGAGGTCCAGATTTTTGTTGGTGGCCCGGCGAATCCCAGCTCGACGACTTTCGATAGCAACGGCATTTTGCAGGGCGTGGGCAGGCTGGTCTATGACATGGAGAACAACGCCGGCAACTGGGTGGCCCTGAACTATGCGCTCAATTCGGGCAGCGGAAGCGGCGACATGTTCCTCTATGTGCCGACCGGGAATTTCGGCGGCGCGGCCAGCGATGCCGTCGTGACGCTATACTCGCGTTTCGGCGGCCAAGGCTTGAATCCCGAGGAATATGGCGAGGGTAATTTCGGCAACTCGGCCGGTTTTGAGGAATGGGCGCTGCTGCAGGGTGAAAAGCAGAGCATCGTTCCGGAACCGGCCACGCTGTCGCTGATTGGGCTCGGTCTGGCGGGCTTTGCGGTCCGCCAGGTCGCGCGCAGGCGCTGTGCAATGAACTAAGCCTAAGCCGAAACAGCTCGCGCCGGGGACGTGACGCGCAGGCATCACGTCCCCGGTTTTTTGTGTGCGGGTCAGGCGAGAGACCACTCTCCGCGATATTCGCGGGTCAACAGGGCGTTGAGCGAGGGTTCTTTGGGAAAAGTCTCGGTCTTGGGATCCCAGCGGAGGGTGGCGCCCAGCTCGCAGGCAATTTTCCCCAGGTGGCCGACCGAGGCGGAGCGGTGGCCGGCATGGACGGGCGCGCTCGGTTCCTCGCGCGATTTGACGCAATTGAGAAAGTCGCGCACGTGGTTACGTTCCGGGCGAAAGCGGAAATCGTTGTCCCGAAAGGTGAGTTTCTGGAGTTCGTCGCGGCTGGTACGAAATTCGCCTCGATCGACATAGAGCCAGGCGCCGTTTTTCGCGATGAACTGCGTACCGAGCCGATCGCCCGCGGCGCGTTTGAATTCCTCCGGCATATCGCTGGCGTTGGCGACAGTCATGGTGACGCCGCCCTTATACTCGCATTCGAAGTGGTAGCGAGCCGGGGCGTCGTAGAGGTTGTTGCGCTCGTTGAGCATGTCCCAGCGCACACCCGTGATGACCCGCGGACCCGTGTTATCCCAATCCATGGCCATGTGAGCGATGTCGGCGTGGTGGCCGATCCAGTCCGTCATCTGGCCGCCGCCGAAAGCCATCCACCAGCGCCAGTCCCAGTCGTAGCGTTTGGGGTGGAAGGGTGTCCAGGTGGCCGGGCCGACGTAGAATTCCCAATCGAGAAAATCCGGGGCCTTCGGAAATTCATCCACCCAGACGTGATTGCCAAAGTCGGGCAGGCTGACGTTGATGTGCGCGACCTTGCCCAGATAGCCGTTGCGGACAATTTCGCAGGCGCGTTTGAAGCGCGTGTCCGAGCGCTGCATGCTCCCGACCTGCAGTATGCGTTTGTTTTCGCGAACGGCCTTGACGACGGCTTGGCCTTCACCCAGCGACCAGGTCAGGGGCTTTTCACAGTAGATATCTTTCCCGTGCCGGGCGGCGTCAATCGAGGTGAGGGCGTGCCAGTGGTCGGGTGTGCCGATGATCACGGCATCGATATCTTCGCGGGCGTTGAGTTCGCGGAAATCGCGGCAGGTCCAGCAGTCTTGGTTGCCGTAGAATTCATCGACCTGGCCTTTGGCCTCGGCGACGGTTTTGGCGTTGACGTCGCACAAGGCGACGACCTGGACATCCGGCTGTTGGATGGCGTTGCCCGTGAGCCCGCGCGCCTGCCCGCCCGTGCCGATGACGCCCAGGACGATGCGCTCGCTGGGGGCGGCCACCCCTTCTTTCCCCAAGGCAGATGCGGGAATGATGTACGGAGCCGCGACGGCCACGCCCGCCGCCGCGACAAACGTCCGTCGGGATACGGTTTTGCTTTTGTTCCGCTGCATAAGACCCTCTCCTCCGTTTCGTGCCGACCCGGCAGCCCGACCGTGGCTGCGTCTGGGTGAAATCCGGAAATATGCCCCGAATGTAAGCCACTTTATCGTAAAAGGCCCATCAAGCCGGATTCAAGGAAAAATGCGGCCTGCGTTTGCCGTTTTACTCGGCCCGGCGGCGGACGATATCGGTAGTTGACTCCCCGAGCTGGCTGCGGATGATGTAGAGAGGCCGATGCTGGGCTTCGATGTAGATGCGGCCGACATATTCTCCCACAATGCCGACCAACAGGCATTGCAGACCCCCGAAAAACCAGATGCTCGCCACGACAACGACATTCACGGGCACCGGCGCGCCAAACAGCCTGCCGACCAGGATTCCCAGCACGGTCAAGGTCGCGAACGGTACCACCAGCAACCCGATCGCGGTGGCGATGCGCAGGGGCGCCACCGAAAAGCTCGTGATACTCGTCAGGGCGAGGGCGAACATCTGCCAGGTCCGGTATTTGCTCTTGCCTGCCTGTCTTGGTGGGCGTTCAAACGGCACGGTGGTCTGCCGGAAGCCCGTCCAAGCGACCAACGCGCGCACAAAACGGTTGCGCTCCGGGCAGCTCCGGAAGGCTTCAACGGCGGCGCGGTTCATCAGGCGGAAATTGCCTGTGTCGGCAGGGAGGTTCCATCCGACGAGGAGCGTCATGGCGCGGTAAAACAGGTAGGCGGACGCGCGCTTGAAGGCGGAATCCTGGTGGCGCGCCGTCCGCTGGGCACAGACAATGTCGTAGCCTTCGTGCCACTTTTTGACCAGGGCGGGGATGAGCGAAGGGGGATCCTGCAGGTCCGCGTCCATGAGAATCACCGCGTCACCGCCGGCAAGCTCGATGCCGGCGGTAGCTGCTGCTTCGTGCCCAAAATTCCGCGACAGCAAGATTCCACGGACGCGCGGATCTGCTTCGTGGAGCCTTTGGATCACCTCGCTGGACGCGTCGGTGCTGCCATCGTCTACAAAGAGAATCTCCCACGGGAGCACGGTCATGTCCAGGGCGGCACGGAGCTGTTCGTAAAGCTCCGGCAGGTTTTCACATTCGTTGAACACCGGGCAGACCACGGACACGCTCTGCCGACTGGTTTCTGCCTGCATGGCCCCCTCTTGGATTTGGTTCCGCCGCGTGATATCGCGGCGATGTGGCGCGCTCTAGATCTGCTCTGCGCCGCGGTCCTTTAACACGGCCACGATCTGGCGGACGTCCTGCGCCCGCTCTTTCGGCGCGACCAGCACGCCATCCGCCGTTGCCACCACGATCATATCCGTGCATCCGAGGATGCCCACCGCCATCTTTTCGCTGCCCAGTTCGTTGTACACGATACAATTCTCGGTGTCGACCAGCACGGGCTCGCCCACAGACACGTTGCCCTGCGCATCGTGCGCCAGCGTGCGGTCGAGCGTGGACCACGCGCCCACATCGTCCCACGGAAATTCGGCGCGCGCCACCACGACGCGCTGTGCGTGTTCCATGAGCGCAAAATCGATCGAAATGTCTTCGAGCGAGTCGAAAATCTGGCCAACCTTGAGGTCGTCGTCCGCGTTCATCGCCTCGGTCATTCGGCGAACGGCATCCGAGAGCGTTGGGCGGACCCGGTCAAGTTCTTCGAGAAAACTCGACAGACGCCAGAAAAACATGCCGCTGTTCCAGAAATAGTGACCCGAAGCGACGAATTCTTCCGCGGTCTCACGTTGGGGCTTTTCATGAAAGGCAGTCACTGGGTACAGGGCGATTTTTCCATCGGTCAACGGCTCGGCCCCCGGCGCGATCTGGATATATCCGTAGCCGGTTTCGGGGCGGGTGGGCACAATGCCGAGCGTCGCCAGCGCGTTTTCCCGCTCAACGAGGTCCAGGGCGGCGGCAACCGTCTCCTGGAAGAGCGGCGGGTTTCCGATGGCGTGGTCCGCTGTCGTGACGGCCATGGTGATGTTTTCGGGAGAGGTGTTGTAGCGCGACAGCATGCGGGCAGCGGCATAGGCCAGGGCTCCGGAGGTGTTTCGTTTGGACGGCTCCGCGATGACGTTTTCCCGGGGCACTCCTGTCTCGGCTTGCCGGATCGGATCGGCCAGGTGGTGGCCCGTGACGATGTACACGTCCTGCGGAGTAACGACGGGCGCAATGCGGGAAACGGCCTCCTCGAGCAGGGTTTGGGTAGCTGAGGTCAAGCCGAGCAGTTGTTTCGGCCGTAGTCTCCGGGACAGCGGCCAGAACCGCTCACCGCTTCCGCCGGCCATGATCACAGCAACTCGGACACGCTTGGCAGCATTCATTCTGAACTCCTTGGGTTATGCGACCATCTTACGCGAGGCAGGCGGGGGGAGCAACTGACGCTCCAGGAGGAGCGCGGGGCGCCGGTTCGCGATGCTGGCTGCGCACGCGTGAATAAATTCTGTATTGGAGCGTTTCATTTAAGGTAGACGAGATCGGCGATGAGTCCTGTAATACGGTAATTTGGCAGGTTTTGCACCGTGCGGGAATTGTATGCGCTATGACCGTGTGTTATGATTAAGCTGTGCGTGTGTGGGCGCCTTGCGCCTCAGATGTAACATAAGGATGTTCAGTCAGTTATGAACGGTTTTCTCAAGCAGGCCTCACTGTGGATCGTGCTGATCATCATCGTGGTGCTTGCTTTGACTCAGCTTTCAAAGTCTCAGAAACCCGGCGAAAAGCTCGGGCGCCTCGATTTTGTCGAGCAAATTGAAAAAGGCAACGTAGACGGCGTCGTCGTAAAAGACCTCGGCGACACCTTTTATGAAGTCCGCGCCAAGCTCAAACAGCCCTACAAAAATTCCGACACAATCGTGTTCCAGTGGAAAGACTTCCCAACGGATTGGGACGACAAGCTGACCGAGCAGGGGATTGTTCCGATGATGGAGCGGGACAATAATCTCTGGCTGGGGATGCTGGTCAATGTGGTTCCCTTCATTTTGATTGTCGGTCTGTTCTGGTTTTTCATGTTTCGCCAGATGCAGGGGGGGAGCAACAAGGCCCTCTCGTTTGGAAAAAGCCGGGCGCGCCTCATGAACCACAGCGACAAGGCGGTGACCTTTGACGATGTGGCCGGAGTGGATGAGGCGAAAGAAGATCTTCAGGAGATTATCGCATTCCTGAAGGATCCCAAGAAATTCTCGCGCCTGGGTGGTCGGATCCCCCGGGGCGTGCTGCTCGTGGGGCCCCCCGGAGCGGGCAAGACCCTGCTGGCGCGCGCCGTAGCGGGTGAGGCCCACGTGCCGTTTTTCAGCATCAGCGGTTCGGATTTCGTTGAGATGTTTGTGGGCGTGGGGGCGAGCCGCGTCCGAGACCTCTTTCAGCAGGGCCAGAAACATGCCCCGTGCATTATCTTTATCGACGAGATCGACGCGGTCGGGCGGCAGCGGGGCGCGGGCCTGGGTGGCGGCCACGATGAACGCGAGCAGACCCTGAACCAGTTGCTGGTGGAGATGGATGGCTTCAATACGAGCGAAGGCGTCATTTTAATGGCCGCGACAAACCGCCCTGACGTGCTTGACCGCGCGCTGTTGCGTCCGGGGCGCTTCGACCGGCAGGTGGTGGTGAGCAACCCCGACATTATGGGCCGGGAAGCCATCCTCCGCATTCACCTGCGTAACAACAACGTGCCGGTGGACGAAGAGGTCGATATTCGCACGTACGCTCGCGGTACCCCGGGGTTCTCAGGAGCTGATCTGGCAAATCTCGTCAATGAGGCGGCTCTATTGGCGGCGCGCCGCGATCACGACAAAGTGCAAATGGCCGATTTCGAAGAGGCCAAAGATCGCGTGCTGATGGGGCCGGAACGGCGGAGCCTGGTCATCAGCCCGGCCGAAAAATGGAGCACGGCGGTGCATGAAGCGGGCCATGCCCTCGTGGGCCGGCTTATTCCGCACGGAGACCCCATCCACAAGGTGACGATCATCCCGCGAGGCAAGGCCCTCGGCGTTACCAGCATGCTGCCGGAAGAGGATCGGCATTCGCTGTCGAAATCGTATTGCCAGGCGCAGATTTGTTACATGATGGGCGGACGTGCCGCGGAAGAAATCGCGCTGAAAGAGCTTACCAGCGGCGTATCAAACGACCTCAAACGTGCCACCGAATTGGCCCACGCCATGGTCTGCCAATGGGGCATGAGTGATCTGGGCCCCATTTCGTTCGGCTCCAATTCGGAGGTGTTTCTCGGTCGCGACCTCGTGCGGGAGCGCGATTTCAGTGAGGAGACCGCCTCGGCGGTCGACAAGGCCATTCATGCGATCCTGGACGAGGCCTATGTGCGTGCCCGAGACCTTCTTACGAAACACAAGCTCCTCCTGATGGCCGTCTCCGTGGCGCTCATGAAACGCGAGACGCTGGAAGGCGACGAGCTGGATGAGATCATCCGGAAACACGGCGGGAAAGATCTGCTGCCCGAGAAAGTCACGCCGCCTTCGGGTCCGAAGCCCGCGCGCTCCGCTGCACCGGAGCAGCCGCGTGACGAAGAGGAACCGGACAGCGGCGGCCTGCAACCGGGTCCGGAGGCGCCGGTGCCACACCCCGCCTAGGTAGTTGGAACTATCCTGGCAGCGGGGATGCCCTTTACACTGGTAAAGCGGGGACGCATGACCAAGGGCGCGACGAAAGTTCTGTCGGCGGAGCGGCTTGGGCCCGGCACGCTCGTCATGGGTATCGTGAACGTGACCCCCGATTCGTTCTCTGACCGGGGGCGGCATGCCACACACGAACGCGCCGTGGCGCATGTCCATCAACTGGCCGAGGCGGGCGCTGATATCATCGATATTGGCGGAGAATCTACCCGCCCTGGCGCGGAACCGCTGACGCCGGCCGCAGAACTGGAGCGCGTGCTGCCGGTCGTCCGCGCCGCGGTGCCGCAGCGGGTGCCGGTGTCCATCGACACCTACCACGCATCCACGGCCGCGACGTGCATTGCGGCCGGGGCCGTCATGGTCAACGACATCACGGCGCTCCGGGGAGACCCGGAGATGGCCGGTGTGATCGCGTCCTCTGGAGTGGACTGCGTGCTCATGCACATGCAGGGCGAGCCGAGGACGATGCAATCCAACCCGTCGTATACGGACGTGGTGGACGATATTCGCGCGTTTTTCGATGAACGGATGGCGTATGCCGTGGCCCAGGGCATTCGAGAACAGCGCATCTGGCTGGATCCCGGATTTGGATTCGGCAAGACGGTGGCGCATAATCTGGAATTACTGAGGCGTTTGAGAGAATTCAATGCGTTGGGACGCCCGCTTCTGGTCGGCACGTCCAACAAGTCGATGATTGGCGCCGTGCTCAACGCGCCCGTGGATGAACGTGACGCCGGGACAGCGGCGACCGTGGCCGTCGCCATTGTGAATGGGGCTCGGGCGGTCCGTGTGCATAACGTGCGCCTGATGGCCCGCGTTGCACGCATGACCGACGCAATTTGTGGGAAGTACAATCCATGAGCGAACGATTGTTCGGAACCGATGGCATCCGCGGCATTGCCAACCGCTATCCCATGTCCGCGGAACTGGCGCTGCAGGTCGGTCGCGCGGTCGGCCACATTTTCCAGCGGGAGGAGCGCCAACACACCATTCTCATCGGCAAAGACACGCGGCGGTCGGGATACATGCTTGAAAATGCGCTGACGGCGGGCCTGTGTTCGATGGGCGTGCACGTCCTGCTCGTCGGCCCGCTGCCCACGCCGGGGGTGTCCTATATCCTGCGAAGCTTGCGCTGCGACGCCGGCATTATGATCTCCGCGTCCCACAATGCGTTCCAATACAACGGCATCAAACTCTTCGGACCCGACGGATACAAGCTCCCCGACTCCGTGGAAGACGACATCACCCGGCTGATACAGAACGGCGAGGTGGAAGATATTCGACCGGTCGCCGAGCGCATCGGCACCGCGCGCCGAATTGATGACGCGGTAGGCCGGTACATTGAATTCGCCAAATCCTGTTTCCCGAAAGGCATGCGGCTGGACGGCCTGAAGATCGTGTGCGATTGCGCGCACGGCGCGTCGTACAAGGTGGGGCCGTCCACATTTTCTGAGCTGGGGGCCGAGGTTATCGCGCTGGGCAATCGCCCAAGCGGAACCAACATCAACGACTGCTGCGGGTCGACTCACCCCGAAGATATGCGCGCCACGGTGATCCGCGAACGGGCCAACGTGGGGATCGCATTTGACGGAGATGCCGACCGCATTGTGATGGCCGATGAAGATGGCCGCCTGATCGATGGTAACGGCCTGCTGGCCATTCTCGCCTGTGACATGCTCGAAACCAAACGCCTGCCCAAAAATTGCCTCGCCACGACGATCATGGCCAACGGCGGGTTGCTCAAAGCGATCGAGCCGCTCGGAGGCCAGGTGGTGTGGACGAAAGTGGGAGACCGCTACGTGGTCGAGGCCATGCGGGAGCACGAACTGGCCCTGGGCGGCGAATCGTCGGGCCATGTCGTCATGCTCGAATACAATACGACCGGCGATGCGCTGATCGCGGCGCTTCAGGTGCTGGCTACGATGGTTCGGCGCGAAGCGCCTCTGTCCGTGCTGGCGAGCGCATATCAGCAGATGCCCGAGGCGCATGCGCATGTGCCGCACGACAACGGCGCGAAACCGTCGGAAGAAAAATTGGCCGAGATTGTGCGGGAAGCGGAAGCGAAACTGAAAGGCCGGGGACGCGTCGTGATCCGGGCATCAGGTACGGAACCCATTATCCGCGTGATGGTGCAGCACGAGCTGCGGCGTGACGCAGAGTCGCTTGCGCAGGAACTCGCGAAACAAGTTGCCTCGCTGTAGGTGGAGGGAGGTCTCATGATTGAGCTGGGAGTGAATATCGATCACGTGGCGACGTTGCGTGAGGCGCGAAAAGGCATGGCGCCCGACGTGATTACCGCCGCGAAACTGTGCGAACTCGCCGGAGCCCATCAGATCACCGTGCATCTCCGGCAAGACCGACGGCATATCCAGGACCGCGACGTGGAATTGCTGAAGCAGGTCTTGCAGGTGCGCCTCAATTTCGAGATGGCCGCCGCCGACGAGATCATCGAGATCGCGCACCGCATCCGCCCGGAATTCGTCTGTCTCGTGCCCGAGAGGCATGAGGAAGTTACCACCGAAGGCGGACTGGACGTGGCCGGGCAGGTTAAGCGCCTCAGCGAGGTCACCGCAGGATTCCAACGCGACGGCATCCTGGTCAGCATGTTCATTGACCCGGAGTCTGAGCAGGTGGATGCCAGCGCGGAGACCGGCGCCGATTGCGTGGAACTGCATACCGGCCCCTACGCCAGCGCGCAGGGTGAAGAAGCCATCGTGGAATTGGACCGCATTGTGGAGGCCACCGGCCGCGCACTCGATGCCGGGCTTCGAGTCCATGCGGGTCACGGCCTGTCCATCCAAAATCTTCACGCAGTCGCTGCGATTCCCGGCATCAGCGAGGTCAATATCGGACACTCCATCGTCGCGCGGGCCATATTCATCGGGCTCGAAGATGCCGTCCGCGAGATCCTCGACATCCTCAGCGCCTATCCGGATGAGGACTAGGCTGAAAATCTCCGGCAGGCCGAAAAGCGATGCTGCAGCGCCCTGAGACGGGTTTTCCGCGTGCGACAATCCGAGCGGGAGGACTTTGCGGGCAAACCTCGGTACTCAGGAATTGAGCAATCGAACGGCGGTTTCACCGCGGAGGTTTGGTCGCATCTGAGTTGCGATAGCCCCCGGCTGCAGAAGGCGCTTTCTCATTTGTTCGAGGGCCTGCTGCGCCGCGGCGCGGTCACGGATACGGGAAGCGGCCCGGGCGGCAGGCAGTGAAGCTGTCTGACGCTGTTCAATGGCGGCCACCAATTGCTTTTCCTTCGCGCGGAGACTCCCTTGGGTCTCGCTGAGCTGCACCGCCGCCTGGTCGAGTGCCTGTACGGCCTGCGCCGCGCTTTCGGGAGTGGATAAAGCCAGGTCGTGAATGCCGAGCGCCGCTGCGGTGGATTCAGGCAGGAGCGGCTGCTCGCCGTTCGTTCCCTGCCAGGGGAGGCCGCCGGTGTCGCTGGTAAGCAGATGCCGCCAGTGGACCGCCGTCTGTCCGGCCGTTTCATCAAACTGCCCGATACGCTGCCGGGCGGTTTCGTGAAGCGCGTAGCGCTGGTTCTCCGTTCGCTCGCCGTCGGATGCCTGCCCGGCCAGCTCTCGTATCCTTGCGAGGCTTTCCTGCTGCTTTTGCAGGCCGTCCAAGGTCATGCGTGTCGCGTGGATTTTGTGCTGGAGACTGGTTGTCTCCCGGGCGCTTTGAAGCACGTCGGTTCGGCGCCGCTCGGCGATGTTGAGCCGGATAGCGGCCTCCTCGGGGCGGAGGAGGCGGTCTCCACCAACCGGGCGTTCCGGGCCGCGGGCGGCATTTCCCAGCGGACCCCGGGCCGCGAGAGGCGTCTCACCGGTGCGGATTCGCGTGTCCACGGATTAACCCCTCCTGCGACGCATAGTAGCTCTTTCTCGCATGCGCAGCAGTGTAGCACGGCCGCCGCGAGGGAGACCAGCCTGGAATCGGCTTAACCGCCGGCGCCGTGATAGCGAATAGAAGCAGCGGTGTCGCACAAACGGTCTCCAGGCGGGAAAAATCAAGTGAGGAGGAACGAGTTTCGGCCCGTGGGGATACAAAGGGTAGCGGGGAAGGTGGAGGGCTCATGCAGTCGAAGCGAAAAGCGGTCCGGCGGCGGCTAATCGGATCCGTCGCCGTGGTTTTTATGACGGGATGCGTCTGGTTTGGCGTTCATACGACGCTGCTTATCTGGCGGGGACTTGCCGTAGACGCCCGGAGCGCCGATGCCATAGTCGTGCTCGGCAACAAAGTCGAGCGGAACGGCGCCCCCTCGCCACGACTCCAGCGGCGGCTCGATTGTGCGGCGCGACTGTATCAGGAAAGGCTGGCGCCGGTCATTGTCGTGAGTGGCGGACTGGGGAGGGAGGGATTTCTGGAGGCCGAGGTCATGCGGGAGGCGCTTATTGCGTCCGGGGTGACGGCAAACGATATCCTTGTCGACAATGACGGAGCAGATACGTTTCGCTCGGCTCGAAACGCAAGACATATGTTGAAGGAACGCGGCCTCGGGTCAGTGATCATCGTCTCTTCGTTCTACCATTTGTTGCGAGCGCGCATGATTTTTGTCCGTTTTGGATTCGACGAGGTCTCGTCGGCCCCTGCTCCACTGGCGTGGGAATGGCGCGACGTCTATTCGGTGCTGCGTGAGTTTCCGGCCTTCTATTATTACAGGCTGCGGCCCATTGAAAAATGAGGACGAGCCCAGCGATGCCGGCGGGCTCCGGGCCGGGCCGCCTGGCCGCCATTGCGCCGCAATGACATTTCCGGCACACTGCAGGTGTCGTAGTAACGCCACTGGACAATCGACCGGTGGCTTCTGGGCGTTGGGTTTTACGGAGCGGGCAACGGAAGCCATGATACGATTCGTTTTATGGTGCGGGGGTCGGGGACTGTCTGCCCGCGAATTTCTGGCGCCTGTTTTATGAACCAGTTCCCTCTGAAAAAATGTGGAGGCATGCCGATGCGCATTCCGCAGCGACAAAAGCTCGAAGCCGACTACCGCAATCAAGCCGAGATCTATGGCGCGGCGGCGCGCCGACTGCTCAGCCGTTTGCAGCGGCTGATCGCTGCGCAGGATATTAATGCCTCAATCAAATTCCGGGTCAAAACATTCGACAGCTATTTCAACAAACTGCTGCGCTTGCACAAAGACGCTGCGCCGAGCCTCATCGTGACGGATGTCCTCGGCTTCCGCATCGTGTGCCCGTTCCTGTCCGATCTCGAGGTCGTGCAGCGCTTGCTCGAGGAGCACTGCCGGGTGATCGAGGCCGAAGCCAAGGGGGCTGAGCACTCATTCCGTGAATTTGGCTATTCGTCGATTCATCTACTGATCGACCTGGGAAATGACATAAAATTTCGACCGCTCTACGCAACACGGCGTGTCGCGGAAATTCAGCTCCGGACCATTCTGCAGGATGCCTGGGCGGAGGTGGAACACGAACTGGTCTACAAATCGCAATACACCCTGCTCGATGAACCCATCAAGCGTAAACTCGCGTCGCTCAATGCCACGTTGACCCTGTCGGACATTATTTTCCAGGAGATCCGCGAATACCAGCGAGAAGTGCAGCAGCGCGAAAACCGGCGGAAAGCCAGCATCGAACGAGGAGTGCCGCCGTATCAGGCGGTGCCGGCGCTGGACGAAGAAGAATTGACGCTCATCCAGCAGCGCGATGATCGATCGATGAGCCTGGTTCAGCATCGCAATGAGCTGGAACAGCTCATCTTTGAGGCGTTGACCGCCCACAGCAGCGACCAGTTTGCCCAGGCGATCGAGCTCTATTCCCGTGCGCTGCGCATGAAGACCAGCCGGCCGGTACGCTCGATCATCTACAATCACCGCGGCATGGCGTATCTCGCGATATCCCAGTATCCACGGGCCGAGAAAGACTTCAGTCGCGCCATCCATTTCAATCCAGACAACTTCCGCGCGCTCAACAATCGTGCGCTGGCCTACCGCATCCGGCGGGCCTATACGCAGGCCCTCGGCGACCTGGACCGCTCGCTCGCCATCAATGCGATCCAGACCGAGGCCTACTACATCCGCGCACTGACCTATTGCGACCTCCAGGATTATTCAAAAGCGCTGCACGACTGCGAATATGTGCTCAACATCAATCCCGGCTTCGAAATCGCTCAGCATCTCAAGAAATTGATCCTCTCGCAGACCGTACAGGGGAAATGAATCCGCCGCAATCCGGAGCCCGCCGACTCGCGCCAAAAGGGCGTTTGCTTTGCGATCGTATAAAACAGCTCCTTTTTGCTGGCGATAGGCGGTAATGCGGCCAAGGACTGCCATCTTGATTGATAGGGCAAGCCGACCGGGCTTGCCTACCATTTCCAGCGCCTGGGAGTGAGCCAGGCACCTTTGGCGCTCCGCAGCAGGCCGCCCTGTCAAGCCATTTGCTAATCTTACCGGGGCGTCTATCGTCGCGCCATTTGGTTTCTTACCAGGCATGGGAGGTCGGCCGTGGTTTTGGGGTTGCCCTGTTTTGACGGACACGCAGGGGTAGATAGAATGGAGCAAGGAGACCCGACGTGGCCAAACGGAATTATGACGAAGAGTTCAAGCGAGATGCCGTGGAATTGCTGCTCAGCGGCGCCAAGGAGTTGAAGCCCCTGGCTCGTGACCTTGGGGTATGCCCCGCGACGTTGCGGGGGTGGCGACCGCTGCCTGCGGGAACGAGAGCCCTCCCAAGGCCCCCCGCAATCTCTCATTCTTGGCTGGATAGGTCTTGCTCTATTTCGGCAGATAGTATTGGAAAAGTCGTGAAGTCGATGAAGGTGCGTTCCATCGATTTTCTCATGTGGAGTTTCTTCCGATGAAGCAATCTATTCCTTTCGGGATTTTCGTCTTGTTCGTATTTTTTCCTTCCCATGCGTTCGCTCAGAATACTGCGCGTCCAGTTGGCGCATCAGTTGATAGACCAGACGTTGATTTCATCATTTCAGCCTTAGAATCAGCTGCAACTTCAACGGCTGACCTTCTGGTTAAATCTGACGTTTACATAGCCGTGACGGATTTCTCGAATCCGGCTGAATCGAAATCCAAATCTGCCGAGCAAACGTACGCCGTAATGGGGGAGAAGGTATTCATGCAGCGGGTCAAATTCCAAAAAGGGAAGACGGTCAGCACACATTTAGAATCATATGACGGAGAAACGTCCAAAAGCTACTTCCCCGGCAGCAATGAGGGCAGGATTAATGCGGGTATGCCAGATATGTTCAAAACAACCTCTGTTCCGGTTCCTTGGGCGATACAGGTTTGGAACGAGGAGTTGCTCCTTCGCTTGCGAGAAGATGATGTTTCAGTCAACGATGAGCCGGTTGTGCAAGATGGGCGTCCGATGTGGATGCTGACGGGAAGAGCCCAAGAGGCAGAAGAATACCTCGAATATCGAATATGGTTTGATCCTTCAAATGGTTTTATGCCTCGCGTCATAGAAGAGTATAGACTTGGCAAATACGCGGAATTGACGCGGCGTGTCCATCTTTTGAGTTACATAGAGGCCGCAGAGGGAATCTGGATTCCTCGTCAGATCCGGGAAGAGGGCCATCAGAATGGTGAGATCTTCGCTCGGAATGTTTACGAGACTATCGCCATTCATGTCAATGATGGCGTGGTTTCCGAAGATCTGTTCAAGATCGATTTTCCGCCCGAAACGGAGGTGTATGATGAATCACTGGGAGGGGTGCGGACTTCCACAGATACAGAACGGCTTGTCGAGGGCTTGGGGAGTGATAGTGAAGTAGAAGACGCGATCAAAATGAATATGCTGGAACCGACGGCCGTAGGAGCCGGTTTAGGTGACGGTTCATCAGTCGAAACTCCTAAGAGCGACGATGCGATTGCTCGCAGGTGGCTTGGGGGAATAGTCGTCTTTTCCGGCACTGCTGCCATATGCGTTATCCTCGGCTTGATTCTTCGACGAACACATTTTGGGCGGCAAAGGTAAGAACTGAACTGCATGAATTGGAGAGCGCAAGTAGTTGATGGCACGGCGTTGTAATTCGCCCGTGCGTATGGTTTACTGCTCGCCGTGTACACGACTCCGATCACGTTGAGGGAAGGACCTTCGATGAAAGCCGGTTTTGCTTCACGATGCATCACTCCCCTGCTGGGAAAGGAAATTCCGGGGCTCTTTGAGCAACGCTTCGCGCAGGGGATTCACGATGATTTGTTTGTTCGGGCCGCGGTGATTGACGATGGCGAAAAATGTATTGCCCTGGTGCAGTGCGACGCCATCAAGATCTCGGCGGCGATGACCGCCCGGGCACGAAAGGCGGCCGAATCCCTTTGCGGCATTCCGGGCAGGTACTGTTTTCTCTCGGCCACACACACCCATTCCGGCGGGCCGGTCTTTGGGTCGTTTTTGTCCGAGGCGGACGCCGCCTACCAGGAGTTCATCGCGGACCAGGCGGCCCACGCGATCGCCGAAGCCCATCGGCTGCGGCAAGCGGTCGTGGCGGGAACTGGCGCGAGTCTGGCCGAAGGGGTCGCCTTTAACCGCCGCTTCATCATGAAAGACGGCTCCCAGCTGACTCATCCCGGCAAGATGAATCCCGATATCGAGAGGCCCGCCGGGCCCGCTGACCCGACGGTTACCGTGGTGGCGTTTCGGCCCGACGGCGAGGCAGAACCCATCGGCGCCATCGTCCACTTCGCGTGCCATGCCACCCATATGAACGGTCTGCTGTACTCGGCCGACTACCCCAAATACATCGTCGACACCCTGCGGGCCGTCTATGGCGAAAATTTTGGCGTGGTTTATCTCAACGGCGCCTGTGGCGATGTCACTCAAGTCGATAATCAGAGCCCGCGCCCCGCCGAATTTGGCGAATACTGGTGCAAGCGCACGGGACGCGCCGTCGGCGCGGCCGCTCTCCAGGCACTCGCCCGAATGGATTACTTCAGCCAGGCCAGCGTCGACGCAAGCTCTCGCAGCCTGCTGGCGCCCATTCGTGTGGCCACGCCGCAACAGGTCCGTGCTGCTCGTGAACGTCTTCGTACGCACGCCCTGGACCCACAGGACATCGAAACCATCTATGCGCACTGCCTGCTGCGCGTCGAGAAGATGCGAAAGGCGCGCCCTAAAGAGCGCCTGGAAATCCTGGGCCTGCGCATCGCCGATGCCTGTTTCTGGGGCGTACCGGGCGAATTTTTTCAGGAATTCGCCATGAACGTCCGCAAAACATCGGAATTCCCCCATATCTGCTGTGTCGAGCTGGCCAACGGCTATTTCGGCTACATCTGCACGGAAGAGGCGTTCGCCGGCGGCGGGTACGAGATCCGCACCGCCCCGAGCAGTTACCTGGTCGAAGACACCGGCCGCCGCATTCAAAAAACAGGCGAGCGCGTCGTTGCGGACTTGTGGCAGGCCGCGCGGACCGAACTCGCCCGCCTGCCGCAGATGCGCTTCTGGGACAGCCACGATCCGGACGACGCGCTCGGGGCCATACATAAAATCAAAGAAAAACGTTGAGTTGTGCCACCCGGGCCTGCTTGGTAAAAATCCAGAAAAACACGCCTCCACGGAGCCAAACAGCTAGCGGCCTGTGCGAGACCGCGCCGAGAGAACAGCCGGCGCAGAACTTGCCATACGTGCTTGAAATCGGTATACTTAGGCGATTTTGTCCGGCAGGCGCGAAGACACCTGATTTCATAAGGGAGCGCAGATGATACGAAGCATGACTGGTTTTGGCAAGGGCGTCATGCACCTACCAGGATCAGGAGATTTCGCTGGAACTGAGCGCTGTCAACCACCGGTACCTGGATTGTTCATTCCGATTGGGCAATTCATGGGCTGCCCTGGAGCCCGTCTTGAAGGGGGTAGTGCGCAACCGCATCTCGCGCGGCAAAGTGCAGGTGACCGTGAACCGCCGCCGGGCGAAGAGCGGCGCAGAGACCGTCCATCTTGATGCCGGGCTGGCACAGCAGTATGTGAGCGCATTTCGCGAGCTGGCTGCGATGATAGGGTCGGATCGGCCCATCGGGCTGGATACGCTGGCGCGGATGGACGGCGTGATTTTATCAGGAAGAGCCGGACGAAGATCTCGCGGAAATTGAGCGGGCTTTGACGGGGCGATTGAGGAAGCGTTGCAGCATCTGAACGCCATGCGAGCCCAGGAAGGCGCGGCCCTGGCGGAAGATATCCGGAGCCGGATTCAGCTGATGCGCGACAGCTCTGGCTGAAATTGAGGCGCGGCTGCCCGAGCTGAACGCGAAGCATGAGGAACGGCTTCGCGCGCGGATCCAGGAACTCGCGGTCGGACATGTCGCTGACGGAAGAGCGGATTGCGATTGAGGTGGCGCTGCTGGCCGACAAGGGCGATGTGACCGAGGAGGCCGTACGGCTGAAGACGCATCTGGCGCACATGGAAGAGCTGCTGGATTCGGACGACCGCGGTAGGCCGGCGGCTGGATTTTCTCTCGCAGGAGATCCAGCGCGAGGTCAACACGCTGGGGGTTAAAACCCGTGACTGCGAGGTGGCGAAATACGTTCTGGATATGAAGAGTGAGCTGGAAAAGATTCGGGAACAGGTTCAGAACGTCGAATAGATGATGTGCGCAGCGAAAACAGGCGAGGTGTTCGTGGTGTCTTCGCCCTCGGGCGCGGGCAAGAGCGTGATTCTTCACCGTGTCCGGGAGGCCGATCCAGCGCTCTTGTTTTCGGTGTCGGCGACCACGCGGTTGCCCCGCGCGGGCGAATGCGACGGCCGTGAATACTATTTTGTGTCGCGGAAGAATTCCGGCGGCGCGTGGATGCCGGGGAATTTCTTGAATGGGCGGAGGTGCACGGGAATCTGTACGGCACCTTGCGCGCGGAAATGGAGCGGCTGGCGGCCTCCGGGCAGGATGCCGTAGTGGAGATTGATGTGCAGGGCGCGGCCAGCCTGCGCGAGCTAGGGGTTCCGGATGGTGTCGGTGTTCATTATGCCGCCGTCCCTGGCGGAATTGGAGCGCCGGCTCCGGGCCCGCGGCACCGAGGCGGAGGACGTGCTCGCGCTGCGGGTGAAGAACGCCCGCGGCGAGATGGACCAGTACCGCAATACGATTTCGTCATTGTGAATGACGATTTGGATACGGCCGTGGCCGATTTTCAGGCAATTGTGCGCGCGCAGCGGTGCCGCGCGGAACGTTTTGAAAGCAGACCTTGAGGCAGCGCGAGCGCGCCGCGGTCCGCAGGCCTGGGCTGAACGCCACGCCGGTGAAAAGCTCGAGGCTGGACGCTGAGAAGGAAGGATCAGCATGGGAAGAATGTACTCCCCCGAGGATTTCGACGACAAGGCCGACAGCGTGTACCGGCTGGTACTCGCGGCGGCGCGCCGTGCCTCCCAACTGGCAAAGCCTGAGTCGCGCCCGCTGGTTCCGGTGCGCTCGAAAAAGCCGACCATGGTCGCCCTGGAGGAAATCCTGGAAGGCAAGGTCGCGGTGAGCGAGACCAAAACGGATGAAGAGGATTACTTCGAATAAAGAGGTCGTCCTGGGCGTGACGGGCTCGATCGCCGCCTACAAGGCGTGCGAACTCGCATCCCGCTCTGATCGAGGCCGGTTATACGGTCACGCCGGCGCTGACGGCTTCGGCGCAGAAGCTGGTCGGGCCGGCCACGTTCGAGGCCCTGACCGGCCGCCGGGCGATCACCGGCATGTTTGATCCCTTCGCAAGCCCGGAGATCGAACACATCGCCGTGGCGCAGCGTGCCGCCCTGTTTTTGATCGCCCCCGCGACCGCCAACATCATCGCCAAAGCGGCGCACGGCATCGCGGACGACTGGCTGAGCACGACCCTCCTGGCCACCCGGGCGCCGATTCTCTTCGCGCCGGCCATGAATACCCACATGTACAACCATCCGGCGACGCAGGAGAATATCGCGATCCTGAAAGCGCGCGGCTGCGCGTTCGCCGGGCCGGGTTCGGGCAGGCTGGCCTGCGGCACGGTCGGCCCGGCCGCCTGGTTCATATCCCGCGGATCCTGGAAGCGGTCGAGATCCTGTTGCACGAAACCAAGGATCTGGCGGGCCTGTCTGTCGTGCTGACTGCGGGCGGCACCCGCGAACCCATTGATCCCGTACGGTATATCGGGAACCAGTCGTCCGGCAAGATGGGCCGGGCCCTGGCCGTGGAGGCCATGAAACGGGGCGCGCGAGTGACCATTATTGCGGGTCACATGGACGTAGCGCCGCCGGAAGGCGCGGAAGTGATTGTTGCGGAGACTGCCAAGGACATGGCCGAAGTGGCCTTGAGCCTGGCCCAGGACGCCGATGTATTCATCGGTGCGGCGGCGGTCGGCGATTTCCGGGTCGAGAATCCTTCGGGCTGACAAGCAGAAACGCAACGGCAAAGGCCTGCAGATCAATCTCGTCGAAAATCCGGACGTTATCAGCCAGGTAGGCGCTTTGCGGCGCGACGGGCAGCTGGTCGTCGGGTTC
The DNA here is from genome assembly GCA_050950105.1 of Candidatus Hydrogenedentales bacterium. Lineage (GTDB taxonomy): Bacteria > Hydrogenedentota > Hydrogenedentia > Hydrogenedentales > SLHB01 > UBA2224. The sequence continues at coordinate 332,232 of JBMNGZ010000001.1, read as the reverse complement.
GCGGCCGAAACGACGGACCTCATCAAGAACGCGAAGACAAAAATCAAGCAGAAACAGCTGGATCTGATCGTGGCCAACCAGGTCGGTGTCGAGGATTCGGGGTTCGGCACCGAGACACTGCGCGCGAGTTTCATTGATGCCAAAGGCCGCGTGGAAGAGCTGGACCTTCTGACGAAGGACGAAGTGGCCACGCTCCTGTTTGATCGCATCGCCGCCCTGCTGGATTAGGGCGCCAAGACGATTCGCCGGCCTTCTCTGGCGGATTGATAGGCCGCCAGCACGACTTCCAGGGCGAGGCGCCCGTCGATGCCCGGTCGCGGCGGGCGCGGCGCCGGAGACCAGGCTGTCCACCCAGGGCCGCGGCACGGCAGCGATGCGCTCGCCCTGACTTGCCGGTTTCGGGATGTCATAGGGGGTCCAGGTTCGCGTATCGTAGCGGTACAGTTTCAACGCGTGCCCTTCCGGGCAGCCGGGTATGCTGCACGACGGGCCGTCACCGTAGTTCTGAATAAGCATGCCGCGCTCGCCGTAAATTTCCGTGGTGCATTCGCCCGCGTCGACGGTTGAACTGTTGAATATCGTTGCCAGAGCGCCGTTGGCGAGACGGAAAAGCGCGATTCCGTTGTCATCAGGGGCCACATCGGTCAGTACGTTGTCGATCTCGGCCATGACGCTCACGGGTTTGCCGAAGGTCCAGCACAGCCAGTCGATCGGGTGGGCGGCGTCATCGGCGAACATGCCGATATTGGTTTCCGCGCGAATATGCCAGTTGGTGGGGCCGTTGATGAACTCGGGCTGAAACAAGACGGGGATGCAGTGCCGGCGCCGCACCACGCCGATCTTTCCCAGCGCGCCGGACTGGACCAGCTGCCGCATCTTGATGTTTGCGGGATCGTGGCGCATCTGCCAGGCCATCGCCAGCGTGACGCCGTGGGCGGCCGCCGCGGCATTCATCCGGTCGCATTCATCCAGCGTCATCGCCATCGGTTTCTGGAGCAGGATATGCTTGCCTGCTTCGGCGGCTGCGATGCACAACGCGGCGTGGCGGCTGGTCTCGCTCCCGATCATGACGGCCTGGACCGCCGGATCGGAGAGGACCCCCTCGGGGCGGTCCTCGTAACGCATGCCCGTGCGTTCGCAGATCGGCCGGGCTCGCTCCGCATTGTCGTCATAGGCGGCGAGCAGGCGAAGCTCTGGAAATCCCGTCATCACGTCTGCGTACAGGCCGACATGACCATGTGCAAAGCTCAATACGCCGATTCCAATGGGAGCGGTCATGGTTTTCTCTTCCTTCCCGAGTGGATGAATGTAATGTAAAACACACGGCGCTTCCAAGTAAAGGGGCGCGGGCTCAGCGTGGAGCCGGAAGGGTCAGCGGGAGCGGGAGATCAGCCGTCCATCGGTTCCGGGATGTGCGCGACCTCTTCTTCGGGAGATGTGGCATCGGGCGATGGCGGGGCGGGGGCGGCGTTGTCCGCTTCAGCCTCGGTTGAATCTTCCTCGGGTTTTTTTTCATCCGCAGCGTGCGGCTCCGTGCTGGTAGTGGAGCTGGCGTTCGTCTCATCGGATTCCCCGGTTTTCTGTGTGGATGAGGCCTGGTAGTGGCCCGAATCATCGCGGGAATCGGTAAGTGCGTCGATGTAACTTTCGGGGTCGTAGCTCTTGATCTGATCGATTTCTTTCTTGAGAGGCGCGATCTCTTTCTGGAGGTCTTGTTTGGCTTCTTCGACGTACGAGCGCAGGTCGCGGATCGTTCGCATGCAGATCTTTGCGAACTCGGGAAATCGTTCCGGGCCAATGATGATCAACGCGATCCCGGCCACGAGGATCATCTCTCCCATACCCATTCCAAGCATGCTGTCGGCTTCTCAGGTTATGCGCGCGGGCTATGCGCTGGCGCGCGCGGCTTTTTTCTTCTTTTTACTGCGAACCACCAGATACGATAACACAATGCTTGCCTCATACAGAATCAGCAGCGGCAGCAGCATGACGATCATCGAAAACACATCGGGCGGAGTCAACACGGCAGACGCCACCGCCAGAATCACCACGGCGATCTTGCGGTACTTCTTCAAGGCCTGCGGAGAAAGCAGATCCAGATAGACCAGAACCAGAACCACCATGGGAAACTGGAACGCGATGGCGAATCCCGTCAACAGCTTCACGATGATGGGGATGGTCTCATCGCGGCGCAAGTTGAGTTCAATTTCCGGCGAGATGAAAGTGGTGAGGAGGTAGGGGATCACCACCGGCAGTATGCCGAAATAGGCAACACATACCCCACAATCGCCAGAACGCCGCCGCCCGTGAGCAGAATGCGCACGGCTCTCTTCTCGTTGGGTTTGAGTCCCGGAAAAATGAACGCACAAAGCTGATAGATGATATAGGGCGACACCAGCAAGACCCCGGCGTAGGCCGCGATCTTCAGCCGGAGAAGCACCGGGGCGAGGAAATTTGTCCATTGCTGCCGGACTCGGGGAGTCGCCGGCTGGCTCGCTTGGTGCGGCGGCGCCGTCTCGCGGGCGCCGTGGCGTCTTTCACCGTCCGCGGAGCGTGGACGGCGCAATGGCCTCCTCCCTGGCCGGCGGGGTGCTTCTTTCTCGACCATGAAGCCGATGATCGGCCACATCAGGGCATCTTCCAGATAGGCGCCCACCGCGTACGCGACGAACATCCCCACGATGGCCGCGATTCCCGCCCTGATGATGCGGATGCGAAGCTCGGCCAGATGCTCCGTGAAGGTCATGCGAGCTTCGTAGTCGCTCGTTTTGTTTTGTTCTGACATCTGAATGGAAACCCACTGTGGCCCCGGTTTGCGCGGCCGTCACCGGCCTGAGAAGATCTGCGGGCGGGAAGCAATCGTGCAAAGGACGCAACCCAAGACTTGATAGTATATACTTCGCGTGCCCCCGCGTCCAAATCGGCCCGGAAGGGAGGGAGCCGGCCGCAGTAGGCCGCTAAAACAGGCTGCCCTGCTCGCCGCTGCCGGGCAGGGTGCTGCTGCTCTCGGGGGCTTCTTCGGCAGGAGGCTGGGCTGGGCTGGCCTCCGGGGCTGGCTGGGCTTGGCCGCCAACCGTTGCCTGCACCTGTTCTTTCAGGGCTTTCCCGGGCTTGAACGAAGCCACGCGCTTGTGGCTGATGGGCACTTCCTGGCCTGTCCGCGGATTCCGGCCCATGCGTGCATCGCGCTGTTTCACTTCGAAGACGCCGAAATTCCGAATTTCGAGGCGGTACCCGCCGGCCAGGGATTCGGTAATGGTATCCAGGGTTCTTTGGATGACAAGCGCGACTTCGTTCTGCGTGTAGCCGAGCTGTTCCGCGATCTTGATCACCAACTCGCGTTTGGTCACGTTGTTCTCCTTTCACTGCCGCGCTGCAACCGCTGTGCGGGCTCCGTTCCCCTGGAGACCCGGCAAGTGACCCTGCGTTGCTCTGTCTGGCGAGCCAGGGGGTTCGCCCTGGTCAGGCGTCTCCGTGCTGCCCGTCCGCCGTCTTTTTTCCGCGAAAGGCGGCATAATCGGTTCACCGCAGCCCAAACCGTCGAGGCGTCAATGCCTGTATCGCATGTTCTTCGCGCCTGCCGCGCCTTCGCCCATTGTGCACTCAGCGGAGGCGCGCTCACCCGTCACGGTTCGCTATTTGCCGCCGAAGAGATCCTGGACCGCATCCATGTACATGTCCCGGATCGGCGGCACGAAGATCATGATCCCGACGATAATCAGGAGCACCACGATGATGATGACGGTCTTCTTGGTCTTGTCAGATATGCCGCCGCCGCCGCCTGCGGTCGGCGCATCCAGGCCGCCAACAAAGACTTTCTCACCGCCGAGCACACGGCCGCGCTTATCTTCAAGGCCGCCCAGCGTTTCGTTAATGGAGATAAAGGCGCGGTGCCATTCGCCTTGCAGTTTCTTGACGGCGATCTCCGATTGGCTGAAGATGTTCTCGAGACTGGTCGCTCCCGCGACGATATTCATGGTGTTACCGTCGATACGGTAATCCTGCCCAAGGCTTTCCCGAAGAATCTGATGTTCCCGAGCGAGCTTGCTCTTGATCTTGAGGAATTGATTCTCCAATTCCGGGCGGTTGGAGTTTTCTGCTGGAAACGCGGAGAGGATTTGGTTGAAGAGCAACCAGTCGTTCAGGAATTCCCGGCTCAGCTGCAGGTTGCGGTCCAAGTGCGCCAGAGCCCGTTGCTGCTTTTTCCCCAGATTCTTCGGAGGCTGCGTCATTTCGAGTCGCCTTTCTATCCGGAAGTGATACTGCCCAACCCCACCGTACTTTAGCACACGATCTGCCCAATGTCAAAGGTATAAGTCATGCAATTTTCATGGCTTAGCGCAGATTTGCCTCTCTATTTCCTGTGCCCTGCGGCTAAGGAAATCGCCGGATACCCGCGTGCCTGGGAGGGCTGCGAGGCGGCTGAGTCTGCTCTTGTGGGGCGAATCGCAGCCACCGCAACGGCGCTATTGTGCAAGGCCCGGATGCCGTTGCCTACCCCGCGCAGGCACGGGGCCGGGCGGCTGGTGATGCCGGCGAAGTGGCCCGCAGCAAATGGGGGTCAGGATTCAAGCCCTCGCTCCGCGAATTCTATCGCCCTGAAGAGCGCCTTCGCTTTGTTGACGGTCTCCTCGTACTCGCGTTCGGGGACACTGTCGCCGACAATTCCCGCGCCCGCCTGCACGTAGGCTGTTCCATCCTTGATAATCATCGTGCGGATGATGATGCAGGTGTCCATATCGCCGGAGAAACTGATATAGCCACATCCGCCGGCGTACGGTCCCCGCCGCACGGGCTCGAGTTCATCGATGATCTCCATGGCGCGGATCCTCGGCGCGCCGCTGACCGTGCCCGTCGGAAATGTGGCTCGCAGCGCGCTGAATGCATCTTCGCCTTCTTCCAAGACGCCCTCGATCTCGCTGACGATGTGCATCACGTGAGAATACCGCTCGATATACATCAGGCGGTTCTCCGTGGGCGCGACCGTGCCCGGCACGCTGACGCGGCTCACGTCGTCCCGGCCGAGGTCGACCAGCATGACGTGTTCCGCGCGCTCCTTCTCGTCGGCCAGCAGCTCCTTTTCCAGCCGTGCGTCTTCTTCGGGCGTGGCGCCCCGGGGACGCGTGCCGGCGATGGGCCGCACCTTGCACCGGTTTCCCCGAACCTGGGTCATGACCTCGGGGCTCGAACCCACCAGCGTCAATTCGGGGAACTGCACGAGGGTCATGTACGGCGATGGATTGATGCACCGCAGCGCGCGGTAGACATTGATCGGGCTTGCATGGAGTTCCCGCTCGAAGCGTTGCGACAACACGATTTGGCGCGCCTCCCCGGCCGTGATGTATTTTTTTACCCGGCGCACGGCGTCGCAAAACCGTTCGCGCGTGAAACTGGACCGAGGCTCCTCGTTGACCGTGCCCGCGTGGATGCGTTCGGTGGTCAGGACCAGGGGTTTCCGCAGCGTTTGTTCGATCGCGTCAATTTTGCGTATGGCCTCGTTGTAGGCGGCCAGGGGATCGCCCTGAACGTGCGCGTTCGAGACGATTTGCAGGCGGTTATTCACGTGGTCGAAAATCAGGATGGTGTCCGTGATCATGAAATAGAGATCCGGGGCATCGAGGGTATCGGGGTTGGCGTCCGGGAGCTTCCGCGAAGTGCCGCACCTCATCATACGAGATGTACCCCACGGCGCCCCCGTGAAACTCGGGCAAACCCGGCACGCGGATCGGCCGGTATTCCTGCATGTGCTTGCGCAGGTCGCCCAGCGGGTCGTCTGGATTCGAACGAGGTGGCCCGGCCGTCGCGGGTGATGGTGACCGTCGTGCCCTTGGATCGGAACACGGTGGAGGGGTTCGCCCCCAGGAAGGAGTAGCGGCCCGAGCCGGTCCGCCTGCTCCACGCTTTCGAGCAGGAACGAGTACCGCTGGTTCTTGGCGAGCTTGATGTAGGCGGTGACCGGCGTCTCGACGTCGGCCAGGATCTCTTTGTATACCGGCACGATGGCGCCCTGGCGGGCGATCTGCCGGAATTCGTCCAGCGACGGATGGTGCATGGCGGTTTCCTCGCTCAGTTCTCGGCGACGCCGTCGCCGGCCAGGTACACGGCGCCGCCGGCATCCACCTTGCGGTAAAAGCAACTCGTTTCGTTCGTGTGACAGGTGGGGCCCGAAGGCTCGCACTGCACCAGCAGCGCATCCGCGTCGCAGTCGGTACGCACTTCCTTCACCAGAAGGAAGTTGCCCGATGTTTCTCCCTTGAGCCAGAGTTTCTGCCGTGAGCGCGACCAGAAACAGGCCTTTCGTTCGCGCAGGGTGTAGTCGAGCGCTTCGCGGTTCATGTAGCCGACCATCAGGATCTGGCCCGTGACGTGGTGCTGGATGACCGCACAGACCAATCCCTGGCGGTCGAGTTTTACAAGATCCTGGATTTTGCCGATTTTCTTGCCGGATGCACCTGTAGCCATGCTGTTCTCTCCCTGGATGGAAAAATTACCGGAAACGGACACGTTGAACGGATGAAAACGAGAAAATGCCCGGGGAGGTCAGGAATGGGCGCAGCAACGCCATCGCCAGAAATGAGGGCTGAGCGACAGCATCGTATTTTCTCCCGGGGTTTGCGGGAAACCTTTTCCCACAGCGGTTTAGCGCGGGCGTAGTATTGCACACGACATACCCATTTGCAAGGGTTTTTCCGGCACGTTCCCCGGGCGCGGAGGCGCTACCAGAGCGCGCTCTTGTCATCCCCCGTCTCGAGGTCTTCGTCTTCTTCGCTGGCCGGTTCGGTATCTTCGTCGTCATCGCGCTCGTCGTCTTCGGGTTCGAGAAGCGCCGCGCCCGGAAGGGAAAACTCAGGCGGCTCCTCGGTCGATTCCTCCTCGGCGGCTTCCTGAGGGGCATCTGTCGAGGTCTCGCTTTCGGGCAGCCAAGATTTCGGCGCGGCTTCTTTTTTCCCCGGCGCATCAGCGGGCGGCACTATGCTGTCCTCGATGACAATATCGATGATGTTCAAGTCGGCGGTGACGGCGGTCTCTTCGCCCAGGATACGCTTGGTCTGATCGACGATGAACGCGCTGACTCTTGCTTCGACGTCGCGCGCGCTCACGTTGGCGGGTTTTCGGAGGGTGACGTCGGCCTGGATGTGGACGTTCCGGGCGTTGTCGGAGGGCGTAATTCGCGCGTTGATGCGTTTTGCCTCGCTGATTTTGCGCGCGGCGCGGTTCAGGGTCTGTTCAACGGAATCCAGTTGGATACTCACATTGCCATGAGCCCCTTTGAACGCGATTTTTCGACTGTCCCGGGCACGTCTGGGCCAGGGGATCAGGCCCACCAGGCCCGCGATGATCAACGCAACGCCCAGAGACCACCGCAACGCGGTGTTGTCGGGGACACGCGACGCCAGCAGCGTGTAGGCCGTCGACAGATCAAGGTAGAAGGCGGTGGCGCCGGCTAAGAGCAGCCCCACACAGAGAACCCGCCACAAAATGGCCTGTATCGTACGCATGGTCGTGTCCTTCCTCTGTTCGCAACCGGTATGCTGGCATCCGGTCGATGCGTTACATCGGACCGTTTATGTATTGGTCGATTATATCAGGCCCGATGTCTCCACGGCGAAACCGGTCTCCCGACACGATCCGCGCGCACAGCCGCGCCGTCGTTTTGATGCCGTCCGCGGCGAATTCCTGCAATGCGGCACTGAGGCGATCAATGGCTTCTTCGCGTTGCGCGCCCCGTGCGATGATTTTGGCCAGCAACGAGTCATAAAACCGGGGCACGGTGTACCCCGCGAACAGGTGGCTGTCTACACGGATGCCGGGGCCACCGGGCAGATGGCAGCGGGGCACGGCGCCCGGCGATGCCGCAAAGCCGTTTTCGGGGTCCTCTGCATAAATGCGGGCCTCGATGGCATAGCCGGAGGGTCGGACACGCAGCGTGCTGGCAGGCAGCCCCGAAGCGATGCGGATTTGCTCTTTTACCAGGTCGACGCCCGTGACTTCCTCGGTGATTGGGTGTTCCACCTGGATCCGGGCATTGAATTCGATGAAATAAAATTGGTTGTCCGGCGTGAGCAGGAACTCCGCCGTACCGGCATTGGTGTAGCCGATGGCCTTCGCGGCTCGTATGGCCGCCTTCGCCATCCGGGTTCGCAGGGAGCTGGAGAGCCCGGGGGCAGGGGTTTCTTCAATGAGTTTTTGATGGCGGCGCTGGATCGAGCATTCCCGTTCGCCCAGCGAGATAATCTTGCCGTTGTTATCGCCCAGGATCTGAAATTCGACATGGCGCGCACTCTCGATGAACTTTTCGAGGTACAGGCCGCCGTCTCCGAAAGCGGTCTCGGCCTCCGCAGAGGCCAGGGAAATGGCTTTTTTCAAGGCGACGTCGTTGTGCGCGATGCGCATGCCCTTGCCGCCTCCGCCTGCGGATGCCTTAATCAGTACGGGAAACCCGATTTCCCTCGCGAGCGCCAGTGCCTTTGCGGGATCCTCGATCAGACCGTCGCTCCCGGGAACCACCGGCACGCCGGCCGCTTTCACCTTGGCGCGGCACGCCGCCTTGTCGCCGCTCAGAGCGATCGTCTCGGGCGTGGGGCCAACGAACCCAATGTCGCAATCCTGACAAATCTTGGCGAATTTGGGGTTTTCCGCCAGAAATCCGTAGCCGGGATGGATGGCATGTGCGTCGCAGATCTCTGCCGCCGCAATGATGCTCGGGATGTGCAGGTAACTTTCCGTAGCTGACGCGGGGCCAATGCAGATGCTTTCGTCTGCGAGCGACGCATGCAGGCAGTCGCGGTCGACGGACGAGTAGACCGCGATACTGGTGATCCCCAGCTCCCGGCAGGCCCGGATGACGCGTACAGCGATCTCACCGCGATTGGCTATCAGAATGCGTCGAAACATTCATCTTCTCTTCGGGGGATTATGCCCTGCGCCTTATTCGAGAGGCTCAACCGCGAACAGGGGTTGCCCAAACTCGACCGGTTCGCCGTTTTCTACGAGCACTCTCACGATCCGTGCCGGGAAGTGCGCGGTCACCTCATTCATGAGCTTCATCGCTTCCACAATGCAGACCGTCTGCTGTTCCTGCACGACGTCGCCCGGTTTCACAAAGGGCGCCTTATCCGGTGCAGGGGCCGCGTAAAACACCCCGACCATCGGCGAATCAATGGTCGCGAAGTCATCTTCCGGGGCCGGCTCCTGTGCGGCGCCGGCTGCCACGGGCATCTCGAGCCGCGACGTTGCGGGCGCGGCATAGACTGGGACGACACCGGGTTGTTCCGGCGCACTTTTTTTCAGGCGGATCCGCGTTCCGCCTTCCTCGATCTCGATTTCACTCAAGCCGGAAGCTTCAAAAATATTTAACAGCTCTTGCAGCTTTTCGACATCCATCGTTGCGCCTCCCCGACACGGGCGTGTGCCGCACGCCGGTTCGCTCTGGCCTTATGCGCTGACCCGTTCGATGTAGGCGCCGGTACGTGTGTCGACTTTTACCGAATCGCCTTCATTGACAAATAGCGGCACCTGGATGGTCGCACCCGTCTCCAGCGTGGCTGGTTTGGTTCCGCCAGAAGCACGATCACCCTGCACGCCGGGGTCGCATTGGGTGATTTTTAACGTTACGGTGATGGGCAGGCGCAGCGTAATCACCTTGCCATCAAACAGCAAGAGGCTGACGTCTTCATTTTCTTTCAGCCAGTCGCTTTTGTCGCCTACGATGTCCGGGCCCACGGGGATTTGCTCAAATGATTCTTGATGCATGAAGTAAAACAAGTCGCCGTCTCTGTAGAGGTACTGGTGCGGGGTCTCGACGAGGCGCGCCTCTTCAAATTTTTCCCCCGACCGGTAGGTCCGCTCGAGAACGCGCCCGGTGACCACGTTTCTCAGCTTGGTACGCACAAAGGCGCCGCCCTTGCCGGGTTTCACGTGCAGGAATTCCACCAGCTCCATGAGTTCGCCATTTTCGATAATGACCATGCCGTTTCTGAAATCCGCCGTCGATATCATGCTTCGATTACCCTCAACTCCTTGGGGGCGGCAGAGAGCATTTCGCAACCGTTTTCGGTGATCACTACGAGATCCTCGATGCGGACGCCGCCCTTGCCCGGTACGTAAACTCCGGGTTCGATGGTGATGACCATACCCGGTTCCAGTATGGTGTCGGATTCCCGATTCAGGCGAGGCGCTTCGTGGATCTCCAAGCCAACGCCATGGCCCAGGCCATGGCCGAAATGCTCCCCGTGTCCCGCATCTTCAATCAGGCTGCGAGCGATTGCGTCCAGTTCGCGGGCCGACATTCCCGGGCACGCGGCCTCGAGCGCAATGCGCTGAGCAGTCAATACCAGCTCATACGTCCCCTCAAACCACAGTGGCGGAATCGTACCGAAAGCATAGGTCCGAGTCAAGTCCGAGCAGTATCCATCGAGCCGGCAACCGAAGTCCAGGAGCACGACATCTCCCGGCTGCAGCGGCGTGTCGCCCGGCGCTCCATGGGGCAGGGAACTGCGTGGCCCATACAAAACGATCGGCGGAAACGAGGCTCCCGACGCGCCACGCCGTTTGAATTCATACTCGAACCGGGCGGCCAGTTCCCGTTCGGGCAGCCCGACCGTCAGTTCGTCCAGAAGGTCTGCCAGCACCCCTTCCGCCAGGGCCGAGGCCCGGCGAATGGCGGCGATCTCGTCTGCCGACTTGATTTGGCGCAAGGCCGACAGCATATCGGGGGCCGGTTGCAGGGTTCCCTCGAATGCGGCCTCAATTTCGTGCAGGTCAGCGACGCTCAGCACGTCGGGGTCGTACATCACCGTTCCTGCGTTCAAACGGGCCAGCCGTTCGCCCGTGCGCGTGGGCAGGCTCGCCGTTACCTCGTCTATCTCGAACCCGACGACCTGGCCGGCCGCCTGCTCCGTATACCGAAAATCACACAGAAAAAAAGCCTCCGCCGGCGTGATCACGAGGGCCGATGTCGAACCCGTGAATCCCGACAGATACTGGTTGGCGGGAGCGGACAGGCTGAAAAAGGCGTCGCCAGCGGCTGCCTCGAGCTGCGCACGCAATTTTTCGATGCGTTCGGTCATCGCGCTGCCACGCTTTTGGCCGCCAGCAGGCCCAGACGATAACTCTCGGCGCCAAATCCGGCGATCTGGCCCGCGGCGACCGGTGCGATCAACGATCGCTGCCGGAACTCTTCCCGTGCGTGGATATTCGACAAGTGGACCTCGATCGTGGGGATGCTCACGGCGCTGACCGCATCACGGAGTGCCACGCTGGTATGCGTATAGGCGGCTGGATTCATGACGATTGCGTCCGCCCAGCCTTTCGCCCCCTGGATGGCATCGACCAGGGCGCCTTCCGAATTGGATTGCACGGTGCGCAGCTCGAGCCCCTGCCGCTGGGCTTCCTCCGCGAGCATCGCGTTGATGTCCTCGAGGGTGGCCTGACCATAGACCTCGCGCTCCCGCGTCCCGAGCAGATTCAGATTCGGCCCGTGTACGACCAGAATGTTCATTTTGCCTCCTCTTATTCGAGTCCGGCCCGCCGGCGGTTTGCATGGTACTCGGCAACGCGTATCTCCTGGGCATGCGCGGCCGCTTCGTCCGCCTGTTTTTGCAGGGCCTCACCCGGCTCCGTCTCGCCCAGCAGTTGGATACCTGCGCCCGTCTCGCGCAACGACTGGGCGTAGTTCTCCCAGACCACCGGGCTTGAGGGAAAGAGTACCGTGCTTTGTGCGTATTGCTCAAGGCTGTTGATGAGGTCTTCGCGCTGTTTTCCGGCGTCCTGCTGATAGCGGGCCCGGGTTGCCAGGGTCGAACCGTATTGTTCGTAGAGCCAGGCTTCCTCCGGGCTGCGGGCGAGCGCCTCCACCGCCCAGGCTACAGCCCGATGGCTCCATTCCAGGCGCTGGGCGTCCGTCTCGGCGGCTTCCGCAAGAAAATCACACCAGACGGACAATTGAACGGCTCGCAGCGGGTCGTGCGGGAACAGTGCATCCGCGCCTTCCAGTAGAGTCAAGGCTTCTTCTGCGGCATGAATTCCGATTTCACGAGCGGCGATGGGGTCGGTGACATTCAGGTAGGCGTCTATCCAGAGTGCTTCGTGGGCGCCCAGTTTCCGGGGAGCCTTACCCGGCTCGGACACCCAGAACGAGCCGCACTGTCTCAGCGCATCCAGGTCGGGAGCGAGGATGAGGGCATCCCGCAGCGGGATCTTGGCTGCGCGGGGGTCCTGTGCTATCAGTTCGGGCGCCTGAAACACGAAAAACTGTGCGGCCAGCAGGCGGGAGCGGAAGTCCGGTTCGCTGCCCGCCAGGGCATCTGCCCGGTGAACGCGCACACTCGCGCCAATAGCCACCGCTACGCAGCTCAGAAACACGACAGCGACCGGCCGCGCATAACGAGATGTTGCCGCTCCTTCGACGGCCGGTGTTTCAGCTCCGGCACAGAAGACGCCCGCAAACAGGTAGGCCATGCCCGCCAGGCCCGGGTTTACAAAATCGAAGTCTACGGCGGCGTGCAGTAAAAACGCGAGGATGCTGGCAAATAATCCGGCAAATAACCACAGATGCGGCGAGGCTCGCATGCGCAGGAGCTGGCGCAGCGCCCACCACATAAACAGGCCCCAGAACGCGCAGAAGGCTAGCGCGCCAAAGACGCCGGTCTCCGCAAAAATCTGAAGATAATCGTTGTGTGCATGGTCGCTCTCTCCCGCGCCCACGTACTTGAATCGTGGATACATGACGCCGAAGTTGCCGGGGCCGGCGCCGGTCCAGAAATCGTTGGCAATGATTGAGGCGCCTGTCTTCCAGTAGGTTAGGCGCAGCAGCATGGTCGCAGGATTGGCCAGTTCGTCGATGCTCATGTTGATGCCTTCGCGCAGGATCTCCGAAGAGGGTTCCGCCGCCGCGCGGGCGTCAACTGTTGCGGCAAGTCCGGCGAATACCAGCGCCGCCAGCAGGACGCCTGCCCAGCGGGCGGGCAGCAGTCCGGGTTTTCGCAACAGGACGAAAAGCAAGGCCGCCGTAAACGATGTGGCCGCTCCGAATGCCAGGAGGCCACCTCGCGAAAAGCTGTAAATCAGGGCGATTGCCGAGGCGAGCGCGAACGCCGGAAATACGCAGGAGAGCACCGTCCACCAGCACGCGAAGAGGCCGCGCCGTTTCGTTATCAGGTACAGGCCCGCAGCGGTTGCGAGCGGGAACACGCCGACCAACAGTCCCCACAGGGCCCAGTGCGCCTGCGCGGAGTCATCCCGGTAGGCGAGCGCCTGGAAGAACGAGAGGGCGATATACATGACGAGGCCGGTGCTCGCCCATGCAGCCAGCCCGGCCCCGGCGGCCTGGGCGGCGTATGCGTCCGGTCGCGCGGGGCGGCTGTCTTCTCGGCGGAGCAGTGCCCGCAGCGCTCGGATGCTGTCTACGGAGGCCCCCAGCGCAAAAGGCACACACAACAACATGTACCCGGCCAGGGCATTTGGAAAAAGGAAGGTCCCGAACGCGCGGTTGGTGTTCAGGCGGCGCGCGATTTCCGGGTTGATCTCTCCGGCGCTGAAATAACGTTGCACAAGGCCCGGGTCCGATTGTACACGTTCCCGTACCAACGGCAGATAGTACTTCAGGTGCACCACACTGAACACGGCTTCGGCGAAAGCACCGAGCACAAATCCCGACAGTACAATCGCGATACTGCGGGGGCGCCGGAGAACCTGTGAGGCCACGACAAACAGAAAAAAATGGCCGACCCATATAAGCAGCGTACGGTAGCTGTTGTTGTATTGGACCGTGCCCACGGTGGCCAGAACCGCCAGGGCAAGGAACGATGCAAGCAACGCGACCAGCAGGGGAAAACGCAGGACTTCTCGGCGCACCAGCATGCGCGCGCTCACGAGGGCAAACAATCCCGCCTGGACCCACAGATAATAGTTGTTGATCGACGGGAAGGTCATTCCGTCCTGCCAGGGCCGAAGCAGGGCTATTCCGCCCAGCACCAGGGCGGTCAGCAGCTCGGCCAAGTCGTCCGGATGTTCGTGCCGGGACGCTGGGGCGGTCGGCTCGCTGGGCGCGGCAGGGCGCTCAGAAGTACCTGCCGCGCGGTCTTTTCGCTGTCGTTGTTTTCGCACGTGAAGGGATACGCCATCCTTTGTCGCCCGCACGCATGACGAGCACGATGAGAAGAAATAGGCCGCAAGTCTGCGCCAGGATGATTACGGTGCCGAGCGTGTTCACCTGCCGGAGCAATCCAGCGCCCAGGCCGGTCACGGCGGCAACCAGGTAGATAAACTCTACCGCCTGCTGCTGGGTCATGCCGATATTTACCAGACGGTGTGAAAAATGTCGCCGGTCGCCCAGGAAAATCGGTACGTTTGCGCGCCAGCGGATGTAGGTCACGCTGACGGTATCGAAAATGGGGACGCTCAGCGCCAGCAGCGGCGCTGCCACCGCGATCCGCGAGGGAGTGCTTTCATTGTAAAACGTGATCAGGATCGACAAGGTGGCCAACAAATAGCCGCAGAACATCGCTCCCGTATCGCCCATGTATATCCGGGCCGGGTAAAGGTTGAGAACCAGAAACCCGAGCACGGCCCCGGCAAACACCATCAACAGAACACAAATGAACGCCTCGCGGGTACGCAGCGCACAAATGAAAAACGAAAAAGCCGCGATCGCCGCCACTCCCGCGCACAAACCATCCATATTGTCCAGCAGGTTCATCGAATTGGTCATGAACACGACCCAGAGGACCGTCAACACGCCGGATACGACGATGGTCGCCGTTGAGCGGTGCCCCAGCCAGGTCTCAGCGAAAAGGTTCAATCGCATGTCGCTGAGGACCAGTACCAGGGCCGCTACACACTGCCCCACCAGCTTCAGCGAGGGCCGCAAGGTATGTAAATCATCGACCAGCCCCAGGATGGCGATCAACAGCCCACCCCCGAAAATCCCCAGCAGCTTGGTCTCGTGATCTTTCCCCAGAAACTGGAATACGTGGATTTCCAGCCATTCAATGCCGAACTGACGGACCGGCTCCACCAAAAGGAGGCTGCCCACCACCATCACGTAACAGGTAGCGACAATGGACACTCCGCCCAGAAGCGGCACGGGCCGTTTCTGCAACTTCCGGGCGCTCGGGTGATCGAGTATCTGCCAGCGCAGTGCGTAATAGCGCACAACGTACGTCAGGCCCAGCGAGATGCTGAAGGACAGGCCCAGCGTAACGGCATACACCAGATACCAGTTTGTCCATGTCCGCATGGTCGTCTGCCGATCCTATTTTCGGGACTGCGCATGCGCCGCGACATACAACTCGAATTCACGGCGAGCCACCGTTTCACTTTGGAATTCCGCCACAATCCGGGCCTGAGCGAATTCACCCAGCCGTTGGCGCTCTTCGGGCTGCGCGAGCAGCTCGTTTATCGCATCTGCCAGCGCTTCCGCGTCGCGCGGCGGCACGTTGCGCCCCGTCTGGCCATCCAGGTTGGCGAACTCGACGCCGGTGCCCAGGCGGGTCGCCACGACGGGTTTCCCGCAGACATGGGCCTCCAGGATGGCGATGCCGAAGGCCTCGCTCCGGGCTACCGACGGGAAGGCAAACACCGCACAGGCATGCAGATGCTCCACCAGGTCCGCTTGCGACAGATCCCCCGGGAAATGGATCGCCGCTCCAAGTTGCGCGGCAAGCCGCCGGCACCGCTCTCTCTCCGGTCCGTCGCCCGCGATGACGATCGGGCCGCGGATCCGGGGCGCCGCGCGCACCAGAAATTCAAGGCCTTTATAGTACCGGTGCCTGCCCGCGAACAACACGAATTCCCCTCCGTACTTCTCTCGAAGCCGGTCCAGTCTGGAGCTGTCGGGTCGCTGGAATTCTTCCGGGACGACACCGAGAGGCACCACGGAGCATTGGTCAGCCAATGCTTGCAGCGTGGTCGAGGAGGCAGCATATTCCCTGGAAGTCGGCAGAATCATAGCAGCTTTCCGCAGAAAGTGCATTTGAACCGGACCGTATACGCGCATGGCGGCCGCCTGGCGCACCACGTCGCTGTGATAACGGACAATGAGCGTACCGCGCGGCCGGGCCAGCAGATACGACAGCTCGGCGGTCGGGTTTGGCACGTGCACCACGACGACGTCGGCACGCATGCGGCGCAGATACCATGGGAAGAGCGGCGAGAACGGTGCGCTCTGAAAACGGCCCCATTCTCCCACCTCCGTCACGCGGGTGCCGTCCCGTTCCACGATGCGGCTTCTGGGTGACCGGCTGCAGGTGAGCGCCTCGACATCCGCCCATTGCCGCTGGTACCTGCAGCTCAGCGCGATGTGGCGTTCCATGCCTCCACGGACGGGCGGGTCGAAATCTTTGTAGACGTGCAGAATCTTCATGGCAACCCGATACGCATGCCCGCAAGGCGGTAGACTTCGACTGTCTGTTCGGCGCTTCGTTGCCAGGTGAATTCCCTGGCGCGGCAAAGACCTTTTTCGCGCAGCGATTGGCGCAGGCTGCGATCCGTGGCCAATGCGCGCATCTTGTCCGCAATGTCGTCCGTTTTTTCTGGGTCCGTCATCAAAGCTGCATCTCCTACAACCTCGGGCAGGCTCGCCACATTGGACGTGAGCACTGGCGTGCCGCAGGCCATCGCTTCCAGCGGCGGCAGCCCGAATCCCTCGTACAGGCTCGGCCACACGAATCCATCGGCCGCGGTCATCAGGGCCGGCAGATCTTCCCGGACCACAAAGCCCGGCATCAGGATCCGTTCGGCAAGCGGTGACGCGGCCACTGCCCGCCGCAGCGGCCCACACTTCCATCCTGGCCGGCCAGCCAGCACCAGGCCGTGCGGAAGGGCCGCCGCGATCTGCCCAAATGCTTCGACCACGCGCGGGAGGTTCTTTCGGGGTTCCAGCGTGCCTACGAACAGCAGAAAATGCTGTGGAAGCCCGTAGCGCGCACGCACACGCTCTACGGCCTCGGGTGTTGCGGGCCGGAACGACTCATCCACCCCGAGCGGGATCACTCGTATATGGTCACGCGCAAGGCCCAGGCGCTGCTCGAGGTCGGATGCCGTTGCTTCGGAATCCGCAATGACCATGGCGGCCCCGCGAGCGCTGCGCGAGATCATTGCTCGATAATATAGGGCATGCGCCCTCCGAAACCAGGCCGGATTGACGAGGCAGCTCACGTCATGCACCGTCACCACGGCGCGGGACAGGTTTCCGGCATGGCCGATGCTCGCCGGGTAGTGGATGAGCCCGGCCTGGCGCAGCCCGGCTCCGCTGCCGGCCAGGTAATGCAGAGCGCGTATCCGACCGCGCGCGCCAGGAACTGTCGAGACGCCCTTGGGTGATGGCATGCCTTCCGGCCAGGCGAGCGCGAACTCGATGTCGCGGGAGACGCGCGGCAGCCATTTCGCCAGCTGCATCGTGTACTCGCCCGTGCCGCTCCGGTTGCCCGCCTGGCTGCCATCGATGATCACGCGCATGCCGCAACGCTCCGGTACACGTCAAAGGTGCGTGCCGCGCAGTCTTTCCATGAAAACGCCGCGGCCCGGGCTCGTCCGGCCTCGCAGAGCGCGGCGCGGCGGCCGCCGTCCTGAAGAAGCCCCCGGATGGCCTCCGCCCACGCGTCTGCGTCCTCAGCGGGGAGAAGAACTGCCGCACCACCGGTAACCTCGGGCATCGACGAGTTGTCGGAGGCGAGCACCGGGCATCCACAGGCCATCGCTTCGAGCACGGGCAGCCCGAATCCTTCGTACAAAGAGGGAAACACGAACAGGTCGGCCGCGGAGTAGAAGGCGGCCAACGCCGCGTGATTGTCCACGTATCCGGTGTGTAGCACACGGTCGCCAAGCTGCGTCTCATCCCGTACGCGGCGAAATTCTTCCGGGTTCCAACCCAGGGGTCCGGCAAGTACCAGCTGGTGCGGGATCTCCCCGGCAATTTTCTGGAATGCCCGCAGCAGGGTCGGGATGTTCTTCCGTGGCTCAATCATGCCCACAAATAAGATAAACGGCCCCTGCACCCCGCAAATCCGGCACACATGGGCCGCGGCTTCGGCCCGGGGCATGGGCCCGATGCTTTCGTCGACCGCCAGCGGGGCTACGCGTATCTGGGTCGAGGCCACGCCCAGGAGGCGTTCAATGTCGCGGACCGTAGACTCGGAGTAGGCCAGAATGGCATGCGCTTCGCGGGCAAATCGGGCGATATGGCGCGAAAACGGCCCCACAACCTTCGGGCTGCACAGATGCGGCGCCGCCAGAAACGACAGATCGTGGATGGTCACGACCCGTTTCGCCACGGACGTGGGAGGGAGGAAGTAATTCGTTGCGTGGTATACGTCTACGCCATGGAGCAGGGTGTCGACTGCCGGCCGGCCCACGTGTTCCCAAATCGCGTAGGCCAGGCGCGTGGGAATCGGCAGATGGCGATGAAAAAGCGGCGTGCCCCACTGCCGGGCGTCAATTCGGCGCAGACCGGTCGAAAAGACCTTCAATTCCCATGCATGATCCAGCTGAAGCAGGTGCTTGACAAGGTAATAGCAGTAGTTGCCGATGCCCGTCCGGTTTCCGGTCACGGAACCAATGTCAATCCCAACCTTCATGCGCGAGCCTGCCCAGTTTCTTCGGACAATCCATAGTAAGGACGGCGCGGGGCAATGTCAACAGGAGCGTTCTCGAGTGAATCGCTTAACTTTTTGCATGAAAAAGAGTTATGAGCCGCGCTTTTCCGATTGGGGCTCTCGTGAATTCTTGACAGTGGCTTTAGCGTATGGTACACTCCGCCCGTTATTAGCACTCGTCTGTCATGAGTGCTAAATGAGAGGCCTCACGCCCTTGGAACAAGGCGCCGAACAGCTCAGTCAGCGTGAACGGCTCATCCTGCAGGCGGTCGTACATTCGTACATCACCACGGCGGAGCCGGTGGGCTCCCGTGCTGTCGTGAAGCGCTTCGGCCTGGATATCAGCCCGGCCACCGTGCGCAACGTCATGGCGGATTTGGAGGAAGCGGGTTACCTGAAGCAGCTGCACACCAGTTCGGGGCGCGTACCCACCGACAAAGGGTACCGCTACTACGTCGATTATCTGATGTGCGTTCAGGAACTGACCCGGGCGGAACGCGCCCGCATCCAGGAAGAATTGTCGGAGCGGCTCAATGATGCCGATGAGGTGATCCGCCACACGAGCCGCTTGCTCGCGCTGACCTCCCATCAAATGGGGTTGGTAGAAGTCCCGGATGAGCGCAATGCGGAGATCTGCCGCATTGAGATGCTGCCCATCGGGACGTGCCGCGTCGGCGTGATCCTGGTGGACAACTACGGGCGGGTGCGCTCGCTGGTGGCCAAACTGGACGAATCGCTGCCCGCGGAGGGCGTGCAGCGGATTGGCCGGTTTCTCGATGCGAATTTCCGCGGCGTCTCCATGCTTGGACTGCATGCCGCGGTCTCGGCGCGCACAGCCTCCTTTCAGGATGAACAGCGGCGCCTGGCCGAACAGGCGCTGCGCGTTCTGGCGCTCATGCCGCCCAGTCGCCAGGGAGAGGTCATTCTTGAAGGCACGGCGCAATTGTTTGAACAGCCGGAATTCCAGGACATGGACCGCGCCCGGCAGGTCTTCGGCTTTTTCGAAGAACACGACCGCTTGGTCGAGCTGATCCGCTCGGCGATTCGGGATGGGGAACCGTTGCGTTCATCCATCGTTATCGGCTCGGAAGTGCCCGATGACGAATTGCACGAAATCAGCATCGTGGTCTCGCCCTATTGCGTGGGCGAACAGGCGGCCGGCGTGGTGGGGGTCATTGGCCCCCGCCGTATGCCGTATTCGCGGCTCTCGGGCCTGGTTGAGTACACCGCAGCCCTCTTGGGTAGCTACCTCACCGGTATCGCAGGTATTTCTACGGATGAAGATGTCGGGACAAACCCGCGCGTGGGCGGTCCCAGCGACGGAAATCATGATTAGAGACTACGCAGGGAATGAAGAAGAAAAACACCAAAAAGTCGTTTCTGGAAGAGCAACTTGAAGCCGAAGCCGGGCAACAGGCGGCTGCGAACGGCCCGGAGACCCCGCCGCGGAAACCCCAGGCGCAGAAGGGCATAGCGAAGACCTCCCCGAGGGCGAGGCGCTCGCGACCGGCGGGGCCGCAGGCGCGGAGCCCGTGGATGTCGAGGCCTTGCTTGCGGAGCGCGACCAGCTCAAAGATCAGCTCCTGCGCGCTCGCGCCGAATTCGACAATTTCCGCAAACGGAACGCACGCGACTATGAGCGCCTCCGCAAAACCGCCGCGGAAGCGCTGGTGCGCGATTTGCTGCCCGTCATGGACCATTTGGAATTGGCACTGAAACATGCCGATGGCGAGTCGAACGCCGTGGTGGAAGGCATTCAGATGGTGGCCCGGCAATTTGCGGACGTGCTGGGCCGCCACGGCGTGGCGCCCATTCCGGCTTTGGGAGAGGCCTTTGACCCCAACGTCCACGAGGCGATGATGCAGCGGCCCGACGATGACGCCGAGCCAAATACGGTGCTTGAGGAATTTCAGCGCGGATATTGCATGGGGGAACTGGTGCTGCGTCCGTCAAAGGTCGTGGTGTCATCAGCGCCCTCTACGGCATCCGCGGACACATCTGACGGGGGATCGGAAGAAAAGTAGGCGTGGCCGGCAAGTCGAATTCGCGGTCGAGGCCGGGCTGCGCGCAGAAGGCACTATCGATTCAGCCAATTTATGGAGGTTTATAGACGATGGGCAAGGTTATCGGCATTGATCTTGGAACGACCAACTCCTGTGTGGCGGTCATGGAAGGCGGAGAGCCTTCCGTTATCGCGAATGCGGAAGGCAACCGGACGACTCCGTCCGTGGTCGCGTTTACGAAAAATGGCGAACGGCTCGTGGGTGCCGTCGCTAAGCGGCAGGCCATTACCAATCCGCAGAATACCGTGTTTTCAATCAAGCGTTTTATGGGGCGCCGCCACAACGAAGTCGCGTCGGAAGAGAAGATCGTGCCGTACAAGGTCGGGGAAAACCCCTCCGGCGACTGCCAGGTCGAACTCATGGGTCAGACGTATCGGCCGCCCGAGCTTTCCGCGATGATCCTGCAGAAAATGAAAGAGACGGCGGAAAGCTATCTCGGCACGACCGTGACCCAGGCCGTGGTCACGGTGCCCGCGTATTTCAATGATTCGCAACGCCAGGCGACCAAGGACGCCGGGCGAATCGCCGGTCTGGAGGTCCTTCGCATCATCAACGAGCCTACCGCCGCGGCACTGGCCTATGGACTCGACAGCAAGAAAAACGAAAAAGTGGCCGTGTACGACCTCGGTGGCGGAACCTTTGACGTCTCGATCCTCGCGATTGGCGATGACAGCTTCGAAGTGCTCAGCACCAACGGGGATACCCATCTCGGTGGCGACGATTTTGACCAACGGGTGATCGACTGGCTGGCGGAAGAGTTCCTGCGCGACCAGGGCTTTGACCTGCGCAAAGATCCCATGGCCCTGCAACGGCTCAAAGAAGCCGCTGAAAAAGCCAAATGTGAACTCTCCACCACGATGCAGACGGATATTAACCTCCCGTTTATCACCGCCGATGCCTCCGGACCCAAACATCTCAACTACACCTTGACCCGCGCGAAGCTCGAACAACTCTGCGATGACCTCCTTCAACGGTCCAAAAGCCCCTGCTTCCGCGCGCTTGAAGATGCCGGTCTCCCGGCCCAGGACATCAACGAGGTCATCCTCGTGGGCGGCATGACACGCATGCCCGCCGTGGCCGAGATCGTCAAGACCATTTTTGCCCGGGAACCGCACCGCGGTGTGAACCCGGATGAAGTGGTCGCGATCGGCGCCGCAATCCAGGGCGGCGTGCTTTCCGGCGAAGTCAAAGACGTCCTGCTGCTCGATGTGACGCCGCTTTCCTCTCGGCATCGAGACCCTGGGCGGCGTGTGCACCAAGCTCATCGAACGCAATACCACCGTTCCCGTGACCAAACGACAGATCTTCTCGACCGCCTCCGACAACCAGACCACCGTGACGATTCATGTGCTCCAGGGGGAGCGTGAAATGGCCGGCGACAACCGAACGCTCGGCAAGTTTGACCTCTTCGGCATTCCGCCGGCGCCCCGGGGCATCCCCCAGATCGAAGTCACGTTTGACATCGACGCCAACGGGATCGTGCATGTCTCCGCCAAAGATCTCGCTACCGGCAAAGAGCAGAAGATCCGCATCGAATCCTCCAGCGGCTTGTCGGAGAGCGAGATCGATAAAATGGTTAGGGATGCCGACACCCACCGCCAGGAAGACGAGCAGAAGAAACATCGGATCCAGGTGCGAAACAACGCGGATTCCATGGTGTATCAGAGTGAAAAACTCCTCAAAGAAAATGCCGACAAAATCAGCGCCGAAGACAAAAAAGCGGTCGAGGAGGCCGTGCAGGAAGTGAAAACGGCCCTGGAAAGCGACGATAGCCCCTCGATTGAAGCGGCGATGGAACGCTTGACCCAGGCGCAGTACAAACTCTCGGAGGCGCTGTACAAAAACTCCGCAGCGCAGGAGGCGGCCGGCGATCACGCCGCGGCAGGCACCGGACAGGACGACGGCAACGATACGCCTACGGACGGCGCGTCCGAGGAAGGCCCCATGGACGCCGATTTCACGGTCGTCGATGAAGAAGAAAACGAAGACGGATCAACCCAGAATTAAGGTAAAACGAATCCGCGCGGACGGTCCCGGCGGGATGATGCCGGGGAGACAGCGGCTGCGTGTGCAGAGGCTCGCGCCGGGGGGCCGGTGCGAGCGAGTTGTGTGGATAGCTGCCCATGGCTACGAAGAATCTGTATGACATACTGGGGGTTTCCCGGGAGGCCTCGCAAGAGGACATTCGCAAGGCCTACCTGAAGCTTGCCCACAAATACCATCCCGACAAAACCGGCGGCGACAAAGCGGCTGAAGAAAAGCTCAAAGAGATCAACGCAGCCTACGATACGCTGAAAAGCCCCGAAAAACGCTCGCAATACGACCGCTTCGGCCAGGCCGGGCCGGGCTTCGGCCCCGGTTTCGGCGGCAATGCGGGTTTCGGCGGATTCGGATTCGGTTTCGACAGCGCCGGCGGATTTGAAACGCCCTTCGAAGACTTCTTCGATGTCCTGTTCGGGCGGCAGGGCGCCGGGCGGGGGCGCCGTCGGTCTGCGGCGCGCCCGGGCAATGACCTCGAGCGGCGCGTCACGATATCGCTGCGGGAGGCGGCCGCGGGCGTGAAGCGCGTGCTCCGTTTCTCCCGTATGGAGAAATGCGCGGACTGCAAAGGGTCCGGAGCGGCTCCCGGTACTCAACCGCAAACCTGTGCCGAGTGCCGGGGGGCCGGCCAGGTGCGCCGGGCTCAGGGGTTTTTCAGCATTACGCAGACGTGCCGCCAATGCGGCGGCCGTGGCTGGTCGATCGAGACGCCGTGCAGCAAATGCCGCGGTTCCGGCAAGGTCCAGACGCAACGCGAACTGGCCATCGATATCCCGGCCGGCGTGGATACCGGCTCGCGCCTGAGGGCCCCGGGGGAAGGCGAACCGGGAGAAAACGACGGCCCGCGCGGCGACCTCTACATTGTAGTCGAAGTGGAGACCCACGACGTCTTCATCCGCGACGGAAATGACCTGGTCTGCGAGGCGCCGATCAGTTTTCCGCAGGCCGCGCTCGGCGCTACCGTTCGGGTGCCGTCGCTTCAGGGAGAGGCCGAGGTCAAGATCCCCGCGGGGACCCAGTCCGGCCAGCTGTTCCGTCTGCGCGGTCTCGGCATTCCCGATATCCGCGGCTACCGCACCGGCGATCAGCTAGTGCGGGTGGTCGTCGAGACCCCCACACGCCTCAACCGTGAACAGAAAGAGCTGCTCCAACGGTTTCAGGAACTGACGCGCGAGCAGAATTACCCCGCACATCTCCGTTTCCTCGGCAAACTCAAGGAATGGCTCGGGGGATGACCCGGCCCGATGCGTCCGGTCATTCGGGTGGAATGCCCGTCTGCGCAGCGAGAAGGGCTTCCTGCCCGGCGTGACGGCGTGGCTTGCGCACGAAAAATCCTGAGACGACCACCGACAGGACGCCCGAAAGGGTATTGGCAGCCGCCATCGCTCCAAACAGTCCCGTGCCGCCCCACCACCAGGCGCCCAAAACTGACAGCGGCACATACAGCAAAAACATCCGTATGGCCATCAGGATCGTCGACACCATGGCGCGCTGAATGGCGTTGAGGATGCTGGTCATGAAGATGAACGAGTTCTGGAAGGCGTGACCCAGGGGAACAATGCGCAAATACAACACAATTTCGCGCTGGACCTGCGCATCCCGACTGAAAATGCCCGCAATGAGCGGAGCGGTGACCCACAAGGCGGCAAAACACAGCCCTCCCCAGACCGTGCCGAATTGAATGCTGTGCCGCTTGCTTTGGCACACGCGCCGGTGGCGGCGGGCGCCCCAGTTCTGCCCAACGAACGGTACCAGGGATGCGCTCAGCGCATAGACCGGGATCGAGGTGAATGCCGATACGCGCATGCCGGCGCCGAGCGCCGCTACGACTTCCTTTCCCGCGCGCGCGGCGATCGCGGTCACGAACAGGTTGGAGAGGGGCACCATGATGTTGGTCGCGCTGGCCGGCACGCCGATCGCCAGGATGCTGCGCCACGACCGCAGCATCTCGTTCACGCGTGGGCGCCGAAAGGAGATCATGCGCTCACGGAAATGCAGAAATACCAGCGCCGCGATGCACGACATGATCCGGCCGATAACGGTGGCGAGGGCCGCGCCGACCATCTCCATCCGGGGAAACCCGAACCAACCGTAGATCATGATCGGGTCCAGCACCACGTTCACCAGCGCCGCCACCACCATGATCGTGCTGGGCGTGACCGTGTCACCGGTCGCGCGTATTGCGTTGATGCTGATGGTCGGAATCACGATGAACGCGGTGCCCAGATAAGTGATCGCCATGTACTGCCGAACCAGATGCAGGGTCTCTCCCCGGGCGCCCAGCGCCATGAACAGCGGATCGATGGTCAGATAGCCGCCTATGGAGAGCACGATGACGATCAGGGACGAGAGAATGAGGCTGTCCGTCGTTAAGCGCCGCACGAGATGTTGATCGCCACGCCCGATCGCCTGTGACACCACCGCACTGGTCGCGGTGCCCAACCCATTGGTGATGTGGCTGATGACAAAGACCACCGGAAAGGCGAAGCCCAGCGCGGCCAGCGCATCCGTCCCCAGCCTCGCAACAAACAGCGTATCCACCAGCGTGAATGAGATCTGCGCAAACAGACCGACCGACATGGGGCCAGCCAGCCGGAAGAGCGTCGTGGGGATGGCCCCGGATGTAAGCACTGCTTCTCGGTTTCTGGCCATAAGGTGTGGTTCTGGCGCCTTTCTCAGGGAGGTTCAGGGCTTCCGGCCATCTCTTCCCCGGGGGTTGCGGCCGGCTTCCTGTGACTCGTTACAACGCCCTATGGTATCAAAAATTGCTTTTCAAGGCCGCCGGCGTGTTAACCACGCGGCCGGGACGCCGGCGCCTGCTGGTTCCAGCGCGTGCTCCGGTTGCTCGAACCGGCCCGGTGGAGTACGATCGCAGCCATGACTCATGACCTGTTTGAACACGCCGCTGGTGAACGTATGCGCAAAGAGGCCCCCCTGGCGCGCCGGGTGGCTCCGCGCACCCTGGATGAGATCATGGGGCAGGACCATATTCTCGCCCAGGGAAAGATCCTGCGCCGCGCCATCGAGGCCGACCGCATCACTTCGCTGTTTCTATATGGCCCGCCCGGATGCGGCAAGACGGCCCTCGCGCGCATTATTGCCATGCGCACCAAATCCAGTTTCGAGAACCTCAACGCGGTCATCTCGGGCGTCAAGGAACTCCGGCAACTCATCGAAGCCGCCAAAAACCGCCGCATTCACGAAAACCGGAAAACCATCATCTTCATCGACGAAATCCACCGGTTTAACCGCGCCCAGCAGGATGCGCTGCTCCCGGACGTCGAAAACGGCAACATCATCCTGATCGGCGCCACCACCGAGAACCCGTTCTTTTCGGTCGTCGCTCCGCTGCTCTCACGCTCGCAGGTCTTCGAGTTGAGACCGCTCGACGACGAAGATATCGTGGCCCTGCTCAAACGCGTTCTGACCCACCCCGAACGCGGCATGACGGAACTTGAAATCGAAGTGGACGAAACCGCCTTGCGCCATTTCGCGCGGTATGCCGAGGGAGACGCCCGGCGAGCCCTCAACGGGCTTGAAGTGGCCATGCTGACCACGCCGCCCGCTAACGGGCGCATCCACATCACCGTGGATATCGCGCAGGAGTCCATTCAACGCAAACTCATCCATTACGATGGGACCGGCGACCAGCATTACGACGCAGCAAGCGCCTTCATAAAAAGTATGCGGGGCACGGACCCCGATTCCGCCCTGTATTGGATGGCGTATATGCTCGAGGCCGGCGAAGACCCGCGCTTCATCGCCCGCCGCATCTGCATTGCCGCCGCCGAAGACGTGGGCAACGCCGACCCCCAGGCCCTGGTGCTGGCAACGGCCGCATGGCAGGCATGCGAGTTCATCGGCCTGCCCGAGGCGCGCATCATCCTCGCCCAGGCCGCCACCTATGTGGCCTGTGCCCCAAAAAGCAACGCGGCGTATCGGGGGATTGACGCCGCGCTCGGCGACGTACGGGAAGGCAAAACCGTAGCGGTGCCCAGACATCTACAGGACGCCCATTACCGCGGCGCACAACGGCTCGGGCGCGGCGCCGGCTACCAATACGCCCACGACGATGAAGACGGGTTCGTCGTGCAGGAATACGGCGTGCCGCGATGGACCTACTACCGTCCGGCCGGCCGCGGGAAGGAAGGCGAATTTAAACAGCGCCTGGAAGAATGTGCACGCCGTGAAGAAACACAGGAAAATGACCCCGAGACCCCGGGCGAGCCATCCTGACTCGCCACCGGCTCAGCCCTCCGGAGTCTGGCCAACCCCTCCCTCAATGAACGCGTCGACGAGTTCCGGGTCGAAGTGCTTTCCCCGTTCGGATTTCAGATGGTGGACCGCCTGCTCGTGCGTGGCGTGGCCTTCGCGGTAATGGCGGGGGCTGGTCATCGCGCAATAGACGTCAAGGATCTTCATCATGCGCCCCAGGAGCGGGATGTGCTCAGCTTCCAGGCCATCCGGGTAGCCGGTGCCGTCAAAGCATTCATGGTGTGCGCGTATGATCGGCGCGGTGTCACTCAGTGCGCTCAGATTCGACACCATGTCCGCGCCAAATTTCGGGTGAGCCTGCAGCAGCGCCCACTCGTCGTAGGTAAGCATCTCTTTTTTGAACCGCACGTCCACCGGGACGTTCAGCATGCCAATGCCCCGCAACAGCGCCGCGCGCGTGAGTGCCATATGCTCTTCCGGGGCCAGGGCAAGCGCATCCGCGAAACGCGCCGCATGCTCCTGGACGCGTCTGGAGCTGCCCGGAGCGACCCCCTCCTGTGAATCCACGACATCGGCGAGCAGATGCAGCAAGTCATCGTGGCGCCGGGCAAGCTCAAGTGCTGCCGCGAGCAGCTCGTTCGGCTGTTGGGCGGCGTCTGGCGCGATCAGGCCCGCGGACGCGGGCGGGAGCGGGGTGCCAGGCGCTACCTGGACACACTGCGTTTCGGAATTCTCTGCCGCGGCCGATATCTCCTCAAACCATTTCCCGTCCGTCGTGACCACCGCGATGCGACGCAACATAACGCTCCCTTTCTGCCAGGCCATGCCCCCGTTTTTCTCGGGCCCATCCTACGATATGAACGATGCCAAATCCAAGCGGCGCATCGCTTTCCGTGCCGGGCCTGATGGCCCATCAGGACGGCGCTGGGTTCTTTGCCTCACGAATCTTTTGCGCAAAGGCCAGTGTCTCGTCGAATACCTGCTCCTGGTCGTAATCCCAGTACATGTGGTGATTGGAACGTTCCAGCCAGACGACCCGTTTATTCTGCGAGGCCATGCGCTCCAAAGCCTTTTCCATGGCCTGGGGGGAAGCAGCGATGTCGCCCCGGCCATGGAGCACCAGCACGGGACAGGCAATTTTTTCCAGCGTCTCGTGCGACCGTGCGCGCGCCCCGAGGCGGGTCAGGGTGCGGAGAGCGGTGGCGGGGATCCAGGTATAACAGACGATGTGCTCCCTGGCATCCCTGCGATTGACCTGCATGAACAGCTTGCCCTTGTACACCCAGCGAATGAACGGCGCGGTGATTCGCCCCCACAGCTCCGGAGGCAGCGCATAGTACCACCGATAGGTCACGCCAAAGTACGGAGCGCCCAGCACCAGTCCGTCGATCGGGAGTTCCGACGCTGCGAGGGTGCTCAGTGCGCCGCCCATCGAATGGCTGATGAGCAGTACGGTAGTGTGGCGTTCCCGGAGCCTGTGCACTTCGTCATGGACCGCACTGAGCAGGGTGTCGGGGGTCTGTCTGCCCAAATCGCGGGGGTGGGTCCCATGACCAGGAAGAAGCATGACGTGCACGCGCCAACCGGCTTTGGCCAGACGCTCAGGAAGGTCGGCGAAATCCGTGCCCGCACCGCCAAATCCATGAATGAACAGCGCCGCACAGGGACTGTCTTCCGGGCCCAGCTCCCGGGGTTCCGCGCCTGCCAGGAGGCCCGTTTCCGGATTGCGCAATTTGTGCTCTTCGCCGTGAAGCGCCAGGTTGAACGCCAGGCCGTTGTAGACGAGCAAAGCGACCGCCAGCGCACCCGCGATTTCCATCAGGCGAATCCATTTCTGCCGGGCAGGCGCCGCCCGACTGAGCGTCTGCGTCGCGGCGTCAACCGCCGACATCCAGCTCTTTGGCAATCTTCCGTACCTGCTTGATGTCCATCTTCCCCGTGCCGAGAATGGGGATCTCCGGGACGTAATAGAAGGAGTTGTATTTGGGCAGCCACAGCTTGGGCAGGCTCGATTGGTCCATCCGCGCCATCAGACGTTCCACATCGCCGTTGCTGAGGGTATGCAACACCACCAGTCGCTCGCCTTTGCCTGAGTCGGGCACGCCGGTCACGGCCATGCTCTGCTCGCTCAGGCCCAGGAGGCGATGCAGTTCCTCCTCGACCTTGGTGTGCGGCACCATCTCGCCGGCGATCTTGCTGAACCGCGCCAGCCGGTCCGTGATCGTGATGAAGCCGTCTTCGTCGACAAAGGCGATGTCGCCGGTGTTGTACCAGCCGTTGTGCAGCACTTCGGCGGTCTTTTCGGGCATGCCGATATAGCCCTTCATGATATTGGGGCCTTTGACATGCAGCAGCCCGGCCTCTCCCTTGGGCAATTCCCGGCCCGTGTCGGGATCGATGACTTTCACGCTCACGCCCGGGATGGGATGGCCCACCGTGCCGTGCTTGGTGCCCACCTGATAAAACCCCGGCGCACGAAAATCGATCACGTTAAATGATACGGCAGGGCTGCATTCCGTGGTGCCGTAGCCCTCAAGCGGGGTGAGGCCGAACTTGTTTTCGAACGCTTCACGCACCCGGGTCGGCAGCTTCTCTGCTCCGGTGATTACATAGCGCAAACAGGCGAGTTCCTCCGGCAAACAGCGTCGGATGAAGGCCTGCAGAAAAGTCGGCGCCGCCACCAGAAAATCGAGCTTGTATTTGTAGATCTGCTGCCCAATTACCTTCGCTTCGAGCGGGTTCGGATGGAATACCGCCCGGAACCCCTGGGCAAGCGGCAGCCACAGCGTCGCCATGTAACCAAAGGAATGGAAAAACGGCAGCATGCCCATCATGCCGTCTCCGCGGCGATGCGGGAACACCTGCAGTGCCGATTCGATATTGCTCATGATGTTGAAATGGGTCAGCATGACCCCTTTGGGCTCGCCTTCACTTCCGCTGCTGAAGATGATCGTCGCCAGGTCGTCGGGCGAACGGCGGGCCCGTCCGCCCAGCCGGCACTCGAGCAGGCGCAGGGGCAAGAGTGCCGCCATGAGTATGGCCATCAGCTGGTCAAAACCTCCGATCGTCTTGCGGACGTCCTCGAGATAGACGGCCTTCGCCGGCACGGCGCAGCTTACTTTGTTCAGGAACGCATGGGCCGTGAGCACCTGCGTCAGATTGCAGCGGCGCGCCGCGCTTTCCAAGGCGTCGTCCGATGCCGTGTAATTGAGGTTCACGACGGTCTTTCCCATGAGCGTCAACGCAATGTTGGTGAGAGCCGCGCCCACCGTCGGCGGCAACAGCACCCCGACCATGGGTTGCTCGTCGAGCACCGTGCGCAGTTTTCGCGCGAGCGCGATGCTGCCAACCAGCGCTTTCCAGTAGGGGATGCCCTCGGTGGACTGGTCCGCCATGGCCATTTTGAAGGGCCGTTTGCGGGCCATCCGCACAAATCCGCGGTGCAGCAACGGTTCATGAAGCCTGCGGTCGAGGTACGCTTCCGTGCCGAGCCGTTGAATTCGCTCGCGCACCTCTACCGTCGGGCTGGCCGCGTTCATCGGCGCACCGAAGGTCACGGCCACGCGGTAGGGGATGCGCTTCGGCAGTTTCAGGAAAAAGCGGCCTTCCGAATAGCTGAAAATGCTCCCCCACAAACGGTCCAGGTGCGCGGGGATGATCGGCGCATCCGTGCCTTTCATGATGCGCTCAAATCCCCTGCGGAACGGCAACAGGTTGCCTGTGCGCGTGATCTGCCCTTCCGCGAAAACGCACACGAGTTCCCCGCTGTTGATCGCGTCCGTGGCGCTGTGCAAGGCGCGGATCAAGTCTTTTGGCTGAGCCATCGGCGATACCGGGATCGCGCGCATCGCCTTTGCAAAGGGGCGAATCCATCGCACGGCGTAGATTTCCTGCGAGATCAGAAAACGTACGGGGCGATCGATCGAGGCCGTGAGGATCAGCGCATCCACGAACGAGGTGTGATTGGCGACGATCAGCGCGCCCGCCTTTTCGGGGATGTAATGCCGGCCGCGGGTGTCGACGCGGTATATCGTGTTGCCCAGGATCCAAAGGACCGTCCGCAGGATGAACGTGGGGAGACGCAGGCACAGGTAGAGCCCCATCAGCAAGGTCATGCCCGCGCCCGCAATGAAGATATTGTAGGGATTCACCGTCTGACCCGTGGGCACAAAGATTGGTTGAATCAGCAGCACGAGTCCGGCGATCGAGATGCCCAGGCAGGTCACGATATTGTACGCCGCGATGATGCCGCCTTTCATCTCGCGCGGGCTGCGATGCTGCAGTGATGCCGCCAGCGGAACTTCAAAAAAACCGGCCGACCAGCCCAGCGCAAAGAGAAGTGCCGTCAACACCGGGAAGGAGGTCCAGGGGAAATACAGCAAGCCGGCCATGGCCGTCATGCCTGCCAACCCCAGCGGCACCAGACCAAGCTCGATTTTTCGGCGCGACAGATAACCCGCCGCCACGCTTCCCAGGCCGATGCCCAGGGCGACCGAGAGTTGCAGGTAACCCACGTACTGGTGTGACCAGTTCAGGACGCTTTCGCCCAACACGATGACGTTGCTCTGCATCAGACCGCCGAAAAACCAGAAAAACCCGCCGCCGACCATCGTCAGGAACAGCACATGGTCCCGCCAGAAGCACTGAAAGTATTTCCCAAGCCCAGACCAGGGATTAAGGGAAATGCGCCGGTTCGGGCATGCCGCCGCCACGGGCGTCACCTGGTACGAGGCCAGCAGGCCCAGGGTCGACAATACGATGAGCAGCGCCGACAGCCAGTAGACCCCCAGACCCAGGTCCATCAGAGGACCCACGACCCCCACGCCCAGGATGATCGCGACGAAGGTCGCCATCTGAAGAAGCCCATTGCCCCACGACAGCCGGCTTTCGGGCAGCATCTCCGGCAGAATCCCGTATTTGGCGGGGCTGAAAAACGCGCTCTGCATGTTCATCATGAAGAACATCACCGCCATCAAGGGGACGCTGTCGATCCAGAAGGCCAGCAAGCCGACCACCATCACGCCCACTTCCCACCACTTGGTCGCAATGGTCACCGTGCGCTTACTGTACCGGTCGGCCAGCGCGCCCGTGAGTCCCGGGAACAAGAGGTACGGAAGGGCGAACATCAACAAGCCGAGGGCTGCGAGCACGGTGGTAACCCACGTGGCCGGGCGGCCCGCCGCCTCATCTGCAAATTTATCGCACAAGTAATAGATCAATACGAACTTGTACGCATTGTCATTAAACGCCCCCTGAAACATGGTGGCGATCAACGCCCAGAATCCCTTGACGTCGAATCGCTCGTTTGCATCCGGTTGATGGGCCGGCGCTGCATTATCCATTGCTGATTCTCCTCAAGCAGGGCTCCGTTCGAAATGAGCCACATCATAGCCAATTAACGCGCCAATGTCAGCGTTCCCTTGCACGGTCCCCCGTGCACGTTCTCCCTTGCACGTTCTCCCATGGTCATTCCCGTGCACGGGAGGTTATCCTGTCGATTCGCGGCGTTTCGCCGTGTTTATCAATTCCCACAGCCTCGCGCGAACCGGCTCCAGAAGGCCAATGAGCCGTCTCACTTCGTTTTCGTCCAAATCTCCCAGTGCCTGGCGAATGGTATCGCGATAGGCGGGCTCCAGGGCATTGACCACCCGGAGCCCCGCTGCCGTCAGTTCCACGTGATAGCTCCGCCGGTTGTCCGGAACGGAGCGCCGTTCCACGTAGCCCTTCGACACGAGCTTGTCGAGCACCGAGGTCACGGTGGCACGAGTGACCACCAGACGCCGCCCCAGTTCGACCTGGGTCAGCGCCCGTGTCTTGTATTTCAGGGCGAACAAGACGTTGAACTGGGCTTCCGTGAGGCCAAATTGCCGAAACATCTTGCCGGCTACAATGGACGCCAGCGTGACCGTTCGCACAATGCCGAGCATCGCCTCGTGGCGGATGTCTTCAAACGGCAGATCGAGGTCGAGTTCTTTCTGCAGTACCATCAGGGCAAACCCTCCGTTTGTTTTTCGTCCACATTGTATGCCATGAAACTGTTTTATGTCAAGCAAAAAAGAACTATTTGAACGGCCCGCTGTGTTCATTCAATGTCTCACGCCAACCATCTATAATGAAATGAGTTAGAATAAGGCTTCGGCATGCGGAAAAGATCAGTTCGGGGCCGCCTCCGCTGCGAGTTCGAGGCAGTGCGAGGTCTCTCGTTGGGTTTATTTGCCGGGAATAGCTAAGGAAGTTTGTTGTGACCGAATCAAAAGTTGAGTCATTGCCCGCGGGCGAAACGCAGCAACGGCCGGCCTGGGTCGACGCGATGTTTGTCGTGGCGGCGCTTGCACTGGGAGCCGTGGCCTATTTCGTTTTACCTGCATCCATGGAGGAGCCCGCGCGCCGCATGGCCACCATTTTCGTGGTCGCCCTGGTTCTCTGGGTGACCGAAGCGGTACCCCTCTTCGCCACCAGCACGCTGGTGATCGCGGCAGAGGCCTGGTGGCTGGCGCTGGAAACCGGGTGGGAACGGCCGATCATCTACACCGATATCTTCGCATCGCTGGGCAGCCCCATCATTTTCCTGTTTCTGGGCGGATTTATCCTGGCCAGGGGTATACAGAAAGAAGGAATTGACGTGCAGTTGGCCGCGGCCCTCATGCGCCCCTTTGGCAGGCATCCGGGGGGAGTGCTGGCCGGCGTGATGCTGATTACCGCTTTATTCAGCATGTTCATGAGCAACACCGCGACAACCGCGATGATGATTGTGCTGGTGCAGCCTCTGGCGCTGCAGATCCCCGCGGGCGATCCGTTCCGGCGCGGGCTGGTGCTTTCGGTGCCGTTTGCGGCCAATGTCGGGGGTATCGGGACGCCCATCGGCACGCCTCCCAACGCCATCGCGTTGGAGGCGCTCCGTGCCCGCGGATTGGAGATCAATTTTTTCCAGTGGATGGCATTCGCATTGCCTTTGCTGATCGGGACGCTGGTCGCCATGTGGTTGCTTCTGCTCGTGCTGTACCGGCCCCGGCAGGAAGGCTTACAGGTTGAGGTGAAGAGCGAATTCCATCTTACCCGAAACGCCGTGGTCGTCTATGCCACCTTTGCCATCACACTGGCGCTCTGGCTGGGCTCTCCCTGGCTCGATCAGTTTTTCGGGCTGGACCTGCCCACGGCCGTCGTGGCGGTCGTGCCGGCGGCCTTGTTGACCGCCACAAGGGTCATCAGCCGGAAAGACTTCAATTCGCTGGAATGGGACGTGCTCGTGCTGATTGCGGGCGGCATTGCCCTCGGCAAAGGCATGGGCCTCACCGGGCTCGACCTGTGGCTGGTGGAGGCCCTTCCCGCCAGTCAGATGAGCTTCTTTGCGCTCGTCACGTCGTGCTGCCTGTTCGTGATCGCCCTGGGCACCGTGATGAGCCACACCGTTGCCACGACCATCGTCATCCCCCTGGCCATGGCCGTGGCGACCGGGGTCACGACCGAATCGCAGGTGCAGGTGCTTGCTATCCTGGTGGCTATTGCGTCGAGCTACGCGGTCGCGCTGCCCATCTCCACGCCACCCAACGCCATCGCATACGGCAGCGACATGGTCGATTCCCGCGACATCATGCGGGTTGGGGTGCTGACATGCGTTGTCGCGACAGTTATTATCATTACCACGGGTCCCGCGGTGGTCTCGTGGATCCTCCAGGTCGCGGGTTGACGCTTCCACTGCGTTAAAGGAGGCTGAGGTCATGAGAGTTCTGGTCAGTGGCGCATCCGGGCTCATCGGCTCCGCGCTGTGTGATGCCTTTGCGCAGCGCGGCGACTCCGTCACGAAGCTCGTCCGGAAAGAAGAGACCCCCTCTGGCAACGAGATCCGCTGGGACCCCGCTGCAGCGCAACTTGAACCGGAAAAACTGGAGGGATTTGACGCGGCCATTCATCTATCCGGCGAAAGCATCGCTTCCGGCCGCTGGACCGAACGGAAAAAGAGGGAGATCATTCAGAGTCGCACCCGTACCACGAAACTGCTTGCCCGCACCTTTCGCGAGCTTGGCGCTCCCCCCAAAACCTGGGTCGTCGCTTCGGCAACGGGTTTCTACGGCCATTGCGGCGATCGCTGGCTGGACGAGGAGCAGCCCTGCGGCGAGACCTTCCTCGCTGAAGTCAGCCGCCAGTGGGAAGAAGCCTCGTATCCTGCCCGCGACGCGGGCATCCGTGTGCTCAACGCGAGATTCGGCTTGGTCATGAGCCGCCAGAAGAGCCCGTTTACCCGAATGCTGCTGCCTTTCAAACTCGGCCTGGGCGGCCCCGTGGGCCCGGGCACCCAGTACCTGAGCTGGATCACCCGGCATGATGCGATTCGCGCCCTGATGCATGGCATCGCTGCACCGCCGCTGCAGGGGCCTGTCAACGTGGTCTCCCCACATCCCGTGCGAAACAAAGAACTGGCGACCGCGCTCGGCCGCGCCCTGGGCCGTCCGGCGCTGTTGCCATTTCCTGCGTTTGCGGCGCGCATGCTGTTCGGAGAAATGGCCGACGAGCTTCTACTGGCCAGTCAAAGGGCGACTCCCCGAAAACTTCTCGAATCGGGCTTCACCTTTGATTATCCCGAACTTGACCAGGCCTTGCGGCTGATCCTCGAAGCCCGGTAAGCCATGGCGGAACCACGTATCTCCAGACCCGCCCGCAAGTCCGCCACGTGGAAACAGCGGATATTTGCCTGGCTGCTTCATGCAGGAAACCGGTTGATGCGAGGCGTGGCCCCGCATCGGAGAAACCGGCTGTTCCGCATGCTCTCGGGCCGCGTACTGGAGATTGGACCCGGTGCAGGCGCCAATCTGCCGTACTATCCGAACGGCACCACCTTGTTCGGCCTCGAACCCAACCGCTACCTGTTCCGGTATCTTCGGGAAGAAGCCGGCAGGTCCGACAGAATCATGCACCTTATTAATGGCCGGGCCGAATCTCTCGGCCTTCGTGACCATTCCATCGACGCGGTCGTCTGCACCCATGTCCTGTGCTCTGTTGACGACCTCGATGCGGCGTTTCGCGAAATTCTCCGTGTCCTGAAGCCCGGCGGTCTGTTCATTTTCTTCGAACACGTTGCGGCACCGCGGGGCACCGTGCTCCGTGCGGTTCAGCGACTCTTGCGCCCGGGATGGCAGAAAGTGGGGGAGGGCTGCCGTCCTGACCGCGAACTGTGGCGCGCTCTCGAAATCGCCGGCTTTGCCCAGTTGACCTATCAGCATTTTCCGGTGCCCTGGGCGCTGATCGTCTCACCGCACCTCGCCGGTTGGGCCTTCAAACCTCAGGATTCCGCCTGAATACCGGCGCGCAGCCCAGCGGCCGGTTGGATCTACTGGAAATCACCAGATACGGGCTCAGTTCGCCCGCCTAGAGTGCTGGCAGAGCCGCGGGAGAACGACGGCAGCTCAACACAATGACGAAAAACCGCCGCCCGAAGGCCAGGAAATAAATCGCATCTTTTGCCGAAGGAGGTTCCTAACCATGTGAAATAACGCAAGTTACAGTAAATTATGGACAAAACTGCCCGAAATCTGCGGCTGGCCCGAAAATTGCTCCCTTCCAGCAGGGTAGAGCCTGTTTCCCGCAGAAACAGGCGCCTACGAACGGCACCGCCGGTATCCGTGCTGTAACGTCCGCGCTCCGAGGCATCTTATGCGGTGGTATAGTTGCGAAGGGAGACGCGGCGGTGTCGATGAGTCATCCGTGATGGGTTCCGCCGTCTGTTCCGGCCCTGTGGCGGCGTACCCAAGCGGCGGGGTTCAAATGAGCCTCGACCACAGCATCTGGTATAGGTATACTAGGAGCCGGTCTAACGGGGAGGAATTCCGCAATGCCAACCTTCACGTATGTTGCGCGCGGCCGTGACGGAAAGCGTGAGACCGGCAAAATGACAGCCGAGAACCGCCAGGTTGTGATCCGAACACTGCAGGGAAAAGGGATGGTTCCCGAACGGGTCGAAGTGGCGGGGGGAGACAAAAAAGCCCGGCGCGACCCCAAGGTCAAGACCTCGGAACTGCTTGTCTTCACGCGTCAGCTGTCTACCATCGTGAATGCCGGCCTGCCTCTGCTCCAGGGGCTGGACATTCTTGCCGAACAGACCGAGGATCTGCGCTATGCGGCGGTCATCCAGGACATTGCAGACGATGTGGAGGCCGGCGAGACCTTTTCCGACGCCTTGCGCAAACATCCCCGGATCTATTCCGACCTCTTCGTCAGCATGATTCGCGCGGGGGAGGCCAGCGGCAACCTGGACGGGGTGCTGCTGCAGCTCGCTGAATATCTGGAATCCATGGAAGAGCTGAAACGGCGCATTCGCTCCGCCATGACCTATCCCGTCGTGGCGTTGAGTATGATCCTGCTGATTGCGGCAGGACTGATCATCTTTGTTGTGCCGCAGTTTGAGGAGATGTTCTCAGGGTTTGGCCGGCAGCTGCCGGGGCCGACCCGTGTGCTGATCGCGGCCAGCTCGTTTCTCAAACAGTGGTACGGTATGCCGTTGATCATTGCCGTAATTGTCGCGACGGTCTTTATCGTGCGCATGTACGGAGCTACATCGACCGGCAGATTCCATCTCGATACGCTTAAACTGCAGATGCCGGTTTTCGGGAAGCTCCTGCGAAAAGTGGCCATCAGCCGCTTTGCCCGCACGCTCAGCACCCTGACCCGAAGCGGTGTGAATATCCTCGGGGCTATGGAAATTGTTGAGCGAACCGCCGGTAACGAAGTCTTCGCGCGTGCCATCAGCACGGCGGCGGATTGCGTGCGCAACGGCGAAACCCTGGCCGATCCGCTCGCGCGAAGCGGCCAGTTTCCCGCGATGGTGACCCGCATGATTGGCGTCGGAGAAAAGACCGGCGCCCTGGAACAGATGCTGCAAAAAGTGTCGGATTTCTACGATTCGGAGGTGCGGGCCGCAGTGGATGCCTTGACCAGCATGATCGAGCCTATCTTAATTCTCCTGATGGGTTTGGTGGTGGGCGGGATCGTGATCGCCCTGTTCATGCCCATCCTGCAGCTCTCGGGGCTCGTGCAGCAATAAGGTCGGGCCGGGAACTCGCCTGATGGACGGGAGGGATCGTGTTCGGAATGGAGGCGACCTGTTCTCCCGCGAGCGGAAATTGCGGGATTCACCGGCCAAATAGGCTAAAGTCTAAGGCTTACGTGGTCGATACTATCAGATGAGGTAGCGTCTCTACGCCACCTGAACCGTGAAAATCGCGTAAAGTGCAGGAGGATGCTCCATGTCGGGGATGTTTTCGGCGGGCGGACTCATTACCGGGCTGGATACGAACACCCTGATATCCCAGCTCATCGAGTTGGAGCGCCGGCCAATTGCGCGGCTCCAGCAGCGCATTGCCGCGCTGGAGACGCAGCGCGGCGCTATCGGCGGGGTGCGCACCCAGCTGCAGACCCTGCGCAATCGTGCGGAAGATTTCCGGCTGAACTCCGTGTTCGGCCAGTTCCGCGCCGCCTCCAGCGAGAATGGCATCCTTGGAACCTCGCTTGCGGGCGCAAATGCTGCGCCGGGCGTGTACCAGGTCGAGGTCTTGCAGCTCGCCAGCGCCACCATCGCCCGCAGCAGCAGCGCTCTGGGCGCCGCCATCTCCCCGGATGCCCCGCTCAGCGACAGCGGCATCCGTACCCACGTGACTGCGGGCAGCTTCACCATCAACGGCGCCGCGTTCACGATTGACCCCGAAACCCAGAGCCTCAACGACATCCTTGCCGAGATCAACAGCAGCGGTATCGGGGTGCAGGCTCACTACGATGCGGCCGAAGACAAAGTCACCTTGGAAAACAGCAGCGCCGGAGACACCAGTATCCTCAACTTCGGCGCATCCACCGACACCAGCAATTTCCTTGAAGCCCTCCATCTGACCGGCGCTTTCCAGGCTACCGGCGCCAACGGCGCCACCGTCGTCACAAGTTCGCGCAACCTCGGCGCGGCGGACAGATCGGAGGCCCTCAGCGCCGGCGCGTTTCAAAACGGCGCGGTGACCGCGGGCAGCTTCCGGATCAACGGCATCCAGATCAATGTCGATCCCCTGAGCGACTCGCTCGACAGCATCATCACGGCGATCAACGCCTCCGACGCACGGGTCACGGCCTCGTATGATGACGTGACCGACACGCTCCGGATCGTCTCGGATATGCTCGGCAGCCGCACCATTGCGTTCGAATCCGGTACCAGCAATTTCCTGGACGTCATGAACTTGACCACGGCCGCCCAGACCGCCGGCACGGACGCGCAATTCACGATCGACGGCGGGGCGCTCCAGACGCGCAACACCAATGCCGTCAACGATGCCATTCCCGGCGTCACCTTGAACCTCCGTGGCGTAGGCGCGAGCAGCGTCACCGTCGAAACCGATACGGAGGCCATTGTCGAGGGAGTGCGGGGGCTTCTCACGGCGCTCAACGACGCCTTGGATGAAATTCGCAGGCAAACCGGGCGCGGCGCCACGCTTCAAGGAGATTCCAGCATTTCCATGATCTCCAGCCAAATCCAGTATCTCATGTTCAACCAGGTTGAAGGCGCCGGAGATGTATTCAAGACCCTGCTGGAAATCGGCATCTCCACCGGCAACACCTTCGATGCCGAAGCCGGGGCCCGATTTGAACTGGATGAAGAGACATTTCTCGCCAAATTGCGGGAAAACCCGGAGAATCTCGAGCGGCTCTTTTCTAACAGCGAACAGACCGGTATCGCAAACGCCCTCTCCAGCTATCTCGAAGGCGCAACCGCTACTACGGGGTTCCTCAACCAGCGAATTCGAGGCGGCGGGAGCGTCGATTCTCAGATTCAAGCGTATAACGACCGGATCGAACGGCTCGAATACACCATTGCCCGGCATGAAGAACGCTACCGCGCACAGTTTGCGCGACTCGAACAGATGGCTTCCCTATACCAGACTCAGGGATTTTCGTTGATGGGCCTCGGAGGCGATTTTTCGTTTTAGTCCGGCGTTTCCGGTACAACTAAGCAGGAGATGCTCCAATGGGGGATGCGCAAACCACCGCACAGTTGGGCGCCTACAAAAAGGTGGACGTCGAGACCACGTCTCAGGGTAAGCTCATAGTGCTGCTGTTCAATGGCGTTATTCAGCGGGCCGAAGAGGCGAAGCGGCATATTGCGGCGGGCCGCATCGAAAACATACACAATAACCTCATCCGGGCCCAGGAGATCCTGGGCGAGCTACGCAGCGCACTGGACATGAAAACCGGCGCTATCGCCCAGAATCTCGACCGCATCTACGAATACCTCCAGCACCTCCTCATTACGGCAAACCTGCGGAAAGAAATCGAGCCCATCGACGAATGTCTCTCGCATCTGACAACGCTGCGCGATACATGGAAAGAGGCGTTCGAAAAAGTCGCGGTGGAAGGCCAACCCATAAAACCCCCGGCGATGCACCAGCACGGGGCCTCCCTGATGAATCTCAGGGGATAGCGCTTCCCCACCCGAGACTGGTATCCTATCTGACACCACGGACGAATGGGCCCGTGGAAAATTGAGCGGTGGCCTTCAACCCGCGGCGGGGGCAGGCCCGGTTGCTTGTTTTGTGCGCAAGCTGTGAAAATAGTATACTTAGTACAGAGACCTAACGGCTTCGGCTAAGCTGTGATGCGAAGAAGGGGCCCTCGTGTCGGATAAGGCAGCGGAACACAATTACCGCATGGCGCTCATGTTCTATCGCACGGAGCGCTTTGAGGATGCTATGGCCATCTTGGATGACCTGGCCCTCGAATTTCCTGATAGTAAACAGGTCTTGTATGCGCTGGCCAAGTGCTTTGTCAAAGTCGGCCGCTTCCAGGAAGCCCGGGCACTGTGCCAGGAGTTGGCCGAAAAACACCAGGATGAGCGGGCCAAAACGCTGCTCGGACGTATCGGCGACCGCCCGGATTCCTACATCCCCCAGAACACGTTTCAAGAGGCTCCACCCGAGCTGCCGCCGGATATTGGCGTTCGCGAAGAAGGCGCAACGGAAGGTTCTTCCCCCGAGGCAGCAACGTCGGCAAGCGACACCTCCTCGTCGTGGATGTCGTCTACGCCGGCCGGACTCATGTATGACGCCAATTCGGATAGAGGGAGTTCATACTCCTCCGCCGGCTCCTATTCGACGCCACTTTCGGATGCCATCACCCCGTTCATCACGCCTCCCCCCCTGAGTGAATTCGAAGAGAAACCGGTGTCCAGCCCATCCCCACTGCCCGTGCTCGAGGCCGCTCCGGTTGAGGAACCGGCCCGAAAACCGTTCCTTTCCAACGGGATGATCGCAGTCATTGCGCTGGCGCTTGCCGCGACCGTGCTGATCTTGTGGGTGGCGCTCGGACCGCGCCAGTTCGTATTCCCCGACGATCATACGATGGGCACCCTCGTGATTCGCGAAATCGACGGCGCACGGGTGCGTTGGCACGACTACGGGCCCGCCCGGGGACAAACGTCGTTCCCAAAATGGGGATACATCGGGCTGAACGCATCCCCTGAACTCACGGAAGCCGACTTGGTCTTGCTGCAGAAAGCCTCCTGGCTCAAACAGCTCGATCTGAGTAAATCGAATGCCTCCGACGAGATGATCGAAGCGTTGGCCGAATTGCGGCAGCTGGACGTCCTGGATGTCCGTGGCACCCAACTTACAGAAGAAGGGATCGCCCGCCTGCGCGAATGGCTCCCAGACTGTGCCCTGCGCTTTGACGTCGCGTCCGCGCCGACATCCGCTCCTGCGGCGCCCGCGTCTGCCCCAGCGGCCCCGGCTGCCTCGAAGCCCGCCGAACCCGCCGCGTCGGCTCCTGCAGCGAAGGCCCCCGGGCCCCGCGAACTGATCTTTGCGGATATGGTGGGCGATGTGCAGGTCAAAACGTGGGATGCCCTGGACAGCACCGAATGGAAGTCCTTTCAACCAGCCAAGGGGCGTGTTGTTGTTCCCGCAGAGCGGATCGTGAAGCTGGTGGTGAAGGTCGGCTCCGCACAGCTTCGCGCCATTCAACTGCTGGGTCCGGATGACCTGCATTCGCTGGATCTTAGTGCTGCCCGCCTGGAAGATGATGCCGCGGCCCTTGTGGCCCGCTTCACCGGTTTGCGCTCCCTCATCGCCAATGATGCGCAGATTACGAATAAGGGCCTGACCCAGCTGTGCGCACTGACGGGACTGCGGGAGCTCTCCTTGGCCGGCGCCGACAAGTATGACGCCAAAGGCATGGCGAAGTTTGCGGCGCTCACCTCTCTGGAACGGCTCAGCTTGCGAGGGGAAAACGTGAACGACGAGTGCCTGCAGCAGATTGCCGGCCTCGAGACGCTTCGCCGCCTCGACCTCTCCCGAACGATGGTCTCGGATGCCGGGATGGCGTCTCTTACCCAACTCCGCCAGTTGAGAGAGCTGAATCTGTCCCATACTCGGGTCTCCGGTCCGGGCCTCGCCCATCTTCAACCGCTTCGAAATCTCGAACGATTAGACCTCGCCGGCAACTCAATCAGCGCAGAAGGGCTGCAGCATTTGGCCCAATGCCGGCACCTGCGCTTCATCCAGATGGATGGACCCGGCATCACGGACGCCAGCCTCTTGCTACTGGCACAAATTCCGACGCTGCGCCAAGTGAACCTGGTCAACACCGGCGTCAGCCCGGAAGGAGCGGCAGCTCTGAAAAAAGCCGTGCCTGAATGTTCGGTACTCCTTTCCAAATCGCGCCAATGAGACCTCGCCCCAGCCCGGCCTTGAGTCGATCACGCCACGGAAAGCCCCCGTTTTCCTGCCCCGGGCCGCCTCACGGACATGACCTCGTGGACCGTGATCTTCATCCCCGGGAAGTCCTGCCCGGCGCGGCGGCTCATCGGGCATAGGAAGATGGGGCGAGTTTTTCTCGAAAACCCGCTATAGTAGACAAAACATGACACAACCGGAGGACTCTCGATGAAGCCTCGCCGCGATCTTCTGAGCAAAGACGCGCCGGCGAATGCTCAGGTGTTTCAACTCACGGAAGAGGCCATACCTTCATGCCATATCTATATGGAGGCTCAAATTTTTACGCCGGATTCACGGCGTTTTGTCTTACACCGTAGCGCTCATCCTCACGGCAGCAACAAGTCGGATCCCGAACATCGCTATCTTCTCTG
Source organism: Candidatus Hydrogenedentales bacterium (assembly GCA_050950105.1). Classification (GTDB taxonomy): domain Bacteria; phylum Hydrogenedentota; class Hydrogenedentia; order Hydrogenedentales; family SLHB01; genus UBA2224. The sequence goes on along the minus strand of JBMNGZ010000001.1, from coordinate 289,213 downwards.
CGACCTGGAGAATGGGGGAGAGCTGTCGCCCCTGACGGACGAACTTGGTGTCACCGCGCCCTCTGTCTCTCCGGACGGCGCCTATATGTATTATTTCATTAACGAAACCAGTGTGAATGCCGGCCGGTTGACGCTCAAGCGTGTCCGTCTTGATGGGTCCGCCCGAGAGACCCTGCTGGTTCTCGACTCGCCACCCACGGGAGCCGCCTGCATTCCCAGCCACATCTATCCGCTTTCCACCATTTCCTCCGACGGAAAACGACTGGCGCTATCGGCCTTCTTCGGCGATGGCGACACCGAAGACGCCCCCTTCGGACTGATGATCTTCGATCTCGACGAGGGGGCGGTCCGCGTTGTTTTGGCCGGCCCCACCTGGCTCAATATGCATCCCCAGTACTGCCGCTCCGCCACGCCCGAGGCCAGGCACGATATCCTCATTCAGGAGAACCACGGCTCGGAATACACGAAAGACGGCAACTGCACCCTCCTGGTCGGCGGTGATGGCGCGGATATTCATCTCATTCGCGACGATGGAACGGATTTCCGCAGCCTCCCCTGGGGACGCGACGGAAACGAATTCTGCCAGGGCCACCAGTGCTGGCTCGGAGACTCCACCTTTGCCATCACCAGCACGAGCGTCCGCCAAACTCGACACTGCGAACTGATTCTGAGTCCTCCCGCGCCCTTTGCCGGTCACATAGGCCTCGCCACGCCCGGCGGTCAGCGGAACCACCTCAGCCGCGTCTTTCCCAAACCCACGTTTTATCACTTCGCCACCGACCTGGCGGGTGAACGGCTGATCACCGATGCCCGCATCGGCAACACGTGGCTGCTCTTTACCGCACAATTCGGCCCGACACCGGACGACCCCCTCACAAACTGGCAATTCGTGCTCGATTCCCGAACGGATGCCACGAAAAAGAATGCCCATATCCACCCGTTTCTATCCCCGGACGGGACCACAGGCTTCTTCAACTCCGAAGAATCCGGCGTGCTACAGGCCTACATGGTGACCGGCCTCTTTCCAACCTGAACGCACCCCACACGCCCGAGCCAAATGCCTTCAGAATCCCATCGCCTGAAAGAAAGCTCCAGGCGGGCGATGCGTATCGCTGAAATTGGGATAGATCAATAATCAGACCAGGCGCCGCAGGTGCCGGTTCGCGTTCTTGTGTCCCGCGCTGGCGGGGGTGGCCACGCGCCCCGCGTGGCCGGGGCTGGACTCGAAACGACTGCCGCCGGCCTCTGGGCATGAGATCGTGGACCGTGTGGACAGGGCCCGGGCAGAGAGCTGACGGCGAAGCCGTCGATTTTCCGGCCGCGATCTGCCTACCCATCGACCGCGCGTCTACTTCCTTGGTAAAGGGACGATTGCCGCCAATCACGTTGGTCATTTCCCTATCTTGTTAGTCCTCGTTTCCATCGCACAAACTACCTGGGCGTTGCGACGCATCAGCAAACTCACTAGGACCTGCGCAGGGCTAGCCGTTGCGCATTCTCCAGTTTCCCCGGAGCAAAACCGGACAAGGAACGCCTCTGTGGTTTTCAAAAACCCCGCAGACTGCCTTGTTCCCGTTAAGAGGGCGGAAACGTGTATGTATTGAACCACGATCCTGGCCCGTGGGAGATCGCGTGCGAGCGCGGTGATGTAGGGGTCGTTGGGGCTGAGGGGTTGGGCGTTGGCGAAGGTGTCGGCTTCCGTGTTGTCCGGTGGTATGGCTGCAGCATCGCCGATGGGGAGCGCCCAGTGTATGGCCTCAGACGTCGGGATGCAGTTGGGGTCGTCGAGGGTTTCCGGCCAGTCGAATTTGAATATCTCGCCGGAGTAGATGAGCAACGCACGCCAGCCGGTGGGGCGTTCGGTTTCGGGGGTATCGGCGTAGAGGCGTTGGGCCCATTCGGGGATGTTCGCGGGGACGCCGTCCCAGGGAATGGTGTTTTGGTCGATGGGAAGGTAGATCGTTGCCGGGAGGCCGATGGTCTCGCCGTCAGCTTTCTGTCCGGGCCCTGCATAGCCTGGTCCCAGGTATGTAGAAGCGCCGCAGGGACCAAACGGGGACACCCCGGTCTCGCCTCGCTCGCCTGGTACAGTCCCCATTTTCGTATCAACAAACACGGCGCAGAGGGTCACCTTGTTGCCCTCGGCATTGGGAAGGGTGATGGTGGGATTGCCGTCGTCGGTGACGCCAAAGGACACCAAGCGCCCGGCGGGGCTGTCGACAGGCGTTTTTGGCGTCTCGCCCTGCAGTACGTCGTGCAACCACATGATGTGGGGGTATTCGCGCCGGGCCCAGGCTTCGTATTCCGCCTCGGTATGAGGCAGCATCGCCTCGACTTCCGCGCGGGCGGCTTGTCTGGCGAGTTCGGCGTCCAGAGAATCGATGATATCGCTGTCAATCTCGCGCGCCGCCGCGGATGCATCCGTTTCCGCCGGCTTCACCGCATCCCGAGGCAGTTCCGGAACCGCGAGCGTTTCTCGATGCAACGCCACCTGCTCCCCTGTCTCGATCGGGTCCTCGGCATCGCTAAAACAACCCCGAACGACTCCCGCGACATGCGCCAGCACCGGCCCCGTCACCAGCAGCAACGCGCACGCGGCCATGGCCGCCAACCGCTTGTTCGCACCGAGCCAAGCCAGGGCATGCTGTCCCCGCGGAGAGCGGTTATCAATTTGCAGCAAGTTGTGACTCTGCCGCCAACCGCCTCAATGAGAAGACGATCAGGGTCTGCTTTCGAGGCACCCCAGATTGCTCCTCATTCTAATTCGTTGTTCGTCCCTGGATTTCCGGTCCCTGAATTTCCGTATCACATGCTATCCGCAAGTACAGGAAATGGCAATATAAAGGGTGCCTGTCCCCATTTAGCCTTGCCCCTGTCAACGCTTCCCACGTCCCCTTGCGGCGACGCAGACATGACTCGGGGGCCAGTGTGGCTCGCTACCCCTTCACTGCAAGAGACTTTCACTCTCACCATCCTGCCGGCTTATCCCGGCGCTTCTCCCTATTTATCCCATTTTGCGTCACAGCGGGCTGGCGAATCCCCGAAATGTCACGCGCTCTTGCTTCGAATCCACAAGGCCGCCAAAGCAGCCGCTACAACGGCGACACCAACAATGGACCAGTAGACTGCGCGAAGGGGATTGCCAGAATGTTCACCGGACGGGGCCGCCGACTCTTGGGGGTTGGATGAGTCAAGCGTTTGCTTATTCGAAGCATCCTCGCCACTCTCTTCCACAACAACATCATCCGAAGGAACAAGGTCCTTTGAGAGATTGTCCATGTCGACAGGACGCATTCTCCTGCGAGTCCGCTTCGTGGCAGGTGACGTGCGATCCTTTGTGAGATCACGGACACGGGCTTCCTCTGGGATCACTAGTTCAAAGTCTGCCGGGTCAATCTCAGGGTCCAGTTCGAGATGAACGAGCTTCGTAACCTTCGCTAACTGCGGATTCGCGTTATTCATATCGTAGTATCTGATTTCTATTGGAGCCCAGACACCCTGCTCTTGGGCCAATTCGATTTCGGAGAAATTGCGCAGCGTGTCATTCATGAAGAATTCCTTCCTCACAACACTATAGCCACGCGCAGGATCGAACCAGAACACGATGTACGCGCCATTCTCGGGAATGGTCTTAATCCTATAGAGGTTCTTATCGGGTACAAAGCCAACATTGGTGTCTAGTAGACTATCTCCTCCGGAAGACAAATAGCGCTTGCCTATCAATACGTCTCCCACTCGTCTTCCAGTAACGTCGTCAGGCCTGATTGTCCCGAAGTAGTCAAGGTCTTCGCCGCGTAATACGGATGATAGGCTCTTGTACACTTCTCCGTCAAAGACCTCTACATCCTGCGCGGAGAATCGCGGATTCTCACCGAATGTGTCCGGCAGCCTCTGTGTGTCCACCTTGGTGCGAACCCCATCCGTGATAATCTCGAAACGCTCGTAGAGCCCTGGCTCCCAAGCAGAAGTCGACGTGGACTGGTACACCTCTGCTTGAAGACGGTACGAGAGGCCTTCGGCATACAAGCCAACCCGAGCACTGTCCAGCAATTCAGGAAGCGACGGAGATTGCGCGTAGGCCCCTGTGGCGATGTGCGTCAACAAAAGGAAGCAAGTCCGAGCAAAGCTATTGGGGATCCTGCAGTGCATTGCACCCTCCTATTCTTGTCTCGTCGGTTCTAGAGAGAACTTGCCTGAAAATTGAAGTTGGGGGGACGTTCTGCGCGTCCCATTGCTCCATCTCTTCCCGTGCCGAAACGCCTGAGCTATTTCAGGCACGAAGCATATACCACGCATACTGAATTCGCCAATCTAGCAGTTGGGTGCCTCACAGTCTCTTTTCTCTTTGAATCTCTTTGCCGACCCACGATCCCTTCGCTCACATAGTGTTTCTCGAACTGCGTATTCCTCTCAGCCGCCAACGTTTCGTGCGCCTTCGCCGCAACTCGTGCCATGGCTCGCTGGAGTTCGCAACCTATCTGGTGGCGAATCCACATATCTTTCGTCGTCTCGAGGTTCTCCGCAGGACAGCCAAATCCGCAAACGGGGCTAGCTTCGCAATCTTGGCACCCCATCTGCTCCCGCGCCTCTTTTCTCGATCGAAAGAACCGCTCCCGCACATCATCGTTGAAGTCTGAGGAGTAGATATTCCCCAACCTCCAACTGCCTTCATCCTGCTTGTTCCAACGATGACACGGAAAGATACTTCCCTTGATGTCAATGAGCACCATGCCTCGTCCGGCCCCGCAGGACCGGGTCTTGATCTCGACGTTGTCTCTCTTGGCATGGTGCCACTCCGTTACATACTTCAGATCTATGAAGTAGCCACGCCGCATATCGTCGATGTAGGCGTCGGCGACTTCGCCGAATGCAGACTCGAATCGTCTCACAGACTCCTCAGTCCAGTAGCATGGATCCGCAGGAACGAACGCGATCTTCACATAGCCCAAGCCTCGGAAGTATCTGTAGCTGCGCAGCAACTCGTTAACCGTATCGGGCATGAGTTCCAGGTAATCTTCGACGCGCCGAAACCTCCAGCTTCTCCCGCAAGGCTATTTCCAGTAACAGCTTCCAAGAAGTGCAGGTGTGTTCGTGTGCGCCCGCTTCGATTCCGCCACAAACCCATCGCCACTTGCAGGTGGCACAATCCTCGGAAGTGCCTTCAACGCCCGCAGGATCCTCGAGCATCTCAGTTATCACTGCTTCGCAGATATTCTCCAGGTTGCTCGTACTGTCGATAGACTTTGAATGGTTTGGGGATTTTCTGAAAAGCCTCAGCTGACTCCCTGAATCTACCAGAAAACTCAGGGGAGGAAGAGTTTTGGGCGCATCGATGAGCGCCTCGACAATTCCTGCAATTGGTGCGAAAACCTCATCGAAGTGAGAATAGCGCATGTACAAGCCCAACACGCACTCGTGATAGGCAACTACGTCAACAACAGTCTCTTCAACGGGCCGCGAAGGGTCCAAATGAGCCGGTTCCATAGCGAAACCAGAATTCGTATTGATAAATAGCCAGCGAGAAATCAGATCTGATATGGTGCAGAGATTTGCGTCGTTGACATAAACGAAGACAGGTATCCTGAAACCGAATTCCGCAAAGGCGCGTAGTCGTTGCTCTTGGTCTGTCAGTTGATCCTCTGCTTGGGAGATCTCTCCATCCCAGACCATAGATAGCTTGACATCGTTCTGGATCAGTCTCCGCGCGGTTTCTTCTCCAGCAAACTCAAGGTCGCCGAGGATGTGACTTGTAACATGGATGCTTTTTCCGAAACCCGAGAGAGAAGCCCAGATTTGCTGGAGAAGGTCGAGGATTGCCTCCCATGGGGTCGGTCGGACGGGGGCGTGGATGTGTAGATCAAGATTGATATCCGAGAAGTTTAAAGAACACAAAATGCTCGTAATCCTGGGCAGATAGTGTTGCGGGCCCGCAGATGCATCGAACAGACACACAACTCGGATACGCGGCATGCGGTGCTTCGCCAGGAGGCAGCCCTTTTTGAGCATTGATATAGCATCGCTCGCCGTGCTGCCATCCTCGGCCTCGGTCCCGACCTCAGACAAATCCCCGAGTTCCAGCTGCATCGACGCGCTACACACTTTGTCGAAGACGACTACCGGAAAATCACAGTGCGTGTCATCTAGAGTAATGGCACCGTAGCACTCCTGAAGATGATGCAGCCCGGAAACCGGAACGGCCGCAGTGTTCCGCGCGTCTACTTCCTTGGTAAAGGGACGATTGCCGCCAATCACGTTGGTCCTTGCCCTATCTTGTTAGTCCTCGTTTCCATCGCACAAACTACCTGGGCGTTGCGACGCATCAGCAAACTCACTAGGACCTGCGCAGGGCTAGCCGTTGCGCATTCTCCAGTTTCCCCGGAGCAAAACCGGACAAGGAACGCCTCTGTGGTTTTCAAAAACCCCGCAGACTGCCTTGTTCCCGTTAAGAGGGCGGAAACGTGTATGTATTGAACCACGATCCTGGCCCGTGGGAGATCGCGTGCGAGCGCGGTGATGTAGGGGTCGTTGGGGCTGAGGGGTTGGGCGTTGGCGAAGGTGTCGGCTTCCGTGTTGTCCGGTGGTATGGCTGCAGCATCGCCGATGGGGAGCGCCCAGTGTATGGCCTCAGACGTCGGGATGCAGTTGGGGTCGTCGAGGGTTTCCGGCCAGTCGAATTTGAAGATCTCGCCGGAGTAGATGAGCAACGCACGCCAGCCGGTGGGGCGTTCGGTTTCGGGGGTATCGGCGTAGAGGCGTTGGGCCCATTCGGGGATGTTCGCGGGGACGCCGTCCCAGGGAATGGTGTTTTGGTCGATGGGAAGGTAGATCGTTGCCGGGAGGCCGATGGTCTCGCCGTCAGCTTTCTGTCCGGGCCCTGCATAGCCTGGTCCCAGGTATGTAGAAGCGCCGCAGGGACCAAACGGGGACACCCCGGTCTCGCCTCACTCGCCTGGTACAGTCCCCATTTTCGTATCAACAAACACGGCGCAGAGGGTCACCTTGTTGCCCTCGGCATCGGGAAGGGTGATGGTGGGGTTGCCGCCGTCGGTCATGCCGAAGGACACCAAGCGCCCGGCGGGGCTGCCGGGTGGCGTTTTTGGCGTCTCGCCTTGCAGTACGTCATGCAACCACATGATGTGGGGATATTCGCGCCGGGCCCAGGCTTCGTATTCCGCCTCGGTATGGGGCAGCATCGCCTCGACTTCCGCCCGGGCGGCCTGTCTGGCGAGTTCGGCGTCCAGAGAATCGGTGATATCGCTGTCAATCTCGCGGGCCGCTGCGGATGCATCCGTTTCCGCCGGCTTCACCGCATCCCGAGGCAGTTCCGGAACCGCGAGCGTTTCTCGATGCAACGCCACCTGCTCCCCTGTCTCGATCGGGTCCTCGGCATCGCTAAAACAACCCCGAACGGCTCCCGCGACATGCGCCAGCACCGGCCCCGCCACCAGCAGCAATACGCACGCGGCCATGGCCGCCAACCGCTTGCGGGCACCCAGCCAGGCGAATGCACCCTGACAAAGCCCTCGATACGGTGACTCGTCGGCAAATCGAGGCTCGCATCCCTGCATAAATTCTTGCACAAGAGCGATTTCGCGGCCGGTATCCCCGCGGTCGATGCGTTCGGCGATGGACTTGGCCATCGCCTCGACATCAAAGGGAGGAAGGGCATCGTCCGGGTACAACAGCGGCCCGACGGCGTCGATTGTGGCTTCGATCTCTTCGAATTCGGCCCTGCAACACTCGCACACGGCCAGATGCCGCATGATTTCCGTACATTCGGCCTCCGAAAGGTCCGGCTCGCACCACGCATACGCAAACAGCCGCGCCTGGACCCGGGAACATGGCGTTTCCCAGCCCAGCAACCGCCGAATTGCGTCTGTGATGTCTCTTGCCATCGAAGCGCTCCCAAGTGCGGGTCGCCACAATTTCCTCATACGTATGTCGCTAGTGACGGGATTTTGCAATTGCCAAACAAGTCCCACCTTCCCGTCATGTCACGCTGCTTGCATCAGTATAAGGAACCCCTGAAGGAACGGGGAACAAGCGATAAGGCTTGGTCAAGCCTTGCTTTTGAACCAAGGATTACTACTTCTGCAGTGGAGGTGAATCTGAGACCGCGGTCAGCGCCACTAGGTCAAAGCCAATCCTCCACTTGCGGCCATTCCGACTGCGGTGTCTTGCCTCGTTTGAAATTGGACAGTCCATGGATTGGTCTGGACGACTGTATCCAAAGCAGGAGGCAAAACACCCGGCGCACCCACCGGGTTCATCTCCGAGAAAGGCGCTCAGTCGTCGCCAAAAGCCTCAGAAACTTCAGGAGGGGGCATGTCTTGTTCTTGGCCATATTACGCACATCCATACACTCATAGTCTAATCTTTGGTACGGGAGGAAATCCCGCCTTGTTGCGTGACAGCGAATGGCACTTCGATTCTTTGTCGATAGGGAATGTCGGAGCTGAGAATCAGTGTGGAAGAATATGGGAGTTCCAAGGGCCTAGATCTGAAGGTTACTAAAACTTTCCATTTTCCACTGTGGATTTTCAACGTATCGACAGACTTGACTAGCCCATCTTGGTCAAGCAACTCGCACCATATTGTAAAGTCATCGAATCGTCTGGCCTCTGCCAAGAATTGAAGTGCGACCCTCCTTTCTCTGCTAAAGTCTGCCGCACTCAAAAACAAAGCACTTGGAGAGATGGACAAGGGATCACGTACTATGACGTGAATTGGAAGGTCGAAAGCCAAGTTGGCGCCATCATCCGCCTGCAGAGTCAGCTCTAGAGAGTTGAAATACGAGGCTACCCGGTCAAATGGGGAACTAGTAAGCGTAATGATTGCATTGTCAGTCGATGCTTGCATAGTGGCCTCTAAATAATCTCCCGCAAGAGACAAAGAAGTCTGCTCCAGGCTAATCACTCCAGGCGGCTTCTTCAGTAAGACTCTTAGATTCAAGGTGTCGCCCAGATATAAGGATTCGTACACCGCGTTCGGGAGTAAGTACGGATTGTCGACAACCGCACCCTCTACCCCAAGGCGAACGCCCGGTCTCTCAGGATCATTCGTATTCAAGATCACGTACTCGTGAAATGGCCCGGTTTTCTGCGATGACTTCAAGCCGACAGAAACAACCCGCCGATGACCTGAAGGGATGTCAATTGGAAGGTTATTGACGAAGGCACAGCCGCAGCTCGTTCGGGCATCATAAACATGCAATAAGGCAGCACCCCGGTTTTCAATGGGAAATTCATGACTAAGTGCTTGACCTTTTGCACAGTTCCCAAAATCGTGGGTGGCGTGGCTGAGATGGACTTCAGGGGCCCCGTGCACATAGGCCATTCGATGGATATACAAAACAGCCAATGCAGAGAAAAGGAGCACCAGGATAATGGCAAGACCGGAGCTAGAATATAGTTTTCGGACAGAAGTCATGACAGAACAGCCCCCCCCATAGAAATTCTGGTGCGAAGCTACAATGCCTGACGGAAGGAGCATCACGCAGACCTTCCGTCGGGCACCGAAATTTGAATGCATTAACGCTGCAACACGCAAAGTATTGTTATAGAATTGTTACTTAAACTACTCGACTACAGTCTCGCAATTCGGTCCCTGCCACTGCGCGCCGTAGTCGGGTAAATCTTTAGCATAGCACCCGCAGCTTTTATTGTACGTAATCAGTTTACAGTACTTTTCGCAAGCGCCGCCAATGTACCAAGTAGTCCAATCATTGCACCAGTTTTCTTGTACCTCATCGTCCTCACATTGCGGTCCGCCCTTCGGAGCCGTGGTGCTAGGAAAGTCAGGATGAAGGAGCATGCATCCATCGCTACCCTGTGGGCAAAACACGCCATTTGGATCGGGGCAATCGTCGCCTTGGCGCACCCAAAAACCGCAGTAAAAGCTATTCCTCACACACTGACAACCTGGCCCATGTTCTCCGGCGTCGGCAGCCAGCGCCTCGTCCACTAACAGCACGACCGCCACAAGGAGCAATACCCCACATACTCCTAGGCACATCTCTTTACGCACATTAAGCAAAGTCTTCATGTTACCTCCTCTTCTTGCATCGTAAGCTTACTTCGCCAGTGACCCACCATTTACTCGCATGCGTGATGCACTAACCAATTACCCCGTTTAATCATCCAGGTTACATTCACAAATGCGCATTCGATTTGCGCGTTTTACCAGTATCTCTATAGCTTCCTCAAAAGCAGAGCTAGGGCACCGAAGCACAATAAGCCTGCTGCGGCGAACCACGCGAGCTTCGCGGAGTAGGGGCCGTGTCCTACCCCTGTACCATCAGGGTCAGGTTCAGCAGACTCGGCGCGCACACCGGCAGCCGATGAACCATTAGCACCTTCGCCTACATTGTCCTCGGCGGTAGACTCAGCGCCTATCTGTTTCGAAATGCCCGCAATCAAACGATCCAAGTCGTAAGAGCTGGAATAATCGACGATCTTGTCCTCGACATTGTCGTAGAATCTCTCGGAAATCCTGAATTCGTCTGTCGCAACATGTCGCATTACCCAGTCATCGTAGAAACGGACCTCGTACATGTTGACGGCACCACGTCTTTTCATATGTATGAACGCACGTGGGAGCCATACACCCTGTTCGGAGCGAACAGGTCCAAGCCATAGGAACTCCTCGTTCTTGTGCCCCGCAGAATTGGTAGAGGTCATGCGCTCAATCATTCCTGTGGAGACGTTGAAGACCTGATCAACCTCTACCCCCGTCTCTTTGTTTCTTATGAAGTAGTTGACCCGGTTGTCATCCAACCGTATTGCAGAGACCTCTTGGTCTGTCCGTGCCAGGTTTTCTTCCGGAATTTCGCCCCACTTGATCAGAGACGGATCGAAGTCCTCGATTTGCGATTCCATGGGCGCCTCGGCCCCGCTCTCAACAAACAGTGTGCGACGTTGGACTACAGAGAATCTGTTTCCGTCATACGCTTCGGCTATAGGACGCAGGTCAACAGCGTTATCGAAGATATCCTCGGGCATGACCACGAATTGCTCTGGCGAACTCGGTGAAGGCATGAACAGAGGTCTTTCTCCCATGGCCACATATTCCCTAGTCTTTAGAAACAAGTCACCCCGGTAGAGCATGTTAAGGTTGTACCGACTAGTGAGCTTCCAGTTGGAGGGTATCGTCGAGAAGAAATCCTCACACAAAACGTCAGAGGGCCGTGTTTCTTCAAACTCTTGCACCAAAAGCCTGATAGTGGATGCATATTGCTCTAGGTCTCCAGAGTCATCTGCAAAGCGTGCAACCTTCGCAGAGACCTCACCGCTTCTGGCGCCCGTACTCCTCACACCCGCCACATCTAAGACACCTCGAAGGGTCTGTATAGTGTTGGCGGAAGCAACGGTTGCCAGAAGCAACACGGTTAAATATGAGAAAGGCACCGCTTTCAATGTAATAGTTCTCCTCTCTGCCATTGTGCTGTGCACAACAAACCTAAAAGACCAAGTCTTTTACATACGCTTTCTTTCTGCGCAGTTATCTGTCTATGTGTGGACATGCAGAAAGCCTGCCAAACTGCTAGTGTCTGCAAAAGTGTTTGAAGAGCCCTCTTTGCGTCATTCTTCACACTATGTCTTTTATATGTCGTGAGTGCCGAGATTTTGCATTCCTCTCCTAGTTTCTCACCACGACACGTGGTGTCTTGCGATGCCTACTCTTGAAGGACAATTTCAATCATATTTGCTGCATTTCAATCGCAAACGGACAATTGCCGCCTTCTCACGTGCATATACAGTGCGCAAGCCACAGCCCTGTATTTCAGCCACTTGTTTTCGTGTCATCCCCTCAATGTGGACAAGTTCGAATACCTCTCGCAAAGTGGCGGGAAGTTCATTAAGACAACTGTAGAAATAGCAATTGCGATGGTCAACAATCTCCAGCATTTCGGGGTATTCGCAATGCTTCTTGGGGTGCACCTCTCTAAGGACCTCAGTGTGGTTCCTACCCAAGAGGCGCTGACGCGTTCCATTTTTCCGGCGATGGGCCATGAGGATACATCGTGCGACGCTCGTAAGGTATTTGCGCGCTTTCCCATCGAGAATGACTTCTCGCTTTTCCCAAGCGACGACGAAGGTGTCCTGGACAAGGTCGTCAACCTCGTCGGCAGACGCGCCGCGGCTGAGAAGAAACCGACGCAGGCAGGGCGCCTGCTCCTTCAGCACCTGTACGAGCTGTTCGTCGTCAATCCCCCGCATGGTATGTCAACCCGTCTCCGACCCAACTTGTCAGGTTTCGATTCTTCTTTCAGCACCGATGCCGGCCCATGCCGCATCTCATTTTCTAATAAAGACTTATGCCTGAAGGCTCTGCGCGTCGCTATCGTCCTGGGTGACGCGCAGGACTTCGTCGACGGTCGTGAAGCCCTGGCGGGCTTTTTCGCAGCCATTGACGCGCAGGGTTTCCATGCCCTGTTCGAGGGCGGCGCGTTTGATGGCCGAGCCGGGGGCGCGGTCCATAATCAGCCGCCGGATGGGGTCGTCGAGCACCATCATCTCGTAGATGGCGGTGCGGCCGTAGTAGCCCGTGCCACGGCAGGCGTCGCAGCCGGCGCCGCGTCGAAAATCGGCGTCTCGAAGGGCTTCCTCGGAAATTCCCATCTCGCGGAGCGCCTCTTCTTCGGGCGTGCAGGGCTCGTTGCACTCGGGGCAGATCCGCCGCACAAGACGTTGCCCGATAACGGCTTCCATCGACGAAGCGAGCAGGTAGGGTTCGATGCCGATGTCGAGGAGGCGCGGGGCGGCGCCCGGGGCGTCGTTGGTGTGCAGCGTGCTGAACACGAGGTGGCCGGTCAGGGCGCAGCGGATGGCCAGTTCGGCGGTCTCGAAATCCCGGATCTCGCCCACGAGCATGACGTCGGGGTCGTGGCGCAGCATCGAGCGCAACCCGCCGGCGAAGGTGAAGCCGATGTTGTCGCGCACCTGCATCTGGCAAATGCCGGGGATCTGGTATTCGACCGGGTCTTCGATGGTGATGATCTTGCGCGCGGTGTCGTTGATGCGGCTCAGGCATGCGTAGAGGGTGGTGGTCTTGCCCGAGCCGGTAGGTCCGGTCAAGAGGATGATGCCGTGGGGCTTCTTGAGCAGGCGTTCGAACCGCTGGAGCGAGACCGGGTCGAAGCCGATGGCTTCCAGGCCCATCAAGACATTGCTCCGCTGGAGAATACGGATGTTGATGCTCTCCCCGTGGGCGATGGGAATGATGGACACGCGGAGGTCGAAATCGCTGCCTTCGATCTTTACGCGAATGCGTCCATCCTGGGGCAGACGCCGCTCGGCGATGTCGAGATTGGCCATGATTTTGATGCGCGCCGTGATGGATTCGCGAAAGTGGCGGATCGTGTCGGGAATGAAGGCGTTGCCGAGGATGCCGTCGATGCGGTACCGCACGCGCAACTGGCCCTCGAAAGGCTCGATGTGGATGTCGGTGGCGCGGCTGTTGTAGGCATCCACGATGAGCTGGTTGACGAACTTGATGATGGACGCGTCGGCGATTTCGGTGTCGATCGAAGCATCTTCCACGACTTCCGCGGGACCGAGGTCGCGGTGGTCGACCAGGACCTCCAGCGTGTCGGCCCCGATGCCGTAATGCTCGCGCATGGCCTGTTTGATGCGCGAACCCTCGGCGAAGCGCGCGCGAACGGGGCATCCGATCACCATGCGCAACTCATCGAGGACATCGTAGGCTTCCGTATCCTCGATAGCGACGAGAAGTCCGCCATCCTCTTCGATGGCCAAGGGCACGATGCCATAGCGAACGGCCAGGCGCGAGGGCACGCGTTGCAAGGCTTCATTTGAAGGAAACAATGCTTCGTCAGCCCGGAAATCCATTGGCCCCCCTCCCTTAAATCCCCTGCAGTACATGCCTTAGCTGCAATGCGCAGTGACATGTATAGACATGGCAACACAATGCGACCTTTATGGTTGACGGCCAACTCATGTGTCTGTATACTATGCAACGGGTCGTGCCGTCAACAGGGATGCATAGGGGCCTGTGTTCAGGATGCGAAACTGCGCGTGCGCGAAGCGGGTTTGTCGAGGGAACCGGAACAACGGTTTCACGCTCATAGAACTCATGCTGGTGGTGATCATCATCGGCATTCTTGCGGCTGTGGTGGTGCCTCGCTTCACGGGCCGCACCCGTCAAGCCAAAGAGGCGGCCGCGCAGATGACAATCCAGAGCATAGAGACGGCGCTTGAATCCTTCGAACTCGACCTCAACCGATTTCCCACCCAGGAAGAGGGTTTGATTGCTTTGGTTGAGCGTCCTGCCGCGCTGGGGCCGCAAGACAACTGGAATGGTCCCTATCTCAAAGACAGGCCCCGCGATCCCTGGGGTCGCGACGTGATCTACAAGTGTCCGGGCGAGGAAAACGTCGATTTCGACTTAATTTGCCTTGGTGTCGACGGCGTACAGGATACAGCAGATGACGTCACCAACTTTCGCAAGGAAGGGGCCTAGCTTAGTTTTACGGGGGTTTACGCTAATTGAATTGTTGCTGGTCGTTGCGTTGATCGGCATTCTGACCACGGTCGTGTACCCCCGGATTAACCGCTCTGTGCGAGCGACGGCGTTGCGCGAAAGCGCCGAAGTGCTGGCGGAATACGTGAGGTATGCCCGCGCAGAGGCGATCAGACAGGGGGTGAGCACACGTGTCAATACCGACCTTGAAGGAGAGACCTTCTGGTTGACGATTCAAAATCCGCGGGCTGACTACGAAAGGCAGTTCACGCGATTCGGGGACGCGCTACTCGACGAGCACAAGCCGCTTCCCACGGGCATTCGTATGAAACTCCATTCGCCCGCCGGAACCGGGGAACCTCTCCGCATCCTTGAGTTCAGGCCCGATGGCCTGGGCACGGGCGGTTCCATAGAGCTGATGGACGAAGAAGACCGGACGATGTGGGTCAAGACCGGGCTTCTGTACGACGAGGTCCATGTTCTGACCGCGGCTCAGGAAGAGGCGCAGGGGACGTGGAATGCACCGTAAACATGCGGGGGTGGCTCTTCTCGAAGTGATGGTGTCCGTGACGATCGTCACGGTGGGCGTTGGGACTTGCCTCAGGGTTGTCGTTCAGTGCGCAAACGCACAGAAACGCATTGAAGAACGAACGGTTGCCCGGCAGTTGGCGGAGCAGAAGATCATGGAGCTACGCGTGTCGGGTGCTTCGTCTTCGCCGGGAGAATCGGAAGGAAGATTTCCTGCGCCTTTCGAGGCCTATGCCTGGACCGCCCATGTCGAGCCGGCCGAGAATGAGCAGCCGTTCTCGATAGTGAATCTCGAGATCTGGAGAAAAGACGAAGCCGAAGAATGCTTGGTATTGCCTGTGCAAACACTACTTTGAATGAGACCAGGGGAAGGGGGGCGACGGCATGCGTCGAGGAGCATCGTGGGGATTCACCTTGATCGAGCTTCTCGTGACTCTATCGATATTCACGCTGGTTTTTTCGTCGCTGATCGTTGGTTTGCGCAGCGGAACCCATGCCTGGAAGCGTGTCCGCGAACACCAATCCTCACAGGCCTCCCTGGAACGCGCCTTGAGGGCTTTCTCGAACGACGTGCGAAACCTAGTGCGCGTATCCGACGAAAAAGCCTTGATCTCCGAAGGTCAACAAGAAGACGGAAACGAGACGCTTTCCTTCGCGTGCCTTGATTCGAGGCGTGCCCAAAGGGCGGGGGTGGGCGCCGTCTGGATCACGGTCTCTTATCGCGTGGAAGAGTCGGATGAGACAGGCCAGACCCTGTGGGTCCGCGAGGCCACACCCTATGCCGGGCAACGTCGTCTGGGCAGCCGCTCCGAACGTTCGGTTCTTCTCGAAAACGTGCAGTCCGTCCAATTTGACTACCTTCAAGCGGGACAGGGCACGGTCTCCGTCTGGGAGGACGCCGAAAGGCCGCCGAGCGGGGTGCAGTGCTCATTCGCGCTTGCAGGTCGAGGACGTATCGTGAAGACCGTTGCCCTGCCGCTCGGAATCACGGCGGAGGGCGGCCGATGAAGGAGCCTTCGCTTACAGAGAGGTCCGGGGCCGTTCTTCTGGTAGTGCTTTGGGTCGTAGCGCTCCTGGCATTGGTCGCCAGCGCCTTGCTGACGCGCACCCGGTTGGCCATTCGCCAGCACAAAGCCGTCATGGCCGCGTCAAAGGCCAACAGCCTGTTGGATGCTCTCGCGACACTCGCAATCCGAAGCTTGCAGGAGGATGCCGATACCGACATGGACGCGTTCGCCGAATCTTGGGGACGGGTCTACCAGGCGAACGCGTCGGAGCTGATGTCCGTTCAGACAGGAGCGGACGCCTCCGCTGACTTCTCGCTTCGAATTGTGCCCTCGGATGAAACGGGCAAAGTGAACGTGAATCTGGCCTCTGTTGAGCTCCTGACCGCCATACTGCGGGAAGCGGGTGTGGAGGGCGACGCGGCGGAGATCGCCCTCGCAATCGTTGACTGGCGAGATCCCGACGCGATCGGAGTTGCCGAAGGCGGCGTGTACAGTTCCTACGATCCTCCCTATTCTCCCTCCGATAGCGACTTGCTTCGCATCGAAGAACTGCTCTTCGTGCGTGGAATCACACCGGAACTCTTCTTTGGGGAAGACGCCAATCACAGCGGGACGCTCGAACCCAATGAGGACGATGGCGATGCCTTTCTGCCCGCGGACAATGCGGACGGCCGGCTGCAGTTGGGCTTGCTGGACCTGCTGACTGTCTACGGCGAAGGCTCGGTGAACGTGAACACCGCTCCGGAATCCGTGCTCCGGGCACTGTTCGCGACGGCAATGACTGACGAGTTCACGACGAACCAGATGGTGACCGCGCTTCTTTCCCACCGACGCGGGGCCGATGGTGTGGACGGCACGGACGACGACAAACCTTTCACCAGCTTTGAAGAACTCGTGGCTTTCGGGGCGCGAACCCTGGGCGACGAAGACGGAATACGGGCGTCGAATCTACTGCGTAATCTCGATGTCGTCGGCCACGCGTTCCGGTTCTACCTGACCGTCAACATGTATGAACCACGGTTGTTGGCCGAAGCCGAAATGGTGGTGCTTCGAGAAGACGGCCAACTGACCGTCGTTGAATGGAACCAGAACAATTGACGAACACGAAGAATAGCCCCAGGCAACAGATGAAGTCTTCTGTCGCTGGCATTTTTTCCCCAATCCGAGGCCTGCTCCGCCCTGAACACACGGTCATCGGACTCTTTCCGGTAGATCAAGGCCGGTACGCGGCCATAAAGGCCAGGTTCCTCGACGGTCGAGTGGTCGAAATTAGCGACGCTTTCGAACTCAACGCCGATGACACTCGGGTTTCAGCTTCCAAAGCTGAATTTGTGCTTGTTCTGCCTGCGGTCGCGTGCATTACTCGCACGATTCGCGTACCGACGTCGGATCCGCAACAGATAGCGCGCATGCTGCCCCACGAAATCCTGATCCACATGCCCTGGCCCGCGGAAGAAGGGCTCTTTGGCTACACTCGACACGGCAGCGACGAAGAGGGCTACACTCTGGTAACACTCTTCATGGTGCGGCGCGAAACCGTCGAAGGCCACGTCGCCATGTTGCGTCACTATGGCATCGTTCCGTTGCGCATCGAGGCCGCCAGCTATTCGATAGCGCGCTTGCTTAAGACGGTCCGCAAAGACGAGAGCCCTGCCCTTCTTATTGCCGATGGCGACTGCCTGGAGCTGGTGTGGCTCCGAGAAAACGGTACCGTCTTTTCACGCGAAACGGACGGTGGAGAGTCGCTTGACGAAATGCTTCAAAGAAGCGCGACGCTTGCCAGCCGCCGGGTTGCTCACACTTCATCCCTGTGTTCGAGTATTACGCTGGCCGGCAGCACACCGCCATCCTGCGGGAGTGTGAAGGAAGCGCTTCGATCGAGCCGCGCATTCGGGGATATCGAAGTATTGGACAGCGCGAGCTTGAATGGCTCACCTCCCTCTCCTATCACACACCCTCATGCCTTGGGCGCGGCACTGGGAGTCTCAGATGATGAGAAAACCGCCAGCCTGCTGCCCCAGCGGGAAAGGAGGTATTGGGCCTGGAAAAAGCTCTTGCGTGAAGCGGGATGGTCGGCAATTCAGAATCTGCTCCTCATTCTCACTGTGGTCGGGATTGGGTATTACCTGCTGGTAAGCGAGCGGACGCGGGCATTGCACGCCGAACAGGAACTGCAGGCCCTGGAGGAGCAGGCCGGTGATCTCCGTGAACAACATGAAGCGCTCCAGCTACTCATGGTGGAAAGGCGTGAAGTCGTCGCGCCGCTGCAGCTTGTACTGGAACTCCACGACCTTACGCCGGTTTCAATGGCCGTCAACTCATTCCGGTACGAGTCGGAGGGTCAGATAACGATCGGTGGAGAAGCCCCGTCTTTTCAAATGGTATATGCGTATTTGGACAAATTGCAGTCGTCGCAGCTTCTTCGCGACGTACGCCTGGTGCACACCGTTCTTCCAAGGGGGGCAACGGATGGCCTCGTGGAGTTCAAACTCTCGGCCGTCGTTCGCACCACGGAGCACGTACAGTGATAATGCGCAGACTATCCAGGCGCGAACGGAAAATTGCCGTTTTGGCCGGGATATGCCTCGTATCCACTGTTCTGTACGTCTGTGTTGCAGAGCCCTATGCGCAGGGCCTCTACGCCACCCACAAGAGAGTGCAGCAAGCCCAGTCGGAAGTGGACCGGCTCGCGATTCTCATTGCCAACCGTGACACCATCGCGGCCGAGTACGCCCGCGTTAAGGGAGCCATGTCGACCGTCTCCTCTGAGCACCAAATGATGGTCGCGCTCCTTGAAGAGGTCGACAAGGCGGCAAGGACCGCCGGACTTCAGCTTACCAATGTAAAGCCGCTCAGCTCTCAGAAACATGGGACATTCTGGCGCTTCGGTCTCGAACTGCAAACACAGTGCGAGGGCCATCAATTCGTTGAATTCCTGCAAGTCATGCAAGCTCCCGAGCATATGCTCCGGGCAGAACTGATCGCGTTAACGGTCGGGCGCAGTGAACCGCCCCTGACCGTGACCTTCAAGATAGATAAACTTGCAAAGTTGGAGAGGTAGGCAATGCACGAGCTGGACCCTGTGACCTCCCTTGTCAGGAAAGTGGGCAACGCGGCCACCGGGTTCACCGTCGCGCTTTGCGCTGCCTTCTTGCTCTA
Organism: Candidatus Hydrogenedentales bacterium; assembly: GCA_050950105.1. Taxonomy (GTDB): domain Bacteria; phylum Hydrogenedentota; class Hydrogenedentia; order Hydrogenedentales; family SLHB01; genus UBA2224. The sequence continues at coordinate 270,038 of JBMNGZ010000001.1, read as the reverse complement.
CCTTCTTGTTTCAGGACTGGTCGCTTCGGGACAACACGGCACGGAATCGGCGATCCAGGCCGGAATTGACAACACGGCCATCCCGGCCGCCTATACCTTGGGTTCGGTTAAGTCTCGAATCCGCGGCAAGGCCGTCTTCCGAACCATGCGCGTTCGCAAGGCACATGTCGTGGATGAACTCAGCCATTTCATTCTGAAGGGGGTCTCCGTCCGGGGGGCCGTTGCGAAGGCTTATGTGTACGACACGAAACTGAAACAACTTCGCGTGAAGAGCGTCGGCGACGCAATTGGCTCCTATGAAATATCCGACATAAAGGAAGAGAGCATTGAAGTCAGGAGGGGGAATGAAATTCTCGTTTTACCCAAAGGATAATGCGCTTGTGAGCACGGATCCCAGAATCCCGTGTGGTCTCCGCCGTCTCGGGTGCCTTTTGGCTCTGTGGTCTGTCTGGATACCTTGCGCTTACGCCGCGGACGCTGTCGACCCCGAGCGCGCGCGGATCAGTGTTCAATTGGACGAGCTGCCCGTGGTGGATGCCATGCGAATGCTCTCCGATGCAACGAATTTCAATATCTTGGTCAGCAAATCGGTTCAAGGCAAGATAACGGCCTATGTAGTCGACATGGAACCCGAAAGAGCCTTGAAAGAGATCCTGGAGGTGAACGGGTTCCATTACGTGCGCGAAGACGACGTGGTCTGGGTCTTGTCCGACGAAGAATACTACGACGACTTCAATCTGGGCAGGAAACGAGACATAGTCGCACTGAAGAACGCAAACGCCGAATACCTTGCTCAAGCGCTCCAACCCGCGATGAGTGCCCATGGCGTGCTCATGTCGTATCCGCAAGGAAACGTTCTCATTATTGGCGAAGTGGAAAGTAGAATGGACGAGGTGCTCCGGCTGGCCAAGGAGCTTGACCAGCCCGCTGAAACGCGCGTATTTCAGCTTCAGAGCGCTTCCGCGTTGGATATTCTTCCTTTGCTCTTTCCTCAGGTACAGAACAAGGAGGGGCTCCAGGCCGATCAACGCACGAATCAGGTCATGGTGTCCGCTCCCCCAGAGACACTCGCACGTATCGAAAAACTCATAATCCAGTTCGATGTGCCCGACAAGATCGCAACCAAGGTATTTCCGTTGAAATACGCGAATGCTGACGAAGTTGCCCGCCTGGTATTGCATGTGCTTACGGGAGAGGAGGAGTCGGCCTCCCGCAGGGGAAGTTGGCAGCAGAGCGCAGACCCGGGGCGCATGGCGCCCCGGGTCTTTACTACAGAACCCGCAGGCCCGTCCGCAGCAACCCCGGAGACGTCGTGGCGCCGATACACGGAACGGCAAGCCTCGACGGCGCCTCCGGCGGGGGAAAGTGCGGCAAGTAAGCCGCCCGCGCCTGCAACCGCGCCCCAAAGTCCTCAAACTCACGAAGATGCTGCTCTCGGTCCCCTCGCCAACGTCACAGCGGATACCCGGACGAACTCCGTCATCGTTACCCACGTTAGGTCGGTCATGGAGCGCGTGGGACAGCTTATCGAGGCCATTGACGTTCCCACGGAATACCAGACCTATACCTTCAGAAATACACATCCGGCCGAGTTGGATCTTGAAGCGAAGATCCTCCCGCTGCTGCCGGCTGAAAATCCCTTTTTGAACGTGGAGCCCCTGAGCCGAACCGTCACCTTCCGCGCGCCGAAGGAAAAGGCGTCGGAGATCATGGCGCTTCTGCAGCAATGGGACGATGTCATCCGGCAAGTCCGCATCGAGGCCGAGATTCTGCGTGTGAATGTCAATCTCATACGGGAGTTGGGGATAAGTTGGGAAGCGATAGCCGACCAGACCCGTGCCCTGGGAGAAGTGAATCAGGTAGGCGTAAGCGTCGACTTTCCTGCAAACGTGGGCGACGGCGCAGCGCAAGGCCGACTTACCGTGGGTGACCTCGGCGACGATGACTACGAGGCCATCCTGCAAGCCTTAGCATCCGACAGCGACACACAAATCATCGCGAGTCCGCGCATCATGGTCCGGGACAGCCAGGAAGCGCTATTCTCCAGCGTGCGCGACGAACCTTACACCGTCGTCTCCGTGGAAGGCCAGACCGGTACACGCCTGGAAGACGTTCGATTCTTGAATGTCGGCGTGACTCTGAATGTGCTGCCGGTCATCAATGGAAAACGGCCAGGTTTCGCTGACAGTCCAACTGGAGATCAGCAGCCTTGTTGAGATCCGGAATGGCGTGCCGGTAGTGGACCGCGCCACAGCGCAGTCTTCGGTTGCCGTGGATGCCGGCGGCACCGTGATCCTGGGCGGTCTGCGGCAACGTTCACGACACGCAGGTCGAGAGAGGGCGTTCCCGGACTGAAACGCATCCCGATTCTCGGTCACCTGTTCAAAAACACCCGCAAAGATAAGGGGGAATTCGAAATCGTGCTTGTCCTGCGGCCTACGCTCGTGAACACGTACGAGGAGAATATACCCACCCTATCGCTTATGGGAGACTACATTGGCTCCGCTATCAAACAAGAAAACCTCGGCGAAGAAACTCTCGAAAAGTAGCTTAGCGATGAACAGGACGATGCGATCTGCCGTGCTTGGGATGGAAGGTTCTGGGAAAGGGTTGCATGCCTGATTACTTCTACGAAGCGCTACGAGAACCGGGCCCGCCGGTCACAGGCGAAGTGGAGGCCGATAGCGACAAGGCGGCGGTTGCAGCCCTGGCGGCAAAAGGCTACCACGTTCTCACCATTCACGAAGCAGACAAAGGGCAGGCCAGCAGGCTCCGGCTGGGTATCGGCCCATTCGCACCACTGAAGCATCGGGCTTTGGTGCGGACCACGCGCGATTCCGCCAACCTGCTCAAGGCGGGCCTCCCGCTGGCCCAGGTCCTGGAAACCCTGTCCAAGCGCGCTGCCAACGCCACATGGTCGTCGGTTTCTGCGGGGTATTCGCGACAAGATAGAGGACGGGCAGACCTTCTCTCAAGCATTGTCGGCTTACTCCGGGATCTTCAGCCCCATGTACGTGAATCTCGTACGTTCCGGGGAGGAAAGCGGAAGATTGGTCGAAGTCCTTGAGCGCCTGGCCGATGTCGGCGAAAAGCGGGAAGACATCATGGCGCGGGTAAAGATGGCCATGGTGTATCCCGCTGTAATGATTGCTCTCGGACTGCTGACCGTCACCGTAATGATAGCGTTCGTGGTGCCGATGTTTGTCAATGTCTTTGAGGAAAACGGGACAGACTTTGCCGCTCCCCACGCGCATGCTGATCACCAGTAGCCGGTTTGCCCGGGACGGATGGTGGTTGGCGGCCATGCTTCTTGCTGCGGCCTTTTTTTCTCGCGAAAACGGTCCCTGCGGTCAAACAGAGGCAAACGCTTCCTTGCCTCGATATCGCTCCGGCTTCCCCTCATCCGTAACCTCATCCGCAAGGCCGAAGTCGCCGCTTTCTCCCGAACGCTCGCCACGCTGCTGTCGAGCGGACTTCCCATCGTCAACGCACTTCGCATCACCGCGTCCACGCTCAAAAACCCACTGTACACCGAGGCGCTTCAGCGAATGGGCCAATCCGTTCGAGACGGAGAACTGCTTAGCACTGCTTTATCCAAAGAGCCTCTGTTTCCCGATATGACGGCCAGCATAGCCGAGATCGGAGAAAGAAGCGGCGAGCTGAGTAGCTCGCTCCAACACCTCGCCGAAGAGAACGAACGCGAAGTGGACCGCGAAGTGCGCGTGCTCATGACCCTGCTCGAACCCGCTATGATCTTGTTTCTGGGCACCGTCGTCGGATTCATCGTCCTTGCCATGCTGTTGCCGCTATTCAATCTTGGCGATGCCCTGCAGATCTGAGTTTGGGGCGAGGCCCTTTGGGTATCTCTTAGAGCACGTTTGACCTGCCCCCAGTTTATGTACCACTCAGAGTGAGAGGGTTTGCCACGATTTATTGCCCCCCCGGGAGGCGCCCTCTGCACGCGCACATGAGTATCTCTACAAGGAATGGGGTTGCCAAGATTGGGTTCGTCTCTGACGAATCCTTCAAGTGTACAAGAAATCGAATCGGAATTTTTTGTCGAACAGAGTAACCGCGCGTGCTATCCGGATGGGCGGCCATGGGGACTGATTTGCGCAGCGCGTAGGGGCAAACCCCTGTGTCTGCCCTTCTTAAAGGCAGCCCCAGGGGTATCCGGATGCGCGGCCACGGGCAGCCGCCACTACATAAGAAAAACTACAGGCGATAGCCGATGAACTAAACAACCGGCCAAAAAATGCCTCGGATACCGAACCCCCAATGAAGTCTTCCTGCAAAAACGAAAAATCGCCTTGCGTGCACTTAGAGCTTGAATGCGCCCTGGCAAGTAAGCTCTTGACATGATTATCATCCCAGACCCAGCCCCGCTGGAAGTCAGGAAGTTGGGTCGTTCCTGAGGCGATATCATCCAAAACTTTTTTTAGAGATTCCTTCGTGCTGTCAAATGAGGACCCGTTGCTCATGGTATTTCCTTCCGCTCTAACGCCTCTTTTTCGAACTGTCTTTAGGTGTTAATCAATGCCTCCAAGTCGAAAAACTCTGCTCCTGCCAGTCCTCGGTAGCGCTCGGGGTGGCAGGTCAAAACAAGGATCTGCAGCTGTTGAGTCGCATCCTCGAGGATATTCATTATGCGTGCGAACCGGCCTGTGTCGGTGGCGGTCAGGACGTCGTCAAGGACCACGAGCTGACGCTCCTGTTTAGCCAGCACCTCGGCCAGGGCGAGTCGGGTAGCAAGGTAGAGCTGTTCCTTCTCGCCGCCAGAGAGATTGTTGATATCCACCGCTTCTTCTAGCGTCTCGGGTACCACGGCGGAGGGCGCGAACGCCTCGCCCAATTGGACTTGGCCTATCCTGCGTCCCGCAATGCGTTGGAGGAAACGCGTGGCCGTCTGTTCAACCGGCTTGGCGACCGTGGCCACGGCCTCGGATCGGCACTGCTGAACGGTGTCATAGAGGAGTTTGATCGCATCAACTCGAAGTTGTTCGCGGCTGGCCGCGTCTTCGAGCCGTTCGACCTCTTCCTCAGCAGCGACAAAGGCCGAGTACGGCCCCCGTGCTGCCAAAGACTCCAGCCGGCCTTCCGCCGACATCTCCTTGTCTCGCGCTTCGGCCACTGCTTCCTCAGCCGCAACCTGTTGGTTTTCGAGTTTTTCAAGGGTGGCTGAAGGGTCATCTTCATAGGCCTTCAACTTCTCTTCGAGATCGTCTTGACTTGCCTTTGCAGCATCCCAGGCCATGAGAAGCTTCCTGAGTTCTTCGTCGCGTTCTTCCGTCGTCTTCCCATCCTTGGTCAGTTCGCTCAGTCGTTCCTGCAGACGGCCAACCTGTTTCTCGACACCGGACAAGCGAGTCAAGAGGATCTTCTCCTGTTCATTTGCTTCTGAAAACGCTGCCTGGGCCTTTTCTCTCTTCCCATCCGCCACGGCCACCTTTTCGTCAAGCTCACGTCTCAGGTCTCTAGCGTGGCCCTCCAATGCCTCTGGTTGGGGAGATTCCTCCTCCCACTGAGGGTAGTCTTTTCGCAGTTCGGTAAGGGTTGCATCCAGCGTGGCGCGTTCCTGTTTTAACTCATCGAGCGCGTCGTTATCGAGAATGGCCTCGCGCTCTGTCTCCGCCTTGTTCACAGCAGAATCCAAGACTTTGGCTTTTTCGAGAAGAGCTTCGAGACTGTCGATGTCATCCGTCCCGTAAGGTTTGGAAAGCTCGCTGATACGTTCCTGTGCGCGCTGGAGTTGCTGACGATGTTCATCGACATCACCAGTTGGGCCCGAGGCCCGGAACCGGGCAATGCCTTCCAGCTCGGCAACCACTTCCGGTGAACCCTTGATCAGCACCGGTTTCCCCGTCGAGAGCTTCTTCGTACCTGTTTCTTCCCCAGCGACCACATCGATACTGCCCGCCCTCTGCGGCACAACCTCGAGCGTGATCAAAGAGGCGTCAATGAGGACTTGCGCATCATCGCGTTGTTTGACAGCTTTTCTGATAGCCGTGATCGTCCGCCTGTCGGGGGCTACGAGTGCTGTCCGCGCGTGTTGGGCCAGTTTAAGCTGTTCTTCGGCTGTTTCTATCCTGCCTATTCTCTTGTCAAGTTCTTCCACGTCATTCAATGACGACACGTATCGGCGAGCGGCACGGGCTCGTTGTTCCGCCTGGTCTACCTCATCCCGCCCCTTTTGTGCATTTTCCAGGGCCGCCTTCGCATCGAAAAGTTCCTTCTCCCGAGATTCCACTTCACGGCGTCTTCCTGGAGCATCTTCAGACAATACCTTCTGTTCACTTTGAGCGTCGGAGAGTTCCGTCTGGGCGCCTTGGATCGTGTCGATGTGCTGCTTCAACTGCCCATATTGAGCTTCCGCAGTAGACGCGGCACTTCTTTTCTTCCCGGCTTCACTCAACAACGCGCGATACGTTTCCGCCGCGCCGCGTGATTGCTTGATGGTCTTGGTCAACTCCTCCGCGTCCAAGCGCGCTTGGGCCCGGCGTGCTCGTAAGTCTTCGACCTTGCGGGATGTCTCTTCATAGTCGAGAAGGCGCTCGGAGGCTTCCTGCCGCACATGTCGGGCTTTCTCCAGACCTTCCTGTACGTGAACCAATTCGGGTGCTGAGGAGCCGGTCCTTATTCTTCCGGTTGGAGTGAAGAACTGGAGATAGACCTCCTCGACCCGCCTTTCGATCAATCCTGCCGATGTGTCGGACAACTGGACCCCTAGAGCATCCCGGATATCAGAGATCAAATCTCCCGACAGGTCACTCAGCAGGAGGCTCCCTTGAGGAGCCCAGAGGGCCTGGGCTAATCCCCAGTTTTTGGGCTGAGACAAGCCGCGGCCGGGAGGGTTCTTCGTCAGCAATTCGCGCACTTGGTCGTCCGCAGCTCTTCCGTTTGCGAGAGGCCGATACTTGCCGTCCTCCTTTCGCTCGAGCTTGGAATGCGCGCCACTTAAGAACTGCTTTGCGATCCGATACTCGGTGCCGTTATGGGAGAACTCCACCGTGACCGCAGGGGACAAATCACGCCCCCAAGGCTGGATGGCGTTGATGTCCTGCCCCCCAACGCTGTGCCCATCGAGAAGACCTCGACAGAGCGCCTCAAATAGGGTCGATTTGCCTGTGCCGTTTGGTCCGTGAATGATGTTTAGACCATCGGAAAGGGGTCCAACGACAACTTCTTTAAGAAAGCTGCGCCAGCCGGATAGTGTGAGCGAGTGGAGTATCATTGGCCTGCCCCCCCTGCGATGGCGTAGAGTTCCATGAGAGCCCGAACAGCGATTTGCGGGGACTCGTTGCCGGCATTTTCTGTTGATGCCATGTTTTGTAGCCGCGTTGCAGCTTCTCGCACAATTCCCGTTGGAAGGGCCGACACCCAAGTGTCGTCGTCAGGGGATGGCAAGAGTTCAGAGGTATCGATGTGGCCGTGAAGAAACCGGGAGTCAAGGATGTCTTGAATGTGCGACAACTCAGCCTGTTCTTCGGCAAGCAGCCATCCAGCCAGCTTCAGAGCTACAAGCGTGTTCCCAGGAGAGTCCATCTCCTCGATCTGCTGGCGTATCCGGGCCAGGTCGCCTTTCTCGCGCAGTTCGGGGCGCAGCGATTGCCACGAAAGCCCGCCGGTACGTACAGGTGTTGTCTTTGGCTTGGCGCCGGGGCCCTCGATTTCGACAATCAGCACATTGCCGCTATCGCGTTCCCCAAACTTGGAAGCCTCGTGCGTGCCCGAATAGGCCATTCTCGTAGCGCCATCGGTTGATGGGTAGGTCGTTGTGGAGTGCCAATGGCCCAGCGCAAGGTAGTCAAGGCCGGCCCTCTCTGCGGCATCACGGGGGATGGGGTAGTCGAGCTCGTCTTGTTGAACGCCTTCTACTGTGCCGTGGGCCAGACCGATATTGATGGATTTGCCGGTTTCCGCTTCGATCCATGCGCTTGGGTTCCTACTTGAGTGTTTTTCGTAGATCGGGCAGGGGAAGAGCGTGCAACTGTCCAATCCGAGAGGCTTCTCATCCGCCAGTATGACCAGATTGTCTGAGGACTTCCAAGCCGGATGGTCCCAGACCGAACCCGGCACCAGTGGGTCGTGATTGCCGGGGATTATGTAGACGGGCCCTTCAAAGGCCCTGAGGATATCAGCAACCTTCTGGACCAAGCTTCGATCCACAGCGTTGTCTTCAAACAAGTCACCGGCAACCAGGATGAAGTCGACAGAATTCTCTTTAGCCAAATCAATCGCTCTTCGACCGGCCTGCAGGCGTTCCTCTCGGACTCGCTGCCTCGCGGTCCCTACAGATTCCGCTTTCATGCCGATCTGCCAGTCTGCTGTGTGTAAAAATTTCATCGTTTTTCGCTCCGATCCATTGCGTCTATTGAAGCGCAATTCGGACCTTATTCGGGTCCTTGCCTTTGGTTAGCGTATCCAAGCACTCATCGAGATCTTCTCGCATCTGGGCGGGCGTCGCCGGAGACCCTCCGGCTGGTAGTGCTTGTCGAAAGTCTTCGGCAGTGACTTCGACTTTATCCAAGCCTTTGAGTACCTGGTTGACGGCTTTAACCTGCCCCCGCAAACGATATCACCCTTTATGTTGGACCCAGGGCTGACATCCTGCGTTCCAATGTCTGTTGCCTCGAGGCTCGGAAGAGCCAAGCCTCCGGTGCTGGAGGAACATACCCGAGCGCGCTGTATGATCTTGATGGTGTTGTACTAGTGACGCCACCGCTCTGTCAAGACCTTGGGCTCGAGCAGCGCGTCGAAGATTTCGATGTCCAGCAATTCATCCCCTAGTTTTCCGTTGAAGGATTCGATATATCCGTTTTCCCATGGGCTCCCGGGCTCGATGAACAGTGCCTTCACCGCGAGCCGTTTCAGGCAGTCCCGGACGCCTTCCGCCGTGAACTCGCTGCCATTATCGCTGAGGAGGTGATCGGGGACTCCTCTCCGCCTGAAGAGGTCCGTCAGGCGTTCGAGAACACTCTGATCGTTTATGCGTCGTTCCACATCGAGCGCCAGGCATCCGCGGCTACATGTGCCCATGCTTTACCTGGTCGCTTCACCTTTCGTCAAGATCTCTTCTCCCGATGGCCTGTTCCCCGAAAACTGTACAGTTCGAGTGAGAGAAATCGCAGGCTATGAAGCCGCGGAGGACTCTCGGATGAAGGGAAAGCATCCACAGCGAAGAACAGATCGTACGAATCTTGCAGGAGGCGGACGGCGGGAAGCCGGTCGCCGAAGGCTGCCGCGAGTATGGGGCTCGGAGCAGGGGCGGCCCCCCGCGGCCGTGCCTCCGGATAGCCCCTGCGGCTGTGGAGGCCTGGATAAATCTGGGCAGCCCTGCGCGGCTGCGTTCCGGAATGTAGGGGCAGACCCCTGTGCCAGCCCGCCCGGATAGTCCTCGTGGCTGCCTTAAAGAAAGGCAGATACGAGGGTCTACCCCTGCGTCCGCCAAAACAGGGCAACCCCACCAGGGCATGCCGTGAGGGTATTTCCTTGCAGCCCTGCCGGTTCCCGATGCGTGTTCCCGATGCGTGGCCTGGTCGTACCCTTGTAAGGATCGATGGGGCACTATATTAGGTAGAGAGGGATCCATAAAAGGCTTTGCATAGTGCCGCGTGTGTGCTAATCTGTCGTACAGGCAATGAGTGAGAATGCGTCGTTCGGTTCGCAGGGGCCTGAATCCAGCCGACGGGGCTAAATTCGTTGGATTGGCGCGTGGTGGATTGGTGCGGAGGATTGGTGCGGGGGATTGGTGCGGGGGATTGGTGCGGGGGATTGGTGCGGGGGATTGGTGCGGGGGATTGTGGACGGTCAACGGGTTTGGAGGTGACGGCAGAGCTTGCCCCACAGCGATTTGCGCTCTCAAATTCAACGATCTGAGCATTCCCTATTGCGAGCTGCATTGCCAGGCAGAATGTGAACAAACGACAGTGATTCACAAGCTCAGCACAGCCGGCCGGACGGTCTGGCCAGCAGGAGGAGGGCAGTGACAGAACCGGTCGCAGCAGCACACCTGGGTGTTGCTGCGACCACATCTGCTGTTTCACTCAGCGCAACGGTTGGCGGAGTTATTCATTCTGCGGGTCATCGTGGAGGAAACCTGGACAGGGATCGCGCCGGGCTGTATTTATTTAAGGAGAAAGTAGATGTCTCGGGTTCTATCGGCTTTCCTGATGGTGCTGGCCTCCGGCCTTGCTGGCGGCGAGACCGACAGCGCCCAGGGGCTCTACAAGCTTTTTTGCACGACTTATGGCAGTGAGAGCTTCGCAAGGTTCAGAGCATCATTCCTGCGTAAATATGCTTCTCCCAAGGACGGAGGGTCAACGGAGATCGTTCAGCGCTTTACTCTAAACTCCCAGGACGATTTGTACCACATCGTTAAGGAGCATTCGGAAGGTCAGGAAACCTACTCGATGCGCTGTTCGTGGAACGGGAGCATGGCGGTTCGTTTCGACCAACTGCACGGTTTTGAGGGCAATGCCCTTGCGTTCATTGGTGACGAACCCAAGCCCGACGTTGGTTCTCAGGTCTTCCAAACAATAGTCTCAGCTGTGCAACCGTTTACAGTGAGAGCCGCTTACGATACCTATCAATTCGATGCGAGAAGCAAGACACTTGAGTTGAGTGTCGCTGGCGGACCTGTCAGGGAGAGGATTGTGTTCGACGATCCTGGCAAGCTCACCTACCAGAGGATCGAGTTCTATGACATGGAGCAAGTCCTCCAGAAAACATACCACGTCAAGGAGTGGCGCGAGTTTGACGGCCGCTTCCTGCCCAGCAAGAGCGAATTGCGTGATGGTGCGGGGGAACTTATCGCAAGCTACGAGCTTGATTCGTTTTCTTCTCAGATAGATGCAGATGCTGCCGATTTCGTGCTTGAAGTCCCGTATGAGGAGAGAATCTACATCTTTGATGAGCGAATCCAAGAGTACCTGAATGTAACGGATATCGACGAGACTATGTGGAAAGACAAAGACTATCTTGATGCATTCGCAGAGGCCTTCAGCAAGACGGTTGCAAGAGAACTGAGTAAGGAGAAGTTTGGCGAGTTGCTCGATTCCGACGAAAGCCCTGATCCAAGAGGCGTCGCCATCGATAATGAAAGCCCTGGGGCATCTGCTCCTGTTGATGCGCCACAGACTTCCAGTGTGAGCGAAGCTGAATTCGGGCAAAAGACCCTTGGAATTCTTCTCTTTGGCGTGCCTGCTTTCGTAGCGTTGAGTTGCCTGTTCCTCCTGAAAAATCGTTGGGGAACATGATACGTGATCAAGGAAACACACGGTTCCAGTCAAGCGGGGAGTCTCTTGTGGATGCTCGGGCTATCGGGCGTTTTAGCCCTCATCTTCAATCCCTTTTGCGGCTATTCACCGCATCCTACCTTCCTGCCCTTGCACAGAGTAACTCTAAAACAGGCTGACATTTCCCAAATCCCGAGGAGATTCACCCATGACACGGACCAGGAGCGGAAGAGGTCTGGGCAGGCCATTCGCCGCCATCACTTTCTTTGTGTTGCTCGCGCGAGCAGCCGGAATTGCCGCCGCTCAGGAGAGCGCTGATGACCTTGTTGCGTTCCATCAAGGTAGAATTTCTCTGGTTGCAGATTTCACGGCCTCGATAACAGAAACAACGAAATTCCGCGCTCCTGGCGGTAGCTCAGTCCAGTCGAGAACAGCGGATGTTGAAGCGTCGTATCTTTCAAACGGCTGCTATCGATTGGATGTAGACGCCGAGGAAGCAAAACCAGGCCCCGATGGAAGAAACAGGCAGCATTCCTCACAGGTTTCGTATTGCTACGATGGCGAGAAGGTAACCCATTTCTTCGACGGGAGTTTTGTTGAAATCCACCCCCCAGGCACATCAGACGCGCAAGGTCTGTCAACATCACTGAATCCTTTGCGATATGTGTATGTCTACCCGTTCGCCGCAGGCGAGGGAGCTTTGGAGCCGGCTCAGTTTCGGATCCTTCCATCAATCGAACAGGAGGGCAGGCGTCTCGTCGTGCTGGAAGTGCGCGTTTCAAAGGCCGATTTGGTTCGCAAGCAAGGAGCAGAACCCAAGCCTGAGGACGCCAACATTGCGGGAGTTGACGAATACTACCTTGATCCAGACGCTGGCTATGCGGCACTTGCCTACAAGAGCTACATTGAGATCAGTGGAGAGCGCTTCCTTCGGGAAGAAGCCGCATCGAAGATCCAAGAAATCGCGCCAGGCATTTACTTCCCGACAGAAAAGAGTGAGACCCACTATGATTTCGTGGACAGGAGCAATCTCGCCAACGGAAGCTATCCTAGAATTGCGAGCACGTTCACGTATTCTGACATCAAGGTCAATAACTCGCTTCAGGTGGATGACCTGAGAATTCCCATACCTCCGGGAACACGTGTGCTGGATGCAATCAATGACGTTGAGTATGTTACCCCAAAGCGAATAGACAAGATGACTCTCAATGAACTCGCTCTAGAGATAAAGGCCTTTGAAACTAAGCCGCTGGAATCAGCGCTACGAGCAGAATTCTCAGCGGACACAAGTCAGGATGACGGGAGTGGAGCAGAAACCCGTCCCGATCTGCGCAAGCGCGTCTGGGCTGCCCTAGTGGTTGCTCTTGTTGGTGCGGGAGCGCTTGTTGCTGTGCGTTTCTACCTCAATTCTAGAAAAAAATGACGGGAAACCCATGATTCCTGGCAGTCAACATGGCAGGAAGAGATGCGATCCAAGACCGCCATGTCGCGTCTCCTTGCTCCATTCTATCTACCCCTGCCTGTCCGTCAAAACAGGGCATGCCCACTGGTCGGTTGCGATTAGCATTGTTCTTGTGGCGGGCTGCGCCTACGCGGACCATGCATCTTCGGCCCAGGAACTCGTCGCCGAAGCATTAGCGAATTCGCGGGATTTCGCGACTACTGCAATTGACTATCGAACGGTGCTTACCGTTCAGAAAGCAGATAGCAGTGATGCAGAATTGGTGGAAACGTTGACAGGCCTTGAGGACTGTGTTTTCCGGCGAGACGGGGAAGCTTGGATGCTGGAGCAGGCCGTTTCAGTCAACAATGGCCCGCGGTAGGCGGTCAAGACCGTGCTGCACAAGGGCACATCACTGCAGCTTAGTACGCGGGAGGGGGCAGTTCCTGAACTGGCAGTGGATGCCGCTCGAGAGGATGCACAATGGGAGCGGCCTTTCAAAGGGGTGACGGATTTCTTTTTCCCCCTGATCGTGGGCGAGAAGTATACGGGCCTCTCTCCCGACAATCCCGAGATCAAACGACTGCGCGATATTGAGGACGGCTCTACACGCCTGGCCGTGATTTCGGTCACGCACCACACGATCCCGTTGATCACCCTCGAGGTGCATCTGGACACAGAGCGAGGCCTGTTGCCGGTCTACACACGGTATGTTGTGGAAGAGACTAACTTGACCTTGACATCGATTTACACGGTCCAGGAGGCCAAGGAGGTAGCTAACGGCAGATATCTGCCAACAAGCATCACGCACGAGACAACGACGGTTGAGCCTTCGGGCAGCCTTCAGAAAGAGACCCTAAAGGTGAAGGCGAGTAGATTTGAGGTCAATGTTCCTATTCCGGAAGAGTGCTTTCGGATCGAACGCAGCGAAAAGATGCTAATTGACGACAGGATTATAGACACTCAATACATGCACGATCCCTCGCGGCCGGCCGACGAATCACTACGCGATGCGGCATCGTCCCTCGAGTCGGTTCAGGCAGATGCGACCTTGAATGAGTTTATCGATGATGCCTCCCAGCAGCGAGATACTCTGCCGCTTGAGAGTGGCGTTGACGCAGACGGCAATGGCCCAAAGCGTTTTGCGGTGCTCGTGATCGTTTGCTGTAGTCTCCTTTTCACAGCCGGCATCACCGCCAGGATCCGGCGCCATCACGCGCGAAAGAAAAGGCGTGGCTAACGATGCTCTCTTGCTTACTTGCCGCTTGTTGTAGCGCATCGCAAACAACTGCGGTTTCTGACACGGATTCTTGTTGTGCTGCAAATGCACTCTACATAGCAGCCAAGGCGCATCTCGAGGATTTGTCGGTTGAGCAGGTACAGAAATCATTTCGCACCTACCCAGCGTCCATACGTGACATTTGTTCAGTGGCCCACGAAGCCGGGCTCAAGACTCATGCATTGCGGCTTCGACCCGAGGAAATCGCTGTTTTGAGGGGCTTTTTTATTGTCTACCGTCCGGGCCGGTTCCCCGAAAACTGTACAGTTCGAGTGAGAGAAATCGCAGGCTATGGATCCGAGAGGGTTTTCAGTTGAGGGGAAATCGCTCACAGCGAAGAGCAGAAAGTACGAATTTTTCAGGAGGCGGACGGCGGGAAGCCGGTCGCCGAAGGCTGCCGCGAGTATGGGGCTCGGAGCAGGGGCGGCCTCCCGTGGCCGTGCCTCCGGATAGCCCCCACGCATCCGCTCAGCCCGACGCGGCTGCGTTTAAGAAGGGCAGACACAGGGGTCTGCCCCTACGCGCTGCGGAAATCAGCCCCGCGTGGTGGCCGGCCGGATTACACGGGCAACGCCGGCGCGCTGCGAAAGCCTGGATGGTCGGGATAGCCGTCGCGCTCTGCCGGAAACCTGAATGGATCTGGGCAGCCCGGACGCGTAGCGTTCCGGAATGTAGGGGCAGACCCCTGTGTCTGCCCATCCGGATAGCCCCTGCGGCTGTGGAGGCCTGGATAAATCTGGGCAGCCCTGCGCGGCTGCGTTCCGGAATGTAGGGGCAGACCCCTGTGTCTGCCCATCCGGATTATGCGGGCGCCCATCCCCACGCATCCGCCGATCCCCGGGCGTTCGCCTTCCGGTTATAGGGGCAGGCGCCACGCGTTCGCCAGGGCTTGAGCGCTCCACTCAGGTTTTGCGCGCACTCGTCAATAATCGAGCAGCGCAACGTTGCCCTGGTGACTGCTGGGCGCGCCATATGGCCGGAAAAGCGGACGGTTTCATCGCACGCGAGGGTTGGCACAAAAGCTGCTACATTACAAGCAACTTGCGGGCGCGCATCGCCGCAGGAACTCCCAAAGCGCCCGCAATGCCGAGAAGTGAGTCCAGCACGCAGATTGCTTCGTCTCGATGGATTGTGCTAGACACAAGAGTAGTTCTGCAGATGCGGGCGCGACGGCTGAATGACATAGTGAAGAGGTATTCGCAGACATGACATTCTATTCACACTGACGTTTCACGCTAAGGCGGGGGGGCCGCCGGTAAAAAACTCGAGGGAGTGTACCCATGAACTTTGAAGCGGCATTTCGCGAGCTGACGAAGAAATCAAGCTCTTTCCCCTGGCAACGTTGCCTGTTCGAGCGTTTTGTTGAGGGAAACATCCCGGAAGTTTGCGACATACCCACAGGGCTAGGGAAGACAAGTGTTATCGCGCTCTGGTTGCTGGCTCTTGGCAAGAATTCCCCACTACCGAGACGTTTGGCCTATGTGGTGAACCGCCGCACCATTGTCGACCAGGCGACCGACGTCGCCTGCGATATACGCGATGCCGTTTCAAAAGCGCTCAATGACTCGAGTGATCCGCTCAATGAGCTGGCCCAGAACCTGCGCTTCAAAGATCCCTTCTCAAGTCCGGGAACCACCCCTTTGGCCATCAGTACGTTGCGTGGCGAAATGGCAGACAACCAGGAATGGAAAACAAACCCGACCAAACCTGCGATCATCATTGGAACGGTCGACATGATCGGATCGAAGCTGCTCTTCTCTGGATACGGGGACAGCCGTCGAACCCGCCCCCTCCATGCCGGGTTTCTAGGATGCGATTGTCTATTTGTTCATGACGAAGCGCACCTGACACCGGCTTTTGGTAAGTTGCTGCGCAGCGTGCAGGCATTTCGAAGTGAAGACCACGACTGCGTTCCGAAATTCCATGTGTTGGAATTGTCGGCAACACATACGAAGGCATCGGATGCGAACGTGTCTGTCTTTGAGCTTTCCGGCCAGGACGAGGCCCACTCCACCATCCAGAAGCGCCTCGGGGCCCGCAAGACTCTTCACTTGCACAGGGTAGATAACGACAAAGATCCTCTCCGCGCCCGGATTGTTGACTTGGCAACCGCGCATGACTCCAGTGCTTGCCGCATTGTGGTGTTTGTGCGCGAACCAGAAACCGCACAGAAAATAGCAGCTTGGATTAGTGAAAAACTCGCTTCGAAAGCACAGGCCGATTGGGAAGCTCAATACCCGAGCACAAAGCTTCCTTCTGCGAAAAGGAAAGAGTTCGCGAGCAAGGCTTCAGTCCGCGTCACCCTCCTCACCGGCCAGATCCGCGGCTACGAACGCGACGGACTCTTGGAGCGCCCGGGCATGCAGCCATTTCTGGGCAAAGAGTCACTGCATGAAACGGTCTACCTGGTCGCCACCTCCGCCGCCGAAGTCGGCATGGACCTGCACGCGGATCACATGGTAAGCGACCTCTCTACGCTGGATTCGATGATCCAGCGGCTAGGGAGGGTCAACCGTTTTGGGCAAGGAGATGCCAGAGTGGACGTTGTGCACCCCGGGCAGCTGCAGAAAAGCGCGGGGGATTCGGTGGAAATACTCGGCAGGACGCTTGAGCTTCTGACAGAGTGGGGTGGCGAGACAGAGGCCGGTGCGGATGTCAGTCTTGCGACACTGAAACAAAGACTGCGGGCCCCTGAGACGAGGGAGGCCTTCACTGCGCTCCCCGAGATGGTAGACGTCACGCCCATTCTCCTGGATCTGTGGGCACAGACCTCGCTCGATCATCTTACGGCACGGCCCGAGCCCGAGGCCTGGCTGCACGGCTTGCAGAAAAACTATCCCCATACGTTCATCGCATGGCGCAAGGAGATTCAATATTTTGGCGAAGCGACCAAGGAGGATATTGCGGGTTGGTTCAACGCACATCCGATACTGGCCTCGGAACGTCTCCAATTGCCCACGCATACCATTACGAAAACCGGCAAGGGTGGAAAGAGCGTCCTGCTCAGCGCATTTTCAGATGACCGGCGCGAGAGCCCTGTCATCATCATCTCTGGCCGCAGAGAGATCCGCTTAACTACCCTGGGTGACCTCATAGACCGCCCCGGGGCCTACTCGCTCAATTACGCCACCATCATCTTCCCCGCGGCTCTTGGTGGGCTTACGGAAGCGGGGTTTTTCGACCCACGCGCGGCAGCGGCGGCAAAAGACGTCGCAGACCCCAAAATGTGCCGCTGTCTGCTTGCGCGCACCGGCTTGGCATGGTCGTACTCCCTGCTGAACGGTTCGGACGAACCCGCCACGGCCGACCTGCCATGGGAGCGGCCTTCTGCTTCCATTAGACAGATCGAGCAAAAAACTCAGCTCAAGACTGTTCGAAGGCTTATGGTGAAAAAAGCCGACGAATCCGCGGACGAAGACGAGCAGGAAGAACAATGGCTCCTGCTGTTGAGCCCGCGGCAAACCCGGGCCTCCGCCTCCGCGGAATCACCGCAGACGATTGACGAACACAACGGCAAGGTCGAGTGCATCGCAAAGAAGCTCGGAGAAACGTTTGGTCTTCCTGCATCGATCATCGAGGCCCTCGAACGCGCGGCCAGACACCATGATGATGGCAAGGCCGCGCCACGATGGCAACGCGCGGCCGGGCACGAGCCGTCTGATTCCGCCGAGCCCCTGGCCAAAGGCGCCGTCGACTGGCGCAAGCTCGATGGGTACCGTCATGAAGCGGGCTCGCTCATTTCAGCCTCCACTGAAGACTCGATCCTCGCCCACCCCGAAAAAGACCTTATCCTCCACCTCATCGCCACGCATCACGGTTGGGCGCGCCCCGGTTTCAAAGCCGAGGCGTTTGCGGTCGAGGCGCCCCCGAACACCGCGCAGCGCCTCACCATGGAAAGCATGCTGCGCTACGACCGGCTTCAACGCCGTTTCGGATGGTGGGGGCTCGCCTGGCTCGAATCCCTGCTCCGGCGCGCCGACGCCATGGCCTCTGAAACCGCCCAGGCCCAGAGCCTCGAGGAGGACGAATCATGAACCCAACCCTTTCCGTCAACGTCAATCTCTGCAATCCCGGCCAGGTCTTCGGCTGCTGCGGGCTCTTCGAACTCGCCCACCGCTTGACTCCCAGCGATAAACCCGCCTTGGGATGGTTTGACAACGTTTACACATGCCGCACCCTCTTTTGCATAGAGGCCCACCTCGATACCGGCCAAGAAGTCACGCTTGGCCTCATCCGGGATGCGCTAGGCTCTTGCCGGTTAACGGAAGGGGCAAATAAAGACGGGCCGCTCCAAATTGGCTCCCCCTTCGAATTGAGACTCGACTGGCGCACACCGTTCCCACAAAACAGTCTTGTGAAAGCGTGGGCGCTCACGGGTAAATCAGTGTTCATCGATCTTGTAAGACGCTTGTTCGACCATTTACCCAAGACCTTTGATGCCGGCATTTTCGAGTCGGCTGTCGCCATGAAACAGAAGGCGACAAGATTTGATCCCAGCCACGCGAGGAACGCCCTGGACGCTGGGTTCTCCTATAACCTCCTTCCCCCGAGCGGGAAGAAATTTTCCATTCATGTGGCCACGGAGTTGTTGTCGCTGATTGGATTGCAGCGATTCTGTCCGAGCAGCAAGGGCCGGAATAAACCGTTCATCTACTACCCATGGCAAGACCCGCTGCCAGTTGCGCTGGCGGCGGTGGCTGTTTCCATCCCTCAGGATTCCCTCGTGCAAAAACCGTACGAATTTCGCATCTATAACGCAGGTTCGGACAGTAACCCGAGCAAGGCATTCGACGTTGCCCATGCAATACAACATAAAAGGAGCCTCTAAGATGGAAATCAAATCTCTTCTCGACGCGAAAAACGCCGCTATCGTTATGCGGCAACACCTCAAGCCGGTCGAAGGTGACCATGCGGTGGTCTTTCCACCAACCTTCGCCGAGCTTGGCTACAACATTGACCAATTAAAGGATGCCGACGGCCGCGAGGCAAAAAACGTGTGCCTCATGGACAGTGTCGGTTCACAAGCCAACCGCATGGAACCCATCTTCAAGTTGGATCCCTACGCAAAGCTCATTCCGCATATCACGGTCACCGTGAAGATGAAAAACGACACGGACGAGACCGTGGACATCCTGGACGCCGGGCACCGCATCGCGGACGCTGCAGTCCGGTTCTCGGATATGGCTGGAGAGATCAGGGACGCGTTCCGTGCGGCGGGGAAAGGCAACGCGGTGCCTCTGGCGAAACTCGCTCCCACCTCCTTGGTCTTCGGTTGCTGGGACTCCAGAGACACCGGCATCAAAATGCCGCGAATCGTGCGCTCGACCGTTCGAGCCCTCAATGTGCACCCCCTTACCCGGTCCGCACAGTTCATTCCAGCTCTTGAGAATTCTGCGGACGCCTTCGATAGCCTTGCGGATCGAGAGGAAAAACTGCTCCCTGAAATTGGCCTGGCTCACGTTCCCGCCCCGGCCGCCTTGGGGGGAGTCCTGCTTGACGGCCACAGCCAACTTCTTCGCGAAAGCGTGCTGAGCCTGTCCGCATTACGCCGTCTCGTGGGGGAAAGTGAAGAGGAGACCGCCAAATTGCGCGCGTATGTCCTTGGTCTGTCGCTTGTCGCGTTCACCGCGCCGCAGGACACCTTTCTCCGTATGGGGTGCGAGCTTACGCCCGACCCCGAGAACCCGGCCACGTGGGAAGTCGTCGGCAATGACGGCACCCGGGCCAGTTTTACCGTGACGCACGAGGACGCCCTGGCATTTGCACGTGATTCTTCGAAGGAGTTTGGCGTGGGTGAATCCCTGCTTACAACGTTCGATCCGGCAGTCGCCAAAAAGGCGCTCGAGGAAGCCAAGAAAAAGAAAAATACCACCAAGAAAGGCAAGTGACCATGGCAACGCTGTGCATCACTGTGACGTTCCTGGATGGTCGTTTTCACGGAAGTAAGAAAGACGCGCCGGAATGGCCGCCTTCCCCCTGGCGGCTGTTCCAGGCCTTGCTTGCCTCCGCGGCCGGAAACCACGTTGAAATGCCGGACTGTTTCCGGTTCCTCGAAAAGCTCCCACCACCCGCGATCCTGGCCCCTCAGACGAGGAGGGGACAGGCTTGTACGGCTTTTGTGCCCAACAACCAGTCAGACGCGCAGCTTGATCGTCAAAAGCGCCTGACGTCCAAGACCTTCACTCCGATGCTCCTGCGGGATGCCGGCTCATCCGTGCATTATTTGTGGGAGCATGTCAGTGCGGACCAGGAAGAAGCCCGGCAGGCCATGGCGTATGCGCGCATGCTCCATGCGCTTGGGCTCGGCATCGATCTCGTCGTGGGAAACGGCCGGATGCTCTCCGATGCCGAAACCGCCGCGCTCAAAGCCGAACACGGCGGCGATTGTTGGGTGCCTGCGCGATTCGGGAACGAGAGCCTCCGGATCCCACGAGAAGGTTCCTATGAGGACCTGAAGCAATGTTACGAGACTACCCTGAACTGCTGGAGAGGCTCCATCTACACGCCTCCGCGCAAGCCCACGGTCTTCGATCAGGCCACGTACGCGAATGTGAAGCAAAAGAGCGCCTTTCGCCCCGCCGCCTTTTTCAGCCTCCTGCGGCCGGGAGACGAGTCGCAACGGATGGCCACGTTCGACCCGCGCGACGCGGTGCACATCTCCGCATGGGTCCGCCATTCCCTATGCGGCTGCTCGCGGGCGCCCGGCGCGGGTTTTGAGGGCAACCCCGATGAATACGTCGCCGGGCATGTGCCTCAGGGCGTCAAGGACACCCCCGCCCGGTTCTCGTACCTTCCCCTGCCCAGCATCGGCCACGAACACGCCGATGGTCTGATCCGGCGATTCGCCGTCGCCGAACCCTATGGAGGTGACGGCCGGAAAGCTCAGTGGGCCCGGCGGGTGCTGCAGGGTGTCCTGCTTAAGCAAAATGACCGGCCAGTTGCCGAACTGATGTATTCTGGACCGGACCCCCAATTCAGGCGCTACAGGAATGAAAGCAGGCAGTTCAGAACCGTCACCCCCGTGATATTGCCTGGCTTCGATGATCTCGACTACGCCAAGGCCGAAAAGCTCTTTATGAAGGCCGTGCAGCAGGCCGGCTTCGCGGCAGAGGACGTCGTGGGGCTCCGTCTGCAGAAAGCGCCGTTTCTACGTCACGGCTACCATCCCCGCGAATACAAGCGGGCCCGGCATTTTGAGCGCTATTCCGCCATGCACGCTGAAGTGACGTGGAGACATCCCATCCAGGGGCCACTGGCTCTCGGCGTGGGGCGGCATCGTGGCCTCGGCCTCTTCGCCCCGGTCTGTGGGAAGAAGTGATCTGTCGTGCCGGAGAAGCAGATCCAGCAGCTCCCCGACCTCATTCCGGCGCGGATGCTTAACGAGTATGCCTATTGTCCGCGGTTATGTTGGCTTGAGTGGGTTGAGGCGGAGTTTGCAGACAGTGCTGATACGGTGGATGGGCGCTATCAGCATCGGCGGGTCGACCGTGAGCAGGGAAGTCTGGCGGATCCGGATGACGACACGGCCGGCGAAGCCGATGGAGACGGTGAAAAAAGCGCGGAGCCGTCCGTGGACGACCCGGTGCTCACGCAAGCGCGCTCGGTGATGATGTCGGACCCGGGCCTGGGTCTCATCGCGCGGATAGATATGGTCGAGGAAACCGCGGGGGTTGTGGTCCCTGTGGACGTGAAGCGCGGCGCCGCGCCGGATCTGCCCGAGGGCGCGTATGAACCCGAACGCGTTCAGGTCTGTGCGCAAGGGCTCATCCTGCGCGCTAACGGGTACAGCTGCGTCCACGGGGAGATTTATTTCGCACAGTCGCGACGCCGCGTGACCATCCCGTTCGACGAAACGCTGATCGCACGCACTCTCGAGCTGTTGGAGCAGATGCGCGACATGGCCAAAGCGGGTGTTCGCCCGCCGCCGCTGGATGCCAGCCCCAAGTGCCCGCGCTGCTCGCTGGCGCCCATCTGCCTGCCGGATGAGACCAACGCGTTGTTGACGGGCGCGGCGCCTGCCCGGGAGGACCAGGTGAGGCGGCTGACGCCCGCCCGCGATGATGCCCTGCCCCTGTATGTGCAGAAACACGGGGCGGTGGTCGGCAAACGCGGCGATCGGCTGGTGGTGTCGTTGCGGCGGGAAATCGTCCAGGAGGCCCGCCTCATGGAAACCTCCCAGGTCTGCCTGTTCAGCGCCGCCCAGATGACGACACCCGCGCTCCAGCAATGCCTGTCCCGGGACATTCCCGTGCTCTATTTTTCCCACGGAGGATGGTTCTACGGGATGACGCACGGCTTGGGACACAAAAACGTGGAACAGCGCCGCGCACAATACCGCGCCGCCGACGCTCCGCCTTTTTGTCTCGAACTGGCCCGCGACCTGATCCGGGTGAAAATCCTGAATGGGCGAACCTTGTTGCGCCGCAACCACCCGGACCCGCCCGGTAAAGCGCTCGAAGCCCTCAAGCTTTCCGCGGAACGGGCCGCCGCCGCCTCGTCCCTCGAATCGCTCCTCGGGATCGAAGGCATGGCCGCCAAAACCTACTTTTCCTTTTTTGGCGCCCTCCTCAAGCCCGCCCCCGCAGCCGACGAATCCGCCAAAGCGCCGCAGTTCACCTTTGCCTTTGAACACCGCAACCGTCGACCTCCGCGCGATCCCGTCAACGCCATGCTTTCGTTTGCCTATGCCTTATTAACCAAAGACTGGACCATTACCCTTGCCTCGGTGGGTTTCGACCCCTACCTCGGCTTCTACCACCAGCCCAGATATGGACGTCCTGCCCTTGCCCTTGACATGATGGAGCCATTCCGGCCGCTGATTCCGGATTCTGTCGTCCTCTGGGCCGTAAACAATCGCGTGGTTGCCCCCGGCGATTTCATTCGCCGCGGCCAGGGCGTCGCCCTCAAAGACGAGGCGCGCCGCAAATTCATCCTCGCCTACGAAAAACGAATGGACGCCCTCGTCACCCATCCCGTCTTCAATTACCGCATTTCATACCGGCGCGTTCTCGAAGTCCAGGCCCGGCTTCTCGCACGCACCCTGACCGGCGAGATTCCCCGCTTGCCAGACTTCCTTACGAGGTGACCCATGCGCCACATCTATCTCGTCACATACGACATTTCCGACAACGCCCGCCTGCGGCGCGTCTTCAAAAAAATGCGCGGCTACGGCGAACATCTGCAATATTCCGTCTTTCAGTGCGAGCTTTCCGGCAAAGAACGCGCCCAGATGATCGCCGACTTGACTCCACTCATCAACCACCGGGAAGACCAGATCCTCATCTTCACCCTGGGCCCGGCCGAAGGCTACAATACTTCGTCCACCTTCGCCATCGGAAAACCCTATGACTTTGTAGAACGGCACGCTATAGTCGTATAAACCACCATCGCTCTTTGGCAGTTGAAGCATCTACATAGCGCGCGAGCGCCTCAGTGATGCGAAAAAACCGGGAACCGCTCGATCCTTGTGTGAAAGACACTTACAGACTATAATGCCCCCAGATCGAAGCAGCGGGCACGGCTGGAAACGGACCGCTCGAAAACACCGCCGCAACCAGCCAGGCTATACCAGCTTAGAAAGCCCGCCATTTCCACCGATGAAAATCGGTGGCCCCATTGAAGCGAGCGACATCGACGCGCAACTCGATCGAGTGCCATTTCCACCGATGAAAATCGGTGGCCCCATTGAAGCCACTGGCCCCCCCACCACCACCACCCACCGCCAAACATTTCCACCGATGAAAATCGGTGGCCCCATTGAAGCCCTTTTTGAGAATGGAACAGCTCCGCCTCGACAATCAATTTCCACCGATGAAAATCGGTGGCCCCATTGAAGCAGCAAGGCGTCCTGATACGCCCGCCAGTCATCGAGCCGATTTCCACCGATGAAAATCGGTGGCCCCATTGAAGCTAAAGATCCGTGGTAGATTGCACCGCGTCGACGCCATTTCCACCGATGAAAATCGGTGGCCCCATTGAAGCACAACGTGGCGCAGGCTGGTCGCCGTCTGCAGCAAAAATTTCCACCGATGAAAATCGGTGGCCCCATTGAAGCGCGGTTGATGGCGAACCGCAACTGTCCATCCTGGGCCTATTTCCACCGATGAAAATCGGTGGCCCCATTGAAGCTTTCTTACGTGGTGGACCGGCGCCGGGCCTCTTGGAATTTCCACCGATGAAAATCGGTGGCCCCATTGAAGCAAGGTACCTAGAATGGCTCAGATTGGACTATCTAGTATTTCCACCGATGAAAATCGGTGGCCCCATTGAAGCCGCGTCTACGAGCGTTCTAGCGCCCGTGTCCGCCCATTATTTCCACCGATGAAAATCGGTGGCCCCATTGAAGCGATGCTATGCAGGACATTTCTGATGTGCTGGACAGCTTATTTCCACCGATGAAAATCGGTGGCCCCATTGAAGCGTACCGCAAAAGCGTATCTGTCGAATTTCCGGTACAATTTCCACCGATGAAAATCGGTGGCCCCATTGAAGCATTGGCGCCGACAGCCGAAGTTCTTTTTCTACAGATATTTCCACCGATGAAAATCGGTGGCCCCATTGAAGCGCGTCTGTCATTCGCTCGACGGCATACGTGTTCTCGGCAATTTCCACCGATGAAAATCGGTGGCCCCATTGAAGCGAAGAGGGGATGCGCAATGTTGGCACGATGGGCGTCGAATTTCCACCGATGAAAATCGGTGGCCCCATTGAAGCTGCCACCAAAAACGCGCTGTTGAAGCTGTTTGCGTTATTTCCACCGATGAAAATCGGTGGCCCCATTGAAGCGGTTTCGCGGCCACCATTTTTCCATCATCGCTTGTATTTCCACCGATGAAAATCGGTGGCCCCATTGAAGCTCGATCCAGTCGGCTTTTTCTGCGCCCGCGAGGCCCATTTCCACCGATGAAAATCGGTGGCCCCATTGAAGCATGTACCTATCCAGCGGGAACCATACCCACCGTCTCGATTTCCACCGATGAAAATCGGTGGCCCCATTGAAGCGTCCTACGGGATTCAACTTTTCCGACAGCCCTACCCATTTCCACCGATGAAAATCGGTGGCCCCATTGAAGCTCGGGGATGTCGAGACGGCCCTCGAAGCGCTGCCGAATTTCCACCGATGAAAATCGGTGGCCCCATTGAAGCATGTCGGTCCCCTCCGCATCGTAGCCGCCCGCGGCAGCATTTCCACCGATGAAAATCGGTGGCCCCATTGAAGCGCGCCGGCCACGAACTCCACCACGGTGTGCGGCAGGGATTTCCACCGATGAAAATCGGTGGCCCCATTGAAGCCCTTGTCAACGTCATTTCCGGGACAGGGAAACCGTCAAATTTCCACCGATGAAAATCGGTGGCCCCATTGAAGCGACGCCCGGCGCGATTGGATCGCCCGCAACATCCACGATTTCCACCGATGAAAATCGGTGGCCCCATTGAAGCTTTCCGTTTGTGGCATTCACTTTCGTGCGCAGAATCAATTTCCACCGATGAAAATCGGTGGCCCCATTGAAGCGCGCCCGGTGATGATCGGCACCATCGTGCAACGCCATTTCCACCGATGAAAATCGGTGGCCCCATTGAAGCGGGCTTTGGCAGTGCGAATGGGGTTCGATCGGTTCCATTTCCACCGATGAAAATCGGTGGCCCCATTGAAGCTGTTTTGTCACGTGACAAAAACGTCTGCTGTACTAGTTATTTCCCGCGATGCAAGTCACTGGCCTCAATGAATCCCGTCATTCTGGTACTCCTGGCTATGACCGTGTCGTACGAGGGCTTCGGGAGTTCCCGGGAATGCACGAGGGCGGCCAGGGTAATCGCTTTGTTCTTGGACGAGCCGGCCGGCATCGCGCATGAGGGTTTTGAAGGCCTCTTCACGGACTTGGCGTTGAAACCCATGGTGCACGGTGCTTTTGGAGCCGAATTCGGGTGGAAGATCCTTCCATTTGGCCCCGTTGTCGAGAATCCAGAAGATGCCATGGATGGCCTTTCCTTTCTCGGCCGACGAGCGGCCTCCAAACGGCCTTCGCCGCGGGCCTGGAATCCGTTCCGCAAGCCAATCCAGTTGAGATTGTGTGAATATTAGTATATGCACAGATATATATAGCCGCTATCAAAAGCCCGGTTTTGGGATGGCTTCTAGCAAAAACAGCCACGATATGGCATAACTGCGAAAGATGGACCAGGGGGGCACAGGCAGATGTGGAATCACCTTGAACCGCATACAGCGGAACTCGAAGATGTTTTCAAGCCGCTACACGAGATGGCCATGGCATATGAGCGTCCGTGGTCTATTGCTGAGCTCCGATTAACCGAAAAAGACATCGATTGGCTTCGCGGCTGGTTCGGAGCATTGACGCCCCAGAGTACGCAGAATTGGATCAAGTCCGTGATGTACACCCGCTTTTCGGGCACACAATACGGTACCTACCGCCAGATGTTTGGGGGACTTCTCATTTGCCTTGGAGCGGAGATCTGCCGTGATGAAAGCAGAGAAGATTCGGTCTGGCCAACCATTCGAAGGATCCTCCCGAAGTCTCACGCTCTTCTCAATGAGCTGTTTCTTTATAACGGCCAGCCTTCTGAGCTCACAAAGGAAGTGATCAGGGATGCCGTCCGAGCACTGAATCTCAGACACGCGATGGATATCGAAGGGGCACAACAATGGTTCATCAGCATCAAGCTGCAATACGGGTTTACTTACCGGGGCGCCAAGAACAGACTGGCTGAATGGCTCGTCAATCTCGGGCGTCCGAATGCCGTGCAGCATCTGGACGGCGAATCGGCCTATCCCGAACTTGCCTCTGACTCATTTCAGTCGCTCTGGCGCGCCTTGCGGCAATTCAGAAGGTGCCGTATCGGCGACGCCGAGATCCGACCTCTTCTGGAAAAAAGCCCGTGGATACGAGGCCATTGGATAAATGAATTGCTCCGGGAAGCCAGAGCCAAGCTTGAGAGATTGGGTGATGGTGATTGGGTTGGCCCCGGATTTGACTCCTCAGAGGACGTGGGTGCGCAGGAAAAATTCTGTCCGGTTTCAAACGTTTCCCTCGAATGGGAACATGGAAAGTCACCAAGGCTGGAGGTGAGCTTGGACAGAAAAGTGATCCAAGAGGAGGTCCAAACAACCGATGCGACCGAACTGGATTTCTACATTGACGGGCGCAAGCTGATTCGATGGTTGCGGCAGAAAGACGGCTCTTGGGCGGGTAGTGAACACCTCTACTCAGAGCTGGAGAATCAGAGAAAAAGCCCCAACCTAAGCCCGCGAATCTTGGCTTTGCGCACTCGGAAGGGAGAGTCACTTTCCGAATGGGATTTCTCTGATTCTGGTTTGTCGGAGCAGGTTGTCGTGTTTGACCTGGACAATTCAAGAATTGTCAGAGCGGCAGAGGAGTGGCTTGAGCCAAACCGGCACTACGCTATTCTCTGTGACCGGAAATGTGAGGTTGGTGGATGCACCCCGGTCGAGACCTTTGAAAGAAATGACATCTCCCGAAAGGCTGTACGCTTGCCTACCCCTCTCACAGAAAGCGTATGCGTGTCCTACGAGGATTTTATTCTCTGGCAACCGGTTCGTGGAATGGAGCCGCAGACTGTCACTGCGCCTATCTTCCTTTCAACTCCCCTGGGTAAGACTCTTTCGCTCAATGACAGGGTACGTCTGGTTGTGGGCGGCCTCCCTGACGATACCCAATCAGCACAGTTATTGATTCACACGAAGACATACAACCTACAAAGGCATGCGGAGGAGGAGTGGGAGACGATTGGGGATGTAACCATTACGCCAGAGTTGGCTACACGGCAAAGGAGAGTTCGGCTCAAGTTCTCGTCGTCGGGAAAGAAGCAAACAATCGAGCCGCGATTGCGGTTTGGCTTGTTATCCGCAGCACTTCGTCGCCACAGGCTGGATAAGAGTGCCGAACCTTGGTTCTTCAAAGCGCTAAAAAGCGGCGATGAACTGAATCGGTCAGAAGGCACCGGAGATCTCCGAGTATGGGTGCCCGAGGAAGAAAACACTCCGCGGATTTATGAGGGTGATTTTCAGGTGGGCAAAGTGCGCTACGGGCGAATCGGGTTAGGGCAAATCCCCGGGCATGGCGGAGAACTGCGGCTTCGATCAGGAGAGAATACATATTCCCTTGGCGTGCAATGCCTCGACAGAGGGTGCATCGCGGCCTTTACCCCGCCACTCCTCGGCAAGCCTGCCCGCTTGTCATTTTCGTCTCCAAAGGACCCGCTCGAGTTCGAAGCAACTGGCTATACTTTGCTGCAGTGGATCTTCGATAAGGGTAGCAAAATCAGGTTACTGCCCCTGCCGGCGGGTACCGTTTTGCCCGGCTCGAAAGAGCGAAGCTGGAAGGTTCAACTGGATACACAACCTGTTGCCATCGCTTTAACATGGAAAGGTTACTGGCTTGGAGCCTGGTGGGACACAAGCCAGGTGCGACAGTACCTAGAGTCGCGCAAAGAGCTAACAGAATCAGACTTCGCGATTCTGAAATGGCTTCGAATACCAGTTTTACAGCACGATCTCGCTCTCAGTCTGGCGAACAGGATAAAAGGTACCCCTTGTCGTTTCTTGCGGGCGTGGCGGCTCAATTCAGCCATTCCTGAGGGGCTCAGGCCACACGACCATATTGAGGGCGTGGACTTCGTCGTCAGATACTTTCTGTGGACGCAGTTTGGGGCGTCCCACGCGCGTGAAGCACTTACGACCCTTACGCACTGGGACGGCAATCTGACCCATCCAGAGCGCTGTATCGGCCATATCGACCAACTTGCGTGCATCTCACCAATCTTGATGTGGCAAGGGCTTAAGCATTTCTTATCTGCGGACCCGAAGGGTACGCTCGAGTTACTTCGTGCTTTCATCTGTGCTCGACTTGGATTGCCGGCAACGTGCAATGATCATCAAATGGAACTCCGGCTCGAATCGTTGGAAGAACGAGCTTCAGAAGTTGTCGGCGTAAGCACGTGTCGTTTGGAAGAATTGATCGCCAAATGGATCAAAAGAATGCATAAGAATGACTGGCATCCTGAAGATTGCGACAAGGAAGAGCATCACAAGATCGGCGAAAGCGATTACGGGCGACAATACGTATCAACAAGGATCTGCACATATTGGCTGTCTAAAAGCAAGTAAAGGAGTCTTCAGCGTTGAACCAAATTGATGCGTTGAGAATGGCGGAACATGTTCGCACCAGATTGGTTGACCTGGGGGTGGCAGAGAACCACTTCCGTGATGAGACTCTTTCTGATGTGGTTCGCAATGTTTGGGAAGGTCCCGGTGCGGCCGGTGGCCTGGTCAGCGAGCTGCGGGTTGAGGGCGCATTTCCGGGCGAAAAGACTCTGGACACGCTTGGCACTCTCGAGAAAGAGGGATTATTTCCTGCAAATCTCTTACAACATGTCCAGAAACAAGGCGCCTTTCCCATAGACCGGTTCTTGTACAATCATCAGTCCGAAGCGCTGCGCAAATCAAGGGAGCCCAGTCAGAATCGGCCCGGACTTGTAATTACCGCTGGGACGGGTCTCGGAAAGACAGAAGCGTTTCTTCTGCCCATGCTTGCGGACCTCTGGAGTGCACCTGGAAGACAGCAAGACGGGGGCATGCGTTCCCTTATCCTGTATCCCATGAACGCCTTGGTGGCCGACCAAGTTGAGCGGATTTACGGGTGGTTACAGGGACAGCAACAGTTAAGCGTCTTTCATTTCACGGGTGAAACCCCTGAGAACGCAAGGCAAGCGAACAAGCGTGGAGAGCCTGAATGGGAGCAATGTCGTATGCGCACGAGGCAAGAAGCTCGAGGGCTCGAGACGCATGATGGGCAATCCATTGCGCGAGAACTCATGGGAGTTGTGCCGGACATTGTCATAACCAACTACAGCATGCTTGAATACATGCTCTGCCGTCCTCAGGACAAGTGCTTCTTCGGACCCGATTTGAGATGCATCATTCTCGACGAGGCCCATCTCTATAGCGGGTCCTTGGCTGCTGAAATCACAATGCTGCTTCGGCGTGTCCGGGAGCGTTGCGGCGTCACGGCAGAAGAAGTCCTCCATTTGGCGACATCGGCAACCCTTGGTGGCGACGAAGGCGACCTGCGGACCTTTGCATCCCGACTTTTCTCCATAGATGAGCAAGAGACTCATGTCATACGTGGCCGATATGCAGGACATGACCTCGGGGAAGTAGAGTCCGCTCCAGACGTACCGGTGCAAGCGTCGCAAATCGCGAGGCATGCTGATTTGGATTTCACAACACTCACAGCGAGTGATGAGTTGATCGAAGATGATCACGAGGCTGTTGAGGAACTTTGCAACATTGGCGATCAACTGGCGAGTACGAGGGCTGTCCAGCGCGCGAAGAAGCTCTATCCCAGCACGCCGGCGCAGTTCCTCTATGCTGTATTGAGGGAAGCCCCGGTCGTCAGGCGTATGGCGTCGATTCTGGCCAACGAGCCCGGTAGCATCCTAAGCCTTGACGAATTGGGGCAAAAACTTTTCGACAGGAGCGGCGGACGCGACGTGGAGAAAGCCACGATCGCTCTCTTGCGTCTGGCGGCGGCTGCGCGTGTGAGGGCAATAGACTTGCCGTTGATTCCGCACCGATTGCACTTCCTGGTTCGCGCACCGGAAGGCCTTTCGGTTTGCCTGAATCCCCACTGTTCAGGTCCCACCGAGCGCCATATCCCACAGATTGGCTGCCTGCAACCATATTCCGACCGATGCGTATATTGTCAGCATGTTCTGATGCCAATTCATCGATGTGACAACTGTGGAGAATGGGCTCTTGCAGGGCACGAGAATCAGGAACTATCGATACTCGAGCCGGGGTATTTTGCCCCGTCCGTAGCAGACCGCACGTACTATCTGTTGACTCATTCTTCCGACGACAGTTTTAAAGAGGTTGTTGTTGATCCGGAGCGTGGCGAGATTCTGGGACATGGCTCGGATGGCGTCACGCTCTGGAAGGCACCACGAGAAACAGCCCAGTCGCCACAGCAGTGCCCAACCTGCCATTCTGAGTGGAGCATTCCGAAGGACGACAAAGATAAACCGGAATGGCGGCGAGTGTGTAGAGCTTTGGTTGGCGGAAGGCCCTTTGCCCTATCCGTAGTGGCAGAGACCGTTCTTCATGATCTGCCTTCCTATCCGGCTGAGTCACGGCATTGGAAACCGGGCGAGGGTCGACGCCTTCTCTGTTTCAGTGATTCACGCGCCTCCGCAGCAAGACTTGGTCCATTATTGACTCAACAGCATGAAATACAGGTAATCAGAGCTGCTATAGCCCGTTGCGTGGCCGAACCTACGCCTGCCAGTACAGTTGCCTACCTGACGCAGGAAGTCAGCAGACTGGGAAAGCAGATCTCTGATGGGGCGCTTGACCCAGCTCTCAGACAGCACCTCGAGCGAGAACTGTGTAGCAAACGTGAGTTATTGGAGCGGTCGACGGCCGGCACGCCGGTGACTGATTTCGCAAGGCAGGTTGGCCTGAGAGAAGAAATGGCCGAATTGATGGATCGCGACTTGGCTGAAAGACACTCTGCCAAGTCTTACGGACAGGCCGACTGGAATCGGAACCGGGATGCCGTTGTCAAACACGCTGAGGCACTGGTGGCCAAAGAACTACAGCGACCGTTGAAGAAGCAGGCATCAGTGGAGTCAACCGGGCTAATCGAAGTCGTTTACCCTGGCGTACAAAGTCTCGATATCCCTCCCATCCTGGAGGAGAAGCTAACACGCGCCACGCGGCAAGCGGTTGCGTCAGTGTGGGCGAGTATTCTGACACTTTTATTGGATTCGGTACGTTCCGATGGCTGTGTAGGCTGGTCAGAAGAAAACAATGGCCGGACCTGGTTGGATGAGTCACCCTTGACAGGGCGCTGGCTCACGCGCGAACGCACTGGGTGGAGCGCTAGTGCCTTTGTTGGGGTAACCACCGACCAACTTCGGCGCAGGTTTGTCCGGAATGTCTTGTGCGCGGCAGGGATTCCCAATGCCGACTCAGCGCAACTGTCAAAAGATGTGCTGTGCGCGGCATTCGATCAGTTATTTCGCAACGCAAATCAGATCGGCTTCACTTGGCTACATAGGGAAGACCACCACCAGACTGGGCCTGAGGAGGCAGACAAAGCTTTGCAAGTTCTTTTCGATAGATTGAGCGTGAGGCGGCCTGCCACGCTATTTTGGTGTGAGGCTACAGGCACGATTTGGAGCAACAGCGCATTGGGCTGGGCACCAATAGACGGGTGCCGTGGCACTCTGCGAGAGATTGATCCGGACATTCTTGACAAAAATCCCCGCTGGGGAAGGGCGCGCCGTGAATTCATAGGATCTTCAATCCTGGAGATGGGGCTTTGGGCAGAGGAGCATTCCGCTCAATTGTCGCCCCATGAAAACAGGCGGCTCCAGGATCTCTTCAAGAGTGGCACCCGTAACGTGCTCTCCTCGACGACGACGATGGAACTCGGCATTGATATTGGAGGGCTCAACGCTGTCCTGCTAGGCAATGCGCCGCCTGGGCCCGCAAACCATCGGCAGCGAGCTGGTCGAGCCGGGCGACGTTCCGATGGGTCAGCGGTGGTCGTTACCTTTTCACGGAGCTCTGATTATGATCGGCAGGTCTTTCTGAGGTTTGGAGACTTCCTCAAGCGCGAATTCAAAAAGCCCACGGTTTTTCTGGAGCGTTCCCGCGTCATCCGCCGCCATCTTCATGCTGTCTTGTTGTCGGAATTTTTGCGTTCCAGACAAGCCAATAAGACAGGTGCAATGCATGCTTTCGGAAGGATGGGGATCTTTTGTGGTGTAAGCGAGTGCCCTTCCTACTGGAAGAAGAAGTCTGAGACCAAGCCCGTATGGCCGGAGGACGGCATAGACGTGGCATCTCAATTCTATAAGTTCCTCAATCAGCTCCGCCTGGAGGATGGAGGGCTTCGGGAACGTTTCCAGTCGCTCTCGAACCAAACTGCCTTGGACTCCATTGGCGATCCTCGGCCGTGGCACGACTTCATCGGGGACGCCGAAGAGGCATTCACCAAGGCGACCCGTGAGTGGAAGCAGGACATCGCAGAACTTCGCCAAGCCTGGAACGAGATTCCACTACAACCATCAAGTAACGTAGGGCGTGAGATGGCGAAGGCCAATTCCATTCGGCACATGGCTCGTGCCCTTTGCGACATAACCGTCATTGAATGGTTGGCCAACCACCGCTTTCTTCCACGATACGGGTTTCCCATAAACCTCCAGAGTCTCAGCGTCAGACGGCCCGTGGAAAGGGATCTTCATGGAAGCTCGGAGCCGGAAGAGAGGTACCGCCTCGAACGCAGTTCACTACTGGCCCTTAGAGAATACGTTCCTGGGTCTCGTGTGCTGGTAGGCGGCCGAGTAGTCACTTCAAGCGGGTTGCGAAAACATTGGACAGACAGCAATTTAAACCAGGCGCTTGGGTTGCAGTATTTTGCTCTTCAATGTCCTGAGGACCACCAATATGTCCGCCAGTCTCGGGATGAAGCCTGCCCTAGATGCGGAAAAGTGCCCGTTAAACGAGAACTCCTGGTTTTTCCACGGTTTGGCTACACAACTGCTGCTTGGGACAAGCTGCCACTTGGGTCATATCTTACGCGAATCGGGGAACAGTCCGTTTGTCCGATATCGTTCGCGGAACGTGGGGAGTGTGGTGCCCCCGAGGACTTCGGTGGAATCCAAGGCGCGCGTATTACCTATCGGGAGGAAGCGGAACTGTTGGTTCGCAACTCGGGGCGTAAAGGATATGGCTTCGCAATTTGTACGCGCTGCGGGTTTGCAATGAGCGAAATTGCTGTGCGGGCTAAGGGTAGTATGCAACTTCCAGACAAATTCCGGCAGCATGCGTCGGTTTTTTCCGCGGACCCGAAAAGCTTCTGTTGGGAACGCGGGGTAGAGGCATCGCCTCCCGTGCTACGAAACCGCGTCCTGGCCGCACGGGAATTCACAGACATGCTGATGATCGAATGGCCGGGCGCCACAACTCCTATACACGATGGCGTCTACTCACTTGGGCGAGCGTTGGTACTCGCGGGGACCAGGCTTCTTGAACTGGATGAACGGGAAATCGGGATGGAACTCATGCCGGTGCGTGACATGCATCTTGGGATCGTAATCTATGACACTGCCCCGGGAGGAGCGGGACACTGCGCGGAACTCAGGAGCCTTGGAAGGCAATGGATCAGTACTGCGCGCGAAATCCTGTACGTGAACGATGCCCACCATTCTCGCTGCACAAAAGCTTGTCTCGACTGTCTTCTTGATTTCTCTGGTCAGTATGCTGCTCATCATCTCGACCGCCTGGCCGCGCTGATCATGTTGGATGGCGCAATGGACGGGACACTGACTGGGACACTGGAGTGATCGACTCACTTTTTTCTCGTAGCGCCTTCGCTGAGTGGCTGCTTGAATGGCAGTCACCAATCAGGTCCATTTCGCGGACTTTAAATGTCTGAAAACCGAGATGCTGTCCCGGTTTGCCTGGTTTGAAACCGATGCCATCCACTCCACCCCGGAAAGCGAGGCCCGCTATCTGGTGGGCACGCCCAAGCGCATGCTCAAGCACTTCGTGCGCTGGTGTCTGAAGCAAGACTGGGAGCAGGCAGTTCCCGGCAGGGATGCCCCGAAAGGCAGTGCAGACTTTTGCCGCCCCCAAGCGAGCGCGCCCCATCTACGAGGCAATGCCCAGACTTTCGAGGAGATTCTTTCCTGCGTGGTCCAGATCTTCGTTGCTCAGATCAAATGCCACGGATCGGAGGCGCCGTCCCTGGCCGAATGCGGTATCTACCGTCTGTATGGTCTTTGTGGGATATATCAGCACCGCGTCCGGGCAGGTTTTGAGTTGTGCGTAGGAGATGACCTGGTTGATGTCGCCGCTGGATGGAGTCGGGTCGTTCTTGTACTTCGTGTCCAACACCATCAATGCGCGGTCCCGGGCGGTATCGTACAGCACCAGGTCGATTTGAAAGGTCGGGACACCCTCGGATACCTGAATTCGTTCTTGGCTCTTAAGCTCGTAGGCATCGGGCAGGTGCTGTTTCAGCCACGCGGCCACAAAACGCTCGAACAGGCTGGCCATGTCGATGAGAAATGGCAACATCTTTTTGTCGCCGCGGCTGTTGGAAGGTCCTGTGTGTTCGAGGAAGAACCGGCAGAGTCCGTGCATGGGTTCGTAGTCGCAGTTCAGGCGGTGATAGAGACGGCCCACGCAATCATTGGGGGTGAAGACGTCGAGAGAGGTGGAGTTCTGCAGAACCCGGTAGGCCCCTCTCACGGCGCACAGGGCTTCCTCCCGGCATAGTCCTGTGCGGGCGATACCCCGCAAGGTCCAGGTGAGGATTTGATTGTCCTGGACATCGCTCGTGTGCTCATGAAAACGGCAACGCAATTGGGCATCCCAGGGTGCTTGCAGCGCCTTTCTCATGTCCAGGCGGCCGCGCAGGTAAGGGAGCCGGTCAGCCTCGGGAATGTACGCTCTATAGAATCCCTGCCTCGCACGTGCAAGCACGCGCCGGGCCAAAATCGTTGCAAGTCGTTCGTAAAAATCCTGCAGGCTCTGACAGGCCACGCTACCCTTCAAGATCTCGAACGGGGTGTCGTAGGCGTACTCCAGCATGCGGAAGAGATTGCCCAGCTCCGTCTTGGGCTGAATGGAAAGAAAGGTGCCGTCAGAAAAGGGGATGTAGCCGACCCAGCCTCGCGGGCTAAGTGTCCAGCAATCGTCAAAAAACGACGGAGCAGTCACCACCATTTGCTTGCTGTGCTTTTGTCGAAGCTCGACTGCGGTTTCGTGAGGGAATTCGTCCTTGCTGTACTTTTTCTCTGTAAATTCCGTCAACTCGAATAGGCTTGCCGTCGATGTCATGGCAGTACCCGGGCTTTGATCTTTTCCCACGCGAATTGCCTGGCCTTATCCGACTGGTCGAAGAAATACTCTTCGAGATATGGTTCAATTTCCATCTTCCAGATGTCTTCGAGTTGAGTGGAAAGGTCTTTCCGGAGAAAGTAGGAAATGCCGAGCGCATAGTGCGGGTCGTTTATCTGGTTGTTTATATCGGCCAGGACCTTTACAAGCAATTCTATCTCGAGATCGGTGCTGTCGGCGTGAAATCTCCGGAGCACCTCATAATCCGGAAACAGGTCGAGGAAGGCGAATCGCCGGCGCAACGCGTGATCCACGAGTGCGATCGAGCGGTCCGCGGTATTCATCGTCCCGATGATCCTGACATTTTTGGGGATACGAAGCGCGCCCCCACCGGCCAGAGGTACTTCCTGGTCGCGATATTCGAGGAGGTACATCAACTCACCAAAAACGCGCGACAGATTGGCCCGGTTAATCTCATCGATTATCAGAACATGCGTATCTGCACTGGCCTCTGCTTTCCGGCAGAATTCGAGGAATCGACCTGGCGCCATGGTGTAGTTCAGGGATCCGTCGGCGCGTGTCTCCGGTCGTATACCCTGGATGAAATCTTCATAGGCATAGGCAGGATGGAACTGCACAAGCTCCTTGAAGCCTTTTCCTCCCGCAATGAGATGTTTTGCCAGTCGCTCCGCAACGTAGGTCTTCCCCGTTCCTGGAGGACCGTAGACGATAGCCTGGCCCTTCCTGTGAATCGCGCGGATCCATCTTTCAAGAATCTCCAGGCCGATGCCCGTTTCCTCTGCACAGCTTAGGAGAGGATAGGGAGGGCTTACCGCGCCATTTCCTGTTATGGCTTCAATTTCCTCAAATTTCTCCCGCGTGATCTCTATAAGACTCCGCTTCCAGCTGCCTTCGTTGATCGGCCGCGGCGTGGTGTCGTCCCAGCGAACTGCTCGCCGGTGTCCTCGCTTCACCCCCGACTTGAAAAAGTAGTCGCCGGTGACGGTACCGATCCCAAGGACTTCGCTTGTTCCCTTGTTGGCAATCACCCGGTCGCCAATCTTCATGACCCGGGTAAACCTCCATACCTGGTTGAGCCTGGTCTTTGTGTAGTCGGGTTTTTCCGCTGCAAGCTGATCCCGGAGTTCGTCAAATTCCTTTCTGGACAAAGCCGATATATCCCCAAGCTCGTCCCATCCGATGAGTATGCAGTCTTCCTCCAGGCAGGCGTCCCATTGCTCTGCCGAGGGTCCGGGAGCAATCTTCCAGTATCGCGTCTCGTCTTCTCGGGTCTTTTTGAAATACTTTTTCTCAGCGTTCAGCCAGTGCGTGAACAGATCGAAGAGGTCAGGATTCGTAAGGCCGAAAGTCTCATGCTGCTGCAGAATATCTTCGACCTTACGGATGATGGCTTTTTGGGTTTCAAGTACATCCGGGTACGTTTCGATGCCCCGGCTGAACTTGGTGCCCGCGAAGTGGTTCACAATGCGATGAGCATTCCTATTGGCAAGATAGAACTCCGCTGGATTCACGGCATTGAGTATCGGGCTAAGCATGCCATCCGCGAGTCCTTTCGTGTAGGGAAGTTGAGAGAATTGTCTGCATGCCTCTCGGAGTTGAGACGGGTCCCGCTCGCAGCGACGAACCAGGGCGAGTATCGCTTCGGCAATCGCTGGCCAGTTCTCCGACTTGGCCCACTCCGCACCTTCAAAGAAAGCCTTGGCGTCTCCCCAAATCGCAGGAACAACGGATATCCAAGCGCCATCCTCCCGATGTTTCGACGAATCGCTATGGGGCAGAAGCTTCAACAGGACGAAATCCGTCACATCTTCGCCTGCTTCCTGCCTTCGGAGCGCCTCCTCAAAATTTTTGCGTCCCTCCTCGCGCGACCGTGCATGCCGGCGCGCGCGGTCTTGCCCCACTTCTTGCGACAAATAAGATTCGACAAACTCCGCATACAGCTCCGCGAAGTCATCTTTTCTGGTCTTGCCGGGCATAGCCTTCTCCTTTCCATAGGCCGTGCATACCCACACCAGGCTTTGGATATCAATCATGTCTTGAGGACCAAACTCATGGAGGGCGGCGCGTAACTCACCCATTACACGGCAAATGGACACGTACGATTCGCCTGAAGGTGCAGTAGTAAAAACCTGCGGAGCACCCACAAGGGCGAGAAAGTCTTGCGTGGCGCTGGGCTTTACAAAGAATTCGGTCTCCGGGTGACAGAAAAAGAGAAAATAGGTAGGAAATGTCCATTTCACGCAGTCTGAGGGAAGTCCTGCGTCGCGAATATACGCGAAATATCCATCCAGGCGGGAACTTGCCGAGCCGGCGCCGTGGATCAGCTCAAAAAAAGCCTCGCAAAAACGCTGCGTATCTAAACCGTCACTATACAGGATGTTCAAGCCTCCGAGAGGATGAGTTGTCCACCACAGAAGATTGGTCGCGTCTGCAACGCTCTTTATTCGGTCAATGATCTCAGAATGCTCCTGACCGTCCAGCATTTCTCGAAAGGCCTCACGTCCCAAAAGTCTCTGGGCCATCTGGGCGGCCTCCCGCTTATACGCGACCTCTTCCGTAACGAAGGGCTCGTGTTGAAAACCATCCCAGCCGGGATAACGCGTATGGATGCGTTCAAGCAAGTGGTCAACGAGGGCATTCTCAATCATGATCCCGGTACTCCTTTGATGAATCCCAGAATACGCTTCGCCATTCTATTCTCAGAGACTTGACTGAAATCCCCGAAGTCTTCTATAGGGCCTGCGCCGCCTTTAGTCTTCGCCTGCCCGCCTTGACTACAGCAGCGTCCTGGCTCTTTGCCGACGCCGGTCAGGAAAATTTCCCCCGATGCATTGGTGGTCGCTCGGCAATTCGTTGCGTGCCGGCGTCATCTCGCTATCAAAACCATTCCCATATTTACACAAAACTGTCATCGACGTCCATAATTGGCACAGGGCCGGCCATAACGTGTTCCCGGGAGAGAGGTCGAATGGCAGAGCTTTCGTGTAAAAGCGTCACGCCATGCGGAGAGGGCGGCTGCGTGGCCTTCCCCGAAAGCCGCCACCCCAAGACCGGCAATGTATATAGAAAGAACTGCAGCACAAACTTGAGGACGCACGAAAGAAAGTCGAGCTTGATGGAGAGTTCGGCAGCAAGCGCGATTTCGGCAGGAGTAACAACCCAGCCTTCGAGGTCGCTGACTCACACGAGGGCAACGAAGAGTATCCTGAACCTAAACCGATATCAGACCAACGCCATACTCGCGTCGGAGCGCTATGCGAGAGCGGAGGACGCCCAGCAAGTCGCCCGCAGGCTCCCTCTGAACCTGCTGAACTTCGACGAACTGCTCGACGATGCACTGAAAGCCATGGGCAAACTCCTGGACGATCCCAAGACGTCCGCACTGACCAAACTCCGCATCATCGAAGAAATCTTCGACCGCGACCCCACCGGCGCCCTCGCCAAACGCACCCAGCCTGTCACGCCGGCCAACCAGCCCAGCCCCGTCTTCGACAATGAGGCCATCCGGAAGCTCAAGGAGCGGGCCGCGGGGCTGGTGCGCGCCAACAGAAACGCGGACCCATGTGACTGACCGCTTTCTCACCTCGGGCAGCATTTTCCGATGGGATTCCACATGCGCGCGGCGCTATCTTGAATCTTAGTCATCACGAGGATACTGTTTTAGGATGTAGGGCAGGTTACTCCAATTCAGCCTGAGATTTCGCGAGGGAGCCGGAACCACGAACCGACAAAAGTTGGCCGAGTGCGCGGTTAGCGTGGAGGAAGCACAATGACCGAACTTGGACGTTTGGAAAAGGTCGATTTGCGCAACGCCTGGGCGACAGAAGCCGGGGACTTCACCCCCTGGCTGGCCGGGGAGGAGAACATCCGGTTGCTTTCTGAGACCGTTGGCCTTGAACTCGAGGTTCAAGCCACCGAGAAAGAGGTCGGCCCCTTCCGCGCGGACATCCTCTGTAAGGATGAAGCCCTAGTCTGGGGATTCCCCGACTTTAAAGACAAGTACATATCTGTCCGAGCCCCTGGCATCGAACCATCTGCCCGCGAACAATGGGGCGAACAGCATGAGTGGCTCCTGCTAAAGCTGATAATGATGGACAAGGTCTTTCGGCCCCGCATCGCTGCGCTGCGTGCCTCAGGAGAACCGGAAAGTATAGATGCATAGGGAATCCCAAGTCTTTAGATTTCAGGCTAGCGCAAAGCGCTCTGAAATGAAACGCTATGTAACTTGAGAACGGAGCTCGCAAAATGCCCAGGAAAAGCCAGCCGCTGCATGACGCCATAAGAGCATTTGACCGATCTGCGATCGCCGACAGCATCCGGGCCGCAGAGGAAAAGCGCAGAGAGATAGTGCAGGAATTTCCACTTGAGGAATGGCCGCATATGCCTCTTGAGAAATACGCATTGGGGCATGAGGCAAGCGAGAATAGCTTTAGCTATCAAATGGAGTTTGCCTCTCAGGAACTTGGGAGTATGAGGGGGGGAACTGCTAGGAAGCTGATGATTTATAAGCATAAGAACAAGCCAGGGTGGTTCTATAACGACAAGTTGTTTTCAAGTGAACAAGAAGCATGGGAAGCGATTCGCGCTGGCTTCGTTGAAGCGTTCGAGTTGGCAAGGAGCGGCGACTGGAATGCCATTGATCAAGCTGAACTCTTGTCCTGGGGCCCCGCCATATGCCTGAAATCATTGCATTTATATTTTCCAGACCAGGCTCTGCCCGTTTATTCACGAGACCATCTGCGGCACTACCTGAACATGCTTGACCGTCCAGAAGGCAAGGAACGGTCCTATGATGCGATGCAACTCAACCGGGCATTGCTTGAGGCTCTGAGGGGAATTCCAGAGCTGAAGGAATGGAGCACCGTCGACCTGATGCGTTTTCTCTATTTTTGGGCAGACCCTCGAGAATCTCGGCGAATAGTAAAAATTGCACCTGGAAGTAATGCCAAATACTGGGATGATTGCGTCAATGGAGGGTACATCTGTGTTGGATGGGATGAGGTTGGTGACCTGCGCGATTTTGAGGACAAAGAATCCTTCTTTGAGCGGTTTAGCGAAGCCTTCAAGGAGCGGTATAGTGGCCAGATGAATATGGTGTCTCGGAAGGCTAATGAACTTTGGACAATGACGGAACTAGAGCCTGGCGACCTCGTTGTGGCTAATCGCGGAACCTCTCACATCATGGCAATCGGTGAGGTCCAAGAGCCTGGGTATTCCTATTCGGAGACCAGAGATAAATTCAAGCACCTTGTAAGCATCAAGTGGGACACGTCCTTCGAAAAAGATATTTCTCCTCAGAAGAGTTGGGCCTTCAATACGGTGGCCAAGCTTCCTTCGAAACTCTACGCTCAGCTTGTTCGGCAAAGCGGACCGACAAATATCGACTCCGAAGTCCCTGTTGACGCCATATATCTGCAGATCGCTGATGCGCTCGAACGAAAAGGACAGGTCGTTCTCTACGGACCGCCTGGCACAGGCAAGACCTACATGGCGCGCCGCTTCTGCGTCTGGTGGCTCTTGAGGCAGCAAGGGCATGAAAGTCCCCAAACCGTGCTTGCCGACGATGAAGAGTTTGTTGAAGCCGAACGTTTTCTGACTACAGTCCAGGTCGCAAAGCGTGTGTGGTGGGTTGTAGCAAACAAGCAGCAGTGGTCCTGGGACTCGCTTTTGGAAGAAGGTTCGGTGGAATACCGGCAGGGTCGGCTCAAACGCAATTACCCCCTGGTTCAGGAGGGAGACCTGGTCGTTGGTTATCAATCGTCCCCCGATAAGAGAATTGTGGCATTGGCCCGCATAAAGAAAGGTTTGCATACCGTGGAGGGCGGCGAATCAAAAATCCTCATCGAGCCCCTCCTGAAGATTAAGAATGGCCCCACGTACGAAGAGTTGAAGGCGGATCCCATACTCGCCTCTTCTGAACCCATGCGTTTTCGCAGCCAAGGCACCCTGTTTCAGCTGAACGAAGAAGAGGCTGATTCTTTATTTGCTTTGTTGGAAGAAAATAACCCTCAAATTGAAAAGTACTTTGAAGACTCTTCATCAGTGGGACAATTGACCAACCTCACTTTTCACGCTTCGTACAGCTACGAAGATTTCATTGAAGGCATCAGACCTGTTCAAAGGGGCGATACGGGGTTTTCTTTGAGTTTGCAGGACGGGGTCTTCAAGAGAATTTGCCGTGAGGCCCAAGCCAACCCGGACAGGCCGTACCTCGTGCTCATCGACGAAATCAACCGCGCCAATGTCGCCAAAGTGTTTGGGGAACTGATAACCATTCTAGAGCAGGACAAGCGCGGACTCACAATCACGCTGCCCCAGAGCAAGGAGTCGTTCAGCATACCCCCAAACGTCTATGTCCTCGGCACGATGAATACAGCTGACCGAAGTATCAAACTTCTAGACGCCGCTTTTCGCAGACGCTTCGCCTTTCTGGAGTTCATGCCCGATTCGTCAATCTTGAGTGGTGCAAAGGTTGGAAATCTGCACCTGGACGAGTTTCTTGACGAGTTGAATAGACGTGTCGCCCGTATTGAGGGAAGGGAAAAGCAAATTGGTCACTCCTATCTGCTGGACCAAGGGCAGCCAGTTACGGATCCTGACGAATTTGCGAGACGCTTTCGCCAGGAAATTTTGCCCCTGCTTCAGGAGTATTGTTACGACGAATATGCCACTTTGGCGCGATATATTGGCGACAAGCTCGTGAATGCGGACGCCCAGTCGTTGGACCTGGAAACAGTCATGGATACAGAGAAGCTTCTTCTGGCTCTTGAAGATTCGTTTCTGGCAAGTGAATGATGCTCGCCACTATTGAGAAGAGTCACGTACCTGTAGTGGAACTGCAGGAATGGGGTTCTGCCTCGCTCGCGGATCTTGAATTGTGCGATGCAGACCGTAACCTTCTTTCCCGTTGGCCGGAGCACTGGGAACAGCGTCTTGTTATTGAGGAACTTAAGTCTGGCATTCGAGTGCAGGCCAGTTCCTGGGTGGGTGTAATCAGGTTATCGTCCCTTGAAGTTCGCGTGCAGCCAAAGTTGGCTGGCGAGCACCTGGGACTCCTTAAGATGCTTGACTACACGTCTGGCCTGGATGCTTTCCGGCGCCTCCCCGGCGACAGCATCCCGGAACTTGAGGGAAGCAATCTCTTCGATTTGATTGCCGTCTTGTTCGCCGAGGCATGTGAGCAGCTTATCCGTAGGGGTCTCCTGTCCGATTATCGACAAGTGGAAGCCGATTTGCCCGTTGTGCGTGGACGGTTTCTTCCGGCAGAGCAGTTCATGAAGCACTATGCGGTCACGAGCAAGCTGGAGTGCCGTTTTGATGAACAGTTGTCGGACATCGATGAGAATAGAATCGTTTTTGCTGCCCTGTCAGCTTGTCGAGCACATATTAGCGGCGATGCGGTCAGGTCTCGGATAAGCAGGCTTGAGAGTCTGTTCGCGGGGATCTGCTCGAAGGGCCTCTCCCTTGCTGAGTGGCCCGTCAACAGGCTTGAATACAACCGAATGAACGAGCACTACCGACTGCCACACGAACTTGCCTTTCTGATTC
This sequence comes from Candidatus Hydrogenedentales bacterium, assembly GCA_050950105.1. GTDB lineage: Bacteria > Hydrogenedentota > Hydrogenedentia > Hydrogenedentales > SLHB01 > UBA2224. The sequence goes on along the minus strand of JBMNGZ010000001.1, from coordinate 226,626 downwards.
TCCGGGGCTTGTCGGTGTCAGACATCTTTGCCCATGGAGGAGTCCGGTGTTTCGCCTTTCTTCTCGACATGAACGCTCTCTTCGAGCAGTTCGTAGGGAGATGGCTCTCCAACTTGCTGGCAGACACTAAATTCAGACTGCGTGTTCAACATAGAGACGGTTCGGTCTTGTGGGATCTGACTGAAAACAAAAGGTACGGCAGCGTGAGACCGGATTTTCTCATCAGAAAGCCCGGGTTCAGCGAGGACAGCTTGCCATTGGACGCGAAATATAAGCTTTATGACGAGAAGAGACTCATCATAGGGGACGTGTACCAGATGTTTCTGTACGCGCATGCGTTCAGCGGGAAATCCAGTAATCGGACTTCGAGAGCATTGCTTATCTATCCGTCTTCCGATAGAACCCCAAAGAACCTGCGCCTGGCAGTACGAAGCGCGGCATCAAAGCAGGAGTCGGAAATTTATACTGTAGGCGTTCACATACCGAGCGTTCTGGCTGGCGCTGACTCTGAAACCAGAAATCTTGCCGCGGAGGAGATTCGAAGCATCCTTGAAAAGCACTTCGCGCCGGATGCGTGAGGGTCAGCTTTCTCATCTATCTGCTTCAAGGCATTCTGCGCGATCTACCTGGCCGTTTCCTTGCCTCCAGTGATTATGGCATAGTAAATAGCGTTCGGGAGCCCTTCTTTTGGGGGATCTTCAAATCTCTTCAGTAGTTCGATTTCATATTGTGCCCGATGGTGTAGGCCTTCGTGACACTTCAACTGCTCCCTCAACAATTCACGGTCGCAGACGAGAGCCAATTGGACGCCTTCGTGAAAGGGCCTCAACTCAACGCTCACTGCGAACACATATCACGCCAGCGAGGGCACTCCCCTTGTTTTTATTATGCTGAGATCAAGAGAAATCCCGGCCTGCTGGCACGATTTTGACCAGAGCTCGGTCAAAGGTATTTCAGCTCCACAACGAGGCCGATAATTCCGCTACAGGCAAATCGCTAGCTTCGAGGAAATTCCAAATGCTTTGAGCTGTCCAGAGGCTGTCTAAAGGCCAGAGCTTTGTCAACGTAGAGCCTGGGTATTTCTTCCTCGCCCTTCGTGCTGTTGCTCCTGTTTGTGTTCTTGGGCGCGGCAATAAGTCAATCCGAACCGGCCCGACCTGATGCCCTGCCTCATAGAGGCCGAGTGTGTTGCCCAACGCTGGGAGAAAAACTATCCCCGCGCGGCCCAACAGATCCGCGAGCAGTTCGAACAGACCCTGGCCGTCCACGAGCTGCCCCCGGAACACCGCCGGCGCGTCTACACCACCAACATCATGGAACGGCTTATGCAGGAGGTCAAACGCAGGACACGCGTCGTGGGTATCTTCCCCAATGAGGCCTCCTGCGACCGCCTGGTCGGCGCACACCTGCTTGAGCGCGACGAGACCTGGCATTGCGAACGCATGCGTTACCTGGTGATGGAGCATCTCAAGGAACCGGTACCCAAGACCAAGACCACAAAGAGGAGCGCGGCGTAACTGTACTAGTGTTGTTCACCCTTTTCCCCGGGGAAGGGGGTGAACAGACCCGGAGAACAACAAAAGGAAACCAGCTGCTTCGAGATCACCAAGGCACTTTTTCAGAAACTTCTTGACGCGAGCTTGACTCAATGCAGCCATTTTCTATATCTATACTAGTTTGTGCAATCCTGACCTTGCCAAGGGTCATCTGAATGCGCTAGAATTGCATTCTTGAATACTGGACTAGAATTGAGAGACTGCCAGGGAGTGATGTTTTAGCAGTACGGCCGGTTCTGCGGGGACCTCTTCCAGTTGTTAAAGTCCCCTGGTGCAAATGTTCCCGCGGGCGGCTTTACCAACTGATCCCGGAGATAACGCCCGAAAAGCTAACTGTACAGACAGGATTCTCTCGGTGTAAACCTCTTCAAAACAAAGAATTGGGGGGATCGAAGTGGCAATGAAAACCATCTTTGAAACGTGTGTCCCTCGGGAGGAAGTCCTCGAAGGGGAACTCAAGGACGAAATGTTTGCCGCGCGCCTGCGAGACGTGATCGAGCAAACCGCCGACCCGGTCTACGGGGATCCGCAGCGATTCTTCGAAAACACCTACCCGACCGAAGGCTTGAAGACCCTGATTCATGAGGTCTTTGGCCGACTTTCCGGAAAAGCCCCGGCGAGCAGTCCCTTCATCCGGCTCGAAACGTCATTTGGTGGCGGCAAGACGCACAATCTGATCGCCCTCTATCACCTTGCCCAGGGCCATGTGGACGGCGTGCCCAAAGAGGTCGTCGACGTGTCATGGATGCCGAAAGAGCCTTGCCTGACAGCCGGCCTCGTCGGTTCCGACCTGGATCCTGCCAACGGAATTGACCACGGTGACGTGACCACCCGGACCATCTGGGGCGAGATCGCCTACCAGATCGGTCAGGCCAAGGGCTTTAAGCTCCTCGAGAAGAGCGACAAAGAACTGCTCGCCCCCGGCACCCAGGTCCTGGAGAAGCTTATCGGCGACGCGCCCGCCCTCATTATGCTCGACGAGCTGGCCCGCTATCTCCGCACGGCCAAAGCCGTCCAGACCGCGAATAAGAAAAGCGACCTGGCCGAACAGACTGTGGCCTTCCTTATGACTCTCATCGAATTCGCTGCAAGCAAAGAAAAAGTCAGCGTCGTCGTCACGCTCGCCGACTCCAGGGACGCGTTTACCGAAGAAACGGATACGCTCAAGCTCGAGCTTTCCGAAGCGAAGCGGGTGTCTGCGCGCCAGGAACGGGTCATCACCCCTACCGGCGAAACGGAACTGGCTCATATCGTCACGCACCGTCTCTTCAAACAGATTGATCGCACGGCCGCCGAGGAGACGGCTGCAGCATACGCTGAATGCTACGCCAAGCTGGAGGAGCAGCGCACCGACCTCCCCCTGCAAGCGCTTCGACCGGAGTACACCAAGGAAATTGCCACGGATTATCCGTTCCACCCGGAACTGCTTACCACCCTCAACCGCAAAACGTCGACCATTCCCAATTTCCAGAAAACCCGCGGCGCTCTGCGGCTCCTCGCCCGGGTTGTCAGGGGCATGTGGGCCGAAAAACCTAAGGATGCCTACACCATTTGCATCCACAACATCGACCTCGGCCACGATGATATCGCCAACGACTTAACCAGCCGCCTGGAGCGCCCTGCGTTTCGCCAGGTCATCGAGGCTGATATTGTCAGTCCTCGCACGGGCTCGGTAGCGCACGCGCAAGCGGCCGATGAGAAATGGCTTGACGCTGGAAAGCCCCCCTATGCTCGGCGTGCCGCGATCAACATCTTCCTTCACAGCCTGACCCAGGGCCAGGCTACCGGCGTAGACCCCGCTGAGTTAATGCTCGCAGTCCTGCAGCCCGGCGACGATCCCCAGCTCATCCGGAAAGCCGTGTCCATCATGCTCGCCGAGGAGAAAGGCGACCCCGGCACGGCCTGCTGGTATCTTCACTGGGACGGGTTCCGCTACCGCTTCAAAACCGAGCCCAGTCTGGAAAAAGTCATTCAAGATGAGCTCAGCATGGTCGGGCGCGTCAAGGCCAAGGGAGAACTCGACAGCCGGATCCGCAAAGTCTGGAAAAAGACCGCGCTCAAGCCGGTGTATTTTCCTTCCGAAGCGGCCGAGCTTGAGGATGACGCCAGAGAACCCAAACTGGTCATACTGCACTATGATGCGGCCACCAGCGCCGCATCGGCCTCCGCGCCCCCGGAACTCGTGACAAAATTGTTTGATCACGCCGGTTCCATGGACGGATACCGCACCTACAAAAACAATGTGGTGTTTTTGGTCGCGGATGTGGATCAGGTCGAGCGCATGGTCGATATCGTCCAGCGCTATCTGGCCATTTGCCGGATTATCGGCGACAGCGACCGCATGCAAGATTTTACCGATGAGCAGCGCAAGAAACTCAAAGGCATGCAAGAGTCCGCGGAGCTTGATGTCCGTGTCGCCACCACCCGGGCCTACCGCTATCTCTACTACCCCAGTTCAGACGCACCGAAGCGCACCGGCGGTCTGAACCGTGAAACCCTCCCCGCGCAAGACCAGGGCGAAGTGGATAAAGACCAGAGTTCCGTGGTCCTCCGGGTTCTACGGCAACTTCAGAAGGTGCTCGTCGCCGACGATCCGGCCATGCCGCCTCAATACGTGAAAGCCAAAGCCTGGCCCCACGGGCAGGAGAGCATCTCGACCGAAGACCTGGGCCGAGAGTTCGCCAAACGCATCGGCTTGAAGATACTGCTCGATCCCAACCAATTGAAAAAAACCGTGAAAACCGGAATCAGCCAGGGCACCTGGATCTACTTTGATTCAGCGGAGCAGGTCGGCTATGGCAAGCCTTCACCTGCCCCGTTGGTTCAGCTGTCCGAGGACATGTTGCTCTACACGCCCGAAGAAGCCAAACGACTGAATCTCCTCATCAAAGGCGTCGAGACCCCCCACACCGACACTACCGACATCGACAAGATCCTTGACGAAGAAGAAAGCGATATCGAGCGCCAGCCCAAAATGCTGCGGGCCCGGGCCGAGGGGACGCCGGCCCAAGCCTTTCAGGCTATCGCCGACAAATTCCACGACAAGAAAGCCAAGACGATCCGGACCTTGACCGTCCGTTGTGAGGGACTCGGCAAAGAGGCCGCGGCCGATGCCCGGGCCCTGGGATTGGCCATACCCCAACTGGGCAAGGGCAACTACCGCGTGGAACAGACGCTCAACGCCGAGTTTGGCGAGGGCGCCGGTCACGATATCTTCAGCGCCATCTTCGACGGTTCCTGGGACCGCTATAAACGCGTGAAACAACTCACCGACGCCTTCGGACAGGAGGCCACGAAGGTGAATGTCAAGTGCGTTCTCCGGGCAACGTTTGACGAAGGACTCCCCGTCGAATCCGATCAGTTCCAGTCCATGCGCGACATCTTCGCCTCCCTGGGCATGGGCAAGATTGTCGTTGACGCGGAGCAGGCACTCGACGAAGAAGGAAGTGATTGATGACGGCACAAACCGGCTACAATTTTGAGCTGCATGTTTTTCCCAAAGGCGATGCGGCCTATGGCCTGGCCCTCTACCAGAACCGGCCCGGCAACAACGCCGCCGACAACACCGAACCCGCCAAAGTGGTGCAGGTCTGGGGAGACCCTCTGCGCTCGGTCATGGACCAGGTTCTGGTCGCGCTCAAAAAGAACAAATACAGGCCGACCGATCTCCGGCGTTCCCGCCAGGCTCCCTTCGCCCTCCGCGAGGACGACGGAGTGCGCCTGGGCGTGCTCTTCCTCGCCGTGAAACCCCTGCGCAAACTCGCCCGCATCGAGGCCATCTCCGAACACATCCGCGGCATGGAACTCGAAGAACTCTATTACTGGTACAGCAAAAGCACCGCGCAACACAACGGCCGTCGTGCCCGGAAAGCGTTCCGCATTCTCATCGCAGAGGAGTAGAGGTAAATTTAGGAGGGTTAACCACGGAGTGTTAACCACGAAAAACACAAAGGAAATTGAGTTATTTGAGAAGAACCCCGGCCGACACCAGGAGAAAGAAGGAATCTATTTCTTCTTCCTTCGTGCTCTTCGTGAACTTCGTGGTAGAAAACAATCCCAATTAACCACGAAGGACACGAAGATCACGAAGATATTCTTATTGTATAGTGGCCCCGGAGCGAGCAAATGAATAAGGAGAAACCATCTTAACTTCGTGTACTTCGTGAACTTCGTGGTAAAACATTCGGATAAAAACGATCCGAACTGGTGAGGTATGACCCATGCAGTTTGATCCCTTGTCCAACCGCGTGATCGGATGCGCCATCGAAGTGCACCGCGCGCTGGGACCCGGGCTGCTCGAGTCGGTCTACCAGCACTGTCTGGCACACGAACTGGCCAGCCAGCAGATCGCCTGTCTGGCCGAGCACCCCCTTCCCGTCGAATACAAGGGACGCCTCATTGACTGCGGCTACCGGCTCGACCTGCTGATTGAAGATGCCCTGATCGTGGAACTCAAGAGCGTCGACCGCCTGCTACCCATCCATGAAGCCCAAATCCTGACCTACATGAAACTCGCGAAGATACGGACGAGACTTTTAATCAATTTCAACGCTGTAATGCTCAGAGATGGGCTGAAACGCTTTGTCTTATAATGGACAGAGTCAACCACGAGAAGTTCACCACGAAGAACGCGAAGGACACGAAGGTGTTTTGTAGTTTAGAGACCGCGAGCGTAGCGAATGAGGAAAGCAAAAATGTCTCATCTTCGAGATCTTCGTGCCCTTCGTGGTGAGATTTAGACCCCTCACACGCAACGCAAAGGAGTAGCTCACGAATGGCCCAACGACCCCAGGTCCTCATCGAAAAATGGTTCCCCATAGACACTATCGGCGCTGAGAGTATGCGCGAGCGTGGGGCCTCCAGCGCTCTGCCCCCGCTCTATTTCCTCCACGTCTGGTGGGCGCGCCGTCCCTTGACCACCAGCCGCGCATCCATTCTCGCCAGCGTGCTGCCGGCCTGGCAACCCGATTGGCCCGATCATCTAAGGCGCAAATTTCCCACAAAAGACGCCTATCACCAGTGGTTTCTCAGGCTTTGCGGCATCTTCGGCGATCCCGTGGCTGGGCGCAAGCTCGTCTTATGGGCACGAGACAAAGGCGTCAAACTCGATAGCCCGCCCTACCCCCACAAACGCGCGTTCACGGTGAATCCAGCCCGCGAATATCTCGACACCCTGGCCGCGCTGCTCGAGCATACTTGGGGCAACGCAAAGCTCAGCGTGCTGGATCCCTTTGCCGGCGGGGGATCAATCCCCTTCGAGGCGCTTCGCTACGGGTTTACAACCTTTGCCAACGAACTCAATCCCGTGGCGAGCGTCATTCTCAAGGCCACGCTGGATTATCCCTCCCGGTTCGGCCTCGAGCTGGGCAAAGACATCGCCAGGTATGGCGCCCTGCTTACCGAAAAAGTCAAAAACCGATTGGAACCCTTCTTCCCGATAACACCGGGCGACTCCATCCATGCCTACATCTGGGCGCGCACGGTTGCCTGCCCGTACACGGGCAAGCCGATTCCCCTCTCGCCCAACTGGTGGCTGCAAAAGGGAGTGAAGCCGGTGGCGGTCCTGCCCGTGTTTGACGACGCAGCGGACAAAGCGAGCTTCCGCATCGTGACCGGGGCGGAACAGTGCCGCAAGGCCAATCCCGACGTTGGCACCGTTAAGCGCGGCAACGCCGTCTCGCCCTGGGCGCAGAATCAGCCCGTCGACGGCGACTACATCAAGGCCGAAGCCCAGGCCGGCCGCATGGGCCAGCAGCTCTACGCCCTCGCCGTCAAACGCCCGGGGGGATTAACTTTCGTCGTCCCCAGCAAAGAAGACGAAGCGGCCATCGCCGCCGCCGAAGCCGAACTCGCCAAACGCCTCCCCGAATGGGAAACCAGAGGATTGGTGCCCAGCGACGCCATTCCCGACGGCAACAAAACATCCGAGCCACTGCGCTACGGCATGCGCACGTGGAGTGACTTGTTCTCTCCCCGCCAACTGCTGGCCATGTGCACGCTGCTCGAGTGCTATCTCGACATCCGTGAACAGGTCTTCAAGGAACTCGACAACGAACGCGCACGGGCCGTCGCAACGTATCTGGGCATCCCCATTGATAAGGCGGCAGACTACACATCGCGGCTTTGCAAGTGGGATGGTACCAGGAAGAAAATCACAAATACTTTTGACCGGCACGATTTCAGTTTCAAGTGGAGCCATGGGGAATTTGATGCCTCCCGCAATCTTGTTCCCTGGGTGCTCGACCAGGTGGTGAACGCCTATTCAGGGCTTACAAAGCTTGCCCAGCGCGACGAGCAAGGGCTCCTGGATCAGTCCGACCGTGCGCCGGTTGACATACACCGGGGAAGCGCCGCCAATCTGGCCCATTGCGCAGACCAGAGCATGCACCACATCAATGTGGACCCTCCCTATTACGACAACGTGATGTACGCCGAATGTTCGGATTTCTTCTACGTCTGGATGAAACGGAGCCTGGGCGACGTCTACCCCGAGTTTTTCACCGATGAATTGACCAACAAAGACGACGAGACCGTCGCCAATGTCGCCCGCTTCGCGGACATGGGGCGTAAGAAAAAAGACCTCGCCAAGGCCGATTACGAGCGCAAGATGACGGCGGCCTTCCGCGAGATGCACCGCGTGCTCAAAGACGACGGGGTCCTGACCGTCATGTTCACCCACAAGAAAGTCGAGGCCTGGGACACCCTGGCCACCTCTCTCGTTGGCGCGGGATTCACGATCCAGTCGTCGTGGCCCGTCCACACCGAAAGCGAACACTCGCTGCACCAGGCGAAAAAGAACGCCGCGGCAAGCACGATCCTGCTCACCTGCCGCAAACGAAAGACTTCCGGCGAGCCGGTCTGGTGGGACGATATCAAGGGGCAGATCCGCCGGGTGGCTCGCGAGAAAGCCGCCGCATTCGAGCGGCAGGGCATCGCGGGCGTGGATCTCTATATCTCTACCTTCGGCCCGGTCCTGTCGATCCTATCCGAAAACTGGCCCGTATTGACCAGTGAAGTCGACGAGCGCACGGGCGAACCCAAGACGCTCCGGCCGGAAGTGGCCCTCGACCTCGCCCGCGAAGAAGTGATCGCCCTGCGAAAACAAGGCCTGCTCCTGGGCCGGGCAGTTCAGTTCGACCAATATACCGACTGGTATCTCATGGCCTGGGACGCGTTCAAAGCCGAGGAATTTCCCGGCGACGAAGCCCGCAAACTGGCCATTGCGCTCGGGCTCGACCTCGAGAAAGACCTCATCGCCACCAAACGCCTTCTGCGCAAAAAATCGTCATTCGTGGTGCTGCATCCACCCAAAGGGCGCCGCAAAAAAGACATGGTCGACGAAGACAAGGTCACGTTTGACTGCTGGATCGATGCCGTCCACACGGCCATGATGCTCTACGAAGAAGACGGCTCCAAGGCCTGCGAGCAATTCCTCAAAACAACCGGCCTGATGACCGATGGCACTTTCAAAGCCTGCATCCAGGCCCTGCTCAACGCCATCCCCAGAACCAAACTCAAAGAGAAATTCGCCCGTCCCGAAGCCGACACACTCGACAAAATGCGCCTCGCCTTCTTCGACGACCTCACCGTCCCCGCCGAAGAAGAAGAGATTCCAGCCCCCGTCCAAACCGAATTCGGCATGGACAAGCTCGAAAAAGGCGGCGCAAAGGATGAAGACAAGAGGAAAGACAAGGGAGGAAAATGAGGGTGTGAAGCGAAAGGAGATTTTATATGCAACTCCGTAGCTTGCGAATTAAGAACTTCCGCTCCTGGCGCGACGAGGAACTGAATATTCAGAGCATGCATGCGCTTGTCGGCGCGAACAACGCTGGGAAATCCTCGCTGCTCAGAGCACTCGATTTCCTTTTCAATCCGTCAACCAAGTCTCTCAGTGATGAATCCTTCTGGAACTCCGATACGGCGCTTACTATATGGGTAGAGGCGGTTTTTTGTGACCTCACCGACCCGGAAAAGGAGAAGCTGGGGCCGTATCTGAAGCCGGATGGCACGTTCCATATGGCAAGGAGTGCGAAGTACACGGGCGGCAGCTCGGATGGGGAGGGCTTGGAGTCAGAGGATGGCGAGAGCAAGATTACCATCAGCCAGCACTACTGCAAGCCACTTCCGAAGGAGAAATGGCTACGCGATGCCGAGATAAACGGCGCGCAGATAAAGGAGTGGTGGGCGAAGAAGGAAGAACTTGTCATTGAGGGGATTGACTTCGTTGATTTCCTCGGTCCTACCGGCATCCCCAAAGTTGGCGTCTGGAAAGAGAAAGCGGCTGAGTTCGTTCAGCGATATCAAGACAAGATACCTCTGGAAGTCGACTGGCAGAACAATCCGAAAGGTTATGCGGGTGTCCTCAAGGGATCGCTGCCGTTCTTCGTCATGGTCCCTGCTGTCCGCGACGTAACAGACGAGTCAAAGGTCACCAAGTCAAACCCATTTGGCAGACTCCTTTACGCAATTCTCGACACGGTCACTCAGGAAAAGCGTTCCGAAATCGAGACAATGTTGCAAGACATCGCAAAGCAATTCAATCGATGTGGCGGTGGCGAGCGCGTACAGCTCATTGCCGAGACTGAGCAACAACTTAACACGCTCCTCGCCGAACTCTTTCAGGGTTGTGACCTGGAAATCGAATTCCAGACACCAACCCTCGAGGTAATGTTCACCAGTCCGCGGCTCTATGTGGACGATGGCTTCCGGAACGTCGTGGAAAACAAAGGACACGGCCTGCAGAGGGCTATCATCTTCTCGATTCTACGCCGTTACGCTCAGCATATGACGTCTGAGGGCACTGAGAAGAAGCGCACTCTGATTCTGGCCGTTGAAGAGCCGGAACTCTACATGCATCCACAGGCCCAACGAACCATTCGACGGGTATTTCGGAATATGGCGGATGCGGGCGATCAGGTTCTTTTCTCCACCCATTCGTCCCTCTTGGTTGATGTCGCCTACTTTGACGAGATCATCCGCGTGGAGAGCCGGCCCGAGCAGGTTGGCGCCAAGAAGACCGTCGTGAGTTCCGCACGCCAACTTCCGATGAAGAGGATTATTGACGACCTCGTCTCTAGGTATCCTAACCTGGAAGGGAAAGTCACCTCGGATTCAATCCGTGACCACTATTCCCACGCATACAATCCTACGCGAAGTGAGGGATTCTTCGCTCGGCGAATCATCCTTGTAGAGGGTGCTACAGAGGAGTACAGCCTTCCTATCTATGCTGAAGCCCTTGGCATCTCCTTCGATGTCGATAATGTGAGCGTTGTCGAATGTGGCGGAAAGGGCCCAATGGATCGCCTGTACCGTGTCTTTAACGAGTTGGGTATTCCGTGCTACCTGCTTTTTGATTACGACAAAGACAACAGAGACAGAGAAACCGTCCGCAAGTCTCAAGAGCTTGTCCAGTTGGTCGGTGCAAACCTTGAGGGCCCCGATGACCCCTTCGTCGATGACAAGATGGCTTGTTTCGATGAGACATGGGAAGTGCGTCTGCGGGCAGAGATTAAGGACCTAGAATCCCTCGAATCCGAAGCGCGAAAAGAGCTTGGCCTGAGGGAAGATAGCAAGCCATTGATCGCCCGCTATGTGGCGCGGAAGCTGGTTGGACGCCAGCCTTTATGTGTCCCCCGTAGTGTTAGGCGGATTCTCGAGAAAGCCGTGGCGGTGGAATGGCGTGAATCCTGTCTAGTAGCTCAGTCTGCTGAAGGGTCGGCGGAGGAATCAGTCTAGTGCCGGTGTTGTCAAACAGGACATGGAAGATCTCCTATGGGGCGGGTGACGATCGGCTGCACGATTTCTACATCCCTGCTTTGGAGGCGAGTGTTCGCTTTGACCGCACGACGGGGTTCTTCTCGAGCGCGGCGTTGGCCATCGCCGCCGCCGGTGTGGCCCGGCTCATTCAAAATAACGGGCGCATGCGGCTTCTGTGCGGCGCGGAGTTGTCGCACGAGGATGTCGAGGCGGTCAAACAGGGGGCCGATCTGCGGGACAGGGTTGGCAGCGCGCTGGTGGGCTGCCTGGCAGATCCAAATGATCAATCGATGCGTGCGCGGCTCGAGGCTCTGGCCTGGCTGGTAGCCCATCACCGGCTCGAGATCCGCGTTGTATTGCCTCGAGATGCGCAGGGGAATCCCCTGCCGGCGTCGGAGGCGCGAGAGTACTATCACCCCAAAGAAGGCGTTTTCGAGGATGCCGAAGGCAACCGGCTCGCATTCAGCGGCAGCAGTAACGATTCCGCGAACGGCTGGCAGTGGAACTATGAGGTGTTCTCGGTTTTTACCTCGTGGCCGGCCGCACACGGCGGCGACGTGGTCCCCGCATTGCCCCAGTTCATCGACCAGGTGGAACAACGCTTCCAACGCTTGTGGGCAGGCAAAGAAGACAGTTGGCTTGCGCTCGAGCTGCCGGAGGCGGCGAAAGAAGAGCTGCTGGCCTATTGCCCGCCGGTCGCTCCCACGGCGGACCCGCTCGAAAAACCAACGCCCCTGACGCCTCCGAAACTCGCCACCCCGCCGCAGGGGGCCGGCGAGGACACGCTAGCGAAAGAACGGCTTTTGTTCCGGTTCCTCCGTGAAGCGCCGTACCTCCCCAACGCCAACCGGATAGGCATGGAGACCAGCACGGTTCGTCCATGGCCGCACCAACTTCGCATCGTCAACAAAGTAGTTGAAACATACCCTGCCAACTATCTCTTCTGCGACGAAGTAGGGCTTGGCAAAACCATCGAGGCCGGGCTGGCCCTGCGGCAACTGGTGATTTCGGGGCGTGTAAAGCGGGCGCTCTTGCTCGTGCCCAAGAGCGTTATGAGGCAATGGCAGGAAGAGCTCTACGAGAAGTTCGCGTTGAATGTCCCGCGTTACGATGGCGGCGCGCTTAAAGATGTCTTTGACCGCGATGTTCCCTGGCTCGGAGAGTCGGTGTGGAGCGCCTGTCCGCTGTTGCTCGCATCGAGCCAACTGGCCAAGCGCCGTGAGCGACAGGGAGACCTCCTGGCTGCCCAGCCCTGGGACCTTGTCATTGTAGACGAAGCACATCACGCCCGCCGGCGCGATTTCCAGGATGAGCAGCGATACCGCCCCAACCGGCTCCTCGAACTCCTGGCCGGCGTTGCGGGACGGCCCGGGCTACGAGATCGAACTAGATGCCTCTACCTCTTGACGGCGACGCCGATGCAGGTGCATCCGGTCGAGGTGTGGGATCTCCTGAAGGCGCTTGGGCTCGGCGGCAAATGGGGTGCGCTGCAGGAAAACTTCCTGAAGTTTTTCGCCGAACTCAGGAAGTCGTTCCGCGACAGGGATTGGCCGTTTATCTTTTCCATGGTGCGGGACTATCGGGACGCTGGAGGCGTGACAGAACCGGCATTTGAGGAAGAGGCGCAACGGGACCTCGGCCTGGTTGACTGGAACGTTGTGCGGGATTTGCCGCACTCAAACAAACCCCAGACGACCGTTGCTCAACTGAGTCGGAAGCAGCAGGCCTATCTGCACGAGCTTGTCCGACGGTCCACACCGTTGCGGCGTTTTGTCTGGCGAAACACCCGCGGGCTCTTGAGAAAATACCGGGAAAAAGGGCTGCTGACTGAAAACGTGCCCCGCAGAAAGCCGAAGAACGAATGGATAGAGCTGCAGGAAGGGCCGCGAAGCGAACGGGAACTCTATGACCGGATTGACGAGTATATCAGCGATTTCTATCAGAAGTACGAGGCCGAACGGAAAGGCCTGGGCTTCGTGATGACCGTTTACCGGCGGCGCCTGACCAGTTCCTTCTACGCACTCCAGAAGAGCTTGGAACGCCGCAAACAATTCCTGATGGGAATCGCGCTTCCTGCCGAGGGTTTGACTGACGATGACTTGGAGCAGGAAGATCTTGACCTCGATATCACCGAAGAACTGACGGACGAGGAGCGCGCACGATTCCAAGGCGAATTGGAGTATATTGAAGACTTCCTTCATGATCTGAAAGCACTGGGCTCAGATTCCAAACTCGAGCGCCTGTTCGAAGACCTGAGGCATTTCTTCGACCGCCGTGACAAGGTCATCATCTTCACGCAGTATACGGACACCATGGACTACCTGCGCGACCAGTTGCGCCAGGTTTACGGACACCAGGTGGCCTGTTACTCCGGGCGGGGCGGTGAGCAATGGGATGGCGTCGCATGGATGACCCGGCCCAAGGAAGAACTCAAGGCCGCCTTTACGCGAGGCGATGAGATCAAGATTCTGCTTTGCACAGAATCGGCGAGTGAAGGCTTGAACCTGCAAACCTGCGGCGTGCTCATCAACTACGACCTCCCCTGGAATCCCATGCGTGTCGAGCAGCGCATCGGGCGTATCGATCGTATCGGACAAAAATTCGACGAAGTGTGGATACGCAATTACTTCTTTGAGGGGACCGTGGAGGCGATTGTATACCAGCGGCTTGAAGACCGAATCGATTGGTTCGAGGATGTGGTGGGCAAGCTGCAGCCGATACTGAATCAGGTGGCGAAGACCATTGAGCAGGTGGCGATGCTCCGAGGCAAGGAGCGGGCAAAGCGACTCGAAGAGGAGATCGTCTCGATACGAGAACAGGTGGAATCGCAAGAGTTGTCGGGCCTGGACCTGGACGCTTTTGTTGATGAGACTGTGCAGGCCGTGCAAGAGGAGCCTGTGCCAGTGACGCTCCAGCAACTGGAACGTGCCCTGGTGGAATCGAAATTGCTCGGCCATCTGTTCACGGCCCATCCGGAGATCGCCGGAGCCCATATCCTGGCATGGAATGACGAACAGGTTGCGGTAACCTTTGACCCGGGCGTCTTTGACAAGCATCCGAACAGCGTGCAGCTTCTAACGTATGGAAATCCCCTCCTCGAAAACATTCTAGCAAGTATCCCAGACCCAGATGGCTCCGACGGCTCCAAAGGGGGCATCGGACTTCTCGCGAGTTCGGGACACCCGCCGGTCAGCGTTTGCGTGCACGGAACGGAAGACTCGGCCACACCAGTTCGAACCGTCACCGAGTTGCAGGGGCTCCTCGCCGAAGGGCCGGAGACGCGCAGCATTGGAGTGATGGACGCGCCCGTAAACATGCTCGAGACTGCCCGCCAGTCGGTTTGTGACGGCATCAGACGTGTCGAAGAGGCCCGGAAGCGCTCAGAGATTCTCTCTCTGCGTGAGGAGGCGAGACAGATTCTAGTCAGGACTTCGCTTACCTTCCTCGCAGAAGCTCAGAAACCGGCATTATTCGAAGACCCGCTGCCTTACAGCTTTAGCGAGGAGGCCGTGCTGGCACTGGCAGACAAGGACAGGCTCTACAAGGCTCTGATCAAGATTGCTGGCAGTACAGGTCTGGACTGCCGGCCAACCGACCCGTATTTCCTGAAAATCCAGGGCCTTTCCCCTGAAAACTTGAAGCGAAGACGGGCTGGATTGGCCCACCTGGGTCATGATTTAGCCAGCAAATTCATCGCCGCAACAGAGTCCAAAGCGGATGATAGTATGCTTGCGGGAGGCTCAGTCTGCGGTAGCTGGTATGCTCTGCCCAGCCCAACAGACGCTGCCGCGGGCAACATGCTGCCGTTCCGTATCCTGTCCCCCGACGAGGTCAGACCTTTCGAGAATGCCATCCCGTTATACGACCTCAAGGTTGCCGCTGGCCTGTTCAGCGACGAACAGCACGTTGACGAGATTCTGCGGAGCGATGCACCAATCCCCGTAGGTGACTACACCTGGATAGAGGCGCCACCCGGCGTTAAGCCTTCTCCTGACTTGTTCGTTGCGCAGGTCGTGGGTGAATCCATGAATCGAAGAATCCCAAACGGCGCCTACGCTCTGTTTCGCCTCCATCCCAAGGGTACGCGCCAGGGCAAGGTCGTCCTGGCCCGACACCGCGACATCCACGATGCCGACCTCGGCGGTCACTACACCGTCAAAGTCTACGAAAGCGAGAAAGTCTACGCCGACGATGGTACATGGCGCCATTCCCGCATCCTCTTGCGACCGGATACAAGCACGCCGGGCTACGAGACAGTCATACTCGAAAATACTGGCGAAGGGGAATTCCAAGTCATTGCCGAGCTTGTGCGAGTGTTGTGAGCGGGCCTTGTGAATGAAGGAGGGCTGCCGGAAGGCCTCGGAGACCGCGCATTGGAGTGATTTCTCCGGGCTTGGTCTTAAGGGCCCGCAGAACCGGGCCCATTGCGCCTGCAGTAGGGGCAAGATGGGACCTGCCGGTGGTTTACATGAACACAAAACACATCACGTGCATTAAACAATTCGTTGAGCGGGTCGAGAAGACGTGGGCGGAATGGGAAAAACCCCATAGCGTGTGGTTTCGAGGGGAGTCCCATAAGCCCGACGGCGACAAGCCCAGTCTTCGGCCCAAGGTCTTCAGTTTTGATGAAGAACAGGAGAATTACCTTCTGCAGAGCTTTCGCCGAAAAGCGGGAGGAATGGTCGATACGCCGCCGTTTGAGAGAACGGACCTGTGGCTCTTCCTCGCTCAACACCACAATGTTCCCACCCGACTTCTGGGGCCGGGACCTTGCCCAGATCCATGGGCATACGACCGCTTCGAAGAGGATGGAAGCGGGAGGTTTGCTTGGCACCAGAGATTCCGAGCGGCATGGGGACGTGCCGGCTATCGAGGCCTTGGCGTGCAGCAGCACGAACAGCACCGCGGTACTCTGCGGCCGCGACCCCAGTCATCGAAAGCCCGCAGCACCTCGGGCCGCGAAATGTCCGGCAAGGCCTTAGGTGATTGGCTAAGGCGATTTCAGGGCAAAGATGTGAGGAAGCTTCAACCCTGCGACTGTAGCCCGCAGGGTTTTGTCAGTTCTGTCAGGGTTTTGGGGATACCCGAACAGCTCTCTCGGGCTGGTTACGATTCTTGGCCCAAATACGGCACACTTGGCTTTAACAAAAGGCCATTTCTAGCCGTTTTTGACCACACGAACGAGATGGACGATTCTGCACAACTCGTGTGATTTCAGTCGATTATGCGCTGTAATAGATTGCTGCTTTGTGGTCTTTTAATCATCCTGGAATCCTCCTTCGTTCTCTCGTCGCTTGACCCCATGCCAAGTGCCTCTGGGTTCGCAGAATTTGAAGTATGAGCACGCGTTTCTTGCCAATTGCACGGCAGAGAGCTTAGCGCTACACTATTATCGAAGCTCAGGAATTTCCCGAGCTGAATCTGTAAAAGCCTCAGGTTCGGGCAGTTCCAACATTTTCAGGCTCAAAGACACCGAAAGGTTGCGGCGCGGAAGTGGATATGCACCAAATGCTGGAGCAGACAGCACGAGTTATCTGCCGAACACTGACGGAAATCCTACCCGTTCTTAATGAAACCTGGTGGGATAAGTGCGTGAAGGAAAAGCTCTCTTTTCAACAGCAGCAACACGTCGCACGACGGGGCATAACGGAACTGGAAGACCTTGACCTTGCTGAGCTCCTCCGAATCGTTGATCAGAATTGGTTCGAGCTGTCGAATGCTCAGCTCTGGCCACGCGAAGGGCGTAACTATGTGAAGGAGATGCAGGCGGTCCGAAACCGATGGGCACATGCTACCGTGGCAGTGCCATCAGACGACGACATCTATCGTGATCTGGATACGCTACAGCGTTTCCTGTTCCTTCTTTCCCCCGATGACCCGCTTCTATCGGAGATTCGGGAGGCAAAGGAAACCGTTTTGAGTAAGCCACCATCCCCGTCCCCTGAAACTGTGCTACGGCAGCAGGCCGATCCGCAACCAGAGCGGAGGTCGACATATGCCCCCGGCGACGTCGTTCGGCTGCGTGCCAATCCTTCAAAATCCGGCGCGATCATCTCCGTGATGCCAGGCGAAAAGGAAACTCGCTACCTGGTCTTCCTTGACGGCGGAAAGGCCTCTTACTACGAGAGCCAACTCATGCCAAGCGACGTCAAAGACGAGTCGATGACTGTCGCGTCGCTAAATGAATTCCATGCCCGTCTGACGGCCCTCCAACTGTTGCACCCGAGCATATCGAACCTTTATTCGCTCCATGCCGCGCGCATTGAACTGATTCCCTATCAGTTTCGTCCCGTACTCAAATTCATCCGTTCCGACCGGCCACGCTTGCTGATAGCCGACAGTGTCGGCGTTGGAAAGACGATCGAGGCTGGGCTGATTCTTCGTGAACTCCAGGCCCGCCGGGATATCCAGCGCGTGCTCATTGTCTGTCCCCGCCCACTGATAACGGAGGAAAAATGGCGGCGTGAAATGAGACGCTTCGACGAGCGTTTCGAGCATCTCGACGGCCCCATATTGCGCCATTGCATCTCCGAGACAGACCTCGACGGTCAATGGCCACAACGCTACGAGAGAGCTATTCTCCCCTTTTCACTCTTGACCGATGAAATTCTGCATGGCAAGGGCAAGCGCAGAAAAGGCCTGCTACAACTCGACCCACCTCCGCAGTTCGATCTCGTGATTGTTGACGAGGCGCATCACATCCGCAACACGAATACGCAGCGCTACGAGGCCGTTCGATTCTTTTGTGAGAACGCCGAAGCTGTCGTCTTTCTCACCGCGACCCCGATTCAGATGAGCGACAACGATCTTTTCGTGCTCCTGAACACCTTGCGTCCGGACATCATTATCGACAAGGCCAGCTATGAAGCCATCACGGAACCGAACGAACACATTAACCAAGCCGTTCTCTGCGCCCGCCAAGGTGCCCAAGACTGGGCCGAAGAAGCGCGTAAGGCCTTGGCATCGGCCGCTGAAACACCCTGGGGCCGATCAGTGCTGCAGAATGATCCTCATTTTCAGGAAGTCTTTGATTCTCTAGCCGATGCCAGTACCGACCGCGCTGTGCGCGTGCATGCGATTCGAAGGATCGAGCAGCTGCACACGCTGTCGGGCCTGATGAACCGTACTCTGCGTCGCGATATTGGCGAATTCACCCAGCGCAAACCCGAGACAGTGACAGTCGAATTCACTCCCAAGCAGAAGAGTCTGCACGATGCCGTGATCGCTGCCCAGGCCGCCATCTATGCTGAACTGCATGGGATTCAATCGGTCCGGTTCCTGCTCACGACCATCCGCCGACAGGCCGCGAGCTGCATCCATGCACTGGCGCCGTTCCTCAAGGACATCCTTTCGCGCAGGTTTGATGAACTCGATAACCTGAGCGCCGAGGAAGGCGAGGATGAGGGGATTGACTTCGACATTGACCGCGCTGCGCCGACGGTTCGGCAACTCATCAACGATGCTCTGAGCCAGGCTGCAGGCCTGCCACGTGACCCCAACGCCGATCCCAAGTTTCTTGCCCTGAAGGGCATCCTCGAAGAGAAACAGTCGCTCCAGAACAACAAAGTGATGCTGTTCAGCAGTTTCCGGCATACACTCGCCTATCTTCAACGGGCGCTGCTGGATGCGGGGTTCCGTGTAGGCTTGATCCATGGCGGCGTAGGCGATGACGACCGCGTTGCGCTTCGCGCGCGATTTGAACTGAGCCGAGACAATGACATAGCCCTTGATGTGCTTCTTTTTTCCGAGATCGGTTGCGAGGGGCTCGATTATCAGTTCTGCGACTGCATGGTGAATTATGATCTACCCTGGAACCCGATGCGCATCGACCAGCGCATCGGCCGTATTGACCGCTGGGGCCAAACCAGCGAGGCCGTCGCGATCTACAACCTGATCACTCCGGATACTATTGACGCCGAAATCTATGAGCGCTGCCTTCTGCGCATCGGCGTCTTCGAACGTGCTCTAGGAGCAAACGAAGCCATCCTGGGCGAAATCAGCCGCGAGATCACGAGCGTTGCCCAGAATCTCTCCCTCTCCCCCGCGGAACGTCACGCAAGGCTGGAACAACTCGCCGACAACAGCATCCGGCTTGTCAAAGAGCAGCAAGATCTCGAAACGCGCCAGACCGAACTTTTTGGCCTGCGATTACCAGAGGATCAGTTCAAGCAGGATATCGAGGACGCCTCGAGTTACTGGCTTTCAGCTTCCTCACTCGAACGTCTCGTTGTGGAATATTTGCATGACCGCGCGGGAAAAGAGCAATCCCCCGTGACCGGAGACGGAGCAAGGAAGCGCCTCCTTTTGGCCCGCGAAGCTCGCGAAACACTGCTGAAAGACTTCGCAAATATCGAAAATCAAACGTCTCGCGTTGCCCGCGAATGGGAGACGTGGCTTAAAGGCAATGACCCTAATCTTGCTTTCACATTCGATCCCGCCTACGCCGTGGAAGATCGAACAATCTGCCTCATCACGCCCATTCACCCGCTAGTCGTCCAAGCTGCGCGCGCCGTCAGTGGGGTCGACAAGGGCGTGCCTGTTGTCGGCATTCGCGTGACTACCGACATCGTCCAGCCAGGCGACTATCCTTTCGCGATCTATCGCTGGCAGTACCACGGCATCCGCGAGGACGTCGAGTTCCGGCCCGTCACAACCAATCCGACCCTCACCCCCGAGTTCCTGCGGTTGCTGCCCGACGCCGAGGAGTATGAGGTCGACCCGGACGCCCTTAGCGAAGAAGTACGCAACGCGCTCGAAAGTCGCCACTACGAAGTTTGGTCCGATGCCCGCGCCGAACATATCGAGAAGACTCACCGCCTAGCAGAGTTCCGCCGCTCCAGCCTGGAGACTAGTCACAGAGCACGCATGACAGTGCTCGACGCCCAACTGACCAGCGCCGAAAACGACAAAATCCGCACCATGAAATCTCGCCAGAAAGATAACGCCCAGGCCGACTTCGACCGTCACGCCCTCCAGATAGATAAAGCAACGCACAAGGCTGACGTCATAGCCCAGCCGACAGGCTGGGGCATTCTGAGAGTGGCTGGGGGCAACGGAGGGGAGAAAGGCTGTGGATGATGCAATCAAAGCCATCGCGCAGAAACGCCGAAAGTGGGTTGAAGCAAATAAGGAAAACAACTTTGAAGCTGGTCTCAAACGCCTGCTCGCCGACCTCTACCCGGATAACGCCCATTTCATTTATGAATTACTTCAAAACGCGGAAGATGCCCGTGCGGTTGAGGTACAGTTCAGCCTGCATGATGACCGCATCGAGTTCGAGCACGACGGCAAGCGGCTCTTTTCGATCGACGACGTAGATGCCATCACCAGCATTGGGTTTAGCACAAAACGTGATGATGCCACCAGCATCGGTAAGTTTGGAGTCGGCTTCAAGGCAGTGTTTGCCTATACCGAAACGCCGGAAATTGAATCAGGTGAGTTTCATTTCAGAATTCGCGATATGGTGGTTCCTGATACCGATGGGATTTCAAAAGGCTCATCCAGTGATGGCCGAACTCGATTTATCCTGCCATTTGACAACCCCAAAAAGTCTCAGGAACAGGCAAGGAGCGAGATCGAAAAACTTCTCAAGGCGCTCCGCGCATTCTAATACTAAGTGCACGGTTGCTAGGTTTAGCCCTTTCCCGTCGGAGCCGTCCGTCGCTCACGATGAGCGGCGGCGGACGGCGACAGAGGGAAGGGCGGCCTTTTTCCTGTTGGTGAGTCTTGAGCGAGGAGGTGGAAAAGAAGAAGACATCGGGACCCATTCGGTATTCTTGGAGATAGCAAACAACCAAGAGCGAAAGGAATCCCGATGTCCTACACCCATCTTACCCCAATGGAGCGCGCGAAGATCGAACTTTTTATCGCACAGGGATGGAGCTACACTGCGATTGCCGTCGAATTGGGCCGGCATCGCACGACGATTAGCCGTGAGTACCGGCGCAACAAGAGCGCCAGCGCGTACCGTGCAGAAACGGCTGCGGAACGCTACAAAGCGCGAAGGCAGGCTTGCCGGCCCAAGGGCAGGCTGAGTCATGAGCCGCTACGGGACTACGTGGAGGTCAAGATTGCCGTGGAAAAGACGAGTCCGGAGCTGGTGGCCGGGCGTCTGCGCATAGACTTCCCCGAGGACCCGCGGATGCGGGTGTGCCACGAGACCATCTACCAGGCGATCTACTCCAACCGGCACTACCTCGATTATCTCTGGGAATTTCTGACTCAGGCCCGCCCCAAACGGCGTAAACGGGGCCAGGGAAAGACCCGCAGAGGCCCTATAATCCCGAACCGGGTCAGCATCGCTGAACGCCCCGCTGCTGTCGAGCATCGCGTCGAAACCGGGCATTGGGAAGGCGACCTGATCGTCGGAAAAGGGCAGAACTCGTTTATCCTCACGCTCCTGGAGCGGGCCTCGCGTATCCTCCACGCCGTCAAGCTCACGACCAAGCGGGCGGCCGAAGTCTGCCACGCGGTGGTCGAAGCACTCCTGGACCGTCCAGCCTCCTGGATCAAAACCATTACCTTTGATAACGGCACCGAGTTTGCCGCGCACAACATCATTACCGAGCAGCTCGGCGCCCGCATCTACTTCGCAGACCCTTATGCCGCCTACCAACGCGGAAGCAACGAGCAGGTCAACGGACTCATTCGACGCTATCTGCCTAAGGGCACATGCTTTAAACAACTCTCCAAAGAAAAACTCCAGGAGATAGTCGATGAACTAAACAACCGACCAAAAAAATGCCTCGGATACCGAACACCCAATGAAGTCTTCCTGAAAAAACGAAAAGTCGCCTGGCGTGCACTTAGAACTTGAATGTGCCCTCGACGCGTCGACCTTGCTCTTCCTCACACATATTCGTAAAATTGAATATTCTTTGCCTGATTCATCGAAGGGTTGTATCGAACGAAACCACCTCAAAGACAACCGAATTGAAATCCTCGTTCAGCAGCCGAACCAACTTGCTCCCACATCCAGGTGGTTCCTCAGATTCGATAAGACTGTGAGAGTTAAAGACTATGAAGACGAAGAGTTGAAAGAGAAATCGTGCCGGATTGCTGTGGCTTTTGGGTTGACGCCGGCCAAGTCAAAAGGCGACGCCGATACCTTTTCGGAATGGGGACTTATGCCGATTGAGCCGGGGCGCGTGTTCATATACTTTCCGGCGGAAAAGGAAACCTCCAACCTCCATTTCCATCTTCATGCACCTTTCGCCTCGACAGTCGGACGCGACAGTGTGCGTGAATGTGTGGGAAACAACGATTTGCGCGACCACTTGGCTGACCTGCTGGCAGAATCGATGCCGAAGATCCGCGATCAGAGGCTACTAAATGTACACGCGCTGGCGCTGCTGCCAAACGACAGGGACAATCTTTCGAACTTTTACCGACCCTTGATGGACCAGTTGGTGAAAGCGTTCAAGGAGAACGAACTTGTCCCTATGAAACGTGACGGAGACACGCATGCCGCAGCGAAACGCATTTTTCGGGGCCCCAAAGTCCTTTCGGATCTTATCAATGATGATGACCTGGTCACGCTTCTAGGTGGAGATTATTCCGCTCCGATTTGGGCTGCCAATCCTCCCCAGCGGAATCAACGCGAGGATAACTTCTTGTCCATGCTCGGTATTGAGCCATGGGAGACCAGCAATCTCGTGAAAGCATTGGCCGGCCTGAACAAAGACGCACTGAGCCAATGGATGCGTAGCAAGGATGCCAAGTGGCACCAGGCACTCTATTCACTGTTACATGACTACCTGAACGCACCCCCACACTATGCACAAACGGATAGAACACAGACTATTCGCCGTATAAGTCTTGTTCGCTGCAGCGATGAGATTTATCGCTGCGGATGTGAGTGCTTTTTTCCGAGCGACGGGATTGAACACGACGACAAGTTCCCTCGAGTCGCGATCGACGTCTATTCAAATGGAAGCGACAACAGCCAGAAGAAAAAGGCCAAGGCATTTCTGCATGCTGTAGGCGTACAAGAGCTCGATGAAGTTGAATATGTGATCAAGACCATTTTATCGAAATATCGGCCAGGTCCAACCCGTGAAAACGCACCCTACCCTACTGAGGCGGAGCTCTTAGCTGTATCCAAGGCACTGTCAATTGATTCAAAGGAAAGGACCGAGCGTTTACTTGCGGAGTGCCGTAAGACGCCATTCATAAAGGCAGAGAATGCTGGCAACAAGAAATTGGAGCTCAAGGCACCCGGCGAGGTCTGGTTTGTGGAAGATCAGGGCCTCCGTGCTTATTTGCAGGGCAATGAAGAGGCATGGTTCGTGCACCAGGAGGCTATTACGGCCCTTGGATCTGCATTAGGGAGAATGGGGGCGCGCACAGCTCTCAAGATTTACAACGGGAACGGCAGGCCCGGTGAACTTATTTATATTGAAGTCAGATATTCCCATAAGAAGCGGTACCTTAATGGATTCGACCCAAACTTCGACATCGAGTATTTGAAGACTGCTTTGCTTGACCTCTCGCCCTCAAAGGAAAAGAGCACATACATTTGGATCGTACTTCTATCGAACCGGTCGCGTTTCATCAAAGGGATAATTGAAGAATGCAATACATATGGAAAATACGTGCCAAAAGATTTCATTCCACGGGAGCGGAAAGTGTGGCTCTCTATCGCTGGCCAGCTACTGCGTAAGTCTGCATGGATTCCGAATGCGGAAGGTGTCTTCTGCAAACCCAGCGAAGTACACTTTCGAGACCTCCCTCAGGAATGGAATAGCGACGAAGAGCTGGCGAGGGCCCTGGGAGTGATAATCTCCGAGCGTGAAGACATAGATGCTGCGATAAAAGATGTGGGTTTCGATTCACTGGAAGAAGCTAAGGAACTGGCTAAGCTGAAGAAGGCAGATCCTGAGCGGTTCCGGAGGTGGTGGATAAGCTTACAAGCGAAACCCGCGTTCCCGGTTCGAGCCCCTGCTGAGCCGAACCGGCGCAGAATCCATGCCATGGAGAAGGCGGCGCGCGCTCCAGTTAAGCTGTATAACACGCGCGAACGTAGCGTCCGAACCAGCCGTACACAAGGCAAAGCAGACGTGGAAGCATATCTTAGGGATCTCTACACAAACGACGACCACCAGTTGATCTGCCAGATATGCCATGAGGAGATGCCTTTCCGCAAGAAGGACGGCAAGCACTACTTCGAGAAAGTCGAAGCCTTCGATTTGCCGAAAGAGCACAATGCCAACCATCTTGCGCTCTGCCCGGTGTGTGCGGCGAAGTACGACGAGTTCGTGCTCCATGGCATCGGCGACGCGCGTGGCAAACTCAGGCAAGCTTTTTGCGATATGGGCGACGCATTGGAGTTGCCCGTCACGCTCGGCAAAGAAATCGCCACAATTCGCTTCGTCGAAAGCCATGCCATTGACCTGCACGCATCGACAGGTGCCAAATCTTGCGATGATTAGGATTTTGCCAAATGTGGGCAAATGCTCAAGGGCTTTCTAAACATCTGGTAGGCCACGCTTTATGCGTTCTTGTTTGGGGCGATTTCGCCATGGCGCGGAGCAGATGAGGAGAAGTACCTTATGCCCAGTGATTACGAAGCAATTACTCGCCAGAATGTCACCGAGCTTGGCACCAAGACTTCAACGCGCAAGACACAGATCTGCATGTACTCTGACTTGACGCACTTCGTATACGAACTGCTCCAAAATGCCGACGACTATGGAGCTACAGAGATTCTCTTCAAGCTTACGGACACGCAAGTGACTATCGAACATAATGGTTCACCGTTCACAGAAGAGAACGTTCGTGCCATTACGTCCTTTGGAGAGAGTACAAGCCGCGATGATATGTTGAAAACAGGCCGATTTGGGGTAGGATTCAAATCTGTATTTGCGTTTACCGCAACGCCAATAATTATTTCCGGCAATGAGCATTTCATGATTCATGATCTTTATCGCGTGTCTGAATATCCTTATCCCAGTGATCTCGTTCACGACCGAACTCGGATCGTTCTGCCTTTCAACCACGACACTGAAAAACCCGACTATGTCGAAGAGCTGATGTCAGCCCAAGAAGCATACGAGAGGATCTCTGCCCGTCTGACCGGCCTAAACATGCACACCCTTCTCTTCACTCGGAATATCCGAGAAATTCGCTGGGAAATCGACGGCGCTTCAGGACACTATCTACGCGAAGACAAACCCAGCGTCGATTCTCGAGAGACAACTATTACTGATGGACGCGACCTCAATAAATATCTCGTTTTTGCACAGACGCCGACTTGGCGTGGAAAATCCTTCAAAGACGTTGAAATTGCATTCAAACTGGATGAGAAAGGACAAATTCAAGAAATTGAAGACTTTCTCCACGTACTGTTTTGCACAACGCAAGAGACTCATCTCCGCTTTATCCTTAATGGGCCCTACAAAACCAATCCTTCGCGCGAAACTATTTCTGAAGACGACCGCTTCAATCGACATCTAATGGAAGTAACCTGTGAACTTCTCGGCTGGATTCTTCCTCATCTTCGGGACCAACGGTTGCTTACAACACAATTTCTCGGCATCCTCCCGAACTCTTCTGACGCTCTACGGCCATTCTATAAACCACTACTTGCTACCGTCGTCGACCGATTTAACTCGGATAAACTAGTACCCACTGATGACGGAAGATTTGCTGCGGCACCCCATGTTTTCCAAGGCCCAGCCGCCCTACGCGAGGTCATCACTGCTCCTGAGCTGGCATTTCTATTGCAGTTAAACAGCGCTTGCTGGGCCAAAGGGACCGTCCCAAACACTCGCTCTGATTTGTTTTTGAAGAGCCTCGCCATTAAGCACTGGGGTTATGCGGAACTCCAGGATGCCTTGGAGTCCAGATATTCATACCTCTTTCTGTGGCTGGCAGACGATCAAGCATTGAAATGGTTAGAAGAGCGTTCAGACGAATGGCTCCAGAGGCTGTACATACTTCTTGGAGATGCGTTGTCAAAGGAAGAATGCAAAGCCTTTGTTCTCCGAGAGTGTCAGATTGTGCGAGTGACGCAGGGCAAGACTATACGACACGTTACTGGGCCTGAAGCCTACTTTCCCAAAGCGAAGTCCTATCGCACCCTGCCACAAATCAAACCTGCCATCTTGCGCGGAAAGACTCCACAGCAGAGCGACAGGATTGTTCAGGGGCTGGTTGCGCTTGGAGTGAGAGAGATCGGAGAAGAAGAGCGTATCGACCTCATCCTTGAAACCTACTACGGGGAGGACAGTTCGAAAATCACCCACCAACAGCACCTCGACCACATGCGTCTCTTTATCAAATGGTGGGAACAGGAGCGCTCCATTAGCAAGTTCCGACAGCATCTTATCTTTCGTGTCGTCGGGGACGGATCTGGACAGCAAGCTGATTCTTGTTACCTAGACAAACCATTGAAGACAACCAGACTCAGCATCATCTATAAAGAATTGCGCAAAGGACTCCCTAAGAAACACAAATTATGGGGAGGATACAGGGAACTCAAGAGTGAGGGATTTTGCGAGTTTGCGGAGGCCTGTGGGGTAGCCACATGCTTGCCTATCACTTGCTGTTCCGCAGTTAACCATCCAAGAGTAGATGCCCTGTGGGAAGACTATTATCGTGGAGCTCGATGGATGGGAGCTACAGCGATTAACGACGATTTCATCATCCCCGACCTGGAGGCCCTCTTGAATATAAGGAACCTCGAAATAAACCGCTTGATTTGGGACGTGGTCAGGGAAGCAGAGCCTGAAGTGCTGGAAGCTTCCTTTCGGCCAAATAGAGGCTACCCACTTCGGAAAGATAAATCTTCACTGGTCCTAATGCTAACTGAACATAAGTGGATTCCTGACAAGAAAGGAAAGTTTCACAGGCCAGCACAGTTGTCCAAAGAGGGCCTGCACACCTCTTTCAAGTTCGATAACAGGAACGGCTGGCTTGATGAGATAAACTTTGGAGAAGATGCTAAGCGTGCCAGCGAAGAACACAAGCGCCGAGCGTCGCTAGCGCGTGATCTTGGCATCAGCACTAAGATTGTTGAAGGCTTAGTCGAACTACCCGAAGAAGAACGTAACGAGATTCAAAGGCAATTTGAAGAGCAGCTCAAGAAGTACACAGCCGCAAAAAAAGCTACGAAACAAGTGAAATCTTACCATACTGAACTCTCTGCAGCGTTTAAGAAATCTGGACGAGGCAAAGTGGACAAAGCTGAACCCCTCTCTGGTAGTTCCAAAAACCCTGAGCGCCGTGGGAGGAAGCTCCGAGGAGACATCATTGATGCACTAAGTTCCGAGCCTTCCCTTGATGCGCGGTTCACTTTTCACGTAAAGAAAAAATGGAAAAGCAAAAATGATATCGTTCGTCAGAAGCTTCTCGATTGGTATGCTGGTCAGTGCCAGATTTGCCATAAGACTTTTCAACAAAGTAATGGACAACCGTATTTTGAAGGCCTTTACCTTGTTTCACGCACCAGTGCGGAGTGGATAGATCGGCCTGGCAACGTCCTTTGCCTCTGCCCTTGGCACAGTGCTATGTTCCAGTTTGGGAGCAAATACGTAGATATCGACGTACAAGAACACATTCTCGCATTCACGCCAAAAGCGCAGAGAGGAATTGTGGAGCCCACGATAGAAATTATCTTATGCGCTCAGAAAGAGACGATTTTATTCCATGAGGATCACTTCCTTGAGCTCAAAATCATGATAGAAGAATCGCTAAAGACTGAGAGCTAGGATCGGGTAGGAGCAGGTGCTGGGGAGACTCTTGCGTTCATGCATTCCCCGGCGAGCACCGGTGGCGCATGTGGATCAACAGCCTCCTCGAGGGCATTATGCGCGAGATAGACGACGGATGTGGTCGTCTGGCTGCGCCGAAGTCTTCGACAAATTGGGCAGGATCGTTTTGGACAATGCCTTCCTGTGCCGGTCCGCATTACCGGCGACTGCTCAGCAAACGCTGCCCTTGATATGCTGAGATAGAGAGGAACCAGAAAAGGGGATTACGAGCTCGATGGGTTATTGCGACCGCTGTGGAGAAGAGATCCGTTTGAGGATCCGCTCGAGGCGCAGGTCCTGTTTGGCACGCAAGATGGGCCGTCTTTCTCGGAGTTCTGGCTATTGCCCTATGAACGTGGTCGCAATGACGGTGGACCCATGGTCGGCCTTCGCTGCCGCATACATTCTACGGTTGGGTCGCTGTACGTTTACGTATGCTATCTTAAGTTCATAAGGCGAAATTATTTGACCGGCCTGCCGGAGCAGAGCCATGACTGTGGGGAAATCACCAGGTGAACCTAAACGACCTTTTGAGAAAGCAAGACATCGACCCACGTCTCGTTATCCTCCTTCGCCACAAACCACCTGAGCCCACGATCAGAAGAACCCTGCCATGGTTAGCGGCTGAGAAGCACGATATATTCAACACGTATCAACAGACCCAAACAAAGAGGCTTGAACAGGCGATGGAGAAGCTGACGGGCCATGGCTATATTGCCTCGTTTATTGCGCAGGAGACTGGAAGCGCCGTATTTGCCGGTCTGTATGCAATCAAAAGCTCCAAGCCGATCACGAACGAGCAACTCTTCAGAAAACCCGCCTATAAAGAACTCATATCCATGGGGATGTTCCGCTGGCCCAACACGAAAAAGACGCGGTCGTCTTTTCAATGGTTCGATTTGGTATTGACCGATTTCTACAAGAAATGGAAGGGGAGACTTGTTGTCGAGTGGCCGACACAGGGACGAGCCTGGTGGCGGCGAGCGCATCGCAGTGAATTTCCTATACATGCTGTGCTTGAAGAGAGCTGCTTCGTGGGCCGCATGCCCAATTGGCAGGAGATCGAATTCCGATGGGAAGAACTTGCATTACTGCCTAAACGTTGGCAGACCGCGATTTCCCAATGGCGCGGAATCTATTACATCTTCGACAGATCCGATGGCAGAGGCTATGTGGGCTCCGCTTACGGCGAGAATAACCTCCTTGGCAGGTGGCGGAATTATGCAGCAAAAGGAGACGGCGGGAACAAGCTGCTCCGAAAACGTGACCCTCATAACTTCGTTTTCACGATTCTCCAGCGTGTATCGCCGGACATGGACGCCCAGGACGTGATCCAAGTCGAGAATTCCTGGAAACAGCGGCTGCATACTCGGGCGCCAGACGGGCTGAATGAAAACTGAACTGAATAACAAAGATCCTGCTTGTTGAGCACATCAATTCGTGTACAAAAAGGGGGATGGTCATGGCGTGGGCCAAGCGATTCGTTTGCGTGAAGTGTGGTCATTCCATCGAAGCTTGGGATGAAGGCAACCCATACTATTTCGACCAGAACGGAGCGAAGCAATATGCCTATCACCCGAACCATGAGCGGCTCGCCGTGTGTGTCGGCAACGATAGTCCATACCTGTGCCTAACTTGTGGACAAAAACTCATGGTGGATTCGCGGGACCCGATCGAGCAATGTCCAGATTGCGGCTCGCGGGATATGGCTTGCACCTATCACCTTGAAGGGAAGAAATGCCCGTTCTGCAAGCAAGGCGTATTCCAAGCTGATCCCAATTTTCACTGCATCTCGTGACCGTAAAGGACCTACTGGTCTGAGTCTTGCAGCAGGAACTCATCACAGAGGTGTTGTTATTTATGCTATTCCTGCTACTGAAAACAGGCATGCCCCGGAACGCTGGATGGCGTGAGACCAGTTGCATGCGGTAGTTGAACATTTCGGGCGTGGGCGCATCCCGAATTGTGCGCGCCGGTTTAAAAGTGAAGCGAGTGGCAGTTCAGAAGTACAGCGCCCCCTGCCTCAGTTAGCACAGGCTCAACTCATCTGCAATTCGCTTACCCCCGGTAGCCATGCTCGTTAATCCACTCATCCAGGTCGCATAGCCTGTATCGAATGGAGCGGCCGAACCGGACATACGGTGGGCCGGGAATGCGGTTCGGCAAGTTGCCATTCATGCGGGATTGCGACAGAAATGACCGGCTCATGCCGAGATACCTGGCGGCGTCCCGTTCAGTGAGTAGTTGGTTCCTGGCTCGACCCGAGTCTCCGTTTTTGCTCCGCTCTGAATCCCTCTCGGCATCACGCACGGACTCCCCGGTGTGCGTGAGGCATTACCCACACCAATTCGTGCGTTCTGTCAGCACCCACGCGAGCTCATCACCGTGGTCCAGGTCTCACGGCCTTGAACGCGGCGGATTACGCCTGCATTCACCAATTCGTGCACTCACTCTGTTCCAAAAGCGACACATTTCGCAATTCACAGTCATGGATTCCTCCTCTCTTGCGCGTTTGACCCTAATGTGCTCAATTCTCGATAACCCTGGCCGGAGTATACGGGCATGGTCATCAAGTAGCGGCAGGATACCGGCAGGAACAGAAGCATCAAAAAATTTCAGAAATTTTGTGCGAGCGACAGTACACACCTTCAGCGGTCCACGTTTCCCCCCCTGGCCCCCCGGCTTTTCCACAGGACCAGCCATGGTTTCGGGTCGAGGACTTCGCCGGCCCGCGGCCGCCGTCGCAATCTCGCTTGGGCTTTGGCCGGGACCGTGCCCGCGCCCATGGGCACACGACCCCTTCGAAGAGGGTGGAAGCGGGAGGCTTGCTTGGCACCGGAGATTCCGAGCGGCATGGGGACGTGTCGGCTATCGAGGCCTTGGCGTGCAGCAGCACGAACAGCACCGCCGTACTCTGCGGCGGCACCTCGCCCGTTCGCTGCACGCCTGGCGCCAGGGGAGCGCGGAAACAGATGCCACAGCGGATGCACTGCGCGTGCGCCCACGCGAAAGAAGCAGCACCAGAAAATACAATGGGCACAACACTGCCGCGATGTCTCTCAATCGGGCGCACGAGGTGTATTCCAGATGGTCCTTGAAGATGGGCGTCGCTTTGCGGCCAGGCATTGAAAGCGAGCTGCAACGAGGAGCAGGCGGCGCGGCCAGGCATTGAAAGCGAGCTGCAACGAGGAGCAGGCGGCGCGGCCAGGCATTGAAAGCGAGCTGCAACGAGGAGCAGACGCCACTACCTTCAAAAAACCGTCGCGCTCCCTATTCTTTAAGGAGGGCTCTACACGGCCAAAATCGGATTTCAAGGCGGAACACTGACACTCCCACCGCATTTTTTGCAGCGTCCTGTAGAGCCTCTCAGGTGGCCAGGTATTGCAAGCGAATGTCCGCAATGTGGGCAGAAGATCCGGATCGGCTCAGCTTGTTTATCTTGAACAGATTGATATTGCGCCGTTTTCCGGCGTTTCTGTTGCCCTTTGAACTGGGTTGGTGCTTTCTCAGCAGCGAGTTTTCCCATTTCGTACGCCAGTGCAACTTCCAAAAGTTCAATGATAGCTCTATGCCGCCCGTCCTTCGCCGGCTTTAACGCGAGTTTAATGCCAGAAATGCCCCCTGTTGCTCCAATATCAAGGAAAAACTGCACGATCGGCAAATGCCCCATAGCAGCAGCGTGGCACAATGGCGTGCGCTGATATGAATCTGTAGCATCCGCTTTGGCGCCATACTGAATAAGCTCTTTGACTATCTCAAGCTGCCCCATCCTCGCCGCCAGATGTAGCTCTGTCACGCCGTGTAAATCCATGATTTTAAACTTACGATCAAGCTGAGCATCATGCTTGACAAGGAGGCGCACTAATTCAACACGGCCGCTGATTGATGCATGTTGAAGCGGGGTTAGGAGGCACCCGCCAGATTGTAATATAGCATGCGAATTGGGGGAATCTGCGTTTGCTCCCCTTGAAAGAAGCAAGCTGACGCTGTTGCACGCCCCTGCTTCTACTGCAATTCCAAGCGCAGTTCTTCCCCGACGATCTTTTAATTCCAATAATGCGCCGTGATTTATCAGCAATTCCAGTATTTCAACATCATTACTTTTTGCTGCTGCCATTAGAGGGGTTGTAGTGTCCGAAGCACGTGAGTCAGGATTAACATGATTGGCCAAGATACCCGCTATCGCTTGTTTGTCCTTCCGATTTACGGCTTCATGCAGAGAGACTGCCGAATTTTTCGCTGGACTCAGGCCTACAGCTATGAGTGCGATTGGCCCGCACAAAAAACCACGTATTACCCATGATGTGGTGTCGCGCCCTTTCTCTTGGGCTACAAACCCCGAGAATAGTCCGGACAGCACGAGAGTGTGCGCAGAAACCAATAGGAACATAATCATAGAGGAGCTTCCAGAATCCATGTTTTCGTATCCCTTCAGTCTCAGTAGATCACTCTATTCAAATAAAAATCCTGGCTGGTGCAAGGCATCTTCTAGTTTTCGTGTGTTTGCCGTGTATTGACAATGGAGTGGGCGTTTCCTCTCGGAAGCTGCCACAATTTCGCCTCGTTCCTGTACTCTTGTCTTCTTCCCTGCGCGCTCCGATGAATATCCTCCAGCATTCTCTCCGTCCCGTTTTCAGTCCAGCCTTCGTAGAAGGCTATATCATGCATGAGAGTAGGATTGCATTCTGAAACACGGTCCCCTTTTTCGTGACCCCCTTTGCGCATCCATTATTTCCACTGCACTAAAGCATGCCAGCGCTGCAACAACTGTCCCTGCGCGTTTCTAGCGCTCAATCGACGGGACAGATGTCAGGCCTCACCCATCGTGGGGTCCACATTCTCTCTTGATCATCTCCAATGCCCAGTCCAGTGCGTCGAGCACTCCCTCTAGCTTCACTGGGTCTGTCAGCACAGACAAATCTATCGAAGGACGCCGGGATATACCGTCCTCAGGTATGACGATGCCGGGAATGGCGTTCAATCGTTTACGTAATTCATGACGGTTCTTGTCATTGTCAAAGTATGGGCGTTCCTTCATGAACTGGAACTGGATTTCGATACGTCCATATGTGTAGACATTGAGTACATAATGTGATTGCCCTGGCAGGTCCAAGACCGGTACAAAAGCGCCATCCCGCTTCCCCCGTCCCCACCGAATTCTTGTAAACCTCTTTTTCCCCCACACGAGAATTTTCCTGGCTGTTTCTGCTTCTTCCGCTCCGCGACGCTGGGTCAAGTCTTCGAAGAAAGAGGCCTCATCCCACTGCCGGCCGCTTCGCGAGGCTTTCCTGCCCTCGGCCTCTGCCGTCAAACCGATCACACGGGGCACAAGGATTTTCTGCCCCTGGCCCACATACTGTTTGATCTCGACGGCCAGAACTTCCGCAGGGTCCATCTGTTCATTCAAGAACTCCACGATGCGCAGCAGTTGGCGGGGAATACTGTCCGCGACAAACACGAGCCGCACCTTTCCGGCAGTCAAATTCGTTTTCACCTGTTCCCAAAACGCCTCTTGGTCGATCTCTTCGCCGAAGCACTCCACGAGTTTGTCCTCAGGCTGGACGTCTTGTTCCTCGCAAAGATCCTCGAAAGCCTTCCGGAGGTCTGTGACAGGCCAATAGGCGACGCCGTTTGCGGCATAATCCAGCATCTGGCCGACCACTAGGCGCCGGAGGCGGTGGTCGGCGCTCCGCTTGACCTCAATGAGCGTGGGGATGCCGTCCTGGTCCAAAAAGAGAAGGTCGAGAGACAAGGAGCGGCCGCTACCCTGCTCTTCCTCGGGCACGTCGTACTCCCGCGCTATCAACAACCACTTCCTCGGCGAGACTGGATTCATCTGCTCTCCCGCCAGCATGTCGGGATAGTTGGCCAGGAGCTTCTGAAAGTCATCCTCCGTTTCGTGCTGTGCCTCTTCCACCCGTACCAGTTCCTTGTTGTCTTTGATGAGAAAAATTCCACCAGACATTACTTATTACTCCTTTTTCCTTTGCAGGCCGTCTTCATCCCGTGTGCCAAGGTCACATATACACTGGGCTGTTGACAGCGTTTATCTAAGTCACAGGATGCCATCTTGCGCCGCCTGCGGCAAGGCTGCCATCTCCTCCGCCTGGAGGGCGCGGGGGATCGCGTCAATCGCGTCAAGGATCTCGATGCCTTTCTCGGTGGCGACGCCGAGTCTGCTGCTGGTCTGGACATTTTCGGTGAGCCGCTCCTGTAGCCAGCCATACGCCACCGCCAACTCCACCCGCACCGCGATGACCAGACTCAGGGCTCAGCTCCTGTCTTCAGGAACACCATAGCGCATTATATCCTCGGCACCAACACCACCGCCTCAAGGGGAGCGGCGGGTGGCGTCCACTTACGCCCGCGAGACTGTAGAACGCTGCAGCGGCGATCCGGGCCCAATTTTGGTGTGGGTGGGCAAAAATGTCCATCTGCAGCGGACGCGGTAAAAGATTTTGGAAGCCATTACTGCAGCAACCGCCCCATGTTCAAATTCTAAGTGCACGGCTTTTTAGGTTTAATTTTTTTGTTGGTGAGTTTTAAGGCAGGAGCCGTCATGAATAAAGACACTGGGCCCCTTCGGTATTCTTGGAGGGACCAAACAACCAAGAGCGGAAGGAACCGCGATGTCCTACACCCATCTTACTTAGTGAAACGCACGAAGACCGAATTTTTTGTCGTACAGGGATGGAGTTACGCAACGATTGCCCGCGAATTGGGTCGGCATCGCACGGCAATGAGTCGCGAATATGGGTGGAACGAAGGCGCAAATACGTCCCAAACAAAGACGACTAAGGGGCGCAACAAGGCGCGCAGACAAGCTTGATGACACAAGGCAGGCTGAATCACGAAGCGCTGCGGGGTTACTTGGAGGAGAAGATTGCTGCGGAAAAGATGAGTCCGGGGCTGGTGGCCGGAGGCCCGCGCATACACTTCTCCGAGGGCCTGCGGATGCAGATAGGTCGCGAGACCATTTACCCGCCGATCTTTTCCAATCGGCTCTGATGGCTCCACCGTGCATCCAAAAGTCCAGGCTCGGAAAAAACGACCTGCTTGAGACGTTCGTGAAATCACTAATTGTCATGCGGGAGATTAAGTGGCGCGCCTGGTGCGATTCGAACGCACGACCCTCGGCTTAGAAGGCCGATGCTCTATCCACCTGAGCTACAGGCGCGTTGGAGAAGGTCACCGCTGACCCGTCGACTTGGTTCCGGGATTGCGCGGGCCGTCTGGATGTGATCGTGCGGGCATTATCCCATTTCTTCCGGCGGCATGTCCAGACACCTTTTGGAGGGCGATTTCTGGGGGATTTTTCACTTGAGGCATCGGAGATCGCGCTTGTTGGGACGGTTTTGAGCGGGAGTTGGGGGGGTGGATCCGCGCCGAGGGGGAGTCCCAGCATGGGACAGGCCAAGAATCAGTGCAGGGGAAGAAGGGACGCGGTTTGGTGCGGAGGCTCTTTCGCGGTTTGGATTATGCCGGGCTCCGGAACGGGGCAATTTCCCGGACTTTTGCTGCTGAGGCGGGCGGCCGCGCTTGCCCGTGAAGTTCCTCAACGCGCGACGTTGGAGGTTCGGAGTTGGGGTGGCGTCCTTTTCCTCTGGAGCGGCGTGCCGCCGGTGGTGGCGCGGCGACCGGCGCCCGCCTAAAAATTGAATGAGCACTGTTCACTTCAGTATACTATCCCCACTTCTGCCTGAATATCCGCAATACGATGGGATTCTGATCGGGAAAAGGTTCACAGCGTTTTTGTCTGAGAGTGCTGCATGAGTGCCCACATGCTGGATGCAGTGTGGCTAGCTCCCCATGTAACAGAGAAGGAGACGGAAGATGGCGAAAAAGTACGTATATTTCTTCGGCGGTGGCAAAGCCGAGGGGAAAGCCGAGATGAGGAATCTTCTTGGCGGCAAAGGCGCCAATCTCGCGGAGATGTCGAACCTGGGCATTCCCGTGCCCGCGGGATTCACGATCACCACCGAGATGTGTACTGAGTACTATCGAAATAAAGGGAGCTTGCCCAAGAGCCTCATCCCCGAGGTCGACAAAGCCATGGCGAAGGTCGAGAAAGCTATGGGCAAGAAGTACGGCGATGCCAAAAACCCGCTGCTTATGTCGGTCCGGTCGGGCGCGCGCCTTTCGATGCCGGGCATGATGGACACGGTGTTGAACATCGGCCTGAGCGCAAAGACGCTCCCTGCGCTGATCAAGGAGTCGGGTGATGAGCGTTTCGCGTACGACGCGTACCGGCGCCTCATTATGATGTATGCGGACGTCGTGATGGAAAAGGCCGCCGGCGTCATCCCGAAAGATGGCGAGTCGGTTCGTGAGAAGCTCGAGCACGCCATGGAGGCGATGAAGAAGGCCAAGGGCGTCACGGATGACCTCGATCTCGATGCCGAAGACCTCAAGAAGCTCTGCGACGA
Source organism: Candidatus Hydrogenedentales bacterium (assembly GCA_050950105.1). GTDB lineage: Bacteria > Hydrogenedentota > Hydrogenedentia > Hydrogenedentales > SLHB01 > UBA2224. The sequence continues at coordinate 190,137 of JBMNGZ010000001.1, read as the reverse complement.
GTTCAAAGCCATCGTCAAGAAGACCATCGGCAAACCGTTCCCAGATGACGCGAACCAACAGCTCTGGGGCGGCATCCGCGCGGTGTTTCAGTCTTGGAATGGCCGCCGCGCCATCTCCTACCGCCGGATTGAAGGCATTCCGGATGATTGGGGCACGGCCGTCAACGTCCAGGCCATGGTCTATGGCAACCTGGGCGATCAGTCCGGGACGGGCGTGGCGTTTACGCGCGACCCGGCCACGGGCGAGAATACATTTTTTGGTGAGTGGCTTATCAATGCGCAGGGCGAAGACGTCGTGGCCGGCATTCGCACCCCGCTGCCGCTCAACAAGGCGACCAAGCGCGCCGAAAGCAAGGATATGGTGTCGCTTGAGGAACAGTGGCCCGATATCTATAAGCAGCTGTCGACGATTCGCACCAAGTTGGAACGTCATTACAAAGAGATGCAGGACGTCGAGTTCACGATCGAGAACAAGAAGCTCTACATGCTCCAGACCCGCACCGGGAAGCGGACGGGCACGGCGGCAGTGCGCATTGCCGTCGAAATGGCCGAGTCGCGCCTGATCAACCGCAACACGGCCATTATGCGCGTTAACCCGATTCAACTCGATGAGTTGCTCCATCCGATGCTTGACCCGAAGGAAGAGCAGAAGGCAACGGTGCTTGCCAGCGGACTTCCCGCGGGGCCGGGCGGCGGCGTGGGCCAAGTCGTGCTGACGGCGGATGACGCGGAGAAATGGGCGCAACAGGGCAAGAAAGTCATCCTGGTTCGTAACGAGACGTCGCCCGAAGACGTGCACGGCATGCACGTGGCGGAGGCCATTCTTACCTCCAAAGGCGGCATGACCAGCCACGCGGCTCTCGTGGCGCGCGGATGGGGCAAGTGCTGCATCGTCGGGTGCGGCGCGCTGCACATTGATTTCGCCCGGAAAAAGATCACCGTCGATGGCAAGACCATCAAAGAAGGCGACTGGATCTCGATGAACGGCACGCTGGGGAAGGTATACGAAGGCCAAGTCCCTGTGTTGCCGGCGGAGCCCGAGCGCGATAAGAACTACGCCAAACTGATGTCGTGGGCTGATCAGCTGCGCCAGATCGGCGTCCGCACGAACGCCGAGAGTCCGACGGATGCGGAACAGGCGATCAAATTCGGTGCTGAAGGCATTGGTTTGGCCCGCACCGAGCACATGTTCTTCGAGCCCAGCCGCATCATCCACATGCGCGAGATGATCCTGGCCGAAGACGAGGCTACCCGGCGCAACGCCGTCATGAAGCTCTTGCCTTACCAGAAGGCGGACTTCCTTGGCATCTTCAAGGCGATGGCGGGCAAACCGGTCACGATACGCTTGCTGGATCCGCCGTTGCATGAATTCGTCACGCTGGACAACGCCCAGATTCAGGAGTTGTCCAAGCGGATTAACGTGACGCCCGCGCGCATCAAGGCGCGCATCCAAGAGTTGCACGAGCTGAACCCGATGCTCGGACATCGCGGATGTCGCCTCGGGGTTGCGTATCCGGAAATCACCGAAATGCAGGCGCGCGCCATTCTCGAAGCGGCGGCTGAGCTGCAGAAGAAAAAGGTCAAGGTGTTCCCGGAGATCATGGTGCCGCTGGTGGGGACAGAAAAAGAGCTGGCCCATCAAGACGCCATCATTCGGCGGGTAGCCGACGAAGTGCAGAAGGCGCACAAGATCAAGCTGAAGTACATGGTCGGCACGATGATCGAGATTCCGCGCGCGGCTCTCCTGGCGGATCAGATTGCCGGGGTTGCCGAGTTCTTCAGTTTCGGCACCAACGACCTTACCCAGATGGGCTTCGGATTTTCTCGCGACGACGTCGGTGGCTTCCTGCCGCTGTACCTCGACCAGAAAATCCTTCCGAAAGACCCGTTCCAGGAGCTGGACCAGGAAGGCATCGGCCAGTTGGTCGAGATGGGCATTCAGCGGGGTCGTTCCGCGCGCCCGGATCTCAAGATTGGGATTTGCGGCGAGCACGGCGGCGATCCCGAATCGGTCAAGTTCTGCCACCGCGTGGGCATGGATTACGTGAGCTGCAGCCCGTTCCGCGTGCCGATCGCACGTTTCGCGGCAGCTCAGGCCGCCATCGAATGGCCGCGCAAGCCCGCCAAGAAAACGGCCGCGAAAAAGAAAACCGATACGAAGAAGTAAACGACTTCTTCTGAAAGCGGTGATAGAAACCAGCCCCCGCGAAGGCAGTTGCTTCGCGGGGGCTTTTCTGTGCCTCAAGAGAAGCGGCGCCCGCAGCGGCTGTTGCCTGGGGAAGCGCCCAGCCTTGCCGATTACAGCATCTAAGCTCGAGTCCGGCGGCCGCCGTCTCCCCGCGCTTTCCGTGGGCCGGCAGAAGGGCTGGCGGAAGATGAAACCGGGGAAACGGGCGCCGCGAACAAGGGCGCCAAAATCAATGAGTGTGTCTCTTCGCTTATCTCGGCCAGGCAATATAGGACGCGACTCGGATTGCCCTTGGTTGAGTGTAATCCAAATAATCGTTGAGTGGCGCCGCAGTGGGACGGAGCCTCGGGCGATGATTGGGCCGCGGCGAGGGATTTAAGCCGTCGGACAGGCCAAATTTTTGTTGGCACTCCTATACGGGCGACATGTGCGTCGCTCGTATAGGATGCGGTGAGAGATTGGTTGGGGCGACGCATGCGTCGCCCCTACATCGTCACGCAGGATTTTAGCCGCCTTTAAGGGAGAGAGGCGCTATTTCTCCGCAGTCTCCGTGGCCTTGCCCGGCAGATCCACGACGGCGGAGGCGGAGTGTTGCTTATTTTCATGGCGACGATTTACGCCGCGGAGGCATTTGCCGTCTGTCCAGGGCGCGATACCCACGGAGTAATTGGGGTTGAAGCGGCCCAGCAGCGTGAAGTGTTCGTCGGTCTTCAACAGGCCCTTGTCATCCTCATAGCATCCGAACCACCACGCGCCATCGAACCAGCAGGTGGTCTGGATCCCCATTTTTGTGTAGCCGCTCTGAATCACATGCCGTTTCACGAAATTGAAGTCGCGGTCGTACTCATACGCGTAATTTTCAGAATAGCCCACCGGAAGTCCTCCCACGACGATGAATTTGCCGTCGCGAAAGGCCATTCCGCCAGCACCGTGCACCAGTTCCGGCACGGCCTTCTTTTCCAGCAGGGCGAGGTCCTGGTCGTCATAGATGTACACCCAGGAATCCGCCTGGCCGGGCTCCTGGTTGAATTTGCCGAGGTTCACGGCGACGTAGACCTTGCCGTCTACCCAGGTCAGGTCGCCCTGGTGATTCGGGGCGGACACGGTCTTCAGCAGTTCACCCGAGCGATTGGTCTTGACCAGGGCCACGGTAAACGACCAGTAAATGTTCTGTTCGTTATCCGTGGCGAGTCCTTGCAAATGTCCTCCGTAGGTGCCCGGGCATACGATTTCCTGGGATGCAGGACCCTGGCTCAACCCGGCGACAAGAATGGCGGCAATCAGACAATGCATCACACAAATCCTCCTATGCTGTTTATAGTGACTCTACGGATTTCAGGGCGCACGATTCAACATAGTGCCTTTTTCAGTTAGAAGAGGCCTTCGGGGAAGAAGTGGGGATTGCCGGACTTGCTTTCGCCGAAAAACGCCAGGTTTTGCGGGCCGACCGCAGTCGCTGGTGACAGCTCAGTCGCGCAGGTGCGTCCGAGATCGTTATTTGAGCCGTTTCAATACTTGCTCGCGGTAGCGTTCCTGGTTGAGGGAGATCTGTTGCAGTTCGCCCTGGGGATATCTTTGCAGCTGGTTCTGCAGCCGGGCCAGGCGTTCCTGGGTGGGGGGATGCGACGCAAAGATGGGAAGCGGGCTGCCTCCACCGCGGCGCTGTTCCTCTGCGATTAGCTTCTGCATAAATGAGACCATGCCATCGGGGCGGTATCCCGCGCGGTAGAGGAATTCCATCCCCAGCGCGTCGGCTTCCCGCTCGTTGTCGCGGCTGTAGTAGCTCATCATCCCCTGTCCGAAGACCCCCGTCGCGATCTTTGCGACCGTACTGGGCTGTTCTCCGAGCACCAGCTGAGTCAACAGTTCAAATCCGAACTGTTTGGTCATGGCTTCTCCGTGGTGGTGCGCCGCGACGTGTCCGATCTCATGGGCCATCACGCCGGCGAGTTCCGCCTCGTTTTCACAGATTTTCAGCAGCCCGGTGTAGAGGTACATGTGTCCACCGGGCAGGGCAAATGCGTTGACGGTGTCGGGGTTGTCGATCACGGTAAAACGGTATTGGACGTCCTGGCGTGTGGCGACGCTGCCGAGCCGTGCGCCAATTTCCGAGACGTAGGCCTGCAACGCGGCGTCTTTGGATATCTTCTCCTGCTTTTCGACCTCGGCTGAAAGTTGCGCGCCCAGCTCAACTTCCTGTTGCGTGGAGAGAATATTGAATTGGATGGGCTCGCCTTCCAGGGTCATGCAGCCCGCCATCACGAGGATGCTCAGCATGAGCACCGAAAACACCTTGCGCATTGCCATTCCTTTCCATAACGTGACTGCTATTGCGCATCCCATCGTACGTTATTGCAGTATATCCCGCAACGCCGCCACGAGTGCATCCATTTCCTGGTCCGTGCCGATGCTGATGCGCAGCGCGTCCCGGAGCCGGGGCGTGTCAAAATAGCGCACAAATATCCGGCGGTCTTTCAGGCGTTCAAACAAGGTCTTAGCCTCTGGCTTGCCGCTCCAGTGGGCGAGCACGAAGTTCGCCTGCGACGGCGTCACCACGAAGCCGAGTGCTTCCAGGGCCGCCGTGGTGCGTTTTCTGGTTGCCGCTACCCGGGCAGCGTTGCGCTTCATATGTTCATAATCCTGTAACGCCGCCAAGCCGACCTTCTGCGTAACCGCATTGAGGTTATACGAGTCTTTCGTCTTCAGGAACTCGTTGATGATAGCGGGCTGCGCCACTCCCAGACCCAACCGCAACCCGGCCAGGCTGAACGATTTTGAAAAGGTGCGCATCACGATGACGTTCTCGTGGCGCTTTGCGAAATCCATGCAATCGTCGTCTGCGAAGTCGACGTAGGCCTCATCGAGCACCACCAGCCCCTGAAAACCGCTGCAGAAGCGTTCCATATCCTCACGCGGCGCGCAGGTGCCCGTGGGGGCATTCGGCCGCGGCAGAAAACACAGGCGCCCGCCGTGCCCGAAGAACGACTCCGGGACTTGAAATTTCTCATCCAGTTCCACCGCCTCCACCTGGGCGCCATGCAGCCGAGCCAGCGTGTCATAGAGGGTATAGGTGGGGGAGGTCGTCAGGATGCTGTCGCCCGGGTCTACAAAGGTTCGGAGCGCCATGGCCAGCAGCTCATCCATGCCGTTGCCGGCAACCACCCATTCGGGGCCGGGGAAGCCCTGAATCTCCGCCCATCGGGTCCGCAGCTGTATCGACAACGGGTCTGGGTATTTGCGCAATGCATCCGCGCTCACCTGCGTGAGCGCTTCCAACGCCCTGGGGGATGGGGGATAGGGGTTTTCGTTGGTATTGAGCTTGATAACATCCGGATCGCTCGGCTGTTCGCCGGGAACGTAACCTTCCACGTCGAGCAGCAGTGTGCGTGCATACTTCATTTTCGTATCTCCACGGCTCGAGCATGCGCCGTAAATTCCTCGGCCACCGCGAGCCGCATGATGTCGTCGGCATCCTGTTGCAGCCGTTCCTTCGAATAGGAAACGTAATTCATCACTTTCCGGAAATCTTCCGCCGACAGCGGCGATGAAAATCGCGCCCGTCGCCCGGTCGGCAGGATATGGTTCGGTCCGGCGTAGTAGTCCGTCACCGCGACAGGCGTCCCTCCGCCGAGCATCACGGCGCCGGCGTTCCGGATATGCGCAAACACGGCCATCGGGTCTTCGGTCTGAATGGAGAGATGCTCCGGCGCGAGCACGTTTGTCAGGCGGACGGCGTCCTCCATCGCAGGGACTACATAGATGGTCCCGAAATTCGCCAGCGACTCCCGGATGATCTTCGCGCGGGACAGCAGCGCCAATTCCTCCTCGATAACCGACTCGACCCTGCCTGGCAATTCCGCGCAGGGAGTCACCAGCATAGCCACCGAATCGGGATCGTGTTCGGCCTGAGCGAGCATCTCCGCCGCGACTTCACGCGGGTTCGCTTTTGCGTCCGCCAGTACCACGACCTCTGAGGGTCCGGCTTCCATGTCGATCGCGCAAACCGAGGAGACGAGCCGTTTGGCGAGGGTTACGTAGATATTGCCCGGTCCGGTGATTTTAGACACGGCCGGGATCGTGTTTGTTCCATACGCCAGTGCTGCGATGGACTGCGCACCCCCAATTCGAAACACCCGCGTGGCCCTGGAAATCTTCGCAGCCGCAAGCACCAGCGGGTGAATCGTGCCGCCGTACGAGGGCGGAGAGACCATGATAATCTCCTCGACCCCCGCCACGGACGCCGGGGCGATGTTCATCAACACCGAGGACGGATAGAATGCCGTCGCTCCCGGCACATAGACGCCCACGCGCTCCAAGGGCACGATCCGTCTGCCCAGGATTGTCCCATCGTCGGCAGTCTCCTCCCACGATTGCCGCAGTTCGCGGGCATGGAACGCGTGGATGTTTGAAAAGGCGCGTTCCAGTGCAGCGATCAGCTCGCGATCAACCTGCTTGAATGCCGCGTCTATGTCCGAACGCGCGACTTCGAATTCGCCCGGGTCCAGGGCGGCGCCGTCGAATTGCTTTGTGAATTCGGCCACAGCGGCATCCCCGCGCGTCCGAACGGCTTCAACAATCGCCTGGGTATTCGCAAGAGCTTCGGTAAGGTGCGCTTCGCCGCCGGCGGCTGCATCTTCTCCCTGTTCTATGGCGCGGATCACGCGCTCCAGTTCATGACTGTTCGCTATGGTCAGTGTTCGCATAGGTCTCTCCCTTTGGGAATACCCGGCCCGCGGGATGCGCATTTTCCACGCACTTTCCCGCCGCCGGCCGGTGGACATCTGGTCATTTTGGAAGGAAGCGGGGGCTAATGCCGTACGCGCTGGATGTCCGCCCCCAGCGCGCTCAAACGTTCTTCGATGCGTTCATAACCCCGGTCAATATGATACACGCGCGCCACCGCGGTTTCCCCTTTTTCAGCGACCAGCCCGGCGAGCACCAGCGCGGCGCTTGCCCGCAAGTCTGAGGCCATCACCGGCGCGCCGCTCAGACCTTTGACGCCCCGCACAAGCGCCGCATTGCCATCCAAGTCAATGTCCGCGCCCATTCGCGCCAGTTCCGCCACCTGCATGAAGCGATTTTCGAATACGGTTTCCCGAATCACGCTGACCCCCTCGGCCACGCAGAGCATGGCCATGGCCTGTGCCTGGAGGTCGGTCGGAAATCCCGGGAACGGCTGGGTCGTGATGTCTACGCTTTTGAACCCGTTTACTGCCCGGGCGCGAATCCGTTGCCCCATAATTTCGATTTCAGCCCCCGCTTCCTGCAGTTTCTGCAGAAAGCTTGTCAGATGCTCTGCGCAGGCGTTTTGAACGGTAACATCGCCATGCGTGGCTACTCCCGCAAGCAGGAAGGTCCCCGTTTCGATACGGTCGGGGATCACCGCATGTTCCGCGCCGCCCAGGGCGTCCACTCCCACCACTGTGATGAGATCTGTCCCTGCGCCGGAGATCTGCGCCCCCAGCCCATTTAAAAGTCTGGCGAGATCGACGATCTCGGGTTCTCGCGCGACATTCGTCAAGCGCGTGACGCCTTTCGCACGGCTGGCGGCCATGAGAAGGTTTTCGGTCGCCCCGACGCTGGGGAAATCCAGCGCAATATCGGCGCCGTGCAGGCGACCCTCCGCGACGATATAGCCTTCCTGGATGGTGATGGATGCACCCAGGGCTTCCAGCCCTTTGAGATGGATGTCCACCGGACGGGTTCCGATAGCACAGCCTCCCGGCAGCGACACCCGTGCCTTTCCAAAGCGCCCCAGAAGAGGGCCCAGCACAAAAAACGACGCGCGCATCTTCCGGACCAGGTCGTACGGCGCTTCCTGGGAATTGACATCGGAGGCGTCCAGGGTCATCGAGCGCCCCGTGAAATCGATGCGCATGCCCATCCCAGAGAGGATCTTGTCCATGGTGAACACGTCGTGGAGGCAGGGCACGTTGTGAAGCACGCACGGTTCTTCGGAAAGGAGGGCCGCGGCCATCAACGGCAATGCCGCGTTTTTGGCTCCTCGAACGTACACCGAACCGTGGAGTGGCCGTCCTCCGCGAATCAGGATTTTGTCCATGCCTGGCGTGACGCTCCTTTACTTTGACAGGTCTTGGTTCCGCATGAATCGCCCCGTAAAAGATACCGGCCCAGAGCCGGGGGAGGCTCTGGGCCGGGTCACGTTTCCATGTGCCTTACTGTGCAGGCGGGGGTGAAGCCTCCTCGGAATCGCCAACAGGCGTCTCTGCAGGAGATTCATCCACAACGGCCGCCGCGGGTTCCGCCGGAGCGCTTTCTTCGGCCGCCGCGGGGGCTCCAGCCGCCTCCGGAGCGGCAGTGTCGATTTCCAGAGCTTCCGTTGCCACAGCGGGCACGCCCGGCGCCGCACCGATTCCGGCTTCTTCATAGCCGCTCATGTCGATGGTCTCGGGGTTCACCAGTTCGGGTGCCTGGCCCTTGGTGATTCGTCCCGAAAGGAGCGACATCGCCAGCGCCAGCAGCAGAAACATGGCCGCCGCCACGTAGGTAAGCTTCACCGGGAGGCTTTTGCTCATCCGTGGGCCAAATACCGTGTCGGCTCCTCCACCGCCCAGGCCGAACGCGCCGGCGAAACCAACGCCTTTGCCCTTCTGGAGGAGGACGACGGCTATCAAGCCCAGACATGCGGGAACATACAGGATAATGCAAATCCACCACAGCCAGTTGTGAACCGAACTAAACATCCGTGTAATTTTCCTCTCAGGCTGCCCGCGTTACCGCCCTGCCCGTTCAGAGCAGGCCGGCCCGGGGCCGTCCCTTGTCTGGGTTAGCTGGACTTCAACGACTTCTTCACCAGCTCCGCAAAACCGTCGGCATTCAACGACGCCCCGCCCACGAGCGAGCCGTCCACATTCGGTTTCGCCATCAATGACGCCACATTATCCGGCTTCACGCTGCCGCCGTATTGTATCCGAACCTTATCCGCCACGGCCTCACCAAACTGGTCCCGGACCAGGCTTCGTACAAAGGCGTGCGCCTCTTCGGCCTGCTCGGGGGTGGCGGTGACGCCCGTGCCGATGGCCCAGACGGGCTCGTAGGCGATGGAGGTGTTGTCAAAATCGGTTTCCGACAGCCCCATCAGGCCGTTGGTGACCTGGCGAACCAGCACATCATTCATTTGGCCGCTCTCACGCTCTTCGAGGGTCTCGCCGATGCAGAACATGACCTTCAGGCCGCTGGCCAGCGCAAAGCGCAGCTTTTCATTGAGAAACTCGTCGGATTCATTGAAATATTGGCGCCGTTCGCTGTGTCCGATGATGGTCCACGTGCATCCCGCGTCTTTCAGCATTTGTGGCGAGATTTCACCCGTATAGGCGCCGCTTTCTCTGGTAAAGCAGTTTTGTGCGCCGAGCTGGATCGCGGAGCCTTTCAAGGCCTCCGCTACCGGGTACAACGAGGTAAACACCGGGCATACAACGATATCGACTCCCTGAATGTCTTTTACAAGCGGTTTCAGCGCGTTTACCAACGCCAACGATTCGCCCACCAGCTTGTGCATTTTCCAGTTACCCGCGACCAGTGGTTTTCTCACAACATCCCCTTCCGTTTTCTGGTCCGCCAAGCAGCGGAATCAGCAAGTATCCGAAACAGCTCACAAGCGTAGCACAGGACCGTGCAGTGAAACAAATTCGCGGCGGGCGCCCGCCGGCATTACCGACCGGCCTGGGTGACCTCTTCCGAAGGCGGCTCCGGGCGTCGGCGGCTGCCCAGCGCGGCCAAGCCCGCGAAATAGGTCATTGTCCAGCTCCGGAAATCATCGATGAGCGAATAAAACAGCGGGACAACGAACAGCGTCAAGATCGTCCCCGACGTCAACCCGCCGATCAGGGCCTTGCCGAGACTGTGAAACGCGATCTCGCCTCCGACGCCGCCTCCCATGGCCAGGGGCACGCAGCCCAGAATCGTCGTCAGTGCGGTCATCATCACCGGGCGGAAGCGGTCCCGTCCGGCCTGGAGCGTCGCCTGAAGGCGCTCCGAACCGCCAAGGCGCAGTTGATTGATGTGATCTACAATGACGATGCCGTTGTTCACAATTACGCCCACCATCAAAAACATCCCGATGTAGGCCACCGTGTCCATCGATGTGCGCGTGAGGAACATCGTCCACCAGACCCCCATGAAAGCCACCGGTATCGTCGTCAAAATCGACAGCGGCAGCACAAATGACTCGAACAGCGCGCCCATGACGAGGTAGATCATCACAATGGCCAGGATGATGCCCGTGATGAAATTCGCCCGATCCTGAGCGAGTTCCATCAATTCGTCACCCAGCTCGATCGAATATCCTCGAGGCAGCGGAAAACTGGCTGTCAGCTCCTCCAGATGCTTTTTAATCTGGACCAGATTATCGCCGCTGACATTTGCGGTGATGGTCGCCACGTTTTTGGAGTTGATCCGCGTAATCTGTTTCGGGCTGTAGGCTTTTTCGAAGCGGACCACCCGGTTCAGCGGCACCAGTTCTCCTGTCGGCGTCAGCAGAGACACATTGTCGAGGCTGGTCTTGCGTTTTCGGTCCTCTTCCCGGAACTGTGCCCAGACCGCGATTTCACGACCTTCCCGTTTCATGTAGGGGAGCCGGGTTCCGCGCAGGGCAAAATCGACGGTTCGCGCCACCACCATGGGATTGATGCCAAATCGCTTCGCCAGTGCCTCGTCGATGCTTATCTGGACCTCCTGACGGTCGCGCTCCGCGTCAGTCTGCACCTCGCTTACGTTGGGTATTTGCGCCATCAACTTGCTGAAATGCTGTGCTTTTTCTGTAAGAATCGCCGCCTGGTCTCCCCGCATTCGCACCCGGATCGTCCGCGTCGCGCCCTCCGATTGCGCTATCGAGAAGCTCAGCTCGGCGCCGGGCAGCCGCGTGCCTGTCTCCGGTGCGGAGAATCGTTGCCACAGGATGTCCATGACTTGTTCCGTGGAAAAGGGCAGGGTTCTGCCCTCTGGATGTTCGTCTGCGTCATATAAAAAACAGCTGATCTCTCCACCTTCGGGTCCGTAGTTTACGAATATGTTCTCGATGCCCAGTTCATCTCGCTGGCCGTTGAGTGCGAGCAGCAGCTGGTCTACGACGGCTTTGGCCATTCCCATATCGAAATTTTGATCGAAATTGACGCCAATACGAACTTCGCGCGTGTCAATTTCGGGCATGCCCTGCATGCCCACGTGCCTGAACGGAACCGCCGCCGTGATGACGCCGAACAAAAAGAGGAGCATGATCGAAGCCAGTCGCCATTGCATCACCCAGTGAAGGATTCCGATGTATGCGTTGATCAGGCTCTGCAATGGGTGAATGCGCCTGAGCTGGCGCATCAACCGGGTAGATTTCCCTCCGGACGCGCGTTTGGTGAATGCGGCCAGCCGGTGCAGGAACGGATGCTCCGACAGGTTGGACAGCTCTTTCATGCGGCTGCTGGCCAATGGGATGACCGTCAGCGCAATGACCAGGCTCGCGACGAGAGATACGGTGATCGGCAGGGAAAACTGCCGCATGTGCTGGCCCATCTCGCCACTCTGCATGAACAGCAGCGACACAAACACGACAATGGTCGTCAGGGTCGATGCGGTGATCGCCATCCCGACCTCGGAGGCGCCGCGCCGGGCACTTTCCAGGGGATTCAGTCCAAGCTGCCGGTAACGGTAAATATTCTCGATGACCACAATTGCGTTGTCTACCAGCATGCCGAGCGCGATGATTAGCGCGCACATCGTGACGATATTCAAGGTCATTCCGATGAAGTACATCACCACCAGGCTGACCACCACCGATGCCGGGATGGCCAGTGCCACCACGAGTGTCGGACGAATCTGCAACAGAAACAGGAATAAAACCACTACCGCCAGCAGTGCGCCGGATTTCCCGGCCTCGATCAGGCTGTCCAGTGACTGGCGGATCAGTTGGCCCTGATCGAAAAATACGTAGATATCCAGATCCTTGAAATCGGGCTCCTGCCGTGCCTTCTCCAGGGCTTCATGTACGCGTTTGCAGGTCGCGATCGCATTGGCTTCCGCCTCTTTGCGGATCAGGATGAACGCGCCTCCCTTGCCATCCACCGTGAATTCACGCTGGAACTCCCGCGCCGCGAAGCGCACATCCGCTATATCTCTCACGCGAAGGCCATTCTGGGCGAGCGGGAGGTTGGATATGTCGTTCGGATGCGTGAATTCGCCCAGCGCGCGCACGTAGTACTTCGTCGGGCCATCTTTCATCTCGCCCACGGTGATGTTCAGGCTGCTGCGCTGGAGCTGCGCCACCACTTCGTACATTGCCACGTGGTGTGCGCGGAGCGCGTCCTGATCGAACTCAATCAAGACTTCCTGCTCCGGCTTGCTGAAGATCTGGACTTCCGCCACCCCGCGCACACGGAGCAGCTTCGGCTGAAGCAGAGTCCGCACCCGGTGGGCCAGTTCCTCGCCATCGCCTTCCCGGCCCAGGCCGATCAAGAGGATCGGCAGCGATTGCGAACTGAATCGAAACAGATAGATGTTGTCGACACCGGAGGGCAGTTTGAGGCGCAGCCGTTCCATACGATCGCGCACCTCTGAGGTTGCGATCGACATCTTGGTGTCCGTATCGAAGAGCAGGCGGATGTTGCAGCCGTCGCTGTTCGAGGTGGTTGTGATGCGCTTAAGGCTCGACAGCGTACGGAATTCTCCTTCCGCTGGAACCGCAATCTCCGCTTCGACTTGTTCCGGCGTGGCGTTGGGGTAGGGGATAGAGCAGCTCATCATCGGAAAGTCCATCCGATGAATGAATTCCAAGGGGATTCTCTGCCACGCGATGACCCCGAGACCCAGCACCGTAAGCAACAGCATCGTGACGGTGATTGGGCGTTTGAGCGCCATGTCGGTCAAGCCGGATTTCATGCCTTGTCCCGGCCGCCAAACACGTGGTAGGCCATTGGAATAATCATCAGCGTAAGCAGCGTGGCCGACGAGAGCCCCGCCATGACCGTAATGGCCATCGGACGCCGGATTTCTGCGCCCTCCCCTGACGATAGCGCCATCGGAATCAAGCCCAGGACCGTCGTCAGGGTGGTCATCAGGATCGGGCGCAGCCGAACAAGGCCCGCCTGCACTACCGCTTCCCGTTTAACCATGCCTCGGGCCCGCAATTGATTCACGTAATCCACGAGCACAATGGCGTTATTCACAACAATACCGGCAAGAATGATCCCGCCGATAAACACCATAATGCTGATGTTCATCTCCAAAAGGTACAGGACGTAGACCACCCCGATGAATGCCAAGGGCACCGAAAACAGCACCAGCGCCGGATGCAGAATCGACTCGAACTGGCACGCCATCACCACATAGACCAGGAAAATGGCCAGCAGCAGCGCAAAGCGAAGGCTTTGATACGAGGTTGTCAGTTCGCGGTTCTGTCCTCCGAGGCTCCAGTCAAAATCGTCCGGCATACGGATCTGGGATACCCGCGCCTCGATATCCCGCGACACGGCGCCCAGATCGCGGCCTTCCACATTCGCCGTGACCAGCGCCACCCGGCGCTGATCAATGCGCCGAACCTCGCTGGGCCCTTCTTTTACATCAATATGGGCCACGGTCTCGAGCGGAATGGGCGGTGTGCCTTCGATTACGGATACCTGGCGCAGGTCACGCAGGCTGCTCAGCCCGGCCCGGTCCGTCCGAACCCGAATGTCGACTTTTTCGCCGGCCCGGTTGAATTCCGTCGGGGCGTCACCCTGCACCTCATTTCGTAGACGCAGCGCCACCTGGTCGGGCGTCAGGCCTTTTGCGGCCAGCACTTGGCGGTCCAATCCAATGATCACCTCGGGGTAGCCGCGCTTCATGTTCAATTCCGCGTCTTTCAGCCCCGGGATGTCTTGAATCGCCGCCAGGATCTCCCGCCCCACGTCGCGCAGGGTGTCGATATCGTCGCCCTGAATCTGAAGTTCGACGGCGAATTTGAAGCTGAACAAGGCCGGAAGTGTAAAGGTGATTTCGTTGCCGGTGCGGGCGATGACCTCGCGCCGGATCTGTTCGATGATCTCGTCCTGATGCTGGGCGTTTTCGTCGGGATCTATCAGCGTGATCGTGAATTCCGCCACGTTTTCGCCGCGTTCGCTTTCTGCTTTCGATTTCTCCGACCCCACTTCCACGCTGACGGTGTCGACCAGCGGAAAGCTGCGCACGATTTTTTCTACCTGGATCGCCTGCTGCTCCGTCTGTTCGAGCCGGGTGCCCGGAGGGGCTTCCATGCGGATCCCGAATTCGCCTTGCTTCAGCGGCGGTATCAGCTCCGTTCCCAGTTGCGGTATCAGCCAGCCCGCATGCACCGACAGGCCCAGCACCGCAATCAGCACCAGGATGCTGTAATTCAGGCTCGATGCAAGAATCGTCGCATAGGCTTTTCGAAACCCGTTGAAAACCGCCTCGAAGAGCCAGAACGGGACCCACAGGATGAGTGAAATCGACCGGCGCAGCATCCAGAATGCCGCAACAAGAAGGAGCGAGACCGGGAAAATAAGCGATATCAGCAGGACCGCGAACGACATCAGAAACACGCGCATTCCAAAGAGAAAGAGGAGGCAGGGCGCCAGCAGCACGCCTTTGACGGCGGCCAACAGATTTCTCAGCGCTCCCCGCCCGGCGCGCTCCTTCCAGGCAGTCGTCAGCGGACGAAAATCGTGATGTGCCGCCTCGCGCAGCCAGGCCAAGACGTAGCTCCCTCCGCGCGGCGCCAGGCCGGCTACCGACGCGAGCCGGCCTTTGCCCGTTGCCCGCCCGTCATGATAGGCCCGGAGCATCCATACCACATCACGGTCGGCCAGCAGGCCCAGGGGCGGGCGCGAGGCCACCATCGGTATCAGATACAACGCGACCAGTAGTGAGGCCAGCAGTGAAAAGGTCACCGTCAGGGCGAGGTCGCCGAACAGCTGGCCCGCTATGCCCTCCACGAACGCCAGGGGAAGAAATACGGCCACCGTGGTCAGGGTGGATGCGGTGACCGCGCCGCCCACTTCATTGGTGCCCCGGTTCGCGGCGGTGATCGTGTCGTCGCCCTCCTCCGAGCACCGGAAAATGCTTTCCAGCACCACGATCGAGTTGTCTACGAGCATGCCGACGCCCAGTGCCAGACCGCCCAGGGACATGATGTTCAGCGAGACCTCCCGCATAAACATCGGCACAAACGTCGCAATGATCGAAATGGGAATGGAGATCCCGATAATCAGGGTGCTCCGGAGCTGTTTCAAAAAGAAAGCCAGGATAATCAATGCCAGCAGACCGCCCTGGATGGCCGTATTCTGGACCTCTTCGATCGAGGCCACAATGAAACGGGACTGGTCGCTGACCAGCACAAACTGGCTGCGGTCCGGATCCGGAAGCCGTGACAGCAACGTGCGGCGCAGGTCCCGGCTGCGGCGCATTTCTTCATTCTCTTCTCCGGCGTTCTGCAGCCTGTCAAGGCGGTCCGCCGCCAACTCCCAGAAACTGAGTTTTCGCTCAAAGCCAAACAGGTCTTTGAGCTTGTTGCAGACCTGCACGGTGTTGGCGTCGCCCCATTTGTAGATCTCGAGTTCGACCGCTTCGCTGCCGTTCAGGCGAATCACTGTATCGCGGTCTTTTTCTCCCTGGATGACTTCCGCCACTTGAGACAAGGCGATCGGAATGCCTGCGGGCGGCACGATCAAGGTGTCGCCGATTTCCGATACCGACTTATATTCATTGACCGTCCGCACCAGATACTCGGTCTTGCCCTCTTTGAGCCGTCCTCCCGAAAGATTGATGTTCTGCTGGGCGAGCGAGTTGCTGATGCTGTCCAGATTCAGACCCAGGTTTTTCAATTTCCGCGAGTCAACCAGGACTTGGATCTCTTCTTCGCGCCCGCCTTTGACCAGCACCTGCGCGATGCCCAGTTCCCCTTCGAGGTCGCTTTTGATGTGGCGTTCCGCCGCCTCGCGAATCTGGGTCAGGCGATCTTGTTGCCGGGCCGTGTCCTCCGATGTGTCCACAATGGCCACGCGCATGATCGGGTCGAGCGTCGGGTCGTAGCGCAGAATAACCGGTTTCTGGGAGACTTCCTGCGGCGGGTCGAACAGATCCAGGCGATCGCGCACGTCCTGCTGCGCGGTGTTCATATCCGTATCCCACGTGAATTCCAGCACAATTTCAGACAGACCCGGCGAGGATACGCTGCTGATCTGCACCATGCCCGGCACGATCGCCAGCGTTTCCTCCAGCGGGCGCGTCAGTAGCTTTTCCACGTCTTCCGGGGCCGCGCCTTCGTATTCCGTTCGCACGGTAAGCGTGGGATAGGAGATATCCGGCATGAGGTTGATCGAAAGGCCTTCGTACGATTTCCAGCCGAACACCACCAGCGTCAGAAAAACCATGGCCGTGGTTACAGGACGGCGAATGGCCAGGCGATGCTGTTGTATGGGGGGAGACTGCGCTTCGCTCATACGTATACTTGACATTTCCTGCGATGGGCACATGCCCGGGAGCCTGTATAGAACGTACTGTCAGCCGCGCTCGCGCAACAGAGCATGAGGCGGCTAGGGCGCCCGATGGCGCTGCTGCTTGGGAGTCTGGGGCGACTCTTTTTTCTTTTTGGCTTCTTCCGCCGCTTTCAGCGCAGCCTCTGCGCTCAAACCTGCGCTGCGAGCCAGCTCTCTCTCCGCCGTCGTGATGCTGATGCGCGTCCCTGGCTTCAAGGTCTGCTGCCCCATCGTCACAACCAGGTCGCCTTCATTTAATCCGGCGACAATTTCCGATGCATCGCTGTCTTCGAGGCCAACCTCCACCTCGGTACGCTCCGCAACCCATGGCCCTGTTTCCAGCGCTTCTGGCGCCGCGGCTGCGGCATCGGATTCAAGCTCCTGCTCGAGCGCCGATGATTCGACGCCGCCCGCGCCGCCCTCCATGGTTCGGGGGCGCGCCACAAAGACATACGTGCGCGCATTTTCTTCAATAACCGCGTCTTTGGGAACCAGGAGCGCGTTTTCGTGGGTTTCCATCACCAGGCGGACTCGCACAAACGCCGCTTCCCGCAAGCGCGCCTGTGTTGCGCGGTTCAGGCTGAGCACTACCTTGACCGTGCCAGTCGTGGGGTCTACGCTCGGGTTAATCCGCGTGATGCGCGCCTCAAATTCTTCGCCGACAATGGCATCCACCGTGAATTTGGCGGCCTGCCCTTCCCGGAGTTGCATCAGGTTTTTTTCGGGCGGGCTGATGACAAGCTGGTAGGACGACGGATCCACAACGGAAAACGCCGGCGTACCTGTCGACACCAGCATTCCCGCCTGAATGAGCCGGTGGGTCACGACGCCGCTGATCGGCGCACGAATCGTCAAATTGGCCAGCCGGACTTCTTGAATGCGGCGCGTTGCCACTGCATTTTCGTATGCGAACTGGGAGGCATCTCGATCCTGTTCCGCCAATATTCCGGCATCAAAGGCCTGCCGCGCCCGATCGTAGGCCGTTTTACGCTCGCTTTCTGATACCAGTGCCTGGCGCAACGAGGCCTCTGCTTCGGCCTTGTCCAGCTCCGCCAGCACCTGACCTTCCTTGATGCTGTCTCCCTCATCGGCAAAAACGGCCACGCAGGTCCCCATGGCTTCCGAGGTCACATCCACGCGCTTCTCGGCCTCGACCCGCGTCGTGGTTTCGAAATAGGCGGAGATATCGCCTCGACGCGGGCTCTCCACCTCCACGGGGATGACGATCTCGTCGATGGTGAATTCCGGCGCGGCCTTGGCATCCGTGCTCGCACCCGTGGTCCCGCCGCAACCGCAGACTACCCCTAAGGCGACCGCGACGCCCAGAATTCTCAAATAGCTGTACATGGTACCTCCACGCGGGATGGAAATCGCGTTCCGGATAATCCGGCTCACGTGCAAATCGGCGCATGGTAAAGGGTTTCGCATGGAAACTTCAAGGTACCGATGCACGCAACGCCCGTCCCATCCTGCGGCTTGAATTCACAACGGTTTGACCCCGCAAACGGGTGAGAGGTTTCATCGGCGCCAAAATTGGCGGGCAAAAATCGGAGGATTTGAGGCGTCTCGGGCAGAGCCAGGGTCCGAAGAGTACCTGAAGACATTTGTCATTTACGCCGAAATCGAGATGCAAACTCTATGAAATACACGAAATTTTGTCGATCACCAGCGCTCCATTCGATCAATCTTTCCGGATCTTTTCGAGGTTTGAGGTCGGCAAAAAGTTCCTGTTTGTGTTGCTACGTGCCCGGGTCCATGATACACTATCCATTAGTTTATTGACATTCAGTCAGGATGCGCAGAAATCCTGTGCGAAGTAGGGGTGCGGCGCGAATAAACGCGCCCGCGAATCGGGGAGTTCGGCGTCAAAAGGAAGACCAGTGTCAGACCTGCTTCCAGACAATTCGAGCCAACTTCCGGCGGACCTTCCAGATCAGGGCGCGCAGCCCCCGGAGACTGCGCCGGAGAGCGTGCCACCGTCCAACGCCGACGATGGCGGCGAATCCAACCTGGATGCCCTGATCGAACGCCTGCAACACCGGGATTCGGCAGCCGGCGGAGGAGTGGACGCAAGCCAGGCGCCCCCTGCGGCAAATGCCGGGCTTGACGCATCCCATTCGTCTGAGATGGACGAGATCCTCGCGTCGATCGCGGGCGAACAGGACGAACAAAGCATTGAAGTGGCTGCGGACGCACCCCGTGCTGCTGCTCCAATCACCCCTTCGGTCGACGAGTTCACCCCGGAGGAGAGTCCCGAACTGGAGCTTGCGCCGAGTGGGCCGCCCGGTTCCGGAGCGGCGGCTGCAGGCCTGGATGACCTTGATACCCTGATTGCACGGGTCGATGACAGCCTTCGCGACAACGAGGAAAGCCGTGGTTCGAATCTGGAGGCGGAACCGGCCCCGCCACCCGCACAGGAAGAGCACGGGGAAGGCGGCGATATGGATGCCGTTATTGCCGCGCTGACCGGGGGAGGTGCCGGCACGGACGGGGATGTCGGTTCGGAGAATCTTGCTGCCGCAGGGGCGGTTCAGGAGCGCGAGGGCACGGACGCAACGGCCCAGGAGGCCATTCGAGCCCTGCTGAACAAGCCGCCGGAAACACCGGCACCGCCGTCGACATCACAGGCCGCTGCGGTTTCGGCCCCGCCACCAAGCGAGGCGCCCGCGCTTCCCTCTGCCGAGCCGCCTGAGCCCATTCGGCCGCCGAGGAGGGCCGGTCTTCCGCTCGCCCTGCTCGCCAAAGCGGGGTTTTCGTTGGCCGTGGGCCTGCTCTTCGGGCTGGCCACCTACGTCTTTTTGTCGTCGTATACATCGCGCGTTCCCGAGCTTGAGGTCCCCAGCGTCACCCGGACCCGGGACCTCGAATCGGTGCTGGAGCAGGCGAAAGCGGCTTTTGCGACGGGCAGCTACGCTGCGGCTGCGCGCCTGCTCGAGACGCCCTTGCGGGCAGCGCCGCCGAGTCCGTTGCGAATCGAGGCCGAATTGCTGCGTCTCGAAGCGGCCTACCGGGCCCTGTCGCCTCATGCCCCGGAATTCGAGATTGAAATCGTCAACAGTTACATGGACACGTTCCTCGCACACACCCCGTCGCATGCCAGGGCCTCGGACGTCCTGCAATGGAAGGCGGCGCTCTATGAGCGTGCGGGCGTCCGGTTTGCGGCCTACACTGTGTACGCCGATCTTCTTGCCGGCAACCCTGAGCTGCCCAACCGGCCGGAGCTTTTGCTGCGGGCCGGCCGTCTGGCCCTGGATACCGGCCGCTATGCCGAAGCGTCCGCGCATCTCAAGCAGCTTGTCAAAACGTATCCCGGCGCAGGGGAGGCCGCGGATGGCACCCTTCTCCTGGGGGAGGCGTTGGTCCATCTCGGCAAGCAGGCCGAAGGCGAGGCGCTGCTTACCCGTGTCGCCCAGACGAATGCGCAAAACCGCCTGGGAGCGGGCGCCTGCACCGCCCTGGGGCGCATCGCCCTGGAACGCGGCGACTATCAGACCGCGATCACACTGCTTCAAACGCGTCTGCAATCGGGCACCACCAGTGTCGGCAACGACGAGGTCCTTCTCATGCTGGCCCAGGCCTTCCGGGCCGCGCATCAGATACAGGACGCCCAGGATGCCCTGCGGGATATCATTCGGTTTTTTCCCGGCAGCGCCTCGGCGCCCCAGGCGTATCTGGAGCTGACCGAGGCGCTGGATATGGCCGGGCGGCGCGACAATGCCCTGCGAATCGCCTCCGAGGCCGCTCAAAGGTATCCCGGCAATCCCGCGATCCTGCTGCGTTATGCGCAACTGCGGGAGCTGACCGGCGATGCCCGCGGCGCCGCTCAGGTGCTCCTGACGGCGGAACAGGCAGGCGCCTCCGACCCACAGGTCCTGCTTACGGCCGGGCGCCACTTTCTCAAGGCCGGGTGTGCGGACGAGGCGGAGACGGCGTTCGAACGACTGGCCTCCGAATTCCCCGGAACCCCGCAATCGATCGCGGCCAATGTCGCTTTGGCCAAGTTCGCATTCAAACGCCAGGAGTCTGGCCGAGCCATGGCTCTCCTGCATGATATGGCCGCTCTGGCCCAGGGTTCGCCGCAGGAGACCGAGGTCATGCTGGCCCTGGGCGAGATGTACCAGGAACTCGGGCTGCTCGCCCAGGCCGCCGATATCTACCGAGGGGTCGCCTCGAGGGCATCCGGAGCCGAAGTCCTCGCCCAGGCCGCCCGGGCCTTGTATCGAAGCGGGGCGTGGTCTGAGGGGAACGAGGTCGCGCGCCGGGTGGATGTTGAACAGCTGGCCCCCGCCACGGCGTACTGCTTCCTGATGGAATACGGCCACGCCATGCGACTGGCCGATTCCGGCCAGGCCTTGCATTTGATGGAACAGGCCCATACCGACTTTCCCGGGGAGCGCACGCTGGAATACACGCGGCAGCTTGTCGAGACCTGCCTTGCCCTGGATCGCTTCGATCCGGCCTTGACCATCGCGAGCGAATTTTTTGCGGCAGCTGATGGCGCAGGAGCGGAGGATTCCCGGGAGCTTTTGATCGCGTGCGGCGATTACGCCATGGAACACCAGGACCACGCCCAGGCGGCCGCGTGCTACTCCCGGATACTCGAGAAAAATGCGCCGGATACCCGCAACGTACAATGGGCCCGGTTTCAGCTTGCCAATGCCCTCCAGGGCCTGGGAAAACTCGATGAGGCCCGGCCTCTGCTTGGCGTGATCGCTGCATCGACATCGCCCTGGGCTGCCGAGGCCCAGTTGAAATTGGAGTACCTGGAGTTGCGTGCCCGAATGGGAATCGACGGAGTTTCTGCCGTCCCCAACCGGGCCGGAGGGCCTGCGCCATGACGGACCATTCGATTGCGGCACGCCTTGCCGACTGCTTCCGGCGCCAGCTCGAGCTTTTCGAGCGCATGGCCGAGGTCCACGCATCGCTGCCCGGCGATCCCGAGTCACACGAATGGACGGAGCTTTTGCGCATTCAAACCGAGTTTTCGCGCGATTTGGCGGCCCTCGAGGAGGAGTTCCAGATTCTCAAACGCGAATGGAACCGCTCGCCTGAGGTCGAGCCGGATGCGCGCAGCCGGCTGCGCGAACTGGCCGAAGCTGCCCGCCACAAAGCCGGCGAACTCGCGCGCGCAAATGCCGCCAACGCGGAACAGGTCGCGGAGATGATGCGTACGGCCCGGGAACAGATGGCCGAGGTCCAGAAAGGCAAACGCATTTTGCGCAAGCTGCGCGCAGGCGAACAGGACAGCGCCGATTTTATCGATAGGAAGGCATGACAGAGAACAGCGATACCGATAAGATGCAGGCCCTCGAACATGCCTTCGCCGAGTTTACCCGGACCACCGCCGCCATGGGGGAGTGGTACCGTTCGCTGCAGGCGCGTGTGGACGAACTTGACCGGGAACTCGAGGACAAGAACCGGCAACTCGCGCTGGCCAATGAGTACTTGAGTTATATCCTCGAGAGCATGTCCGACGGTGTGATCGCCGTCGATACCGCCGGTTGCATCACCCGCTTCAACCGCGCCGCGTCCGAGGTTCTGGGCTATGCCCCTGAGGATGTGGTCGGAAAACCCTTCCGCGACGTGTTCGGACGGGAATTCGCCGCTCCGCCCGGCGGCCGGCATCCCATGGAGCTTCGAACCCGGAATGGCCGCACCTTTCCAGTGAGCGAACGCGACGCGCCGATCGCGGATCGCAACAACCAGCGCATTGGGACGGTCAAGGTTTTTGAAGACCTGTCGGAAATTGAGACCCTTCGCCAGCGGGTCCGCCAGAAGGACCGGCTGGCTGCCCTGGGCGAGATGGCAGCGACCGTTGCACACGAAATCCGCAATCCGCTCGGCGGCCTGAAGGGCTACGCCGCCCTTCTCGCACGTGACCTCCCCGGTGAAGACCCGCGTGCCCGGCTGGTATCCAAAATCATCGACGGAGCGAACCAGCTGGAACTCGTGGTCTCCGATTTACTCGAATACACCAGGCCGGTCCTGCTCCGGCTCGAAGAGGTCAGCTGTGCTGAAACAGCCGAAGCGGTGCTCCGTTATCTCGGCGAGATTCCGGCGGACATCCAGGTGCTGAACCAGGTCGGCGTAGACCATCGTGTGGTCGCGGACGGCATGAAGCTCCGGCAGGCACTCCTCAACATCCTGCAAAATGCGGTCCAGAGCATCGAGGGCCCCGGCGAGGTCGCCATGGCATCCGAGCAGGACGCCGCCTCTACGGTGTTCATCATCCGCGACACAGGCCGCGGCATCCAGCCTGACTTGCTCGAAAAAGTATTCTCGCCGTTTTATACCACTCGCGAGAAAGGTACCGGGCTGGGCCTGGCCGTAGCCGCCAAGATTGTCGAGGCGCATGGGGGAAAAATCTGGGCCGAAAGCTGCGAGGGCCGCGGCTCCCAGTTTCATATCCGGCTGACGCGCGCCGGCGGGCCCTGACCGCCCGCGTGCTGGTTTCTACACGGAGTGCTGTCTCACGACAGACCGGTTCCGGGAGCGAATAGCATGGCACGATCACAGATTCTGGTAATTGACGATGAACCGCTCATGGGCGACTACGTCCAGGAGGCGTTGATCCGCGCGGGGCACGATGTCGACGTATGCACCAACGGGCCCGCCGGGCTTGAGCTGATGCGGAAGAATTCATACGACCTGCTCTTCACCGATCTCCGCATGGAACCCATGAACGGCATCGAGGTGCTGCAGCAGGCCCGAAAAGAAAGCCCCGGGACTCATTGCATCATCATGACCGCCTACGCTACGGTCGAGACGGCGGTCGCCGCGCTCAAGGAGGGCGCCGTCGACTATGTCCTGAAACCGTTCGAGCCCGACGCGCTCGAACTCGCGGTATCGCGGGTCTTGCAGCGCGAACAACTGGCGCGTGAAAACCGTTATCTTCGGGCCGAGGTGAGCGAGCGCTATGATTTCGACCGAATGGTCGGAGGATCTGCCGCGATCTCCCGCGTTTACGAAAATATCCGCCGCGTGGCCGACAGTCGCGCCACCGTGCTCATCCGGGGCGAGAGCGGCACCGGAAAGGAACTGGTCGCCCGCGCGCTCCATTACAAAAGCTCGCGGCGGGACATGCCGTTCATCAAGGTCAACTGCGCTGCCTTGTCTGCGGGGTTGCTCGAGAGCGAACTGTTCGGTCACGAAAAAGGCGCGTTTACGGGCGCGCTGGAACGTAAAATCGGCCGCTTTGAGCTGGCCGATACCGGCACCCTCCTCCTCGATGAAGTCAGTGAGATCAACCCCGAACTCCAGCCCAAGCTCCTGCGTGCACTGCAAGAGCGCGAATTTGAGCGCGTTGGCGGCAACCGGGCCATTCATGTCGATACGCGGATCATCTGCACCACCAACCGCGACCTGGAACGCGCCATGAGTGAAGGACGTTTCCGCGAAGACTTGTTCTTTCGTCTCAACGTCGTCCCGATCCATCTGCCCTCGTTGCGCGAGCGGCGCGAGGATATCCCCGCATTGATGGAGTTCTTTCTCAAGCGTTTCGCCCGTGAAAACGCCCGGCCGGTTCGCGGGTTCGCCCCGGAGGCGACGCAGCTGTTTATGGAATACGACTGGCCCGGAAATGTGCGTGAACTCCAAAATGCCATCGAACGCGCGGTCGTGCTGTCTACGGAGGCGGTCCTCGGCCCGGAACACTTCGCGCTGGGCGCGGGCGTCCCCCGGCAAGCATCGAGCGGGAACACGGTGAGCGTCCCCATCGGCACGACGGTGGGCGAGATGGAAAAAATCCTGATCCTCCGCACGCTGGAGCAATCTGCCCAGAACCGGACCCGCACCGCGGAAGTCCTGGGCATCAGCGTGCGGACGCTCCGAAACAAGCTGAAAGAATACGGCCAGAATAGCGCAGGCGACGGCGAATAAGCTCGTCCCCGGCCCTTCGACCGGCCCGGGGCTGCCGCGCCGCAGCCGATGCCCGGGATAGGCCGGCCTTCCTGCTTCGCAGCGCTGCCATGTGCCCCGCAGCCGCCGGGCACGCCTCTACACCACGACTGGGCAGATTTCTCCGCAGGGGGGGATTTCTTTCCGGCGATCAGACATTTTTCAGTTCCGGCGCATCATGTGCAACGCATTATTTGTGAACTGCTTAGAGCGTTTTCCTCCCATGGCATGAACTTTGCTGCAACGTCAAGTGACGAAATAGCTTGCAGAGAAAGGAGGATCTCGTTGGAAGCGTTTGCGGGTGTCGATGTGACGCGCGTGCTGCACAACGCGATGCGTGTGGCGGCCACCAACCACCGCATCATCGCCAATAACGTCGCCAACGCCGACACACCCAATTACAATGCCGTGCGCATGGATTTTCAGGCCACCCTCCGGGCGGCGCTCGAGGGCCGGGACCGCGTCTCTCTTCGCAAGACCCAGGTTCGGCACCTCGACAGCGTGCGGTATTTTGCACATTTCGATAATCTTGCGATTTCGTCAAAAAATGACTACAATAAGGTAGACTTGGAGGAGGAAATGGCAAGGCTTAGTGCTAACACTAACGACTACACAACATATGGTAGTCTCCTTGTCAAGTATTTCCAGCAGACCAAGAACATGCTGAATACGCTCCGATAGGACGCAAGCACCATGGTTGACGGCACGATGTTTGGCTCTGTCTCGGCCACGGATATCGCGGTGGGTGGTCTGAAAGCCCAGCGCACGCGGATGAACGTCATCGCGAACAATATCGCCAACGCCTTGACGACCCGCACCCCGGGGGGCGGCGCATTCCGCCGGCAGATGGTCATTATGCGCGGCGACCAGCTGCAGCCTGCGATCAATCCCGCCCGCTTTGGGGTTCGCGTGAAGGCGGTCAAAACAGATTTCTCTCCGTTGCGCCAGGTCTATGAACCCGGGCATCCCGATGCCGATGGAAATGGTTACGTCAATTATCCCAACGTGGACGTGGCGGTCGAGATGGTCAACCTGGTTGCGGCGCAGCGTGCCTATGATGCCAACGTCGCGGTTGTGGTCTCTGACAAGCGCATGCGGCAGAAGGCACTGGACATTTTGCAGGCGTGAGGAGCCGGAGCGTTCCGCGGCCCGGCAACGAGCCTCGGGCGAATGGCCGGCACATAAGGTGAGCTGAGATGGCAGATGAAGGCATGAGAGTGGAAGGGCTTGGCCCGAAGCGGGCCGGATTCACTCCCCATGAGCTGCGAACGCCGCGCAGCGTCTCCAGCAGCCCCTCGGCCGGTTCGTTTAAGGAAGTTCTCGCCGAGGCCGTGGGAGAAGTGCAACGCCTGCAGGATGAGGCGGATTCGACGATCAAACAAGTGGTTTCAGGGGAGATCCGCGATGTTACCGACGCCATTGTGGCGCTGGAAAAGGCTGATGTGGCCTTCCAGACCATGATGGTCGTCCGCAATAAAATTGTGGCCGCATACGAAGAGATTATGCGTACACAGATATGATGGCGCGTTTGCCTCCTGTGCAGCGGAGCAGCACGCGTCGCGGTTGCGCATAAGGGCATCGCCCGTGAGTGTTCGCCGGCGTGTCGCGGCGAGCCTTACGGCCAACGGGGAGGATTCCTGCGGAGCGAACGGGTTCCTGCGGCCGCACTGCGGCAGAGGGCAGTCCTCGGAATTGGTCCGGGGCCATGCGCGCAGGCGGCGCCGCGACCAAGTAGAAGAGCCCGTAGTGACTGATAGTGAAACCCGGCAGGCACGATATGGCAGCGTCAGCCGGGTTTAGCGCGAAGGTGACATTTGAATCCCGACCAACCGCCGGAGCCAGTGGTGCGGCGCCGGTGGGCGGTCGATCGCTGCATGACGCGCGTCCGGAGGCTTCCACTGTGCGGGGAGAGTCTTCCGGCAACGCGGCACCTCGGTTCCGGCAGTATGGCGCAAGAGGAGTCTCGAACAAGACTGAGGGCCCGGTCGTGGGTTTGTAGACGTAAGGCTCGTATTTCGCCATAGGGTCAGGAAGACGAGGGACAGACCGTGTTGGAATACATACGCCAGTTCCTGAATGGCGCTCAGCGCACTTGGCAACGCTTGTCGTTAAGCGCCCGCATCAATATTGCACTGTCGCTTGCGGCAACTTTTGCCGTGATTGTCATTCTCGTCGTGTACGGAAGCCGGCCGCAGTATGTGGGGCTGTATTCCGGATTGAGCCGGGAAGACTCCTCGGCGATCATCCAGTACCTCGAGGACAACAAAATTCCGTATGAGGCACGGGACGCCGGCGCCGCCGTCCTGGTACCCACCCGGCATCTGAGCGATGTGCGCGTCGCCCTGCGCAATCAGAATCTGCCAAAAACCTACGGTTCGGGCGCGGGTTTTGAGCTTTTCGATCAACCCAGCGTGATGACCAGCCGCGCGGATCAGGACATCAAATACTGGCGGGCAGTCCAGGGCGAACTCCAGCGGATGCTGAACGAGTTTGCCTTCGTGCACCGCTCCCTGGTGTACATCCATCGCGAAGAGGAAAGCCTGTTTTCCGACGAGCAGCGCCCCAACAAGGCCGCCGTCACGCTCGATGTATCGCGTCCGCTGTCCAAAAATGAGATTCAGGCGGTACTGGGGGTGGTCAGTTCGTTCGGTGGCGCGAACCTGGCTCCGGAGAACATCACGCTGGCCACCACCGACGGAAAAACCCTCAATTTACCTTCCGAGGATGAATTCACGCAGATCTCCAACCGAAGGCTGGATTTTCTCAACGAATACGAGCGGCAGCGAGAATTGAAGGCCGAAACCGCCCTCGCCAAAATGGGCGTAAAAGGGTTTGTGCGCGTAAGTCTCGATATCAACAGCAGTTCCGTCGAAGAGACTGCCACCAAAGCCGACAAAGGCACCCCGGTGAGCGAGATGATCACGCGGACCGAGACCACCAGCCGGGAGTCATTGCCCGAGGGTCCGCCCGGAACTCTCGCCAATATTCCGGAAGGCGCTCCCGGTGGGCTCGAAACGACGGAAACTCAGCGGGAAGAGATATTTAATTACGAGCCCAGCATCACGAAAACCACCACCATCACGCCTCCGGGCGCCGTTCTCAGGGCCCGTGCCGTGGCGGTTGTGTCCGGTATGTATCAGCCCGTGACCGACGCCGACGGCAAACCCACCGGCGATACAGAGTACATTCCGCGAACCGACGAGCAGCTCGAGGCGTACCGGACGGTTGTTGCGGCGGCTGTGGGGCCCGAATTGACCCCGGACGAAGTCTCTGTGTTCGATCATCCATTTGAACTGGAGCAGCATGCGGCGATTGAGGTGTTTAAGGCCTTTGAGTGGGCGCAAATACAGGAAAATATGATAAAATGGGGAAGCACCGCGCTTAAAGTGCTGCTGGTACTTGTGGGGTTCCTGGTATTCCGACACTACTTGATGCGGGTGCTGGTCTTTTCAGAGGGGGAGGATGAAGTGTTAGCCCCTCAACACGAGCCCACTTTGCGGGAAATGCGACGCCGGGAAATGGCTGAAGAGGTGGAACGCGTGTCCACCGAGCAGCCGGAACAGGTGGCGTCCCTTCTGCGGGCCTGGTTGGCCGAAGGAGAGGAGTAAGTCACGGCTAAGCGGAAGAAAGCGCCGGCGGTTGATCTGAGCACCTTGGATGGCAACACCAAGGCGGCGATTCTGCTCGCCTGCCTGGGACCCACGGCGGCGTCCCGTGTGCTGTCGCGCATGGATGATTCTGAAATCGAGCGTCTGACGCTCGATTTGTCCAGCCTGGGGACCATTGCGCCGGAGACCCGCGAGGCGATCGTCGAGGAATTCCACCAGATGATGGTTGCCAACCGCTATGTCACGCAGGGGGGCGTCGAGTTCGCCAAAACCATCCTGGAATCTGCGCTGGGGCCGGAACGGGCCGTGGAAATTCTGGCGCGTCTCCAGAGCAGCCTGCAGGAAGTGCCGTTTGAGTTTCTGAAAAAAGCGGATCCCAGCCAGGTGATCTCGTTTATCCAGGAAGAACATCCGCAGACGATCGCCCTGATCCTGGCCCATCTCCAGCCCGATATCGCGGCGACCGTGCTTTCATCTTTGAATCCCGACGTGCGCACCGACGTGGTCTTACGTATCGCAACGATGGACCGGACCCCGCCGGAGATCGTCCGTGAAGTGGAACGGGTACTCGAACGCAAAATGGCCTCCGTCTTCAGCCAGGGGTTCACCTTTGCCGGCGGGGTCAAGGAAGTGGCGGAAATCCTCAACCGTACGGAGCGGGCGACAGAAAAGAACATCATGACCGAACTTGAGGAGCGCGATCCGGAGCTGGCCGACGAGATATCCCGTCTCATGTTCACTTTCGACGACCTGATCTACGTGGACGACGGCGGGATCCAGAAGGCCCTGCGCGAGATCGACCAGAAAGACCTGGCTCTGGCGTTGAAACATGTGGATGAGGACGTCAAGGAAAAGATACTCAAGAACATGTCGACGCGCGCGCGCGACATGATCGCCGAGGAAATGGAGTACATGGGGCCGGTGAGGTTGCGTGACGTCGAAGAGGCCCAGCAGAAGATGGTGGGCGTCGTGCGGCGCCTTGAAGAGGCGGGAGAGATCATCATCGAGGGGCGAGGCGGAAGCGCTGAAGACGACATCATTGTGTAACGGCAGGCCGTTGATCGTGGGGAGCTGTAATCGCAGATATGGCAAAAATTATTAAATCGTGGGACATGAGCGCGCAGGAGTACCCGTCGTACCGCCGTACGGCGCTGGAGGCACTGGAGACGGACCTGCACCGGAGTTCAGGAACGCTGGCGCTCGACCCGCGGCAGATACTGGAAGACGCACGGCACGAGGCCGAGTTGAAAGTGCGGGAGGCCTACGCCGAAGGTTTACGGCGAGGCACGGAGGCAGGGCAGGCGAAATTCGCCGAGGCGGTCGGCAAAGCGGCTGAAGCGCTCGAATCCGCGGCCCTGGCGATGCGCGAGGCACAGGCGGAGTTTCTGCTCTCTCTTGAACCGCAGGTGGTGGCGCTGGCCGGCGCCATTGCAGAACGCATCCTCCGCCGGGAACCGTCGATCGAGCCCGAACGCGTGCGACTCACCGCGCACGAAGCGCTGGCGCACCTGGAGAAGCGCGAACGAATCACCTTGCGGATGAACCCCGCCGATCTCGAAGCATTGAAGGAACAGAACATCAACTTACTCGAGGAATTTGACGCCGCCGCCGATCTGGAAATCATTGCCGACGACAGCGTCACACCGGGCGGATGCGTGGCCCAATCGGAGCTACTCGAGGTGGACGCCCGGATGGAATCCCAGTTTCAGAAGATCGTAGATGCTCTGCTGGAGTAAGCGTGGCGATGCTTGACCTGGAACCCTATCAGCGCCGTGTCCGTCAAGGCAGTCCCGTGAGTGTGTATGGCCGCGTCGTCGATGTGGTCGGCCTGACTGTTGAGGCGACCGGCCCGTCGATGCGTATCGGCGATCTCTGTTATGTCCAGCCCCGCTACGAGGGCGACCGGGTGCCCGTGGAGGTGGTCGGATTTCGCGGCAAGCGAATTCTGTTGATGCCCCTGGGCGATATGCACGGTATCGCGCCCGACAGCCTCCTGATACCTACCAGTAAACCGCAGACCGTCCGGGTCGGTGACGGGCTTCTGGGGCGCGTGATCGACAGCATGGGCCTGCCGATCGACGGCGACCCCGATCCGAAAACGGTCGCCGAGGTGGCGCTCACGGCCTCGCCGCCGCGCCCCCTCGAACGCATGCGCATTGAGACGCCGGTTGCCACGGGCATCCGGGCCATTGACGCCTGCATCACCTGCGGCAAAGGCCAGCGCATGGGCATCATGTCGGGCAGCGGCATTGGCAAAAGCAAGATGATCGGCATGATTGCCCGCAACACCAACGCCGATGTCAATGTGATCGCGTTGATCGGCGAGCGGGGACGCGAGGTCCGCGAATTTATCGAGAACGACCTCGGCCCTGAAGGGCTGGCCCGCTCGGTTGTGGTTACGGCGACCTCCGATGAGCCCGCGCTGCGGCGCGTCAAAGGGGTCTACATGGCCACGGCCATCGCCGAATGGTTTCGGGAGCGCGGCGCTGATGTGATGCTTATGGTCGATTCGATCACGCGTTTTGCCATGGCACAGCGGGAGGTCGGTCTGGCCATCGGCGAGCCGCCGACGACCAAAGGCTATCCGCCGTCGGTCTATTCGCTTCTGCCCAAACTGCTTGAGCGCGCGGGAACCTCCGCAAACGGCAGCATTACCGGCATCTATGCGGTCCTGGTCGAAGCCGATGACCTCAACGATCCGGTGGGCGATGCGGTGCGGAGCATTCTGGACGGCCATATCGCCCTGTCGCGGGACCTGGCGACGCGCAACCATTATCCGGCGATCGACGTCAACGAGAGCGTCAGCCGCTGCATGATTGATATCACCGATGAAGAGCACCGGCGCCTGGCGGGCGAGCTTCGGAACATTCTGGCCACCTACCGGGATGCCGAAGATCTGGTCAATATTGGCGCGTACGTGGCCGGGAGCAACCCGGACATCGATCGCGCGCTTCGGCTCATGCCACAGGTTCGGGCGTTTTTACGCCAGGGATTGTATGAAGAGTCGCCGTTCACGGATATCGAGCGCCTGATGCGAAACGCGCTCCAGGGATAGGAGATTCATGGCCCCAGGAAAACCATTCCGTTATGATACGCTTCTGCGCGTGCGCCAGCGTCAGGAAGAACTGAAATCGATGGCCCTCGCCGAGATGCGCCGGGCGGTAGATTTCGCGGAGCAGCAGCGCGCGGAGATCCTCGAACAGCAGTTCGCCGCGCTGAATGCCGCGGGTGAGCTGACGCAGCGCGAGTTCAACGCCAGCGAGGTCCGCCGGTACTTCTCCTACGAACGTCACCTGGCCCGGCTTGCCGTTGAGAAGGATGCCGAGATTCGGCACCTGCGCAGCCAGGAACATGGCCGCCGGAAAGAGCTTGAGACGGCCATGAAACGCCGCAAGATGCTTGAACGTCTGAAAGAACGCCTCGACGAGGCATACGACTACGTTATGAACAGAGAAGAGAGAAAACGCCTGGATGAGACGGCCGTAAACCGGGCCGCTCTGGCGGATGGAACGCAAAAGCTATGAAAGCGCTGGTCACTGCTGTCGTGTTTGTGGCGACCTTTGTCGCGACCGTGTTGCTGCTGCTTCTTTTCACGGGAAATCTCAACCGGGAAGGTCTGGCCAGGCTCCGGAGAGGCGGAGAAGAAGCGGCGCCGCCCGCGCCTGTTGTCGGGGTCGCGGATGAGACTGACGCGCTGCTGACCACGCTGCGCACAAAAGAACAGCAGCTGGCCGAGCGCGAAACGGCCATTCAGGAAGAGGAAAAACGCCTGGCGCAGGTGAGGCGGGAACTCCAGACGCTGCGGGACAGCCTGGAGACGATGCAGAAGAAGGTCAGTGAATCCATGGACAGCGCGGATGCGGACGCCCACACGCGAATGGAGGCGGTGGCCCGGTCGCTGGCGAGCATGGAAGCCAAAAATGCCGCGCAAACGCTGACCTCGGAGATGTTCACGCCTGACGAGGCCGCGACGATCCTTCAGTGCATCGAAGAAGACCGCAAGCGCGGTGAAATCCTGAATGAAATGCAGCCTAACGAGGCGGCCACGGTCTTGCAGGCCCTGAAAAAACGTTCCTACGGTTCCTGAGGCGCCCGCGGGCCGGCGCTGTCACAGCGCCTTCGTATGTCCGCTCGTCGTGACCATTCCACCGGTGCAGAATCTTTCCGTACCGACACCCTTCCAGAATCTCCGCCCGCGTGCCTGCTGACTTGCTAATTGTGCGCCCGGGCGCAGTTCATTTTCGGTTTCCTTCTCGAGTTCCTGCAAAGAGCAGAGGGGAGGAATGGCTATTTTCAAAGGAAAGGAGGTGAATCGATGTGGATACCCCACCCGTATTGTTGTCGTTGATTCCCAGCGGACAGGGCATCGAGGGTGGCTTGGATGCAGGCTGCCAGGGAGGCAGCGGCGTTTCCAGCGAAGGCGTGTCATTTGCGCAGATATTGGCGCAGCAGGCGGTGCCGGGCGTCGAGGCGGCCTTGGGCGAGCCGGCGTTGGTGCTTCCGAGCGAAGACCTTCCGTTGGAAAGCGGCCAGCCAGTGCCTGTTCCGAGTGCCGCTCTGTTTGAAGGCGACCAACCGGGGCCGCCCTCGGGTGCCGCTCTGTTGGGATGCGACCAACCAGGGCCCCCTTCGAGTGCCGCTCTGTTGGAAAGCGGCCAACCGAAGCTTCTCTCGGAAGCCGCAGCCGTCCCGTCACTGCACTCGCAGGCACAGTGCCTGGTGGGAGACGTGAAAGCCCCTGAATCCGGTGAAACGGAGGCTGCCGCCCAAGAGGAGGAGGCTGATCCCGGCGCAGTGCTGGTTCTGCCTGTCCCGGAACAAGTCCCGAGCCAGGGCAGTGCGGTCACCTGCACGAGCGATGGACACCCGGTGGAAAGCGGCCCCAGTGAGTCCCCGCTGACTCTTCGAAGCACGGCCAGGTATGGCGAATCGCCATCCGCCGCGTGGGAAAGAGCCGGGGAACAGGAAAGCCAGCCCGTGGGCGTGCACGCGCCGGGTATCGAGGAGACATCTCCGTTTATCCTGCGTGAGGCGCCGCCCAAGGGCTTTGAACCGCCGGTATACGACACTGAAGAGGGTCCGCCGGTGCTCTCTGCGTCCGACACGGCCGCGTTCGAGCTCCAGCCCGCGCGCGAGGCCCCGATGGAAGCAGCTCCGGAGGTTCTGTCCGGCGATACCGCCCTGCCGACGACATCGCCGGTGCCAGAGGAGCAGATTGCCGGGCCTCCAGATCGGCCCGACAACCTCGAACTCGGGTTTCCAGACTCAAAGGGCCTCGTGGAATCTCGATCGGAGGTTCTGGAGGAGTCCCCGGGGCGTCTGAGCGCCCCGGAAACGGTTGAGCATGAGAACTCAGGCGCAGCACCTATGCAGGATGCGCCCACCTCAGCCGAACCGGCCTCCGTGAACCCTTCTTCGGCAGGCGCGGGACCGGTTGCCATCCCGGCGGGCGCATCGCAACCGGCCGGTCCAACACCGGCGGCTGTCGAAGTGCTGGAGTTCCATGCACCGCCAGAAGCCGCGCTCCACGATTCTCTGGCTCAGTTGGCCGTCAAAAGCGTCCGCTACCTGGTGTCAGAAGATAAGCGCTCGCTTCAGATCCGGCTTGTACCCGAGTCGTTGGGCGAGGTGCGCGTTGAGCTGGTGTCAACACGCGACGAGCTGCATCTGAAACTGTTCTCGGGCAGCGCGTCCGTGCGAGAGGCGATGGAGAATGCGTCCGAAGCGCTCCGTCACGCCTTGACGAAAGACGGAGTCCATCTGGTCCGCGTGTCTGTTGCCGGAGACGGCGCCGTCTCGTCCGGGCAGGGTGGTTTTCCAGAACGGGGTGCGTGGGCCCATGACTCGCCGGGGCATCGATACCCGGGCTCATCGGCCCGGTCCTATGGCAACCCGGACGCGCACCGTCCGGGTCCTGCGATACGAGCGGCGTATCACGACGGAAAACTGAGTGTGTACGCCTGAGCAGCGGTGCTCTGGGGACTGAGGCCTTGTTGAGCTAACCGCAAGAATTGAAGGAAAGGAGGGCCCTATGAATGCCCTTGTAGCCGTTCGCGGCAATTTCGCGGGCGATTTGAGTCCGAATCCGGTGGATCGGGCCAAGGCAGCCACGGAATTGCAGTCGATGGAGAAGGCACGTCTGACGCATGTGCTCAAGAAAGCCGGACTGGTGTTGAAAAGCCAAGACGCCGAAGAGACGCAGGTGGTGAAAAACGACCTCGATCGCGACGCTTTTCTGCGCCTGCTGGTCCTGGAGATGCAGAATCAGGATCCTTTGAACCCCGTGGGCAACACCGAAATGATCTCCCAACTGGCGCAGTTTTCATCGCTGGAGCAGATGAACAATCTCAATGAGAGTTTTGAGGCCCTCAGCGGCAATATTGACCAGTTGAATTTCATTTCGGCGAGTGGGCTCGTGGGGCACGAAGTTACGGGGATCGACCAGGAAGGCAATCTTGTACAGGGCACTGTCCAGACCGTGCATCTCGACCAGAGCCTCGTCTACCTCAACGTGGACGGGCAATTGATCTCCATGGCCGGCGTTCTCAGCGTGGGACAGTCGCCATGATCAACCCAGTCCAAGCAGCAGGCCTGCCGGGAACGCTCGCCGCGGGGCGCCTGCCTCAGGCTTCGGCGAATCCGTCACAGACGCCCTTCTCCGATGTCCTTGCCCGGGCGCAGCGCGCGCAATCCGCGCTGCGGTTTTCCGCGCATGCCACCCGCCGGCTTCAAGACCGGAATATCGCCTTGTCCGAAGCCGACGAGACCGCCTTGCGCGAAAGCGTTGACCGCGCCGCCGCCAAAGGCTCGCGAGAAACCTTACTCCTGACCGAAAACGCGGCGTTTGTGGTGAGCGTCGCCAATCGGACCGTTATCACGGCCGTTCCCCGGTCGGAAATGACGGATGCCGTATTCACCAACATTGACAGCGCCGTAGTCGTGGCTCCCGGCCCGGCTCGCGCTTGAAGACACCTAAGGTATGGGCCGGACCCCGTTCGGGGAGGCCTGGCGCCGCCGACTGAACGACGCGGCGCACTGACAGGAGGGTTCAGAACATGGGTACAGCAATCTACACGGGCGTCACGGGCCTGCAAACGCACCAGCGCCGCATGGATGTGATCGCCGCCAACATTGCCAATGTCAACACGCCGGGATACCGTGCAGCCCGTGCGCTCTTTCGCGACCTGTTTTCACAGACGCTGGAAGGCGGGCGCGGCCCGGTCGACGGGTTCGGCGGCTCCAATCCGGTACAGATCGGCCTGGGAGTTCAATTGGGCACCGTCGACACCATCCATACGCCAGGCTCCCTGCAAACCACCGGCAACAACTCGGATTTGGCCATTCAGGGTACAGGATTCTTCGTTCTGAGCAACGGGAACAGCCTGTATTTTACTCGCGACGGATCGTTTACGCTGAACGCCCTGGGTCAGCTCATCGATCCGGCTACCGGTATGCGTGTCCAGGGCTACCTGGCCGATGATGCCGGCGAGGTTAATGTGAGTGCCATCCCCACCGACCTGGAAGTCCCCGTGGGCGGCACGTCCATTGTCCGGGCCACCGAACAAGTGATGGTTCGGGGCAACCTGGACTCCCGGGCCGTCGCCGGCCAGGCCGTGCAGCGCCGGGTCAGCGTGTTTGATTCGCTTGGTACGCCACGGGAATTGATGACGACCTTCGAGAAGGTTCCCCAAGTGGGTGTGGGCGGGACCAATTACAATGCGTGGTCGTATGTCATCGAATACACCAACACGGATACGCCCCCGGCGACTACGCAGGTCGGCGAAGGGGTTGTCCTGTTTGATGTCGAAGGCAACTATTTCGATGAAGGCACCCTTGTCGGCGGCGTCTTCACCGCGCGGCCGGCGGGAACCCCCGAGGTTTCGGTTCCGCTGGCAGCCTTCGGAGGGCTTGACTCGTATCCGGACACTCCCTTCGAGTTTGAGATCAATTTCTCGTCGGTCACTGAGCTGGCGTCGGATAGCGATGCGACGGTCACCAACCAGGACGGCTTTGCCCGCGGCACGCTCGAAAGCTTCAATATTGCCCGCGATGGCACGATCAATGGCGTGTTTTCCAATGGGCTTACCCGTGTCATTGGCCAGATCGCGCTGGCCTCGTTTGCCAATGTCGGCGGACTGGAACGGAATGGAAGTAACCTGTTTCGCGACACTCCGGCATCGGGCACGGCGCAAATCGGTCTGCCCAATACCGGAGGGCGCGGCCAGGTTTCCGGCGGCGTACTGGAAGGCTCCAACGTGGATCTGGGCACCGAATTCAGCAACATGATCGTGACCCAGCGCGGATTCCAGGCCAACGCCCGCACCATTACCACCGCAGACACGCTACTCCAGGAAACCGTCAATCTGGTCCGATGAACCGTCCTATAGTCCCTCAGTGAGGGCATCCGGGTGCGGCCCGCGTGGCCAGCCGTGCGGGCCGCCCCCGGTTTGACGACATTCACCGTAAAATCGGGGTCCGACGCCCGCACGGAGCCGGTTTCAGGTTGTGGGTTGGCATTCAGAGTGATAGACTATTGCAGAACGCGTTTTGAGAGGGGAGCTCAAGAAAAGGCGTAGCGTATGGATATTGCCACACTGGTGGGTCTGATTTCCGGGGTCACCCTGGTAGTCGTCTCAATTCTCATGGGGGGAAATCCGGGCGTCTTCTGGAGTTCGTCCTCTGTCGTGATCGTCATGGGAGGAACCCTGGCAGCGACGCTGATCAACTTTCCCCTGGGCGATGTGTTGAGCGTGATGAACACGGTGAAGAACGCCTTCTTTCACAAGGATGTCCCGCCCGAGAGCCTCATACCCCGGCTTGTCAGCTTTGCCACCATCGCCCGCCGCGAGGGCATCCTCGCGCTCGAATCTCATGCCGGTGAGGCTGAAGATGAGTTCCTGGAAAAAAGCGTGCAGCTCGCCATCGACGGCACGGCCCCGGAACTCATCAAAGACATTCTCACGACCGAGCTGGCGTTCATGGAAGATCGGCATGCCATGGGGCAATCCATCTTGATGGCCATGGGTACCTTCGCGCCGGCGTTCGGGATGATCGGCACGCTGATCGGCCTTGTGCAGATGCTCGCCACCCTCGACGACCCGTCGAAAATCGGCGAGGGGATGGCGGTTGCACTTCTGACTACGCTCTATGGCGCCCTTCTGGCCAACATGGTCTTTCTTCCGGGCGCCGGGAAACTCAAAGTGCGCACCAGCAATGAATTGCTGGCCAAAGAATTGGTGATCGAAGGCATTCTGTCCATTCAGTCGGGCGATAACCCCCGGGTCGTCGAACAAAAGCTGAAGGCGTTCGTTTCGCCGGCCGTTCGGCGCCAGGTCAGCGCAGCGTAAGATGGCCAGAGGAAAACGCAACAGAGGAGATGAAGAACAGCAGGGCGCGCCAGGGTGGATGGTGACCTTTGGCGATATGATGAGCCTTTTGCTCTGCTTTTTTGTGCTGTTGCTG
This sequence comes from Candidatus Hydrogenedentales bacterium, assembly GCA_050950105.1. Taxonomy (GTDB): domain Bacteria; phylum Hydrogenedentota; class Hydrogenedentia; order Hydrogenedentales; family SLHB01; genus UBA2224. The sequence continues at coordinate 152,506 of JBMNGZ010000001.1, read as the reverse complement.
TCTTTCTCGTCCGTCAGCGAAAAGAAGTACAGCCAGGCCATTCATTCGCTGAAAGGCGCGCTGGGCGTGCTTCCGAGAAATCTCTCGGTCATTCAGCCGCTGCCTGTGGACCAGATGCCGCCCAAGCGCCAGCGCACCATCGAGCGCATTGGGCGCAGGATCCAGGAGCGCCTGCTCATCAACAACAAGGCCGAGGACATCAAAATTGAGTTCGACGAAAAAGGCGGGCTGAGAATTAATCTGCCGAGCCGGATTTTGTTCGACACCGCGAGGGCCGAGCTTAAGCCCGACGCGTTTCCGGTGCTCGAGGATATCGGGCTGGTGTTGAAAGATCTCCCCGGGGCCGGCATCGAGATCCGCGGGCATACGGATATCCGTCCCTTGACCCCGGGTGGAAAATTTGAAGACAATTATCATTTGAGTTATGGGCGCGCAAAAAGTGTCATGGATTTTCTCCATGAGCGCGCGCAGATGCCACTGAGCGTGTTCGAGGTGATCGCATGCGGACCATCGCAGCCCATTGCTACCAATGAGACCGAAGAAGGGATGCAGGCCAACCGGCGGGTCGAGATCAATGTTCGCGGCGACTTTTCCGAAGAGGCGACGAGCGAGCTTCGGAAGAACATCGACCAAATGCAAAGCGGCATCGGTCTGACATCGGAACAGTAAGCGAGGAACGTGTTTATGGCTGACGAATCACAACCCGCGGCGCCCGCGCCGAAGAAATCCTCTTTGATAGGCCAGCTCGTCTGGCTGAGCCTGGCGTTCCTGGTCGCGGTGCTTGGCGCGCTCGCACTCTATTTTGTGGTCGTTCGGCCCCGGCTGACGGAGGAGGCGCTGCCAGCGGACGCCGTTTCCGAGAATAAACTCAATCCCGACTCCGTTACGGTGGACTTCGAAGAATCCGTGGCCTCGGTAAAAATGCCCGAAGACATCCAGCTCCCGGCATCGCTGCTGTCGTTTCAGGTGTCGCTTGAGTGCAATGACCCGGTCACTGCCGCCCTCATAGGGAAGCACATGGCGCGCTTTACGGACATGATTAACAAGCAGCATGAATTTCGGGCGCGGGCGGAACTCGACGATCCGCGAGTCAAGACCGAAATCCAGAAGACGATTCTGCTCGAGGCCAATACAATCCTGAAACAACTCCAACCGGGTCCGCCCAATCCGAATATCCGGGTTACGGCGGTGTTTCACAAACGGTTCCTGGTGAGCGATTGAACGGAATGCAAGCAGAAGCCAAGCAGCCTCATGAACACGAGTTTCGCGAGGTAAACCCGGAGGGCGTCTACGGGACCGAACGGGTGTCGCTGGACGACCTCCGGGAGGTCAAGATGTCTCTCACCGCGCACCTTGGCTATTGCTCGATGACGGTCCGCGAAATCCTCGGGCTTCGGCGCGGCTCGGTCATTTCCCTCGATCGCCAGGCCGGGGAAATGGCGGACATCTATGTCAACGAATTACCACTGGCCCGTGGAGAGGTGGTGGTTATCGCGGACGTGCTCCATGTCCGCATCGGGGAGATCATTGGTCAGGAAGATCGTTCCGGGCTGGAAGAGGCGCATGAAGACGCAGCAAACAAGTAGTGGCGCGCGTCTGATCCTGGCGGCCGCGCTTTTCTTGGGATGCGTGTGGGGAGTCTGTGCCCAGGAGCCGGCCCCGGAACCCGCGGAAACCCAAGCCCAGCCCGAGGACAACAGCGAGTATGAGGCAACGCTGCCTCCGCCCCTGGATCTCCGTTCGGATTTAGCCCCGGCAGCCCCCCCGGAGACTGTCCCCGAGACTTCAGCCGTTGAGCCTGTGGAGTCGCCGCTCGAACCCTCAGGGGAAAGCCGCGACCCGTTTATGGAGCAAGTGAACCAGGAACTGGCTGCCCGCCGCGGCGCAGAGTCCGATTCCGCCGGCGCGAGCGAGCCAGCGGCCTTCCCAGTGACGGAGGCGCGCCCGCGCAGCCTGCTCCGGGCATTTGCGTGGCTGCTGGTCGTGATTGCGCTCATTCTGCTGGTCTATTACGTTCTTCAGCGGCGCAGCCGAGGCGGTCCACTGCGGCTTGGGAACCCGCTGGGCAGTGTCCTGGGGCGAATCTATCTCAGTCCCCGCATGTGCCTCCATTTCGTCCGCACTGGAGGCAAAATCCTCGTCGTTGGGCAGACACAAAACGCCTTGACGTTGATCGCGGATTTCAATGAAGCCGAATTTGCCGTTCCTCCGGCGGAATCCGTGGTGCAGCGTGCGGCGGGCGAAGCACCAGCCGAATCCAAAGCCGACTTCCTGTCGTTTCTCCGCGGCAGTATCTCCCGGATATATCGGACTGATGCCGTGCATGATCAGGCGCTCGAATCAGTGGAACCGGTTGGCGAAGACGATATCGCCGCATTGCGGGGGGATATCCACCGGTTACAGGAATACCTGCGGGACTCTATGCGTGAACCCGAAGCCTAAGCTGCTGATGATGGCCCTGGCCGGCGGGGCCGCCTTGCTGGTTTCCGCGGGCGCCCTGGCACAGGGGGCGCCTGGCGGTACCGGTGCATTGGGCATCGAGAATGTCTTCCGAGGCCTGGAAGGCGCCGCCGCCCCGGAGCGCATCTCCACCACGCTGGCCCTGTTTATTCTTTTGACGGTTCTTTCGCTGGCGCCGGCCATAGCGGTCATGACGACCTCGTTCCTGCGCATCGTCGTCGTATTTGGTTTCCTGCGCCAGGCCATGGCCACTCAGCAGACCCCCCCAAACCAGGTGCTGATCGGGCTGGCCCTGATTCTTACGCTCTTTGTCATGTCGCCGGTCTACCGGCAGGTCTACGATCGGGCGTATCGGCCGTATGTCGAGGAAGACATTGGATGGCAGGAAGCCGTGGACAATACCATCGGCCCGATGCGTGATTTCATGTTCCGCCAGGTGCGCGCCAAAGACCTCGCTCTGTTCATCGATATTTCCAAAATGGAGCGCCCGCGAACTCGCGACGACGTGCCCACCCTCACGCTGGTGGCCGGCTTCGTCTTGAGCGAGATCCGCATTGCATTTCAGATCGGGTTTATCATTTATATCCCGTTCCTGATCATCGACATGGTGGTTGCCAGCACCTTGATGTCGATGGGGATGATGATGTTGCCTCCGGTCTTCGTGTCGCTGCCCTTCAAGATCATCATGTTTGTCCTGGCCGATGGCTGGTATCTGCTGATTCAAGAACTGGTGGCAGGGTTCAAGTAGGCAGGGCGTGGAAGATGGATAAAGGACTGGCCGCGATCATTGCAGGCATCGTGTTTCTCGCGATCCTTCCCCTGGTGTGCCACGTGACGAAAGAGCCCATTCCGATTACGGTGGATGACATCAAAGCCGCGTTCCGAGAACGCAACTTTTCGATCGCGAACGAGCGCGCAGTCAGCCGTCCGCGCTACCAGGCGGACGCCGAAATTTTCATGACCATCAATGGCGCTCAGGTGAGTCTGTTCACGTATTCCAATGTGACCGTGATCGATCGGGAAATATCGACTATGGAAACGGAGGCGAGACGGCTTCCCGCGGCCCAGGGTTCGGCGGACGCGGTGGAGGCCGTTCGCAACAAGCATTTCGTCCTGCTCATTGTGTCGAATAATCTGGAGCTTCGCGAGCGCATCAGCAGCCTCTTTGTATCGCTCCGAAATCCCGGTCCACCGCCGCCGCCTCCACCTGAAGACCCGGTACTGCACCGGCGCTTCTGAAGCCGCCTATTGGAATTCTCCCAGGCGCTCAACGAGCATGCTGGCCGCACCCAGCGCAACGGCGTCATCGCCCAGTTTCGCGGTTACGATACGGACGTTCCGGCGGAGGAAGGGCATGGCGTGCTCCATGACCCCACGCTTCACCTCCTCCAGATACAGTTCGGGCATGGCTTCCACCAGGCCGCCGCCGAGCACTACCGCTTCAGGGCTCAGAAGGTTGATGGCATTTCCTGTGGCTACCCCGACGTAATAGGCCGCTTTTCGTATTACGTTCTCGACCTTTTTGTCGCCCGCCTTCACCGCCTCCGCGAGCACTCCGCTGCGGATTTTGGCGAGGTCGGTTCCGCAGTTCTCCAGGATAAACGGTGCATCTCCCCGGGCCGCAAGCGCTGCGACCTCTGCGGCGATCGCCACCCGGGAGGCAATCCCCTCGAGGCAGCCCCGTTTGCCGCAGCCGCAGTACGGGCCGCCCAGTTCCATGGTCATATGGCCAAATTCACCCGCCGCCCCCGAATAGCCGTAGAAGATCTTCCGGTCGATGATGATCCCCGCCCCGATCCCGGTTCCCGGGAATATCCCCAAGATCTCTGAGCAGTCGCTGACCTCGCCAAAGCGGTACTCGCCATAGGTGCCGGCGTTCACATCGTTGTCTACCACGACCGGCGCCTTGAAGGCCTTCTTCAGGTACTGGGCCAGCGGAAAGTCCTTCCAGGCCAGGTTGGGCGTGTCGATGATCACCCCGGTTTTCGGGTCGAGTGGCCCGGGCGAACCCACGCCGATTCCACGAATCGTATCCACCTGCGCCTCGTCGAGTGCCGCCTGAATTGTCCGGGTCAGCCGTTCTTCCGTCGCTTCGCCTTTATTCGATTTACTTTTGCGTTTATTTCGCCCCCTGGCCTTGAAATTGTGGTCATAGACGACCGCCATGAGCTTCGTTCCGCCGATGTCGACGCCGACGATATGTTCTCCGTGCGACAAGGATCCCGTCATGAGCTTTCTCCATTTGTCAGGAAACGAAGCATAGCACGCCAGTGTCCGGGCGTTACAACGCTGCGTCGCAGGGGGATCTTAGAAGCTTTCTTCTTCCAGAAGACGGATGCCGACGATCCGCGCCAGCTTAAAACTTCGCGCGGCGCCGTGTTGGAGGCAGTGGCCGCTGACGGAAGGCGACGAGCCGCTGATGTCGAGGGCGACGGGGTTCAGTTGGCGGGTGGCGGGGCGGACGCTCCAGGTGGACTGATAATTGATGAGCACGGGGTGGCGGCCGTCGATGGCTTCCTCGAGGATCTCCCGCATGATGCGCGGCGGGTACGAGGGGAGCGGCACGAGGGTCGGCGCTTCTTTTTCCTCGTGTTCGGGGGGGGCGTCCTGGCGTGGCTGTTCGTTGGATTCTTCGAGGTTGCGGTACTCGACCCAGCGCGTCGCCCACGTTTCCGGCGGTTCCGGATCGCTGATGTCGCTGGCTTTGGCCATCGTGATGCCGTGTTCGCGCAGCACTCGCTTGAAGGCAACCAGGCTGCCCTGGCGGACAACCAATGCATAGAGGCCCAGGCGGCCCTCAACGTACTTTTCAATGCGGGGGATTTCCAGAATCGCCTCACAGGTCTCCGGATCTTCAAGACGCACGATGATTGCGGTCTTCGAGTGCGCTTCACCAGCCTCGCCGGCCCAGGCCCGCAACGCCAGTCGGTAACGCGCCGCAAGCGGGTGCTTTGAGAGCGCTTCGATCTGCGCCACCAGCAGTGCGGCATCTTCCTCGTTCTTCACCGAGGCGCGGTTGAGCGATACCGTCATGCCACGGGCCGGACCCGCGCTCTCCACGTGCCCGATCTCCTCTAAACGACTTCGCAGGAACAGATTTGCATCTTCCCACGACGCGTGCAGGTGAAGTCCTTCCCCCTGTTCGAGCGCCGGCGGCAGCGCAAGCGTGTAATCGACCACTGCAGCATCTTCCGGTCCGGCGTCCGTGAGCCGGAAGAAGCGATCGCTCAGGCGTTTGCTGCCGGTCAGCGTGGAGGCTCCTTCTCTGGCTTGCGCCGCGCTCACGTACTCAAGCACCTGGCACGATCGTCGAATCGTGATGGCCGACAGCTTGGTTTTCCAGACTTCGAACTGGGTGAGTACGTTCGAAGGCAGCGCTTTCGTTGACGAGCGTCTCAGCAATCGAATCAGGCGGTCAATGGCGAATCCGGCGCGGATGCCGTGGTACACGCTTTCCTGAGTGAGGCGGTAGGTGGTGGCCATGCCGCCGCGCACGCGTTCACAGAACAAATCCAGCTTTCGCCGGAGGTCCGGAGGGCATCGATCCAGGTACGCGATGATCTCGAAATCGGGCTGGACAACCAGCGCGTCGTGGTGCTTGTCCTGCACAACCTTCGGGGCGTCTCCCTGGCCTAAGACGTACTGGCCCAGCTCGGTGATGCGGAACAATGCGCCATCATCCGATAGTTCCACAATCCCCATACCGCCCAGCTGGGATTTCAACATCCAGGTAAAGAGGCGTTTTTCATGCGCCTGCCAGGCCTGTTGCGGCCACTCGGCACCCGGCCCGCGCGCATTGGCCTGAATGGCCCGCCAGGGCTCGTTTAAAAAAAGGACATTCGGATCCAGGCGCCGGACCGCCTCGACAAAGGCCGCCGTGGAGTACCAGGTGCCCGGTTTCTGTGCTTTCAGGATTTCCGCAGCCAGCAGCCGATGGTAGGTTCGGCGCTGTGTGCCCGGCTGCAGGTGGTTTTCCATCGTCTCGAAGAGCATCGGGAAAAACAGGGCGATGTCGGGAAGCGCTTCACTCGCCAGGCTGGCCTCGAACAGGGCGCGCATGCGCTGGGGCCGGCCTTCGGACGCCCACTCGTTTGCGGCGGCCGTGGTCACATAGCGCCCGTCTTTGAGCGCCACACAGCCCAGTTCCACGGCAAGGGCCAGCGAGATGTCCATCGATTCGCGGGAGAGTTCTGCTTCACGGGCCATTTCATAGGCCTTGGTCGCATCCGTCTTATGCAGTGCGCCCGCGCCCGTGACCCGGGGCGTCAGTCCTTCCATGATGCGCAGCGTTTCGAGAAATTCCGTTGTGGCCTGGGTAATGCCGGCCGGTTTCGGCGCTGTGTCGGGCGCTTTCGCTTCGGGAAGTGCAACCTCCAGGAGCGGAGGAGGGGGCAGGCGGCGCGCTATGCCTTCCGGCACACAGAGCGTCGGCGAATTTCCTCCGTTGGCCACGCTTTGCCGGATATGGCTGATCGAAAACGCCCCACTGGTTTGCTCGGGAACCGCGAGCAGCAGACCTTCGCAGATCAGGCCTTCGACCTGTTCGAGCGGGTCTTTCGAGCCGTAGAGCCCCGGAACTGCCGCCAGATCCGCGATGACCATCCGCCCGCGCCGGTCCACCAGCGTCAAGGCACGCAAGGCGCTGTTGTGGAGCGACTTGATGGATTGGTCGATGTGAAGCGGGTCGCGCAGCACCTTTTCAAGCGCTCGAATGCGGCTGTCGCGGTTTGTCACTGCCAAACGGCGTGACGCACAGATTTCGCCCAGGGCGTCCGTCGTGTAGCCGCGCAGGCACTCCTTTATCGTGAAAGCCTGGCTCACTCCAGCACCCTCGGCATATGACCCAGCAGTTGCAGCCGTTTCACGACGTCTTCCACTGCTTGAGGCTGTACCGCAATGCAGGAATCAGACAGACGTTCCCCAAGAAACGCTTTCAGGACGGGGTCCCGCTCCATCTCTTCGAGGAGCAACGGATCCTGCACTTCAACCAGCGCAATTCCCTTATGGATCTTTGTATTCTTCGCAGACATAGAGGGAAATAGTATATCAATCCGCGGAGTCAAAAGCGAAATCGGCGGCGTCGGCACGGAAATACGCATCCGGTATTTTCACCGCTTGCCACCGGGCGCCCGCACGGCGACCTTTTTCGCGAGGCCGCGGCTGGAATCCCGATACTTCGTTCAGCAGGGGCATGAACTCTCTCTCGATAGACAGAAAAGGGGAGAGGCCTGTCGGAACCTCTCCCCAGAACACAGGACCTCACAAAGCGGTTTATTCGCCCTGCGCCCGGGCTTTTTCGTAGGCGGCGACAATCTGCTGCGCCACGTGCTCGGGCACTTCTTCATAATGGTCGAAACGCTGCTTGTAGCTGCCCCGGCCGCCCGTCATGCTGCGGAGGTCGGTTGAATACCGCAGGATCTCCGCCTCCGGCACCTGGGCGCGCACCATTTGCCGGCCGGGCCCAGCCGGTTCCATGCCCATGATTCGCCCGCGACGGCTGTTCAGGTCGCCATTCACATCGCCCATGAACTCGTCCGGGACGACCACCTCCAGTTCGACGATCGGCTCCAGGAGGCACGGATTGGCCTCCCGGACTCCTTTCTGGATGGCCAGCGATGCGGCAATCTTAAATGCCATTTCCGATGAGTCGACATCGTGATAGGATCCGTAGAAGAGTTCTACTTTGATGTCTACTACGGGGTAGCCGGCGATCACGCCTTTTTCGAGTGCATCCTGGCAGCCTTTGTCCACGTGGGGAATGTACTGCCTCGGGACGACGCCGCCGACGATGCTGTCGATGAATTCATAGCCCGCGCCCCGTTCATTCGGAGCGATTCGGAGGTGCACGTCTCCGTACTGGCCGTGGCCACCGGTCTGTTTCTTATGTTTTCCCTGCACTTCTGATTTGCCGCGCACGGTTTCCTTATAGGCGACTTTGGGCGTGCGTGTCTCGGCCTCCACGTTGAACTTCCGCTTCATGCGCTCCAGGAGGATGTCCAGCTGCAAGTCGCCCATTCCGCGGATCACGTGTTCGTTCGTGGCGGTGTCCCGGTAATGCGTGAACGTCGGGTCTTCTTCGGCCATACGGTTCAAGGCTTCGCCGATCTTGTCCTCGTCCGCGCGCGACTTGGGGGAGATGGCCAGCTTGACCATGGATTCCGGCAGATCGATCGCTGGGAGGGTCAATTCGGTGCCCGCCGCGGCAATCGTGTCGCTGAAATGGGTGTTTTTCAATTTGGTCATGGCCGCCAGGTCGCCTGGGCCTACGCTGTCCACCGGCGTCTGGTCCTTGCCATTCATCAGGTACAGTTTGCCGGTGCGCTCTTTCGAGCGCGTGCTCACATTGTAAAAATCCGTGTCCGATCGCAAGGTTCCCGCGAACACTCGGAAAAAGGTGAGCTGTCCGACGTAGGGGTCCACAATGGAACGGAACACCTGCGCCAGAAAGGGCGCGTCCTTGGAGGGCTCGATGGCCTGTTCTTCGCCATTGCCGCTTGTCGCGGTGGCCTTTCGATCGCAGGGCGAGGGGAAAATCGTGGCCACCAGGTCCATCAGATGTTTCAGGCCAACCTCTTTCGCGACGCTCCCGCCGATAATGGGAACGATCTTACCCGCCTGGATGCCTTTCTGGAGCCCCAGATTGAATTCGTCGGGCGTCAGCTCTCCCGCTTCGAGGAATTTTTCAAGCAGCGAATCGTCCGATTCTGCCACGACGTCAATCATCGAGGCCTTCAATTCTTCAATCCGTCCGGCGAGTTCGTCATTCTGCTCTGTCAGGATGTTGACCGCGCCGCTCAGGCTTTCAGACTGCCCGATCGGGAGCACAAACGGCACACATTGCTGGCCGTACGTGGCCTGGATGGCCGCCACCACTTCATCGAAGCTCGTATGCTCGCGGTCGAGCTTATTGACGAAGATCGCTCGCGGGGTATCGTGTTTATCCGCATATTTCATGGCGACATCCGTGCCCACCTGGATCGGCGAAGTCGCGTCGACCATGATGATCACGCTGTCGAGAACCGGTATGGACGCAGCGATCTCACCCACGAAATCCGCGTACCCGGGATGATCGACCAGGTGGATGCGCTTGCCCGCCCATTCCAGGTTCATGAGCTTCATGCAGATGGTCTGCTGGCGGTCGATCTCCTCCTGGAGGTAGTCGCCAACCGTATTGCCATCCTCGATCTTGCCCAGGCGGTTGGTCTTGCCGGCTATATGCAGAATGTGCTCGATCAACATCGTCTTGCCGGTGCTGCTATGCCCCAAAATGCCAACGTTTCGTACATTTGCCGGGTCGACCATGGCCATTTTCTAAATCCTCCAAAAAACGAGTTTTCCTTGCGTGCGGTGGCCCGTATGACGATGCTGATCCCCCGCTAAAAGCTGCCAATCGAGAACGGACACCGAACGGGAAGTATACTACGCCGGGAAGACGTCTCTCAAGCTGAGCGCGGCGCGGCCGGTTCCCGCGCGTGTGGCGGCATTACGGAGCGATCATTGTTCGCGTTGAATGCCCAGAAATTCGAGGCTGGCGCGGGTGTGCGCATTGGTTTCCAGCGCGTAGGTAATCGGAAGTTTCGTCGATTCCAGCGCCTGCAACGCTTCACGGATGTTGAGGCTGCCCTGCCCAAGGCCGAGATGATCGTCGTAGGTGCCCCGGGTATCGTTCATGTGCACGTGTGCCAGGTGGCGGCCGAACGCCGTGGCCCATTCCTCAAAGCTTCGCTCACTGTAGATCTGGCTGTGGGCGAGGTCGAGGCATAGCTTAAATGCAGGTGTGTCAAAAGCATCCGCCAGACGGCGCATCGGCGCGGGATCGACGTCAAACATGTTTTCGATGTAAATGCTCAGTCCCTGCGCCGCCGCCTTTTCCAGGATCTCCGGCCAGAAGCGCAGGCTCGCCTCGTGATACATGTCGGGATAGGCTTCCAGCTTCAACATCGTGTTGTATTGGCTGTGAAACAGCACGTAGCGCGCGTCAAGGGTCTGGGCGATGTTGAGCGCGCCCACGTATCGATCCCGGCACACGCGAACGATTTCCGGATCGGAACTCGCGTGGGTTGTGTCGATAAAGGGTCCGTGGACGCCAATGGGACCGCTTAAACGCCGGACTCGTTTCGCGACTTTGTCCAGGAGTGCATCGGCGTCCTTCGAAAACATGTGGGGGAGGGAGAAAGTCTGGATTTCGACTCCCAGACCGTATTCTTCCGCGCACGTCAATTCATCTTCGATGTCGCGGTTTACGGCCACCAGGAGCCGGTTTTTGGGGAGTAATGCAGGGGGTCGCTTCTCAGTGGGCATCAGGTCCTTCTCCACGGGTCTGCCGTTCGCGCAACGCACGGCGCTGCACCGCGATCTCTCTTCGAAAACGCCGCACCGCGTTGGCATGTTCATTCATGGTGGAGCTGAATGTGTGTGTCTTTCCATCGGCGTTGGACACGAAAAAGAGGTAATCCACAGCTGCGGGCTTCAGGGCCGCTCGCAGGCAGGCGACACCCGGGTTCGAAATGGGCCCCGGAGGCAAGCCCGCGTGCCGGTATGTATTGTATGGCGAATCCGTCTCTTTGTCTTCATTAAGCATCCGCGCGCCGTATTTCCCCGAAGCATACTGCAGCGTACTGTCCAGATCCAGCGGCATGCCCGCCTTGAGCCGGTTGTAGATCACCGCAGACACCAGCGGACGCTCTTCGTCCACCCGGCATTCCTCCTCAATCAGCGAGGCTACCGTGACCACTTCAAGGAGGTCGCGGCCCGCGGCTTCCGGTATATCCTTACGTAATATGCCATATTCGCGCAGAAACTGATTCAACAGGCGTTCCACCACGGCGCGTTCGTCCGGTTTTTCTTCAAAATAGTAAGTGTTTGGCATCAGGAAGCCTTCGAGAGTGGGCACTTCGAGCCCCAGCCGCGCGATGAGCTGAGGATCCGCGGCGGCTTCCCGGAATGCTTCGGGATCGTCGAACTGGGCGGCCATCTGCTGAATGGTCAATCCTTCGGGGATCGTGACCTTGAGTTCGTCGGGGATCTCCTCCGGCGACATGCGCCATTGGGTCCCTTCCTGAAGATGGGTCAGCAGCTGTGCCGGCGACAGTCCCAGTGGCAGCCGGTAGTATCCGTGCTTGATCGGGCGGCCGGTTTTGTCCAGCTTCATCGCGAGCCGAAAAAAGAGTTCGTGTTCCACAAGGCCTTGATTTGCGAGCAGTTGCCCTACCGCTTTGCCGCTGAGGCCCTCGGGGATCGTGATGGCGACGCTCTCTCCTGGCGAGCCGAGGCGAACGACATGCTCATACGCCAGGTACGTCGCTACGCTCACGGCCGTAATCCCAAGAAGCATCAGCACCAGCAGCAGGAGGCTCAGCTTTGCTGCGCGACGCAGGTACGACCGCGCCCGCCGGGGTTGCTGCGTATCGGGCTCTGTGCTCATCGCGATGCTCAGATTCCCGGGCGGCGCTGCCGGTCAAGATAGGTCTGCAGTATGTGTTGCGCCGCCACCATGTCGATTACGTTTTTGCGTTTTTTCCTTCGCATATTCGCGTCGATCAGGGCTCGTTGAGCTGCGGCCGTTGAGAAGCGCTCATCCTGGGTTACGATATCCATGTCCAGGACTTCGCGCAGAATATCCACAAACGCCAGTACTTTGGCCGCCTGGGGGCCGATCTCGCCGTTCTGGTCCAGAGGCAGCCCTACGACGATCCGTATGGCTTCCACTTCTTTGGCAAGCGCAGCGATCGCGGCCGCGTCTTCTTCGGGAGAGCGCGCGGAAAGCACTTCGCGGCCCTGCGCCGTAATTCCCAGGGGGTCGCTCACCGCGACCCCTATCCGCACGTCACCGATATCCAGTCCGATGGTCCGGCCTTCTTCAGGCATTGGCATCTCCTCACAGCCTGTCGTCGATGCGCTGCACGTTTTCCGTGCGGGCGTTCGCAGCGTCTCTCGTGGTTACGACAGACACTGGCGCAGGATCTCCGGCGCCTGGGCAATGGCCTCGCCGATCTTCTCGGGGTGCTTGCCTCCAGCCTGGGCCATGTCCGCGCGTCCGCCTCCGCCTCCGCCCACAATGGGGGCGAGGAGCTTCACCATGTCGCCGGCCTTCGCCCGCGACGTCAAATCGCTGGTGATCCCGACGCACAATACGGCCTTGTCTTCGGCAGCGGAGGCCAGCACGACGACCCCGGAACCGAGTTGATCGCGTAATTTGTCCATCACATGGCGCAACCCGTCCGCATCCTGCTGGGCGACCTCGGCAGCCAGGAGCTTCACGCCATCGACCTCCTGCACCCGGGACATATAATCAACGGCTCCGCCCGTGGCCGCGGCCTGTTTCCAGCGGGTGACCTCGCGGTTCAAACGGCGGTTTTCGTCCATGACTGCCTGAACGCGCGCGAGCACGGTGTCGGTGCTGGCGTTCAGCATCTGCGCCACACGAGACAGTTGCTCCTCCTGCGTCTGGATGGTTTCCATGGCGCGTTCGGCGCATACGGCCTCGATTCGCCGCACGCCCGCTGCAATGGAACTCTCACTCAGGATTTTGAACGCGCCGATGACTCCGGTTCGTGCGACGTGGGTGCCGCCGCAGAGTTCCATGCTGATCTCGTCTACCTGGACCACGCGCACGGAATCCCCGTACTTTTCGCCGAACAGCGCAATGGCGCCTGCCGCGCGCGCTTCCGCAACGGGCATGACCTTCGTCGTGACGGAGGCGTCGCTTCGGATGTACTGATTCACCAGGCGTTCAATGTCGTGGAGACGTTCCGTGGGGATGCCTTCAAAATGCGTGAAATCGAAACGGAGCCGGTCCGGAGACACCTGCGACCCAGCCTGTCGCACGTGCTCGCCCAGGGATTCCTGCAACGCCGCCTGAAGCAGATGGGTGGCCGTATGGTGGCATGCGGTCGCCATACGAGGTGCGCCGTTTACAGAGGCCATCACCTTGTCGCCCACGTTCAAACTGCCTTGCGTCACCTTGACCTGGTGGAGGCGGAGAGGCTCGAGAGGCACCTGGGTCGTCATCACGCTGGCGCTTCCCGCTGCGGATTCCAAGGTGCCCGTGTCGCCAACCTGGCCGCCCGATTCCGCGTAAAAAGGGCTCACGTCGAGCACTACGTCGCCTTCCTCGCCGTCCCTCAGGGTATCCACCTTTGCGCCGTCCCGAAGGAGCGCCTGGATGGTGGCTTCAGACGACAGCGTGTCGTAGCCCACAAACTGCGTATCGTCGAGTTCGTCGCGCAGGGTGTGATGGACCGGCGAGATCTCGTGCTCATTCGTTCCCGCCCAGGCGCTGCGTCCCAGTTCGCGCTGCTTGCGCATGGCTGTCTCGAAGCCTTCTCTGTCAACGGTAAAACCGCGATCTTCGGCGATGTCCGTTGCGAGATCCAGCGGGAAGCCAAAGGTGTCGTGCAGGCGGAACAGCTCGGCGCCGGGAACGGCGGTGCTTCCTGATTTTGCGAGTTGGGCGAATACTCCCTCGAGTAGGTCCATGCCACGGGCCAGAGTGCTCGCAAAGCGTTCTTCCTCGGTGTGGATGATTTTTTCGATCTGGAGCTGCCGCTCTTTCACCTCGGGATACTGCTGCGCCATGAGGTCGACCACTGTGCGCGATAATTCGAACAGAAACGGCCTTTCCAGCCCGATTTCACGGCCGAAGCGCGCCGCCCGACGAAGGAGGCGCCGTTCGACGTAGCCCCGGCCTTCATTTCCAGGAAGCACCCCATCGGCAATCATGAAGGAGAGCGCGCGGATATGGTCCGCGATGACGCGGAAAGGTGTCGGGTTCGCCGTATACGCCGCGCCGGACAGGGATTCCACGTTCTGGATGATCGGGAAGATGTGGTCGACATCGAAGACCGTTTCTTTGTCCTGAAGAATTGCGGCCATCCGTTCGAGGCCCATTCCGGTATCGATTCCCCGGTTTTTGAGCGGCGGGCGCGAGCCGTCCGGCTGCTGGTCAAATTGCGGGAACACCAGGTTCCAGTATTCCATAAAGCGCGAGTCGCCGTCTGCGCCGAGGGGACCCGAGCCGAAGGCCTCGCCGCGATCCAGATAGAGTTCGGAACAGGGGCCGCAGGCGCCGGTATCGCCCGCCGGACCCCAAAAATTGTCTTTTACCCCCAGCCGCACAATTTTGCCTGGGGGAATGCCGATTTCGCTCTCCCAGATCTTCGCGGCCTCGTCATCGTCCTCATAGACCGAGATCCAGATCTGTTCCGGGGCGATCTTGACCACCTCGGTGGAGTATTCCCAGGCCCACTGAATGGCTTCCCGTTTGAAATAATCGCCAAACGAGAAATTGCCCATCATCTCAAAGAACGTCATATGACGTGCCGTCTTGCCGACTTCATCGAGATCGTTGGCCTTGCCTCCGGCTCGGAGGCACTTCTGCGCGGTGGCGGCGCGCCGGTACGGTACCGGCACCTCTCCCGTGTAATAGGGCTTGAACTGCACCATGCCCGCGCTGCTGAACAAGAGCGTCGGGTCATTGCTGGGCACGATTTTGTCGCTGCGCTCCACTACATGGCCACGTTCACGGAAGAATTCAAGGAAACTGGAACGGATCTCGTCGGTTTTCACGCTTGTTCTCCATTAATGACTTTGCCCGCAGGGGCGGCATCGTAAAGATTACATAAAATATCGGAAACGAGGGGGTCTTTTCAATGTGGCCCCTCGGTATCCACCGGACAGCCTGTAGCGCTGCGGAAACCCTCTAACATTTTGCAGAACAAAGGATTGCAGGTTGCCGCCCTTATCTGTGCCGGATTCAGCTGAATGGGCGGCAGCAAATTATTTAAAAAAAGGCTTGACACCGGCAATCGGATGTGGTACATATCCCGCAATTATGCCGGAGTTACGATAGCGAGCGACTGAACATATTCCTCCGTATCGAGTCCGGCAGACACGACACGATTGAGTGACGCGTCCGGGCGATGAAAAAACATCCGAATGCTCAGACCCACGATGGCAGCATCGCACGGACATACCAAAAGTACTCCAGAAAGGAGGTGAGTTACGCCATGCATCGCTGTGCACTGTGCAATGAACACATTGAAGAGGTAGACATCCAATTCAATGAAGTAGCCATTCTCGATGACGAATACTGGCATCTGGATTGCTACGCCGAGTATTTCGGCGAGGTCTTTGAAGAGGCCTGAACACGTACCCCCCCCAACTAAGCATGTTTTCTGCTTAATTACCCTGAGGCTGGCCGAGTAAGGTCTCCCGGGTATTTTTTTTACTTCTACGTTTGAACTCAAGCTACAGCCGCTTCGGGATCGTCGTTTCGGAGCGGCTTTTTTGCGGACGCTTGTCTCGCCCGGGGGCATCCACCCTGCCGGACACTGGTTTCCGGCGCCCGGGCCCGGCTTCTTGTGCCGCTGGTTTGCTTTATCGGCGCACGATTTGTCTGATTGACATCAGTTCCGCGCTTTGGTAAATTCAGCGCTTCAATCGGCGCAGGCATGCCCGCGGCCGTGAATACGGCGATCAAGGCCGCTGTCTCAGCATGAGCCAACATGTGAGTCGGAGCGTAGAGGGTGGGCTGTAGCTGCGCGGAATTCATTCCGGCACGGAGGAAACCATGTCTAGAATCCTCGCTCTTGATAACCTTTGCGAATCGGGTCTTGAGGTGTTCCAGAAGGAAGGCTTCGACGTAGACGTGAAGCCTCCACAGAAGCCTGAAGAGCTGGCCGCCATAATCGGTGAATACGACGGCCTGGTCATTCGAAGCGCCACCAAGGTGACGGCCGAAGCCCTCGCCCATTCCGGCAAACTCAAAGTCATCGGGCGGGCGGGTGTCGGCACAGACAATGTCGACAAAGTGGAAGCGACCAAGCGCGGTATTGTCGTCATGAACGTCCCGGGCGGGAATACCATCTCGACCTGCGAACACACCCTGGCGCTGCTCCTGGCCCTGTGCCGCAATATCCCCAAGGCGCACCAGTCCATGCGTGAAGGGCGCTGGGATCGTAAACTCTTCATGGGCACGGAAGTGCGCGACAAAACCCTCGGCATCATCGGCGTGGGGCGGATTGGCGGCGAGGTCGCCAAACGCGCCCAAGCGTTCGAGATGAAGGTTTTGGCGTTCGACCCCATCCTCACCCGGCTCAAAGCGGAAGCGCTGGGTGTCGAGTTGGTTTCCCTCGACGAAATGCTCGAGCGGGCCGATTTCATCTCAATCCACGCGCCCAAGAGCGACAAGACGCTCAATATGATCGGATATGAGCAGCTCAAGCAGATGAAGCCCACGTGCCGGATTATCAATTGTGCGCGCGGGGGTATCGTCAACGAAGCCGACCTGGCCCGGGCGCTCAAGGAAGGCGTGATCGCCGGCGCCGCGCTCGACGTCTACACCTCCGAACCCTTTGAAGACAACCCGTTCGCCGAGCTGGACAACGTCATCATGACGCCCCACCTTGCCGCATCGACCGGCGAGGCGCAGCTCACGGTGGCTGTCGATGTGGCGAAGCAAATGGTGGAGTACTTGAAGTCGGGCACGATCACCAACGCCGTCAACGTGCCGAGCCTCGATGGCGAAACGCGCAAAAAACTTTCCCCGCTGCTGTATCTGGCTGAGCGCCTGGGCACCTTCCTGTCGGGATATATGAAAGGGACTCCCAAGGCCATTCGCATTGATTACAGCGGCGCGTTGCCCGTCACCGACACCTATCCGTTGACGGTGGCCGTTCTGATCGGTTTTCTGAAGCCGCTGGTCGAAAGCGTGAACGAAGTGAGCGCTCCCAGCCTTCTGGAAGATCACGGCATCGACTTCAGCGAGACCCGCCGGGCACATGTATCGGACTACAACTTCCTCGTTGGCGTCACGGTCGAGACCGACCAGGAAAAACACCTGGTCGCGGGCACCTTGTTCGGGGATGATGATCCGCGCATCTGCGTTATTGACGGGACCCGCGTAAACGCGGTTCCGGAAGGGCACATGGTGGTGTGCCGCAACGAGGACAAACCGCTCATCATCGGCCGCATAGCCACGATTATTGGTGATGCCGGCGTCAATATCGCCAACCTGGTCCTTGGACGCGATGAGCGCGGCGGCCGGGCAGCGACCATTTTGAATATCGACGACCCGCTTTCAGACAATGTGATGGAGGAAATTCGCGCGGTGCCGTTCGTGAAAGAAGCGCGGCAGTTAAAACTGTAGGCCGTGCTCCGCGGCGCCAGTACCCCCGCGTTACACTCCGCGGGAAAATAGGGAGAGCATGTTTAAACACATTCAGGTTCCGTCCGGCGAGCCCATCGCCGTCTCGAGTGATGGCGTCCTTGAAACGCCCGACAAGCCCATTATTGCGTTCATTGAAGGCGATGGCACCGGTCCCGACATCTGGCGCGCCTCGAAAATGGTCTTTGACGCCGCCGTCCGGCATTGCTATGGAGACAAACGCGCGCTCGCCTGGATGGAGATCTACGCGGGCGAAAAGGCGAACCAGCTCTGCGGAAGCTATCTGCCGGACGAGACCCTCGAAGCCATTGAAAAGTATCACGTGGCGATTAAGGGCCCGTTGACCACGCCCGTCGGCGGCGGATTTCGAAGCCTGAACGTCACCCTGCGGCAACGCCTCGACCTCTTTGCCTGTGTCCGGCCTGTGCGCTATTTCCCCGGGGTGCCCAGCCCGGTCAAGGAGCCGGAAAAAGTCGATATGACCATTTTCCGTGAAAACACGGAAGACGTGTACTCCGGACTGGAAGTGCAGGCGGGAAGCGACGAGGCCCAAAAACTGATCGCGTTCTGCGAAGAAACTTTCGGCTGGAAAATCCGCCCCGATTCGGGTATCGGCCTCAAGCCGGTCAGCGTGGAAGGCTCGAAGCGGCTTATTCGAGCGGCGATCCGGTATGCGCTGAAACACGGGCGCAAATCGGTCACGCTGGTCCATAAAGGCAACATCATGAAATTTACGGAAGGGGCGTTCCGGCAATGGGGATACGACCTCGTCCGGGATGAATTCGCCGATGTGGCCGTAAGCTGGGATGATTGCGGCGGCGAGCCGGGCGACAAACTGCTCGTGAAAGACGCCATTGCCGACATCTTTCTGCAGCAGATCCTGACGCGTCCCAAGGAATTTGATGTTATCGCCACCCTGAACCTGAACGGCGACTACATGAGCGACGCGCTGGCCGCCCAGGTGGGCGGCATCGGTATTGCGCCCGGGGCGAATATCAACTACGAAACCGGCATGGCCATTTTCGAAGCCACCCACGGCACCGCGCCGAAATATGCCGGCCTAGACCAAGTCAATCCCAGCAGCGTCATCCTGTCAGGCAGCATGATGTTCGAGCATCTGGGCTGGACCGAAGTCTCCAATGCGATTGTTCGCTCCATGATGCGCACCTTCTCCAAAAAAACGGTCACCTACGATTTCGAACGACTGATGACCGGTGCGACGTTGCTGAAATGCAGTGAATTCGGCAAGGCAATAATCGAAAACCTGTAGTCTGAAGAATCGGCAGCAAAGCCGGACCGGCGCCTGACCCATTGGCGCGCCGGCCCGGTTAATCCCGGTGGTCGGTCTGTGCCATCGGCGCAGGGCAGCGGTGTCCGGAAGGAAGGTCTGGCGTGCCGGATCCGGCCGATATCTTTTCCGACAGCGGTATGCGCGAGCGGTTTGCACGATTCTTCCGCTACGCGCAGGTGGGCCGTTGCGTCAACAGCGTGACCCACGATGTGAACAACTACCTCGGCGCGATCCTGGCGTATGCCGAACTGGTGGCCCTCGAAGGAGATCAGACGGAAGAATCCCAGCGCATGCTCGCGGAGATCAAGGTCGCGGTGCAGCGTGCCAGCCGTCTGGTCAGCAGTCTGACGGATATTGCCCGCCGGGAACGGCCGGATGTCCGCGTGGTGGCGCCGCGCGATATTCTCGATAGAGTCCTCGATCTTCGGCGCTATGATCTCCAAGTGGCCTATATCGAGCTTGAAATCACAGGCGGGGAGGAGCTGCCGCAAATTTCGGTCGACTTGCCTCGACTTCAGCAGTCTTTAATCTATTTGCTTTCCAACGCCATAGAAGCGGTTGAAGGCAAGGAGGACCGGCGGATTAAGCTGTCGGTCTCTGCCGGGGAAGCGACGGTCGAATTTGGATTCTGGAATGCGGGCGGCGCCATCCCGGAGGAGCTGCGCGCCCGCTTGTTTGAACCCTTTTTCACGACCCGGGGCGGCGTTCATCTCGGGCTGGGTTTGTGGGCTGCCCGCCACAACCTCCGTGCGCTGCAGGGCGACGTGAGCTATGATCCCGTGCTGGGATTCACCGCGGTAGTGCCCCAGGAAGCCGACGACAGCGCTCTGTGACCACAACATCCTGAGCCGGGCGGGTGCCCGCAGCGCGCCATCAATTCAGCACGTAGACAACTTCCACCTTGGCCGAGCAGGTAACGCGCTCGGTATCCGGCTGATCGGCGCCGTGCTCCGGGTCCTGGTTCCATGCGATCTCCAGGATTCGGACGTCAAAGATCGTGTCGATGCGCGTAGCCATGATCTGCGCAGCGGCTTCCGCGTTGGGCAGCGCGTTCTCCATCGCACGCATGACCGCTGTGCGTTCTATCGCATTGGGGTTGGAGACTTTCAGCTGCGGGCCGGTGAGCACGGAGTCTGTCTGCTCGGCGGCGGCGTGCAACGCGTCGCAAATCGCCGCCAGACGCTGCACGGGTTCCTCGACGCCCGCCACCAATCTGCCCACGGTAAAGCGGAGCCGGAAGGCGAAAGTCACCATCGGCGTGTTGGCGTCGGGGATGCTTGGGCCCGTGACCACTGTTTCGAGGGGCGCGATCTCCCGGTCTTTCAGCAGACGCAGGACCTCAAGCTCGGTAGTCCTGACTTTTTCGGCCGCCTCCTGCAGGTTGTTGCCCGTTAATTGAAAATAGAGCCAGAAGTCAGCGCGGTCGGGTGGGGTTTCGACCGTTGCCGTACCGGGCGATGTGACGGTAGACAGAGCGAGCGGCGCTGCGTCCTGAGCCGGCGCCGTCCCCCAGAACAGTGCCCCCAGGAGCAAAACGCCGATGCGCCCCACGGCCTGGTGACGGCTACGTAAGTTTGTCCGGAAAGAACGGGAATAACCGGCGCAATTCGTCTTCCGACGCCTGGCGTCCGTAAGGGCAGATTTCAAAAGTCTCCACATAGCGCGTTTCCCTTGCCAGGTCCGGCCCGTACCATGTTTCGAGGAGGTTGCGGTGGAGTTCCGCCAGCCGGGTGAACGAATCGTCCCAGTTCGTCCGCAACCACGCTTTTCGCGCTGCGGGCGACTCAGGCACCTCTGCCAGGGCGCCTTCCAGCCACGGCAGCCATTCGTACATCTGCGACTCCATGGCATCCAGCATATCGTATTTGAGGTCAATCACGTCGTCGATGGCAACCGCGACGTGCGGAGTGAGCGTCAGAGCGCTTGGCCGCGCATGCATCAAATAAAAGAAATACGGATTATGTCGCAGCGGTTCCACATCGGAACAGCAATTGGGGACGGTGACCATGAAGGAAGCGTCTTGGACCAGCGTTGACGTGTATCGGTGATCGGGATGGTAATCCTCCGGGTGGTGGCTGATGACGATATCTGCCTGGTGGCGTCGAATAATGCGGATAACCTCGTGGCGGATCGCCAGTTCGGGCATCAATTCGCCATCGTGATGGTCGAGGATGAGCACTTCCACGCCGCTGCGGCGGGCCGATTCGAGGGCCTCTTGCCTGCGGCGGCGGGCCAGGACAGCGCCGCCCATCGCGTGATGTCCCGCATCGCCGTTGGTCATGGAGACAAAGAGCACCCGGTGTCCGGCACGAAGCCATTTCACGGCGCAACCGCCGGCGTAGGCCTCGCAGTCGTCCGGGTGCGCGCCAATGACGACGATGTTCATGAGGCGTCGTTATCGACGGCCGCATCGTCCGCCGGTGCATCATCCGTTTCGGAGCCGGCCTCTTCGGTCGCAGCCGGGGCGGGCGGGGGCGGAGCAGCGGCGCTCGTGGTGTTGATACGGGTGGGGGGCACCGGCACGGCCAGGGAATACCGGTCTTCGGAGACCTCGGCCGTTATCGGATCGATCGTCTCCGGGTCCGTGCCCTCGGGCATGAGCAAGGCCTCGACGGCGAGTGTAATCAGCATGGTGTCTGGAAGACCTGCGCGCCCGGCCAGGACGTTTACGGAGCGCCCGGATTCACTTGGCTGCGCAGTCGAACCGATCACGCTGCCGAACGAGTCCAGCACCTGGTCGCCGTCTTTAATTGCGATGCGCAGAACGCCGGGATTTTTGGGAAAGGCCCGGCGTGATTCCACCTTGAAGTCCAGCCAGAGTTCCTGAGGCAGGGGCGGGCTGATGTCCACCGTGAATAGATTCATGCGACCGGAGGCATCGACCAGCGGCGTGGCGTCGATGTTGGGGCCCTCGGAACGCTCGGCGACGCTTACCGAGATCAACACCGCCTGTTCGAGGTCGCCGATGTTGTCTTCCGTTACTGCGGGAATGCTCCCGGTTGCTCCTCCGCGGGCCGTATTGGCGGCTTTTGTAGCGCCGGGTTCCGCGTTGCAAGCCGTCAGAAGGGCTGCCATCAAGACGAATGAAATCAGCTGTTTCATGGTGTACAAACCCCCTGCTTCCAAAGGTGGCACGCGCGTGCCGCGGGCCGGTATCCAACTTCCAGTAAAAGTACGCAGAGATGATAGCAGTCCATGGCGGGGTGTGTACAGTTTTGACGGGATGAAGGCGCTTCGCGTTTACGGGATTACTGCCGGGATCACCGGTTCCGGCTTTGCTTGCGGGCCTGTTGTTCGGCCTCACGAAGGCGTTTCCGGAAATCTTCCTCCCCGAGGGTCTGGCGGAACAGCTCCCGCTCGTCGACCCGGTACTGAGCGCGGATGTAGCGGAGGTCCCAGATGGCCAGGAGCAGGGCCGTCACAAAAAAGATGAAAAAGACCAGCCAGTAGACCATGAAATGGGTGAGCGACTGGCGGGGAAAATTCCAGTGAAGGCCACCATAGGCGAGGACGACACTGCCTGCGATGGCAATGCCGCCCACGATCCGCCATTTCGTCTGCTGGGTCATGATGGCCGAGATGCTCTCGTTTTGTTAGCGGTCATACACCCAGACACGCTCTTCGTAGGTCTCGCCCGACGGCGTGCGCACGATACGGGTCTCATAGTGGCCGCTGGCCACCGGCGCCGCGGAACGGTAGGCCGTGGCCTGCGGCGCAGGCTGACGCCCGGCTTTGTCGATCTGATCTCCGACCAGCGCGCCCGTGAGCGCACCCAGGCCCGCGCCAATCAATGCGCCTTCGCCCTGTTTTCCTACCTGATGGCCGAGAATGGCCCCGGTTCCAGCGCCCAGGGCGCCGCCGAATACCGCGCCATCCTGGACCGGCGTGGTGTTACACCCCATCAGGGCCGTCGCGACGGTCGCTGCAAGCGCCAGTGTTATCAACGTTTTAAGGTTCATGGTTCGAAACCTCTTTCTCCCGCCTCGCCTGGGTCATTTTAACACAAGTCGCAGCCGAGGCAAGCACCGTGTCTTCAACTGCTTCCACAGAACAAGACGCTCCCGGGCCGTGGGTATTCATAAGTCAGCCAAAAGGTCCGGGCGGCGAAGCGCTGGAAAAGGCTGACCATTCGCCACGAACCGTGACTCAAGTCTGTCAAAATGCGGCCGGTTTCGCCTTTCAAGCCGGTTGCTTTCGCGCTTTGGAGCGGATATAGTCGTGGCCATGGCGCTCCCCGCACTTCGAAATATCGATGCCTTCCCTGTCGAGCACGAGGGTGAAACCCGCATCCTTGTGCGCGACCCGGAATCCTTTGTGGAAGACCAGCTCCTGCTGGGCCCCGTCCCCTTTTTCGTGGCCAGCCAGCTGGACGGGCTGAACGACGTCACCGATATCCAATACCTCCTTTTCGTGCAGGCTGGCGGCCGCCTGGTCTCTGAAGACCAGATTCGCGAGGTGGTCGACTATCTTGACGAGCGCGGGTTCCTTGCGTCGCCGCGATTTGAGTCTCTGCACCGGGAAGTGCTCGAATCCTACCGGGAACGAAGCACGCGGCCGGCTTTTCTGGCGGGCAAGTCCTACTCGGACGATCCTCAGAAATTACGCGAGTTTATCGATGAGCTGTATACGGGCCAGGACGGCCCCGGGCCCGTCCAGCCCCAGAGCGCGGCGTCTGAAAAAGGCGTGCGCTGCCTTATCGTGCCGCATATCGATTTTCCCAGGGGAGGGCCGGCGTACGCACACGGGTACGCGAAGCTCGCGTCCGGCCGAAAGCCCAAAACCGTGTTGATTTTCGGGGTTTCCCACGCGGTCGCGCCGGTGCCGTTCATTTTGACCCGCAAAGCGTACGAAACGCCGCTCGGCACGCTCAGCGCTAATACCGAAGTCGTGGATGCGCTCGCCGCCGCCTGCGCCTGGGACCCGTTTGAGCATGAAATTGCCCATCGTTCTGAACATTCCATCGAGTTTCAGGCCGTGATGCTCGCCCATCTGTATGGGCCGGACGTCAGCATTGTGCCTATCCTCTGCGGTTCGCTCTCCGATGGGCCCGCAGCGGTCTCGAACGCGTCGGCCCTGCCGGATGTCCAGGCGTTTTTAACGGCCTGCCAGCAGGCCATGCGGGCTTCGAACGGCGAGATGTGCGTTATCGCCGGCGTGGACCTGGCGCACGTCGGGCGCCGTTTCGGCGACGGCTTCGACATCGGCGATGAAGTGGTGCGGGCCGTGAAAGCGCGCGATGACGAAGACCTGGCCTACGCGATGAACTTGGACGCGGATGGGTGGTACGCCTCGGTTATGAAAGACAGCAACCAGCGGCGCGTATGCGGCCTCAACGCCATCTACGCCTCGCTGAAAACGCTGGATGGCGCGGCCGGGCGCGGTGAACTCCTCAAATACATGTATGCCCACGATCCCTCGGGCGGGATCGTCTCCTTCGCGAGTATTGCGTTTCAGGAAGAATAGCCTCGCTGCGCTCTTCCCGACGTTTATTGAGCCGTAAGCGACAGCAGCCGGGCGGAATGGGGGGGAAGCGCCAGTTCCAGCCGCAGCGTCTGGCCCATCCTGGAAGATGGCAGCGCTTCCTCCGTGATCTGCTCTTGAACCCCCAACGGCTTTTCTGCCAATCCGAGGGCCTCCAGATCGATTGTGACAGCCGTATTGACGGGGTCTGCTGATTCATTGAGCAGTGAAAAGTGCATAAGGTCCGACTCCGGCACGCCATAGCGCTCGATATAGGCGCCGCCGTCCGCCCAGGCGTGGGTAATCGCCTGCCAGCCTGCCCGCCCGAGCGTCTGGACGAGCGGGACGTATTTTTTGAACAGAGGCCGGGCGGGTTCGTACCACTCCGGATTTTCGAAAAAGCAGTTGGTCGCGGCATCTTCGCTG
The DNA here is from genome assembly GCA_050950105.1 of Candidatus Hydrogenedentales bacterium. GTDB lineage: Bacteria > Hydrogenedentota > Hydrogenedentia > Hydrogenedentales > SLHB01 > UBA2224. The sequence continues at coordinate 127,703 of JBMNGZ010000001.1, read as the reverse complement.
AAGAAGCCCGGATACATGGCATAGAAAAGGCAGCGCTGCATATAGCGCTCGAGCGCAGCCAGATCGAGGCCGGCGTAATGGGTGTTCAGCAGGAAACAATACGGTTTCTGATGGCACATGGCGCGGCGGAAAGCCATGGACTCGTCGGTCATGGGCTTCCATGCGCCATTGGGAAACCAGTTGGTCTCCGTGCCCAGCACGTCGAGACAGGCGGCCGGAAATGCATATCCGTGCAACGCGGCATTCGCCATCATGAGTTTTCCCTGCTCACGTACTTTTGCGGCTGCATAGCGTTCGAATTGGAACGTCGAGAACACGGTCAGGAGGCCCACGCGGCGCGAATGCTGATCGAATACCAGCGGGAAATCTGTCGAGGCGAAATGCTCTCGGCGGTAGTTCAGCGTGGAGGCAAAATAGGCAAACGAATCGATGTAGACGCCGTCCACACTTGCTGCCCGCATCGGAGTTCCCTCGAAGCCCGGATTGGCGATCAGATTGCGCTCCGTGCCCGCTTCTCCCAGAAACAGGTCGTCAATCCAGACCGTGCCCGTATGCATCCCACGCATCAAGAGATACACGGTGGCCTGTTTGAACGGTTTTTCGGATTCGATGCGGCGTTCAAGCAGCACGAAGTCCGGCGTGTTCGCGGGAATGGGCAGGTATTGCCCCCACAAGGGCGTGCCGTCCGTATGGAACAGATCCACATAGACGGCGCAGTTGTTGTCTGGAACGCCGGTAAGCTCAAAAGATTTGACCCGTGCGCGCAGCACAAGCGGGGCGGGCTCAGACTGCTCTATCGTAACCACCTGGGAGGCGCCGGCTTTGCCGGGTTCGGTCAGCGAGATTTGAAGCGACTGGTGTCCCGACGCGCATACCGCGGCATCGGTCTCATAGCCCGCTTCATAGTGGTTCCAGCCGGGAATCAGGTCCCGCTCCGGTGTGGCGAGCATGCGCTCCAGGACTGCCCATTCGCTCTGTGCCTTGTTGACCGGAGCCGTCTCGGTTACAGGCAGATCGGGGTCCGCATTCAATGGGAAAAGGGCGCCGTCGCACCACGGTGTATCGTGCAGATAAACGAGGGGCTTCCCGTCCGCGCCGTGGACCGACGAAAGCAGCGTGACGGAGGCCAGACGCCTGGAGGCCGGGTCCGCCTCGAGCATAGAGGTCAGGTGGGCCAGGGCGGTCTCTGCCTGGCGAGGCGTCTCTTTGGAAAGCGGCAGCCACGTGGTCATCGGTTCGGTATACACGAACGTGAGTATGCCGTGTTCTTCGTCCCAGGGGACGTTATTTGTGCCCTCTTTGAAGGCAAATCCGAAATCCTGCGCATCCGGGATGGTGCTGATGTCGGTAAATGCCATCCAAAGCCCTTCGCGCTCCACCCGTTTCTCAAAACATGCCGGAAACAGGGCGTAATAACGTTCGAGCGCCGCGCGGAACCCCCAGATCGGGTCAAAAGTGTAGAGCCACGCCTCAACGGTCGCGTGCTGGGGAAATTTCGCCGTCTCTGGCGACAAACCGAGGTCGAATGCCGCGAAAAGCAAGTTCAGATCGGCGGCATAGACCAGGCGGCAATGGCGGGGCTCCGTCATCGGCGTTGCGATGGCGATGCCCGCATCCGGGCGGGTCAGGGCGGCCAGAGGATAGATAGAACACTGGCCGGTGGCGCCCGCGCCGGTTTGATGGGTGTTCATGAATGTCCCGCTCCGGGCCGGCGCACTCCGCCGCATGTCCCGCCACCAGTCCCAATCGGTTCCGTCGAGCGGGATGGGGACATAGACGGTGACGGCGCGCTCGACTCCGCGCAGATCCTCGAGGGTGCCGCTCAGCTGGATTGCGTCGGCATGGGTCTCTACCTGGAGATGCAGTGTCAGCGCGAGATCCTCAAAGGTCCAGTCGTAGATGCCCGGTTTTTCCGCGGCGGGATTTGACCTGAGCCGGCCCATTACGAAATCGCTGTCGGCGGCCGCATCGCGCACAAACGGCGTCAGCGGGGCGTGCCCGAGGATCTGACCGTTCAGGAAAAGCGCCGTAGCCGGGTTTTCCGCATGCGCAACGATACTGAGCGCGAGCCCGCGATCGGTGCCTGGAACGTCCCCCGCGGCCGGAATCGCCTCCGGGCTCGTGACGGGAATGGGGGTGATTGGCACGTTTTCAAAAAGGAGCAGGTCCCGGCTGCCACTGGCGTGCAACGTGAAATCATCGAACCAGACCGTGCCCGTGTGTTCGCGGAAGAGGGCGTACACGGTGACGGATCGGAGTGGCTTCTCGGGCACGAGAAAGCAGCGGCGTTCTTCCCAGTCGTGTGTGCCGGTGCTGAAGTTGGAGGTGACGCCCCACAGAGGCGTGCCGTCCATGTGCATTGCGTCAATGTAGATGGCGTAGCCTCGGCTCTCCGGGCCGCTGACGTTTTCCGCCCGGCTCCAGCCCGTCACGATGAGAGGGATTGGCTCGGCCTGTTCGAGTTGAAGGGTCTGGCCAGCGCCCAGTTGTCTGGTGCTGTCCTCACTGGTGCACTGGATCGCCATTCCGCCATTCCGGCCGTGACCCGGCACAGCGGTATAACCATCCCCCCAGAACTGCCAGCCCGGTAGCGGTTCTGTCTCGTTTTCCTCGAAACCAGCGTTCTGAAGCCGTTGTGGACCCGAGGTTGCAGCGGCGCTGCCCAGCCGATGAAACACCGGCGTTTCCGCGCCGGCGATGGCCGCCAGGAGCAGGCACAGCCCGGCGACGGAGGCCATCCGTACGAGAGTACTTCGCATCACAGAGTTCCTTCCCGCGCGTCACAAAACCGGGCCCCCGTCAGGAGCCCCACTCCACAATATAGCGGCCGCACCCAATCAATCCGGTCTGGAATTTGACGCGGCTGCCCTGCCGTTCTACAGGCACCGGTCCCATGCTCTCTTGCGACCCGGCTTTCTGTGCCGTTACGCGGACGTCATTGACGCCGGCTTCGGCTCCGAATGAGGCAAGGTCGATTTCGAGTGTGAATGCTCTGTCGCGCGGATACGGAAACACGGTGAGCCGCTTCTCTTCTTTGTTGATTTTGACCGAGCCATCCGTCGCCAGTTTGCCAAAATCGAGCCAGGTTCCCGGGGCATTCATGTGCGCATTGAAATCGGCCTTGCCGGCCAGATAGCCCGCCCGCTCCCGTTGGAGATCATCCAGCAACACGCCAGCGATGGCGCCGTTCTTGCGTTGAATATGCATGGCGCCGATACGGTAGCGTCGGGCGCCATCATCGAATCCCTCCAGAAGAGCGCGGCCCTCGTTGAAGAGCCCGATCAGAATGTCGAAGCTTTCTTCCGAACCGTCTGGAATCACCAGATCATAGGGGCCGTCTGCGATAACATCGCCCCGCCGCCACTCGTGGGTGGGTTTCGACAGGACATGATCCTGTTGGAACACGATTCGTTCGTTGTGAGCGCTGCCGCTGCTGGCGAAATGCACAAAACACCGGTAATTTTGTTCCACGTCCTCGCCCACAATCCATTCGTAGGTTACACGAACCCGGCCTTCCCCGAGGTAATCCAGCGATTTGAGGCGGGGCTCGACTTTCAGGGGGCTCTTCCAGTAGGGCATGGTGAACGCGGTGCGCGCATCTGCGAACACGAATTCGGGGCATTCCGCGTAGTCTGCAAAATGGCCGTTGCTTCGGTATGTTGCCACGCGCGTTTCAGGACCCAGCGCCAGAAATCCCCATTGCGGCAGCGTATGGCCTTCCACGGTCCAGTCATCTGCAGCCCAGTTGACCCATACGCGGAGGCCGTTGTCGTACCGGATACGCTGGCGGTCCGTGCGGGCCATCACCAGCGCGATGCTCGCGGGATAGAAATCGTCATCAAGGGCGTAGGCGATCTCAACCGGGTTCGCGGCGCCGTACACACGCTGGATCGGATGCATCATGTGGTGTTCTTTGGCCACCCACTGAACGTTATTGGTTTGGGCGTTGCCGATAAACCCGGCATGGCCGTACGCCACTTCCTGGGCTCGGTACTTGTCAATTTGTTCGACTGACCCGGAATCATGGCCCCATCGATGTCCGTAGCCGCGGCGAAACCACCGTTCGTAGTATCCCATGCCGTGATTGACCATCTGTGGGTGAAGCTTCAGCAAATCAAAATCAAGGAAAGGCCGGTGCTCCTCGCCGCCGCTGACCTGAGCCTCAACCCCGTCGCATAACCCGGCCCAGTAGAAATGGTCGTTGCCTTCGCCCAACAGCGGCCCTTCGTGCGTGTCGCGCATGTATTGGAACAATTCTGAGTCGTACTTGACCTTGGCGAGCATCATGGCCGCCATGGGTTGGCCGGCTTCGTGATCCAGCTGGTGCCACGGCGGTACGCAGGTGTGAACATCGAGATAGGCGGCGCTGGTCTGAAACCACTCGTGTATCAGCGGGGCGTTTTCTTTCGCAAATTGGAGCGCCCGGTTGCACTTGATTCCAAAACTCTGCACTTTCGTCGCAGGATTGAACCAGGCCGGCGAAGGCGTCCCGTCCGCAAGAAGCACGCGGACAGCGGGGTCGTAGGAAGGCGCGTCAGGATACAGATCAATATAGTTTTCATGCAGCGACCACAGATACCCGCAGTCGTTGGCCGCTTTAGCGAACAGCTCCATGCCTTCGCGTCCGCCATACCGAGGATTTGGCGGTAGATGGTCCGGGAGCTTCACGTCGTATCCATAGCGCTGCCATGCGTGTGAAATGATGACCAGGTGATCCACGCCATGGTCTTTCAAATCGCGCAGATTTTCGCCGTCTCCCGCAAACGAGCCCTGGTGATGCCCCCAGATGTCGAGCATGACCCGGGGGCCCAGGAGTTCCCGGTACGGAGAAGGCGGATGAGGGATATTGGGCAGGACTTCCTGGATGTTCGCAGATACGGCGATGTACCCCTCTTCGTGCAGGGGATTGCGGGTCTGATCCGTCATGAGGTCGTACGCGGCCTCGCCTTGCGGGCATCGCGACGCGTGAGAGCGCGTCCAGTCGAGGTAGCGGCAGCTGAACAGCTGCTGCCCTCTCAAATACGACACGGTGCCGGCAAGGTACGGAACATGGAGCGCCTGCCGGAACGATACGCCGCCGTCGTAGCCGAGCGAGAAGTCCGTCACGATGGGCATTTCCGCATCCACGGCAATGGTCAGGGCCTTTCCTGCGATGCCGAAAGTCCAGCGTGCCTCAAAGGTGCGGTCTCCGGCGGGATAGGCCCAGTTTACGGTGAGTATGTGGGCCGTCTCGTCGAGGGATGCACTGAGCAGGCGGCCCTGTTCCAGGCGAAACGGCGGCGTGTCCGCGCCTGGCGCCTCAATCATGATGCCTCCGCCCCTCGCGGGTTGAAACGGTGGTCCTTCGTCGAGTTGGGCTGTGAAATCATCCAGCGTACCGGTTCGCGGCAGGTAGGTGTACACAAGATGTCCGTCGTCGGCTCTGTATTCGAACCGGTAGCCTGTGTCAGTTTTTACGACCGTGTTTTTATGTTCGAGCAGGTTCGAGGGGGTGATGCCGTTGCCGGGGTCATTGCACAGTGGGACGAGGTCGCGACCGCGCGTTGCCTGGAAGGCTTTTGATGAGACCAGCCGGGCCAGCAGGTTTTTCTCGCCGGCGCCCCGGTTCCCGCAGACGATTTTTGCGTCGCCAAAATACGAGTAATCCCACCCCGGGCTGTTGGCGGGTCCCGGCTCGACCTGGAGGCGCAAGGTGAGGGCCTGTCCGGCATACGGCGTCAGATCGAAGGTGAAATCCTTCCATTCCGCCATCGCGTAATGCTCGCGCAGCAGGGGCTCTTCCCGGTCATCCCGCAGGACAATGGCGCTGAAGGTAACGCCGTCGCTCTTGTCCGGTTCTGCGGCCAGGGGGCTCATCGCGATTCCGAAAGACAGCGTGATGGGCGACGCCTCGGGGAGACGGAGGGGGTAGTCTACCCAGGCGCAACCAGGCGGCACGTGCCACGGGGAATGCAGGAGGATCGCATCACGCCCCAGCATCAATTCGTTCGGCACGTAGGAAATACCGCTCACGTGATGGAAATGTCCCGTCCAGGATTGAGGCATGAGCACGGCATCGTGCCCATAGGATTGCCAGGCCACATGATAGAGCCCGAGATCCCCGAGAGCCGTCTCTCCCGGCGGCAGCTCAACGGTGGGGGGCTGGGCAGCAGCCGCGCTGCAAAATACCGCAAGCAATGTCCAGAATAATGAGTTTCTCACCACACATTTCTCCTGAAGAGTTGACCTGCGTTACAGGCGATGCCCAGGCGCAGTCATCCTCCCGCCGGTTCCGGCGCCCAGGCCAGCACCACGCCCGTGAGGCAGGTCGTGCCCGCTCTCGCCTCGCGCGATTCCTGCAGATAATACGAAGTCCAGCGAAGCGGCGGATGCATCACGCCATCGTCTGCGCCGCCCCAATGGGCAAGCGGTTTGTCCAGCCAAAGCTCGATAAGCTCCCATCCGTCTCTGGTTTTTGACACGGGCGCCGTCTTAAAGCTTTGTTCCGTGGTATCGACGACCCGGCAAAGCATGCGGTCGGTGAATGCGGGCCCGTGGACCCAGAGCATCACCTTACTGGGGCGGGATGCGGGAAGCTCGAGTTTTTTCCGGGGCCCCCACTGCCAAAAACACCAGCCGGGTTCCACGGCATAGTCGATCTGGATCGATTTCGGAAACGGCGGGGCGTCGCCCGGCGATTCGACGACTTCGCCCGAGAGGGTTATTTCGCGGTTTTCCTCGCCTTCATCCCAAAGCCGGTAGGTTTCGCGTGCATCCATCCCAGCGGGCTCGTCCACGGCATCGAGCAGTGCATAGGTCATCGGGGCGACCTCGGCCATGACCCCTGCCGTTTCATCCAGCAATTGGGCAGAGACCGTCTGAGGGCTTCCGAACAAACTGAGGTTTGGAAAAGGAAACTGGCGAATCTCGTTTCCCTGGAGTGCTACCGGGACTGCCGGTAACGATTGCCCGCCGGCTTTCACCTGCAACTGTCCGGTCAGAGGCGAAGCGGATTGCGAATGCAGCTCAACGCACAGGCCGTCGTGCCGCCACCCAAGCGTCATTTTTATGGGGTTGGCGACAGGCACCCTGACGTTCATGCGAAAGGTGTGTGAATTGGCATCGCCGTCGCGGCAGGTCATCGCGACAGGCACACGGACTTCGGGCGCATCGCGGCGCGTGATCGTTCCCTTCCAGACCAATTGCGCCGCTGTCCCCGGCACGAGCGAGGCGCCGTCGGGAAGCCAGCGCCCCTCTATACCCGGCAGGGAGGTCGCCTCGCCAGACCACTCCAGACTGTCCGGAGGGGAGCATGTGACGGAAAATGGGATGGAGACATCCAACGGCGTGCCCGCCTGAGCCGGGTGTATGGGGCCCGGCTGGAGCGGAAGGATGCCCAGCCACGACGGCGCCTCCGGAGAAAGGGTCAGGTACAGCGGGGCGCCGCTCACTCGCCAGATTCCATCCGAGGGCATATCGACAGGCTGACCGTGATGATCGACCGCTCGAAGAACGTCCAGGCCCTCGGGCAGGCTGAGTTCACGGGACTCCTCAGTCGTCCAGAGCGCCAGCTTGTACGCGGAATCCTTGCGGAACACCGCCACAAAATCGCAGTCGTGTTCCATCGGCAGCGTGCCCGCGGAGGTGTAGCCCTTCAACTCGGCGATCAGGGTCTTCATGGCGGTGTAGGCCGGTTTGGGCTGGTAATCCCAGGTCACGGTCCCGAAATTGTGTTCACGCTCGTCGGGGTCCTGTCCGTCGTCGTGCCAGTCGTACCATATGCTGATGGGGATGCCGTGCGCGAGATTGCTGAGCCACTGCCGCGGGAGGAAAACACCCTGGAGGTCGCGCGGGATGTTTGTTGTCGTATATCCCCATTCGCCGCTGAGAATTGGGATGTCACGGGGAGGTGACTGCGCTGTCTTGTACCGGTCGATCATCGCGGCGAGCCGATCGTAGTCTTGTCGCGCGGTTTCGGGGCCTTCGAATGAACCTCGGTATGGGTGCACGCTGACGCCGTCCACCAGGTCGAGATATCCATCCTCAAAACAGGTCTCCAGAAATTCCCAGGGGAAACCCGAGGTGGCCGGTCCGATAATGCACGCGCCGGGGTCGGCCCCGCGGAGCGCCGGCACCACCGCCTTACACCAGGCAAGGTAATCCGCGACGTTGGGCTCCGGCTTCCAGAAATCGAGGTTCGGCTCGTTCCACAGCTCCCAGATGATAGGTTTGCCGGCGAAATGTGCGGCCAGCGCCGAGCAGAACCGCGCGTACGCCGCCCGGCCTTCATCGCTGCAGGGCGCCAGCCCTTCGTCGTACAACGGGTTGCCGTAATCGATGATGAACAGGATCCGGATGCCCCGCGCTTCCATGTCGGCAACCAGGCGGTCATAGTGGCTGAATTCATAGATCCCCGGCGATTTCTCCGCGCCCGCCCAGGAAATGTCCATGCGGATGATCCCCGGTCCGCATTCCTCAAGCATCCGCAGGTCGTGCTCATTACCCGCGTAGAAATGAATATTGACACCAACGCCCGCGGGTACCGGCTCGTTCGCAAGAAGAGGATGCCGAATGGATTGGGGAGCCTGCGCTCCGGCAGTCGACGTCGCGATAACAACGAGCGCCATCGTGAAGAACGCCCGGGCGGGCATTGCATAGCAGTTGATTTGCCGCATGACTTTCCATTTCTCCGATGATGCCCCGGCTGATCGGAAAACACATCGGTTTCTTCGCGGCACGTAATCAGCGTAGTCGTGCCTGCGCCCGAATCAGACGTGAACCCCGGCCGCGCGCATGAATGGTGACGGCCAATCCCGGAGGATTGCGCCAGGCGCGGCTGAAACAATGACCAGAATACGCCACACGTGCTTCGATTTACGAGTACGCGGGCGCGCCGGCCCTTCAGAATACCGCGACTTCGATTATTCTGCTGTCTTTGCCGTTCGGGTGAAACAGAACGAGATCTTTGGCCGTGTTGCCGTTGAGGTCGCAGGGGCGCGCCTCGCCGAAGGGAGCAAACGGAAGGGTGACCCACGGCTTGTGGGAGATGAAGCGCGAGGTTTCGCCGCGGTGGATGACGATTTCGGAGTTTCCAGACCCGAACATCACGTCCACGCGACCGTCGCCGCTGAAATCGGCCATGGTATAGACGGGCACCTCGCGCTGTTCGGGAGCGTCAATCGTGATCGTTGTGCCGAAATCGGGTTTGGCGTTGTAGCCGGCGCCATCAAACAGAAAGACATCGACTTCTACGGCGATCTTCTTTCTCAAGAAGAGGTTCAGGACCGTCTTGACCCCAAACGGCACCTTGATGAAGAGAACGTCGAGCTTTCCGTCGCCATCGACGTCGATAAGATACGGTGCGGCAATGGCGCCATCCGCGTTGAACACCGCGCTGGGCGTTTCCGGGTACGTGAATGGCGCAGAAGCGATATACACATGCGTCATTGCGGTCACATTGACGGTGCCCTTGGAGCGACTGACGATGAGGTCGGGCAATCCGTTCCCATCAATGTCCTGCATCTGCACGGAGACGTCCCATTTCTCTTCGGAGTCCAGCGGGACGCTATAGCGCTGCCGCTGGGTCCAGTTGTCTCCATAGGCGAAGTCGGCACATTTTTTGTTTAAGAACGCGAGACCTTTGAAGGCCTGGTCCTCGAGCGGGAATGTGTGCACCGCTGGAAACTGGTGTTTGATCTGAATTGTCCCATTGTCACGGATATCGCTTTCCGCCTCGCAGGGAATCAGGCATCGCTGTTCCGTGGCATTGCGAATGAGGTACCCCCCATTGGCAGGAATCAGCCATTCATCGATGCCGTCACCATCCAGGTCGTGGGCCACCCCTTCCAGGAAACGCGGGTGCTTCGCCCCGCTGGGCAGCAGAGAACGAAACGCAACCGTTTCAGACAACACGAAGGCGCCATCGCGAAATGCAAACACGCGCGCGCCGTCGGCATCCGTCATGATGAGTTCGCGGGGAGCGGCGCCGTCGGTCTCTGCCAGGAAGAGCGCGCTGATGCTCGGATCCAGCGGAAGCACGAACGTCGGCGCAGAGGGGTAGCCGCCATCGTCGCCACTCATGAACACCGCAAGATTCTTGCGAAGTGGAACCGTCTCGGGATCGCAGCACAGGGCGAGGATATCTCCGCCACCATTGAGATCCAAATCCTCGACGGCGATGTCCCATACGGGTTCCGGAGTCTCCAGCGTAAAGGATTCAGGCTGCGCGGCACACTGCGCGGCCGCGAACAACAACAATGCAATCATGGCCTCTCCCAGATGATCACGTAGTGCGACACAGTATACCTGACGAGCATGCCGCGGTGTCATTCATCATCCGGTCAGCAACGGATGCCCCCAGGGCTGTGCGGCCCGGCGCGGAGGCTCTGTCGAAGAAGGACAGGCGTCTGCGTGGTGTTTTAGACCTCGACGCGGGGAGAGAATTGGCCGTACAGTGCGTCAGTAAAGAGAGCGAATTCCATGTTCTGGGCCAGCTCTGTGCCAAAGCGCAGCGCCACGACCGAAATGCCGTCGCCTTCCGCAGTCACTCGGATTACGTCCGCGGAACCCACGAACACCTTGGGGAGGCACACGCTGTCTTTGGTGCTTTTCGTAGGAATGGCAATGGAGATTCGCATCCCCGGCTCTACCTGGTGCCGCGTACGTACCAGCGCGCCCACCCGGGAGATATTCATCACATTGCCCCGGCATACCAGCCGACACTTCAGCTTGGAATCGTGTACCGCGATTTTGACCTGAAGCGGCGCGGCAAAGCGCTTCGCTACCCGCCGCTCCTGTCTGGGTTCAAACGGGTCTTCCCACCGGTCGTTTGTGTCATATCGCGCCATCAGCATGTCACTCCTTGCCTCAAAAGTGTCGTCTGCTACGCTCCTCCCGCTCTTCTCGCTGCGAACATTCGCTTTTACAGCTTCCTCTTGCCCCTACTCTACCATTTATTCGCACTTTTGTCTAGCAAAAATTGCGCTTTACGTAGTTGTCATATTTTAAGGCCTTCTTTGCATGGCACATTCAAGTTCTAAGTGCACGCCAGGCGATTTTTCGTTTTTGCAGGAAGACTTCATTGGGTGTTCGGTATCCGAGGCATTTTTTTGGTCGGTTGTTTAGTTCATCGACTATCTCCTGGAGTTTTTCTTCGGGGAGTTGTTTAAAGCATGTGCCCTTAGGCAGATAGCGTCGAATGAGTCCGTTGACCTGCTCGTTGCTTCCGCGTTGGTAGGCGGCATAAGGGTCTGCGAAGTAGATGCGGGCGCCGAGCTGCTCGGTAATGATGTTGTGCGCGGCAAACTCGGTGCCGTTATCAAAGGTAATGGTTTTGATCCAAGAGACTGGACGGTCCAGGAGTGCTTGGACCACCGCGTGGCAGACTTCGGCCGCCCGCTTGGTCGTGAGCTTGACGGCGTGGAGGATACGCGAGGCCCGCTCCAGGAGCGTGAGGATAAACGAGTTCTGCCCTTTTCCGACGATCAGGTCGCCTTCCCAATGCCCGGTTTCGACGCGATGCTCGACAGCGGCGGGGCGTTCAGCGATGCTGACCCGGTTCGGGATTATAGGGCCTCTGCGGGTCTTTCCCTGGCCCCGTTTACGCCGTTTGGGGCGGGCCTGAGTCAGAAATTCCCAGAGATAATCGAGGTAGTGCCGGTTGGAGTAGATGGCCTGGTAGATGGTCTCGTGGCACACCCGCATCCGCGGGTCCTCGGGGAAGTCTATGCGCAGACGCCCGGCCACCAGCTCCGGACTCATCTTTTCCACGGCAATCTTGACCTCCACGTAGTCACGTAGCGGCTCATGATTCAGCCTGCCCTTGGGTCGGCAAGCCTGCCTGCGCGCTTTGTACCGTTCCTCAGCCGTTTCTGCACGGTACGCGCTGGCGCTCTTGTTGCGCCGGTACTCACGGCTAATCGTCGTGCGATGCCGGCCCAATTCGACGGCAATCGCAGTGTAGCTCCATCCCTGTGCGATAAAAAGTTCGATCTTCGCGCGCTCCATTGGGGTAAGATGGGTGTAGGACATCGGGATTCCTTTCGCTCTTGGTTGTTTGCTATCTCCAAGAATACCGAATGGGTCCCGATGTCTTCTTCTTTTCCACCTCCTCGCTCAAGACTCACCAACAGGAAAAAGGCCGCCCTTCCCTCTGTCGCCGTCCGCCGCCGCTCATCGTGAGCGACGGACGGCTCCGACGGGAAAGGGCTAAACCTAGCAACCGTGCACTTAGTATTAGAATGCGCGCATTCGTCCGTGTGGACATATTTTCACAATATTCGCGTATTATGAAACGAATACCATAATTTTCGTCGACAGCGTGGCGTAAACCGGCTATTTCGTCGCTCAGAAAACTTGAAAATGGCGATTCAGGGCGATTTTTGTCAACTAAACATCGTCGACATTCGACAGTTCGTCGTAGAATGCGCGGAACGTATCGCCGTGCGCCCCGTCCATGAAGGCCATGGCGGCGCGGGGGTGTTTGTTGAGGAGGCCGGTCACGGCGTAGGGTATCTCATATCCCCATTTCAACGCCTGTTTCAGCGGAAGAAAGTAGGTCTGGATCAGGTCGAGCACGGGCCGCACATCAAATCGCGGATTCTTCAGAAAAGCCCAGGATCAGCTCCAGAGGGCAGTTGCCGGCGGCGCGGCCGATGCCATAGATCGAGCCATCCAGGAAGGTGATCCCCTTCTCCGCGGCTTCCACGGTGTTTGCGAAGGCCAGCTGCTGATTGTTGTGGCAATGGATGCCGATTTGTTTACCGGGCAGGCGGGTGAGGTATTTGTGCGCCATGTATTCAATCTGTCGTCGGCTCGAGATACCCGAAACTGTCCACGAGATAGACCATGTCAAACGGACGTCTCAGGCCAGGTGATCGAGCGCCTTCGTCCAAATCCGGTTCCAGCGCATGGGATATCGCCATGATATTGATCGAGACTTCATACCCGTTTTCTTTGCAGTGATTTCCGAGCTCGATCGCTTTCGACGATGTCCTTCACGTAGGTCGCGACCCGGTACAGGCGGATGATCGACTGGTCGCTGGGCACGATGTCGTTGTAGTCTGTCCGGCCAACGTCGGCCATCACCGCGACCTTGGTTCTGCATTCGAAAGCCACCTCGCGCAGAGTCGGCTTCGTCGCAGAAACCGCCACGGCCCGAACGCGTCTTTCGAGAACTGCGCTCTTATCGGCACGGTAGCCCAATTCGACGTAATCGATGCCCGCCTCGGCGAGACCGGCAAAGACGCTTTTGACCATCGCCTTGTCAAAGCGCCAGTCATTCATCAACCCGCCATCGCGAATGGTGCAATCCAGTACGCGGATCTCCGGCCTGTACATGCGGCGTCTCCCTATCGGAATCGTAAGGTATGTACCAGCGTACCGGAAGCATTCGGCGGGTCGATCAAGATACTGAAGGCGCGGTCTTGCGTCCATCCGGGCTGGGCGCCCGCGTGATGGCGCGTTGGGCACGTCGGGGTAGTCGATCCAGGCGCGTCAATCCAGGTAGAATCTCGCTTGCGCCCGTCGGGGGATGCAATGCAGCACAGCGCATGCGCCGTACACAGGCGCGTATCCACTGCACGGGAGACCGTGTTGCGGAGGATTGGGCCGCATGCGCCCGGGCGCCCGGACGCGCAGAGCCGCGGCCATCGAGGGTACGCATGACGGAACTCTTTTTTGAGTCGTATGAAATCCCGGCCGCGGATTTGGGCGGCGAGAACCCATTGCCCGTCTTCAGAGGAGAGCTCGGACGACCTCGAGATACAGCTCGCCGACAACGTCTCCCGAGGAAGAGCGCCGCCGGATCGGGTGCGCCCTGGCGGACCGCGTGCTGCCCTACGGCATGCAGGACGAATACACCCGGGCGCGCCGGCCGCGGGTGTTCCAGACGCTGATCCTCGAGAACGAATGCCTTCGAGCGCGCTTTGCCCCGGAGCTGGGCGGGCGGCTGCTGTCGCTGTTCGACAAGACCGACGGCCGTGAACTGCTCGAGCGCAATCCGGTATTTCAGCCGTGCAACGTGGCGATTCGAAATGCCTGGATCAGCGGCGGGGTGGAATGGAATACCTCGCAGCTCGGGCATTACTTCCTGACGGTGTCGCCGGTGTTTGCCGCGCGCATCCGGGGCGTGCACGGTGAGCCCGCCCTGCGTCTGTATGAATGGGACCGGCTTCATTGTTTCCCCTGGCAGATCGATTTCTTTCTTCCGGAAGGCTCCCGTTTTCTCTTCGCGCGCCCGAGGATCATCAATCCGCATGCGTACACGCTGCCGATGTACTGGTGGTCCAATATCGCCGTCCCCGAGCATCCGGAGCGGCGCACCCTGGTGCCGGCCGCGGACGCCCTGTCGCACCCGCCCGGCACGGGCGTTCTGACCGTCATGCCCATGCCCTGTCCGGCGGGTTATGACATGACCTACCCCACCAATGCCCCAGGCGCCGGCGAGGCCTTCTTCCGGATTCCAGCGGAACAGCGCAAATGGATCGCGCAGGTGGATCGAGAGGGGAAAGGGCTGGTTCATGCCTCCACCAACCGGCTGATGGGGCGAAAGATGTTTTTCTGGGGCATGAATCCGGGCGGTCGGCGGTGGCAGGAGCAGCTTTCCGATAGACGGGCGCGCCTACATTGAGCTGCAGGGCGGGCTCGCCCGTACGCAGCTCGAAACGGTGCCCATGCCCGGCGGCGAGCAGTGGTCGTGGACCGAGGCCTACGGGATGCTTGCTGTTGCGCCTGAAATTGCCCACGGCGACGATTGGGAGCAGGCCTGGCGCGCGGCTGACGCTGCTCTCGAGCAGATGCTGCCTCGCGAGGAACTCGACGGTCTCCACGCGCGTTATGAGTCCAGTGCGAGTGCCCCACCGGAAGAAATGCTGGCCCGTGGGGCGGGCTGGGGTGCGCTCGAGCTTCGCCGCGCGGCCCAGATCGGACAGCAGCCCGGCATTCCTCCGGAGCTGCCATTTCCCGATGCGGCGATCCGCCCCGACGAAGAAATGTGGCTGTCGCTGCTCGAACGCGGAGCGCTGCCGGCGCGCAAGCCCGACCAGGGTCCCGGCGCCTATATGATTCAGCCGGAATGGCGGACCATCCTTGAGGCCAACGTGCGAAACAGCGGCGGCGGAGACTGGCTGTCGTGCCTGCATCTCGGCGTCATGCGAATGGAAGCGCGTGAAAGCAGCGGCGCCCGTGAGGCCTGGGAACAAAGCATCGCGCACACTCCCACCGCGTGGGCCTATCGCAATCTATCCGTCCTGGCCGAGCGCGGCGGCAATCTGGACCAGGCGGTTGACCTGCTCAAGCAGGCTTGGGACGCCGGCCCGAAAATCAGGCCCGTGGCCCAGGAATACGCCGACCTCTTGAATCGAACCGGGCGCCATGCCGAGGCCGTAGATTTTATCGAGGCCCTTCCCGAGCACATCCGACGCCACGAGCGCCTGCTGCTGGCCCAGGCCCGGGCCGCACTCAAAACGGGGCGATTTGAGCACGTTGAACAAATTTTCGAAACTGAATTTGCACAAATTCGCGAATGCGAAACCTCGCTCACCGATCTGTGGTTCGCGTACCACGAACAGCGCATCGCAAAGGCAGAGGGCATTCCGATAGATGACGCCTTGCGGGAACGCGTGCGCCGTGACCAGGTGCCTCCACGGAACATTGATTTTCGTATGTCCCCGGGATAAATAATTTCTGCCGCTCGTGGGCTGGCAGTTGAGCCCAGCGTGGATCGTTTGCTGTCTCGAATATCGTGTCGCCGCCCGCTGTTTGTCTAGTGCTGGGCTTGTCGCTTTTGTGTCGCGGATCGCCTGTGCGCCGCGATTTTCAGGCAGGCTATCTGTGAAAACATTGAAAAAGCGAGAAAGGCCCGGCGTGAATGTCGTGAAACACAATGAAACCGGGCCCAATCGTTTGACAAGCAACGGTAAACCAGACTACCGTAAGGCGTTGCAGATGGTAAACGCCTGACAGAGGCGTATCGGGTTTGGGAGAGTGCAGAAGCATTTTTTGAGTCAAATTGGGTGTCATGCTCAACTGAGGCAACGGCATGCATAGGGCTAAAGACGGTAGCTTAAGCACCTATCTAGGGGAGATCTCAAGGATCCCTCTTCTGTCGACGACCGAAGAAGTGCGTTTGGCACGGCGGGCTCTGCAGGGGGATGCGGAGGCGCGCCGCAAGCTGATAGTCTCCAACCTCCGCCTCGTCGTCAGCATTGCAAAGAAGTACCTCTACTACGGATTGCCGCTCCAGGATCTCATCGAGGAAGGGAATATCGGATTGATGAAGGCGGTGGAGCGCTACGATCCCGAGCGGGGCTGCAAGTTTTCGACCTATGCCACCTGGTGGATCCGGCAGGCGGTCACGCGTGCGTTGTCGAACTATGGCCGCACGGTGCGCATCCCAGTATACGTTACCGATAACATCGCAAAATACAAGAAGGCCGCAGAGGAACTCTACATCCGCACCGGCAAAAAGCCCGATGCGGAGGAAGTCGCGCAGGTGCTGGGCATCAAAGTCAAGGAAGCGCAGAAGCTGCGATCCTTCGTGGAAGATGTCAGTCCGCTCGATAAGCTCGAAACCACGGATGACGATTCAGGTCGCGGCATCCCCGAGAGCCTCGAACCGCGCCGTGTCGATGATGCGATCGCGCAGATCGAAATGGATCAGCAGCTGGAACAGCTCATGGAGCAATTGACGGAGCGCGAAGCGAATATCATGCGTTTCCGGTACGGATTGATGGATGGTGAGGCGCACACCCTCGAGGAAACGGGCAAACAGTTCGGATTAACCCGGGAACGCATCCGGCAAATCGAGAAGGACGTGATGCGTCGACTGCGCCTCTACGTTGCGGAACGCGCAGATGATTTCCAGCTGTAAGCGGGGAGCCCACGAAGCACCTGCCGCGCAACACGGTTGAATCGCACCCCGTTTCACCTGTATAACGCTGCGCGCCGCTGGGGGGGGGTGGCGCCCTGTTGGTCGAAAGAAGGAAGGATGCAAGCTCATGGATTTGGCGCAGTTCATCCGCAACGTGCCGGATTTTCCGAAAGCGGGCATTCAGTTCAAAGATATCACGACCTTGTTGAAAAACGGCCCGGCTTTCAAGCGCGTTATCGACGGCTGGCGGGTGCGCTATGCGGACCAGGGCATAGACGCTGTGGTCGGCGTTGAGGCGCGGGGATTCATGTTTGGCGGCGCGCTCGCCTACGCGCTCCAGGCGCCCTTTATCCCGGTGCGCAAACCAGGCAAGCTGCCGTCCGAAACCCTCTCGGAGACGTACCAGCTGGAATACGGGACGGACGCGGTGGAGATTCACAAGGATGCCCTGAAACCGGGCAACCGGGTCGTGGTGATCGACGATTTGCTGGCTACGGGGGGCACGATGGGCGCCGTGCTGCGGCTGATTGAACAGCTTGGTGCGGAGGTGTTCGAGATTGCGGTTTTGATTGAATTGCCGTCGCTGAAAGGTCGTGGGCAGCTGCAGGGTTACCCGGTGCATGCGCTGCTCCAGTTTATGCCGGAATAACGAGGTACTATGAAAGGCACAAAACTTCCTGGAACCGAAATTAACATCATCAATGACGTCGAGCGGGGCCGTTTCAAGCACGTCCTGTTCGATTTTGACGGTACCGTCAGCCTGCTGCGCGAAGGCTGGCAGCTCATCATGGGTCCGCTCATGGTCGAGATGATCAGCGGTGGCGGCTCTCCGCCGTGCCTGGCGGAGATCGAAGACGATGTGCGCGAATACATCGAAGAATCAACCGGTATTCAGACCATTCTCCAGATGGAACGGTTGGTCGAAATGGTGCAGGCCCGCGGGCTTGTGCCCCGGGACCAGATCCTCGATGCGCAGGGATACAAGAAAATTTACAACGACCGCCTCATGGTGCGCGTGAATGAGCGTATCCAAGACCTGGAAAATGGCACACTCACGCCACGGGATGTTACGCTGCGCGGCGCGCTCGATTTCCTCGAGCGCCTCTCCCAGAAAAACGTGACCCAGTATATCTTCAGCGGAACGGATCGGGATGACGTGCGCAACGAAGCCCGCCTGGTGGGGGTCGCGCCGTATTTCCAGGAAATCTGGGGCGCTCTCCGCGAGTACAAGGACTATAATAAGGAGATGGTGCTCAGAGAGATCATCAAAACGAACGATCTGCACGGTTCCGAAGTGCTGATTGTGGGCGACGGTCCCGTCGAGATTCGCAATGCCCGAGACAACGACTGCGTGTCGATCGGCGTCGCATCGGACGAAATTAAGGGATATGGCTGGAACATGGAGAAATATCCGCGGCTGGTGAACGCGGGCGCGGACATCATGGTGCCCGATTTCTCGGATGCCGCCGCACTGATAGATTACCTGTTCCCGGGCTGAGCGGACGGAGAGAGACGGGCCGGGACATGGAAGAGAGGTCTTTATGGAGGAGCATGAGCTGAGCTGTGACATTCTGGTGGCGGGCGGTGGCCCCGCGGGCGTTTCCTGCGCACTGGCCGCGGCACGTCTGGGCGCCAGCGTGATCCTGTGCCAGGATCGGCCGGTCCTGGGCGGTAACGCCTCCTCCGAGGTCCGCATGCACATTGTCGGTGCAGACTGTTCGGGCGGGCGGGGGTCGGAGCTGGAGACGGAGACCCGGGAAGGCGGCCTCATCGAGGAGATCCGGCTCGACACGACCGTGCACAATCCGCATCGATCGGCGTCGATGCTGGACCTGATCCTCTACGACAAATGCCGCGCCGAACCCCGCTTGCAGCTCATGCTCAACACGGCCATCGTGGGCGCAGTCACGCAGGATTCGCTCATCACCCAGGCCATCGCCCGGCGGGAATCCACCGAAGACCGATTCACCATCGCCGCGAAGGTGTTCGTGGATTGCACGGGAGATGGCCGCCTCGGGGTAGAGGCCCAGGCGCCGTTCCGCAGGGGGCGGGAAGCCCGCGATTCCTTCGACGAATCATTCGCCCCCGAAACGGCCGACAAGCACAGCCTGGGTTCCACGCTCCTCTTCATGGGGCGTGAACTGGACCATGCCGTGCCATTCACCCCGCCGCCGTGGGCGCGCAAATTCACCGAGGACGACCTCAAACGCCGTCCGCATGCGCAGGTGGGCATCGATCAAGGCCTCGAATACGGCTATTGGTGGATGGAATGGGGCGGGCACCTCGATACCATCAAAGACAACGAAGCCATTCGCGATGAATTGCTCGCGATCTTGCTCGGCGTCTGGGATCACATCAAAAACGATGGCGACCACGGGGCGGACAACTGGGTATTGGACTGGTTCGGATTTCTCCCCGGAAAACGCGAAAGCCGGCGCTTTATCGGACAATACACCTTGACGCAGCGTGACCTGCAGGAGTCGCGCCCGTTTGACGACGCCATCGCCTACGGCGGCTGGCCCATCGATACGCATCCCCCGCACGGGATAGATGCGCCGGACGAGTCTCCGGCTACCCAGCGCCGGCTGGATTACGTTTACGACATTCCCCTGCGGTCCTGTGTTTCTGCAGGTCCGCGCAACCTGATGTTCGCGGGACGAAACATATCGGCCACGCATATTGCATTTGCCTCCACACGCGTGATGGCGACCTGCGCTGTCATCGGCCAGGGCGTGGGAACCGCCGCGGCCCATGCCGTACAGCAGGGCATTGACCCCGCAGACCTCGCGGCGGACCCACAGGCCATGACCCTGATCCAGCAACGTTTGTTGCGCGATGACGCCTACCTGATCGGGGCCGTGAACCTGGATCCCGACGACCACGCGCGCGACGCCCGAGTGTCCGCCTCGAGCGCGCAAGCCACCGGGGGAGCGGCCCAGGTGATCTCGGGTGTGACGCGTTCTGTCCATGGGCCCCGGGGCGCAAAACCCGACCGCGCGGCCTCGGGACTGCACCGCTGGATGAGCGACCCGGGCGCGGGCCTGCCCGCATGGATTCAGCTGGACTGGGACAAACCGGCGCCAGTATCCGAGGTGCAGCTGATTTTCGATACAGGCATGCACCGGGTGCTGACGCTGACGCATTCTGATGCGTACGTTGACCGGATGGATTGGGGCCGGCCGCAACCGGAGACCGTTCGAGATTACACCATCGAGGGGAAATGCGCGGGCGGCTGGCACCTCCTGGCGGAGGTCAAAGACAATTACCAGCGCCGCCGGATACACCAGGTGAATCCGCCGGGCGACGTGTCCGCGCTCCGCGTGACCGTGTCGGCAACTAACGGCCTGGATCACGCCCGCATTTTTGAGATCCGCGCGTATTGATGTCTCCCCGCCGGGCGTGAAGGACGGAACCTGCGTGCGGGATTGCAGCGCGTCGCAGAGCCAGCCGTCGCGGAGAAGAATCAGGGCAGAGGCATCCCATCAGGGCGCCTGTGACGCCGCGGATCTGCCCCTCGAGCTTGCGAGAACCCGTGGGCCAAAAGGCTTCTCATTTTCTACATGGCCGAGGCATTATTCGCCCCTTTCTCTTGGTTTTTGCCTGTTCTTTGCGCATACTTACGAGACCTATTTCCACCCCACGCGAAGGACGCGAAGGAGGGACTCATGGTTCGCAGCTCGTCTGTCATCCTGGCCCTGGTCTTTGGAATCGCCGTAACGGCAGCGTCTGCGCCCCCGGAGATCCTGGGCATCCCGCTGAAACCCGATCCGCCCATCGAGGTTGACGGAAACCTGGGCGACTGGGAGCGCGTTCCAAACGCGCATCTCATCAACACAGCAGAGCAGGTGGTCTGGGGGGCGAACAGCTGGACGGGTCCCGCGGATTTGCATGGGACCGTTCGCCTGGCCTGGCGGCAGGAATACCTGTTTATCGCCGCCGACGTGATCGACGACAGCCTCCATCAGACGCAGCGCGGGGCAAATATCTGGCAAGGCGATCACGTGGAGATCTATCTCGACGTCGCACCGGACAGCGATCCCGGCCGGGAAACCTTCGGCCCTGAACAGTACCACCTGGCGCTCAGCCCGGGCAATTTTCAGAGCACCGGCGACCCGTTTACCGATTGCCCTCCCGAAGCCTATTGCTACCGTCCGGAAGCCCAGCCGATTGAAGGGGTGCGAATCGCGTCGATGCGCACCGCCGACGGCTACCAGCTCGAAGCGGCCATCCCCTGGGCTTTTTTCAATATCACCCCCGAGACCGGAACGTTTCTCCGCATTGAAGTGGGGCTGTCTGACACGGACGGGCCCGAAGCGCGCCAGGAGACCCTGTTGACCCTGTCGAGCGCCGAATGGGGCCACCGGCGTTCCCGGCTGATTCCCGCGCTGCTTTCCGGGACGGATGGTGTCCCTCCTGAACGTGCCGACCGGGAGCCTTTGTTCGGCGAAGTGCGTTTGGAGCGGGAAGAGACGGAAGCCCTGACGATCACCGCGCCGCCGACGCCCGAAGGCAAGCTGGCCGTCCTTTTTTTGAAAGCCCGGCTCGAAAGTGAGCGCGTCGCGGGACATACCCCCGCGCTGCGGGTGTTCCTGAACGGCCAGCCGCTGGCCGGCGAGCGCCTGGTGGAGAAACCGGCGCGCGTCCTCTCACGTAACGGCACGGTGTATTCCATGTATGCGGGGGAACGGCTTACCACCTACTACGCGCCGGACTTCGAGAAAGCCGACCGGGACACCTACTATGGGCTGATGGAAGGGGTCAAAGCCTGTGAGTTCCAGCTTGACGTGACCGATCTTCTGCGCGAAGGCGAGAACGCGTTGACCCTCGAACATGCGGCGGCCTCAACCGTGGAGCGGGCCCTGGTGGTGGGGGAAGGCGAACTCGTGTTTCGCATCCCGCCGCCGCCACCCAAACCCAAGGCCGGACCGCCCACGGGGCCGCTGGAGGACTGTGCACCGCTCCAGACGCATGAGACGGCCTTCACCTATCGAGTGCTGGAGAACGCCCGCATCGAAGTGGCGGTTGCCGGCGAGACGTTCGTCGTCGAAAGCCGCTTTTCGTGCCCTGAACCGGCCTGGAAAACCGGCTCCTGCGACTACTTCCGCCACAGCCGGCAGGTAACGCGTCTTCCCGAAGGGCTGGAGGTCTCCGATACCTTCACCAACCTTACAGACGACAACCTCGCGCTGATGCACCGGCACGAAGTCCTGGTGGAAGGGCTCCAGGCGGTCTGGCTGTCCGGTCTGCCCCAGCCGGGATTGTCCGGCAAGAGCGCGTCCTCCCAAAACCCCACCACCTTTGGATCCACCCGGCGGGCCGGCATCGGGCTGTTGCCGCGTGAGGACGTGTTTCGAGTCCACGTGGCCAATTACGCCTTGAACGACACCCTCGGCCTGGCTGATAACAACCTGGTGCTACCGCCAGGCAAAGAATACTGCGCACGGTGGCTTATTGTCCCTTCGGAAACACCGGATTACTGGCGATTCATCAATGCTGCGCGCCGTTTGATGGACGCCAACTTCTGCATCGACGGCGGGTTCGCGTTTCTGCGCTCGGACAGCATCACCGACAAGTGGTCGGATGAGCTGCTCTCGAATTTCCTTAATTTCAAAGATCCGCGCTATGTCTGCGCCAGTATCGGCCACTTGACGGTCAACGGCGAACCGTGCCATGGCACCGCGTTCCAGCAGGTGCCGCACGATTCGTTCACCAACTCCTTCGCGAGGTTTCGCAGGCTCTACCCCGAGGCCAGTTACCTCGTGTATTTCCACTGTTTTCTCGACGTCACCGAGGAGGGGCCCGAGCGCTTCGCCGACGCCCGCATCCTGGGCGCCGATGGCAACCAGGCCGATTACGGCAGGCCCAATCTGCGCCTTTACCTTCCCACTGAATCTAACAAGTATGGCCCGGCCGTCGAAAAAAATGTCGACCTGATCCTCGACGAAATCCACGCCGACGGCGTGTATTGGGACGAACACGCGTACAGCCGCGTCAAGTACCATTTCGGCGAGCCCTGGGACGCCGCCTCGGGCGACATCGATCCGCAGACCATGGATATTGTGCGGCTGAAATCGTCGGTGACGCTGCTGAGCGAATCGTGGCGCCTGGCGCTGGCCAAACGGATCCTGGCCCGCACCCCGCTGATCGGCAACGGCGCCCCGTTTACGCAGGCCATGGTGGAGCTGCAGTTTCCGTGCTTCGTCGAAACGGGCAGCATCACCAACTGCACCCACAACCACCTGTATTCGCCGGTCGCGCTCGGCGATCACCTGACCGAACGCAGCGAGCTGGATGCGTACCACGTCATGCTTGCCGCACTCGATTACGGGTGCGTCTATCACTGGTACAACGATGTGCTGGTCATTCCCACGCACTATCACCTCACCCGCTACATGTTCCCCATTACGCCGCTGGAGCTGCATGAAGGGTATATCATCGGCGAGGAGCGCATCATCACCAACCGGAGCGGCCTCTTCGGATGGGGCGACAGCTCACGGCACGAGGTACACGTGTTCAACAACGAAGGCCGCGAAGTCGAAGATTTCGGAGCCCCCTCGATCACCCGGGATGGAAAAACCTATACAGAACTTCGCATCGCGGAGGACTGGTCAGCCGCGATCATCCGAAAATGACCGGGCAGCCCGTTGCGGGCGGCCGCCCAGGGAGGATTGGGAAATGCGTATGTGCGTTGCCGTCTTGAGTCTCGTCGCCGTAGTGGCCCTGTCGGTGGCTGCTCCTGCTCAGGAAGATCCTGGCCCTGAGGTGCTGCGCGAGCAGATCGAGTGTTATCCGTATACCGTCCGCATTTTTGGCCCGAGCGAGTTGATGTGGAAGAGCCGCATCGAGTTCAGCAAAGACGACGCGGTGGTCTTCGAACATTCCCTGGATGAAAACGTGGCGGTGCTGAAGCGCTGTCCCACCGTGGGTGACGTCGATGGCGATGGCCGGGAGGAGCTGATCCTGGAAAGCTACAGTGGGGGCGCGCACTGTTGCTTTTCCTATCTGATCTTTTCGCTCGGAGAGACGCCCGCCCTGATGGCGCGCTTCGAGGCCCTGGACTCGGGCGCCATGCTGAAGGATGACGACGGAGACGGGATT
Source organism: Candidatus Hydrogenedentales bacterium (assembly GCA_050950105.1). Lineage (GTDB taxonomy): Bacteria > Hydrogenedentota > Hydrogenedentia > Hydrogenedentales > SLHB01 > UBA2224. The sequence continues at coordinate 103,756 of JBMNGZ010000001.1, read as the reverse complement.
ATAGAGTTCCATTCCGAAGACATGGCGTTCGCGTATTTTGGGGCGCCCTTCGCAACCTCAGTGCGCGCGCCAATCGTGGTGGTATACGACAACGGCGCCTTCCACCTTGCCGAGCATTTCATGCGCAGACCCGAGCCGTCTGAGGACGAATGGGAGAAACGTGCGGACGGCGTGCGTGCTGACTCGGGCGACAAGGAGGTCATGGACATGACCTTCGACGGCGAAGAGTGGGAACGGATGCCCCCTTCGTTGTGGCGCAATATGCTTGACTTCATTTATTCCGGCAACGGCGAACTGGCTTGGGAATTTCTCGATGAGCTCTGGCCAGGCGATAAACCGGGCAAAGACGCCTTCCGGAAAGATTTTGAGGCGCAGCTCGCCAGGAGTGCGTATTACGACGATATACTAAAACTGAACGGATGGGCTCCGGCCGAGGAAGAACAGCCCGATGCCCTGCGGACGATGCGATACGCCCCAGGTTCGGCGGATGAGGCGGTGGCCCGGCAGGGGGAGCTTCGTGCGCGCCTGTTTGACCTCTTGCACATGCGCGACCTGGCGGAGACGGGCAACTCGCTTCCGCTCGAGGCGCGCGTGCTGGCCACCGAAGAGCGCGAGGGGTTCCGGCTCGACACGCTCGAACTGCGGGCCACGCGAGGACGCGTGTTCCAGGCCATGCTGGCGGTTCCGGCGGAGGCCAGCGGACCGATGCCCGCGGTCGTTGCCATTCACGGGCACGGCGGCAACCGCATGACGCCGTTCAATCCAGAAGAAGCTATGTACCAGTCGTTCGGCAACGAACTGGCCCGGCGCGGCTTCGTGGTCATCAGCACGGACATCGGCCAGCATGAGGTTTATGAGGAGGGCCGGACCCTGATGGGCGAGCGCCTCTGGGACCTCATGCGCTGCGTGGACTATCTCAGCAGTCTGGAAAAGGTCGATCCCGCCCGCATCGGGTGCGCAGGCTTGTCGCTGGGCGGCGAGATGGCCATGTGGCTCGGCGCGATGGACCCGCGAGTGGCTGCGATGGTCAGCGCGGGATTCCTGACGGTCATGGACCAGATGGAGCAGAATCATTGCCTGTGCTGGAAATTCGAGGGCCTGCGCGAGCTGGTCGATTTTCCCGACATCTACGCCATGATGGCCCCGAGAGCGCTGCAGTGCCAGAATGGTCTTCAGGAGCCCCCGACCCAATTCACCCCCGATCTGGCGCGGCGGGCCCTGCTCGAGATCGTGCCCGCCTACCGCGACAGCGGCGCGCCGGACAAACTCGAACTCATCGTGCACAAGGGAGGCCATGAAATCGCCCTGGAGCCCCTCGGTGCATTCCTGGAGAAATATCTGCATCACGCAGAGTAACAGGTTTTGCATCATCCCAGCCTGCCCGGCCGGGCTTCTTATATCCACGGAAGCGCTCTCCCGAAACCGCTACTGGGCGCTGAATAGCTCAAATTTCGGCACGCGCAGGGCTGATTTTCGTCGGAAGTGGCTCCAAAGCAGGCTCATAAAGGCCATGGATTCCAGAAAATCCGTCATTTTCCCTTGACAGATGCTGTAATCTGTGTTCGAATGGTTAAAGATGAAGGGGCCTTTGGTTTGCATACGGAGTTACGACTATGCCTACCGGTACCGTGAAGTGGTTCAATGAGCAGAAGGGGTATGGGTTCATCATTCCGGATGAAGGCGGGAAAGACATCTTCGTTCATCGCTCCAATGTCGCGACCATCAATCGCACATTGAAGGAGAACGAAAAGGTCATCTACGAAGTGGGCGACGGGCGCAAAGGGCCTGAAGCCAAAGACGTCCGCACCGTCTGAACCTGGGCGGCGGAAGTCCAGGCCTGCTTAGCGGCGGCTGCAATTCACCAGACCGGGACAGGGGAATCGCGCCTGCGCGCTGTACAGCACGGCTGCGTCACGGCAACGTAAAACCTGACATCTGAGCGGAACACCACAACGCTGTCCGACGAACGGGGAGTGTTTCTCAACACGGTAAACCCGGATCGGATCGATTCATGCATTACTCTCGATAGACCGAAAACCCCTTTGCCGTGTGCCGGATCGACGGCCTGGCAGCGTTCGATCCCGGATGCCCGGACACTGTTTTTCTCCCTGTAATGTACTGCGGATAAACGACTTGTGGTGAATTGGGCGAAAAGCGCTTCTCTTTTGGAAGCATTTCCGATATTCTGGTGTTGAGGCTGTGGAAAGGCGTATGCGGTGCGCCTTCCCAAGGTGCAACATTTCTGACCCGACCATTCCATCTGCAGGAATTGCGACAATGGGCGAACGCATAGCAGCATTGGCGGCGCTGAGCCGTATCCGGTCGCTGGTGGAACAAATCCCGGTACAGGCGCTCTCACCGGCGGAGGCGGCGCCTGCAATTCAAGAGGCGGCCGCTCTGAATGCGGCACAGGCCGTTACGGCATCGAGGCCGCTCCAGGAACTTGCCGGGCTTCGGCAGATGGCCGAAGTGACTTCCCAGGGCTCCACCGAAAACATCAATGCCCGGCGGGTAGACCGGTTGGGCGCGGCGCTGAGACGTCTCATGGAATCGACGGTGGACCCGCCGAATGCGCCCCAGCCCCGGCAACCGGTCGCCGATGCACTCGAGCTGGGCGCCGGCGGGCGCATGTCGTACAACCGGGCGCTCCTGGAGATGCTCCGAGGCGGTTTTGAGACCGCCCGCCGCGCGGTGCCGGCAGTTGAAGAGCAGCGCGCATCATTTCTCGAGGCCATGCGGCTCCGCCGCGTTGAAACCCAGAATCGGGAGGCTCCCGCCTCCGTTAAGCCGCCCGCTGAGGAAGAGTCCGCGGCCGCCGTGACGCGCGAGGAGGCCGAAGCGCTCGGCTTCTTTGCCGCGGCCTCGCAGAGACCCCAGGCTCGGCCGCCACAGGCGTCGTCCTATCCCGTGGCAGGGCGGATGCCGGAGCAAGCCGGCAGCCAGCTCAATTTTCTGGTCTGACAACGGCCCCAACGCTCTCCTGCTGCCACGATGGATAACGATACCGAGCGCTGAGCTGCTCCACGGGCCTGTTTTTTCCGCTGAGAGGTCCTGGCAACAACCATACTGGAAGATCTTGCTCTCCTCGTATGTTCCTGTCAGGTAGGGGATAGATGAATGCTGCTTTCCCCTGATGAATCAGACCGCGCTCTGGAGTACCTTTCAGCAGCATGGAGCCTTCTGGCAGGGCATGCGGTCGCAGCGGGGTCGTTTGCAACCCTGGGAGTACAACACTGTTTAGCGAATGCTCGACAATCTGGGCAGGGTTGCTGGCGAAGACGACTGATTCTTCAGCGATAGTCAAGCTGTGGCCAGGCACGCCGAAACAATCTTTTGCTCGGTCGGGGACGCTTCTGCCCGGAGTGGCGGTGGGTGCCCGGCAGGTTTTTATGTCAGGCGAAGGCGCCTGGGTCAACGTGTTGCTGCTGCTTACCGCAAGCGCCCTGCTGGCCGTCCTCATCTACCACGTTTATGTGCGCCGGGCTGATGCACGCCGTGCACTGGCGCGCGACCTGGAGCGGCGGCGCTTTCTGGAAAATGTCCTGGAGTCGCTCGCGCATCCCTTCTATGTGATCGATGCGAAGACCCACGAGGTGCTGATGGCGAACGCGGCCGCGCGTTCCCACGCTCCCGAAGGACCGATCTCATGCCACCGGCTTATGCACGGGCTCGATGTTCCCTGCGATGGCGAGGATCATGCGTGCCCCCTGCGTATTGTGAAAAAGACGCAGGGACCGGCCGTCACGGAGCATCGACATCGAATGGGCGGCGACGAGATCCGAATCTTTGAAGTGCGCGGCTACCCTGTTTTCGATGAGGCGGGCGAGCTGACGCAGATGATTGAGTATTCGCTGGATATCACGGAACGCAAGAAGATCGAGGCGGAACGGGAGAGCCTCATCCAGAAGCTCGAGACGGCGCTGGGCGAGGTCAAAACATTGAGCGGGATGCTTCCGATCTGCAGTTCATGCAAGAAAGTGCGCGACGACCAGGGCTACTGGAAGCAAATCGAGGTTTATATCAGCCAACGCTCCGATGCCCAGTTCAGCCATAGTCTGTGCCCGGATTGTGCGGTGCAGCTCTATCCTGAATGGGCCGGCAGATTAAAACGGCGCGCATAAACACGGTATAGCGCGCCCTGTACCTGAATTGCCGGCGAACCTGTGCTACGGAGCGCCGCCGGGGGGAAGAGGAACGACTGCCTCGAATTTGATACCATTCAGCCGCAACTTGCCTGTACTTGCCGGGGGAAATGAGACCCGTCCTGCCCGAAGGTGATCGTCAGTTCCGCTGGGATTGGGCGCAGGCCACCGAATGCCGGGGCATTCGCTGAAGGCCCTCGAAGACGGAACAGGGACGCATGACGCTGCTCACCATTGCGGGGATTGCTTTGGGCCTGGCCATGGACGCCTTCGCCGTGGCTATCGGGGCGAGCATCCGCCTTGGGCACGTGTCCACTCGGCAGGTGTTTCGTTTTGGGTGGCATTTCGGGCTGTTTCAGGCGCTGATGCCCATAATTGGCTGGTATTTTGGCTCTCATGTCGAGGCCCTGATTTCCGCCTGGGATCACTGGATAGCCTTTGCCTTACTGTCCGGTGTGGGAGGGAAGGCCATCTACGGGGCCTGCGCGGCTGAAAACGGCCGCCCGAAGGCGCCTGCGATGGATCCTACCCGCGGCTGGAGCCTGGTCGCGCTGTCGGTGGCAACCAGCATCGATGCGCTCGCGGTGGGCGTCAGTTTCAGCATCGTCGCCGTCGGCATCTGGTATCCGGCGGCCGTAATTGGCATTATAACGGGAATGCTGACCACCGTAGGCATGTTGTTCGGCGCGCAGCTGGGCCTGCGTTCCGGCCGATGCATCGAACTCACCGGTGGAGGTATACTGATCGCCATAGGCGTCAAAATCCTGCTCGAGCATCTCCTCGCGGGATAATTCACTGAGGGGACAGGGGGACGGTCCAGTTCAAAGATACGGGCGGCGCTAACGGGAAGAACACTCGGCACGAAAGAAAGGTTGTTTCAATGGAAGTGATTATTCGAGCCACGCAGGAAGATGCAGTATCCCTGACCACGGCACTCATTGCGCAGGCGTTGGTGCAAAAGCCCAATCTGGTGATGGGCCTGGCCACGGGCCGCACGATGGAGTCGGTATACGAACAGCTGGCGGGCATGCACAAGGACAACGGACTGGATTTTTCGCTGGTCCGGACATTCAATCTGGACGAATACGTGGGGCTGCCTCCAGAGGACCCCAACTCCTACCGGTTCTATATGAACAAACACTTGTTTCATCGCGTGAACATCGATCTGCGCAACACCCATCTGCCCGATGGAATGGCCGAGGATATCGCGGCGGAATGCCGGCATTACGAGGAAGAGATCACGGACTGCAACGGCATCGATCTTCAATTGCTCGGTATCGGCCGCACGGGGCATATCGGCTTCAACGAGCCCATGTCCGCACTGTATTCGCGTACCCGTCCCAAGGCCCTGGCGCCCGGAACCGTAGCGCAGAACGAGCCGCTCTTCACCGAGGGCACGACGATGCCGCGCCGCGCGATCACCATGGGCGTAGGCACCATCCTGGAGAGCCGGCGATGCATCTTGCTGGCCACGGGCAAGGAAAAGGCCGAGATCATCGCCAAGGCCGTGGAGGGGCCGGTTACCGCCATGATTTCCGCAAGCGCGCTGCAGTTTCACCCCAATTGCCTCGTCATTGTGGACCAGGAGGCCGGCTCGTCGCTGCAGAATACCGATTATTACCGCTGGGTTTTCGAGAATGAGCCTGAATGGGAACCGTACCGTTAGCAGGAAACGGTCTCCCGGCCAGGGCTCCTGACCAGGAGCTCTGGCCGGCTTGGGATGTTGCGTTCGTAATTTGTGGCATACTATCATGCAGCGGCTCTGTGTTCGAAATGCGAAATGAAAGGGTGATTCATGAGTCATATCATGCTGGTCGATGACGACGTTGACCTCGCGCAACTCATTCGCACCAAATTGGTTGCGGAGGGAAACGAGGTTTCCGTCATCCATTCAGGCGATGGCGCGTTTGAAATGGCCAAGCAGGTTAAACCGGACCTGATCATCCTCGATATCATGCTGCCGGGCGAGACGGGATACCGCATCTGCAGGCGTCTGCGCAAAGATCCGGAGCTGTACACCGTCGGTATTTTGATCTTGACGGCGCTGGGCGAAGAGCCGGAAGTGATGCACGGGCTGGAGCAGGGCGCCGACGACTATTTGTCTAAACCCTTCAAACTCGATCACCTGATGGACAAGATCGCTGCACTGGAAGCCCTGCTCGAATCGTCGCGCCAGCGACACTCCTCCACGGCACTGCCGGGCACGGAAGCCATCAAGCGGGAGATCAACCACCGGCTGGCACGAAATATGGCGCTGGCCTGCTGCTACATCGACGTGGTGGGCTACAAACCGTATTGCGCCGCTACCGGCTCGAGCGGCCAGGCCCGCGCGCTCGAATTCACCGCGCGCCTGCTTAAGACCCTCACCCGGGATATGGGTGTCTACGAGAGCTATACGGCGCATCTCGGCGGCGAGCACTTCGTGGTCATGCTCAACCTGGAAGATTACGAACGCTTCTGCAACACGCTCATGGAGATGTTTGACCAGAAGGTTCGGGACCTCTATACCCCGGAGCAGGTGCAGAAGGGATATATCACCGCGACCGACCGCCGTGGGAAAACCGGGCGGTACTCGCTGATGATGCTGTCGATTGGCGTGGCACACAACCGGTACCGGCAGTATAAAAGCGCCAAAAAAATGTTCGAAGTCCTCGCGCAGACCCGCCAGATGGCCAAACCAAGCACCAAAAGTGTGATGTTTGTTGACCGGCGGCAGGCCGATCGGTAAGCCCTGATGCCGTCGCGGCGCCTCCCCGTAGCTGTATTTCTTGTTGCCGCTGCGGTCGTAGTGGTGATGATTCTCACGGCGAAGGGGCCCATTTCCAGCGAGGAACTCGCGCGCCGCGTGATAAACTGCGAGCCGTCCTGGAGCAACTACGACGAGGATCTGAAGGCACAAATCGGGGCCGCCCCCGTCGCGGAGTGGAAAGGCGAGCCCGCCGAGGCACGATGGGAGGCAGGCGAACTGATGGTTTCTTTCGCCGTGCTGGGCGTATGGGCCGGGCGCGACACGGCCATACCTGTTCTGGTGAAACTGCCCAATGGCGAGACGCACCGGAATGAGGCTGCAGCCTGGGAGGGCGGGAAGCTTGTTTACCAGTTCACGACGTCTCTGCAGGCCATGCCGCAATGGGTGATTGTGCGGTATCCTTTTTATGGGGAGCGGCGCCTAGTGCTGTCGGAAGACGGCCGCTGGGAAAGCGTGGAGCATTAGCCGGCGTCGGCGCCGTGGAGATTTCTGATTCGCCCGAAACCGCCGCTTCCGGTGGGACCACGCACGAAAAGCACGGCAGGAGGCTTCAGCCATGTCTGTCAAGATAACTTCCGGTTCACCGAAGCTCACGCCGGAGCTGCGACGTCAACTCCTGGTCATGCAACGGAATGAAATCACGGAGTACCACGTCTACCGCCACCTGGCCCAACGCCAGTCCAGCATCCACAATCGCGACATCCTGCTGCAGATTGCTGAGGATGAGCGCAAACACCACGATTTCTGGCGGGAATATACGGGGGAATCCACCAAACCAAACCGCCTGCACATCATCTTATATGTCTTCATAGCGCGAGTGCTGGGCCTGACCTTCGGCGTTAAGCTGATGGAACGGGGCGAGGAAGCCGCACAGGTCAGCTACGAGACGATAGCCGGCATCATCCCCGAGGCAAAACACGTGCTCGAGGAGGAAGAGAAGCACGAGCGGCAATTGCTGGACATTCTCGACGAGGAGCGGCTGCGCTATATCGGCTCCATTGTGCTGGGGCTGAGCGATGCGCTGGTCGAGATGACCGGTGCGCTGGCCGGGCTGACTCTGGCGCTGGGCAACAGTCGCCTCATTGCCCTGATCGGATTGATCACCGGCATTGCCGCCGCGATGTCCATGGCCGCCTCGGAGTACCTGTCGAGAAAGGCCGAGGAAAAGAAAGACCACTCGCCGTTGAAGGCGGCGATCTACACGGGGATCGCGTATATCGCGACGGTCGCCCTGCTTGTGGCGTCTTTCCTGCTGTTGAACAATCCGCTGCTTTCTCTGGCGATCACCTTGTTTTTCGCTCTTTTGATCATTGTGGCGTTTACGTACTACCTGGCCGTGGTTCGTGATATGCCATTCAAACACCGTTTCCTGGAAATGGCCGGGCTCTGCCTTGGGGTGTCCCTCATCAGCTTCGGAATTGGTTTTGTTTTACGACAGGCCTTTGGGATCGACCTGTAGAGAGGACGGCTCCATGCGAATGGCCCCCGAGGGGCGGTCCGTCGCCTGGCTGCAAGATTTCTGACTGCCGCTCCGGTATGTTTTTCCTCCCTGCCGACGGATTTTCGCTTGAAGCGTTATTGACTCACGAGGCGTTCCGTGGTAGAGTTTCACTGAAAATAAATTTAGGTATATGTCATGGAACGTCATATTCTTCATATCGACATGGATGCGTTTTTTGCTTCGGTGGAGCAGGTGCTCAACCCGGCACTGGTGGGCAAGCCGCTGATCGTTGGCGGGCTGAAGAGCGACAGGCGAGGCGTCGTAAGCACGGCATCGTATGAGGCGCGCAAGTACGGGGTTCACTCAGCCATGCCGTTGATTGAAGCGAAGCGGCGCTGCCCTCACGGCATTTTCATCCGGGGCCGCTTCGAACATTACCGGAGAGCCTCTGAACAGATTCGCGCGATCCTTGGGCGAGTATCTCCCTGCGTTGAGATGGCGTCCATTGACGAGGCCTATGTGGATATAACGGGCTCCCAGCGCCTTTTCGGCGGGGATGACGCCATTGCGCGCTACCTCAAGGCCGCCATCCGTGCGGAGACCCGGCTGCCGTCGACGATCGCCATCGCACCGAACAAACTCGTAGCCAAAATTGCCTCGGGCGAGGGAAAACCCGATGGCTATCTCCGGATACATGCGGAACGTGTGCCCAGCTTTCTTCGTCCGCTCCCGTTGGCGAAGCTGCCGGGCGCGGGGCCTCGAACACAGGAGATCCTGGAACGGCTGGGCATTATGACCGTGGGGAGCCTCGCCGATGTGCCGGTAAACGTGCTGGTGCAAGCCTTCGGCTCCATGGGGTACGCGCTTCAGCGCGCGGCCCGCGGAGAATCCACTGCGCCGGTGCAACCTTCTTCTCGACCCAAATCCATCAGCCGGGAGACGACGTTCGAGGAAGATCTGCGGGATTGGGAGCGTATCGAACGAATTGTGGCCTATTTGGCGGAACGTTGCGCGCACGCATTGCGCGAAAACGGCATGGAGACCCGCTGTGTGACGCTCAAGGTGCGGCATAGCGATTTTTCAACGTATACGTTTTCCAAGACCTTGCCCGAGTCCACCTGTCTGGAGCGGGATATCGGCAAGGCTCTCGACGAACTGCTGCCCAAAGCCCGCCAGCGCCGGGCCCGGCTGCGCCTCGTGGGCGTAGCCCTGACGTCGTTGGGCTACGACCAGCACCAGTTGCGGCTCTTTGACGGCAAAGAGCCGGAGAAATGGCAGCGGGTGATGGAGAGCGTCGATCGCATTCGCGCACGGCATGGTTTCGAATTCATCCGTTTCGGGAAATCGATGGAGCTGGGGCGTCATGTTGAACTCGCCACGCCGTCGCTTTCACGATAAAGACGTTGACTCTGAAAATGTCCGGGGCAGGGCTCGCGGGATTGGCAGTGTTTTTTGAAGCCCCTCGAGGGCAGGCTCCGCTTTTGATCTCGCTGGAGCACAGATGGCCCAGGGAGCGTGGTTCAGCCCGCCCCGGATCGCTGCGAAAGTGTTTACGGCTTTGATTCCGCTGCATGTACACAGCAATTATTCGATGCTGGAAGGGACGGCGCCGGTGGAGCGGCTGGTGGAACGGGCTGCGTCGTTCGGGTTGCCGGCGCTGGCGCTTACCGACACGGGGGGGCTGTATGGGGCAGTGCCGTTCTACCGGATTGCGCGCGCCGCGGGCATTAAGCCCATCATCGGCACCTTCCTTGAAAACATCGTTTTGCTGGCTCGCGATCGGGAAGGCTACGCCCAATTGTGCCGCCTGGTGAGCGCGTATCATCTCGAGGAAAGCTTCGATCTGACGGCCCATTTGAGCAAATGCAGCGGGCTCTTCGTGCTTACGGATGACGCCGAACGCATTCGGCGGCTTCACCGGAATGGCCTGGACCCGCTGGTGGCCTTGACCCATCAGGGCGACGCGGCTTCGCGTTACCAGGCGACCCGGCTGCGTGATTTGGCGGCCGAGCTTGGGCTGCGTTGTGTCGCGGCGAACCCCGTATATTTTCTGCAGCCTGAAGACTACCGCCTGCACCGGGTCTTGTCAGCCATCCGCTGCAACGCCACCGTCGATACGTTGGAGGCGGGTTCTGTCGCGAGCGTCGCCTGCTGGTTCCGGCCGCCGGAGGAGGTGCGCCGCCTCTACGCCGATTGGCCTGACGCGCTGCGCAACGCGGAATGGGTGGCGGAGGAATGCTGCCTCGAATTGCCGCTCGACACGCCGCTGTTTCCCGAATTCAAACTGCCCGGCGGCGAGACGGCGTTTTCACAGCTGTGGAAACTCGCCTTTGAAGGGGTGAAACAGCGGTACCTGCCGCTGAACCGGCGCATTATCGAGCGGCTGCATTATGAGCTGGATATCATCGAGCGGCTTGGGTTCGCTCCGTATTTCATTATCGTGTGGGATATCGTCCATTTCGCCCGCTCCCGCGGCATACCTGTCGTGGGGCGGGGTTCCGCCGCGAACAGCCTCGTGGCCTATGCGCTGGGCATCACCCGGGTGGATCCGTTCAAATACGATCTGTATTTCGAGCGTTTTTTGAATCCGTCCCGGAGCGATTGCCCGGACATCGATCTCGACATCTGCTGGCGCCGCCGCGACCAGGTGGTGGATTATGTCTATGAACGGTACGGGGCCGAGCATGTGGCCATGATCGCCACGTTCAACACCTTCCAGGCCCGTTCGTCAGTCCGGGAGATCGCAAAGGCCATGGGACTCACCGGCAGCGAGATCGGGGAGGTGACGCGCCGTCTGCCCCGCTATCACGCGAGCGATATCCAGACCGTGGTGCGCTGCCTGCCCGAGTGCCGTGAACTGCCCATCCACGAAGAGCCGCTGCGATCCATTGTGGCAATCGCCGAGGCGATCGATCAGTATCCGCGCCATATTTCACTACATCCCTGCGGACTGGTGATCGCGCCCGAGCCGCTCACACGCTTCGTGCCGCTTCAACGGACTGCAAAAGGGCCGGTGGTCACGCAGTATGACATGCACCCCATCGAGGAACTCGGCCTCATCAAGATCGACCTTCTGGGGCATCGCTCCCTGACGGTGATTGACGAGGCGGTTCAGCAGGTCTGGGACAACCGGGGCATCCGGCTCGATGTCGAAACGCTTCCGGAATCGGATCTGTGCACCGCGGATCTGCTCCGCAACGGACGGACCATCGGCTGCTTTCAGATCGAGTCGCCCGCGATGCGCACGCTGCTGCGCAATACGCAGGCCGCCGATACCGACATGCTCATCAAAACCCTGTCGCTGGTCCGCCCGGGACCTTCGGGCAGCGGCATGAAAAAGCGCTTCATCGCGCGCCACCTGGGCAAGGAGCCGGTCGAATATCTGCACCCCGCGCTCGAACGCGTGCTCCGCGACACCTGCGGCGTGATGCTCTACCAGGAAGACATTCTCAAAGTGGCCAATGTTATTGCGGGGATGGATCTCACCGAAGGCGATATATTGCGCCGCGCCATGACCAAAAAGCGTTCGCCCCGGGAAATGGCGAAGAACATGAAGGGCTTCATCGAAAAGGCCGTCGCGAATGGGATTGCAGAGGATATTGCCGGGGAAATCTGGAAACTCATCGCCAATTTTGCCGAGTATGCGTACTGCAAAGCGCATGCAGCAACCTATGGCGAACTCGCCTATCAATGCACCTACCTGAAGGCTCATTTCCCGGCCGAATTCATGGCCTGTGTCTTGTCGAACCGGGGCGGCTTCTATCATCCCGCGGTCTATGTGGAAGAGGCCCGGCGGCTGGGGATCGAGGTGCGCCCGCCAGACATCAACAAAAGTCGCTTCGAATATGCCGCCGAAGACCGCGCTATCCGGATGGGGTTTGTCGAAGTGCGGCAGCTGGCTCAAAAAACGGTCGACGCCATTCTTGCCGGGCGCGCAAAACGTCCATTTGAAAGTCTCGCGGAGGTCTGGAGCCGCACCGGCATGAGCCGGCCCGAAGCGGAAGCTTTGATTCAGGCCGGCGCGTTCGACGTATTCGGCCGAACGAGGCCCGCACTGTTTTGGGAACTGCACCTTTTGACACAGGGCGGAGAAAGGGAAAAGCCTGCCGGCGGGGCCCGCTTGTTCCGCGAGCACGGGGGAGAGTACCGCACCGTGCCCCGATTGCCGGACGTGTCACGGAAAAAACGCAGCGGTCAAGAATGGGAGGCGCTGGGGCTCCTGGTGTCAACTCATCCGCTCGAGTACTATGCGCCGCTGCTGCAGGAACGTACCCTTGTGAGCAGTGCGGATCTGCCGCGTTACGTGGGCCGCGCCGTGATGCTGGCCGGCTGGCTGATCGCGGAGCGGCGTGTGGGGCTCAAAGGGCGCGGCTGCATGAAATTCTGCACGTTTGAAGACCTAAACGGTGTCTTTGAGGCGGTTTTATTTCCCGAGATATACCAGCGTTACGGCCACCTGCTCGATTCTCACGGACCGTATTTTGTCATGGGCAGAGTCCAGAGCGACGACGATTGCTGTTCGCTCATCGTTGAGACACTTGAACGGGTGGGCGCGATGCCCAAGACACCCGGGACTTCCAACATTACTCCGCCCCTGCATTGGATTTTTCCTGCGGCGGGGGAGGAATAGCAGCGGAAAGCGCCGTATCCCGGCAGGCACGGGAAAACCAGCGGGAAAGCCGCTTGGGCCGGCCAAAAAAAGGCCGCAAGCGCTGGGGCTTGCGGCCGGGCCGATGCGGGAACGGTTATTTTTTGCGGCGCCATTTCCAGGCCGGATCACGGATCTCTTCCGGGTGCGTGATGCTGCGGAACAGCGCGCGCTGAGAATCGGGCACCTCAGGAACGGAGTCGAGTTTGTCGTGGCGCAAACGCAGCTCGGGGCTGAGTTCCGGCAGTTCCTTCTCAACCACCTTGCAGGTCATGAACACCAGCAATTCGGTATTGACCTTCTCGACGTCATTCTGACTGAAGAGGAACTTGGCGATCGGGATGTCGCCCAGTACCGGCAGCTTGCTGATGTCAATGCGATCGGAGACATTGCGCAGCCCGCCGATGAAGATGGTGCGCCCATTGCCGGTGAGGAGCGTCGTCGAAGCCTGGCGCTTGTCTTCGATGGGCACGCCGGTTTCAGAGAGTCCGCTGATGGAGCTCTGTTTGGTCTGCACATCCACGATGATATCGTTTTCGTGCGTCACACGCGGCGTGACCTCGAGGGTCACCCCGATGGGCTTGAACTCGGTGGACGCCACGGAGCCGCCATCGGTGGATTGCGTCAGCTCCTGGTAGGGGTATTCCTGGACGATCTGGATCTGGGCACGCTTGTTTTCCACTGTAACGATGACTGGATTTGCCAGGATTTCCGCATTGCGGCTCTGCACCTCCGCGGCGAGATCTGCGCGGAAGTTCCAGTCGCGGCTGAGCGTTCCAATAGACAAGACACCGGCATCCAGCAGATCACTGCCGATATTCCCCAACTTGGTGTCGAGGGCGAGTTCCTGCAGATTTCCAATGACCTCGCCGCGCCGGTTGCGGCTCGGGATCCGCTCCATGAGCCAATCCACGCCCGTCTGGGACGCATCACGCATGACGGCATCGACGATCATCGCATCGATCGCCACCTGTTTCACCGGCGTGTCAAGCTCTTTAATCAGCGCTTCCACCTGCTCGACCACGAGCGGGGTGTCGGTGATGACAATGTGGCGGCCGCGCTCATCCTCCTCGACCACGCCGATATCTTTGGTGAGAATGCCTTCAATGACACTACGAACGCCCAGGGGCTCGGCATAATTGAGCTTCACCGCACGCGTCACGGTGGGGATGACGGGCTCAGCGACGTCGAGTTGACGCGCGATCTCTTCCAGTTCCTGCACGCGCTCATCGGGTCCAACCAGAACAATGACGCTGGTGCTGGGATTCGCTGCGACGGAAATCGACTGCCCGTCCGGGTAACTCAACGCGATCGTGTCGAGCGTCTTTTTCATCTCGTCGGGCTTGGCTTTTTCAAGCACCACAAAGCGGGTCGTGCGTTTCGCCGCGATCGCTTCGTCGATGCTGACGATGCGGTAGATGGAGCCTTCCTTCACGATGCCCAGGCCGTTCATGCCCAGGACGACTTCCATGGCCTCCATGAGCGGGATGTTCTTCAGGCTGGCGGTCACGGTGCCGGTGATGTCGGTGCCTGCAATGACGTTGATGTCCGCTTGCTGCGCGAGGAGGGCCACGACATTGCTGAGGTCCATCTCACGGAATTCGATGGTGACGGGTTTACGCAACGGATCGCCCTGATATTTCGGTGCGGGCGCCATCTTCTGTTCAGCGGGGGTCAGGCTGCTGCCTTCCACGGGCACGGGAATCGGTTTGGCCTCCCGCGTGACCGGTTTCATTTCAGGCCGGGCTTCCCGGGGGGCCGGAGGAACCGGCGTCTCTGATGCGGCTTCCGGCTCAGGCGAATCCGGGGCGGGCTCGGCGTTATCATCCGAAGCGCCTTCCTCGGTTTCTTCGCCCTTTTCCGTGGCCGCGAAGCGAATCATGGGCATGCCTTCGAGCTGGATAGGCACGGCCTGTACTCGCGCCATCGGCGCTTCCTCCGGCAGGACCGACGCGGAGGTGGCTGCGAAGGCCGCCTCGCCCGCGGGCCGGGAAGGCGGCGCGGTCAGGCTGTTCAGCGTGATCACCTCGACCTGAGGCGATGCGTCAGGCTCCGCCACGGACGGCTGGAACAGGGCTTCCACCAGGCTCTCGGCCGAACGGGAGGTCTCGTCCAGGCCGGCGCCTCCGCCGTCCGCGGCTTCGATGGTGGACGCCGACAGAGCGGCCATTCCGGCTACAAGACCCATCGCGGCCAATGCAGAGATGTAAGCTTTTAGCGACATTACCTTACCGCTCCTTCAGCTCAAGAGTGATTTCCGCCTCTTTATATTTCAGAAGCACGCTGTGTTGCGTCATGCTCGTGACTGTAACCGCCTCATCCAGGCCCCCCGCCGCGCGCGCGGTGCGAAACATCTCGTTCGGGAAACGGTGGCCGGTCGGAATGGCCTCGTTGTTGATGATCGCGACCGGCGCCGTCGGATGCCACATAATCCCCGACAGCAACAGATTCCGGCGAATCGCCGCGACGATGGCTTCGTCGCTCGTGTTGACCGTTTCTCCCGTCGCTGAGGCGACCAATTCGGCACGGGCGACATACGGCCCCACAAGCGGCGCCATCGGATTGCGACATTGTTCGGCCTTCCGAACCGCGTCGTAGTTGAAGTCGATTTCTTTGATTCCGAGCGCGAGTTCTTCGAGGTCGATTTTTGCGGTGCCGGCAGCGGCTGGGCTGCTGGCTGCGTCTACTGCCTGGGCGCCACGGGATTCGGCCGGCCCGGCAGGAGTCTGGCCGGCGGCGCGCGCTTTCTGGTTCGCCTCGTACTGCTCGCGCCACTGCTTGTCCTCGGGAGACTCGCTCAGCACGCGAGTCACCACGAAATATCCGGCAATCAGGCCGAGGATAACGAGGAAGACAATCTTTTTGGTGTTTTTGTTCACGCCGCGCCCTCCGTATCGCTTTCTACGAAGGTATAGGTGCTCAAAGTAAACTGCGCCTCCGACACCCCTTCTTTTTCGGGTCCAACCTGGAGTTCGGAGACTTTAAGGTAGCGCTTGAAACCTTCCAGCCGGTTGATGAACTCGGCGATATCGTGAAAACTTCCTCGCACGATGATGCGGTAGGGGATGGTCAGCTTGGCGCCTTCCCTGCGGGCCATCTGGGCCCGCATCTGCACATCGAGGCCGCCCACGTCTCCAGCGATATCCTCAAACTGAGTGAGCAGCGTGGCGATCTCGCGTTCGGACGGCAGGCGTTCCTCGAAATCGCTCACCAGTTCCCGGATGGCGGCGGTGTCCGCGCGCAGCGCGTCGATGTTTGCGGCCAGCTCTTTGCGGTTCGCGAGTTCGGCCTGCGCGTCAGCCAGCTCCTTCACCGTATCTTCGTGGCGCTTAAGCTCCGGCTGGTATACCAGGAAATAGAAGGCGGCACACAACAGGACGGTCAGCCCAAGCATGGCGCCCACAAACATCCAGTCTTTCGGGGTAACGGTGCCTTTCAAAAAACCGATCATGACGATTCGCCTCCCTTCTTGATGATGAATTCGAAGGTGAACTTGCGAACCCTGTAGCCTTCGTAGGTCGTATCTTCGACGCGCGGAGGCTCAATCCGGAACAACGACGAGAATTCGTCGTCGGTTTCCGCGGCTCGGGCAAAGGAACCGGTATCCAGGCGGCCGTCGGGTGTTTCAATAACCAAACCGGACACACGAAGCAGCGGGATATCCACGTTGATCTTGCCCATGCGCGGCTTGCTGGTGTTGGGATCGATCACCGGCTTGCCGTCCTTGCCAATGATGGGCGCCTCTCTTTCCACCCGTTTGGCGTCGACGACAATATCGGTGTACCAGAGGTTGTCCGGCGCCAGACGATTGAGGTTATACAACTGCCGCGACCAGATGATACGGTCGCGGGTGATCTCTTCAATGGCTTTGATCTTGCTCGCCAGCCTCGTTTTGTCCGCCATCAGCTGATCGTATTCGTCTTTGACGGATTGCAGGGCCGTGAGTTCGCTCTGGACGCCGTTAAGCTCCAGCCGTTTGAGCACGAGCTGGGTGTGGATCGCGCCAAACACGACCACCATGCCTGCGATGGCAGCGAGCAAGACGAGGACGCTCAGAATGTAGGGGATCGGGGTCCGCTTTACGGGCCGCAGATATTTCGGCAGCAGGTTGATCGTAATCATAGTTCCGCGGCTCCTCGCGCGGCCAGGCCGACCGCGACCATGAATTGAGCGGGCCGCTGCCGCAGCTCAGCTACTGCCGCGTCCTGGCCCAGAATCACGGCGCTTGAGGCCGGGTTGGCCACTTCCACCTGGTCGAGGCCCAGCTCTTCGCCCAGGGCGGCCGGCAGACCCGGCAGCTGGGCCACCCCGCCACTCAAAATCAGCCGTTCCACCGGCTTTTCATACAATTGCTGCTCGTAATAATCGAATGAGCGACGGATCTCCGTGACCAGCCGCCCCAACGGTGAGCTTAACACTTCCCGCAGGTCCTTCTCCGGCGCCGTGGCGCCTGCCCCCAAGCCCATCCCTTGAGGGTCGCGGGCCGCCGTGCCCGGAGAGGCTGCAGGGCCACCGCCAAACCCTTCCAGCTCGTCCTCAAAGGGGTCAAGGAGTGAACCGCCACTCGGCGTCGGCCCAGGTGTGGCCGCGGGTTCAGGCCCGGCTTCCTGCGTCGGAGGCGGTGACGCCAGGAGGCTGGCGCTGGACAGCATTTTTTCCGCTTCCACAAATTCGCAACGCCGGCTTTTGGCAATGGCCTGAATTAGCTCGCGCCCGCCCCAGCTGATGTCGCGAATGAAATTGGACAGGCCGCCTTTCATGAAGTGGATGCTGGTGGTCGATGCTCCCAGGTTGATGAGCGCCACCGATTCGCCCTGGCGCAGGTAATCGCAGGATTCCGCGGCGTTGGCCAGGGCCAGCGAGTCTACGCCCAGCACGGCGTATTGGATCTGCGCCGCGTTGGCAATCTGGACCCGCGATTCAATCACCTCGTGTTTTGCGGCGACCAGCAGGATCCGAAGCGTGGTCTCTCCATTGTCGGTGATCTTTTCCAGGAGCGACCAGTCCAGATAGACTTCCGAAAGCTCGTAGGGGATATTCTGCCCGGCCTCGTTTTCCACCGCCTGCGCGATCTGATTTTCGGGCATGTCCGCCAGATGGGGGTAGCGGATGACCACATTTTGCCCCGGGATAGAGCCCACGAGAAGACTTTGAGGCGGGTTCATGCGCAGCAATGCATCGCGTACCGCATCGGCTTGCGCGGCGATTGGGTCGATATTGATCTTGTTGCGGTCGACCAGGCCGTAGCCCACCTGTTCGATGCGCAGCCGGCCCCCCAATTTCGTCATTTGAACTGTTTTGACGGAATGGGAGCCGATGTCTACGCCAATGGCTCTACTTGGCTTGGAAAACAGCATTGGCCTCAATTCCCCGTTTTCGGGGCGTTTGTGTGCCCATTGCCGTGGTAAGCTCCCCTAACCCTGGCAAGTGGTGTGCTGAGCACACAGCGACCCGTATTCCGCTTCTTCCGACACTAGATACTACCAAAAATACGAAACTTTATCAACTCCAAGATTTTGACAAGCGATTCCCCTGGGAGAGTAATATCAAGGAAAACGCCCTCAAACCAGCGTGTTTCTGCTGTGCAAGGGTCGTGCCACGAACCGTTTGCCAGGCAAAAAAGCCCATAAATGGCGCTTTTTTGAAGAATATCTCTTGACTGACCCCTCGTTTTTAAGCCCGTAAAGTGCCGGAATCCTGTCGGAGCGGACAAATCCTGCCGATCCGGCAGCCCAGACGCGCGCGGAAAGGCCTTTTAAACTGGAGACCGCGCGTGGGAGTCAACCCTGCGCACACAGAAAAAGCGGGATTCATGGAATCCCGCTTCTTGACTTCCCCGCGCTGTGCCGTAGACGGGACGAAAAATTGAACCTCGTCCACTAAGGGGGTGCCCTCACGGCAGCCTCCCGGCTTCCCCGGCGAGGGGGCATGCCGTCAGCTGCTCAAATTTCGGGCTCCCGGTTCAATTAGTAAGGTACAATTTTCGCCCTGTCCCTCGAACACGGCAGGGAAACTCTGAATACCGTAAACTGCCGCGGGTCCCGCCGTGGCCGGCCTCATCGTTGATGGGCTCTCGTGCCTGCGGCGGCGACTCTCTTGTCTTTCCCAAGTGAAAGCATTATACCTTAATTTCAAAGTCGATGAGCACTTTTTTTGCGGGGGAGGAGTACCGGAGATGGCAATGCGTACATGGTATGTAATGCTCAGTACCGCCTTGGCGCTGGGTCTGGCGTGGGCGATCCGCGGGCATTTCGGGCATGAATGGGGCGCTGCGTGGGCTGGAGGCTGCGGCGGGCTGGCGCTGCTGGTCGGCATGCGCGACCCACGCTGGATGCGCCGCGCCCCTGCCTTGGCGGCGCTCTGTGCTATCGGCTGGGGCGCGGGCGGGATCATGAGTTATGGGATTGTTATCGGCTACTGTCGAGGCACTGAATTCATCGATGTGGTGTACGGCTTTTCAATGCTGGCCGTTATCGGCGGGCTCTACGGTTTTCTGGGCGGAGGTTTGTTTGGGCTGGGGCTCGAATCGGCCGATGACCCTAAGCCTCAGTGGGCCGGGTTGCTGGCTGAAATGGTCGCCGGGGCCTGGCTTGCCTGGGGGCTCCTAATCTACCAGCTCGAATGGCTCATGACTCCGCCGCGTTCGGAACTGTGGGCGGCGTGTCTCGGCGCGTCGCTCGCGCTCGCCTGGTACCTGTACCGCGAGGGGTATGTCCGAGCCCTGCGGGTTGCGGCCTACAGCGCCTTGGGTGCCGGGCTGGGCTTTGCTCTGGGCAATTTTTTTCAAGTGCTGGGTTCGTCTTTCGAAATCAGGTACAACTGGTGGAACGTGATGGAGTTCACGCTGGGCTTCTGTGGCGGGCTGGGAATGGCCTATGCCGTGGCCACCCAGGTATGGCCCGCGCCCGCGGCGCCGTCACGGCTGGCCAACCGGCTTGCCCTGCTGTTTTTACTGGTGGCCGTTCCCTTCGCCAATCATGTCAAAGCAGTGCGCACTGACCCATTGACCCGTCTGGCGGAATCGCTGGGAATGGCGGACAGTTCACAGTTTGCGACCCACCAGCAGGCCTGGGCCTGGGCGCTGGCGGCTCTTCTGGCTGTCGGCGGGCTCATTTTGTGGCGGCAGTATGAGGCGCGGGAATCAACACTGACCGCCGCCGTGATACCGGGTCTGTTTTTTGCCTATCTGGCCCTGTACCTGCTGTTTTCGTATATCACCGCCGGTCTTTTTTACAAGCCAATTGATTTTACGGTCTCCCATACCGCGTACGTGCCGCTCCTTCTGCTGCTTGTTGTACTGTGGGCGATCTGGGGGCGGAGAGAATCGCACGAGATAGCCGTGGGGCGTCCGGAGAGCGCGTTGCGGTGGCTCTGCATCGCCGCGTGTGCCGGGCTGTTTCTCGTGATCATCGCCCAGATTTCAATTCATGTCCACGATGAGCCGCTCGGCGGCGCCCACCAGCGATTCTCAACCGGAACGACAGCCCGCGACTGAAAACCATGTGCCCGCGATTCGTGGCCCCGTTTTTCACGGTCTGACTGTGGTAGACTGGCGCGCAACAGCCTTTTACGAAGGAGAGAGGGATGAGAGTGGGCCGCATGATTACGATGGGATGGCTTGTGGCAGCGCTGGCGTTGTCTCAGACCGGCCAGGCTGATTCAGGGACAGCAGCGCAGCAAATTGCGCAGGCCTCGGTAGTGGGATTCAGATTCGAAGACAACGGCCAATCCCTGACGCTGCTGGAGGATGGGAAACCGGTATTGACGTACCATTACACGTTCGTGGAGCCTCCGGATGGCGTGGACGGGATATACCGGCGCATGAGCTACATTCACCCGCTGTATGGCCTGGACGGCGACGTGCTGACGGAAGATTTTCCGGGCGACCACTATCACCATCGCGGGATTTTCTGGGCCTGGCCTCGCTGTGCGGTGGGCGAACGGCCCATGGACGTCTGGCTGGGTACGGAGGCCAAACAGATTTTTGACCGCTGGGTGCTGCGAAAAGCGGAGACAGACCGCGCCACCTTCGCCGTGGAAAATCTCTGGGTGTTCGATGACCGCATGCCCAAAGTGCGCGAGCGCGTGGACTTCGCTGTGCATCGCGCGGATGGCCCGGGTCGCGCCATCGATGTCTGCCTGAAATTCACCAATGTGTGCGACGAAGTCGTGACCATTCGCGGCGCCACCGAGCAGGACAAGGGCTACGGCGGGCTCTGCTACCGCCCCGATGCCGCGCGCAAACCCATGAAATTCACCACGGCACAGGGCGGAATCGATGTAGACCAGACCGAATACGATACTCCCTGGGCTGATTGCTCTTCGGCCGCAGCGCCCGACGGCCCGGAATCCGGTCTGGCCATCTTCCAGCACCCGGCGAATCCCCACTATCCGCATTCCGGATGGCTTTTCAGACATTACGGATTCCTGGGCGTCTCCTACCCGCACAACGAAACCCTGGCGCTGAATCCCGGCGACAGCGTTGAAGTCCGGTACCGCCTCTACATACACCGCGGAAACGCCGCCTCAGGCCAAGTCGCGGAGGAGTTTGCCCGGTATACAGAGGCGATGAAGTAGGGCAATGCCGAACCATGACAGTCGCGCCGGGTCTGGCGAGTGTAACGCACGAGATCGCTCACGGGCCGGGCCCCGAAGTCCATAAAGCAGGGACTCAAAAAGCGATAGCGGATTGACAAAGCGGCTGGGCTTGGCCTACGATTTCCGATATGGGTACGCAGCCTCCGGCAGCCGCGCTGGAAGTCATTGCTTGACGGCGTTGGGAATGGTTTATTCTAAACAAAGCGTTCAATCAATGGACAGTTTAGTCGGTTCCAGCCTGAAGCGCGGGAATTGAAGTGGCGTGGGGCTTTGTTGTTTCTGGCGTACGCAGCGTGATCGGGCACGCCGAAACATCTTGTGGTTTGAAGAGAATCGTTGCGGATACAGCCCGGCGTGCCCGGAAGTGCCAGTCAGGCCGGCAGGTATACTTGGTACACGTAGAGAATAAGTGAAGTAGCATACTCGGCGAGGAAAGCGCGGTGGCATCCAAAAAACGCTGGGATACCATTTACGACAAGATAAATCCGTTTTCACTACCTCAGGATATCGCCCGGCAGGTGCGATCCATTGCAGAGGAACGCAGCAACGATGTCGACCCCGAATGCATGCGTTATCTGTGGATCTATGTCTCGCCGGTCGAGGGCGTATGCGCCGTCGAGGATTCGTCAGACGACCGCCCCCTCGAGACCGATGAGTGGCTGAGTATCATCGATGAATCCGCCGCGCTCGGCACCGAGTGCGTGGTCATCAGTACCGGCCAGGGACTCGACGACCATCCTGAAATTCTTGCCATGTGCTCGTGGGCCCAGGAAACGCACGGCATGCTGGTGGGGCTGCATGTCTACCGCCAGCCCTTGACCGAAGAAGAGATCCAGCAACTCACCGCGCTTTACGCGGACCTCTTCGGCCTGTTTGCTGACGTCGAACTCGTCGACCAGATGCCCCTTGCCGAGGAACTTGGCATCCGCGTCTATAACGCCGAATGCGACGGACGCGAGATGATGAACGGAAACTGTACTATCCCCGAAGGGATGACCTGCGTCGGGCCTACCGGCAAGATGTATGCCTGCGGCTATGTCTACGGCAACAAAAAATACGCCATGGGCCATTGTTTCGAAAAAGAACTCGGCACCGTGATGAACGATGAGACAATTCCCCGAACGATCCCCAAAGGAGATGCCAAAGCGCTGCGCCGATGTAACGGCTGCCCGCCCCTGATGAAGCATATTCTCCAGAAGGCTGTATCCGAGGGCCGGGTGTCCGCATCAAACAAAGACAGCAAAAAGAAATAACCGGCCCAGCTTCCAAATTTCGCCACAATCGTTGCCGCTTCCACCACTCCCCCAGCATACGTCTAAACCCCGGTTTTGACGGCCTCGTTCGCGCAACCTGATTCCCAACACCGTACGGCACCCAATTTACACACATTCACCGATCGGAAATGCCACGCTACCGCCAGGGCAGCCGCGGTGGCGGCAGGTCATGCTTTGCCTGTGCTGACGCCTTGCCCGTGCTCAGTAGAACCAGTACAATACCGCTGCATAGCCTGCATCCGCGCACCTGCTCGCGGGGGCGAGTGGTGGAATCGGTATACACGACGGACTTAAAATCCGTTGCCCGCAAGGGATTGAGGGTTCGAGTCCCTCCTCGCCCACCACCTGATACACAAGGACTTACGCTTAGTGGTGTGAGTCCTTTTTTTGTCTGCCGATGCCTAAATGGTGCAAATTTGGTGCACTACGCCATAAATCCACACCACACGAACTGCCGCCGGATACCTGCAAAATAGGCCGGTTTTTTCTCGAACTGTGCCGCTAGTGTGCCACGGCGCATGGTGCACCGCGCAACCGCCTTTATTGACAGGCGCTTACACCGCATACGCACAGGATTATGTATCATATAGCCTTGCATTGTGCGGTGTTGTGTGCTAATATGTGCCCATAGTTTAAGGGGGTTCTACCGTGGCCACCATCACAAAGCGCCGCCGCCGCAATGGAACAATAGCCTTCCGCGCGCAGATTCGCATGAAGGGAAGGCCTGCAGTCTCAGCCACGTTTGCGCGCCTGACAGATGCGCGCGCGTGGTGCGCCGCCACCGAGGCCGCCATCCGGGAAGGCCGGTACTTCAGCGACGCCGAAGCGAGGCGCCACAGCCTGGCCGAGGCCATCGCACGGTATGAGCGCGATATCCTGCCGCGCAAGCGCGGTACCTGGAGTGAAGGCCAGCGGCAGCAATTGGAATTCTGGAAGGCCAGGCTCGGCAGTCTATGCCTGGCCGATGTGACGCCCGCCGCGATAACCGAAGCGCGCGATGCGCTGGCCGCCTCGCCAGTCCGGCAAGGTAAGACGGTAAAGCCGCGTAGCGCCGGAAGCGTGAACCGCCACCTGGCTGTGCTGTCGCATTTGTTTACGGTGGCATGCAATGACTGGGGATGGCTGGAATACAATCCGATGCGGAAGGTAAGCCGCCTTCGAGAGCCGCGCGGCCGAGTCCGGTTTCTGGACGATGCCGAGCGCGAGGCCTTGCTGCGCGAATGCCGCGCCAGTAAAAACACGATGCTTCATGACGTGGTGCTGCTGGCCATCACAACCGGTATGCGGAGGGCCGAGATACTTGGCCTGGCCTGGGATAATGTGGACTTTGGCCGCCGCCTTGTCCTGGTGGAGCACAGCAAAAATGATGAGCGCCGTTCCGTTCCGCTTGTCGGCGCCGCCTTTGATGCACTGTTAGAACGCAGCCGGATACGCCGCCTCGATTCGCCGCTAGTGTTCCCTGGCCGCCGCCGGCGGGGTGGCGCCAGGCCTGCGCATATTCAAAACGCATGGAAGGCCGCGCTGAAGCGTGCCGGTATCGATGACTTCCGATTCCATGACTTGAGACACACGGCCGCGTCCTACCTGGCCATGAGCGGCGCCACGCTGCCGGAGATAGCCGCGATTCTCGGCCATAGAACACTGCAAATGGTGCAAAGGTACGCGCATCTGTCGGAAAGCCATCTGAGCGGCGTTGTGGAGCGCATGGTGCAAACCAGGCTGACGCCAGCAAAGGACACAAGCGATGAATTACTACAGACGCAAAATCAAGTATGAAGATGCCATCATCGGCAAGCCAAAGCACGGAAGCATCTTCAATGAGCGCGAACACACACAGAGAGTCTGGTGCTTTCCTAACGAGAATCCTGACAGTGAAGAATGGAAGGCCGCGGCAAGGGCCTCGCTGGAATGGGATGCGCAAGAGATTGCGCGCGCCCGGGCCGTGGCAGAGCGGACCGAGGCGCTGGCTATCGAAGTTATCGACAAATACTGGGAAAGCACCGATCCCATTGAGCGCGTGGCCCTGGCCGAGGCCAGAGAGCTGCACATTGACGCCGAGGTGCTGAAGGTGGCCATTAAGGCCTTTGAAGAACCTGACTTCGCTAATTTGATGGGCGTGCCTGATATCAATGTGCGCACCGTGGCCGCCAAGGCCTTCCGCGCTGGGTACCAGCAATGCCGCCTCGATGTGGTGCTGGAGAGTCCGCCCTTTAGACGTGGCGTGAAGGTTAAAGATGCGGCCAGCCAGGGGCATGCCACCGTTCATGGAACACAAGAACAAAAGAAGCGCCGCTGGGCCAAATACCAAGAAGAATATGACGCTGTTAAAAGCAGGAATCCACACCTGAGCCACACGAGGTGTTGCGGAATTGTTGCAAAAAAAATGGATGTCCATCCGAGAACAATTCGGCGCCGCGTGAAAGAAAGTTAGGACAGTCCCGCCACTGTCCCTGCATTCCAGTTGAGACAATTCCACACGTAAGGCAGCGGCACATAGTAGTGCTGCTCAAAAACGTAAGGAGTTGTCACTATGGAAAGCCAAATGAATGCCCAAGTGGGGCCATCCCGCCTTCTGTCTGTCTCCCAATTCTGCAATAAGCACGAATGGGCCACAATCGGTGGACTCCGCCACCTGCTATTCAACCGCGAGGCAAATGGATTCGACAAGTGCGTTGTCCGCCTGGGCCGGAAAATCCTTCTGGATGAGGCCGCCGTGTTTGCCTGGCTGGAACGCCACGGCCGGGAAGGCGGTGTGGCATGAGCAGGCGCATTGATGCCGAGCGCCTGAAGGCCGGTGTGCCGCCGATGGACTTCTACCGCGTGGAGCTGCCAGGGATGCCGCCGCCGAAGCGTGACAGCGGATGGCAGCCTGCCGGTTTGTGTCCATTCCATCCAGACAAGCGCGCCGGTAACTTCCGCGTCAACCTGGATAGCGGCGCGTACAAGTGCTTTGCATGCGGCGCCAGCGGTGGTGACATCATCGCATTCACTGAGCGGCGCTATGGCCTGACGTTCCTCGAGGCCGTGGCCGCGCTGGCCGATGTGTGGAGGTGCCGCGCATGAGTGGACTGCCTGAAACCTATCAAGGCCGCCGCTTGCGCCATGACTGGCCGTACCACAACGCCCAAGGTGACGTTATCGGCCGTGTGGCGCGCTACGATGGCGGTGACGGCACTAAAGCCGTGGTGCCGTGCTTCAAACGCAACGGCAATGGCTGGGCGCCTGGCGCGGCTAAGGCGCCGCGGCCGCTGTTCAACCTGGCAGGGCTGGCATCGGCGCCGGCAGATGCTCGGGTGTACGTAACGGAGGGTGAAAAGTGTAGCGCGGCGCTGGCAGGACTTGGAATGCTTTCTACCACATCCCAGGGTGGCGCCAACGCCGCGCGCAGTGCTGATTGGAGCGCCTTGCAACGCTTCCGTTCTATCACCATTTTACCAGATGCCGATGACGCTGGCGAAACCTACGCCGCCGAGGTGGCCGCCTGCCTGGCCGCGCTTCCGGGCGCGCGCGAGGTGGCAATCTGCCGCCTGCCTGGCCTGGGCGCCGGTGGTGACGTGGTGGACTGGCTGCTGAACCAGGGCATTGAGTGGGATGGCTATTCCGCCGTCCCGCGCGAACCCGGTGACGATTTGGTTATCAACCTGGAGGCTGACATCCGCCAGTATTCGGAGCTTGCCACGGCCGAAGCCGCAGCCGCGGATATCGAAGCATGGCCGGAGCCGGTGCCGCTCGATGCCGTAGAGCTGCCGCCCTGGCCTGCCGTGTTCCCCGAGCCGGTGCAGGCCTTTGTCGATGCGGCGGCCGCATGGACTGAGACGCCGCCAGAATTGGCCGCTATGGCCGTGCTGGCCACACTGGCCGCCGCGGTACAGGGTAAGCACGTCATTGAGACGAAGCCGGGCCATACAGAGCCGCTGGCCTTGTGGACGTTATGCGCGTTGCCGCCAGGCAGCCGGAAGTCTGCCGTGTTCAAAACTTGTACGTTCCCGCTTTACCACTGGGAACAGGAAGAGCACAAACGCCTGGCGCCGGTTATTGAGGCCGCCGCAAGCGAGGCGCAGACGGCAGCCGGGCGCGTAAAGGAACTGCGCCGGAGCGCCGCCAGGACAGACGATGATGAGGAACGCCGCAACTTGACCCAGGTTATTGCCAAAGCCGAAGCCGCCATACCGGTGGTGCCGGGGCTGCCTCGCCTGTTCACGTCAGACATCACGCCGGAGCGCCTGGCAGCGCTGATGGCCGAGAATAACGGCAGTATGGCCGTGCTGGCAGATGAGGCCGGATTCCTGGAGACGTTTGCTGGAAGGTACCAGGCCGGAAAGGCCAATCTGGATATCCTGTTACAGGGGCATAGCGGTACGCCGGTGCGTGTGGACAGGCTTGGCCGGGAGGCCGTGTTTCTTGACAATCCCGTGCTGACAATAGGCATTGCGCCACAAAACAGCGTGCTTAGGGAGATGGCCAGCCATGAGGCCTTCCGCGGCCGCGGGTTGCTGGCGCGGTTCCTGTTTGCCATGCCGAGGCCAACGCTGGGCAACCGAACGCATAAGACGGCCGAGATACCGCGGGAGGTGCTGGCCGCGTACAACAGCACCATTAAGGCCTTACTTGTTAAGCCATGGCCGCTTGAAGATGACCGCGTGGTGCCGCATGTGCTCCACCTGACTGACGGAGCATATCAGTCATGGCTCGAGTTTACGCTGCACATCGAACCGCAATTGAAGGAAGGCGGTACGCTTGGCCATTTGACAGACTTTGGCGGCAAATTGCCGGGAGCTGTCGGGCGCATTGCGGGTGTGTTGCACATGGCAACGCATGCCTTCGAGAATGCCGAGGCGCTGCCGGTGGCCGAGGATACCATGTGCCGCGCAGTGGAGCTTGGCCAGGTATTGGCCGCGCATGCGCTTGTGGCCTTTGACGCCATGGGGGCCGATGCCGCGATGGATGACGCGCGCCATGCGCTGAAGTGGGTTATGCGGAACGCCGAGCCAAGCTTCACAAAGCGAGACGCGCACGCCGCCATGCAAAGCCGCTTCCCGCGCGCCGATGACATCGGGAAGGCATTAGACATCCTGGCAGAGCGGCACTTTGTGCGGCCGGTGCCGGGCCCCGTCAAGCCGCAAGGCGGTAGGCCGCGTGATGTGTACCAGGTAAATCCTGCGATTTGTGAAAAGTAAAACCCTAGCAAACCAAGGTACAAAAGGTACAAAACCCCATCGTGAGGAAAGTAAAACCGCAGCAAACCAAGGTACAAAAGGTACAAAACCCCATCATGGGGTAGGTTCTGTAGGTTTTGTACCTTGCCAGGTGGAGATTTGAATGTCTGCAACCGGGGCACAGCAAAAGGTACTCCCGAGGGGGACGGGGCCCGAGGTCCGGGACGCGGTTGGGGAACATTTGCGCATAAACGCCATTTTTTTAAGGTAACGTAAGGGAAACCCCTACACAGTATATAGGGGAAACCCCTAGGAGGCTTTCACTAGATGGACATCCAAACCACTGATATGTCATGCATGGAGTTGTGCGAGGAATTGAAAGCTCGAATCAGAGAATTCAAGTCCCTGCAAGGCCCGGGCATGGAAAAGTACAAAGCGCTGCTTGTCAGGGAGCATGCCAGGGGGATAAAGAAAGTAGGGGCGCTGAGGGCTGAGTTGGAGGCCAAGCGCAAGGCCCGGCAAGGTGGCAGCACCGCGCCAGGCTGGCAAACCTGGTGGAAGTGGGGCCAGGGGAAACTCCGCCAATTGAGGGAGTTTCTCGCGCTGAAGCCGCGGGGCAAGTGCGGGTCAGGCCAATTGGCGCACCTGCCTCACAGCCTCGCTCGGGGGGATAATCAGCACACAAAAGAGGTTGCCTCAATTGAGGGGACCACTTCCCAGCCTGGCCGGGGGATCGCAAGTCCGAGGATTTCAAAGGATCAATTGATTCCCTGAATCTGAAGCGGCGCCATCTCACCGAGTCTCAACGCGCGATGGTGGGCGCGAGGTTGGCGAACATGGAGCGGGGGAGGCCTGAATTAAATGCGCAAATTTGCGCATTAAAAGCCCAGCCCGAAGCCGCGGAACTGATGAACGTGTCGAGGCGCGCAGTCCAACATGCCTCCGCCGTCCAGCGTGACGGCGTCCCCGAACTTGTCGAGGCGGTGGACGGGCGCCAGGCCGGCAAACCTCGATCGGGGGAGGCCAGAATTAAATGCCTCAATTGAAGCATTAGAACCTAACCGCCGCGTGCCTGGCGCCACCGGGCGCATTCGTGGTGCAAATTTGGTGCACTGCCTGGAAAAACGCCACCACACACAAAGGACTTACACAACACGAATGCAGGGCCGGTAATGCTGTAAGCCGTTTTACTTTGTGCTGTTAGGTGTTAACTCATATGGACTTACCTATGACTTAAAATCCGTTGCCCGCAAGGGATTGAGGGTTCGAGTCCCTCCTCGCCCACCACCTGATACACAAGAGGTTAGGAGGAATCTTGAGCCTCCGTCTGTAGCCGCTCCGATGCAAAACGGTCTCTGATTTATCTGATTTCCCGAGACTATTTGCGAACAGCGCGTCTTGGCTTCACCTTGCCGGGGGCCGTCCCCGAATTTGTGCTGTCGCCGATCTTGCTTTGCTTGAATCGGTGGGGGGAACCGGGGATACTGAGCCAGCGGGCGCAGCGCTTTCACGCCGCCGCCCCTGCGACCGCGCGCCCCTCCTGCTCGTTCTGTCTGCGGCACACATGGACAACGGGCCCGTGAAATCCACAGCGAATGCGGCGCAGGAAATGGGGTCTACCTCAGGATCTTCGTCTTGGCCATATCGAATGCATTGTTCTGCTTCGAATTCACCATGAGGAGTATCAGCGACGTGGATAGTTCAAGATCAGCGAATGTGCTCAGGGCGAGTCCGGACTTTCAGGGCCGTGTGATCATGATCGGCTGCGGGAGCGTCGGCCAGGCGACCTTGCCGCTTGTCGGCCGGCATCTTGAACATATTTATGACCGGATGACGGTGCTGTCGGCGGACGAATCGGGGCGGGGCATCGCGGAACGCTGCGGAGCGAAATTCATCCACTGTAACCTGACGCCGGGCAATTTTCGCAACACATTAAAGAAATACGTGGGTGACGGCGATCTCATGATGAACTTGTCTGTTGATATCTGCAGCATAGACCTGATTCGATTCTGCGCCGAACAGGGCGCGCTGTATGTGGATACTTCGATTGAACCCTGGCCGGACGTATTTGATAACCCCATGCTGGAGCTGCACGAGCGCACCAATTACATCCTGCGGGTGCGCTTGCTCGAGCTTGCCGCCGAACTGGGGCCCGATTCACCTACTGCGGTGGTCGATCACGGCGCCAATCCGGGGATGGTTTCTCATTTCGTCAAACACGCTTTGCTCGATCTCAATCGCGCCATTCGCGATGACCATACAAAACCCTCCACGCGCGAAGAATGGGCAACACTCGCCCGCGACCTCAAAATAACCACCATTCAGATCTCGGAACGCGATACACAGGCCAGCAAACGACCGAAAAAGCAAGGTGAATTCATCAATACCTGGTCCGTGGATGGTTTTGTCGATGAACTCGTGCAGCCGGCCGAGCTGTCCGTTGGCACCTTTGAGAAGCGGTGGCCCCGAGGGGCGCGTGAGCATTTCCCCGGTTCCGGGACGCTGTATTTGACCCGCCCCGGGGCGAGTACTTTTGCGCGCAGCTGGGTGCCGTCGATCGGTGGTTTTCAGGGAATGCTGGTCAGCCATGACGAGAACTTCTCGCTCGCCGACTATCTGTCCATTCGCGATGGCGACGGTTTTCAGTACCGGCCCAGCGTGATGTTTGTGTATCACCCGTGTGACGACGCCATGCTGTCTGCCCTGGAGCTTGAGGGCAGGGGGTGGGCGATGCAGCCTTCCCGCCGGCGGCTGGGTACGGATATCATCGAGGGAATGGATGAACTCGGTGTATTGCTGACCGGCCACGAAAGAAATGCCTACTGGTACGGTTCGCAGCTCATGATCGAGGACGCCCGCCGGCACGTGCCCTTTGCGAACGCAACAACGATGCAGGTGGCGGCCGGCGCCATTGCCGCCACTCTGTGGACCATACGCAATCCGCGGCGCGGTGTACTCGAGCCGGAGGACCTGGATTTCGACGAGTGCCTCGACACCGCAGTGCCGTATCTCGGACGCATGACGGGCGAATACACGGAATGGACCCCGCTCGATGGCCGCGGCAAGTATTTCCCCGAAAAATTGGACGCGCAAAACCCCTGGCAGCTCCAGAATATTCGAAGCAGGCAGTGGTACGGCGAATGATCTGCGGCCTCCAGATTCTCAGCCTAATCGACCGCCGGTACGTTGAACCAAATCAGCGCAAGAGAGCGCGAGCGCGGTTGACGTGAATGGAGGCGCGTGAAAACGGATTCACTGACCGGCGGCCGTGTGCCGTGGCGTTGTATTGGCGGCGCTCAGCAAACGCTTTGGGCTTCCGACTGCGGAACCGGTGAGGCTTGGCCTTCGACGAAGTAGCGGTGCCAGAGTTCGAGGCTCATCATGCGGCCGACGAGAGGGAGGCACGCGGTGTGGCCGGCGAAAAGGCGCGCGAGAAGGGTTTCGAGCGCGCCGGGATGAAAGTAAGGAAGCCTGGAAGCAGGCGCATCCAGGAGGAGGGTGCGGATAAACGTCTGAAGAGGCGGATTGTGCCGCACCCAGGAACCGAAGTCGATGGCGACGCGCGGCTTTTGTGTGGCTGCAAATGGCAGGAAACGTCCGGTTGCGTGGCACAGTGTGGTTTTGCTGTAGGCGAGGAGGTGGCGGACGACCGAGGAGTCGGCGGCGATGCCCGTGCGTTCATAGACGAGCGCGGCGAGTTCGGGCACGGCCAAGTTGATCAAGCGCCCGGCCGCAAGCTTTTCTTTGGCGCGCAGGAAAGGCGTGAAGCAGGTGACGAGGTCGATGACGCGGGGGTCGAAGAAGGGATGGCGGACCTCGCAGCGGGAGCGGATCAGGACAGAGCCCATCACATTGCAGCGGGGCAGGCGATTGCGGAGATCGAGGTAATCCAGCCTGTCGAAGGGGTTGCTCCGGTTCGCGGGAGGCACGCTTTCGGCCAACGCACTCAGGGCGGCAAGGGCATGCTCGCGGGCGAACGACTCGTAATCGGGATGGAACACCTGCGGGATCGGACTTCCATCGGGGCGGACAACGGGAGCAACGAACGCTCTCATGAGCATGTTATTGCCGGAGTAGCGAAAAGGGAGCAGGCGGAAGAGGAGCGGGTCGAAGAACCGGTACAGACCATCGAATGAGCTGGCGCCGTCGATAACGACGCGTGCGTCGTCAGGCAAACGCCTGGCGATGTAGAGGATGGGGGAGTCGATGGGATTGTACATGCCGTCGGTAAGGTAAACGGCCTCCTCAGTCCATTCCATGAGATCCCGGGGAACGAGCGTCCAAGCCTCATTGGGGAGTCCGAGCTGCTGTGCCACGACTGTTCCCACGCGGAGATCTTCGCTGCCCTGGCTGCCGAGGCTGTAGGTCCGCAGGGTATTTCCAGTTCCCATGGCGAGGGCCGCGATACAGCGGGTGTCGAGTCCGCCACTGAGGGGGAGTTCGATCGGATCTTCGGATTCGATGCTTTCCGTGACGGCGTCCTGCAGGGTGGTTTTGAGCGCGTGCGCGGCGTCGTCGATGCTGCGGAACGTCGTAGATTTATTGTGAAATTCAAGCTCCCAGTACCGGCGGGTTGTGCGTGGCTTGCCGGTGCGGAAGGTGAGGATGGAGGCCGGCGGGACGCACTGGATGTTGGTAAAGAAGGTCCGGTTATCGAGGGGAATTCCGAAAAGGATGTAGTCGCAGAGTCCACGTTCATCCACGGGAGGTGGGGCGGGCGTCCGCGCCAGCAGGGCTTTAACCTCAGAAGCAAACGCGATCTCGGTGTCGTTTTGAAGATAGTACAGGGGCCGCATGCCGAAGCGGTCGGAGATGAGCACAAGGGTTTCTGCCGGCTCGTCCCAGATCGCCAGGGCAAAGTGTCCCCGCAAGCGGCTGACGAAGTCGACGCCGTATCGGCGGTAGAGGTCCACCAGAGTCGACGCGGGATGTCCGGGCTTGCTGGAACGGAATAGTTCCGAGGTGGCGCCTTCGGAGTCCGCAATCGCGAGGATTTCCCCATCGATCCCCAGGACGATGCCGTCGTCCGCGATGATCCGGCGGCTCTGCGGTTCCCAGGTGCTGGCGTCGCAGGCCAGGGCTGCACGCCCGGCACAGGCGGTGTCCAATTTTCGGGCGTGCCGTGCGCAGGCCATAGGGGCAGCCATTCCACGGACGCTATGTTCTTCGGCAGCGCCCTGCATCGCCACATAACCTGCTAGACCTGGCATTATATTGTCGTCCTCGCGCTGAAAAGGATATTTCGTGCTCTGCTCATGCTTATTCTGTTCGGCCCAGGCGCTCGCGTCTGAACCGTTGAATCCGTGCACGGAGGCCGAGACGGTCCAGGAGAGTGGCGAGACCTTTTTCGGTCCATGACAGTGCGCTTCGGAGCATATTGAGGCTCACGTTGGAGAAGGTCGGCGCGAAAAGGAGCAGAGTCTGTGTTTCCTCGTTGACGTTGCCAAAGCGCTCCTTATAGGGATAATCGCCGAACCCGAAATCGACCTCCCGTATGTCGGTCGCATCGCAGATCTCTTCGATCATCTTCACAAAGAGCATGGTGCCCGTGCCCAGTTTGAACTGGCTGTAGGCGGGATCCCGGCCGGTGTACTCTAAATGGAAGGTCGTGCCGTAGCTGGTGCCCATCCAGTACGCGGCCGGTGCGCCATGCACGTAGAGAATATAAGCCCGCCACTGGTTGCGTTCAGCCAACAGCCGGAGTTTTTTCAGAGCGGGTTCCGTCGGGGCGAAACCCGCACCGATCTGGCGTTGATAGGTCTTCCGGGCGATCTGGTCGGCCTCCTGGCTGAATTGGTCCACCTGTTCCGGGCGGATAAAGAGCTTCCAGCTCAAGCCTTCATCATTTTCCTGGTCCAGGAGTGCGCAGGCCTTTCGCAGAGCGTTGCGGTGTTTTCTTTTCATGCTCTGGAAGAACGCATCGCTCGAATCCGGCAGGAGAAATTTCCAGTGGCGGCCCGACCAGCGGACGTAGTCGCGGCAGAGGCGTTTGGGGCGCTGCCGGGCGAGCGCAGCCAGAGGCGTTTGAGCGGGGATGTCCACCAGGCGGATCAGGTCGACTTCGCGTCGCGTGTGCAACTCTAAAAAGGCATCCAGCAGGAGTTCGGCGGCCTCGGGCGGAAAATCACCCTGAATGGCCCCGGGAAGCACTGTGAGTGCGCGTCGTTTGACCGTGAAGAGGGTCCTGTACCCGAAGCTTATGGGAAAGTCGATGGTGGCGATCCGGCCTGCAGCCAGGCCCACGGTCTCGTCGTTCCGGGACACGAAAGCCACGCACGGTTCGTCATTTCCGGGGAGCAGGTCAAAGCTTGCCAGATAGAGGTCGATATCCGAATTCGGGTGTGCCTGCAGTTTTTGCCATTCCTCCCGCCTATCTTCGAGCTGATCGCGTGTGCGAAGCAGGGTAATGATGTGTTCGGCCTGCAGTTCTTTTTCTGGCATACGGCAATTCACCCCATTCCCGACGCGGACCTCGCGATGTACCTGGTCAGGCAGGAACCCCCGCGAACAGCGCCTGGCTCGGTTGAGGCCTCGGTTCTCGACAGAGAATGCTCGAGCATATCACGCGCGCGGGTCATATAAAAATAGCCCTCCCCGCTCCGGCCGGCTCTTCTCCAGCGCCGTGCTCCGGTGCGCATCAGTCGGATTCTTGCGCACCATCTTGCGTGAGCCGGTTGCGCAGGTGGCGCTTTACACGGTCCCGAAGCCCCAGCTTTGCCAGCACGGCGCTCGCGCTTTTTTCGATTACGGAGAGCGCGGTGCGCATGGCATTCAGCGCGATTCCGAAGGGCGTCGGAGCGAAGATCAGCAGCGTGATCGTCGATCGCGCGGTATCGCAGAAGCGCCGTTTATACGGGTAATCGCCCGGGCCAAAATCGACCTCTTTCACATCGGTGTGCTCGCACACGTCTTCAAGCAACTTGGCCAGCAGAATGGTCCCGGTGCCGGGATTGAAATCTTGAACAGACGGGTCGCGGCCGGCGCTGTACAGATAAAACAGGTCGTCATAGAGCCATCCAAGCCAATAGGCGCAGGGTTGATTCTCCGCGCTGAGGACGTAGCCTCTCCAGAGGCCGCGCTCGGCCAGAATCTTCAGCCACCGGCGGGATGCCGGTGAGTCTTCGAAGCTGGCGCCCAGGCGTCGCTGGTAGGTCTGGCGCGCTATCGCCTCCGCCTGTTCTGCAAACGCGTCGACTTCGTCGAGGCCTGTGAACACACGGCACGTAAGTTTACCGGGTTCGTCCTGGTCCAGTAGTTGGACGGCTTTGCGCAGCGGGTTACGGTGCTTGCGTTTCAGCCGGTTGTAGAATATATCTATGGATTCCGGCATGACCAGTCCGAAATGCTGGCCGGCCCAGGGAGCGTGGTCACGACAATAGAAAGGCGGCTGACGTCTCGCAGCAACGGCCACCGCGGAATCATCGTCGATATCGAACAGGCGCACGATATCCACTTCGCGCTGACGGAGAAGCGTTAGAAGCGTATTCATAAGTGCTTCTGCGGCTTCACGCGTCTCGGCGCCCTGGATGGCCCCGGGAGGGATGTTCATCATTCGCACCTTCGGGCGCAGCAGCGTCTTGAAGCCCATCCGCAATTCAAAAGGCAGTGAATGGCAGATCCCCAGAAGCACTCCCGCGGCCTGGCCCTCGTGAGTCATCGCGATGGCACAGGGGCGGGCATCCCCCGGCGGGTCGTCGAAGCGGCTCAGGTAAAGCTCGATATCGGCATTGGGGTGCCGTTGAAATGGCTGGAAAAGGTCCGCAGCGGCCTGGATTTCTTCCCGGGTCCGAAATATCTTGATTTCATAGTCTGTTGAGGTGCGCTTGCTCACGCGTGTCGTTCTCCCTCATTCGAGCCGGTTTGCATTACTCAGCGCCCTGTGCGCCGTCTTGGGTGAGCTGATTTCGCAGGTAGCGCTTTACGCGATCGCGAAGTCCCAGCTTGGCCAGCAAGGCGCTCGCGCTTTTTTCGACCACGGCGAGCGCGGTGCGCACGGCATTCAACGCGATCCCGCGCAGCGTGGGAGCGAAGATCAGCAGGGTGATCGTGGGCCGTGTGGTATCGCAGAATCGCCGTTTATATGGGTAATCGCCGGGGCCGAAATCAATTTCTTTCGCGTCGGTGTGCTCGCACACATCTTCAAGCAACTTGGCCAGCAGAGTGGTTCCGGTGCCGGGATTGAAATCTTGAACGGACGGGTCGCGGCCGGCGCTGAACAGGTAAAACAGGTCGCCATAGAGCCATCCGAGGTAGTAGGCGCATGGTTGACTGCGCGCGCTGAGGATGTATCCCCTCCACAGGCCGCGCTCCGCCAGAATTCGCAGCCATCGGCGGGCTGCGGGCGTGTCTTCGAAGCTGGCGCCCAGGCGCCGCTGGAACGTGAGACGCGCAATCTCCTCGGCTTGTACTGCAAACGCGTCGACTTCGTCGAGGCCTGTGAACACGCGGTAGGACAGTTCACCGGGTTCGTCCTGGTCCAGCAGTCGGACGGCTTTGCGCAAAGGGTTGCGATGCCTGCGTTTCAGTCGCTTGTAGAATATATCCGTGGATTCCGGCATGACCAGTCCGAAATGCAGGCCGGCCCAGGGCATATGGTCTCGGCAAAAGAATGGTGGGCGGCGTCTGGCCGCAACGGCGACCGCGGAATCCTCGTCGATGTCGAAAATGCGTATGGTATCTATTTCGCGCTGACGGAGAAGCGTTAGAAGCGTATCTACGAGTGCTTCTGCGGCTTCACGAGTCTCGGCGCCCTGGATGGCCCCCGCAGGGATGGTCATCATTCGTACCTTCGGGCGCAGCAGGGTTTTGAAGCCCATCCCCAATTCAAAAGGCAGTGGATGACAGATCCCCAGAAGCACTCCGGCGGCCTGGCCCTCGTGAGTCACCGCGATGGCACAGGGGTGGGCATGGTCCGGCGGGTCGTCAAAGCGGCTCAGGTAAAGTTCAATATCCGCATTGGGGTGCTGTTGAAATGGCTGGAAAAGGTCCGCAGCGGCCTGGATTTCTTCCCGGGTCCGAAATATCTTGATTTCATAGCCTGTCGACGTCCGCTTGCTCACGCGTGCTGTTCTCCCCCAAGTAACCTCGTTCTGCGGGCTCTTTTTAACAGGAATGCAGGCACATTCTCAACCAACAGCGCTCGCGTGAAATAAGAGGCTGCCGCCAGGGCGGCCACAGACGAAAGAAGAATATGTTTAAAAATGCCAGGTTTCTGATAGTCTAGACGCATCGGCAAAATCCTTGTGGAACGCGAGTTTGGAGCGTGCCCCGGCTGCTGGCGGGCAGAGGGGGACGCAAAAAAGGAGAGCACCACCTATGGAAAAGACAGTGGGCGCCACGCCTCCCTCGACCAAACCAATGGAACGCATTATGTCGGTAGACGCTTTGCGCGGGTTTGACATGTTCTGGATCGTCGGCGCCGACGAACTGTTCGGCGCGCTGGGCAAAATCAGTCATTCGCCCATCGCAGGTTTTTTTGCGCGTCAGCTGCATCATGTCCGTTGGGAAGGATTCGTGTTTTATGATTTGATCTTCCCCTTGTTCCTTTTTCTAGTGGGGATGGGCATCGTATTCAGCATGGACAAGCTGATCGAGCGCGAGGGCATGCACGGCGCCCACGTCCGGATTTTTCGCCGTTTCCTGCTGCTTTTTCTACTGGGTGCGTTTCGAGATATGGGCATTGCGGACATGGCCAACGAGAGCCCGTTCAGCGGGGTGCTGCAGCGCATTGCCTGGTGCTATCTGTTCACGTCGCTGCTGTATATCCATGGGAAACGGAGGGGGCTGGTCATTGCACTGGTCGTCATCTTGCTCGGATATTGGGCCTTGCTGACGTTTGTCCCCGCACCGGGCATGGACGCCGCCAGTTTCGACAGAAACGAGAATATCGTCAATTGGTTCGATTACAAGTTCCTTCCGTTTAAAGAAGAGGGGCAGTACTCCGATCCAGAAGGGCTCCTGAGCACGATCCCTGCGGTTGCCTCGTGCATCCTGGGGGTATTTGCGGGATGGCTGATTCGGAACAGGGAATTGCCACAGGAGAAAAAGGTCATTTATCTGGTGGCGGCGGGAGCCGTATTAACCCTTGTGGGCTACCTTTGGGGCCTGCAATTCCCAGTGATCAAGCGGCTGTGGACCTCGTCGTATGTGCTCGTTGCCGGGGGATACAGCGCGATGCTACTGGGATTATTTTACCTTGTGGTGGATATTCGGCAATACCAGCTCTGGGCACGCCCGTTTATCTGGATCGGCGCCAATCCTCTGGTCATCTACATGGCGAGCGAGTTTGTCCGCTTCCACAGCATGGGTGAACGAGTCGTTGGCGGTCCCGTCGCGGCACTGTTCGGCGATTACGGCGAGCTGCTGGTCGTCGCAACCAGTATCGTCTTTGTGTTGCTGTTTGCGCGATTCCTGTACAACCGCAAGCTGTTTTTGCGCGTGTAGCGGCTGCCCGGTCTCGGAGAGAGGACCCGGGCGTTACATCCGGTTTTTGACTCGATCCCACGAGGGAGTCACGAGAAAGCTTTCGTCCATATTTTCGACCATTTGTACGAACTTGCCCATTGGAACGGCAAACGTGAGGATTTCGCGTGGCACCCAGGGCCGTGCTGAGACGTCAAACAAGCCCAGGACGGCCCTGGGCCGTTCGCGCCGGCTCTCGAGATACGGATACTGCACGATCGTGGCGCAGCCGGCGCCAAATGGCGTAACGACCGCCTCGAGTTCCGATTCCTCGTAGCCAGCAAGCGTAAACAGGCCGGAGAGCACGTCGGGCGAAGCAAAAAATACGACGATTTCGGGCTCATCGCCGGGTTCAAGGCGATCCCAGCGTTTGAAGACGGCATACGAGGCCGGCGCGCTGAACGGCGGCGCATTTTTTATCACTTGCTTCACGATCTCCGGCGTTTTTTTGTATCGTTCGCCTTCCAGAGTGCCGGGGATGCCGCACGAGAGAAAATACTCGAATTTGGGCATGATCTCCTGTGTAAAGCCGAGATAGCGCTTGCCGCCCGGGCACACGACGGAATCCTTGTTGAAGCAGAGGGAGCGGCCCTGGCGGGCATCCGCCAGCTGGGCGATAAGGCAATCGAGTTTGCGGGGCGGTTCGGCCTCCTGAGGGTGTTCCGTGTAGTAAAAGGCGAGCGGGAGTTCTGCGCCCGGAAAATAGTTGGCCCAACGTTCAAGAAACCGTTCTTTTAACGAATAATCCATGACAGACCTTCTCCTGGCGCGGCGCGTGTCCTTTATGCGCACATCTGATAGAATGAGACGATACCATAACGCAGGGAGGCAGCCAATGAACTTACTAGACCTGAAATATGTTGTACGTTTGGGCATTGTGCTTGGGATGCTGCTGTGCCTGCTGCCGACCGCGGTCAGCGCGGCGGAAGCGGAGGCGCCGGTATTTCGCGCGGGTGCAGCCCGGGCAAACATCACCCCGCCACTGGGTTGCGATATCGTGGGCAATTTTGAGGTGCCCAAGGCCACCTACGTTCACGACGACCTGCACGCTCGCTGTCTCGCGCTGGATGACGGCGCAGTGCGCCTCGTGATTGTGCTGTGCGATAACCTCGGCACCGATCAACACGTCTTCGACGAAGCGAAAAGACGGCTTCAGGAAGACACCGGAATTCCTCCAGAGCACCTGTTGATGGCGGCGACCCACACGCATTCGGGGCCGACCGCGCGCATTTCGAAATGCCCCGGCGGATACACGGAATTTACCCCATACCAACAATTCATGGTCGACCGCATCGTCGATGGAGTTCAGTGTGCGCTCAAGAACCTCGAACCCGCCGAGATTGCCTGGGGACAGGGCGAAGAAGCGGACCAGGTCAACAACCGCAGATGGTATCTGAGCGACCCTTCGCTGATGGTCAGTCCCTTCGGGGCACAGGATCAGGTGCGCATGAACCCGCCCCGGGCCCACGAAGCGCTGGTGGAACCGGCCGGCCCAACCGATCCGGGAATCGTATTTCTCGCCGTGCGGTCCGTGGATGGGCGGCCGATCGCGTTGCTGGCGAATTATTCGCTGCATTACGTCGGTGGGGTGCCGGGAGGGCACATTTCCGCGGATTATTTCGGAGTATTCGCGGATCGTATCCAGCAATTGCTGGATGCGGACCGCCTGAATCCCCCGTTTGTGGGAATGATGTCCAATGGGACGAGCGGTGACATCAACAACATCAATTTCCGCGCGCCGTCGCCTAAACGGGCGCCGTATGAGCAAATGCACCGCGTCGCAAACATCGTGGCTGCGGAAGTCTTCCGGGTATACCAGACCGTCGAATTCAAGAGTGAGGTAAAGCTCGGGGGCCGCATGGCCCGCTTGACGCTTCCTGTGCGCAAACCAAATGAGGAACAGGTGCAATGGGCTCACGAAACCCTCGCCCAGCCCAAAGACGACGTGGGTGTTGTTAAACGGTCGTACGCGCACCGCACCTTGAATCTCTTGGAATGCCCGGATCAGGTGGATGTCTGGGTGCAGGCGCTGCGCATCGGCGACGCGGGGATCGCGGGGATACCATTTGAGACCTTTGCAGAAACGGGACTGCGCCTCAAAGCGGAAGGCCCACTGCCCGTAACGTTCACGATCTCGCAGGCAAACGGCGGGTTTGGCTATCTGCCAACGCCAGCCCAGCACGCGCTCGGCGGCTACGAGACCTGGCTGGGAACCAGCAAGGTGGCGGAGGAATCGGAGCCGGCCATCGTCGATACCCTGTTCCGCCAGTTCGCGGAGCTTGCCGCGGAGTAGAGGGGACGGCGCAAGAGGAACTGCTCGGCTCAGACGGCGGGGATGGGGGATAGGAGTCCACCCCCGGCCGCTTCGCGGCCACCCCCGCCCGCGGGGGACACAAGACGCGGCGCAGCTGATGCTGTCGGGTCACTGTTCGCCCGGTCCACGCGGTCCACGATCTCGTGCCCTGCGACTGTCGGCGGCCCGTACGCGTCCACCCCCGGCCGCTTCGCGGCCACCCCCGCCCGCGGGGGACACAAGACCCGAAACCGGTGGTGGCGGCTAGGATGCATCTTTGCTCCGCCAGCGAGGGATACAAGACGCGGAACCGCGGATGGCTGCGCCGACCTCAATCCCTTTCTGGCCGATGGAGATACCAGACGCGGCGCAGCTGATGCTATCGGGTCACCGTTCACCCTGTCCACGATCTCGCGCCCTGCGACTGTCGGTGGCCCGTACACGTCCACCCCCGGCCGCTTCGCGGCCACCCCCGCCCGCGAGGGATACAAGACGCGGAACCGCGGATGGCTGTGCTATCGGGACCCGGTCCACGCGGTCCACGATTTCGTGCCTGCGACTGTCGGTGGCCCGTACGCGTCCACCCTCGTCCACGCGTACCGCGTGTCCACCTCCACAACGTCGCGGGGCATACCCCAAGGTCACGAGCCAGGGGCTTCAAACCCTTGGCGCCGCTCAGCAGCAACTCCACCGCATCTCGCTTGAACTCTTCGTCATAATTCGTTTGGCCATGTCGAGTCTCCTTGCTCCATCCTATCTACCCCTGCCGGTCCGTCAAAACAGGGTAACCCCAAACCAAGCGCCGCGTGTGCTAGTTCGTGTTCTTGTGTCCCCCGCGGGCGGGGGTGAATCGGCGCCAGCCGATTTGGGGGTGGAGTTTTGGAGAATGGATTGCGGCCCCCGGAATTGCAGTCCCCCGGGCCCAAGTGCAACAATGTCGCGCTGAACCTGTTCGAGTAGGACGACATCTCTGCGTAGACTTTCTCTGACTTATGAGTCTCACAGGACCTGCAGGTTCTATCCGGTTTTCAACGTGCGAGAGGAGGGTTGATCGCATGAAATGGTATCTCCCGGTGGTTTCTATTGCCGTCGCTTTGTTCTGGCTGGCGATTCCGTCCCTGGCCGCTTTGGCCGTCTCCGAGATGCCGCCCGTGGCCGAGCGCACGAAACTCCCCGCCTGGCCCGAACCGGCCGTGCTGTTGCACGTGGCTCCGGAGGGCTCCAACGAGGCCTCCGGGACCGCCGAGGCGCCGTTCGCAACGCTTGAGCAGGCGCGGGATACGCTGCGCGCCCTGAAAAAAGAGGGCCGATTGCCCCAAGGCGGCGCCGTGGTGGCCATACATGGAGGGTCCTACCGGGTAAGCCAGACGTTCGTGCTGAGTGCCGAAGACTCCGGGGAAGCGTCGGCCCCGATTCGCTACGAAGCGGTCGACGGCGAAACACCGGTGTTTCGCGGCGGGATTCGCATTGACTCGTTTGAGCCGGTAACCGACGAGGCGGTCCTGTCGCGTTGGCCCGAGGAAGTTCGTGGCAAGGTGCTGCAGACTCGCCTGGCGCACTACGGCATTGCCGAACAGAAACCTCTGCGCCTGGGCGGTTTCAACAGCGGACTGGGCTTTGAGACGCATCCCACCGTGGAGCTGTTCTTTAATGGCGAGCCGATGACGCTGGCCCGCTGGCCAAACGAAGGATTTGTGCAGGTGGCCGGCGTGGCGGTCGAGGACGGCCACTCGATTCACGGCCTGAAAGGCAGCAAGGTTGGCCGGCTGTTCTACGAAGGCGAGCGCCCCGCACGATGGAAAGATGAGCCGGAGGTCACGCTGTACGGCTACTGGTTTTTCGGTTGGGCAGATTCATACGAGCGCGTGGCCTCGATCGACACCGAACGGCATGAATTTGTGCTGGAAGAACCCTATTGCGGCTACGGATACCGTGCCGGCGCGCCGTATTACGCCCTCAATCTGCTGAGCGAAATCGATATGCCCGGGGAATGGTACCTGGACCGCGCTGCGGGCATTCTCTATTTCTATCCGCCGGCCGACCCGTCGGAAGCGATCGTCGAGCTGTCGCTGATCGACTTCCCGTTTGTACAGGCCAACAATGTGTCGCACACGTCGTTCCGGGGGCTGGTATGGGAATTGGGCGGCGCGAACGGAATCGAGATTCGCGGCGGCAGCCACGGTCTCATCGCCGGCTGTACCGTGCGGCGCTGCGCCGGCGATGGCATTGTCGTAGCGGGTGGACATTCGCACACGCTGCTGGGGTGCAACGTGTATTCCATGGGCCGGGGCGGGATGATGATTTCCGGCGGCGACCGCAAAAGCCTGACGCCCGGCAACCATCTCGTCGAAAATTGTGAGATTTACGAGCTGTCGCGCATTGACCACACCTATACCCCGGCGGTTCTGCTGACGGGCGTGGGCAACCGCGTCGCGCGCAACAGCTTTCATGACATCGCCAGCAGCGCCATGCGAGTCAACGGCAACGACCATACCGTCGAGCTGAACGAGATCTATCGGGTTGTTCAGGAGTCCGACGATCAGGGCGGCGCCGACATGTGGGGCGATGCAACGTTCCGCGGCAATGCCTATTATTATAATTACTGGCACCACATTGGAAATCAGACGAACCCGGCCGATGCCCCCGATTGCGGGCAGGCGGGCATCCGTCTCGATGACGCGATCTCGGGCACGCGCATTTTCGGCAACGTGTTTCATCGGACCTCTTCGGGCAAGGCCGGATTCGGGGGCGTGCAGATCCACGGCGGCAAAGACAATCGGATCGACAACAACGTGTTTGTGGAT
Source organism: Candidatus Hydrogenedentales bacterium (assembly GCA_050950105.1). Classification (GTDB taxonomy): domain Bacteria; phylum Hydrogenedentota; class Hydrogenedentia; order Hydrogenedentales; family SLHB01; genus UBA2224. Next base: position 60,190 of record JBMNGZ010000001.1, on the reverse strand, counting down.
TGCATGGCCGCCGTCAGTTTCTCGGCGTGGGGAGACCGGCGCTGGCGCGAGTTCGTCGATAAAGCCATGGAATCGCTGGAAGTGGAGCCGGAACTCTACGTGCAGCGCTACCCCGAGCTTGCACGCCTCGTGGAGGACCACGATATCAACACCCTTGCGCATAATCTGGCGCTGAATTGCAGTGAATTCATTCGCCGCGACAACAAACGCGGGATTTTGAGCGACAATGTCCATATATCAGCGGAGATCGCCCTGACGAGGGATGGTCGCCTCGATCTGCAGGCTCTGACGCCGCTCATGCGGGAACATGGCCTCGCGCCTATACCGTTCGAGGAAATCGGGCTCTACGAGAGTGATATCCGGGCGCAAACCCCGTAAGGCGGCTTGGGAGAGCGGGTTTGATGGCACGAGACGAACGAGCGCGTCCGCCGGGACTACCCCCTGCCGTTTTGGGTGTAGTCCGACAGATTTTCCCGAAACCGCTGAAATGCAGCGCGCGCTTTGTCCTGGGCTTCGTCGCGGATGGCATTGATCACGCTGAAGTCGTCGAATAAGACACGGACAATGTCCGGATCGAGCTGGCGCCGTGCGGCCATGTTGGCGAGCACGGCCCGGGCTTCCTGTTCGGACATGCCATCGCGGTACGGGCGATCTTCGGTGATGGCGACAAAGACATCCGCGACGGCCAGCACGCGCGCGCCAAGAGGGAGCCGGTTGGCGGTATACCCGAAGGGATACCCGCTCCCGTCGAGGCGCTCCTGGTGGAGGGCGCTCCAGGAGGTGAGCTTGTCCAGGGCGGGAAGGGACGATAGCGCGCGAAACGTGTAATACACATGTGCTCGCATCGTGTGCCATTCGTCGTCGGTGAACTGGCCCACTTTTTCGAGAACTTCGGTCGGGACGGCCAGTTTACCGAGGTCGTGGAAGTAGGCGGCGAGTTTTAAGAGTTTTTGCTGCGACTCCTCAAATTCCAGGCGTTCCGCGAGCGCCGATGCGGCCGCCGCCAATCCACTGGTATGGGTCGCGGTAAACGGGCTGCGGAAGTCGATGAGCTGGCAAACGAGTTCCCCAAATGAGAGGAGTTCATCGAGCGTGGCCAGGCGTTGAGAGCCTTCAAAACACTCGGTCAGCGGCCGTTCGACGGCATGGGAGACGATGTCGAGCCAGATATGGTCGCGCCGGGCCAGCGCGAGCGCTGCGTCGGTCATTTCCGGGTGAAACCACGAGCCGCGCAGATCCTGAATTTTCTTGCAGATCTCGGCCACTTTGCTCAAGGCGTGGATGTTTTTGGGCACCAGTACCGCGATGCGGTCGGCCAGGTGGAGGATATGGCTGCCCAGCGGCACGTCGATGCCGCCGTGCTGGCCGCCTTCCCCGTTGTCCCAGCGGGTGTGATGAAACCGGATGATGCCGGCGGCCTGGGCGAAGGGCTCGAACTGCCGGAGCAGTTCGTAGCCCGCGTTGCAATGGCGTTCCGGCTGGAGATACTCGAATTCGAGGATATCCAGGCGCTCGTCCAGGGAAAACGCGCCAATATCATGCATCAGTCCCGCGAGGACGACGGTCCGGATGTCGTCCTCAGGCAGGCCCGCCTCTTCGCCGATGCGCAGGGCGAGGTAGGCAACATCCAGGTGGTGGCTTGCCAGGGCAGGACTCATCATATCTACCGTCTTCATGATCGGGAAGACCAGCTGCATCAAGCCGATGTTGAGTTCAGAATCTTTCATGCGTTCGCCCTCAGCGTTGGCCGTGGTCCGCCCGGTTTCTACCGATTACCTTACTACAGGCCCGACCGGCAATCCACTTTTTTTGACGCAGGCATTTGCCGTGGCACGACGGTGCTGTGATTGGCCTGGCCGGCGATGCTCCGGCGTCTTGAGAACTATGCGATTTGATGCGACAACGTGTTGAAATTCTTGATTTTATTGTGATAGCATGGGCTTTTGGTTTTGATGCGCGGGCACGGACGCAGCTTCGGGAATCATCGAGGCTTTGGCCGCATCGCCCATCTTTTCTATCCCGGGTCGGGCGCCCTACCTCAGGCTGAATGCCGTGTTAGAATGTCTCCCGGGTATGGAATGGCATCTCCGGAGAGGGTGTTCTCCGGGGCGAGTGGCGGAATTGGCAGACGCGCTGGACTTAGGATCCAGTGCCGTAAGGTGTGCGGGTTCGAGTCCCGCCTCGCCCACCAATCGCCGTAAGTGAACGCCGTGTAGGCCGAATGGCAACGTCGACAGAGGTAGAGAAGACCCCATGGCAGAAGAAACAAAAAAACACGACGACGAAAAACAGTCCGAACGAGATGAGAGCACTGCCGATGCCGCGGAAGAAACCGCGGTAGCGGCCGCTGCACAGGATGCGGTGGAGGATGCTGCGGAGGACGAGGAAGACTTCGTTGAAGACCCGCAGTTCGAGGTCGATTACAAGGGCGATTGTGCCTATGAAGTCAAGGTATCCATTCCTCCTGCGAACCGGAGCCACAAATCGGCCGAGATGTTCGACGAGCTGAAGAAGGAGGCCGAAGTGCCGGGGTTCCGTCCTGGCCGGGCGCCCCGCAAACTCATCGAGCGAAAGTTCGGCAAGATCGTCAAAGGCGAGGTCGATGCGAAACTCGTCAGCGCGGCCTTCCATCGCTTAATCAAAGTAGAAGAGCTGCATCCCCTGGGCATCCCTGAGATAGACGGCCTGGACGAGAAGAAAGAGCGCGCAGATGACGAGCCGCTGGACTTCACGTTCAAATTTGAGGTGGCGCCGCGCGTCGAGCTGGGCGACTATAAGGGCGTCGTCGTAGAACGGCCCGTGATCAAGGTGGATGACAAGGATGTGCTGGAAGCCGTGGATGGGCTGCGTTCGCGCTATGCCGTGTTTGAGACGCTCCAGGAGGGCGAGGCAGCTGAGGGCGACCAGGTTACCATCGATTTCAAAGGCACGGTCGACGGCGAGGAATTTGCCGGCGGTTCGGCGGACGGATACCCCTATATTCTGGGCACCAAACGCTTCTTCCCGGAATTCGAAGCGGCCTTGCTCGGCAGTTCCCCCGGTGCGGAACTCTCCTGCACGGTGACGCTGCCTGAAAATACTCCGAACGAGGAACTTCGCGGCAAGAAAGCGGATTTTACTATTGTGGTGAAGGAGATCAAGCGTCGCGAGCTGCCCGAGCTTAGCGACGACTTCGCCAAGCAGGCAGGCTATGAAAGCCTCGATGATATGAAGGCCAAGATCGCAGAGCGGATGCAGGAAGGCGCCTCGGAGCAGAGCAACCGGATTGCTGAAAATCGCGCGCTCGAGACCGTCATCAACGCCAGCACATTTGAATTGCCCAAGGGCCTGCTCGAAGAGCTGGCCGACAGTATCTACCATGAGCAGGTCTCTCGCCTGCGGCATAGCGGCCATCCGCTGGCGGATATTGAAGCGCGCGAGGACGAACTGCGCACACAGGCGCGCGAGGAAGCCGAAGCGGATGTCAAGGCGAACACGGTACTGAACACGATCGGCGATGTCGAGAACATTGTCATTTCCGACGACGACTACGATCAGGAGGTCGAGTTCATTGCCCGGAACACGGGTGTCCAATCCGACGCGGTGGCCGGTTATCTGGAAGAAGGCGATCGCCGCAGCCGCACGGAAGGCCGCCTGTTCCGCGCAAAGGCCCTGGCGGTCATCATGGCCAACGCCCAAGTGCAGGACAAGGAAGTCCAGGAAGACGAGCTGAAGGCCCAGGAAAAAACGAACGATGAGTGAATACCTCAGAAATCCTTTGGATCTGCGCGCGGTTACCATCTATGAAGATACAAGCCGCGGGGAGCGGCCCTACGACATCTACTCAAAGATGCTCAAGGAACGTATCGTTTTCCTCGGGTTTCCCATCGACGACCACGTCGCCAATTATGTAATCGCCCAATTGCTGTTTCTGGAGTCGGAAGACCCGGACAAAGACATTCAGCTGTACATCAATACGCCCGGCGGCAGCGTGACCGCCGGCCTGGCAATCTACGACACCATGCAGTACATCAAACCCGATATTTCCTGCATCTGCCTGGGCCAGGCCGCCAGTATGGGCGCCCTCCTGATGGCGGCCGGCACCCAGGGAAAACGATTCGCCCTGCCCTATTCCCGATTCCTCCTGCACCAGCCGATGGGCGGTGCGCGCGGGCAAGCCTCCGACATCGATATTCAGGCCCGTGAAATCGTGCGCGTGAGCGAGATGATCGATGAGATCCTGGCCAACCATACCGGCCAACCCATCGAAGATATCCGCCGCGACAGCGACCGAGACTTCTTCATGGACGCCCAGGAGGCAAAAGACTACGGCCTTGTCGATGAAATCCTCCGCCGCGACGCTGCCAAGTCTTGAGTTGCATGCGCAGTATGCGCAGAAAACATAGACTGTGCCTCCCCCGGCCGCTTGGGCTGCGGCGGGTATGCGAGGTATGCCGGGGGAAAGTTGCGGAAAAAACAAATTTCCCGCATAATTGAAGAGGCGAGGCGCAGTATCCAAGACCTTGGTTGAGAAAACTGTTGACAGAAACGGCGCGAGAATGCTATAACCATCGTCGACAGTCTCATCTCCAAGGGAGGTATTTATGGCTCCACATCGCACGCGAGGTGATGTTCCCAGCTGCTCTTTTTGTGGCAAACGCCACGATGAAGTGAGCAAACTCATTGCCGGACCAGAAGTTAACATCTGCGATGAGTGCGTCCAGCTTTGTTCCGAAATTGTGGCCGAGGATCGCGCCCGTAAAGGCGTCTCTCGGGGACTGAAAGTTCCCCGCCCCGACGAAATCTTCAGCTACCTGGACCAGTATGCGATTGGTCAGGAGCGCGCAAAGCGGATTCTCTCCGTAGCGGTCCACAACCATTATAAGCGCATTTTGTCGGGTGGCGAGGTCGACGGGGTCGAGCTTCACAAGTCGAATGTGCTGCTGATTGGCCCGTCGGGTTGTGGGAAAACGCTTCTGGCGCAGACCCTTGCCAAGATGCTGGATGTCCCGTTTGCCGTGGTGGATGCCACGACCCTGACCGAGGCCGGGTACGTGGGGGATGACGTCGAGAATGTCATTCTGAAGCTGTTGCAGGCGGCGGACTTCGATTCGGCCCGGGCTGAGACCGGTATTGTCTACATCGATGAGATCGACAAGATCGCCCGCAAAGGAGACAGCCCCTCGATCACGCGGGATGTCTCCGGCGAAGGGGTGCAGCAGGCGCTGCTGAAGCTTTTGGAAGGCTCGGTGGCGAGCGTTCCTCCCCAGGGCGGACGAAAGCATCCGCAACAGGAGTGTATTCAGGTCGACACGACGAACATCCTGTTTATCTGCGGCGGGGCGTTCAACGCGCTCGATAAGATCATCGAACGGCGCACCCGTCAAAATGTCATGGGATTCAATGCCAATGTGCAGTCGCGGCGCGAACGGAGCGTGGGCGAGCTGCTGGAACTGGTCGAGCCCGAAGACCTGATCAAATACGGCATGATCCCCGAGTTTTCGGGCCGGATCCCCGTGATTGCGACCCTGCACGAATTGAACAAAGAAGACCTGCGCCGCATCCTGGTCGAGCCGAAAAATGCGCTGGTCAGGCAGTATCAGAAGCTGTTCGAGATGGAAAATGTGAAGCTCCGTTTCAGCGAAGAGACGCTGGACGCCGTGGCGGATTATGCGATAGAAAAAGACACCGGTGCGCGCGGGTTGCGCAGTATTCTCGAACAGGCCATGCTCGATGTGATGTTTGAAATCCCGTCCCGGAAGGATATTCGCGAATGCATCATCACGCCGGGTGTTATTCTCAATAAAGAGGAACCGCTTCTGGTGTATGAGCACGAGGCCGAGGAACGTCGCAAGAAAGGGACATCGTCGGCTTCGGCCTGAGGCCCGCCCGCCAGACGCCGGGTTTCATCACAGTTTTCGCGCGAGAGGATCACCTTTGGAGGCCGGAGGGGCGCCCTGTCCCTCCGGCCGGTCTATGTGCGCGCATAGCCGGGCCCGCGGCGACCGAATTGACATTCTCTCCGCATTACGTTGAAATCATGACGCGCATCTCTGCGCGGGAGTAAGAGAGAAAACGTATGGCACGCAAGAAACGAGAAAATACAGCCCGTTTGCCGTTATTGCCGCTGAAAGATGTGGTGGTATTTCCGCAAATGGTCCTTCCGCTGCTTGTCGGGCGGCCCGCGTCGATCGCGGCCGTCGAAGAGAGTCTGTCATCGGACCGGCCGCTTTTCTTGTGTTCCCAGGTGGACCCCGAGGTGGAATCGCCCGGGCTCAAAGATCTGCATCCGGTGGGCGTGGCCGGAAACATCCTTCAGGTGCTTCGAATGCCCGATTCCTCCATGAAAGTGGTGATCGAAGGCATGGCGCGCGGCCGCGTGCTGAAGCTTGCCCGAAAGGGCGCTTATGCCGAGATCGAGGTCGAACGGGTTGAAGTTGACGAGCTGGAAGCAGATGAAGAGGCGCAGGGGCGCATGCGTATGGCGCTGCGGCAGTTTGAAGACTACGCGCATGCCAGCCAGCGCGTGTCGCCGGAAGTCGCCAATTCAATGCACAGCATAGTCGAACCCGCTGCCCTGGCCGATCTGATCTGCGCCTTTTTGCCGTTGAGCGCAACGGAACGGCAGGAATTGCTCGAAGAACTGAATCCGGTGCAGCGCCTCGAACATATTTCGAGCCTGCTGATGCGTGAAAACGATTTGATGGATATCGAACGCCGGGTGCGCGACCGGGTGCGGGACCAGATGGAGCGCGGCCAGCGGGAATACTATCTGCACGAGCAACTGAAGGCGATCCAGCAGGAACTCGGCACCCGCGACGAAGGCGCCGACGAATTCGCCGATCTCCGCAGACAGATTGATAAAGCGCGTATGCCCAAAGAAGTGCGCCAGAAGGCGCAGCGGGAATACAACCGCTTCGAGCGGATGCCGTCCATGAGTCCCGAAAGCGGGGTCATTCGCACCTACCTGGAGTGGCTGGTGGACGTGCCGTGGAATCGGCGGAGCCGCGATGTGATCGATATCGCTGAGGCCCGGCGCGTGCTCGACGAAGATCATTACGGCCTGACGAAGGTCAAGGAACGCATCCTGGAGTTTCTGGCGGTACGGAAGCTGAACAAGAAGTCCAAGGGGCCGATTCTATGTCTGGTGGGGCCCCCGGGCGTTGGGAAGACGTCGCTGGGCAAATCGATCGCGCGCGCGATGAAACGGAAATTCGTTCGCGTGTCGCTGGGCGGAATTCGCGATGAAGCGGAGATCCGCGGGCATCGTCGCACCTACGTGGGCGCGTTACCGGGCCGCATCATCCAGGGCATGGTTCGCGGAGGCGTCAAGAACCCCGTGTTCATGCTCGACGAAATCGACAAAATGAGCATGGATTTTCGCGGCGATCCGTCGTCGGCGCTGCTGGAAGTGCTGGATCCCGAGCAGAACCACGCCTTCAGCGACCACTATCTCGAAGTGGACGTGGATTTGCAGGAAGTCTTCTTTGTCACGACCGCCAACGACGAATACGAGATCCCCGCGCCGCTGCACGACCGCATGGAAGTGGTGCGGCTGTCGGGGTACACCTCGTTCGAAAAAGAGCAAATCGCGCGCCATTTCCTGGTGCCCAAACAGCGGGAAGAGTGCGGGCTCGATGAGAGCATGCTCGACTTCGCGCCGAAAGGCATCCAGCGGATCATCCAGGGCTATACGCGCGAGGCCGGCGTGCGCGAACTGGAGCGCAAGGTGGCCCGCGTGTGCCGCAAGGTGGCGGTGCGCGTCGTTGACAAAGGCCAGGGCCGCAAGATGATCATCAATGAAAAGCGCGTGGGCGAACTGCTCGGCCCGCCCGACTACTTCGGCAACCGCGCCGACACCATGCCCGGCGTGGGGGTGGCGGTGGGACTGGCGTGGACCGCCGTCGGCGGGGACATCCTGCACATTGAGACGAGTCTCTCTCGTGGCAAAGGCGAACTCGCGCTCACGGGACAGCTCGGCGAAGTGATGCGCGAATCGGCCCAGGCGGCCTATACCTATCTGCGCGCTCATGCCACCCAGCTGGGCATTCCAGCGACTTTCGCGAAGACCTACGACATACACGTGCACGTGCCCGAGGGCGCTATCCCCAAAGACGGACCCTCGGCCGGCATCCCCATTGCCGTTTCACTGCTCTCCGCGCTGAAGAAAAAGGCCCCGGCGCCCGCGCTGGCCATGACGGGCGAGATCACCCTGCGCGGTCGTGTGCTGCCGGTGGGCGGCGTCAAAGAAAAAGTGCTCGCGGCGCACCGGGCAGGCGTCAAGACGGTCGTATTACCCCGTGAAAACGAAAAAGACCTGCGGGACATCCCCGCCGAGGTCAAGCGGGAATTGGATTTCGTTCTGGTGGAACGCATTGACGAGGCGTTCGCGGTCGCATTTGGCCAGCAGCGGAAGAAGAAATGAAAGTCACCCATGCGGAGTTCATCACCAGCGCGGTGCGCCCGGATCAGTACCCCGCCGCCCGGCGCCCCGAGTTCGCGTTTGTCGGGCGCTCAAACGTCGGCAAATCGACCCTGCTCAACATCCTTCTCAACCGCCGCGGCCTGGCCAAGACAAGCAAAAAACCGGGAAAAACGCGCCTGATCAATTTCTTCGACGTCAACGGCGCCGTCCACTTCGTCGACCTGCCCGGATACGGATTCGCCAGAGTCTCAAAAAAAGAGCGCATCGCGTGGGAACGCTCGATCACCGAGTACATCACCGGGCGCGACCAGTTGCGCCTCGTCATGCACCTGGTCGACGCCCGGCGCGAGCCCGGCGATGCCGACCGAGTCCTGCTCGATATGCTCGACGAAGCCCGCGTGCCCGCGCTCATCGTCGCCACCAAAACCGACAAGCTCCGCGCGCGCGACCGTTTGCCGGCCCAGCGGCAGATCCGCCAGGCGCTGGAACTTGATGACGACGCGCTGATCGTTTTTTACTCCGCCGAGACCCGGGAAGGCGTCCGCGAACTCTGGGAGGTCATCGACGACTGCCTGAAAGAGACGTAGTAGGCCGGAACGTTGCGGATAGGGCTTCTCCTGAAGCCGATGGGCCTCATGCCCTGTGCTTTCCGCGGGCCGGGGCCGGCTGACCCGCTTCCCCGGTTTGCATGGCCCGCCTCGCAACCGGTATAATCCCTCCTGCTCGCCGAGATGGTGGAACTGGCAGACACGCATGGCTAAGGACCATGTGCTCGAAAGGGCTTGGGGGTTCGAGTCCCCCTCTCGGCACCATGCACTCAAAACCCCCGGAAACCCGCGTAAATACGGCGTTTCCGGGGGTTCTCTTTACCCCCCCCTTCAAAATTGCCCGAAATTACTGAATGCATGGGTGTAGTATGGGCGTAATTTGGCCACCGCAGCGACGGGCCCGGCCCCGCGCGACCAGCAGCGCAGCAGAGCGTGAGAATTGGCGCGATCCCAGAAATGCAACATCACGCCTTGCCCAGAGCGCTTTTAAAATCTCACAATATCCCACTGTATTGACTAACTATCTGTTTTTTCATACTATTCTTGCACAAACCAACCTGGAGAGAAGCATATGAGAAGGGAAATCCCTTTTGCGTTGACCCTGGGCCTTATGCTCACCGTTGCCTTTGTTTCGTGCAATACAAAATCTCCGAGCGAACAGGGTGCGCATCAAGCAGTTTCAGTAAAAGCACTTGGCGCGGGATGCTTTCAATATGGATGGGCATTACTTGCTTGGCCGTATAAAAAAGAAGAAAGTCCAAAGCTCCAAAATTGTACATCAAGGCGGCTGAACAAGGGGATGCCGCAGCCCAAAACAACTTGGGCGGGCGCTATGCCGGAGGTAAAGGGGTGTCGCAGGATCATCAGGAAATTATGAACTGGGTCACCAAGGCAGCTGAACAAGGGGATGCCGCAGCCCAAAACAAGTTGGGCTTAGCTCATGCCGTAGGCAAAGGCGTGCCGCAGGACTATCAGGAAGCCATCAAGTGGTGGACCAAAGCGGCGGAGCAGGGGTATGCCGGTGCCCAATACAACTTGGGCGTTCTCTATGCCAATGGCGCCGGCGTGTCGCAGGACTATCGGGCAGCTGTGAAGTGGTATACCCTGGCGGTGGAACAGGGTCATGCCGCAGCCCAAAACAACTTGGGCTTAGCCTATGTCGCTGGCAAAGGCGTGCCGCAGGACTATCAGGAAGCTATCAAGTGGTGGACCAAGGCGGCGGAGCAGGGGTATGCCGCAGCCCAAAACAACTTGGGCTTAGCCTATGTCGCTGGCAAAGGCGTGCCAGAGGATTATCAGGAAGCGATGAAGTGGTTGACCCTTGCAGCTGAACAGGGGGATGCCGAGGCCCAATACAGATTGGGCGACCTTTATGCCAAAGGGAGCGGCGTGCCGCAGGATTATCAGGAAGCTGTGAAGTGGTGGACCAAGGCGGCGGAACAGGGGCATGCCGTAGCCCAATGGTCCTTGGGCATGATGTACGAGAGAGGCGATTGCGTGTCGCAGGATTATCAGAAAGCTGTGAAGTGGTGGTCCAAGGCGGCTGAACAGGGGCAAGCCGATGCCCAATATAGCTTGGGCTTTCTATATCACTGGGGCAAAGGCGTGCCGCAGGACTATCGGGAAGCTGTGAAGTGGTACACCAAGGCGGCTGAACAAGGGGATGCTGATGCCCAATACAACTTGGGTGCACTTTATGCCGAAGGCAAAGGCGTGCCACAGGACTTTCAGGAGGCGGTAAAGTGGTGGACCGAGGCGGCTGAACAGAGGTATGCCCTTGCCCAATACAGCTTGGGCAAACTCTATTACTTGGGCAAAGGCGTACCCCAGAACTATCAGGAAGCTGTGAAGTGGTGGACCAAGGCGGCTGAACAAGGGGATGCCGCTGCCCAACGCAGCTTGGGCCTAACCTATGCCTTCGGCGTTGGCCTGCCGCAGGATTATCAGAAAGCGACAGAGTGGCTTACCGAGGTGGCTGAACAGGGGGATGCCGTAGTCCAATTCAACTTGAGTGTGCTCTACGCCGAGGGCGCTGGCGTCCCAAGGGATCTGGTCCAATCGTACAAATGGGCCATTATCGCCGCCGCACATGGTCTATCGGACGGCGAAGAGCAGAGAAACGCCTTAACACCCCAAATGACGCCGGAACAGATCGCGGAGGCCAAGCGGCTGAGCAGGGAGTTCTGGGAAAAGTTGCGCACGGCTCAATAGCGGCGTGTGCTATCCGGATGGGCTGCCACGGGGACTGATTTCCGCAGCGCGTAGGGGCATACCCCTGTGTCTGCCCTTCTTAAAGGCAGCCGCAGGGGCTATCCGGATGGGCAGACACGGGGGTCTGCCCCTACATTCCGGAACGCAACCGCGTGGGGGTTGCCCTGGTACATCTAGATTGCGGCAGCGCGTGGGGGTTGCCCATGTAATCGGGATGGGCAGGCACAGGGGCCTGCCCCTACATGAGAAAAACCCCAGGAAATAGTCGATGAACTAAACAACAGACCAAAAAGATGCCTCGGATACCGGACCCCCGATGAAATCTCCCTGGAGAAACGGAAAATCGCATTGCGTGCACTTAGAACGTGAATGTGCCCCGCCTAGTGTCCCCGCCGAGTTGAAGGTCCGTCCCGATTTCCGCATAATGCGTTGTGTGGGCATTCCACGGACAGTAGTAGCGCCACCTGCCTTGTTGTTCGTACAGAGGGCGTAGAGCACCGCCGAATTCGCAGGAGTCTCATTCATCATGATGTGTATGCATCCACGAATCCGATCTATTGCCGGTATTCTGGCGGGACTGATGATTGCCTTTGGTGCTGGCGCCGATTGGTGGCAGTTTCAAGGTCCTGACCGAGACGGCATTTCGCCGGAAAAGGGCTTGATGCGGTCGTGGCCCGAGGGCGGTCCCCGGGAACTCTGGTCGTTTCCGCTGGGGGAGGGCTACGGCGGCCCGGCGGTGCGCGACGGGGAGGTCTACATCCTGGACCGTGTGGGCGAGAAACAGGATGTGCTCCGCTGCCTCGATTTGATGACGGGCGCCGAGCGCTGGAATTACGCATACGACGCTCCGGGGAGCGTGGGGCACGCCGGTTCCCGCACGCCTCCGACGGTATCGGAAACGCATGTCTTTTCGGTGGGGATGCTGGGCGATTTTCTGTGCATCGATCGGAAAACGCACGAACCGCTGTGGCGTAAGAATATCCTCACTGACTACGGTAGCGAGCTGCCCAGCTGGGGGGTATCCCAGGCGCCGACTCTGTGGCGTGATCTGGTGATTGTGGCGCCGCAGGCCGGGGACGCGTTTGTCGCGGCATTCCGGCAGGAAACGGGCGAGCCGGTGTGGCAGAGTCCCGGTCTGGGCCAGGTGGGCTACGTGACGCCGGTGGTGACTACCCTGGCCGGCGTGGAGCAGGTGGTGATGCTGGCGGCCTACGGTCAAACGGCCGGCATTTCGCTCGAAGACGGGCATATCCTGTGGTCCTATGCCGGATATCAGTGCCAGATTCCCATTCCCTACCCGACGCCGCTTCCCGGCGACCGGCTGTTTATCACGGGGGGCTACGATGCCGGGTCGGCGATGATTCAGATCAAGCGCGAAGGCCATGTTTTTGAAGTGACCGAGCTGTTCAAGACCGATGAATGCGGCAGCCAGATTCATCAGCCACTTTTTTATGACGGGCATCTGTATGTGAACAGCAACACCAATTCGCGGACGGACGGCATGCTCTGCATGACCCCGGGTGGTCAACTGCGCTGGCGTACGCGGGATTCGCGTGATCTGCCCCAGTTTGAACGCGGCAACCTGCTCCTGGCCGACAATATGATCATCGCGCTGGACGGCAAAACCGGCGTTCTTCATCTGATCGATCCCTCTCCCGAGGGCTTCAGGGAACTGGCCCGCGCCAAGATCTTCAGTGGCAACAAAATGTGGTCGCCGATGGCCCTGTCGCAGGGGCGGTTGCTGCTGCGAGATCAGGAAACAATGAAATGCCTCGACCTGAAGAATCCGTGAGGCGCGTGCCGGGTTTCGGCCAGGCTCGGGTGAACGGATGAAAGATTCAACGGCCAGCCGTGTTTACGCGAGCATCGCGGCTGCCGTGACGTCCGTCGCCGCGCTTGTTGCGCTCCAGCAATGGCTGGCCTGCAGCCCCCCGCACGACATCGCGATCAGCCTTCCCGGGCGTGATGGGCGGCCCGAAGGTGCGGCGTCGGCGGATATCGCGACGGACCTTTCGGGTACGCATCAGGAATTCAGCGGGGTCGCCGCGGAGCTGCCGGGCGCCTGGCCCCGATTTCGCGGCCCCGATTTCGACAATATTTACCAGGAAAACTACCGTTTGACCGAGGCCTTCCCTGAAAGCGGCCCGGAAATGTTGTGGTCCATCGAGTTGGGGGAAGGACACGCGGCACCCGCCGTTCTGAATGGACGGGTCTACGTATTGGATTACGACGAATCCACCCGCGCCGACGCCATCCGGTGTTTTTCGCTTGAGGACGGCCAGGAGATCTGGCGGCATTCGTATCCGGTAAACATCAAGCGCAACCACGGCCTCTCGCGCACGATCCCCGCGGTTACGGATGATTTCGTGGTTACCATTGGGCCGCGCTGCCATGTGGTCTGTCTGGACGCAGACACCGGGGCTTTTCGATGGGGCGTCTCGATGCAGGATGACTACGGCACGATCGAGCCGCTCTGGTACACGGGGCAGTGTCCAATTATCGACAACGAGCTGGCCATCCTGGCGCCCGCAGGCCCGGACGTCCTGCTGACCGCGATGGCCTGTGCCACAGGCGAGACCGTCTGGCAGACTCCGAACCCCCAGGGCTGGGACATGTCGCATTCCTCGATCATGCCCATGACCTTCGATGGGACCCGCATGTTTGTGTACTGCGCCGTCGGCGGGATCGTGGGGGTCGCCGCGGATGATCCCGACGCGGGGCAGATTCTCTGGGAGCTTCCGTGGAACGCCAACGTGGTGGCGCCATCGCCCGTGCCGTTGGGTGATGGCCGTTTATTCTGCACGGCGGGCTATGGCAACGGCAGCCTGATGGTGCAATTGCATAAAGAAGGCGGGACGTTCCGGGCGGAGGCCGTGTTTGAGCGGGGCCCTTCGGAGTGGCTGGCCTGCGAACAGCAATCCCCCATCTATTATGATGGTTTGCTTCATGCTATCATGCCGAAGGATGCGGGCGCGTTGCGCGGCCAATTTGTCTGTTACGACCCGGACGGGCCTCTCGTATGGTCCAGCGGTCAGGCCAATCGCTTCGGTCTGGGGCCCTTCATTCTCGCTGACGGGAAGTTTTACGTCCTCAGCGATGACGGTATCCTGACCGTATTGCAGCAGAGCCGCGACCACTACCGTGCCCTGGCCCAGGTGCGAGTTTTGGATGGACAAGACGCCTGGGGGCCGATCGCGGTCGCCGGTACCCGGATGCTCTTGCGGGATTCCACGCGGATGGTGTGTATCAACGTAAGCGCCGCCACAGGGGAGGGCATGTAGCCATGAGTGCTGAAAATAATCGTGTAATTCCCCTGTGGATATGGGTGGTCATCGCCTTTGCGTCGGTTGGCGCGGCCGTCTGGCTCGCGTCGAGCGGCAGGCGCCCTGATCCGCCGGAATCGTTTCGATACGATGTGGTCGAATTTGAGCAGGTTGACCCCGACCACGTAATCGCCACGGAACTCGCGCCGCTCGCCCCCGGCATCCCCGGACTGCGCGCCATCGCAGCCACCCCGGATGGCCGTATCCTCATCGCAGGCGATAAGACGCTGCTGACCTGTGGACTCGACGGCTCTGAGCAGACACGCCGTTCCCTCACGGCCACGCCGGTATGCCTGGCCGCCGCACCCAATGGCAGCGTGTTTCTGGGGATGGTGGATCGCATCGACGTGCTTGATGCCGCGGGATCGCTGGACGGCTCATGGCCGCTCCCGGACGAACGTGGCCACGTCACCTCGATCGCGGCGGACGAGACCAGCGTGTACGTCGCGGATGCGGGAAACCGCGCCGTGCTGCGTTTTGACTATGATGGACAGCTAGTGGCTCGAATTGGAGAAAAGGACGCGGCCCGGGATATTCCCGGTTTGATCGTGCCCAGCCCGTACTTCGATATTGCGTTCGACAACGCAGGCGCCCTGTGGGCGGTCAATCCCGGCCGGCATGGCTTCGAGCAGTATCGCGCGACCGGCGAGCTGGTCTCCGCGTGGTACCGCCCTTCCATGAAATCCGATGGCTTTTGCGGGTGCTGCAACCCCGCTCATATCGCGTTTCGTTCGGACGGCACGCTGGTCACGGTCGAGAAGGGCCTGGTCCGGGTAAAACTGTATTCAGTCGACCAGAAACTGCTGGGATTTGTTGCTGGCCCCGACGCGTTTCGCAGCACGCCGGGCGGGCCATTCTCGGCGGAGCTGGATATGCCGCTGCTCGATGTGGCCGTCGATGCCAACGACCGGATACTGCTTATCGATGGACGATCCAACACGGTGCGCGTATTTAAAATAGAGGAGCCGGCCTGAAATGGAACGACCGATTGTGGAGCGCCGTGAGTTCTTTGCCGGACTGGCCCGGGCCTGCCTCTTAAGCGGTCTCGGCTGGACCGGCGGCTTACTGGCCTGGCGTCGATGGAAAGCGGGCGCCTGTACGGACCTGCGCCTCTGCCGCGCATGCCCGGTCCATACGGCGTGCCCGGCTGCGCTTCGCCGCCCTCGGGGCAAGCCATGAGCGCGGACAAAACCATCCGGCGCCGGGATTTCATACGGACCGCAGCAGCGCTCGGCGTGGGCGGTGCGATCTGGAAGGCGGCGGCGCCGGCGTCCGGTGCGACGGTCTGGCAGATCGACCCCCAAAAATGCGTGCAATGCGGGCGTTGTGCGACCGAGTGTGTGCTCAACCCTTCGGCCGTCAAATGCATGCACTCGTATCAGATCTGCGGCTATTGCGATCTGTGTGGTGGCTATCTTCAACCCAACGCCAAAGACCGGACTACGGGAGCGGAAAACGAACTCTGCCCGATGTCGGCTATCAGCCGCACTTTTATTGAAGATCCGTTCTTTCAATACATCATCGACGAGTCCTTGTGTGTTGGCTGCGGGAAGTGCGTGAAGGGCTGTGCGCTTTTCGGAAATGGCTCGCTTTATCTCCAGGTCAAGCAGGATCTTTGCGAGCACTGCAATGAGTGCGCGATCGCCAAGGCCTGTCCGGGGACGCCTACCGGCGGATCCCGGCCGAAGAGGCGTATCTCCTGAAAACACCGACGGAGGGAGGGAGCGCGCAGGAATGAAGCTCCTGAAAACCCTCACTCCGGCTCTCGCCGCGGCAGCGCTTTTTGGCGGGGTTGCCTGGGCGGAATTCCGGTTTCCCATGCCGGAATTTCAATCCGGATACACCTATCCCGACATCCACACGCCCATGCCTGGCCGGATCAACGATCTGTGGGATGTTGCCCTGCTGGCGGCCGCCCTCGGTCTGGCCGCGTGGTTCGTGTTGAAGCGGCGCTCGCGGCCGGCGGTGTTTGGGCTCACGCTTTGTTCGCTGGCGTATTTCGGATTCTGGCGGGATGGCTGCATTTGCCCTGTCGGATCGATGCAAAACGTCGCGGAGGGCATCCTGGGTCTGGAGGTGGTTTCCATCGCGGTGCTGAGCTTCTTTCTGCTGCCGCTGGTATTCGCCCTGTTTTTCGGCCGGGTATTCTGTGCGGCGGTGTGTCCCCTGGGGGCGATACAGGAGCTGGTGGCCGTGCGCCCGGTCATGCTGCCTCGCGCGGTGGACCGAGTCCTCGGTCTGCTGCCGTATCTCTATCTCGCCCTCACCATTCTGGCCGTATCGACCGGGTCGGGGTATCTGATCTGCCGGTACGACCCTTTCGTCGGCTTTTTCCGCTTGGGGGCAAGTCTGAACATGTTTTTGGCGGGCGGGGTGCTGTTGCTGGCCGGGCTGTTCATCGGCCGGCCGTATTGCCGGTTTTTGTGCCCGTACGGCGTGCTTCTGGGCTGGATGAGCCGGTTCTCGAAATGGCACGCGAGCATTACGCCGCAGGAGTGTATTCAATGTCGTTTGTGCGAAAACGCTTGTCCCTACGGTGCGATCAACGTCCCCACGCCGGATAAAACGCCCCTGACCCCTAAGGAAGGCGCGCGCAAACTGGGCCTGATGTTTGCCCTGACGCCGGTTCTCATCGCGGGCGGCGCGCTGACCGGGCTCTTTTCGTATCCGATGCTCGCACGAATCCACCCGACGGTCCAGCTCGCATCGCGTATCGCGGGCGAGGAGGCGGGCCGGTATCAAGGCATGACCATTGAGAGTGAGGCGTTTCGAGCGGGAGTGAAGACACAGGAAGAGCTCTATGCAGAGGCGCACGCGATTCGCGCGGACTTCAAGTGGAAAACCGTGCTCTGTGGCGCATTTCTGGGGCTGGTGATCGCCGTGATGCTGGCGAGCCTGTCGATGGCGGGCCCGCGCGACGATTATGAGACCGACCGGCGGGCCTGTGTCAGTTGCGCGCGATGTTTCCCGTACTGCCCCGTGGAGAAGGATGGAGTTGCTGTTGCAGAACAAAAGACCTGAATTTGTGCCGAACCAGGCGAAATGGCGCATCGCGTCGGCCGTTGCGGCGGTTGCGGGGCTTTTCACCCTGGTTCTGGCCTCGCTGCTCATCATCAATTGCCTCCAGATCCGGGTCACGGACCCACTGGACAACCCAGAACTGCTGACATTGCGCGAACAACTGGCCGCCTCCACCGGGAACAACGAAGCGCTGATTGAACAGATTCGCGCGCTGGATCTGCTCGTGCGCAAGGCGTTTTTTACCAGCCAGGCGCAGTTGCAGCTGGGTGGCCGCCTGTTGATGGTGGGGGCCATTGTATTTCTGGTGGCGTTCCGCCTGGCCGCACGGTGGAACCCCGTGCTGCCGTCCCCCGTGGACGCTCCGGATACCATGAAGTATTGGCGAATTCTCGCGCAGTCCCGGGAATTGATCACCGGTGTGGCCGTCGTGCTCGTGCTGGTGACGCTGGTCGCGGCGTATATGACCCCCTTTGATATCCCCGTGCCGGGCATGGAGGGCAAGCTACGGAAGTGGCGGTCGAAGCGGGGGCGATCTCTGACGCGCAGGCAACGGATTTTCCCAGCTGGGAGGAGATGCTGGCGCAATGGCCGTCGTTCCGCGGGCCGGGCGGCTATGGTGTGGCCCATTTCACCACGGCGCCCGTGAACTGGGACCTTCAAGCGGGCGAAGGCATCCGGTGGGCCGTGGATGCGCCGCAGGGCGGCTTCAACTCGCCGGTGCTGTGGGATAAGCGCCTGTTTCTCAGCGGAGCGACCCAGGAGCTGCGCGAGGTCTATTGTTACGACGCGGAGACGGGAGAGCTGTTGTGGCGTCAGGCCGTCCCCGCATTTCCCGGCACGCCCGAGACGCCGCCCCGGGTCACTCAGGATACCGGCTATGCCGCGCCGACCATGGCCCTGCTCGGAGACCGCGCGTACGTCATCTATGCCACCGGCGATATCGCGTGTTTTGATTTCGACGGCGGCCTGATCTGGGGCCGCAACCTTGGCGTGCCGGAGAACCATTACGGCCATGCGTCGTCGCTGATTGCGTATGCCGGCAAGGTGTATGTGCAGCTCGACGACAGCAGCCAGCCCCGCCTGCTCGCCCTGGATGCAGCGACGGGCGAAGACGTCTGGACGGCAGAGCGCAAGAAGATCTCCTGGGCATCGCCGGCGTGCGTACCGACGCCGTTCGGGTTTCAACTGCTCCTGGCTTCCGAATACGATGTAGACGGCTATGACCCGGCTACAGGGTCGTTATTGTGGACGCAGCAGGGGCTGGACGGCGAGGTCGCGCCTTCCCCCACGATATCTGGCGATGTGGTGTTTGTGGGCAACGAATATGCCATGGCAACGGCGGTCCGTTTGACGGGCTCGAACGAAGCCATGCAGTCCGAAATCATCTGGCAGTGGGAGGAAAGCCTGCCGGAAGTGGCGAGTCCCACGTCGTGTGACGAATGTTTCTATATCGCAACGTCATTGGGTGAAATCATCTGCCTGGACAAAGACACGGGTGAGGAAATCTGGCTCCACGAATTTGATCAGGGGTTTTATTCGTCTCCGATCCGGGTGGGTGACCGCATCTACGCCGCCGATCTGAGAGGAACGATGCAGATTTGCCGAGCGGGCCGAGAATTTGAAGCGATCGCCGCGCTGGATTTAGGCGAGCCCGTATACGCGACACCGGCCTACCTCGACGGACGGATATACGTCCGCACCGAGAGCCGTCTCCTGTGTATTGAAGACAATGCTGCACACTGAATTCTGCATAGACGATGTTGATCGGCTCGTAGCGGAAATCGGGCAGGGCCGGGAGGCCGTGATACCGATCTTGCATGCACTGCAAGACCGCTACCGCTACCTTCCCGACGCCGCCCTCGCGCGGGTCTGTGAGATTACCGAGATCACGCCCGCAACCATCGAAGGCATCGCCACGTTTTTCACCCGGTTCCGGCGCCGGCCGATGGGTGAACACGTCATTCGAGTCTGCGACGGCACGGCGTGCCACGTGAAAGGGGCGCCCGCCGTATTCGACGCGTTCGCCAAGGCGCTTGACCTGGGTCCGGGTGAAGACACAGACAAACAAGGCCAGTTCACCGTGCAGCGCGTGGCTTGCCTCGGATGCTGCACGCTCGCGCCCGCGGTGCAGATCGATCAGGTTACCTACGGCCATGTGGAATCGGAAAAGGTCTCCCATCTGCTGGAAGATTTTCTCGCGAACGAAGCCAACGGAAAGACGGCCCCGGGCAGGCGCCATGTCGAATCAGCGCCCACGGCGGGCGAGATCCGGGTGGGTCTGGGTTCCTGCTGCATTGCGGGCGGCAGCGAGAAGGTCCGGGTCGCGCTGGCCGACGCGCTGCAGACCGTCGCCGGGTCGGTTCGCATCAAGCAGGTGAGTTGCGTGGGCATGTGCCATCAGACCCCGTTACTGGAAGTGCATTTGCCGGGCCGTCCGCCCAGCCTCTATGCGAAGGTGCAGGCCGAGGATGTGGGTGAAATCGTGCGCCGGCACTTTGCGCCGCGCAAATACAGTGTTCGCATCCGAACCGACATCGGCCACTGGCTGAAACGTCTCTATACGGGCGAGCGCCGGGATGTGCTCGAACGACACGGAATCGATGTGCGGGACCGTCCTGTTGCGGCTTTTTTGAGCAAACAACAGCGGCTGGCTACGGAATATTGTGGCGAAATCGATCCGATTGACCTGGACGAATACCAGCGGCTGCGCGGATTTGAAGCCCTTGCCCGCTGCCTGCCACAGTCAACGTCCGCTGGAAGCGACTCGAACGCTCATCTGTCTCCGGAAGCGATCATCGCGGAACTCCGCGAGAGCGGCCTTCGGGGCAGGGGTGGAGCGGGGTTTCCAACCGCGCAGAAATGGGACATCGTGCGCACGGCGGCGGATCCGTCCAAATACGTGATCTGCAACGGCGACGAAGGAGATCCCGGCGCGTTCATGGATCGCATGATCCTGGAATCGTATCCGTTCCGGGTGATTGAAGGCATGATCATCGCGTCGCTTGCGGTCGGCGCGCACGAGGGCTTCCTGTACATCCGCGCGGAGTATCCGCTGGCCGTGGCCCGCATCGAGGAGGCGCTGCAGATCGCTGAGCAGGCGGGATATCTTGGCGACAACATCCTGGGCAGCGGTCACGCGTTCCGTCTGCAAATCATCGAAGGTGCGGGCGCGTTTGTGTGCGGCGAGGAAACAGCCCTGCTTGCGGCCATGGAGGGACGCCGTGCGACGCCGCACATACGGCCGCCCTACCCGGCGGTGTCGGGTCTACGCGGGCGCCCCACCCTGGTGAACAATACGGAGACCTTCGCGCTGCTGCCATGGATCATCCGCCACGGGGCGGCTGCATTCGCGGCCTTCGGCACCGCGGAGAGCCGGGGCACCAAGGTCTTCTCCCTGGCGGGCAAAGTGAACCGGGGCGGCCTCATCGAAGTACCGATGGGCACCACGATTCGTGAGATCGTGGAAGATATCGGCGGCGGGGTCCAGGATGGAAAACAATTCAAGGCCGTGCAGGTGGGTGGGCCTTCGGGAGGATGCATACCCTGCGCGCTGGCCGACACGCCCGTGGATTTCGAGGCGCTGGCGAAGGCCGGCGCGATGATGGGCTCGGGCGGGTTGGTTGTTCTTGACGAGACCGATTGCATGGTCGATATGACGCGGTATTTTCTGTCGTTCACTCAGTTGGAATCCTGCGGAAAATGCACGCCGTGCCGGGTGGGCACGAAGCGCATGCTCGAGATCGTCGAGCGTCTGTGCGAGGGCAAGGCCGAGCCGAAGGATCTGGTGGAATTGGAAGCGCTCGCACGCGTTGTCAAAGAGAATAGTCTGTGCGGGCTGGGCAAGACAGCCCCGAACCCCGTCCTGACCGCCATGCGGTATTTTCGTGAAGAATTCGAGGCCCACGCGGAGGGACGTTGCCCGGCCGGTACCTGCAAGAGCCTGATCACCTACTCGATCACCGAAGACTGCATCGGGTGCACCAAATGCGCCGTGAACTGCCCTTCAGACGCCATCGCATTCCGGCCCTACCAGCAGCACGAAATCGACCCGGCCTTATGCACCCGCTGCAACGGCTGTTATGACGTATGCCCCGTCGATGCGGTGAAGGTGGAATAAGCCAATGCCGCGATTAACCATAGACGGCACCAGCGTGGATGTCCCGCCGGAGGCGACGGTTCTGGAAGCCGCCGTGCTCGCCGGGATCGATATCCCCACCCTCTGCCATGTCCCCGGGCTCCGTCCACAAACCTCGTGCATGCTCTGCGTCGTCGAAGACAAGCGGTCCGGCCAGACCTTTCCGTCTTGCTCGACCCGGGCCGAAGAGGGGATGGTTATTGAGACCGCAACCGAGGGCCTTCGCTCCGCGCGCCGGGAAGTGCTGCAACTGCTTTTGAGCGAGCACGTGGGCGATTGCGAGGCGCCTTGCCGCCGCATCTGCCCCGCAGCGCTGGAAGTGCCCTTGATGATGCGCAAGGTGAGGGCAGGCGATAGGGAAGGGGCGGCGCGACTGGCGAAGAGCGCGCTTATCCTGCCCGAGACGCTGGGCTGGGTATGCAATGCGCCGTGCGAACGCGGATGCCATCGGGGGACTTACGACGAGCCCCTGCTCATCAAGGAAATGCACCGCCAGTTGGCGCATGATATCCTGCGTTTGCAGGGAACTCCGTCCACACCGGCCCCATCCACGGGAAAACGGGTGGCCATTGTTGGTGGAGGAGTAGCGGGACTGGCTGCGGCCTCGGTGCTCGCTCTTCGGGGGCATGCGTGCACCCTGTTCGAGCGCGAAGAGCGTTGCGGCGGGGCCTTGTGCGAGCTTGATGAAGCCGAGCTGCCGCGTGCGGTGCTCGACGCCGAAATAGAGACCATCCTAAGTCTGGGCGTCCAGTTGCGGAGTCGTTGCCAGGTGGGCCGGGACGTCGCCGTGGAAGAATTGCTGGAGACCTTTGACGCCGTGCTTCTTGCCTGCGACGATGACGAGCTGGAAGACGCGGAAGACGAGGACCACGTGTTCACCGCGCTCGAACTTCCGATGGCCGTGAATGCGGTCGCCGAAGGGAAAAGCGTGGCGGACGAGCTTGACCGCTTCTTACGAGGCCAGCCCTCCGCGTCGCGCCGAAAACCGTTCGACTGCCGGCTGGTCGAAGTGGGCGAACACGAGAAGGCCGCGTTTGCCGCGCATCGTATGGAGCTCGAGACCCAGGGGCTGGGCCGCCAGCACGACGACATCGAAGCGGAAGCGAAACGCTGCCTGCACTGCGACTGCCTGAAACTGGAGTCCTGCAAACTCCGGCGCTACGCGAGCGAATATGGCGCGAAGCAGTTTGCCTACCGGGATGTGAGGCGCCCCGCGATCGAGGCGTCGCTGATCGCGGGTTCTGTCCAGTTTGAGCTGGGCAAGTGCATTCGCTGCGGACTTTGTGTTGAAATCACGGCAGTCCGGGGTGAGCCGTACGGGATGGCCTTTGTGCAGCGCGGCTTTGAAACGCGGGTTCAACCTGCGTTGGGGCATTCCCTGGAGGAGGCATTGACGAAAACCGCGCAGGAGTGTATCGACGCGTGCCCCACGGCGGCATTTGCATGGCGTGACCGGGAGGAACGTGAATCATGAAGGTAGTACAACTGATTCCAGGCACGGGCGGGACATTCTATTGCCAGAACTGCATGCGTGATGGAGCACTGCTGCGCGCGCTGGGTGGACGCGGCGTTGACGTGATGCTCGTGCCGATGTACCTGCCGCTGACGGTGGATGCGGAGGGCCTGGAACAGCACGTGCCGGTGTTTTTCGGCGGCATCAACGTGTATCTGCAGCAGAAATTCAGCTTGTTCCGCAAGACGCCGCGCTGGCTCGATCGCATTTTCGATTCCCGCTGGATGCTGAAACAGGCGGCGGCGCGAGAAGGCTCAACAAACGCCGCGGCGTTGGGGCCGATGACGCTCTCCATGCTCCAGGGTCGGCTGGGCAATCAACGCAAGGAAATCGAACGGCTGGCGGAATGGCTTCAAGGCCAGGAGAAACCGGACCTGATTCACGCGTCCAATTCGCTGCTGCTCGGCGTCGCGACGGAATTGAAACGCGCCTTGAAGGTCCCGCTGGTGTGCACGCTCCAGGATGAGCACACCTGGCTGGACGTCATCCCCGAGCCGCATGGCACGCAATGCTGGAAGGCCATGTCAGACCGGGGCCGCGAAGTCGACGGGTATATTACCGTCAGCGACTGGTATGCCGCTGTGATGGCCGAACGCATGGACATCCCGCGTGAAAAAATCGCCGTCGCTCCGGTGGGTATCGAATTTGACGACATCGAGCCCGTCTCCGCGCCTGCGGAGCCGCCCGCCATCGGGTATCTCTCCCGCATGTGCGAGAGTCTGGGGCTCGGGCAACTCGTGGAGGCGTTCATCGAGCTGAAAGAGGCGGGGACCATTCCCGACCTGAAGCTGCGCGTGACCGGCGGCCAGACTGCGGAGGATGCCCCTTTCCTCAAGCGGCTCCAGTCGACGCTGCGAAGCCGAAATCTGCACGACGACGTCGAGTTCGTTGAGCGCTTCGATCGGACGTCGCGCCATGAGTTCCTGCGTTCGTTGTCGGTCGTATCGGTGCCGGTCCCGAGTGGCGAAGCATTTGGCACGTTCATGCTCGAGGCCATGGCCTGCGGCGTTCCCGTTGTGCAGCCGGCCGTGGGCGCCTTTCCTGAGATCATCAACAAGACCGGCGGAGGCATTCTCTATGAGCCGGACGCGCCCGGAGGCCTGAGAAAAGCGCTCGAGGAACTCTTGATCGATCGAAATCGCGCCCACGAACTGGGCCGGCGCGGCCGGGAAGCAGTGCTCGCTCAGTACAGCGTGGACGTCACCATGGAAAATGTCCTGGCTGTCTACGAATCACTGGTGAACTCATGAAAACAGGCATCCGACTCCTGCTCTTCGGCCTGGCGCTGCCGTTTCTGTGCGTACCCGGCTGCGGACGCGAGGCTTCTGCGCCACCGGAACCCACCGCGCCTGAATCGGCGACCGAGACTCCTGCCGTGCCGGAAAAGGCCCGCGATGTGACGGCGGAGGCTTCTTGGAACACGTATCATGGGGGATTTTCACTGAGCGGAGTGGCCGAATCGTCCCTGCCCGAGGTATTGACCCCCGCCTGGCGGTTTATGGCGGGAGCGCCCGTCATCACCACGCCTGTGGCGGGAGCGGGGCGCATCTATTTCGCCACTACGCGGGGGACAGTGTTCGCAGTAGACACGGATGGGGCCGAGGTCTGGTCAACCTCGATGCCGCGCGCGGCCGTGGATCAGTGGTCGCCAACGCAACAGCAGATCGATGCCCCTCTGACGTATTTTCGCGAAACCGTGCTGGCAGGCTCTCTGGACGGCATCCTCTTCGCGCTCGACGCGGGTTCGGGCACAGTGAAGTGGCAGACGGACCTGGACGGCACGATTCTCGGGGCGGCGACTATTGCGCTGGTGGATTCCGGAGAGAGCGGCACGCCATCCGCGAGGGTGTATGTCATCGAGCAGGGGAGCGGTGTGCTGCATTGTCTGGATTTCGAGACCGGGCAGGCCGTTTGGCAGTCTACTGGCGTCGAACGCTGCGACGGTTCGCCGGGCATTGGCGGAGAGTCGGTGGTGTTTGGCAGCTGCGCGGCGGCGCTGCATATTTTCTCGAATCAGACTGGCGAACGGCTGCGCGACATCCCGGTGGGCGACGATTCGCAAGTCGCTGGAGGCGTGGTCGTGCTCGGAGACGAGGTGTACTCGGGAAGCCGCAGCGGCCTGGTGCTTCGCGCGACGGCCTCTACGGGCGCTGTCGTCTGGCGCCATACCGACTGCACGGCCGAGGTCTTTACCACGCCCGCCGTGGGTGAGCGCCAGGTCATCTTTGGCTGTGCCGATGGCGATATCCATGCGCTCGAACGGGAATCCGGCGCGCCGCTGTGGACGGTACAGGCGGGGGGCATGGCGACCTCTCCAGTTATCGCCGGGGACAAGGTGGCCGCGGGTTCGAGAGGCACGCTGCTTATGCTCCGGCTTGACGACGGGGAGAAGCTGTGGTCCCATGAGGTCAGTGACGAGATCACCGCGCCGGCGGTGTATGACGGCCTGGTGATTGTGGGATGCGACGACGGAACCGTGGCCGCGTTCCGGTAGCTGGCGGCCGGGAGGCGTCTGGAAATGAATGAGTCGGCGGTCCTGCTTGAAATGCGCGATGTGAGGAAGTCGTATCCCGCGTCGCCCGCTCCTTTGGAGGTTTTGAAAGGCGTCAACCTGCATCTGAGACAGGGAGAATCGGTCGCCGTGGTTGGGCCGTCGGGTTGTGGCAAAAGTACGCTGCTGAACCTGATCGGCACGCTGGATACGCCCGGTTCCGGCTCGATTTGCTTCGAAGGCCGCGACCTCGGCGCCTTGAATCCTCAGGAACTGGCGCGGTTTCGAAACGCCTCCGTGGGATTCGTATTTCAGTCCCACCATCTCCTGTCCCAATGCACGGCGCTGGACAATGTGCTGGTGCCTGCACTCGTGAATGACGGTGCGCAGGTCAGGAAGGCGCGCGCACTTGACCTGCTGGAACGTGTCGGACTTCAGGAGCGCGCGGCGCACCATCCCGGGCAACTTTCCGGCGGCGAGCGCCAGCGTGTCGCTGTGGTGCGGGCGTTGATCAACCAGCCGCGACTGCTGCTGGCCGACGAGCCGACGGGCGCGCTCAACGAGGAGGCCGCGGCGAGGCTCGTCGCGCTGTTGCTCGAACTCAGCCGGGAAGAGGGCATGGCGCTGCTGGTCGTCACGCATGCGCGGCAGGTTGCGGCCCAAATGGACCGGGTTCTGGAGTTGCACGAAGGGCGGCTCAACCCGGAGGAAGCGGCGACATGAGCAGGTTGAGGCTGCTGTGGAACAGCCTCCGGTTCCACTGGCGGATGCATGCGGGCACCGCCGGGGGTACGGCGCTGGCGGCCGCAATTCTCACCGGGGCGCTTCTGGTGGGCGACAGCGCGGATTACTCACTGCGCAGCTATGCGCTTGCGCGTCTTGGCTCGATCCACTATGCGGTCGAGTCGCGCAGCGGCTTCTTCTCCGAGGCATTTGTCGCGGAGCTGCGCGAGCGAGTGGCTGCCCGCACTGTTCCCGTGCTTACCTTGCCCGGCATGGTCCTGGCGGGGGATGGGAGCGATACGCGGCAGATCAACCAGGCCACGGTGATCGGCGTTTCACCCGAATTTCAGGAATTAGAGCCAAATGCCACCGTATCGCCAGGCGAGCACGAGGCTGTCCTGAACGAACGCCTCGCGGAGGCCCTGGGCGTTCAAACCGGGGATCGTGTCGCGTTGCGCATCCTCAAGCCGAGTCTTCTTCCACGAGATGCACCCCTTTCTTCGCGCGCCGGAGATTCTACCGTGCGGCTCCTGTGCACAGTCACTGCGGTACTGCCCGACAGCGGACTGGGCCGTTTCAGTCTCAGTCCGGCTCAGACCGCACCCTACAACGCCTTTGTTGATCTTGGCTGGCTCCAAGCGCTGCTGGAGCTTGAGGGGCGGGTCAATCTGGCACTCGTTGGGGAAGGGGTTGAGCAGGCGCCGCTGGAAGACGCCATGAAAGCGGTCTGGCGTCCGGAGCAGGTGGGCCTCACGCTGCGAATGCAGCCCGGTGGCGTCATTCAATTGGAGACGGATCGGATCTACCTGCGCCCGGCGGTTGCGGATGCCGCCCGGTCGCTGCCCGGGGCTCGCGGCGCGCTCTCGTATCTGGTGAACTCCATTTCCCGGGGCTCGCGCTCGACCCCGTATTCATACGCCACGGCCGGCCCGGTGCCTGACGATATGCGTGACGACCAGGCGGTGATCAACCGCTGGCTCGCGGACACACTGGACGCAAAACCGGGCGACGAAGTCGTGGTGCGGTATTTTGAATTCACCTCGTCGAACCAGTTTATCGAGAGAGCCCGCACATTCTCGGTGCACAGCATCGTTGAAATGCCGGAACTGGCTATGGAACGCGACCTGATGCCTCAGTTTCCGGGCTTAACCGACGTCGAACGCTGCGAAGACTGGGACATCGGCATGCCGCTGGATCAGGAACGCCTCAGCGATGAGGCCAATGAGGCCTATTGGAACGATTTCGGGCCCACGCCTAAATTCTTGTGCACGCTCGCCGCGGGACAGGCCATGTGGGGCAATCGCTACGGCGACGTGATGGCGGTCCGCTTGAATGCCGGTCTGATCTCGGAACGTGCCCTTATCGACGCGCTCTGCCGCCGTGTGACGCCCGCCGAGGCCGGTTTGGCCCTGTTGCCTGTGCGGCAACAGGCCTTCGAGGCCGTCGAGCAGGCGATCGATCTGGGCGGACTTTTTCTGGGCATGAGTTTTTTTCTGATCGTTGCCGCGCTCATTCTTACCGCGCTGCTGTTTGTGTTCGGGGTACAACACCGCGCAGCAGAAATGGGGGTACTCCTCGCGCTGGGGTTTCGCGCTGGGCAGGTCCGCACTCTCTTCCTGCTGGAGTCATCGGTGAGCGCGCTTGCCGGTGCGCTCATCGGCGCGGCCGCAGGCACCCTGTACACGCGTGGCTTACTCTATGGCCTGAGTCATTACTGGCAGGGGGCAGTGGCCCATACCCGCCTCCTCTATCACGCGGCCCCGGGCAGTCTCCTCGTCGGTGGCGGCGCCAGTCTGCTCTGCGCACTTGCGGCGCTCGGTCTTTCCATGTGGCGACAGACAAATCATGCCCCGCGCGACCTGCTCACCATGGATTTTTCACAAGAAGCGCTGTCAGAAACGACGCGACGCCGTCGCGTGCCGGACGGTTTGCTGCCGTTGACGTTCTTTGTGGCGGCACTCGTGCTGATCGGGTCTGCACTTGCCTCGGAATCGCTGAATGTGGCCCTGATATTTTTTGCGGCGGGAGCCTTGCTGCTTGTGGCGGGCGTGGGCGCCTTCCGTTGGCTTCTCAGGCGCATGAGTTCGCCGGATTCGATACAACGGCTTACCTTCCTGTCGCTGGCGTTTGAGAACGCAGCCCGCCGCCGGGGCCGGAGCCTCAGTGTTGCGGCGCTGCTCGCCACGGGAGCCTTTTTGGTTCTGGCGGTGTCTTCGATGCGGATGGATGTCACAGCCAATGCGGACAGACGGTCCTCCGGCACGGGCGGCTTTGAACTGTACGCGGAAACGACCTTGCCCCTCCCTGAGAATCCGGCCGGCAGCCTTCGGGCGAAGGACACGGCCATTGTGGCCCTGCGCGTGCAAGATGGCGATGATGCCAGCTGCCTGAATCTGAACCGGGCGCAATCACCCCGGCTCCTGGGCGTGAACCCGGACGAGTTGACTGCGCTTCGCGCATTCCTGCCGGAGCACGCGCAAGACGACTTGTGGTCGCTGCTCACGATGGACCTGCGCGACGGCGCCGTGCCCGCCCTGGTGGGGGATAGCGACACGGCTCTGTGGGGGCTTCAGAAAAAGACCGGCATCGAAAACGGCGACGACCTCATCTATCGGGACGATGACGGCAACGAAGTGGCTGTGAAACTGGTGGGACGCCTGCCTATGCGGCTTTCGGTATTTCAAGGGACGATTCTTATTTCGGATGCGTGGTTTACCCGTCTTTTCCCCTCCGAGGCCGGTTTTCGCGCCTTTCTTATTGATACGCCGCCGGATCAGGCCGATTCCATCGCTGCAGCCCTGAACAAGACATTTGAACGGGAAGGCATGAATGTGGAGCCCGCTCCGGAGCGCCTTCTCCGCTTTTATGCCGTGGAATCCACCTATCTCGCGATGTTTTTGGTGCTCGGTGGACTGGGCATGGTTCTGGGCAGTGCGGCTCTGGGGATTGTGGTGTTGCGCAACCTGTTCGAACGCCGCAGCGAAATCGCCATGCTTCGCGCGGTAGGTTTTGATCAACGGGCGCTGCTCCGGTTGTTTCTCATGGAGTACCTGGTTCTATTCGGGGCCGGTGTGGCGATTGGCGGCGCGGCTGCGGCCATGGCGATGCTTCCCGCCGCGGCCTCGGCCGGCACTTCATCTCCCATTGGACTCCAGGCGCTCATTTTTGCGGCGGTCGCACTGACGGGCATCGTCTGCATCGTCTTCGCCGTCCGGGCAGGCATCGGCCGGGAGGATTTTGCTGCGCTCCGTACCGAATAAGCGCCACTATTCGCCGATACAATACAGGTGCGTTGCCGTGCGGAGAAAGAGCCGATTACCCGAGACGGCCATCGAGGAGAGGACGTAGAGCCCCGGCAGCTCATTCGTCGCCAGCAGCTCATACTTCGGCCCCGCTGCCAGCACCGTTGTGACGCCGTCTTCGTTGGTGAAGTACAGTTTTCCGTCGGCAAGCAGCGGTGAAGCGCTCACGGTTCCCCGCGTACTGCGCTCCGGGCCCCAGACAACCGCGCCCGTCCTGGCATCCAGGCAAGTGACGGCGCTACGATCCTCGACCATGTAGAAATACCGGCCGTCGCAGGCGGGGGTGGGTACATCAGGCCCTCCAAACTTGTTCCATTGCCAGGCAAGATGCGTGGTGGTGATATCTCCCTGGCCGCCGGCACGCAGGGCACTCACGGGTTGTTTGCGTGTCGGCGCGTAGATCAGGCCGTTAGCCGTTACGGGGGATGCGATGATGCGGCAATTGGTGATCTTTTTGGGGTTGGTTACTCCGGCGCGCCATATTTCCTCGCCAGTCTGCGGGTCGTGGCCGGTAACGTAATCGCCGCCCAACACCACAACCTGGGTCGTGCCCTCGTGGTGGAGCAGGGTGGGCGTGGTGTAGGCATCGGGGGATTCGACCTCCGCATCGGTCCAGCGCTCAACGCGCCACAGCACGTTTCCGGTCACCGCTTCGAAGGCCATGAGGTAAGACGGCTCGTCGGTCGTATAACCGTGCAGCACCTGGACGATCAGCTTGCCGTCGTACAGCAGCGGCGACGATCCATACCCGAACATCTGGCCGAACGCGCCGTAGCGCTGTTGAAGGTTCGTCTTCCAGAGCTGAGTGCCCTCCATGTCGAATGCAACGATGGCGCCCGTTCCCGTGACGGCCCACACGTGCCGGCCATCGGTCACGGGGGATGGCGAGGAATCATTTTGCTTTTGTCGGAATTGGTTCCCGCTATCGAGCGTGCGTTCCCAGAGGATCTCTCCGTCGGCCTTTGCAATGCAGAGCAGAAGCAGGTCGGGGCCGCCGGGATCGCGCTCCGCTTTTGTATCGCCGTCCCCATCCGCACGGTCCGATTTGGACGGCGAGGTCACAAACACGCGTTCACCCCAGATCACGGGGCTCCCGCCGCTCCAGGAAGGAAGCGGGGTTTTCCAGACGATGTTCTCGGTGTCGCTCCAAGTCAACGGCAACCCGGTCGCATCGCTGACATTGTTCTGTGCGGGGCCGCGCCATTGCGGCCAGTGCTCTTCGCCCTGTGCGGCGACGCCCGCCAGACACCAGATCAACGCCAATACGAGGCCGGGGATGATTTGTCGTCGTGTGCGCACAAGATAGCTCCTATCCTGACAGCGTCAGGCGCCGTTTACTCTGCTTCGGATGATTCCGCAATGGCATAGAGGTTCCGCAACGTCGCCACATACAGTACGCCGTTTGCGGCGACAGGCGTGCTGTTTATAGGCGCCTCGAATTCCGTTGCAAACAGGAGTTCCTTCTCCTTCGAGGCCGCGAAAATGCAGAAGTCGCGCCCTTGTGAGCCCACATAGACCTTGCCGTCGGCCACCAATGTGGAGCCCCAGATGTCGCGCCGCAGTTTGTGGGTCCAATAGGGCGCGCCGGTCTCCGCATCGACGCAATGCACGAGGCCGCGGCAATCCGTCACGAAGAGCAGTCCGTCCGCGATGGCGGGCGTTGCGCATGCGTGCAACTCGAGCGGGTAGGTCCAGCGCTCGGCGCTTTCGGTGACGTCGCCCGTCTGCGTGGCGTCAATGCATTTGAGGCAGGCCTTCTTTTTTCCCTGCCAGATGTCGCCGCCCGCCGTGACGTAAATTCGGTTGTTGTAGAACACCGGCATGCCCTTGATGTTGCTCGGGCTTTCCTGCAGGTTGCCCTGGTAGCTGTGTATATTTTCCTTCGGCGCAGTCGGATCGCAATCGAAGCGCCACACGCGTTCCAGGGTCTGGCAGGTCTCAGGCGGCTGGAGCGGGTCCAGCGCGGTGAATGCGTAACAGACCCCATCTCCGCCCCCGAAGAACACCAGCCGCTGGCCGTGCACTTCGCCCAGGGAGGGCGACGACCACGTGGAGTGAAATATCCGGGGGCCGATGTGTTCGCCATCTTGCGCCACCACGCGCCCGGTCGCTTTGTCGAGGACGATGAGGCTGGGGGCGTCGGGCCTGCGTATCACGCGGTGCGTGTTGTCGACGCCGTTGCATGTGTTGAGATAGAGCAGCTGGCCGTCGAGCAGGATAGAGCAGTGAGCCGCATCATGGGGATACATGCCCACGGCCTCTTTCATGTCCGTCAGCCAGATGATGTCCGCGTCGAGTTCGGTGACTTCCATGGCGGGCTCATCCCGCGGCGCCATGTGCCGGCCTTCATCCAGGTACGGCCCGTCGTTGCCGTCCGCCTGGCCGTTCAGGTCCAGACAGAGCACCTCGAATCGGTTTGTCACCGCATACGCCCGGTTATCCTCGACGGTGGGGGGCGAGCACCAGCCGATATTCGGCCAGTCCAGGAAGATGTCGTCTTCGAGTCGGGGCACCACCAGTTGCCACAGGAGGCTGCCGTCGGCCTCGTTCAGACAGAGCAACACCGCGCGATCGCCCTGGTGGCGCGGGTCGCGTGGCTCCGCGTTGTTGCCGCCGATCAGCACCCGGCCCGAGGCAACAACCGGCGACGCGTAGACATCGCTTCCCAATGGGGCTACCCATTTGATGTTTTCACCTGTGGCAAGGTCGAACTGCGTTGGCAGACCGGTTTCATGGGAGATCATGTTGCGGGAATGGCGCTCGCCCCATTGCGGCTGGTCATCTGCGCTCGCAAGGGCTGCGCTCAGCGTGAAAACGCCGAAAAGAAGGCAGCATAACGTGGTGCGGCAGGTCATCGTTTGATCATCTCTTGATGCTATGCCATTTGGCGGCAGCTCGCTTCGGAGCCGCGCGCAACGAAGCGCGCACAACGGCTCAAGCCGTTTTCCGTAAGACTTCCTCAAACGAAGCCATGATACCCAGTGGTCTGATCCACCTCAAATCCCCGCGCAGTTCTCGATTTGTTCCGGGATTCCTGTTCCAGGCGCGGAGGTGCTGGTTTCAGGGAATTGAGCGCGCTTCAAAAGAGGGCCTCCCCGTGCAGCGGGGAGACCGCACGGGGAGGCGGAGGGGTACTGGGAGGGACAATGCTGTCTCTATTGCACCTCGATGGTTCGAGGTTGATACGCCTTGGTCTTCGGCAAGATGATGGTCATGACGCCATCGTTCATCGTGGCGCTGACGCCGCTTGTGTCAATGGCCTTGCTGAGGGTGAATACGCGCCGGTAGTCGACCGGATTGCGCTCGCGCAACAGGTACACGCCCGTGCCGTTCGCTTTCGCCCGGTGGGCCACGAGAGTCAGTTCTCCGTCTTTGACTTCGAGTTCCACGTTATCTTTCGCAACCCCGGCCAGTTCGGCTTCAATGCGGACCTGTTCGGGTTCTTCAACGATGTTGACGCGGGGCATGATATATTGCCTGACTTTTTGAGCTGTTGTTGTGGTCATTTTCTTTCGCTCCTTATTTGTTCGCCCGGCGGGCGCTTAGTTCACACTCAATTCGATGCGCCGTGGCTTGGCTGACTCGCGTTTTGGCAGCGTCACCCGCAACACGCCGTCGCTCAATTCGGCTTTCACTTTATCGCCGTCAAAGCCACCGGGCACGTCAAACGTGCGCTGAAATTCGCCGTAGCGGTTTTCCATCCGGTGTACGTTGCGATCGGTCTCCTTGCGGCTGTACTCGCGCTTTCCGCGGATTGTGATGGTGTTGTCGATCGTCTCCAGGTGCAACGCCTCTGCGCTCACGCCCGGGAGGTCTGCCTCCAGCACAAACGCGTCGTCCGTCTCCACCAAATCCATCGCGGGGCGCCAGGTGCGGCCCAGCGCGTTCCAATCGCAGGCGAGATCGCCCATCAAGCGCTCCAATTCGTTCTGCAGCCCGCTGATGGCCGCCCAAGGCACCAAATCTCCTGAATTTTTCCATCGAACCAGAGCCATGATATTTCCTCCTTGCATTTTCGCAAACCCAACCGCGTTGGGCCGGTTTTTCGTTCTCAACGTCACCTGTCTGGATACGCAGACCTCGTGCCAGTTCAGGCAGTTACGGACAAGATCTTGTGTGGCAACGGGATAAGAGGATTGAGCGGCTTGCAGCTTCCAAACAGGCCCGTGCATTTCGTTTCGAAATGAACCGCCGGTGTTGCGGATTGAAGCGGCGAGCCCGCGAAAACGCAGGGCCCGGTAAAACATTGACAAGCACGCAGGCCTGTGCTAGACTGCGAATAGTTGCGCAACACCTGAAGTGTTAAATCGTTAGAACGGGAGGGGCGCCCGGTGGGCACACCAGTCAGAACCGCGAAGAAATCCATGGCTTTCGTGTTGGTGGTGGCGCTTGGAATCACGGCGGTCGCGTCGTGGGCCCAAGTCTATGATCCTACAGGGGAGTTTCCGCCGACCACCGGAATGGAAAAAGCTCTGACCAAGCTGGGTCGCGGTCTGTCGAACGTCTTCCTCGGATGGGCGGAAGTCCCTCTGACGTTCGACCGCAACCTGAAGAAAGGGAAACCTTTCGCTTACTTGTTCGGAGTGGCGCCGGTCTTGGGCACCGCACGCGCGTTTGTCCGCACGGGTACGGGGGTATTCGAAGTGGTGACCTTCCCGTTCTCGGACCGCGACGTCAACTACGAGGCTGTCCTCGAGCCCGAATATATTTTCTAATCCCTTGAGCAGATGGAAGCTGCAAGGGGCCGGCGTGGTCGGCCCGCTCACCCTTCGCGATGGCGCGCGAGGCCAAGTCGTGTTGATGGGGCCGCGTACGGCGCCCGGCGGAGCCTTGGTCGTTTTCCAGGCTAAAGAACAGGGGCCGGTTGAATCACTTCCGCTTGATACCGTCCTCGACAGACTCGCACCCGCGGACGTCGTTGCGATCTTGTGCGCCCAGGAGCGCCAGTTTGGCGAGAGCGGCCTGCCAGCTCTGGATGCATCGTGAACACGCCTGGAGACATCGAGTATCTGCTTGAAGAGATCATCACGCTGCCCAGTCTTCCGGGCGCTCTGGCCCGGATCGTTCAACTGCTGAATGACCCCGAATCGTCTTTGTTGGATGTGGGCAAAGCCATCACCCAGGACCCCGCGGTGGCGCTCAAAACCCTGCGCCTGGCCAATTCCGCCGCCTGCGGTTTACGAGAGCACGTGACCTCGGTCGAGCATGCGGTGGCCCTTCTCGGAATCAAAGTCATCCACAACCTGGTGCTTACGGCCACCGTTTTTGACACGCTCAGCCGCAGCGCCGGCCTGTTGTATCAGCACAGCATCGTTTCCGGACTGGCCGCGCGCGCCGTGCTGCGTAGCGGACATGTTGCGCTGGCCCTGCAACCCGACGAAGCGTTTGTCTATGGATTGCTGCACGATGTCGGCAAAATCATCCTCGAAGACTACATGCCAGACGAGCTTATGGAGGCGGAAAAGTTGAGCCGGGAGCGAAAGGTTCCGGCCTATCAGGTGGAACGTGAACTCATCGGCGCCGATCATGCGGAACTGGGCGGCCGCCTGGCAATGAACTGGCGCCTGCCGGAATCAATCGCATCCGCCATTCTGGCCCACCATGACCTGTCCCGTTGCAAGAACGAGGATTCACGCCGTTTGGCTGCCCTGCTGAACGTAGCCGATACCATCTGCATTGAGGCCGGCCTCCCGTCATACGAGGGCGCTGTGGCCGGTGATTCCAGCCAATCCTGGGCCCTCCTGGGGGTCGAAAGCGTGAAAATCCCCGCAATTATGGACGATTTCTTCGCTTCGATACCGGAAGTGGAAGAACTCATTGAAGCCATGTCGTGAGCCCGCGGTGCGCCATGGTTCTGCGCGAACTGCACACCGAAGGCTTTCGATGCCTGCCGCCCCTGACTTTCCTGCCTGACCCCGGTTTGAACGTCATTTTCGGCGATAATGCACAGGGGAAGACCTCCCTGCTCGAAGCCGTGCTTTACGCAGCCACCTCCAAGAGCCATCGCAGCAACCAGGAAGCAGATCTTGTGCAACACGGCTGCCACGGCTTTCGCGTCCGCGTGGCTGCGCAGCGCTCGGATCGGAGCGTGGTGGTTGAGGCAACCTGGTGGCGCGGGGAAAAACGCTTCAAGGTCAACGGGGTGAACCAGTCCCGGGTCAGCGACATCTTGGGCCGCTTACCGGTCGTTTTTTTTTCACCGGAAGACACCGAGCTGGTGCGGGGGACTGCGTCGCTGCGTCGCCGCTTCCTTGACATGGCCCTATCACAGCTCGAATTGCCCTATTTGCGCGCCCTTCAGCGGTATCGCCAGGCGCTGAGACAGCGCAACGAATTGTTGAAACAGAACCAGGTCACCGGGGATTTACTGGATGCCTGGGACGAACAGCTCGTCCGGCATGGCACGGTTCTGGTGCAGAGTCGGCTGCATTTCAGCCAGCAATTGGCACACTTTGCCGCGCCGGCTCACGACGCCATCGTGGCGCGGGAGGGGCTCGAACTGGACTATCTCCCCGACATCGGAAGCGACGCGGACTACGCGGAGGTGCTGCGTGAAAATCGCGACCGTGATCGCCGCTACGGCATGACCAGCCGCGGCCCCCATCGCGATGACTTCGAGCTTAAGGTCGAGGGCAGGCCGGCCCGCCAGTTCGCGTCGCAGGGTCAGCAACGCAGCGTCGCGCTCGCCCTCAAGCTCGCTGAATTGAAATTGGTTCGCGAACGAATTTCCGAGTATCCTGTGTTGATGCTTGATGATGTGTTGTCTGAACTGGATGCACAGCGGTCCAGCCGCTTGTTGAACGCGATCCCGGAGGAAGCGCAGTGTCTGATTACCACGACCGGCATGCCCACGGCCACCGTGCCTTCCGGGCTCACCTGCACGCTGTTCCGGATACAAGACGGAGCCCTGTCACGGGCGTGACCCGAACGCGTTTCAATCCGCCGAGGCCAAGCCGGTGACACGCAAAAACGACCCCTCCAGCATTCAGGACGTGCTGGCCCAGCTCAAGCGGGAAACCGAGCTGGGTCGACAGCTCGAACTGGCCCAGATCTGGTCGCGCTGGCCCGAACTCGCCGGCCCCGATCTCATGGAGCACGGCCGGCCCCACGGCATCCGCGACAACACGCTCTACATCGAAGCCGACAGTCCCGTGTGGATGCACACATTTGCCTTCCAGAAATGGCGCCTTATCGGCCGAATCAACCAGATGGCCGGCCATGAACTCATCTCCGACATCTTTCTTGTGCTTTCCGAGGGCGAGGAACCGGCCGACTCACAAGATGGCGTGTAGTAGCCTGCCATTATACGCAAAATGTTGCGTATTTCGTTGATTTTCCAGTTCTGTTTTGATAGAATATGGCGACGAAATTCCGGCCTCAGGCCAAGTTCCCAATTTGTGAGGTAAGCTCAATGTCGAAAGAGAGTTACGGTGCTGGGACCATTCAAGTGCTGGACGGACTGCAAGCCGTC
The DNA here is from genome assembly GCA_050950105.1 of Candidatus Hydrogenedentales bacterium. Classification (GTDB taxonomy): domain Bacteria; phylum Hydrogenedentota; class Hydrogenedentia; order Hydrogenedentales; family SLHB01; genus UBA2224. Next base: position 23,048 of record JBMNGZ010000001.1, on the reverse strand, counting down.
CGAAAACGGCCCGCGATGTATATCGGAGACACCAATGTCCGCGGGTTGCATCACTTGGTTTATGAAGTGGTCGATAACAGCATCGATGAGGCGTTAAATGGCAGTTGCACCCAGATCAGCGTGACGATCCACATCGACAACAGCGTGAGCGTTGTCGATGACGGGCGCGGCATTCCGGTAGGCAATCATCCCAAATTCCGGAGCAAGTCTGCGCTTGAAGTGGTGATGACGACTCTACACGCCGGGGGCAAATTCGACAACTCGAATTACAAGGTATCTGGCGGGCTGCACGGCGTGGGTGTTTCGTGCGTGAACGCGCTGTCGGAATGGTGCGAAGTGGAGGTCAAACGCGACGGCTTTTCGCACGTGATGAGCTTCCGGCAGGGCGTAGCCCAGGGGAAACTGGAGAAGCGGGCACGAACCAAGTCTACCGGAACGCGTGTGACCTTCCGGCCCGATCCGGAAATCTTTGAAGTGGCGGAATACAATGCCGATACCTTGCTGGGGCGCTTGCGGGAGCTGGCCTTCCTCAACAAAGGCCTGAAAATCCGCTTCGAGGACGAGCGTACCGACGATGAAGCCATCAAGATGCAGTACAAGGGCGGCATCATTGAATATGTGGAGTATCTGAACCGGAATCGCGAGGCACTCCACCGCAAACCGATCTATTTCGAAGCCGAACGTGACCGGCTCCAGTGCGAAATTGCCCTGCAGTACACCACGGCCTATAGCGAAACCGTTTCCAGCTTCGCAAACAACATCAATACCCACGAAGGCGGCACCCATCTGAGCGGGTTCCGCGCTGCGCTGACCAAGGCCGTCAACGATTATGCGCGCAAAAACAATTCGAATAAAAAGGCCGACATGAATATCTCGGGCGATGATGCCCGGGAAGGCCTGACGGCCATCGTCTCGGTGCGCGTGCCCAATCCGCAGTTTGAAGGCCAGACCAAAATGAAACTGGGCAACAGCGAAGTCCAGGGCATCGTGAATTCAATGGTCTATGAAGGTCTGCAGACCTTTTTCGAAGAAAACCCCACCATCGCCAACCGTATCATCGGCAAAACGATCGAGGCCGCCCGGGCACGCGAGGCCGCACGTAAGGCCCGTGAGCTGACCCGCCGCAAGGGCGCGCTCGAGAGCAGTGCCCTTCCTGGAAAACTGGCGGACTGCTCGGAGAAGGACCCCGCCCTTTGCGAATTGTTCATTGTTGAGGGTGACAGCGCCGGAGGATCCGCGAAACAGGGCCGCGACCGCCGCTACCAGGCCATCCTGCCGCTCCGCGGCAAGATCCTGAATGTCGAGAAGGCCCGGGCCGACCGAATGCTCAACAATGTCGAAATTCGGGCGCTGATTACCGCCATTGGCGTGGGATTTGGCGAGGACGAGTTTAAAACGGAGAACCTGCGCTACCACAAGGTCATTATCATGACGGACGCGGACGTCGACGGCGCACATATCCGCACGCTGCTGCTCACCTTCTTTTTCCGGCAGATGCCTGAACTGATCAAGCGCGGCCACCTCTATATTGCGCAGCCGCCTTTGTATCAGGTCAAACGCGGCAGGAAGGTCCAGTACCTCAACACCGAGGAGCAGATGGAGCAATTTCTGCTCGAAAACATCCTGGACGAAGTGAACGTTTTGGCGGCAAACGGGAGCCCCCGGTCGAGCAAGGTGACCTTGAAGACACTCCGGAAAGCGCTGCGCGCAGCGCTCGAACGTGAAAACCTGCTCTCGCGCCTGAATCGCGTCTACGGCGTCAGCCGCGAAGCCGTCGAGAAGGCAATGCAGCTTCCTCGGGAGAAATGGATGGATCCCGTCACCCTGTCTCTAGCGGAAAAGAATGACTTGTTTGGTGATGCGGAACTCATCGATACGGGCCAGGTTCAAGGCGAATTGCCCCAGAATGGCGATGAAAACGGCAAGACGAAGCTGAAACGCCAGCAAGGGCAGGTTGATATCGCGTTTATGCGCAGCCATGAGTTCTCTGCGCTCTTGTCGGGAAGAGAATCTCTCAGCGCCATCGGCAATCCACCGTTCCGGGTTGAGCCGGCCAAGGAGGGCGAACCGTTTGAGACCAGCGACCTGCTCAGCCTCCGGGAACACTTGCTCGAACTGGCCAAGAAAGGTCTCTCCATTCAGCGCTATAAGGGCTTGGGCGAAATGAATCCCGACCAGCTCATGGAGACCACCATGGACCCCGACAGCCGGACCGTGCTTCGGGTGGAGGCCGAAGATGAGACCGCGGCCGACGACATGTTCGTCACGCTGATGGGTGATTTGGTCGCGCCTCGCAAGGCCTTTATCGAGAAATATGCCGCAGAAGCGCGCAACGTCGATACGTAATCGCATGCGCCTGGCGCTGCCCGCCCCATGACGTGCCCAGCGGGGGAAACCCCGACGTTCCTGACGGATAGTTGAGGAAAACGATGTATACACGCAACGAAAAAATTGTCCCCATTGCGATTGAAAACGAGATGAAAAACTCGTTCATGGATTATTCCATGAGCGTCATCGTGAGCCGCGCCCTGCCCGATGTTCGCGACGGCCTGAAGCCGGTCCATCGCCGCATCCTGTACACCATGCACGAACTCGGGCTGGTGCACAACCGGGGTTTCCGGAAATGCGCGGCCGTGGTCGGCGACACGATGGGAAAATACCACCCCCACGGCGACTCGGCCATTTACGATGCGCTGGTGCGTCTCGCGCAACCCTGGAACATGCGCTATACCTTGGTCCAGGGGCAAGGCAATTTCGGCTCCGTCGACGGAGACAGCCCCGCGGCGATGCGGTATACCGAGGCGCGCATGGCCGGCCATTTGCGCCGAAATGCTGGGGGATATCGAAAAAGAGACCGTCGATACCGCGGCCAACTACGACGGGCGCCTCCAGGAACCGCAGGTCTTGCCGTCGGCGATACCGAACCTGCTGGTGAACGGCTCCTACGGCATTGCGGTTGGGATGGCCACGAGTTGCCCCCCGCACAACCTCACCGAAGTTTGCGACGCGGTGGTGCATCTGATCGACCATCCAGAGGCCACTTCGAAAGACCTGCTCCAGTTTGTGAAAGGGCCGGATTTCCCTACCGGCGGCATCATCTGCGGCCGCGAGGGCATCAAGAAAGCCTATCTCTCCGGCCGCGGCGCAGGTGCGCGTCCGGGCGCGCGTCAATGTCGAGACCAACGAAAAGGCCGGAAGAGAAAGCCTCGTTGTTACCGAGATCCCCTACCAGGTCAACAAGGCGCGCCTGATTGAGAACATCGCCAATCTGGTGCGCTCGAAGAAGGTCGAAGGCATCTCCGATCTGCGCGACGAGTCCGATAAGGACGGCATGCGCGTGGTGATCGAGATCCGCAAGGGCGATGAGCCCCGAGTGATTCTCAATCAACTGTTTCAGTTTACGCAGCTTCAGGATACCGCCAGCATCCATCTGCTGGCGCTGGTGAAGGGTTCGCCGCGCGTGCTCTCTCTGCGCGAAATGGTGCATTACTTCATCGAGCACCGCGCAGAAATCGTCGAGCGGCGCACGCGGTTCGACCTGGCCGAAGCCGAAAAGCGCGCACACATTCTCGAAGGTTTGCTGAAAGCCATCGATCATATCGACGAGGTGATTGCGATCATCCGGGCTTCGGCCGACACCGAAAGCGCGAGCCGGGCCCTGATTCGAACGGTTCAAGTTCAGCGCAGTCCAGGCCAACGCCATCCTCGCCATGCGCCTGCGCCGCCTCACGGGCCTGGAGCGTGAAGAGCTTGAAAAGGAATACGCCGATCTCCTGAAAGAGATCGAGCGATTCAGGAACATCCTCTCGAGCGAGCGGACCATCAAGGCCGAGGTGCGCAAAGAGACCCTGAGAGTCAAAGAAAAATACGGCGATGCGCGGCGTACGGAAATTGTCGGCGAAGTGGAAGACATCGGCCTCGAGGACATGATCGCCGACGAATCGATGGTCGTGACGGTGTCGAATGCGGGCTACATCAAGCGCCTGCCCGTGAGCACCTACCGTAAACAGCGGCGGGGCGGCAGGGGCATCACCGGCATGGGCACGAAAGAAGAGGATTCCGTGCGGGATCTGTTCATTGCCACAACGCACCAGTACATGCTCTTCTTCAGTAACGCCGGCCGCGTCTATTGGCGCAAGGTGCACGAGCTGCCGAGAGCCGGCCGCGCCGCGCGCGGACGCGCCATCGTCAATCTGCTCAGCCTCTCCGGCGGAGAAACCATCACCGCGTGCCTGCCCGTGGGCGACCTCAGGGAAGAGGGCAAGAACGTCTTCATGGTGACTCGAAACGGCACGGTGAAGAAGACCCTTCTGAAAGCGTTCAGCAACCCGCGGGCTACCGGCATCATCGCGATTGGTCTCGTCCAGGACGACCAGCTGATCGATGTGCAGATCACGTCCGGTGAAGACAATATCCTGCTCGCCACCGCCCACGGAAAAGCCATCCGTTTCCCCGAAAAAGATGTGCGCACCATGGGCCGCACGGCGCGGGGCGTCGTCGGCATCCGGCTGGAGGAAGGCGATTACGTGATCGGGACGTCGATCGCTGAGGATGAAAGCACGGTGCTGAGCGTAACCGAGCACGGATACGGTAAACGCACCAAAGTCGGCGAATACCGCCTGCAACATCGCGGTGGCCTGGGCATTATCAACATCAAAACCTCCAAGCGCAATGGCCGGGTGATCGGCATGCTGACGGTCGATGATTTTGATGAAATTGTTACCGTGAGTAGCGACGGAATTGTCATGCGTTGCGGCGTGAAAGACATTCGCACCATCGGACGCAATACGCAGGGCGTCAAGGTGATGTCGCCGAGCCCCGGCGCTCTGGTCAGCGCGGTGGCCAAGGCCATCGCCGACAGCAAGGAAGAGAGCATCACCGGCGATTCAGCCGATGATGGGGACCTCCCGGAGGACGATATCGAGGAAATCGGCAGCGAAGACCTCGAGTCTGAGGATGAAGAAGAGTAAATGTCCGCTTTGACGGAGTAGCCGGAATTCAGGGCGCCTCGAAAAACGTTGGAACTTGGAAAACCCGGCGCGTATCGGATGCCCCGGCACGGGGAGGAGAAAAGACTGGCATGCCGTACACTCGAGTTGAATTGGTCACGGCGCTGAACCCGAGGAGACGGCATGCCTGCGGATGACCCGGCTCCTGAGCCTTCTCATGACTCCGAGGCAGCGGGCGCGCCGCAGGTGCGCCCGCGCTCGTTGAAACGTCTCACAATTCGCGGTTCCATCTGGACCTTTGCCGGCTACGGCATCACGCAGACCATCCGCCTCGGCGGCAATATCGTTTTGACCCGCCTGCTGTTTCGTGAAGCCTTCGGCCTGATGGTCATGATAAACATCTATCTGCAGGGGCTTGCGATGCTCACCGACCTCGGCATCGCGCCCAGCATCGTGCAGAATCCCAAGGCCGAGGACCCCGAATTCCTGCGTACCGCCTGGACACTGCAGCTGCTGCGCGGACTGGGGCTCTGGCTTGGCGCCCTGGCGTTCACGCTTCCCGCCGCCTGGTATTTCAACCAGCCCGCGCTGCGGTACTTCCTGCCCGTCGCGGGCCTGAACCTGCTGATCGTCAGTCTCGACTCCACGAACCTGCATCTGCTGCACCGCCATGTGAACGTGCCGCTGCAAATCCAGCTTTCCGTGATCACGCAGGTGGCGGGCCTGATGGTCAGCATGACGGGCGCGCTGGCCTGGCGCATCTATGCGGAGGTCCGGACGCTCAGCACCATGTTCGTCACGCTTCTCCGCGGGCGGCGACTGGCGCCAGATTCAGTTCGACGACTCATTCTACTGGATGGGCGTCTGGGCATTGGTCGTCGGAAACCTCGTCGGCATGGTCTTCCACACCCTGCTCACCTATCAGATTCCCGGCCCGCGAATGGGCTTCGCCTGGCGAAAAGAATACGCGCACCAGCTGATCCACTTCGGCAAATGGATCTTTGTGAGTTCGCTGCTCACCTTTCTGGCCAACAACCTGGACCGCACGGTTCTCGCGCGCTTCCTCGATGTCGGCATGCTCGGGGTCTACGGCATCGCCTACATGTTCGCCAACTCGCTCGTGGAATCTGCTGCGGTCCCTGTCCAACCGGGTCCTGTTCCCCGTGTACGCGGAGATGGCCCGGGAGCGGCCCGGAGGCGCTGCGGAAACGCTCGACGCGCATGTCCGGCTGCTGCTGATGGCCGTCACCCTGCCCGTGCTCTGGGGCATGGTGCTGGCCGGCCCGGAGTTCATCCGCTTTCGTGTACCAGCCGGAGTACTGGGCACGCGGGACGATCTGCTGCAATTGCTGGCGTGCGGCTCGATCCTGTCGGGCATGGCCGCGCCGGTCGAGGTGGTGTTCCTGGCCGTGGGCGACTCGTTCCGGCACTTTCTGACGATGCTGAGCCGCTCGGCGACGCTGCTGCTGGCCATGGGCATTGGCGGCTGGCTGAACGGCAGCGCCGGCATCATCTGGGGCGTGGTGCTCGCGCCCGCGCTGCAGTATCCGTTCCTGTCGCGCGCTGGGCCGGAAATACGGGGTGTGGGTGCCCTGGCTGGATGCAGCCGGGCGTGGCGGTCTCGGCCGTCGTGCTCGCGGCCGGGCTCGGGATGCAAACGCCTGATTCTGGGGTGAGACTGGCGCCGTGCTGCGGCAGCGTACGCCCCGCGGTTTTTGCGCGGATTACCGGCAGACGGACCGATACAATGGACGCCGGGCAAGACGGGCGCGCCGGCGGGCGGGCACGCGACTCACGATAACGGCAAAGGGCGTCGCGATGCTGGTCATGCCTGAGGGCAACAGTCTGGTACCGGTCGTGTTGGTGGGATGTATCCCGGTGATATTTATCCTTTTTGCCCTGCTGCCCGGACGGCGGGCCGCGCTGGCAGGTTTTTTGGGCGGATGGATGTTTCTTCCCAATGCCGGGTTTCAGATCCAGTATTTCCCCGAATACAACAAAGCGATGGCGACCTGCGTTGGTATTTTCGCGGCCACGCTGGTCTTCGATATGGATCGATTCCGGCGGTTTCGCCCCTGTTGGATAGACCTGTTCCCGCTGACGCTGTCCATCGTGCCGTTTTTCTCTTCTCTCTCGAACGGTCTCGGCGCCTATGACGGTTTTTCCGCCATGACGGGCGCCTTTACCTCCTGGATGCTCCCGTACCTCGTCGGCCGGCTGTATTTCACCGATCTGAAGGGCATGCGCGAGCTGATCCTGGGGTTTTTCATCGCGGGGCTTATCTATCTGCCCTTCTGCCTCTGGGAGATGCGCATGAGCCCAAATCTTCACTACCATGTCTACGGATTCAATCCGAGCGCCTTTGTTCAGGCTTATCGGGGCGGGGGCTACCGGCCTGTGGTGTTCATGCGGCATGGGCTCATGACCGTGATGTTCCTGGGCATGAGCGCACTCTGCGGCTTTGCTCTGTGGCTGTCTGGTGCGAAAAAGACGTTCCTGAACCTGCCCATCGCGCTGCCCATCGGCGCCCTGGTGCTGATAACCCTGCTGTGCCGTTCCACGGGGGCGCAAGTCCTGATGCTGGCGGGTATCGGCGCCCTGCTTTTCATGCGCTACGTCAGGAATCCCCTTCCCGTCGTGGGTCTTGCGCTGTTCGTCGTCGCCTATGTAGTGATCCGGGGTGGTGGGCTCTGGGACGGCCAGGATCTGATCCGTCTTGCCGACGACGCCTTTGGTTCGGAGCGCGCCAGCTCGCTGGAAACGCGCATCGCCAATGAAAACGCCCTCTCCGCCAAAGCACGGCAGCGCATCCTGCTCGGCTGGGGCGGCTGGGGGCGCAATCGCGTAAAGGACGATTTCGGGCGTGATGCGAGCATCACGGACGGGCTTTGGGTGATCATCCTCGGCACGAACGGAGCCATCGGTATAGCGGCATTTCTCGGCACCATGCTCGTGCCTGCCCTTATGCTTATCGGAAGGGTGCCGCCCCGGTTCTGGATGCATCCGTCCGCGGCGGCCGCCACCGCGGGCGCGTTGATCTGCTGTCTCTGGGTGGCTGACTGCATCCCAAACTCGATGTTTAATCCGATTTACATGGTGACCACCGGCGGGCTGGCGGCATTCCGCAAGGTCCGGGTTATGCAACGCCAGCCCGCCCGGAACGTGAATCGGGTAAACGGCGCGGCCCCGGCACGCCGAATGGAGGCGTGATTGGACCAGATGTCAGACCCGCGGCCTTCACGATGGCCATTGTGCCAGCCGAGGGCCTTCCCGTGGAGATTTCGAAGTAAAACGGGCTGCCCTGCGCCCGACAGAATGTGTCAGTTTGACCAATTTCGGACGCCTGAACCGGGTTGGGACTGAATTTTGAAACAACCCAATGGGTGTGGGAAAGCGTTTCAATGCAACGATTAAGGCTGCGTGAGCGGCTCTTGGATGCGGTATCGCCGTTGGCATGCGCCTTGCACTTTCAATTCAAGGGGCCAGTGTGAAGGCCCGTCGCTGTCGTGGTATATTTGAGCCTTTGATTCAGTGCATTTTATCAACCCACGGCGAGGTTCCAACTATATGTCAAAGCTGCCATCCGCGCTAATTCTTCTGCCCATGCTGGTCTTTGCCCAAGCGGCCAGCGCGCTCACTGCGGTGATTGAGGTCAATGGGCCGGCGGATATGGACACGAGGCCGCCCTACTCGGCTGCGTTGTGCTCCTATTACGCTCCTCTCGCGGTCTTTTTTGAGGGATGGAAGTCGGAGCCGCGCGCCGATATCGTCTCCTATGTGTGGAACTTCGGGGACGGCAGCGCGCCGTTTTCCGGTTTCAACGCGGCGCATGTATATGAGACCCCGGGAAATTATCGGGCTACGCTCACCGTGAAAGACTCCAACGGCTATTCCGCAGCCTCCTCGGTCGATATCACGGTACTGCAACGCGATGGCACTACGTATTACGTGGATTCTCAACTGGGCAACGATGCCAATGCCGGGACGGGGCCGGGCGCCGCGGCGTGGAAGACGGCTACACACGCGTTTGCCGGGATGGCCGTGTCTCGGTACAAGCCGGGCGACCAGATCCTCTTCAAACGAGGCCAGACCTTCAATTTTGCGAGCGACTCGGTCGTGATCGGCCACTGGAAGGCAGGCTACGGCTACCTGTTCGGAACCTACGGCAGCGGAGCGAAGCCGATCATCCAGGCCGTAGGCGCCGGCGACGGCTGTTTCTTCAACAATCAGGGGCAGGGCACTCGTTTCATTTCGTTCGTGGATTTGGAGTTTCGCTGCACTCCGGCCAAGGGTGCTCCCGTCGTCTTCTGGGTAGCTCCGGGAGGCGGGACCACGATCACCTTCCTTCGGGTCGACATTAAAGATTTTAATCAAGGGTGGCTGATCAACTCCGTGCTGGGCCCGGGTATGGCCTCGGGCTATTTCTTAGACCGATGCACTTCCTACAATTCGCTGGTCACGCACATCTATTGCATAGCGAGACGCATCGCCATCCTCGGAGGCACCTACGACTACTCCGGCAACCACATCGCCTATTGCGAAAACATCATGGAAGGAGTCGTCGACGGCAACACGTTCAGCCGGACTGCGTTTGGACGGACCGCATTGCGAATCAGCGGCGCAGGCACGGACTATCCGGCATCGAATTGCTGGGTGTCGAACAACCGCTTTGAAGGATGGATTGACCCCATTTCGGATTCAGGTGCACACAATGGCGGCGGCAAACGCTACAATTATTGCCTTCTGAATTTCTCCCCCAATACGCCCAGTGCTGACCGGTTCGGCGAATGGCTGGTATTCGAAAACAACACGGTGACGGATTCGGAGGTGTTTGGGACGATCGCCGCATGGGACCATGTGATCGTGCGAAACAACACGTTCACGACATGCGACCCCTACCAAAACGGGAAAGCGTTTCTCTGCTTTGATTTTGATCCGACCTGGTCGCGGCGTCCATTGAACGACGTGCAAATCGTTGATAACACCTTCGAGTACACGGGCACACTCGCCGCCGGCGCCAAGGGCATGCTTGGTTTGTACGATTCCACCCACGGGCCGCATACCGGACTCGTTGTTGCGCGAAACATCTTCCGGACCAGCGATGCCAACGTCAAGTTTATGTGTGTGCCTGGAGCCGAAGCAAGTCTTCAATGCCTTTCCTCGGAAAGTAACCTGCTCTATTGTTCGAACGGCGCCGCGCCGCAGTTTATCCGCCGGACGGCGCCGCCGACGCTTTACACGCTGGCGCAATGGCGCTCTTTGACCGGAAACGATCAGGCCACGCACGTGTACACAAATCCAAATTTGCCGATGCCGGGATGGGCCAGATCGCCTGCGCTCGTGAAGACGGGTCCGATCCCGGTGCAATACGACCGGGTGGCGCCCACCAGCGGGTCGGGCCTGCGCGAAGTGCGGCTCTGGACGCGCTTCAACAACGAATCCTGGGCGGATACGGGTCTGCGGGCGTCGGGTACGTCAGGCCAGTTTTCGTATGCCGCAACGCGCGGGGGCGGTCGCTACTATTTCGCGACCCAGGCCGTCGACGCGGCGGGGAACGCTTCGCTCGCACCGACTGGGCCGGGTGCGACGAGCACCTATTACACCAGCGGCGCAGCGACGGATACCACCGCGCCCAATCCCGGCGTGCTGACTGCTCCGGCGTCTTCCTCGGTAAGCCCGATCGTCGTAACGTACACGGGGGCGGCCGACGAATCAGGCGGGAGCGGATTGAAGTCGGTCGAACTCTGGGTTAAGAAGGGTTCTGCGGGCACTTGGGCGCCCACGGGCTTGAAACAGGCCGGTGCGTCGGGCTCGTTCAGCTACATCGTAAGCGAACCCGGCGCCCAAACGTATTATTTTTCCATCTGTGCCGAGGACAACGTGGGCAATGTCTCGCCGCTTCCATCAGGTAACGGCCAGGCGGCGACCCTCTTCAGCAATGTGCCTGAGGATACGATTGCGCCCACGACCGGCTCGTTGAATGTCCCGGCCGTCACCAGGACGTCGCCTGTCTCCATCACGTATTCCGGGGTGCACGACGAGGGCGGCAGCGGGCTCATGCGTGTTGTCTTATGGGCCAAGATGAACGGGGGGTCGTGGCTGAGCACCGGCCAGTCCAGCACTCAGGCGTCGGGCAGTTTTTCGTACATCCCCTCCGCGGGCGACGGGCATTACGAGTTTGCCCTGCGTGCGGAGGATCATGCCGGCAACCTGTCGCCCATGCCCTCTGGAGCCGGTGCGCCGTGCCTCTTTGATGCGACGCCGCCCGTTGTGGGCGCGGTGACCGCGCCACAATACGCAAAAGCCACGCCCGTCAAGGTCTCCTACAGCGGGGTCTCTGACGGGAGCGGCAGTGGGCTCAAGAGAGTCTATTTCTGGTTCCGAAAAGACGGCGGGGCCTGGCAGAATTCGAATTTGTCGCTGACGTCCGCCTCGGGCACGTTCAACAGCAGCCCCAGTCAGAACGGTACTTACGAATACGCCCTTCGAGTGGAAGATAACGCGGGCAACCTGTCGCCGCTCCCCGCCGCTGCAGGGCAGGCCTCCACTATTTACGACACCGTGCTGCCTTCGCTTGGGACCCTGTCTGCTCCCTCGCAGGAAAGTGCCCCGCCGATCTCCGTCACGTACAGCGGCGTCAAAGATGATCGGAGCGGCGTGAAAACAGTGTATCTGTGGTTCAAAAAAGGCAACGCCAACTGGCAAAACTCCGGCCTGGCGTCGAATGCCAGCGCGGGTTCCTTCGCCTTTACTGGGATGACCGGCAACGACACCTATTATTTCGCCCTGCGTGTCGAAGATAAGGCCGGAAACATCACAGCGGTCCCATCGGGCGCCAGCACGGTCCGCACCGTTTATGACACGCGGTTCAGTCCGGGAACCGCATCCTCGCCGCAATACGCCACGACGGCGCCCATTACGGTCACCTATTCCGGCGCGCGGGCTGAGGGCAGCGCCATCAAGTCCGTCCGCCTGTGGTACAAGAAGGGCCTGTCTGGAACCTGGACGAACAGCGGCCTCAGCGCGTCCGGCAGCTCCGGCCAGTTTTCTTTTAGCGCACTGTCCGGCGACGAGACCTATTGCTTCGCGCTGCAGGCTGAAAATACCCAGGGCGCGTTGACCCCGGCCCCGCAATCGGGCGGCGGAGACACGCAGACCATCTACGACACCACCCCGCCTAATCCCGGCAACCTGGCGTCACCGGAGTACTCCCGTCAGGGGCCCATCACGGCTACGTACAGCGGCGCGAGCGATGACGGCAGCGGCCTGAAGCAAGTCCGTCTCTGGTTCAAGAAAGGTTACGGTGGCGTGTGGCGGGATAGCGGATTGCGCAGCACCGGAGCAGAGGGTTCGTTCAGCTTCAACCAGATGTCCGGCGATGACGCCTATTTCTTTTTCCTGCAAGCAGAAGACAACGCGGGCCTGGTATCGGCAGCGCCCAGCGATGCACTGGTGTTCGGGGGAGGGTGATCAATTCCCGGGACGTGGTGAAGGGGAGGACGAGGCCCCGCTTGCTCTATGCGGCGGGGCCTTCCACGTTCTACGCTCGGCAGGGCATCCTTGATTCGTTACAATGACGTGGCTGTCGCACGGGTTTGCGGTGCAGCGCGTTTGCAGAAGCCACAATCAGCTGTCTGGGAGGCCTGCGTGTCATGATCCTTCAGCGTCTGCTCGTTCTTGTCGTTGTTTTGTGGATAGTTGCGGCGGGCACGGCTCTGTCCGCTGAAGCCCATCTCCCTCCGCTGCCGGGCCAGGCGCCGGGGCCCTACGCCGGCCTGGATGCTGCTGCGCATGCCGGTGCGCATTCGTTTGCACTTGGAGAACCCGTGGTCGGCTGTACCTATTTCTATTGGTATGACGTGGAATCGAACGCGCACATCGTGAATGGAGATGGCTCCGATGCGTTGACTACTCACCCCGCGGACATGACTGAGTTAAGCTTCCGTAGCACGCCCTGGCACCGGGCGCAGATGGAAGACATGCTTGATGCCGGCATCGACTTTTTAATGCCGGTCTTCTGGGGCGTCCCGGGTCAGTATACGGGCTGGAGTTTCGCCGGATTGCCTCCGTTAGTAGAGGCCCACGACGCCCTGCTCTCTGAAGGAAAGCAGCCGCCCCGGATTGGCCTGTTCTTTGATACGAGCATTCTGCGTTTCAACGGCTACGCCGCTGCGGGCGAAGACTACCACGTCGACCTCACGACTCCGTTCGGCCGGCAATGGCTTTACACCTGCATCCGCGATTTCTTCAGCATGATCCCTCCGGAGAAATGGGCGCGAGTTGAGGGCAAACCCATTGTCTTCCTGTATGCGGGCTCGTTTGCCAGGGCACAATCGGCAGAATCGTTTCAGGAACTGCGCACGGGGTTTCAGCGGGATTTCGGCTGCGAGCCGTTCATCGTGAAGATGCGGGACTGGCAGGGCGAGGCTGATGCGCAGTATCAGTGGGGCGGCGCCATCCACCTCATGCTCGACAAGCAGGTGGCTGCGCTGGGCCCCGGCTACGACCACAGCGCCGTTCCGGGGCGGGACCCACTCATCGTTGACCGCGAATTTGGCAGGCACTACGCCGACAGCTGGTTGCGCATCCTTCGCCTGCCCGCCGACCTGCGCCCCTGGATGGTTCATGTCGAAACCTGGAACGAGTGGCATGAAGGCACCGATATCGCTGATTCGCGCGAATACGGCCGGCACTACATCGTCCTGACCCGGCTCTTTTCGGACATGTGGCGCGCCGGACAGCTCCTGAATCCTGTCGGACCCTTCGTCGATAGCCGGAGCGTCACGTGGGACGGCGAGGCAGCCAATGGCATCGCTCTCCGAAAGAGCAGTGGCGACGGTGTCTGGCTCGCGATGGAACATGGCGGACGAGCTGGAGTGGTTTCAGACGACAATGCTCTGCCGGCGGATTCCCGTTATCTCTATTTCAATGTCGATGATGGATTTGCGCTGCTGCTCAAGGGCGGCGCGGTCACGCTGGAGATCACGTACTGGGACTCCGGTTGCGACGCTTTCGCCATCGAATACGACAGCACGGATCTGGAGAGCGGGCCCCTCAACGGCTCCTTCCGTCATGGAGGCCACGTTTGGCTCGGACACACGCAGGCATGGAAAACCGCAAGCTTTGACCTCGAACAATGCCGCTTCGATAACCGGGCCAACGACGCCGATTTCCGGCTGGCCGTCCACGGAGGCGAAAAGAAACTCGCCGTGTGCCGGGTAGCTGTCACCCGGAGATGACCTGGCTTTGTCCTGCCTGCTGCGCGGATCAGGTCGCGGCGAGCGTTTGGTGGAGCAGGCCGGCCACGCGTTCCACCGCGTGTTTCAGCGAGCCGTCGCCTGGCAGCACCTGATCGGCGCTGGCTCGGGTGGGCAGCACGTAACGCTCCGCCATGGGCCGGACGAATCGCTCGAATTGTTCGCGCACTTGGGCCTCACTCCGGCCCCGCTCCGCGCGGTCCCGGATGATTCGCCGCGTCAGGCATTGCTCTATCGGCAGATCAACGTAGACACGCAGCGTTGCCTGACGACGCAGAAAATCGGGCCATAGAGCGAGCAAGCCTTCCACAATAACGATGGACCGCGATTTCAGTCGAATCGTCTCTTTTGCGCGGGCATGGGTGGTGTAATCGTAAACGGGCCGTTCAATGGCCTCTCCCGCGGTGATCGCGGTCAGGTGCTGTGTCAACAGGGTCCAATCGATGGATTCCGGTGAATCGAAGTTGCAGTGCATCCGTTTTTCGACGGGCAGATGCGCGAGATCCCGGTAATACGCATCGATGGGGAGCACCACGGCATGTGCCGGCGTCCAGTGGCTCTCTAACGCCTGTACCAGGGTGGATTTTCCGGAGCAGGAGGGACCCCCCACAGCCACAATAGCTGCAGAGGCCCGCGTGGATGAATTCCCCGTCTGGATACCCGGTCCACTCATAACAGATGGAGTATACACGACGATTTTTGCCGTTTTTCGAATGTGAGCCGAATATGGGCCGGAAATTCCTGAATTTCACGTTTTTTGTGGGCGCGTTGGCAAAAAGGGTCTGATCCCTCGGAAGAATGGCGTTGTTTTCACTACAGGAGCGCGGGCTGGCGTTGCGGCTCGGAAAGTGGGCAATGCCGGGCCATCTCATAATGCACCGGCCGGGACAGCTGCGGCGCGTACAGGCCCAGGGCCTCCCGGTGCCACCAGGTCTTTTCCTGGAGGGCCGTTTTCGCGTCGTTGAAGGTATAGACATAGCGTACGGCTCGAACGTGCCGTGGCGGGGCGACTGGGAATGGATTTTCATCCAGCAGGGTGAGCACTTCCGGGGATCCTTCCAGCAACCGTGACATCAGGGTGATCACCCAGGGATTCTCCGATAGGCTGGTCATGGCGGCAAAACGCATGCGCGTGTCCAGACGCGCGAGCCCAGGCTGAAACCACAGCGGCGGCTTTTGCGTGTCGCCGGTTTTCGAGCGGAAGCCGTAGGGTTTCCACGTGGTCCCATCCATGCTGCCTTCGATGATGATCTCAGGCCGGTGCTCTGGCGCCACCGCGAAGGTCTCGTAGGCGTTGACGATATGGAAGGGTTCCGTCAAAGCCGCCAGGAGCCGGGCGTGGGCCGGCCAGTGCTTTTCAGGAACGATCGGCGTCAGCAGTTGCATGGCTGAGAGGGTGAGGATCGGCAGGGTCACCACACCAATAGCGAAACTCCGGAAAGGCGCCGGACGTGCCTTTACGGATGCGGGCTTCGGGCGCATCCATTTCCGGGAGAGTGGGAGGAACCCATGCCACGTGGCGTCATCCATCAGTGTCAGGCAGACCGCGATCGTAAGAACCCCGGCCATGAAGTGCAGCCCCAGCGCCATCAGAGCCAGTTGCTGCAACACCAGGATGCCCCCGGCGCTGACCCGGACGCTCCGGCGCATGAACACCAGGAAGGGGACCAGGAGCTGGCTCGCGAGCACTACCGCACCCAGGCCAATCCGGAACGGCAGCGGAGTCGTGTTGGCGTACCAGCCCAAAAGCGTCGGTACCGGCTGACTTGCAAAGGGCACTTCAAATGCTGTAACCCCATGAAGCAGCACGTAATGCAGACGCACCGCGCCCGCAATAAAAACCAGCCGGAACAGCATCAGTCGGAATAACCACAAAACCAGTGACGACGGCGGCTCTTTGCGCCCCAGCCCCGGGTAGATGCCGGACGGCGTGAGAAATAGCGCGAGAAAGCCGATTTCCAGAAGCAGCGCGTCCCACTGGAACTCCATCAAAACTTCGCCTACGGTGAAAAACGACAGATGGATGAGCCAGAGGAGCGGAACCAGCAGCCGCGGCGCAACGCCCAGAAATACCAGCCCGGAGATCACGACGCCAGCGCCGCAAAGCAGATAGAGGAAGGCATCGCTCCCGTCGAGCCAGAACAACGTGGGGAAGATGAGATACCGCTCCGCGCCAGGCAGGAATTGCGCCAGACGCAGATTTTCCTTGACCGGCGAGATCCCGTTTTCACCCAGGAGACCGGGGATCTGCCACAGAAGCGATAGAAACGTGATCAGATACAGCGCGGCCAGGCAGCGCAGAAACAACCAGCGCGCAATCAGAAAGCTTCGGGCCGGCGAGGGCGTTGATCGCGACGCAAGAGTCGCCGAGCTGCCGTCATGTGTCGTATCCGTCATCACCATAGTCTTTTCACTTTCGGGTATACGGTAATGGACGCGGTCGCGCGCATTTTGTTCACAATGATTTGCCCCTATTCGGTGAGCTGGGAGAACAGATACGCGGCAGGCCCAGGCTGCGCGGAAAATCGCGCGAAGATCTCAACTTCTCAAAGCCGCTGTCGCAGCGGCGTCTTTTTTCTGCCGTGTGCGATACTACGTCTTGTGCGTCGGCCTGCGCTCGAACCGCAGGGGAACAACACGCCCTTGCCACGAATTCAATTACATCGTGCCCTGCGGGAACGTCTCTGCAATTTCATGTCTATCGAATGGACCGGGGCGCGGTGTAGCAGCTCCAACCCTGTTTACGGAACACAGCCCCGGGGGTATGCATTCCAACGCAGCCCGCCTCCAGGTTAAGGGAGCAGCCTTGGGTTCAGGTGCGTTGCTGAATTCGACGCATGATCTGCATCACCTGGCGCTTGTGGGCCATCGCGCTGGCGCCGTCGTGGTTGCGGCCATGGCGGATGACGATATACTTCTGCATTTCATAAAGCAGGTAAAAGAAGTTTCGGACCCGCGCTTCGCCAGATTCATCGCGGCTGCCGGCATAACCCTCCCAGAAAGGCTGCTTTGAGATGCCACAATAGTCCAGCACGGCAAACTCGATTTCCGGGTCGCCCCAGAGCGCCCGGTCCCAATCCAGGAGTCCAGTCAGCCGGTTGCCGCCTTCCACGAGGATGTTTTGAACCCATACATCCATGTGGAGGAGCGCAGCCTCCACCGGCCGATCAAACAGACGCATGTACTTGTCCAGGGTCGAGAGCATCAGCGTTCGTTCTTCGTCGTCGTAATACCCGACCGACACCACATCATCCACGAGCTTGTGCCACATAATATGGAACGCATCTGCCCACGAATGCTGAGGTTCCATGGGGTGGTGTGCGCCCACGTAGCCGTACCGGCGGCCTTTCTGGGCATGGGTCTGCGCCAGAGCCTGACCCACCTGGTAGAGGATCGCCGGCTCGTCAATATGCGTCAGCTCGCTCATGGCGAGGCCGGGCAGGCGCTCCATGATAAGAAAGTCTCGAGGGATGATGCGGTGGCTGTCGTCAAAGGCATAAATGCGGGCCACCGGCACGCTTGTCCGTTCGAGCAGCAGCTGGTGGATATACGGCTCCTGCCGCATCATCTCTCGCTCATAAAAACAGAATACGGCTTTACGGCTGGGTGCGATGCGAAGGACATACTCCGTGCCGCCCGCAAGCACGTAGTATGAATCGTTGAATTTTCCCGAGGGAATGGGCGCCAGGGAAATGGATTCTATATCCACATCCAGATGGGCGGCCACGCACTCAACGAGTTGTCTGTTGGTCGGCCGCGTAAACGCCAAATCCCGTCTCCCACAGTAGCGTTTTCACGAGGGCGCCTGTTTACTATGCCCCATGAGGTTCATTTTCCACAAGCCCCATGCCCATGATGTTGCATCCGGAATCCACGTGCAACACCTCGCCGGTAACTGCCGCCGACCAGTCGGAAACGAGGTAGACCGCCGCGTGGCCCACGTCGCTGCCCTCAATGTTGCGACGCAGGGGCGACACCTTTTCAACGAAACGGCCGATGGTCCGTGCGCCCGCAATGGCCGATGCCGACAGGGTGCGCAAGGGTCCAGCGCTGATGCAGTTCACCCGGATGCTCCGGGGACCGAGATCGTTCGCCAGGTATCGCGCTGAGGCCTCGAGCGCCGCTTTCGCCACGCCCATGACGTTGTAGTTGGGAACCACCTTCTCCGCGCCAAAATAGGTCATGGTCACGATGCTGCCGCCTGCGGGCATCAGATCGGCGGCTGCCCGGGCTACCGCCACCAGGGAATACGCCGAGATATCCATCGCCATCGCGAAATTTTCGCGGCTCGTGCCAATGAAGTCGCGCTGCAGGTCCTCGCGGTCCGCGTAGGCCACCGAATGGATCAGGAAATCAAGCTGCTCCGTGTGATTGCGCACCTTCGCGAAGAAATCCGCCAGGCCGCTGTCGCTGGACACATCACACGGATACGCCGGCGCATCGGGCAGGTGTTCGTCCAGCAGGCGTTTCACGCGCTTTTCCAGCGGTTCCCCCAGATAATTGAAGATCAGCCGCGCGCCGGCCGCCGAGCAGGCCTGCGCGCAGGCCCATGCGATCGAACGTTCGTTTGCAACGCCCAGGACCACCCCGGTCTTGCCTTGCAATATTCCTTCCGCCATCTGTCATCCTCCTTGATAATCAAGCCCCCCCAGAATTCCTGGCGAACAGAGCTGTTTTGCGGATCCCTGAGAAAGCCTATCAAATATGGCTTCGTGATGGAAAGTTCACCTACTCCGGTTTTTCTCAGGGAGCGGGGCAGGGATGGCGCCGGCCCTTGCGCTGACGTGCTTCGCGGGGCTAGAGTAGGCGCATAAGCACGGAGGCTGTCATGCGCAGGATATGTTTTGTGTTGTTTTCGGTTTCAAGCCTGTGTGGTGCAGTGTACGCCGCACCGCTGGCGGCGGGCGATTCCGCACCGCCCTTACGCGTGGGCGAATGGATTCGCCCGAGCCCGGTAAATCTCTTCGACTGGGCGGGGCAAAATCCGAAACCGTTCTTTTTGATCGAGTTCTGGGCGACATGGTGCGAGCCCTGCCGGGCGATGATGCCGCATCTCGCCGAACTCCAAAATCAATATGCCGAAGCAGGCCTGGTAATCATCGGGGTGAGTAATGAGCCTCCGTCCGTCGTCCATCATTTCACCCAGTCCATGGGGGGCGCCGCGGGGTATGCGCTCGTTACCGACTCCCCCCAGCGCGACGTATACAATGCCTACATGAGGCCTGTTGGCTCGCCGGGCATCCCGCACGCCTTTTTGATCGATCGTGACGGCAATCTCGTCTGGCACGGAGTCCCCTCGGCCAAGGAAATTGACGGCCGCATCGAGCGCCTGGTCGGCGAAAGCTACACCCTGAAATCCGAAATCCTCGCCGAACGCGCCGAGCGTCTCATGGCTCGTTACTTTGCTGCCACGACCCGCAGCGCCAATCCCGACGAAACGGCTGCGCTGGGCGAACGGATTGTCGAGTGGGGGAGCGCACGTCCCGAGCTGCTCCGCGAATTCGCATGGCGTCTTCTCACGGAACCCGGCCTCGAGCCCCGCGACGTGGACACCGCGCTGCGCGCCGCAACCCGCGCGCACGAAGCTCGCCCCCAGGATTTCCGCATCCTGGAAGCGCTCGCCCTGGCTCACTATGCTGCAGGCGACCTGGACCAGGCCGCCACCTGGCAGGCGGCCGCCATCGACGCCTGTCCAGAGCAGATTCTGCAGCTGCGCATGAAGGAAACTCTTGACAAGTTTCGCGCTGAAGCCTCATCCAGTACAACGCTTCCGTGAAGATGCGGTCCAAGTAACCATCTGAAAATGCGACACTTACGCCCGAATTGCCGCTTCAGAACCACGGGATTTTCCTTGAATGCCTGATTTAATGGGAATTCGTGATGTTTGCGCGTGATATCTCTTGACGAACGGCCGCTTAATGGTGAAAACTGAATCTGGTGTATGTTTTGGCGACGTGATTTGTATGGGTAACAACTTACTGCGTTGCAGGTAGTTATATTCAAAAAGGAGATCTAATATCCAGTTTTTCGAGTATTTCGGTCTGAGATAATCTCAAAATGTACAAAACATGAATATCTCTTGATAAATCTCGTCATATATCGTACAATGGTGATGGGTTGGACCTAAAAATCCCGTAAATTTGGCAATTGAGATCTCGAAAAGCACGAAACTTGGACTTGGGAAGGGTTTTCTTATGGGCGAAGTAATCGAAGACCTGAACAAAACACTCATCGATGAGGCTCAAGTCGACGCCGATTGGCATGCGCGCGGGTTCACGTGTGAACGCCGAAGCGATCCACCAGGGCAGGCCTGGACGGATTATGCGCACGACGCCGACAAGCTCATTATGGCAATCGAAGGCGATATCGTCGTCGAAATGAAAGGAGAGATCTTCGAGCTTAAGCCCGGAGAAGAGATCCTGATTCCCGCCCATGTGGTCCATACCATCCGCAACGTCGGCTCTTCGCCCAGTGACTGGCTGAGGGGCATGTCCATGGACTATGCGTATACGGATTAACTGGCCCGCTGGTGCGCTTGAGGCCACGTTGAATGACTCGCCTGCCAGCCATCTGTTGGCTGCTGCATTGCCGCTAAGCTCTACCGCCCGCACGTGGGGTCATGAAGTGTATTTTTCCGTTCCCATCGAAGCCGAATTGGAAGACCATCCCCGGCAGGTGGTCGCTCCGGGAACGGTCTGTTTCTGGGTGCAAGGCGCTTCGATCGCGATTCCTTACGGTCCAACTCCCATCTCCGTTGGCAATGAATGCCGCCTGGTGACGGCCGTCAATGTGATGGGCAAAGTCGACGGTGAAGCTACTGCGCTGCGGTCCGTGCAGGACGGCGATTCCATCACGATCACGGCAGTCACGCCCTGACGCCACGCGATTCCTCCCGCTCTCACCCCATGAAAAATATGCATCCCTGCGGCGAAAGGCCGTATGCTGTCCCGGTGGCTGAACGTGTTCCAGGGCAAACCCATGCGCATGAATTGTGAAGAAGTGGATGGAGATGTCACCCGAATTCATTGATTTGCGAAGCGACACGGTTACTCGGCCCACAGCGGGCATGCGCGAGGCCATGGCAGGGGCCGAAGTAGGCGACGACGTGCTCGGCGAAGATCCGAGCGTCAACGTCCTTCAAGCGCAGGTGGCGAAGCTGACCGGCAAGGAAGCCGCCTTGTTTGTTCCTTCGGGCACCATGGCCAATCTGCTCGCTGCCGTGTCCCAGACGCGCCCCGGGGATACCCTGGTGCTCGATGAATCCGCGCATCCGTTCCATTTCGAATCCGGTGGCGTGGGCATGGTCGCTGGATTGATGACGAAGACCCTCCCCGGCGCCTGCGGCATCCTGTCGCCGGAACAGGTCGAACGCAGCCTCGTGCTGCAGCCGGATCACCATTATTCGCCCACCACGCTGGTGTCGATCGAGAACACAACAAACCGGGGGGGAGGCGCCGTGTACCCGGTCGAGACCGTCGCCGCCATCGGGGACGTGGTGCACCAGCACGCGCTCCGTCTGCATTGCGATGGCGCGCGCATCTTCAATGCCTGCACGGCTATCCACGCGGATGTCAAAGACTATGCGCGTCATTGCGACACCTTGTCCTTCTGTTTCTCAAAAGGCCTCGGCGCGCCCGTGGGGTCTATCCTCTGCGGCGATGCCGGCACCATCGCTCGGGCCCACCGCTATCGCAAGATGCTCGGTGGCGGCATGCGGCAGGCCGGCATCCTGGCTGCGGCGGCGCTCTATGCGCTGGAGCGTCACCGCGATCGCCTCTGCGAGGACCATACACGCGCGAAACGCTTCCGCACGGCGCTTGAAGGCGCCCCGGGTATCGTCTTTCCACTTCCGTCGCCCACCAACATCATTTTTCTCGAGGTGCCGGATGCGCTGGCCTTCGTAACGCAGCTCAAGGCGCGTGGCATCCTTGCGGGCGCTACGGGTTCCACCCAGATCCGGGTAGTGTTCCATCTCGATATCGACGATAATGCACTTGAAACGGCCATTGCGGGATTTCGCGAGGTTGCTGAGCTTTTTAATACCGCGCCGGACACCCGGCCGCGCGGAGTGTGAATGCCCCGATTCCTCTGAAGCCGGTACGGCTGGAATACCCAGCCTTATGTCATCTAAAACCCTTGCTGAGCCCCGCTTACCGGCACTTTCTTGCCCCTGACTTCAGACGCGTGCTAGAGTTGGTGCTTGTGTAGCGACTGTGCTGGTTTCATCCATTCCCCACCGGGCAGGCAAGGACCGTATGAAGAAAAAAGCCATTGGCATTCTAATCAAGCTTGTATTCACTTCGCTGTTGTTCATCCTGCTTTTTCGGCCACAGACCTTTGGTTTGAATGAAGATTTCTTCGGCGGAGTCACCCCTGCCAAGATGTGGGAAGAGCTGCGCGGGGCCCACTGGGGCAGTCTGATTCCCTGGCTGCTGTTCGCTGTCGTCGTGAAACTCGCAGGCATGGGGGCCGGAATTCTCCGGTGGCGGCTTTTGCTGAAAGGGCAGGGTCTGGCCATTCCCTTCAAGTACCTCGTGGAAAGTTGGTTCGTGGGGCGCGTCTTCGGAATTTTCCTGCCCAGCACCATTGGGCTCGACGGTTACCGTCTCTATGATTCTTCCGTGTATACCGGCGAGACCGTCAAATGCGCGACGGTGATCGCCGTCGAAAAATTAATCGGCTTCGTTGCCCTGACTTTTCTCCTTTTCCTGACGTTTCCGCTGGGATTCCGGCTGCTCAACATCAATGGGGTCATTTTTTCTGGAATCCTTCTGGTACTCGCGGGGTTCGTCACGGTTGCGTTTATCCTGTTGCTCAATCCGCGCGTGATCCAAATCCTCGT